>NZ_JAGTTM010000019.1:0-1353 GCF_020682665.1 Microbacterium tenebrionis | reverse complement strand
ACTGAAGCGCCCTGGGTCTGATGGAGACTCGCGCTATTTGATTCCCACCAGGTGGTCGGTGGTGGTTTGGCCAGCATAGAACGTCTGCTCGAACTCGGCGGGTGGGACGTCGCTGAGGTAGCCGTGCAGGCGCTGCGTGTTGTGCCAGTGCACCCATCCGAGGGTCGCGAGCTCGAGGTCCTCGACGGTCTTCCAGGGGCCTGGGCGTGCGGGTCCACGGACGAGTTCGGTCTTGTAGTACCCGTTCACGGTCTCGGCCAGGGCGTTGTCATAGCTGTCGCCGACGGTCCCGATCGACGGCGTCGCTCCGATCTCCGCGAGTCGTTCGCCGTAGCGAATCGACGTGAATTGAGACCCCGCGTCGCTGTGACACCTCAGATCCTCGTGGTGACGACCTCTCGACCAGCGGGCCATCTCGATCGCGTCGAGGACCATCTCGGTGCGCATGTGAGACGCGCACCGCCACCCGACGATCATCCGTGAGTACGCGTCGATGATGAAGCAGACATACGCGACGCCCGCCCACGTCGGCACGAACGTCAGATCGGTGACCCAGAGCCTGTTCGGCGCGGTCGCGGTGAACTCCCGTTTCACGAGGTCCGGGTGCCGCGTCGACGTCGGATCCGGCCGGGTCGTCTTGACCCGCTTGCTCCGGATCGCGCCCTCGATGCCGGCAGCCCGCATCAGCCGGCCCGTCTGGTCCCGGCCGATATCGATCCCGGCGCGGCGGGCGGTCTTCCAGAGCTTGCGGACCCCATAGACGCAGTAGTTCGCGTTCCAGAGCGTGACCAGCTCAGGCATCAAGACCGCGTCGCTCACCGCGCGCGCCGAGGGGGCGCGGTCTTTCGCGGCGTAATAGGTGCTCGGAGCCACCTGCAACAGGCTGCAGATGGGCTCGACTCCGAGGCGGCGGCCTTCGACGACGTCGTTCTTGTTCGCGTCGATGAACGCGACTACTTCCGATGTTGGCGGTCGAGCTCCGCCCCGAAGAAAGACGCAGCCCTCTTCAGAATCTCGTTAGCCCGACGAAGCTCACGGACCTCTTGCTCCAGCTCCCGCAGCTTCCGCGATTCGGCCGTGGTCACGCCAGCCACGTTGCCGTCGTCGATATCGGCCTGCTTGACCCACGTCCTGACGGACTCGATCCCGTATCCAAGCTGCGTCGCGACCCGCTGGACCGTCCCGTGCTCGGTCCCCAGCTCCGCTCGCAGGATTCGCACCATCCGGACCGCTGCGGCCTTCTCCTCCGGCGAATACCGACGCATGGTCGGCTTCCCAGATCCCTCATTCGACACCATGACCCCATCCTCGTTTCCAAAGTCAGGAGTCTCCAACAAAGCCAGGGCGCTTCAA
>NZ_JAGTTM010000018.1:0-1358 GCF_020682665.1 Microbacterium tenebrionis | reverse complement strand
CATCGTGATGATGCCTTTCGAGTGGAGGTAAGAGACTTCTCGAAGGATCACACGGTGGCCGCGCTTACGTCAGGAGCGACGAGCCGGTCACCGAGGGCTACACCACTTTAAGGGGCACTACTCTCGACACGCTGGGCTAGCTCTTCGGCCCAGTCCCATGCAGCGCTCTTGGCCACGCCATAGAACTTGCGCCGCGAGTCGTCCGACGGGAGCGGAGTGAGCAAGCCTGCCCGGACGAGCGAGTGAAACGGCTTCTGCAAGCTACTTACCGGGACGCGTAGAGCAATGGCAAGTTCGCCCAACGTGACGACTTCCTCCTGAAGCGTGCGGATCGCCAACATCAGTTCGAGCCGGTAGTCCTGCCCAAAAACTATCCGCGAGAGTTCGCGAATCGCTGCCACGTCCACGCCGTCCATGCTGTTATCATACGTGATAGCCGTTACGCATATCGCGTAACGTAGATCACGTATCGGAGCGGTGGCCATGCCCAAGAAGACGGGGATCGAGTGGACCGAAGTGACGTGGAATCCCACCACAGGCTGCGACAAGGTCTCACCCGGATGCGACAACTGTTATGCGCTGGCGTTGGCGAAACGGTTGAAGGCCATGGGCTCTGAGAAGTACCAGTCGGACGGTGACCCGCGCACCTCGGGGCCGGGATTCGCTATCACGCTGCACGAGAGTTCGCTGCGACAGCCCTACTCATGGAGTGGACGCCGCGTCGTCTTCGTGAACTCGATGAGCGATCTCTTCCACGCCAAGGTTCCGCTGGATTTCGTGCGCCGCGTCTTCGATGTCATCGCGGACACCCCACAGCACACGTATCAGGTGCTCACGAAGCGAGCGTCCCGTTTGCCTCGAATCGCCGATCGTCTTGACTGGCCAGACAACCTCTGGCTTGGCGTGAGCGTTGAGGACCAGGAGCATCTCGGCCGAATCGATGACCTTCGGAAGGTGCCGGCGGCAGTGCGGTTCCTGTCCTGCGAACCGCTCCTCGGGCCGCTGACTGGTATGGATCTGGACGGTATCGACTGGGTCATCACGGGCGGTGAGTCCGGGCCCCATGCCCGCCCTCTTGAGGTCGAGTGGGTTCGGGAGATCCGTGACATGTGCGCGAACGCTCAGGTGCCCTTTTTCCACAAGCAGTGGGGCGGGCGCACTCCCAAGGCCGGCGGTCGTGAACTTGACGGCATCACTTGGAGTGAGATGCCGATCAGTTCCCGCCGTGCGAGCGCCTAAGCCCCGATCCACCGATGACCGTGGGTGCTGGGCAGCTAACGCGACTCGGAAATGTCCCTCTGACCGGGAAGGATGGAGCATCCCTGTGGTCCTATTCATCCAACCCTGACAGTCATCTC
>NZ_JAGTTM010000017.1:0-1423 GCF_020682665.1 Microbacterium tenebrionis | reverse complement strand
AGTAGTGCCCCTTAAAGTGGTGTAGCCCTCGGTGACCGGCTCGTCGCTCCTGACGTAAGCGCGGCCACCGTGTGATCCTTCGAGAAGTCTCTTACCTCCACTCGAAAGGCATCATCACGATGACCGCACTTCATATTCTCGACCCTGCCCGCCTGTTGGGTGAAGCCCTCGCCGATTCGTCGCCGGATCTGATGCGGCAGCTGCTGCAGACCATGATCAACACGCTCCTGTCCGCCGACGCGGATGCCGTGGCCGGCGCCGAGTGGGGCAAGCCCAGCCCGGACCGTGTCGCGCAACGCAACGGCTACCGGCACCGCGACCTGGACACCCGCGTCGGCACAATCGATGTTCAGATCCCGAAGCTCCGCCAGGGCACGTACTTCCCGGACTGGCTCCTCGAGCGCCGCAAGCGCGCCGAGACCGCGCTGATCACTGTCGTCGCGGACTGCTACCTCGCCGGCGTCTCGACGCGTCGGATGGACAAGCTCGTCAGGACGTTGGGGATCCACTCGCTGTCGAAGTCACAGGTCTCACGGATGGCCGCGGACCTCGATGAACATGTCGACCAGTTCCGCCACCGCCCCCTCGATGAGGCGGGCCCGTTCACGTTCGTCGCCGCCGACGCGCTGACCATGAAGGTCCGCGAAGGCGGCCGCGTGATCAACGCTGTCGTCCTCGTCGCGACCGGCGTGAACGCGGACGGGCGCCGTGAGGTCCTCGGCCTACGGGTCGCGACATCGGAGACTGGGGCGGCATGGAACAGCTTCTTCGCCGACCTCGTCGCCCGCGGCCTTAACGGGGTCCGCCTCGTCACCAGCGATGCGCACGCAGGGCTGGTCGAGGCGATCGCGGCGAATCTGCCCGGCGCGGTCTGGCAACGCTGCCGAACCCATTACGCCGCGAACTTGATGAGCGTGACCCCGAAGAGCATGTGGCCGGCGGTGAAAGCGATGCTGCACTCGGTTTATGACCAGCCGGACGCAGACAGTGTCAACGCGCAGTTCGACCGGCTCCTGGACTACGTCGACGACAAGCTCCCCGACGCCTTCTCGCACCTCGACGCCGCGAGAGCGGACATCCTCGCGTTCACCGGATTCCCCGAAGGGCTCTGGCAGCAGATCTGGTCCAACAACCCCAACGAGCGCCTCAACCGAGAGATCCGCCGCCGCACCGACTCCGTCGGCATCTTCCCGAACCGCGACGCGATCATCCGCCTCGTCGGCGCCGTCCTCGCCGAGCAAACCGATGAATGGGCAGAAGGACGCCGCTACCTCGGCCTCGACATCCTCGCCAAGTCCCGCCTCACTCTCGTTGCCGACAACGGAAACGAGGTGAATACCGACACCGTCCTCGAGCTCAGCGCCTAACCGACACCAACAACAGAAGGATCACCGACCGCTACACCACTTCCTGGGGCTTGACC
>NZ_JAGTTM010000016.1:0-1464 GCF_020682665.1 Microbacterium tenebrionis | reverse complement strand
CTGTGTCCCTTAATCCAGCAGCATCATGAGGATTAAGGCACACAGCCTGATAGTATCTCTTGTTGCCAGCCATGTTTTGCAAGGGGGTTAAGCGCCCCGCGCCCTGAGGGATCCCCACAAACTCAGCGCTAATAAACCAGCACCATACTTCGGTAGGCTCTGGCGAGGTGGTTAAGAACGGTGCTCAGCACCGTTCGTCTTAAAATTAGCGGAGAATGCCGCAGGACATTTTCCGCTAATGTCAGATACGAAATGACTCTTCTCGACTTCAGACTGTTCGCCTGATATCTCAGATGTAGTCCTTTATTTTCAGCATGATAACCCAACAGCCACATCACTATAGTAACCAGGGTTGCCAGCAGGCTCAGTACCAGCAGACGACCCGCTGAATGGCTGTGGCTGGCTCTGAGACCAAAACCAAAGCGTTCACTTTTTTCATCCCGGAAGTTTTGCTCTATCTGCATTCTTCTGCTGTATAACTTCATGATTTTTCGGGCCTCAAATTCATTCGTGCTGCTGAAGATTAACCAGGGCTCTTTTGCCGCCTCTCTGCCTGCTTTTTCCTGAGAATAACGTGAGATCCGGCAGCGGGCGCGCTGGTTCTTTCTCTCTTTTGATGCTCTTTTATGGAAATAAAAATGGCCCTCACATCGCCCATATTCAGCCCTGACCAGCGTTCCTGCCCCCAGATATTTTGCTTTACTGCTGGCTCGCAACATTTTCAGTTTTAACCATCGTTCAGGAAGACAGGCCAGCCGGAACTGGACGTTTCCCCGTATCCGGCCAATAAAATCCCAGCCCAGTGAGCGGACATGACGGAACCAGGCGCTCTGGAAACCAGCATCAGTAATGATGATGACTTTTTTATCCGGAGAGATGGCTGCTGCAAGTGCATTCAGAAAATCCTTATGCACCTGAGCGTGTTGCTGCCGGGATGAGGGGACAACCTGACTTAGAAGCGGTATAGAACGCCCGTCGCAAACCAGGCTGGCACGCAGAACGTGGAATGCCTGAGAGGGATAGCCACTCCAGTCAACAGCAATGACGCACAACGTAAGGTCTCGGGTCAGAAGCCGGGTAATGTTATGAAAAATAGCCGGAATATCACGGTGTAAAGCATCATTGCCCAGCAGGCGATCGATGCGTTTAATCTTGTTTTTTACCTGAGCATTGCCGGGCAGATAGCGTCCAATGCTGGTAAGGGTGAGGGATGCGCCCCGACTGAGCGCAGCAGTGGCGTCAAGGATGGCACGCTGGCGGTACTGATGAAATGGAGCCAGAGCATCACGGAAAAACTTCTGGCATAATGAACGAACGGGCATAGAGGTGATCTCCCTGAATTGTTAGCACAACCAGTAGATCACAAAACTCTATGCTCGTCCTTTTTTACCCGCCCATTACTGGGGATTCCTCAGGGCCTGAGCCGGGTTTTTTGTCATCCACTAAAATTATTTGATTTTAGCT
>NZ_JAGTTM010000015.1:0-2602 GCF_020682665.1 Microbacterium tenebrionis | reverse complement strand
TATTTGGAATCCATTAAAAAGTCCTTATGTATTATAGACATTTGGGCCTGGCAGCTCTGGGGGCTTATCGTTGGTGAGTAAGCCAGTTTAGATAAAAAAATAAGGGAAACAGGAAGTATTCCCCATGTATGAGACGACAATAAGTCAGTCCGCCTGGTGCTGATTATTCTGGCCGGTTTTGTAATCTGAGTGTCATGTACATGATCCAACAGGAAATGGTGTGACGCTCAATACTTCTCAGGTCAGTTACTACATGACTCAGCGTAAGAAAGGTGTAACCCAGCATATCTCGGCCATGAAGGCCGGTATCTCTGTCCGTTCCGGCCGCCGGATCGAAAAAGATCAGTGGTCAAAAGCCGGGGCTCGTCACTGGCGGACGCGCAAAGACCCTCTTGAAGCCGTATGGGACAGCATGCTTGTTCCCCTGCTGAAGGAGAGACCCGCTCTGATGCCGACGACTCTGCTGGAAATGCTGCAGGATAAATATCCCGGTCAGTACCCCAACAGTCTCCGCAGGACAATGCAACGGCGGGTCCGCGAATGGAAGCTGCAGTACGGTGCAGAGCAGGAGGTGATGTTCCGCCAGCGGCATCAGCCCGGCCTGCGTGGCCTGTCGGACTTTACCGAACTGAAAGGTGTAGTTGTCACCATCGCCGGTAAGTTGTTGGCGCATAAGCTGTATCACTTCCGCCTGGAATGGAGCCACTGGAGCTGGATGCGGGTCGTGCTGGGTGGTGAGAGCTTCTCTGCCCTGGCTGAAGGCCTGCAGGAAGCGCTCGGACAACTGGGCGGCGTACCTGCAGAGCACAAAACAGACAGTCTGCGGGCGGCATGGAAACAACAGGGTGAAGACGGACGCCGCGAACTGACGGAGCGTTATGCTGCTCTCTGCCGGCACTACGGCATGCAGGGTGTGCACAACAATGCCGGGCGGGGCCACGAAAATGGTTCGGTTGAAAGCGCTCACGGCCATCTTAAAAGGCGTATCCGTCAGGCACTGATACTGCGGGGCAGTAACGACTTCAGCACGCTGGAAGAATACCAGGCCTTCATCACTCAGCAGGTCATGCGGCACAACCGCAACAATCAGGATCTGGTGAAGGAAGAGCGTCCTCATCTGAAGCCGCTGCCGCTTCGTCGCAGCGCCGACTACGACGAGCTGACGGTGAGGGTCAGTAGCAGCAGTACCATCAACGTGAGGCACGTCGTCTACAGCGTGCCTTCCCGGCTTGTTGGCCAACTGTTACGTGTCCGCTTATGGGACAATCGCCTGAGTTGTTACGTGGGCAGCAACGAGGTCATGAGCTGCCCCCGGGTCAGGCCTGAAAAAGGGAAAACGCGGGCCCGGCGTATCGACTTCCGGCATGTGATCGACAGTCTGGCGAAGAAGCCAGGTGCGTTCTGCCATGCCACACTGCGAAATGACATCCTGCCGGATGATGAATGGCGGAGGCTGTGGCGTCGCCTGTGTCACCATCTGGAGCCCGAGATGGCGGGCAGGCTGATGGTGCACGCCCTGAAACTGGCGGCGGGATATGACGATATCTCGGTCGTGGCCAGAGGCATGGAGCAGATGCTGAACACCCCGGGAGAGGTCGATCTGCACCGGCTGATGCGCTTCCTGGGGATAAAGGAAAAGGAACTGCCGGCGGTCAGCGTGGTGCAGCACAACCTGAGCAGTTATGAGCAACTGCTGCGTGGCAAGGGAGGTCTGCAGTGAGCAATATCCACCACCTTGAACGCAGCCTGCGTAAACTGCGTCTGACACGTGTTGGCGCGGAGTGGCATGCGCTGGAAAAACGCGCGCTGGCGGAAGGCTGGACCCCGTCGCGTTATCTGCTGACATTATGCAATGAAGAGCTGCTGTGGCGCGAGAGCGAAAAACTGCGCCGCTATAAAAAGGAGGCCCGGTTGCCGGTGGCCAAAACGCTGAGCGAGTACGACTTCAGCCAGGTACCGGAACTGAATGGCGCTCAGTTCCGGCAGCTCTGTGAAACGACAGACTGGGTTGATGCGGGTGAAAACGTCCTGCTGTTCGGCGCCAGCGGGCTGGGAAAAAGCCATCTGGCGGCAGCGATCGTGGATGGCGTTGTAGCCCAGGGCTACCGGGCCCGGTTCTACAGCGCCGGAGAGCTGCTGCAGGAGCTGCGCAAAGCCAGAGCGCAGCTGAAACTGAATGAGCTGTTACTGAAACTGGATCGCTACCGGGTGATAGTGGTGGATGACCTTGGTTATGTCAAACGCGACAACGCTGAAACGGGCGTGCTGTTCGAGTTAATCGCGCATCGGTACGAACGCGGGAGCCTGGTGATCACCAGTAACCATCCGTTCAGCACGTGGGGCAGCATCTTCGTGGATGAGACGATGGCGGTGGCCGCTGCAGACCGGTTGATCCATCACGGATATATGTTCGAACTGAAGGGAGAAAGTTACAGGAAAAAGACGGCAAAGGCAGTAACCAGCGCGGCTTAACGCCGCACTAAAGGATGCGGCCAGCATAGTTGGCGCCAGTCGGCAAAACTAGTTGACGTCTAATAAGCCCCAGAAGAAATGGAATAGTTCTTTGCTGGGACGCTGTAGGTGATGCCCAGGTGGCCTCCGA
>NZ_JAGTTM010000014.1:0-3202 GCF_020682665.1 Microbacterium tenebrionis | reverse complement strand
AACCTGAGCAGTTGTCAGCCCGGAAAAGATCAGTATAAAAATGCCCGTCAGGAGCATACCAGCCTGCCGAATCTGCTCGGGCGTCAGTTCGCTGTACCGCAGCCTGACCGGGTATGGTGTGGAGATATTACGTATCGTGTGCCCGGAGTTCAGGGCGGGCATGGATGCTCAAATGAACCACGAGTCTGTCTGGAATATTGAACCGGTTGCTCATGACGAGCGACCCGACAATCCCACCGGGTGTGACGGTGGAGAACCTGAGCGGCAGTGACCTGCGGCATGCCCGCAGGGTGATGTAACCCGCTGACAACGGGGATTGAGGCGAGATCACTAAGCCGAGATGATCCTCAAGGTTGAGTGCTGAAAGGCTGAAGAATATGAATCCGTTAATCCGCCTCTGTGGGTTGAAAATGTCACCATGACCTATGTGATCTGACAGGTCATGCAGGGGGAACCGGCAACAATGTATAGCCGTTGCCGGATGAAGATAATCAGATATGTATGCTGAAAAATCGGGTCAGCAGTTTTTTTTCACAGTCCGAATTGCTGCCTCCTGCCAACTTGCGGCAAGCAAGGATAAAGAGTGCGACGGGCAGCCTCCTCAGTATGTATGAGTCCAGACAGGTGAACCGGGGAAGGTCAGCGACGGATGTTAAGGAGGCATGGCTCCGATGACGCGCTGACTGGCGGAGCTTCCGTAGTAGTCCGCGATGGGGAAAGCCCATTACATGGCGAAGGGAAGCAGTTTAAATGTGTTTGCGAAGTGAATTAACTGACTCAGTGAGGTGAAGACCTTTGATAATCAGCGAAATGCAACGCAAGCTTGCCACCTGGGCAGCAACTGATCCGTCCCGACGGATTGAACGGCTGCTGCGTCTGATAACACGGCCAGAATGGCTGGCTGAAGCTGCGCGGATCACACTTTCATCAAAGGGGGCACATACTCCCGGCGTTGATGGTGTGAACAAAGCAAAGCTACAGGCCGGACTGTCTGCTGAGTTGCAAAAACTCAGCGAAGAACTTCTCTCGGGTCACTACCAGCCCCTGCCAGCCAGACGGGTTTATATCCCGAAAAGCAACGGCAAACGGCGACCACTGGGTATCCCCGCGTTGCGGGATCGTAT
Source organism: Microbacterium tenebrionis (assembly GCF_020682665.1). NCBI lineage: Bacteria > Bacillati > Actinomycetota > Actinomycetes > Micrococcales > Microbacteriaceae > Microbacterium > Microbacterium tenebrionis. The sequence continues at coordinate 2,078 of NZ_JAGTTM010000014.1, read as the reverse complement.
TGTTCAGCGGGCAATGCTGATGGCAATGGAGCCGATATGGGAAAGTGATTTTCATACGCTCTCATATGGCTTCCGGCCTGAACGTAGCGTCCATCATGCGATCCGAACGGTAAAGCTGCAACTTACCGATTGCGGAGAAACCCGGGGCCGCTGGGTGATTGAAGGTGACCTGTCCAGCTACTTTGACACCGTGCATCATCGCCTGCTGATGAAAGCCGTTCGCCGCAGGATCAGTGACCCACGTTTTATGGCCCTGCTGTGGAAAACCATCAAAGCGGGGCATGTTGATGTCGGTCTCTTTCGGGCGGCCAGTGAAGGTGTACCACAGGGCGGAATGCTCTCGCCGTTGCTGTCGAATATCATGCTAAATGAGTTCGATCAGTATCTGCATAAACGCTATCTGAGCGGGAAAGCCAGAAAGGATCGCTGGTACTGGAATAACAGTATCCAGCGGGGCCGAAGTACCGCAGTCAGAGAAAACTGGCAATGGAAACCCGCTGTAGCGTACTGCCGGTATGCCGATGACTTCGTGCTTATCGTCAAGGGCACCAAAGCACAGGCAGAAGCCATCAGGGAGGAGTGTCGTAGTGTGCTTGAAGACAGCCTGAAACTCAGGCTGAACATGGACAAGACCAGGATAACCCATGTTAATGACGGTTTTATCTTTCTGGGCCACAGGATCATCCGTAAACGCAGTCGCTACGGCGATATGCGGGTGGTCTCGACAATCCCACACGATAAGGCCAGAAACTTCGCGGCCTCGCTGACGGCACTGTTATCAGGTAATTACAGTGAAAGTAAAATCGATATGGTTGAAATACTTAACCGGAAGCTGAAAGGCTGGGCTATGTTCTATCAGTTCGTTGATTTTAAGGCCAAGGTCTTCGGTTATATCGACCGTGTCGTGTTCTGGAAGCTGGCTCACTGGCTGGCCCGCAAATACCGTACAGGTATCAAAATGCTGATGCGTCACTGGTGTAAGCCACCAAAACCCGGGCAGAGTAAGACATGGGTTTTATTTGGCAAAACCAATCATGGCAAACTCAGTGGTGAAATCCTGTACCGGTTGGTCGGGCAAGGCAAGAAGCTGTTCCGCTGGCGTCTACCCGAAGGTAATCCCTATCTGAGGACGGAAACCAGAAACACGTATACGTCGCGCTACACTGAAGTGGCAATGGCGTTCGCCAGCGTTTAAATGGAGAGCCGGATGCGCTGAAAGGCGCACGTCCGGTTCGGAGAGGAGAGGCAGGGAAATAGTCCGACTACGCCCTGTCTCTTACTCTACTTCGCACCGCTGAAGGCTGGCTTTATCTGGCCGTGGTTATCAACCTGTGGTCCCGGTCAGTGATTGGCTGGTCGATGTCCTCGCGGATGACGGCGCAGCTTGCCTGCGATGCGTTACAGATGGCGCTGTGGCGGCGTAAACGCCCGGAAAATGTCATCGTGCATAGCGACCGCGGCGGTCAGTACTGTTCAACGGATAACCAGAGCTTACTGAAACGCCATAATCTGCAGGGTAGTATGAGCGCCAGAGGCTGTTGTTATGACAATGCCTGTGCAGAAAGCTTCTTCCACACGCTGAAGGTGGAATGTATTCACGCAGAGGACTTTGCCAGCCGGGAAATCATGCGGGCAGCGGTATTTAATTATATTGAGTGCGATTACAATCGGTGGCGTCGTCACAGTGCCTGTGGCGGTCTCAGTCCGGAACAATTTGAAAACCAGAACCTTGCTTAGGGTTGTGTCCATATTACGTGGGTAGGATCAGATCTTTATCATCCAGCCAGTTACCCAATGCACCGCCCGCAGCATTCCAGCTAACAGTACCTGCCAGGCCATTGCCCATGCTGATAACATTTACCCAACCTGCTATCGCTGCGTTTGCTGGATCTATCGCGCCATCCGCAAGATAACTGATACCTGCGTTCGCTCCGGCTCCCAGCCCCCACATTGCCTGAGCGCTGCCAGGTAACAGGGCTACGCTGCCTGTAGCAAGTGCCAGCCCTACGGCATCACGTTCATTCATAGCTTTCTGACATGCGGCCCCATCAGGATTGTCGGAACAGGTCGCCATATCG
>NZ_JAGTTM010000013.1:0-3899 GCF_020682665.1 Microbacterium tenebrionis | reverse complement strand
CTAAGCCCCGATCCACCGATGACCGTGGGTGCTGGGCAGCTAACGCGACTCGGAAATGTCCCTCTGACCGGGAAGGATGGAGCATCCCTGTGGTCCTATTCATCCAACCCTGACAGTCATCTCGTAGATGCAGCGCAAACAAGCCCCGGCGTCGGTGCCCGTAGCGTTGAGCGATCCGGACAAGGACGCGAACGCGAACGGTGATCACGCTGGGGGTGACGATGCTCGCTATGGCGGACTCAAACCACAGACATGGTGAGCGGAGCGTGACCCCGCTCACCATGCCTATCGGCTACTGCATAGTGATGACGAGCTGATGAGTCGACTGTGCGCTGGCCCAGCGGCTCAGGGGTGCGAATCCGACGTTGGCCGAGCACTTCCGGCCCTCGTCAGGCGTCGTGCCCGTCCCCGGGTCGCCCGTGCACGTGGCGGGACTGGGGTACGGGATCATCGAGACAATGCCAATACCGTAGGCGCCAATGGTGTTGTCATCGGGTCGGGTGAGCGGCACGAAGACTGGCCCGCCGCTGTCGCCGTTTCCAGCGGCCGGCGTTCCGTCAATCTGGGTGCTCCATCGCGTCCAGTAGCACTGGAGGAACGCGATGCAGTTGTAGGTGTCGGAGTTCTCGAGGGTGTTGGCGCACACCAGGCCCGAGCGCGATCCGCTGTAGCAGACGCTGTTCCCGCCGACGGGTGACACGTAGCCACGGATGGGCAACACTGTTGACGCGTCGGTGTGGCTTCCAACGAAGATCCAGGTCGAGAGCGACGCAGGCTCGATAAACAGCTCGAGGTCCGTGTCTCCAGCTGCCTGGAATGTGGAGCTCCCGACGGTGTGCGATCCTCCGCCCCACTTCCAGCTTGCGCCCTGTATGTCGGTGCAGTGGTCTGCGGTGATCATGTTGTACTGGCTGTCTTGGTACCGCAGTACGGGATACCCGGTGGAGCAGGACATGTCGTCGCCAGATGTTGGGCCCTCCATGTAGCCGCCGGCGACGAGCGGGGCTGCGGTACGAACGCGAGTGGTTGTCTGCGCGCGCTCTTCTGCCTTGAACTCAACGGGAATGCCGAGCAACTCGTCTGGTGCCTCTTGGGCGCGGGAACGCGAGGTCGGGGATTCCTCGATACCGAGAGTGATCGATGCGCCGTCGGGTGCGGGAGTGCCGGAGACGAATGTCATTCCTGCAGGAAGCGCATCAGGGGATGAGGCCAACCGCTCGATGGTCGCTTCGAGCTCATCGATCGGCCGGGCCGACGGGATGACTTCCCACATCTGATCGCCGGGGAGTTCAGCGGCGATGGTGCGGGTGAGTTCGGAGGAGTCTCCGTAGACGTAGAACTGGATGACGTCTCTGTCGCTGTCCCAAGTCACGGTGTTGATCGAACCGTCGACGTCGTCCTGAACGATCTCACTGATGGCGAGGGTCGAGTCGATATCGAGCGCCTTCATGCCAGGCAGGTCCGCAGCGATAGTGGTGCCTTCTGGTGCGGGTTGTGAGATTGCAACAGTCGGGAGCCCGGGCGCCGCTCCTTCCGAAGACGGCCTGGGCTCGGCCACTGCGGGAGATGCAGCGACCAGCGCGGCACTGATAAGCCCGAGACTGCAGGCTCCTGCGAAGATCCGTCGTTTCATGTGTTCCTCTCAAGTTGCCCCGCGAGCGCGAGACATCTTGAGAAAGTATCAATCCGGAATGCGCTTGCCTAGATGCTCCTGCATACATTTACGCCGCAGGGACCAAGAACGCGACGACTACGACGCCGACTCCACTCGCCACGATGATCGCTGCTACCCCGAGCGCCGACGAGAATCGTGGCGTGGGCCGACGTGTGAGCAACAGTGTCAGCAGCACGGCAAGGATGGAAACGAGCCCGGCGCCGACATATGCGATGGTTGCCTGCAGGGCGTAGTCCGGGGGCGGCGGTGCGGGATCCACGAGTGGTCGGGCGTAGCGGAAGCTCGCAACGTATATGAGCCCTAACACGACGAGCGCGGTGACGACCGACTCGAACACCCACACGGACCGGTTGCTCATCGACCCCTGCGCTTTCATCACAACCCTTTCTAACAGCTCAACACGGTTCTCGGTCTGGCAAGCGATCGATCAGGGTAGCCCCCTCCGCTGGAGCGGGATGCGGGGCTCGCATCGGCATGTCCCGACGCGCCACAGACCAGGGCAGAATCCATCGCGCGATCAAGCTCCATCAGTAAGCTCCTGAGCGCACCCTCGATTCACCGATGAATCGCAGTATTGAATGGGTGGGAGCATTGACCGGAAATGCCCCTCGGATCAGGGAAAATAGAGCTTGTCTAAGGTTCCAATTCCCAGAAACGAGAGGCATCTCGTAGATGCAATTCAAGCACGCTCCTGCCGCGGTGTCAGCGGTGTTCGATGATCCGAATCTCGTGTCGGCCGCGGGGCTGGTGCCGATGCTGCGACTCGCGCGTTCCGCGGGGCTGGACGAGCTCGCGCGTGAGCGGCTGAGCGTCCCGACGGACAAGGGCGCGAACGCGGGCGCGAAGGTGATGTCGCTGGTGGCGGGGATGCTCGCCGGGGCGGACTCGATCGACGACATGAATCTGCTCCGCCACGGCGGGATGGGCCGGTTGTTCGATCGGACGTATGCGCCATCGACGCTGGGATCGTTCCTTCGCGAGTTCCGGTTCGGACACGTCCGGCAGCTCGATGCGGTCGCCTCCCGCGTCCTGGCGAACCTCGCTTCGGCTGCGCCGCTGCTGCGGGTGCGGGCTGGTGAGCGGGTGATGGTGGATCTGGACGACACGATCATCGAGGTCCACGGATACCAGAAGCAGGGCGCCTCGTTCGGGTACTCCGGTGTCCGCGGTTTGAACGCACTGATCGCCACGGCATCGACGTCGGCATCGGCGCCGGTGATCCTCGGGCAGCGGCTGCGGCAGGGGAAGACCGGATCCCCGAAAGGCGCCGCACGGATCGTCGGTGACGCCCTCGCCACCCTGCGCCGCACCGGCGTCGCCGCAGGGGCTCGGCCGTTGCTGCGGGCGGATTCCGCGTTCTACGGCCACGCCACGATCGGCACCGCGATCAAAGCCGGCGCCGACGTGTCGGTGACCGTCCGGATGGACCCGGCGGTGAAGGCCGCGATCGCGACCATCCCGGATGACGAGTGGGAGATGATCGAGTACACCGACTCAATCCGTGACGAAGCCACAGGCCAGTTGATCTCCAAAGCCGAGGTCGCCGAGATCGACTTCACCGCGTTCCGCTCCCGCAAGAAAGCCGAACGCGTCGCGGGACGGCTGGTGGTCCGCCGGATCCCCGACCTGAACCCGGCACAGGCGGAGCAACCGACACTGTTCGACACCTGGCGGCACCACGCGTTCTTCACCACGACCAACACGGACGACATGGACACCGTGGTGGCGGACAAGACCCACCGCGCTCACGCGATCATCGAGCAAGTCCACGCCGACCTCAAAGCCGGGCCGCTCGCGCACCTGCCCTGCGGAGTGTTCACCGCGAACAGCGCCTGGCTCGTCCTCGCCGTGATCGCGTTCAACCTCACCCGGACTGCCGGAATCATCGCCGATCGGGTGGGACGGCTCGCGAGAGCGACGACCGCGACGATCCGCCGCACCCTGATCCACGTCCCGGCGCGGCTGGCGCGCTCCGCGCGCCGGATCACGCTGCACCTACCTGAGGCCTGGCCCTGGCAGAACGCGTTCACCCAGCTATTCACGATCACGCACGCGCCGCCACCAGTCGCGGCCGTCTGACCATGGCCGCGACCGCGGCACGACCGAGGAGCCAGTGGACGACCGGGATGCGACGCCCGGAGCTCAACCCTGCCCACGACACGCCACCGCACACCGACCACGCCAGCCCGGCCCACCCAAAGCTCATCGGTGGATCGAGGCTAAG
>NZ_JAGTTM010000012.1:0-5130 GCF_020682665.1 Microbacterium tenebrionis | reverse complement strand
TTTTTTTACGGAGAGTTTGATCCTGGCTCAGGATGAACGCTGGCGGCGTGCTTAACACATGCAAGTCGAACGATGAAGCCCAGCTTGCTGGGTGGATTAGTGGCGAACGGGTGAGTAACACGTGAGCAACCTGCCCCTGACTCTGGGATAAGCGCTGGAAACGGCGTCTAATACTGGATACGAACAAGAATCGCATGGTTACTTGTTGGAAAGATTTTTTGGTTGGGGATGGGCTCGCGGCCTATCAGCTTGTTGGTGAGGTAATGGCTCACCAAGGCGTCGACGGGTAGCCGGCCTGAGAGGGTGACCGGCCACACTGGGACTGAGACACGGCCCAGACTCCTACGGGAGGCAGCAGTGGGGAATATTGCACAATGGGCGGAAGCCTGATGCAGCAACGCCGCGTGAGGGATGACGGCCTTCGGGTTGTAAACCTCTTTTAGCAGGGAAGAAGCGAGAGTGACGGTACCTGCAGAAAAAGCGCCGGCTAACTACGTGCCAGCAGCCGCGGTAATACGTAGGGCGCAAGCGTTATCCGGAATTATTGGGCGTAAAGAGCTCGTAGGCGGTTTGTCGCGTCTGCTGTGAAATCCCGAGGCTCAACCTCGGGCCTGCAGTGGGTACGGGCAGACTAGAGTGCGGTAGGGGAGATTGGAATTCCTGGTGTAGCGGTGGAATGCGCAGATATCAGGAGGAACACCGATGGCGAAGGCAGATCTCTGGGCCGTAACTGACGCTGAGGAGCGAAAGGGTGGGGAGCAAACAGGCTTAGATACCCTGGTAGTCCACCCCGTAAACGTTGGGAACTAGTTGTGGGGTCCATTCCACGGATTCCGTGACGCAGCTAACGCATTAAGTTCCCCGCCTGGGGAGTACGGCCGCAAGGCTAAAACTCAAAGGAATTGACGGGGACCCGCACAAGCGGCGGAGCATGCGGATTAATTCGATGCAACGCGAAGAACCTTACCAAGGCTTGACATATACGAGAACGGGCCAGAAATGGTCAACTCTTTGGACACTCGTAAACAGGTGGTGCATGGTTGTCGTCAGCTCGTGTCGTGAGATGTTGGGTTAAGTCCCGCAACGAGCGCAACCCTCGTTCTATGTTGCCAGCACGTAATGGTGGGAACTCATGGGATACTGCCGGGGTCAACTCGGAGGAAGGTGGGGATGACGTCAAATCATCATGCCCCTTATGTCTTGGGCTTCACGCATGCTACAATGGCCGGTACAATGGGCAGCGATACCGTGAGGTGGAGCGAATCCCAAAAAGCCGGTCCCAGTTCGGATTGAGGTCTGCAACTCGACCTCATGAAGTCGGAGTCGCTAGTAATCGCAGATCAGCAACGCTGCGGTGAATACGTTCCCGGGTCTTGTACACACCGCCCGTCAAGTCATGAAAGTCGGTAACACCTGAAGCCGGTGGCCTAACCCTTGTGGAGGGAGCTGTCGAAGGTGGGATCGGTAATTAGGACTAAGTCGTAACAAGGTAGCCGTACCGGAAGGTGCGGCTGGATCACCTCCTTTCTAAGGAGCATCTGACACTTTCGGGTGTCCAGAACCCAGATCGAAGGCATACGTTCTTCGCTGGGAGCTCATGGGTGGAACATTTGACTTGGCATCATGGATGCATGGTTTTCGTTAGTACGCTGCTTCGGCGGTTGGAACGGGGAGGTCATGGGGATGTGGTGTATGCACGCTGTTGGGTCCTGAGGGACCGGAACTTCGTCTTCGGATGAGGGACTGTACCTCTGGGCCCCTTTCTGGTTCACCGGTTGGTGAGTTGGTGGGGGTACCGCCCGTACTTTGAGAACTACACAGTGGACGCGAGCATCTTCAGCATCGCAGCCGGCCCTTTCGGGGTGGGTTGTGGTGTTGTGAAAGATGATCTTAAAGATCATTAGTCAATTTCAATTTTGACGATTCGAACTCATGTTTTGTTTCAAGTCTTTAAGAGCAAACGGTGGATGCCTTGGCATCTGGAGCCGAAGAAGGACGTAGCAATCTGCGATAAGCCTCGGGGAACTGATAAGCAAGTTTTGATCCGAGGGTGTCCGAATGGGGAAACCCCGCTGGGCGGCGTGCCGACCTAGTGACTCCCGCCTGAATATATAGGGCGGGTAGAGGGAACGTGGGGAAGTGAAACATCTCAGTACCCACAGGAAGAGAAAGCAACCGCGATTCCGTTAGTAGTGGCGAGCGAAACCGGATCAGGCTAAACCGAGTGTGTGTGATATCCGGCAGGAGTTGCATGTTCGGGGTTGTGGGACTCACCTGTCATCTCTGCCGAGGTGGCGACGTTACAGAAGCGTATAGACGAACGGTCTTGAAAGGCCGGTCATAGAGGGTGCCAACCCCGTAGTCGAAATGCGTGTTCTGGCGTGGAGAGTATCCCAAGTAGCACGGGGCCCGTGAAATCCCGTGTGAATCTGTCAGGACCACCTGATAAGCCTAAATACTCCCAGATGACCGATAGCGGACAAGTACCGTGAGGGAAAGGTGAAAAGTACCCCGGGAGGGGAGTGAAATAGTACCTGAAACCGTTTGCTTACAAACCGTTGGAGCCTCCTTAGTAGGGGTGACAGCGTGCCTTTTGAAGAATGAGCCTGCGAGTTAGTGATATGTGGCGAGGTTAACCCGTGTGGGGTAGCCGTAGCGAAAGCGAGTCTGAATAGGGCGATTCAGTCGCATGTCCTAGACCCGAAGCGAAGTGATCTATCCATGGCCAGGTTGAAGCGCGTGTAAGAGCGCGTGGAGGACCGAACCCACTTAGGTTGAAAACTGAGGGGATGAGCTGTGGATAGGGGTGAAAGGCCAATCAAACTTCGTGATAGCTGGTTCTCTCCGAAATGCATTTAGGTGCAGCGTTGCGTGTTTCTTGCCGGAGGTAGAGCTACTGGATGGCCGATGGGCCCTACAAGGTTACTGACGTCAGCCAAACTCCGAATGCCGGTAAGTGAGAGCGCAGCAGTGAGACTGTGGGGGATAAGCTTCATAGTCGAGAGGGAAACAACCCAGACCACCATCTAAGGTCCCTAAGCGCGTGCTAAGTGGAAAAGGATGTGGAGTTGCTTAGACAACCAGGAGGTTGGCTTAGAAGCAGCCACCCTTGAAAGAGTGCGTAATAGCTCACTGGTCAAGTGATTCCGCGCCGACAATGTAACGGGGCTCAAGCACGCCACCGAAGTTGTGGCATTGACATTTTTGGTAGGCCTTCGTGGTCCAGCCGTGTTGATGGGTAGGAGAGCGTCGTGTGGCCGGTGAAGCGGCGGGGTGACCCAGCCGTGGAGGCTACACGAGTGAGAATGCAGGCATGAGTAGCGAAAGACGTGTGAGAAACATGTCCTCCGAAAGACCAAGGGTTCCAGGGTCAAGCTAATCTTCCCTGGGTAAGTCGGGACCTAAGGCGAGGCCGACAGGCGTAGTCGATGGACAACGGGTTGATATTCCCGTACCGGCGAAGAACCGCCCAAGCTAATCCAGTGGTGCTAAGTATCTGAATCCTCATGACCGGATCCCTTCGGGGTGATGGGGTGAGGCCTAGCGTACGACCCCATGCTGGTGCGGTTAGCGTATTAACAGGTGTGACGCAGGAAGGTAGCCCAACCCGGGCGATGGTTGTCCCGGGGCAAGTGCGTAGGCCGAGTCATAGGCAAATCCGTGACTCATGTGGCTGAGACACGATGCGGATAAAAAGTGGGTGATCCTATGCTGCCGAGAAAAGCATCGACGCGAGGTTCTAGCCGCCCGTACCCCAAACCGACTCAGGTGGTCAGGTAGAGAATACCAAGGAGATCGAGAGAATCGTGGTTAAGGAACTCGGCAAAATGCCCCCGTAACTTCGGGAGAAGGGGGGCCATCCACTTATTAGGACTTGCTCCGAAAGGGTGTGGTGGCCGCAGAGACTAGTGGGTAGCGACTGTTTATTAAAAACACAGGTCCGTGCCAAGTCGCAAGACGATGTATACGGACTGACGCCTGCCCGGTGCTGGAAGGTTAAGAGGACCGGTTAGCCGCAAGGCGAAGCTGAGAATTTAAGCCCCAGTAAACGGCGGTGGTAACTATAACCATCCTAAGGTAGCGAAATTCCTTGTCGGGTAAGTTCCGACCTGCACGAATGGCGTAACGACTTCCCAGCTGTCTCAACCGCGAACTCGGCGAAATTGCACTACGAGTAAAGATGCTCGTTACGCGCAGCAGGACGGAAAGACCCCGTGACCTTTACTACAGCTTGGTATTGGTGTTCGGTGTGGCTTGTGTAGGATAGGTGGGAGACTGTGAAGCGTGGACGCCAGTTCACGTGGAGTCGTTGTTGAAATACCACTCTGGTCACTCTGGATATCTAACTTCGAACCGTGATCCGGTTCAGGGACAGTGCCTGGTGGGTAGTTTAACTGGGGCGGTTGCCTCCCAAAAAGTAACGGAGGCGCCCAAAGGTTCCCTCAACCTGGTTGGCAATCAGGTGGCGAGTGTAAGTGCACAAGGGAGCTTGACTGTGAGACTGACAGGTCGAGCAGGGACGAAAGTCGGGACTAGTGATCCGGCAGTGGCTTGTGGAAGCGCTGTCGCTCAACGGATAAAAGGTACCTCGGGGATAACAGGCTGATCTTGCCCAAGAGTCCATATCGACGGCATGGTTTGGCACCTCGATGTCGGCTCGTCGCATCCTGGGGCTGGAGTAGGTCCCAAGGGTTGGGCTGTTCGCCCATTAAAGCGGTACGCGAGCTGGGTTTAGAACGTCGTGAGACAGTTCGGTCCCTATCCGCTGCGCGCGTAGGAAGTTTGAGAGGATCTGACCCTAGTACGAGAGGACCGGGTTGGACGAACCTCTGGTGTGTCAGTTGTTCCGCCAGGAGCACCGCTGATTAGCTACGTTCGGGATGGATAACCGCTGAAAGCATCTAAGCGGGAAGCCGGCCTCAAGATGAGACTTCCATGCCCCTTGTGGGTGAGAGGCTCCCAGTAGACGACTGGGTTGATAGGCCAGATGTGGAAGCACGGCAACGTGTGGAGCTGACTGGTACTAATAAGCCGATGACTTGATAACACCCTTATTTTCATCAGTTCGAATTCTTTCTGATGCCGCGTCCACTGAGTGGTTCTCGATGTACGGTCGAGAACCGCAAACGA
>NZ_JAGTTM010000011.1:0-5853 GCF_020682665.1 Microbacterium tenebrionis | reverse complement strand
GTATAAGGTATCTAATAAAAACATCAAACGGTAGTTGACAGGTTTTTAAGGGAGCAGCGGTATGAAAGGCAGAATGACCCCGGAAGAGCTGGAACGGCTGAAGCGGGAGGTGTCGCTTGTCACGGTGGCTGAATCACAGGGGCATAAGCTGAAGCGCCAGGGAAAGGACAGCTACGTTTGCCTGTGTCCGTTCCATCAGGAGAAAACGCCTTCCTGCGTCATTACGCCGTCAAAAAACCTGTATCACTGCTTTGGCTGCGGCGCTGCTGGCTCGGTGCTCGACTGGGTGCAGAAGACAGAGCGGCTCACGTATCCGCAAACCCTTATCCGCCTGCGGGAACTGGCCGGCCCGGCGGCCGTGGCGCAACCCCCTTCTTTAGCCGCCGCTGTTGAATCTCCGCGCCAGAATCTCACCGATCTGGATGATGACGGTCAGGCGCTGCTGCATCAGGTGGTGGACTTCTATCACCAGAACCTGCTGGAGAGCATGGAAGGCCAGGAATGGCTGGCGCTGCGCGGGCTGCATCATCCTGAACTCATCACGCACTTCCGGCTGGGGCTGGCCGGCACGCACGGCGTGGCCGGGGTGCTGCCGTCGCCGCACTCAAACGCCGGTAAAGCCCTGCGCAGCCGCTTAACCGCGCTCGGCGTGGTGCGTGAGTCAAACCGACAGGATCACTTCCGGGGCTGCCTGGTGGTGCCGGTGGTCGGCTGGTCTGAAAGCCATGACGTGGCCGCGCGGGGCCGGGTGTTGCAGTTGTACGGCCGCCGCACAATGGCAGATCACAAAATCAAACTCACCAGCCCGAAGCACCTGTATCTGCCCTCGCCGCTCGTCGGCGTCTGGAACGAGCAGGCGCTTGCGACCTCAGGCGAGGTGATCCTGTGTGAGGCGCTTATCGACGCCATGACCTTCTGGTGCGCGGGTTATCGCAACGTTATCGCGGCTTACGGCGTCAACGGCTTTACGGCGTCGCACCTGGCGGCGCTCACGTATCACGGTGTGAAACGGGTGCTTGTCGCCTTCGACCGGGATGCGGCCGGAGACAGCGGCGCGGAGTTGGTCGCGCAGGCGCTGCACGGTGCCGGGATCGAGGCCTGGCGGGTGCGCTTCCCGCAGGCTCTGGATGCGAACAGCTACGCCCTGAAAAGCGGTAACGCCGAAAAGGCGCTGGGTCTGGCGCTGGAGCAGGCGGTGAGGATGGCGCCCGCCACGCAGCCGGCGCCGGGCGAAAACGCCCCTTCTTTAGCCGCCCGACCGGCTCCGCAGCCCGCACCGTTGCCCGCTGCTGTGGCACCGGCTGCGGCCACGCCGGTGGCCTGTGAGGTGACGCCCGCCGGAGAACTGCTGTTACGCAGCGGCCCGCGCGTGTGGCGGGTGCGCGGCTGGCAGAAGAACACGCTGGCTGAGGTGATGAAGGTCAACGTGCAGGTACTGGACGAGAGCACCGGCGCGTTCCATGTGGACAGCTTCGACATGTACCACGCAAAGCAGCGCCAGGCGTATGTAAGCACGGCGGCGTCAGAGCTTGCCTGTGAAGTCACAGTGATAAAGCGCGAGTGCGGCCGCGTGTTGCTGGCGCTGGAACAGAAACAGGACGAACAGCGCCAGGCAGCAGACACTGCGCAGGAATCTGTGGCGGTGACGGTATCGGGAGACGATGAACAGGCGGCGCTTGAGTTGCTCAAATCTCCGGACCTGGCAGAGCGTATCGTGGCTGACCTGGCGGCCTGCGGCGTGGTGGGTGAAAGCAGCAATCTGCTGACCGGGTATCTGGCAGCCACCTCGCGCAAGCTGGACAGGCCGCTGGCCGTGCTTATCCAGTCCTCGTCTGCGGCGGGCAAGTCCAGCTTAATGGATGCGGTGCTGGGGCTGATACCGGAGGAAGAGCGGGTGCGGTACAGCGCCATGACCGGGCAGAGCCTGTATTACCTGGGCGAAACCTCGCTGCAACACAAAATCCTCGCCATCGCGGAGGAAGAAGGCGTGCGCCAGGCGGCGTATGCGCTCAAGCTGTTGCAGAGCGACGGGGAACTGAAAATCGCCTCAACCGGCAAGGATGAGCAGAGCGGCGAACTGGTCACAAGGGAATACAACGTGCAGGGGCCGGTGATGCTGATGTTAACCACCACGGCCAGCGACGTGGACGAAGAGCTGCTCAACCGCTGCCTGGTGCTGACGGTGAACGAGAGCCGCGAGCAGACGCAGGCCATACACGCGCAGCAGCGCCGGGCGCAGACGCTGGAAGGGCTGCTGGCATCGAGTGAAAAGCAGTACCTGACCACGTTACACCAGAACGCGCAGCGGCTGCTGCGGCCGCTGAAGGTGGTCAACCCGTTCGCGGAGCAGCTTACCTTCCTCTCCGACAAAACGCGCACCCGGCGCGACCACATGAAATACCTGACGTTAATCCAGGCGGTGGCGCTGCTGCATCAGTACCAGCGGGAGGTGAAGAAAACCACGCATCGCGGCCAGACTATCGAGTATATCGAGGTCCGGAAAAGCGACATCCGGCTTGCCAATCAACTGGCGCATGAAGTGCTGGGCCGGACGCTGGACGAAATGCCGCCGCAGAGCCGCAAGCTGCTCATCCTGCTGTACGGCTGGGTTCAGGACACGGCACGGCAGCAGGCCGTGAAGCCGGACGAGCTGCACTTCACGCGGCGTAACGTGCGCAGAGCGCTGGGCTGGGGAGATACCCAACTGAAAATCCATCTTGGCAGGCTGGTTGAACTGGAATATCTGCTGCTGCACCGGCGTGGACTGACCCATGAATATCAGTTGCTGTGGGATGGCGGCAGCGGTGAGGAAAGCCACCTGTGTGGTCTGCTGAACGTGGATGATAACGAGGGCGGTGCGTTCCGGTCGGGGCCGGAAGATAAGCGGGCGGGTATCAGTCGGGGTATGGTCGGTAGTCAGTCGGACAGCCATAATACCCTCTCAGCCCATGTGGCACAGGGCCAGGAGGAAAATCCGGCCGGAAAAACGAAAACGCAGTAATAAGGGAAAAATAAAACGGTACCGCCGCCCTCACCCCCGTTAACCCGTCCGGCTTCCTCTGTCCCGGAACAACCTTCTTCTTAGCCGCCTGCGCTCACAGGCAGCAACCATCCTGACAACGGAGCGTCACCATGACTTACCGCAGACCCCCCTCAAACCGCAGACCCCGTAAGGATGCGCTGCTCACCGTCGATGACATCTACCGCCAGCCGGTGGGGCCGGCCTCCGACCCGAAAAGCCTGTATGCGCTGCTGCTGCGGTTCGTGACGTGGCGGCGTGAGCGTAACTGGTCAGAAACCACGCTGAAAGTGCAGACGCATCACAGCTACCGCTTTATCTGCTGGGCGAACGAACGGGGCATCAGCTATGCGGCCGAGGTCACGCGCCCGTTGCTGGAACGCTACCAGCGCTGGCTGTATCAGTACCGTAAGGGCAACGGTGAAGCGCTGACCAGCCGCACTCAGCGAACGGCGGTACAGCCGTTGCAGGTGTGGTTCCGCTGGATGACGCAGCAGCACCTGCTGCTGGCGAACCCCGCCGCAGACCTGGAGCTGCCGAGGCTGGAGAAGCGCCTGCCACGCACGATACTCAGCGTGGAGCAGGTGGAAGACGTGCTGAGCCAGTGTGACCTGACGACGCTTCAGGGTATCCGTGACCGGGCGTTACTGGAACTGCTGTGGTCAACGGGTATCCGGCGCGGCGAGGTGGAAAGACTGAAGGTGTGCAGCGTGGATGCAGGCAGGAAGATACTGACCATCATCCAGGGCAAGGGAAAGCAGGACAGGATAGTGCCGGTGGGTGAGCGTGCGCTGTGGTGGGTGAACCGCTGGCTGCATCACGTGCGCCCGGAGGTGCTGGTCAACCCGGACTGTAAGGCGCTGTTCCTGGCAATGGATGGCGTGGCAGGCCTGACGGTGAACGGCATTACGCAGGTGGTGGTGCAGTACCTGAGAGCGTGCGGCATAGAGAAAGGAAGCTGCCACCTGTTCCGTCACGCGATGGCGACGCAGATGCTGGAGAACGGCGCGGACCTGCGCTGGATACAGGCGATGCTGGGGCACCGCAGCGTGGAAAGCACGCAAATCTACACGCATGTGAGCATCCGGGCGTTGCAGGCGGTACACAGTTCAACCCATCCGGCAGAGCAGCGTTCAGATGACACATTTAACGGGATAGAGGAAAAGTAATGATAAGGTATATACTCTGTAAGTACTTAAGTGGAAGTGAGGAAAGCATAATGTCGAAAGAAGCAGTGTTCACAATGAAGCTGGAAAGCTCCCTGCGGGAAGGCTTCATCGCAGCGGCGAAAGCCAGTCACCGTCCGGCCTCACAGGTGATGCGTGAACTGATGCGCGAATACATCCAGCGTCAGGACGCCAGCCGCGCTTACGATGAGTATCTTGCCCGGAAAGTGGAGAAAGGACGGCAATCCATCCGGGCAGGTGAAGGTGTGGATAATGAAGACGTAGAAAAGCTGTTCAGGGAACGCCGGGCAAAACAGGCAGGTAAGAAGTGAAGGTACTCTGGACCGCAGAAGCACTACAGGACCGTACAGCCATCTGGGAATACCTGGTGGAAAGAAACCCGCAGGCAGCGGTTGAACTGGATGAGCGGTTCAGTGAGTCGGCATCACGGCTGGCAGAGCATCCGCAGATGGGCGTGGGGGGACAGATAAACGGCACACGAGAGCTTGTTCCCCATGAGCACTACAGGCTTATCTATGAGCTGGATGAGGAAAGAGAGACGGTATGGATAGTGACGTTGATCCACACTGCACGTTGCTGGCCGCCGGTATCAGCGGACAGGCCGCAGGGTTAGCGGGCGGCGTCTGTGAACCTGTCGGGAAGGAGGTTCGGCAGAGCGCGCCTTCCCTGGCGCGATCTGCCTGCTGTAATGCCGTGCCACGCGGGGTAAATGGCCGCGCAGCGGCGCGGCTGCTGTGGCATCTGCCTGTGCGGTGCGGCCGCTGTCCGGCCATTCACCATAATGCGGGAGATTATACGCACTCTCGCGGCCATCCGGGCCGCTCCTTCCGGGCAGTGTCACGCGCTCGTATGCGTCTAATCTGCATTATGGCTTGCCGCCACCGCGCCAGGCAGCGGGAGCGGCCGCCATCCCTGGCGGCGCCGGCCACGGTGCTCAAACTCAGCAAACGGCCAGGCGTTGTCGGCCTGCGGCCTACGCTTAAAGGGCTTCATGCCCGCCCGGCTGCGTCTGGCTGCGGCGGCTCATGCCGCGCCAGGGGCAGCGCGTCACTCGTTCCCGCCTCGCCAGCTTCCGCTCCCGCCCTGGTCCGCGTTGTCATGCAAAACCAAACCCCGGTCAGCCAGCAGTGGAACAGAGCGCCGTACCGGCGCTTACGGGCCTCGCCAGCCCGTACCCGGCAGGCCCTTCACCGGGCCGCAGACAAGCTGCGCCCCGGCTCAGCGCCCGGAGTTCGCCAGTTGAAAGCGGGAAGCCAAACGGCTGTCAGGCTGCTAAGATGCGCGTCAGGACGAAACAGGGAGCGCAGAATGGGTCGGCTAAGGAAAGTTGTGGCGTGGCTGCTGTGCCTGGTGATGCTCAGCAGTGCGGTAGCGTGTACGGGCGAAAAAAGCGCGTCGGGGCAAAAAGTTAGCGGCGTGAAAACGCCTCAGCAAAACTCGACTCCAAGCCCCGGAAAGCACAGGGAAAAAGCGGTTGCGGTGAGGGACGGCGCGCCGGGGAACATTGTTGTTGAGAATAACCTGCTTGGCGGTAACGAAGAGAGCCAGACGAAGTTCGTACAGGAGCATGGAAAGAATATAGCGTCCTGTGCTGATAATCCGGGTTCAGCATCGTGTCAGAAAGGACTGGCGATGCAGGATGCGCTG
>NZ_JAGTTM010000010.1:0-7171 GCF_020682665.1 Microbacterium tenebrionis | reverse complement strand
ACCGAGGAGCCAGTGGACGACCGGGATGCGACGCCCGGAGCTCAACCCTGCCCACGACACGCCACCGCACACCGACCACGCCAGCCCGGCCCACCCAAAGCTCATCGGTGGATCGAGGCTAAGAGGCAGGCGACTCTGCTCGCACGATCCGGGCATGCTGCATCTTCTGCGCCGGGTCTCGGCGAAGCGCCACGCCGTTCGCGGCGAGACGATCCCACGCGGCGCGAAGGTGCTTCTCACCTGCCAGGCCCAGCGCATCGCCGTAGATCGCCTTGATGTCAGAGTCCCTGCTCAATGACAACTCAGCGCGGGAACGGAGGAGCACGCGGATGTTCCTAGCGACATCGTTGCAGAGCCGCTCTCTGAGTGCCTTCTCGTCGTGGGCGAACTGCTCTTCAAACGCTTCCTCGGTATAGTCCTCGCCGAGCAGCGCGTCAGCGTACATCACCCCATTGCGACGAGCTTCCGCACGCATGTTGAACTCACGCCACTTCGCATGCCCAAGGCTGGACGCGTCTGCGAATTTGTAGGCGGCATAGCCGCTCCGGTAGAAGAGCGTCAGTTGGAAGAGCGGCACATGCCCCTCTGCGCGCCGCACGTCTACGGCAAAAGAGTCATACCCCGTGTCCTTCTTCACCTTGGCACGGAAGTGCGACGCAACCTCCAGAGCCGCGGCCGTAGCCGACCCTTCCACAGACTTTCTGAAGGTCCCGAGAAACACCTCCCTCCACTCGTCCTGCCCGAGGAACGCATCGAGCCGCTGGAGCGTTCGGGAATCAGCCGACGTGAGGTTCTCGCCGCGTCCGAGGATCCCACCGATGCGCGAGAGCGAAGTGACGTGAAGGTTGAGGAGGACTTCATTCTTAGGCGCCATGCGAGCAAGAACGCTTCGTCGCATGAGATCGTACGGCAGCGCAGTTCCGTACGGGTCGAGAAACGTCAGCGCTGGGTCGGCGCCCATCTCACCGACGACTCCGGCCAGTTCGCTCTGCACCGCTCCGTGAATTACTCGCGCCCGCACGTCTTTGTGATGGGAGACGAAGCCTTCCAACGAGCGCACATGGTCCTTATCCTGCTCGATGAAGACGCAGCGCAGGCGTCGGGGTGGGGTTCTTGAGGCCACGAACCGCGCGACGCCGAGCGCGACGGCAGGGGAACCGTCCTGGCCCTCGCTGTCGCCGCCCTCTTCGGGTGCATACTGTCCGGGCCCGGCATAGCCGTCGACGAACCATGCCTGGAACTTCGAGTTGGCGCCCGCCGTCATCATCGTGAACGGAATCAGGTAGTTCTTGAGCACCGCATGCTTCAGCACAGCCGCTGACTGCTTTCGTGACCAGAACTCATCGTGGTTCGTCATGGGCCCGCTCTCCGTGACACTTCACCTGTCGACCCGATTCTTGCCTAGGTTGCCTCTAAGCCATGCGACCACGCGCAGCTCAGGGCGAAGAAGATGATCTGGTGTGGAGCCGATGGAGCACGCTCTCCGCGCCCTTCGACCGCACTCATTCCGAATCGTTCGGGAAGTCGATCCAGGCCCGCCCGCTCGGAAATCCACGGGTAGCGTTGCGTCGTACAGTAATGACGCCACTCTTCTCGAGAGCCGTAAGTATGGGTCTCACATGGGTCTCCCGATACGGAGTCTCGAGGATCGTATGCCATTCGATCTCGTCGATCGAAATGGCGGACCGGCCAGCGAAGACGCTCAGCAATTCGGCTCGCAACGGCTCTGTGTCTGGTGCCGGGTCGAAAAGAACCTCTACGCCGTGCAGGCGGTCCTGAAAGACTGATCCGCCACCGGGGTCCGCTTTCCACATCGCGGCCTTCATGAGCTTCACTCCCTCGCGGTGATGGGTTCCATGCACGAGGTAATACGAAACATTGCCCGTGTGATTCGTCATTGCGAACGAACGAACGTACTCGAATCCGCCCACCTCCTTGAGCTGGGCCATGTACACGTCGCGAAGGTGCTCGACGCGCTTGTGTGCCTGTCGTCTCGACCGACCCGAAAGGCGATCACTGGGGAGTCCGATCCAGGGCAGCGGTCTGGGCGGAGCGTCCGACCTACGACACCGAAGGTCGGCGAACCTGCGCGGCTGGCTGTGATTCTCGCAGGCATCGGTCTCCGGCCCATCGAAAGAGATGGCGGCGACGATGGAACGAGCGAACCCGGACGATCTGAAGGCGTTGCGTCGATAGATCGCAAAACTATCAGCGCCTGCCTCTTTGCGTCGCACCGGCGCATCTGGGGGTTCACGATCCTCGCCCGGCCCCGTCCCGCTATGCCCGGCTACGCGTCAAGTGATGCGAGGTACTCCGCGTTGCCGCGCATCGCCGGCTTGTACCGCTCGAGCGACTCGGCGTGGACGTGATCTGCGAGCAGAGCGAGCAGACTTCCCAGAGCCGCGCTCACGTGTCCCTGCGCGTGAAGTGTCAACGCTTCGAAGGCGCCGAGCGCCACGTCGTCCGGGAACTCTTCGCGAGCCGCGCGGAATACCTCCGCCGACTCGTCGAGCTCGCCGAGGTTGCGCAGCGTGGACCCGTACTGCAGGAAGCACCGGCGGCGAATGTCGCCGTGGAGTCCGTTCTCGAGCGCGCGCCGGTAATACCCGCGAGCCTCGGCTTCTTCGCCCGCGGTGTCGAAGGCGCCGCCGACTTCGTAGAGCACGCGCGGATCGTGCGGGTGCTCCTCCAGGATCGGGCGAAGCGCTGCGATCGTCGGCGCCATATTCTGGCGGTCTCGCTCCTGGAAGATCCGGTCGAGCTCAGCGTTGAGTTCGTCGTTTGACATCGTGGTTCCCTTCACGGGTGCTGGGCCGGTGCTGAAGGCACGATACAGGCGGCTGGTGACTCAGACGGCGGCGTCCACGGCGCGTCGTCACCGGGAGCGCCCCGAGTGCGGATCACGAGTCGAAGCGGCTGCATGTCCGGAGCGCCTGACCGTTCAGCGAGTCAGTGGTCGCGGATCGAAGGTCACTCGGATCCGGGTGATGAGTCCGTCCTCGACATGACTCCAGTTGGCGGTGGGGATTGTGACTTCCCCGCTGATGAGATCGAACCAGGTGATGGCGTCCGTCTCCTCGACGACTCGCATCTGGAGCACCAGATCGGTCATGACGGTCTTCGCCATTCCCTCGAGACCGGCGACGCACTCATCGGCGCCGTTCGCTGCGCCCATCACTCCGACGAAGGTCACGTCGGGATGCAGGACGGAGCGCACGCGCGCAAAGTCACCCGCGCGCCACGCGTCGAAGTACGTGCTGACCACAGCGCGCGTCTGCTCCGTCTGCGCCGCCTCTGCCCGGATGCTCACAGCGACGGAGTCCAGGCCCGCGTGGTGACGCCGACGGCGTTCCAGGCGTTGATGGTCACGATCAACGCGACCAGGGCTCCCAGCTCAGCCGGACCGAACTCGGCGGCCGCGTCCCGCCAATCGGCGTCAGGAACATGACCTTCTGCCGCGAGGGTGACGCTCTCCGTGAGCGCCAGCGCAGCTCGTTCCCGTCGCGTGAAGAAGGGCGATTCGCGCCAGACGCTCACCGCCAGCAGGCGCGCGACCTGCTCGCCCCCACTCAATGCGTCCTTCGAGTGCTCGGACACGCAGTACGCGCATCCGTTCAGCTGGGAGGCGCGGAGCCGGATCATCTCGCGCATGAGCGGGTCGATCGCGGCCGAGTCGAGTTCCTTCGTCGTCGCGGCGTCGAGTTGGGCGAGTGTGCGGGAGAACAAGGGAGCGACGGTGTCGATGTCGAGTCGGCTCGGAATGCCGACGAGTGTTGAATTCATGGGGGCGTCCTTTCCACCTCGAGCCTCCCGCACCCGCCACATATTCGTCCAACATCTGAGTGCGAACTGATCTAGCATTCTGAGTTATGGAACTGCATCGGCTGAGATATCTGCTTGCGATCGTCGATGAAGGGTCGGTCACGGAAGCCGCCAGAAGACTGCAGGTCGCTCAGTCAGGGGTGAGCAGCCAGCTCGCGAAGCTCGAGCGAGAGCTAGGCGTCGCCATCTTCCGACGGGTCGGGCGCGGCGTAGTCCTCACCGAGGAAGGACGCGCTCTCGTACCCGCGGTGCGCAACGCCGTGCACGCAGTCGACGCGGTGACAGCATCTGCCGCCGACCTACGCGGTCTCGTCACCGGCTCGCTCACCGTGGGGACCGTCGCGAACCTGATCTGGCCGCCTCTGTTCGAAGCGATCGGCGAGCTTCATTCCCGGCATCCGGGGATCGACCTGCACCTGACCGAGGCGACATCCCACGCGCTGCTGACCGCAGTACGCCGGGGCGAGGCCGACGTCGCCATCGCGACGTGGGCTGAGAAGGAGCCTTCTGATCTCAACCGGCACCTCGTCGTGGATGACCCGCTCGTCGCCGTCGTCAGCGCGACCCATCCGTGGGCCGCACGATCGACCATCAAGCCGGTCGAACTCACCGGTATGGATGTGATCAGCCTCGAACAGGGAACGGGATCACGCGACGCGCTGGACGCCATGATGAGGCGCGCCGCACTCTCGATCGTTCCCCGATGGGAGGTGGCAGGCCCGTCGTTCGTCAAGGAGCTCGCAGGTCGCGGGCTCGGTGTCGCGATCGTCAGCGAGACGACCGCATCGACATGGGGGCTCAGCTGCATCCCCCTCGCCGACGACGAAGCGCGATCCCGTCTAGGGATCGTGTGGCGACAAGAGCCAAGCGCCGCTGCACGCGCATTCCTGATACAACTCCGCGGCAGAGCCGACGATCCTTCTCAGCGACGTCTCGAGCTCGGCAGCGTGCCCGGCACCCGCCGCGGACGGAGGTGAAGATCACGCTCCCGAGCTCGCCGACCTTCCGTGGACGGCGGCCCATCAGGCCGCGCCCTTGTTCGCCGTCGGAGCGATCGGGGGTCAGCGCGTTGATCCAGTAGAAGCGTCAGCCTCGCAATACCGCGCGTGCTCGCCAAACTTTGATGCGAGTAGGCCCGTCTCGGTGATCCGCCACGCTTCGAGGATCCGTTTGGATACCTGCAGGATCTCGCGGCCTCATCAGCCGTGAGCAGTCGAGTGATCGCGATGTCCGTCATGCCGAGCACATACCTGGTGCCAACCGAATCGTAATCGCTCGTACGAACGAGTAACACCTGCGCAGCAGGATTGCGATCGACCTCGTTTTCGGCAATGAACGGACAAAGCTCATCGGCGACGAAGCGACCGTATCCGACGCAACAGCCCCCGAGATCCGCGTGATTCCGCGGTTCTTCGGGGGTTTCATTCTGTAGCAGGAGCGGGGCTTGAACCCGCGACCTCACGCTAATGGCGCGAGGTCCTCTTTCCACCTGATAACCCTGATTCTATGGCACCAACTCGCTGTTCCTACGAGTTCCTACGGGTATGTACACGGTCACAAAGTGGATTTGCGGACACAAAACGGACGACTTTCTGAGAACTGTCCAGGCTCAGATCCGGTAGTCGTGGTTGAGGACCACGCGGCCCGTTCGATCGCCCAGCGAGCATCGTCCAGAAGTGGAGGCATGGCGGCGATGCGGCCTTCTGCTCGACGTAGGAGGGCCGGGCGGAGGCGTCATTTCGCGCTTCGACCCAGTCCGGTGAGCATCACGATCCTGCCAGGTCACCCCCGCACGCAGGCTCCTAGCGATCTGGTCTTTGATGGCGGTGTCGACGCTGCGACCTCATCAACGGATGTCGCGAAGCTCTCGGCGAAGGTGAAGCGTCGATCTAGCACCCAACCTTGCCTCGCTTTGCCGATGAGGTGATGTCGGCGCCGATAGGCTAGTCAAGATGGTTACTAGTCTCACCGTGCGTCAAGCAAAGGTGAAAGATCATCAGGGACTGATAATGAACATCATTCTCAGTCTCGCGGTGATCGTCTTGCTTGCTTTCGGTGTGGCCTCCACGGTCCACATGGAGCGCAGCAGCGATGAGCTGCCATCAACTGCAGCGCAGTCGAGCATCGTTAGTGCTGATCGGGGACTTCTGGCTAGCAATGACGCGGCTCCTGAAGCGGTCGGTGGCGCTGCACTGTGCCTTGCAGGAGCGCTGTTCAGCTTCGTGATGCTCTGGCGGATCCTCACAGGCCCGACGCTCATCGGATGCACGCGTGGGCGCGGCCGCGAGCTGATGCGCGACATGACTCAGTTTTCACGCTCGACACGTTTTCGGGGTCTTCGACCGTCATTGACGCAACTGGCGCTGTCCCGGACCTGATTCTCTGAGCCGTCTTACGAACCTCTCGCAGGCATTCCCCGAGAGATCCGTTGCCGTGCCGATGCCACACTTGGAGAACCTCGATGCCACGTCCTGATGCCCAGCCCACCCCGATTAAGGCCACCCCACACCCGCGTTCACCGCGAGGCATTGCCGTGTTCGCAAGCACCTTGGTTGTTCTCCTTCTCGTCGGAGGGTGCGCGCCAACCGTCGAGCTGAAGCCTGCTGACCATGCGAACGCCCCGGAGTGTGCGGATCTTACGGTCCGTCTACCGGATGTTATCGGCGAGCTTCCCACCCGAACGACGGACGCGCAGGCGACGGCTGCGTGGGGCGACCCCACGGCCGTGGTCGTCAGATGCGGGCTCGAATCGCCCGCTCCCACCACGTTGCAGTGCGTCACCATCGGGGCGGTGGACTGGATCATCGATGACTCCGACTCCCCGAATCTGCGCATGACGACCTATGGGCGAGAACCGGCGGCTCAGGTTTATGTCGACACCACCCGACTCTCGGCGGACAAGGCACTGGAGGCCCTTGCACCAGCAATGCAGAAGCTGCCCAAGACGGGAGCGTGCACCGCTCCTGATATTGATACGGACACGATGTCGGCCCCGCAGGCTCTACCCGATGAAACCGAGAGCCGTTCGTGAAGCCGGCGAGCTTGCGAATGGCAGGGCCCGCGATCCTGATCGCCGCGGGAGCTTTCACTCTGGTTGTCTGTTTGATCATCGGTGGCGGTGCGGCGCCTCGGGTAACCAGCGATCCAGGGGCTCTGGTTCGTTGGGGGCTGCCGACTGCCAAGCTCTTCGTGAACTTGTCCGCCGCAGTCATGTCGGGTTCTGCCGTAGTAGTGCCCCTTAAAGTGGTGTAGCCCTCGGTGACCGGCTCGTCGCTCCTGACGTAAGCGCGGCCACCGTGTGATCCTTCGAGAAGTCTCTTACCTCCACTCGAAAGGCATCATCACGATG
>NZ_JAGTTM010000001.1:0-1050159 GCF_020682665.1 Microbacterium tenebrionis | reverse complement strand
GCTGCGGCCTTCTCCTCCGGCGAATACCGACGCATGGTCGGCTTCCCAGATCCCTCATTCGACACCATGACCCCATCCTCGTTTCCAAAGTCAGGAGTCTCCAACAAAGCCAGGGCGCTTCAATCCGCACAGCCCCCATACTTGCGTATGGGATGACGGCGCGGAAGCAACTCTGACAACAACGGTCAACACGACGGTTCGACGCCTTAGCCCCATATCGCGCCCTCATTGTCAGATTCGGAGCGCCCACGAGACACAAACCTCTTAAGCGCCATTACCGCTAAATACGGTGTGGTGCGCTGCATGTCTCGACACCAGGACCGGACTCACATCGAATCCTCTGTCGTCGACATCCTCGGGTGACAGACGTTTTGACCGTTGCTGGACATGTACAAGTTGAGAGCTTCTTTGAGGAAGGACTGACATGGACACCAGAGATCACGATGAGCTTGATCAGGCGTTGCGGCATCTCGCGTTTCCGACGACGCAGATCACCCCGGCAATCGAAGACGAGCTTGCATCTTTGACGATCGCCTCGTTGCGAGCAACGCGCCCGGTTGCGCGAAAGCGCGCCTGGCGGCTCTCCCTGACTGCGGGGGTCCCAGTCGTAGCGGTATTTGGGATCGGCACCGCTGCTATGGCAACGGGCCTATGGGCACCATGGGCGCAAACACCCGACGGCACGTTCACCTACACATTGCCCAGTGGCGTGGTTTGTGAGCAGCGCGTCGGCAATCTTCACGCAGAGAATCCCGACATCCAGCCCGCTGTCCAAGAGATCTTCACCACAATGGACGTCGTCGCCGAGTCGGATGTCACCACGCGGAACGAGCAACTACTCACTGAGGAATCCGCACTCGAATATGCGCAGGCCACGGTTGACGACAGCGAGTCGCCCGGTTTCGGCACTATCGAGGACGTGATCTACGGGATGGCGCTGCGCGGGGCGGTGCTCGAGACCGTGGATCAGGAACTCGTCCAGAGAGGGTTCGATATGTCCGATGAGCGCAACATGATCTCGGCCCAAGGCCAGGCTCTTTGCGGAGAGGACATCCCGTGAGCCGTCGTAGTTTGACCGACCGTCAGTCCCGGGGCGTCGACAACATCTCACTGAACGCCGCAGATCTCCTCGCGTACTTCGAGCACCGGGCCCGCGGCGCCGAAGCGGCCGACCTGTTGTCAGAGACGATGGCAACAGCATGGCGTCGAATCGATGCCATGCCCGACGCCACCATAGAAGCACGGATGTGGCTGTTCGTGATCGCCCGCAACGTCCTCGCGAACGCAGAGCGGGCAGCACAACGACGTTGGAGGCTCGCAGACAAACTTCGTGCCCACCTCACCACCGCTGCGCCTCCGGACGACTCCCAGCGCACGATCGAAGTACGCGACGCCGTGAGCCGTCTCGCTCCGGAGCTTCGCGAACTGATCGGCCTCATCCACTGGGACGGATTCAGCATCTCCGACGCAGCCAGCATTGTCGGCATCCCCTCATCGACAGCGCGAACCCAATACCAGACGGCCCGGCGAGAGCTCGCACGATCTCTAACCTCAGTTGACCCCTCCGCTGACGTGAGCGTCTCGTAACTTCGGTGTCCGCAAACCAATGCGATACGAGACTCTTCCCGTGTCCACCGGGCGCGCCGCGGAACAGATCTGCCAGCCGAAGGCCCTGCCCGTTTCCGATTATGGCGGGCGGTTGCGGCGGTCGTTTGAGCACTAGTCCTGAACCCCGCCAGAAACGATCATTTTCGGCAGGTACCGATGGTGGTGCCGCCGATCACCGTCCGACACTCTCCGTGAGATTCCGACAGGTTTCGTGAGACGATCCGCCAACTTCGTGAGATTCCGCCACCTTTCGTGAGATCGGACAAGACATGTCCGATCTCACGAGAGTTGTCGGTTGGTGAGACAGCGCATCCCCGGAAAGACGGGTGAGTGGTGCGCTGCCGATACTGCCGGTTGTCTCACGAAACTTGTCGGTAATCGCGTTTCGCTCTCACCCCTACCTAAAAGGTCGGGCGGACTGTTTCGGCGCAACAGGTTCCGGCAGGGTGTTTCGGCAGGTGCGCGAGCCGGCGTGTCGTGCAGTCAGCTGGCGACCTCGGCGGGCCCGCCGGAAACGATCGATTTCGGCGGGCGCTGAAGCCATATTCGCGTGACCCATGCAGCGCGAGCGTCCCAGCACGGGGAGGAGATTCACGCGGACATGGCAAACAGATGACTACGGTAAAGACGAGATGAGTTTGCGGAGGTCAGGCACCAGGAGACTGTCCACGGGGAAGCTCAGGGCGGGGATTCAGGATGATCTGAATGAGGCCCAGGCCGACGCCGATGCCGATGGAGATATCCGCGATGTTGCCAATGAAGAGGTTGCCGTAGGCGAGGAAATCGGTCACGTGACCGACGCCGAATCCCGGCGGGGCAAGGAGGCGATCGATGAGGTTGCCCACTGCTCCGCCCCAGACGAATCCGATAGCGACCGCCCACACGATCGACTTGGATCGCCACGCAGCGTAGAGGAGTGCGATCGTCGCTGTGGTTCCGATCACAGTAAACACCCACGTGCTCCCCGACCCGAGCGACATGACTGTGCCGGGATTGAATGCCAGCTGGAGGCCCAACAGGTCACCAACTAGGGGAATGCGCTCGTGCTCGCTGAGCCGGGTCAGGGCTAGAGCCTTCGAACCCTGGTCGATCACCGTCATGCTGAATGCGACCAGGAGCGCAACAACCAGCCTCCGACCTCGATCCCGCCTCACCAGGCGCCACTCATGCGGTAGGTATGGCGGGCGCCAGCACGGTGCTCCGGTAGGAGTGATGAGGTGTGCACGAGGGGATTCCTGACGTTGAGCGTTTGTAGTCCAGACGCTTCGGATCGCGCCCATTCGGAGGATCTGGCGCCGCACTCGATAATACATCCAAGCGTGTATATTCATTGAGTGCTGACTATTACTACTCGCTTGGACGTGATGAATCGCCTCGGCCGCGCTATGGCCGACTCGACGCGATCACGCATTCTTATGTCGCTGCTTGACGGCCCGATCTATCCGGCGGCGCTCGCCCGCGAGCTGGGCCTGAGCCCATCGAACGTCTCCAACCATCTCACGTGCCTCCGTGACTGCGGCATCGTCGTGGCAGAGCCCGAGGGGCGGCGCACTCGATACGAGGTCGCAGATCCTCGGCTGACCACGGCGCTGACCGCTCTACTGGATACGACCCTGGCCGTGGATCACGAGGCCGAGTGCATCGACCCCACGTGCACAGTTGCGGACTGCTGCACGATGGAGGTCAGCGCATGATCTTCCTCTCCATCCTGCAAGCAGTTGGTCTGTTCCTGGTAACGAACATCGACGACATCATCGTGCTCTCGCTGTTCTTCGCCCGAGGTGCGGGCCAACGAGGTACAACGACCCGGATTCTGCTCGGACAGTATTTGGGGTTCGCTGGCATCCTCGGCGCCGCCGTACTCGTTGCTCTCGGCGCAGGAGCGTTCCTCCCTCCTGAAGTCATTCCCTACTTCGGCCTCATCCCCCTGGGTTTGGGTCTCTGGGCGGCATGGCAGGCGTGGCGCAATCGCGACGACGACGATGACGACGAGGGCAAGATCGAAGGAAAAAAGGTCGCGGTCTGGGCTGTGGCCGGGGTCACCTTCGCCAACGGCGGTGACAACATCGGCGTCTACGTCCCCGTGTTCCTCAGCGTGGGTCCCGCCGCGGTCGTCGCGTACTGCGTGGTGTTCCTGGCCCTCGTTGCGGTCCTGGTCGTTGTCGCAAAGTTCATCGCTACTCGTCGACCGATCGCGGAGATCCTGGAACGTTGGGAACACGTGCTGTTCCCGCTCGTTCTGATCGGTCTGGGCATCTTCATCCTGGTTAGCGGTGGCGCATTCGGGCTGCGATGAGTCGAGCACGAGTGACGCGGTTGCCTGACCCGGAGCAGGTGACCACCAGGGCGAGCAGCGGGGCACCTCCTGCTGCTCGCTCGCGTGCTGCGTGGGCGATGGTCGGTGTCGGCGTGTGCGTGATTGCGGCACTATTGCTGATCGAAATTTTCGCGCCGACGTTCTTCCCGGTTTCCCTCCCGACCCGCGCGCAGGACGGCCTCACACTCGCTGTCAGCGTCCTCATTGAGTCGATGCCATTCGTCACGCTCGGCGTGGTCTTGTCGATCATCGTGCAGGTGTGGATTCCCGCCGGGGTGCTCGAACGTTGGATGCCGCGATGGGCATGGCTGCGTCGGATGGTGCTCTCGCTCCTGGGCATGTTCGTCCCGGTCTGCGAATGCGGCAACGTGCCGTTTGCTCGGGGACTGCTGATGCGCGGCTTCACTGTCCCGGATGCGCTCACATTCTTGATCGCAGCCCCGATCGTCAACCCGATCGTCATTCTCACGACCCACCAAGCCTTCGGATTCGATGACGGCATCCTGATTGCGCGCCTTCTCGGCGGCTACGCGATCGCCAACCTCATCGGCTGGCTGTACAGCCGTCACCCCGATCCGGGAACTCTACTCACTGACCAGTTCCGTGATACATGCGACAGAGCCGCCCACGAGTCAGGCAGCCGTGGCCGCGGTCGGCGCAGCCTCACCCAGTTCGTCGTCGAGTTCCGCGCAGTCATGCCCGCACTCGTGATCGGCTGCGCACTAGCCGGTGCCATTCAGGTGCTAATCCCCCGTGAGGTTCTCCTGTCTGTCGGATCCAATCCAGTCATGTCGATCGTGGCAATGATCTTGATCGCGATGGTCGTATCGATCTGTTCGAACGTGGATGCGTTCTTTGCCCTGTCGTTCGCGTCATTCTTCTCCGCAGGATCAGTCGTCGCCCTCCTCCTCGTCGGCCCCCTCGTCGACGTCAAAATGCTCGCTCTCCTGCGCACCACGTTTAGCACCCGGACTCTCGCGGGCATCGTGGCAATCGTGCTCCTCGCAGCCTTCACGATCGGGCTGGGACTCAACGTATTGGCGTAGCGGCGATGACGGGTTCCGAGTCGATGGATCGCCATTCGAGCCCTCGAGGCTCCGAGTGGATAATGCCCGATGGGGGGACAAGCCAGAAACGCCTGCCGAAAGCAGGTACCGGCGAGCACTAGCGGCAGGCGTCTAAGGACGTGGGATGCGAGCTCGCCGGAAACGATCATTTTCGGCAGGTACCGATGGCGGTGCCGCCGATCACCGTCCGACACTCTCCGTGAGATTCCGACAGGTTTCGTGAGACGATCCGCCAACTTCGTGAGATTCCGCCACCTTTCGTGAGATCGGACAGGACAAGTCGCCCCAGAACATTCGTGATCAAACCGTTGCATTCGTTACCTCGCCGTTATAGAGTGATCGCACGGTGAATGTTTGCTGTGGCATCCACCTCATGTGATTGCAGGACACTCTTGGTGCAAGGGACAAGGGCCGGTCGGGAGCCTCTCCGACCGGCCCTTCACCGTTCCGTTACTCTGTATCCATGTCAGACCGGAAGCTCGCGCTCGAAGCATGGGAGGGCCTGTTCCGCGCCCAGCACGAGCTCTTCGAAGCGATGAGCGCCGACTTCGTGGGCACCCCGATCACGCAGGCCGAGTACGACGTGCTCCTCACGGTCACGCGAGCACCGGAGATGACCGCGCGTCTGCGCGACGTCACGACGCACATGCTCATCAGCCAGCCGAGCGTCTCGCGACTGGTCGACCGGATGGTCGCCCGCGGACTGCTCACGAAGACCGGCGACCCGGCCGATGGCCGCGGCGCCGTCCTGAAGGCGACGGATGCCGGGGCGCGAGGCTTCCGCGAGGTCGCCACCGTGCACAGCCGCTCGATCATCGACCGCATGTCAGCGCTCGACGAGGACGAGCTCCGTCAGCTTCGCACGCTGACCGACAAGCTGCGCGGGCACTGACTCCACGGCACCCGCCCCTGCCCTGACGCGATACATGCCATCTCTGGCATAGTCGGGGGTGCCTGCTCCGCTCGGAGCGCACTCATTAGGGGGTAGTCACATGGAGATCGCCGGACTCGTCGGCATTCTGGTTCTCGTCGGCATAGCGGTCGTCGTTCTGATCGTGATCGGTCTGGTGATTCTTCTGTTCGCCCGGAGCTGGATCAAGGTCGCCAGGGCGGACGAGGCGCTGGTCATCTCGGGACGCAAGCAGAAAGTGCAGCGCGCAATCGTCAGCGCTGACGGCACGAGCAGCTCGGAGATCGTCGACTCCCCCGTGACCGTCATCGTCAACGGCAAGTCGCTCGTCAACCCGATCACGCAGCGCCACGAGATCATCTCGCTGCGTTCGCGCCAGGTGTCGCTGAACGCCGAAGCGCAGTCGCTCGACAGCGTCACGCTCAACGTCGATGGAGTCGCGATCGTGAAGATCGGATCCGACCCGCTCTACGTGCGCCGGGCCGCCGAGCGCTTCGCCTCGCAGGACAAGGCCATCGAGCAGTTCACCACCGAGCAGCTCGAAGGAGCGCTGCGCGGCATCGTCGCGACTCTGTCGGTTGTCGAGCTCATGCGCGAGCGCAAGAAGTTCTCCGACCAGATCGCCGCCGACGTCTCGCAGGAGCTCGCCGAACAGGGCCTCATCCTCGACTCGTTCCAGATCAAGGGCATCACCGACAAGGTCGGCTATATCCAGTCACTCGGTGCCCCCGAGATCCAGTCGAAGCGTCAGGCCGCCGAGATCTCGCAGACCAACGCCGACCGCGCGATCAACCAGAAGAACATCGCCAACCAGGAGTCGAACCTGGTCGAGCAGACCGCGCTCGACACGAACACGGCCAACGCGAACGCCGGCATCGGCCGCGCCCGCGCCGAGGCCGAGCAGGCCGAGCACCTCGCCCGCGCCCAGGCCGAGCAGTCCGTCCTCCAGCAGCAGGCCGAGAACCGCCAGGCCCAGCTGGATGCCGACGTCAAGCGCGTCGCCGATGCCCAGCGCTACGAGGCCGAGACCCGCGCACAGGCCGACCTGTACACCCGAGAGCGCGCCGCGGAGGCCGCCGCGATCGAGCAGGTCAAGCAGGCCGAGGCCCGCACCCGCATCGCCGAGCAGCAGGCCGAGGCCGACCGCGCCCGTGCCGCCGGTGAAGCAGCTGCCGCCGAGGCCAAGGCGACCGGTGAGGCGAACGCGCTCCGTGCGCTTGCGGACGCCGAGGCCGAAGCACGACGTCTGCGCGCCAGCGCCGAAGCCGAAGCCATCCGCGCCGAGGGCGAGGCCCGCGCCGCCGCCGTCGAGGCCGAAGCCAAGGCCATCGCATCGAACCAGGAGGCGTTCCTCTCGCAGCGCGTGCTCGAGGTGCTGCCGACGGTCATGGGCGAGTTCGCCAAGGGCTACGCGGCGATCGGCAGCGTCTCGATCATCGGCGGCAGCGGCGAGGACGGCGCATCGAACGTCATCGGAGCCGACAGCGCCAAGGCGATGAAGTCGGTGTTCGACAGCGTCAGCTCGGCGACCGGCCTCGACCTCGCCGCGATCATCCAGGGCCAGGCCGTCGGACGCGGAATCGGCGAAAGCCTCGCGAACGCTCAGACCGCGAACACCCCCGCCCCCGCTGCGACGGCTCCGGAGACTCCGCGAACGCGGGCTGCGGCGAAGGATGCCGGAGTGCAGGATGCCGGCGACGAGGCGGCCGCAGCCGGAGAGTAGGCTTCGAGTCCCTCCGGTCGCTCAGCCCGCCAGTCGCAGCGGCCAGCGACAATAGACGAGTGAAGACCGCGCCGTTCGACCTCGCCCGCATCGGCGACGGCCTGGCGTTCGCGGCAGCGGTCGGCGACCTCGACGCAGCACTCGATCGCAGCGACGGCGCCGTCGTCAGCGCCCCGCCCGGCACCGGCAAGACGACGCTGGTTCCCCCGATGCTCGCGAATCGCACCAGCGGACGGGTGATCGTCACCCAGCCCCGCCGCGTCGCCGCACGCGCGGCAGCGCGCCGACTCGCAGACCTCGACGGCTCGCCGCTCGGAGAGCGCGTCGGCTTCACGGTGCGCGGCGATCGGCAGATCCGCGACACCGCTCGCATCGAGGTCGTCACGGCCGGCATCCTGTTGCGCCGCCTGCTCGCCGATCCTGCCCTCGACGGCGTCGGCGCCGTCGTGATCGACGAGGTGCACGAGCGGGCTCTGGAGACCGACCTGCTCATCGGCCTGCTCGGCGAGGTGCGAGAGCTCCGTGACGACCTCGCCCTGATCGCGATGTCCGCGACGCTGGACGCCGACGCGGTCGCCGCCGCCGTCGGGACGACGGACTCCCCCGCACCGATCGTCGCACAGACCGTGCCACAGCATCCGCTCACCGAGCGCTGGGCGCCGAGCGCCGCGCCACGGCTGGACGAGCGGGGCGTCACGCGGAGCTTCCTCGACCACGTCGCGCAGGTCGCGACATCCGCCGCACGCGACGCCGGCGCCTCTGCCGACACCCTGGTCTTCGCACCCGGCGCGCGCGAGGTCGCCGAGATCGCGCGACGTCTGCGCGGTGCCGGCGGCGACTTCGACATCCGTGAACTGCACGGCCAGCTTCCCGCCGCCGATCAGGATGCCGTGATCCGCGGCCGCGAAGCCACAGACCCGCCCCGCATCATCGTGACGACCTCTCTCGCCGAATCCTCCCTCACTGTTCCCGGCGTCCGGGTCGTCGTCGACACCTGCCTGTCGCGGCAGCCGCAGCGCGACGCGGCCCGCGGGATGAGCGGCCTCGTGACCGTCCCGACCTCGCGCTCCTCGGCCGTGCAGCGCGCCGGACGCGCGACCCGCGAAGGACCCGGCACCGTGGTCCGCTGCGTCGACGAACGGACCTACGCCGCCGCCCCCGCGCGGCCCGCACCCGAGATCGCGACGACCGACCTGACCGAGGCCGCGCTGCTGCTCGCGTGCTGGGGCACGCCGGGCGGAACCGGCCTCCGGCTGCTCGACCCGCTCCCCGCCGACAGCCTGGCCGGATCCGCATCCGTGCTCCGCGGTCTCGGCGCGATCGACGACGACGGGCGGGCGACCGACGAGGGGCGCCAGCTCGCCCGCATCCCTGCTGATCCCCGCCTCGCCCGCGCGCTGCGCGACGGCGGTTCCCTGGTCGGCGGGCGCCTCGCCGCCGAGGTCGTCGCGCTGCTGGGCGGGCAGGCGCGCATCGCGGATGCCGACGCCGCTGCCGCCCTCGTGACTCTGCGCGGACGGCGAGGCGGCGACCATCGCGCCTGGGAGCAGGAGACCCGCCGATTGCAGCGGTTCACGGCCTCCGAGGACTCCGCACATCGCGGGACGGATGACGTCGGCCTCGTCATCGCGCTCGCGTTCCCCGAGCGGATCGCCCGCCGCGTGACGCGCGGTGCCGATGGCGCGACGTTCCTGCTCGCATCCGGCACGCGCGCCGGGATCACCGGACCGCTCGCCGACGCCGAGTGGTTGGCCGTCGCCGATGTCGCCCGCGCCTCAGGGCGTGCAGCCGCCGGTACCGGCGCGATCATCCGCTCGGCGGCGGTGATCGACGAGCGGCACGTAGAGCAGGCGGCGAGCCACCTCATCACCGACCGCGTCGAGGCGGAGTTCGCGGACGGCCGCGTCGTCGCGCGCCGCGAGCGACGCATCGGCGCGATCGTCCGCTCATCCGTCCCGGTGCGGGTGAGTGCGCAGGACGGCCAGAATGCTGTGCGCCGGGCCGTCGAGTCGGGCGGACTGGGCATCCTCACCTGGTCGGATGCCGCCGACGACCTGCGCCGCCGGCTCGCGCTGCTGCACCGTCAGCTGGGCGACCCCTGGCCGGACGTCTCGGATCGCGGGCTCCTCGCAGCGCTCGACACCTGGCTCGGTCCAGAGCTCGCAGCGCTCGCAGGCGGCGCACCGGTCGCTCGCCTCGACCTCGCGCCGGCGCTGCGCCGGCTGCTGCCGTGGCCGGCCGCCTCGGAGTTCGACGCGCTCGCGCAGGAGCGTCTGGAGGTGCCGAGCGGGTCGCGGGTCCGCATCGCCTATCCGCCTTTCGACGACCCGGATGCGCGGCCCGTCGTCGCCGTGAAGCTGCAGGAGTGCTTCGGTTGGGCGCAGACGCCTCGCATCGTCGGCGGCCGCGTGCCGGTGCTGTTCCACCTGCTCTCTCCTGCCGGCAGGCCTCTCGCCGTCACGGACGACCTCGCCTCGTTCTGGTCGGGTGCGTACGCACAGGTGCGCGCCGAGATGCGCGGCCGGTACCCGAAGCATCCGTGGCCGGAGGATCCGTGGGCGGCGGCACCGACCCGGCATACGAAGAAACGAGATGCTTCGACGCGCTGACGCGTCGGATCAAGACGTTTCGGCTCGCTTCGTTCGCGGGGCGCGTTTCAGCTGCGGCGCTGCGCGCCTCCGCTGAAAAACCCGCAGGGAAGACCCATGGCGGGTCGTTGAGCGAAGCGGCCGGAGCCCACGCAGACGAAACGGGCTGAGCGGGGAGCCGGAGGCGACGTGTCGAAGCCGCCTATCGCGTCCGCCGCCGCCGCGTCAGCGAGGCGAGCAGCAGGGCGCCCGACGGCGAAGGCGAGCACGACGAGCAGCGGCCCGTGGACGTCCCAGCCCTCGTGCATCGTCGCAGCCGCGATCCGCTCGCGGGCATCCGAGTCGCCCGGAGGGCGCCCCCCCCTGCCGCGTCTGCTCACCATGCCGACAGCCTACGACCGCCGGAGTTCACCGCGGTCAGCACTCGATGACGTTGACCGCGAGACCGCCCTCGCTGGTCTCCTTGTACTTCGTCGACATGTCGGCGCCGGTCTGCCGCATCGTCTCGACGACGGCGTCCAGTGAGACGTAGTGCTCGCCGTCGCCGCGCAGCGCGAGCCGCGCCGCCGTGACGGCGGTGGATGCCGCGATCGCGTTGCGCTCGATGCAGGGGATCTGCACGAGCCCGCCGATCGGATCGCAGGTGAGGCCGAGGTGATGCTCCATCGCGATCTCGGCGGCGTTCTCGATCTGCCGGTTCGTGCCGCCCATGACAGCCGTGAGACCGCCCGCCGCCATCGCGCACGCCGAGCCGACCTCGGCCTGGCAACCGCCCTCTGCACCCGAGATCGACGCGTTCGCCTTGAAGAGCGAACCGAGCGCGGTCGCGGTGAGGAGGAAGCGCCGGATGCCGCGGCGCCGGTTCGCCTCGGCGACCTGCTCGGGGGACGGTTCGCTTTCGGCTCCTTCCGGTCGCTCAAGCCGTTTCGTCTCGCTTCGCTCGCTCAACGACCCGTCAAGGGCACGCGCGTCGCCCCCGGAGAAGCCGAGGAGGGCGCTGCCGACGAGTTCGCCGTACGGGGTGACGGCGTTACCGGAGCCGAGCCCGGAGTCGGCGAGGAACCGCCACCAATACATCGCGACGGCGGGGAGGATGCCGGCGGCGCCGTTGGTGGGAGCGGTGACGACCCGTCCGCCCGCCGCGTTCTCCTCGTTCACGGCGAGCGCGAACGCGCCCAGCCACTCCCCCGGGATCGCGGGCGAGCCGTCCGCCTCGATCGTGTCCAGCTGCTCGCGGATCGCCCCGGCCCTGCGCTTGACCTTGAGGATGCCGGGCAGCACGCCGACCGCGTGGAGTCCGGCATCCACGCAGCCGGCCATAGCATCCCAGATCGCGTCGAGACCGGCCGCGACCTCCTGCTCGGAGCGCAGCGCCATCTCGTTCTCGCGGGCGACGTCGGCGATCGTGATGCCGCGCTCGTCGCACAGCGCGAGCAGCGTCGCAGCATCCGTGTAGTCGAGCGGGAATCCCCCGGCGGCGATCTGCACCTCCTCGCCGTCGCGCCCGATGAACCCGCCGCCGATCGAATAGTACGTGTGCTCGGCGATCACGTCGCCGGCGGCGTCGTGCAGGCGCAGCGTCATGGCGTTCGGGTGGCCGGGCAGTCGCGTGCGCGGGGCGAACTCGATGTCGTCCTTCACGAACGGCACGGGATGCTCGCCGGCCAGCAGCAGCGGAGCGCCCTCCGGGTACGCGGACCACGCCGAACGGACCTCGGCCGGGTCGCAGGTCTCCGGCGCCAGTCCGCGGAGCCCAGCGATGACGGCATCCGGGGTGCCGTGCCCGATCCCGGTGGCGCCCAGCGACCCGTACAGCGTGCACGTGACCCTGGCGGCATCCGCGAGCGCCCCGTCCGCACGCAGCCGCTGCACGAAGTCGAGCGCGGCGCGCATGGGTCCGACGGTGTGGGAACTGGACGGCCCAACACCGATGGAGAACAGGTCGAAGGCCGAGACGTACGCAGTCACTCCTCCAGGCTACGCTGGCGACGTCGAAACGCAGGGAAGAAAAGAGCCCCGCCGCTTTCGCGACGGGGCTCGACTACTGTCTCAACACAGTGTGCGCCACAAGGGACTCGAACCCCTAACCTTCTGATCCGTAGTCAGATGCTCTATCCATTGAGCTAGTGGCGCATTTCGCGGCCTGTTCCGGTGAAACGGGCCTCAGCAAGAATACATGACGGAGCACGCGAACGCGAAACCGGGCGTCAGGACGCCGTCTCGCGCTTGCGCTTGGCCCGCTGCTGCGACGACAGCGCCTGGAGGTCGACGAGGCGCAGCGCCTGCATCCGCGCCTCGCGCATGGTGTCGTAGTCCGGGTCCTGATCGGGGCGCATGCCCTCGACGATGAGCCGGCGGTCGAGGTTGCTGCGCACGTCTGCCCATGCCGCCTCGCGGGCGCCCTCGACGAGCGAGCCGAGAGCGTCGGAATCGGCAGCCATGGCCGTCAGCCGCTCGGCGACGGCGGCATACTGCTTGGCGCGCCTGCGCAGATTGCGCACATCGCGGTCACGGTAGTCGTGCGTTCCGGCCGGGTCGGAATAGCGTCCCCTGGCGCGCTTGCGCAGGCGCGTCATGGCCTCTGCTCCATGCTCCGATTCGCGGGCCATGGCCAGCAGCGCCTCGCGGGCGTCGTCGACGTACTGCTCGGCGTCGAACGCCCCGCCCTGAGCGATCGTTCCGACGAGAATGTGGTTCTTCACGGCGAGCCGTGCGGCGGCAGTGGCGATCGCGACCCCTTCGGCGATCGCATCCGCTGTCTTTCCCACCTCGGCCTCCTCTCTCCCGATCGTATCGTCACCAACCGACGCGACTGGGGCCACAATGGAAACCGACAGGTTCTCCACACCTGCAATGACGCGAACAGCACGACCCGAGTGCTGGAGGAGGATGCGATGCGACGGCTGACCCTGGCCGGAAACACGACCGTGATCACCGGTGCCGCCAGCGGAATGGGCGCAGAGATCGCGCGTCTGCTCGTGGCGGCACGCGTCGATCTCGCACTGATCGACCGCGACGCCGAGGCGCTTGCATCCCTCGCCGCGGGCCTTCCCGGCCGCGTCACGACGCACGTGGTCGACCTGCGCGAGGACGCCGCCGTGGCGGATGCCGCGACGCAGATCATCGCAGCGCATCCCCGTATCAACGCCCTGATCACATGCGCGGGGTCGTCGATGCTCGGCAGCATCGAGCAGCTCACCATGGAGGAGATGCGATGGCTCCTCGACGTCAACCTGTGGGGCACCGTGTCGATCACCAAGGCCCTGCTGCCGGCGCTGCGCGCACAGCCGGCCGCGCACATCACCCACCTCGCGAGCGTCTACGCGCTGGCCGCCCCGGCCGGGCGCATCCCGTACGCGATGAGCAAATTCGCCGTGCGCGGGTTCTCGGAGGCCCTCCGGCATGAGCTCGAGGACAGCCCGGTCACGGTCGGCGCCGTCTATCCGGCGGGCGTGCGGACCGGCATCATCCTGCACGGCCGGTACGCCGCCGCGATCGACCCGGCTGTCGCGGCGCGTGCGGCGTCGGCACAGGCCGCGATGTACCACACCGAACCGGCGGATGCCGCGGCGCGGATCATCCGCGCGACGGAAATGCGCCGCGCGAGGACCATGGTCGGCCGCGAGGCGCGACTGATCGACCTCATCGTGCGCGCGACGCCCTCGGGCTATTGGCGGGCGATGCGCGGTCAGCTGCGCGACGCCACCGACACGACGACGCCGGTACGGTGAGCCCGGAGCGGTCTCAGCCGGCGGATGCCTCGTCCGGCAGTCCGAAGCGGCGCTCGGCCGCCACGAATCCTTCGGCGAGATGGGCAGCCACGAGGCTGCGCACCAGCTCCACGTCGCGGGCGGCGATCGCCGTGTACAGCTCGCGATGCGACACGGCCATCGTGTCGGGCTCCTCGTACAGCCCGAAGATCCACTTCAGGCGCGTACCGAACACGCCCACCAGCTCGACGAGCACGGCGTTGCGCGCGAGGACGGTCATATAGGCGTGGAAGTCGACCGCCGCGTTCTGCGCCGCGAGAAGATCGCCGTCGCGCGCGGCCTGCTCCTCGCGCTCCAGCACTCGCAGGAGTCCTGCGAGACCGGCTTCGTCATGACGCTCGGCG
The DNA here is from genome assembly GCF_020682665.1 of Microbacterium tenebrionis. Classification (NCBI taxonomy): domain Bacteria; kingdom Bacillati; phylum Actinomycetota; class Actinomycetes; order Micrococcales; family Microbacteriaceae; genus Microbacterium; species Microbacterium tenebrionis. The sequence continues at coordinate 1,035,832 of NZ_JAGTTM010000001.1, read as the reverse complement.
GCGTAGGTGAAGAGCATCGTCTCGAGCGGGCCTCGCACCTCGGCGAATTCGCGGACGTCGTCCCGGGTGTACTCGCGGACGACGGCATAGGTGCGTGGACGCGAGACGACGAGCCCCTCGGTGACGAGTGCGCGGATGGCTTCCCGGACGGGAAGCCGCGAGACGTTCAGCCTCGCGGCGATGTCGCGCTCGACGAGCTTGGACCCCGGTTTCCTGCGCCCCGTCACGATGTCATCCCGCAGCACGCGCGCGACGCGTGCGGACTCCAATTCCCCAGATTTCTCCCCCATTCGAGCAATTGTGCCACTCAACGGGGCAATCGCACAGAACGTGGTATCACGGCGTCGATGCCGCGGCGGCGCAGATTCTGCCGCCGCGACAGCGCCGCGGTGGTCGATCAGGGCAGGCGGTTCGCCTTCGCCAGGTTCTCGGTGAGCTCGGCGGCGTTCTGCCGGACGACGTACGCCGGGCGGTCGCGCTCGACCCGCCACGACTCGCTCAGGGGCCCGACGTTGACGGCGTCGAAGCCGACCTCGTCGTAGAACCTCGTCGCGAACGCGGCGGCGTCGTCGAAGTCGCTGGCGATCGCGAGTGCGCGGCGGTTCTCCGTGTCGGCGGGCGCGCCGTCGGTGGTGATCTCGCCGGAGCGGATGTGGTTGAAGGCCTTCACGACCTTCGAGGTCGGCAGGTGCTCCTGCAGCATCTGCGAGGTCGTGGTCTCACCGGCATCGAGGGCGTCGATGTGTCCGTCGCGCTCGAAGTAGTAATTGTTGGTGTCGAGCACGATCTTGCCGGCGAGCGGCTCGACGGGCACCTGCGACAGGGCGTGCAGCGGCACGGTCACGACGACGACATCTCCGGCCTCTCCTGCTTCGGCGGGCGTCGCGGCGCGCGCCTTCGGCCCGAGCTCTGCGACGAGATCGCCGAGCGTCTCCGGTCCTCGCGAGTTCGCGATCACGACGTCGTAGCCGGTCGCGACCGCGGCGCGTGCGATCTGGCTGCCGATGTGTCCTGCACCGATGATTCCGAGTGTTGTCATGCCGAGATGCAACGCCGTCGGTGCGGCGGTATTCCGTCAGTCGAGCTTGCGCAGAGCATCCTCGGCGGCCACCCACGCGAGCATCGCGCACTTCACCCGGGCGACGTAGCGCGAGACGCTGCCGAGGGCTGCGGCATCACCGAGGAGCTCCTCGTCGGGCTCGATCTTTCCGCGCGAGCGCATCGCCTCGCGGAACACGTCGATGCGCTGCTGGATCTCGGCGACCGTCATGCCCTCGACGAGGTCGGCGAACAGCGAGGCCGAGGCCTGCGAGATGGCGCAGCCGTGCCCCTCCCATGCGATCGCCTCGATCGTGCCGTCGCCGGCGGCATGCACCTGAAGGGTGATCTCGTCGCCGCAGGTGGGGTTGAGCTGGTGCGACTGGGATGCGACCTCGTCGCGCAGCCCGAAGCCGTGCGGCGTGCGCGAGTGGTCGAGGATGAGCTCCTGATACAGGTTCTGCAGGTCCTGGGAGGTCATGAGCGCACTCCGATGTCGCGAGTGGCGGCGACGCCGCCGAGGAAGAAGTCGATGGTCGCGGCGACGCCATCGAGGAACGCGTCGATCTCGGCCTCGGTCGAATAGAGGTAGGTGCTCGCCCTCGTGGACGACGTGACGCCGAGCCTGCGGTGCAGCGGCTGGGCGCAGTGGTGCCCGACGCGCACGGCGATACCGCGGTCGTCGAGGAACTGGCCGACGTCGTGCGAGTGGATGCCGGGGATGTCGAAGCTGGCCAGCCCCACCCGGGGCAGGTCGATGCCTGCGCCGAGGACGCGGACGCCGTCGATCGCGGCGAGCCCGGCGAGGAGCCGGCGACCGAGGATCTCTTCATGGGCGGCGATCCGCGGCATCCCGACCTCGTCGAGGTAGCGCACGGCGGCGGCGAGCGCGACGGCCTGCGACACGCGTTGCGTACCCGCTTCGAAGCGCTGCGGCGGCTGCAGGTACTCCGCCTCGGTCGTCGTGACGGTCGTGATCATCGACCCGCCGGTGAGGAACGGCGGCATCGCGGCGAGCAGCTCACGGCGGCCGTAGAGCGCCCCGATGCCTGTGGGTCCGAGCATCTTGTGACCGGACAGCACCGCGAAGTCGACGTCGAGCTGCTTCACGTCCAGCGGCAGGTGCGGCGCCGACTGGCACGCGTCGAGCAGCACGAGCGCTCCGACAGCGCGAGCGCGGTCGACGAGCGCGGCGACGGGATTGATCACGCCGAGCACGTTGGACACGTGGGTGAACGCGACGATCTTCGCCCGCTCGGTGATGTGCGACTCGAGCTCGTCGAGACGCAGCGCACCGTCATCGTCGAGCGGGATGACCCGCAGCGTCGCGCCGGTGCGGGCGGCGAGCTCCTGCCACGGGATGAGGTTCGCGTGGTGCTCCATCTCGGTCGTGACGATCTCGTCGCCCGCGCCGAGCCGGAAGCGCTCGGCTTCCGCTCCCCCACGGCCGACCGAGGCGTTCGAGAAGGCGTAGGCGACGAGGTTGATCGCCTCGGTGGCGTTGGACGTCCAGACGATCTCGTCCTCCTCGGCTCCGACGAAGCGCGCGAGCGCGCCCCGCGCGTCCTCGAAGGCCTCCGTCGCCTCGGCGGCGAGGGTGTGCGCGCCGCGGTGCACGGCGGAGTTCAGGGTCGTCGCGAAGTCGCGTTCGGCGTCGAGCACGGCGATCGGACGCTGCGAGGTCGCCCCGGAGTCGAGGTACACGAGCGGATGCCCGTTCACCTCGGTGTGCAGGATCGGGAAGTCCTCGCGGATGCGGAGGACCTCGGCATCCGTCAGGGGTGCATCCGTCTGTGCCGCGGTCGAACTCATCCTTCAAGCTTCTCATCTGCCGGGCTACGCGGGGTCGCGCCGCAGACGACCGGCTCAGGCGGGAGTGTCGTCGGGGTCGAGGGACTTCAACTGATCCTCTTCGACCGCGTTGTCGGCATCCAGCTGATCTTCGGTCGTCTTGTCACCACCGACCGGCGCGCCGTCGGAGCCGCCCACGAGGGCCTCCGCCGTCTCGTCGGGGCGGATCTCTTCTGCGGGGTCGGGTAGGCGATCATCCATACCCGCACGCTACGCCCAACCGCGCTCCGGCGCTACGCCTCGCGCTCGTTCCGGATGAGGATGCCGGCCGCGATGAACAGCAGCGCGGCCACGAACTGCGCGGCCGTCCACACCTGGCCGGTGAAGCCGAACGGGAACACCGGGTTCCAGATCACCGCGATCGCGACGAACACGATGGTCCACCACCACTGCCGCGCCTGCCAGGCGAACCACGCGACGATCAGCGCGAGGATCGGGACGAGGTAGAAGATGATCGTCGCGACGATGTTGTCACCGTTGAACAGCGGCGACAGGAACAGGGCGATCGCGGCGAGGAGCCCGGGGGCCAGTGCGTTGCGCTGCATCTGCGGGGTGGGAGAGGCCATGCCTCCATCCTCCCGCACATCCATTCACCGCCGCGGTGAGGACGTGCGGAGCTCGTGATCCTCGGGTGAGCCGCTTACAACCTCGGCGGGAAGTGCGGGATGCTGTTCGGCCGCGTGGCGCGCGAAACCGGGCCGGCGGCGTCCGCGGCATCCAGATCGGCGAGCAGCTCGTCGAGGTCGCGGTAGCGCGACCGGGTCGGGCAGGGGCTGCGCAGCCACAGCACGTCGTAGGTTCCCGTCTCGTTGCGGTCGACGTACGCGACCAGGCGCGAGGCGTCGGTCTCGGTGAGCGCGCTGTCGCAGATGCGCCACGCGGTGCGGGCGATCGGGATGACCTCCCAGACCGATGCGGGTCGCGGAGGCTCCGGTGCTGTCATTGTCATAGTGATTTCCCCCCGGTCACCGCGAGGACGGTCCCCGAGGTGTAAGACGATTCCCCTGATGCGAGGTAGACGTAGGCGCCGGCGAGCTCGGCGGGCTGACCCGCCCGGCCGAGCGGAGTGTCGCTGCCGAAGTTCTGGACCTTCTCGTCGTCCCAGCCGGTCGCCGGGATGAGCGGTGTCCAGATCGGCCCCGGCGCGACGGCGTTCACGCGGATGCCGCGAGGCCCTGCCTCGTCGGCGAGCGCACGCACGAAGGCGACCTGGGCGGCCTTCGTCATCGCATAGTCGATGAGGCCGGCCGACGGGTTGAACGACTGAATGGATGCCGTGACGATGATGCTCGCGCCGGCCTCGAGCCCGGGGAACGCGGCCCGTGCTGAGAAGATCAGCCCCTCGAGGTTGGTCTGGAACACCCGGCGCATCTCGTCGGTGCGCAGGTTCTCGAACCCGTCGATGTCGTGCTGGTAGCCGGCATTGAGCACAAGGATGTCGAGGCCGCCGAGGCCCTCGCGCGTCTGGTGCACGGCCTCAGTGGCGAAGCCCTCGTCGCGCAGATCGCCGGCGAGGCTGAGCCCGGTGCGGCCGGCATCCCGTACGAATTCGAGGGTGGTATCGGCATCCCCCTGCTCCTCGGCCATGTGCGCGATCGCGACGTCGGCGCCCTCGCGGGCGAAGGCGATGGCGACGGCGCGACCGATGCCGGAGTCGCCGCCGGTGATCAGGGCCTTGCGCCCCTCGAGCCGGCCGTGGCCGACGTAGCTCGTCTCGCCGTGATCGGGCTCCGGGCGCATCTGCTCGGTCTGCCCGGGCTGGCGCTGGGTCTGGGCCGGGAACCCGTCGTCCTCATGTGCGTGTCGGGGGTCGGCGGTGCTCTCTGCCATGCGGGCCGCTCCTTCAGCGTCAGGGGGTGTGGTTCCACCTTCTTCTACGGGATGCTTCTGACCAAGGGGGTTGACACCTCCCCGTCCCGGCGGCAGACACTGGAGGATCGAACGAGAGAGCTGAGCCACCGGACGAAAGCGAGTCGACATGAGCGTCACGATTCTTGCCCCGTCGCCCACGTTGACGGTCACGGTCGAAGACCATCCGCAGGGTTCGGAGATCCATGTGCACGCCGGCGGTCAGGGCGTCTGGCAGGCGAGGATGCTGCGGCGCCTGCAGGTGCCGGTGACCGTGTGCTGCCTGCTCACCGGCGAGGTCGGGCGCACGATGCAGCACCTGCTGGAGGACGAGGACGTCACCGTCCACGCGCTCACCCGCGACGGGCGCGGCTCGGCGTACGTGCACGACCGGCGCGGCGGCGAGCGGATCGTCGTCGACGAGGAGGACGGCGACCCGATCGGGCGGCACGACCTCGACGATCTCTACGCGGCGATGCTGCGCAGCAGTGAGGACGCGTCCGTCGTGGTGCTCAGCGGCCCCGCCGGCGAACACACGATCCCCGCCGACTTCTACCGGCGCCTCACGATCGATCTGCGCGCGGCCGGCAAGACCGTCGTCGCCGACCTGGCCGGCGAACGGCTCGAGGCGGTGGTAGCCGGCGCGGTCGACGTGCTCAAGGTCAGCCACGAGGAGCTCAAGGCCGACGGCCTGGTCGCCGAGACGACCGATGAGGAGATCGTCACCGCGATGCAGCGGCTCCGCGCCGAGGGCGCAGGCGCGGTGATCGTCACGCGAGCGGGCGACCCGCTGCTACTGGCCGATGCCGACGGCATCCTCGAGGTGACCCCGCCCCCGTTCGAGGAGAACGAGACCCGCGGCGCCGGCGACTCCCTCACCGCGGGAGTGATCGCGGCGCTCACCCGCGATGAACCGTTGCGGGACGCGATCACCCTGGGCGCGGCGGCCGGGGCGCTCAACGTGACCCGGCACGGACTGGGCACCGGCGATGCCGACGTGATCGAGAGCTTGCGCGAGAAGGTCGCCGTCCGCGAGCTTCCCTCCGGGGACGCCGATGACCGTGAACCCGAGGGAAGGGTGAGCCCCGACGGGCTGGCTGCACTCGCCGAGCCGGAGGAGGACGAGCGATGACCCGCGTACTCATCACCAACGACGACGGCATCGACGCGCCGGGGCTGTGCGCGCTGGCCGAGGCCGCACTCGGCGCCGGGTTCGACGTCACCGTCGCCGCACCCGCCGTGCAGTCGAGCGGTTCGAGCGCGTCGATCGTGGCGGCCGAGACCAACGGCCGGATCGGCGTGGAGCACCGCACGCTGGCGCCGATCCCCGAGGTGAAGGCGTTCGCCATCCAGGGCGGACCGGGCCTGATCGCGTTGATCGCCGCGCGCGGGGCGTTCGGCGATCCCGCCGATGTCGTGCTGTCGGGCGTGAACCACGGCGCGAACGTCGGCCGCGCCATCCTGCACTCCGGTACCGTCGGCGCCGCCCTGACCGGCGGGCTCAACGGCGCGCGCGCGATGGCCGTGTCGCTGGATGTCGGGATGAATCCCGGACGGTTCCACTGGAAGAGCGGGGCGGATGCCGCGATCGCCCTGATCCCGGAACTGCTGGCGCGCGAGGAGGGCACGGTGATGAACGTCAACGTTCCCAACAGCGAGAGCGCCCGCGGTATCCGCGAATCGACGCTCGCGCCGTTCGGCATCGTCCAGATGACGGTGGCCGAGAGCGAGGAGAGCTACCTTCGGCTCGCCGTCGAAGAGCTGCCCAACGTCCCCACTGCCCACAGCGATGCGGCGAACCTCGCAGACGGCTGGATCACCGTGACCGGCATCGACTCGATCATCGAGCGGCCGCTCGGGCTCGGGGCTCAGCCGGGCAGCTCCGACGAGGCCGGCTCGCCGCCGGGCTCGGGCGGCTCGGGAACGAGGTAGAGACCGGTGGGCGCGTTGGCAGTGAATGCGAGGGCGTCGACCCACGCGCGGTTGATCGTGGGCTGACGGCCGCCGTAGTACTTGTAGACGATCGAGCTGCCCGGGTGCACCCAGACGGTCGTGCGTCCGCCGCCGACGCTGGCGTCATCACGCCAGCTGAACGCGAAGGGCTCGCCGCGGCGCAGCTTCGCGCTGATGACGAGCTGCAGATGCGTCAGTGCGCGGTCGTCGACCTCGACCTTGACCCCGCCCTCGTAGATGAATCTGCCCATGGTCGTAGCGTACGCATCAGACACGCGCCGTCGCACCGGTCAACCCCTCTTCCGCCCCGGCGCGTCTCCCCTAGCGTGAGTTCATCCGAGCGACGAGAGGACACCGCGATGAATTCTCACGATGACGCCCCCTACGAGCCGACCACCACGCATGCCGAGTGGGGTGCGGGCGATCCGCACCTGACCGTCACGCGCGATGGCGATCGGTTCACGTTCGCCCTGACCGCGGATGCCGTGCGCATCGGCTCGGCGGAGGGCAACGAGTTGACCCCGCAGCCCTCGCGCCCGGACTACTCCGAGGGTGTCCGCCGGGAATCCGATGAAGCGCGCGCGCCCGAGGGCAGGGGCGTCGAGGTCAAAAACGGCTGACGATGACCGCCGATGCCGAGGTCGACGCGATCAGCGCGCTCGCATCCGCGCAGCATCGTCGCGTCGGCGTCGTCGAGTCGCTGACCTCCGGTGTGCTGGCGCTCGCGATCGGCGCGGGCGAGAATGCATCCGCGTGGTTCTCCGGAGGCATCGTCGCGTACATGCAGGACGTGAAGGAATCGGTTCTCGGCGTCGATAAGGGCGTCGATCCGTGCTCGGCGACGTGCGCCGAGCATCTCGCTGCGGGCGGGCGCAGGCTGTTCGGCGAGCTGGACGGATCCCCGAGGACCGCTCCGAGGTCGGCCGCCGCGGCGGCCAGTCGGGCGACTACGAAGACTGGACGGTCGACGAACTCCGCAAACGTGCGAAGGAGCTCGGCATCTCGGGATACTCGGGCAAGAAGAAGGCCGAGGTGATCCGGATGCTGCGCAACCACTGACCCCGGCCCTCATCCGCGACCGGCGTCAACGACGCGGAAGAACCGTGAGTACGCGCACGATGTGCTCGCGGAACTCCGCCATGTAGTCACGGAGGAACTCCTCCGTCTCGGGCTTGGTTATCGTGCCGTCCTCGTGGAACACGTCCTTCGTGAAGTGGATGTAGGCCTCGGGGGCAGTCATGAGGCGGGTGTTGCAGAAGGCGAGGACCGAGCGCAGCGCCTGCTGAGCGACGGCCGTGCCGATGGCGCCGATGGAGGCGCCGATCATCGCGGCCGGCAGGTGGTCGAAGGAGTTCTCGCCGTACGGGCGCGACGCCCAGTCGATCGCGTTCTTGAGCGCGCCCGGGATCGAGCGGTTGTACTCCGGCGAGATGAACAGCACGGCGTCGGTCGCCTCGATCGACGTCTTCAGTTCGCGTGCCTCGGCCGGGTAGTCGTCGTCGGCGTCGGGGCTGTACAGCGGCAGGCCGCCGATGGGGATCTCGGTGAACTCCAGCTCGTCGGGCGCGAGTCGGATGAGCGCCTTCGACAGGGTGCGGTTGATGGACGTGGATGAGAGGCTTCCGATGAAATAGCCCACCTTGTACGACATGGATGTCTCCTCACGGTTCGGTGAAGACCCCAGTATGCGCCGGGGACGCCGAGGCGGGAAACCCCCTTGCGGATCAGAGTTCGACCGGCGGCGCCGGCTCGCTTTCTGCCTCTTCGGGGTGACGCACGAGGTTCACGATCGCGGCGACGAGGCCACCCCACACCGTGACCATCGCGATGATCATGAAGATGATTGCCGGCGTCGTCATGCTCCCGCTCCCTCGGTCGTCCGGATCGTTCCGGTCTCGGCATCCGGCTCGTAGCTCTCCTCGACGAGGAACTCGTCGTACTCGGGGTCGTCCTTGGCGTGCGAACGCCGACTCCACGGAACGAGCGACAGGATCACGGCGAGGACCACGAGCGAGATGGCCATGCCCCACCCGAAGATCGACAGGAACCAGTCGGGGTAGCTCCCGTACGGGGTGTTGATCTTCGCGATGAGCTCGCTGATGAACAGGTAGCCGAGCACGATCGGGGCGAGCAGACCCACCAGCAGCTTCCAGGTCAGGCCGGTGCGGAAGCTCGAGCGGCGGTTCAGGTGCTCGCTCAAGACGGGGAGCTTGTGCAGCAGCCAGGCGACCACGATGACCGCCACGAGCGCGACCGCCATGATGCCGAAGGCGTTGACGAAGGCATCCGTCGTGTCGAGCACCGCCAGCGCGGTGGTCGTCGAGAAGAACGCCATCGAGATGACCGCCAGCGGGATCGTGACGATGAGCGTGGCGCGCACGCGACCCCAGCCGAGCTTGTCCTGGATCGCGGCGACGATGACTTCGAGGATCGAGATCATCGAGGTCAGCCCTGCGAACGTCAGCGCGCCGAAGAAGAGGACGCCGATGAGCGGGCCACCGGCGGCCTGGGAGACGATCGTCGGGAACGCGACGAAGGCGAGCCCGATGCCGGCAGAGGCGACATCCGACACCTGGGCCGACTGCGCCTGCGCCATGAAGCCGAGGGCGGCGAAGACGCCGATGCCGGCGAGGATCTCGAAGCCCGAGTTCGCGAAGCCGACCACGAGGCCGGAACCGGTCAGGTCGGTCTTGCGCTTCAGGTACGACGAGTAGGTCACCATGATGCCGAAGGCCACGGACAGCGAGAAGAAGATGTGCCCGTACGCACTGGCCCATACGGCGGGGTCGCCGAGAGCCTGCCAGTTGGGCGTGAAGAACGCGTTGAGCCCGTCCATGGCACCCGGGAGGAACAGCGACTGCACCACGAGGACGATGAACATGACCGTCAGCAGCGGCAGCAGCACCGAGTTCGCTGCACCGATGCCGCGCTTGACGCCGAGACCCATGATCACGATCGTCACGACCCAGACGACGAGCAGCGGGATGCCGACCTGCGGCACGAACTCGAGCGAGATGCCGCCGGCGACATCTCCCATGTTGAGGAAATCGCCGAAGAAGAAGTCGTTCTCGTTGCCGGGGCCCCAGCTGAGCTGCGCCGAGAACCAGGTGTACATCGCCGCCCACGCGATGATGACGGCGTAGTAGACGGCGATGACGACGCAGATGAGCACCTGCCACCAGCCCAGCGGCTCGGCCGCGCGGTGCAGGCGGCGGAATGCGAGCGGCGCTGAGCCGCGGAACCGGTGGCCGATCGCGTAGTCGAAGAACAGCAGCGGGATCCCGGCGGTCAGCAGCGCGCACAGGTACGGAATGAGGAAGGCGCCGCCGCCGCCCTCGTAGGCGACATAGGGGAAGCGCCAGATGTTTCCGAGGCCGACCGCCGAGCCGATGGCCGAGAGGATGAAGACATTGCGAGAGCCGAATGCCTCGCGCTTCGGTGCGCGCGTCGTTGCCGTGCTCATGACGGCGAGACTACCGGAAGGGCCGGGCCGCGGTGAGGATCAGATGCCGCGGGTGGATGCCCGGGCGATCAGCTCCGGTTCGAACAGCACGTGCTCGTCGGCGGGGCGGTCTGCGCCGAGCAGCAGATCGACCGCGGTCGACCCGATCAGGGCCGCAGGCTGGCGGACGGAGCTGAGCGGAATGACCGCGGCTGCGGCATAGTCGATGTCGTCATAGCCGAGCAGCGCGATGTCGTCGGGCACGCGCACGTCGCCGGTCATCACGAGGCTCTGCAGCAGGCCGAGTGCGACGAGGTCGTTGGCGGCGAAGACGGCATCGGGGCGGTCGGCGGGGTCGCGCGCGAGGATCCGCTCGCCGGCGCGGCGGCCCTCTTCGACGCTCAGCGCCTCGGTGGCCATGAACTCGACTCCCAGGCCACGTTCGGCTGCGGCATCCTGCGCGCCGCGAAGACGATCGGAGACCTGACGGAGCGCGGCAGGGCCGCCGACGAGGGCGAGCCTCCGGCGGCCCCGATCGAGCAGGTGCGTCGCGGCGATCCTGCCGCCCATGACGTCGTCGACGGCGACCGAGCAGAACCGGGAGTCCTGCGACTCGCGGTCGACAAGCACCGCGGGGATGCCGTGCTCGCGCATGCGCTCCAGCCTCGGCAGCGCCTCTTCGACCGGGGTGATCAGCACTCCTGCGACGCGCTGCTCCTCGAACAGGTCGAGATGGGTCGACTCGCGCTGCTGCTTCTCATCGCTGTTGGCGACGAGAACAGAGTAGCCGTGCTCGGCCGCGCGCTCTTCGGCCCCGCGCACCACCTCGGCGAAGAAGGGGTTGCGGATGTCGAGGATCACCAGCCCGATCGACTTGCTACGGCCGGCGCGCAGCTGCCGCGCGGCGTCGTTGCGCACGAAGCCGAGCCGGGCAATGGACGCATGCACCTTCTCGACGGTCTCGGGGGCGACCCGCTCCGGGCGGTTGAGCACGTTCGAGACGGTGCCCACCGACACGCGGGCGTCGGCTGCGACGTCACGAACGCTCACCATGGCGATCCTCCGGAATGAAACGAATCAGTTGCGGACTCATCCGCTTCTTGACATGCAATCAAAGCACAGTCTATGTTCGATCACACAACGAATGAAACGATTCATTCCCTGACATCCGAGTCAACGAAGACAACGAAAGCACCGCGCCCATGAGCATCCTCACCCCCACGGTCCTCGCAGATCTCGAGAAGCAGTCGATCGAGCTGCCCAGCTGGGCCTTCGGCAACTCGGGCACCCGGTTCAAGGTGTTCGGCACACCGGGAACGCCGCGCGATCCGTTCGAGAAGATCGCGGATGCCGCGCAGGTGCACAAGCACACGGCCTTGGCGCCGACCGTCGCGCTGCACATCCCGTGGGACATGTGCGACTTCGGCGACCTGCGCAAGCACGCCGAGGATCTCGGAGTCGAGCTCGGCACGATCAACTCGAACACCTTCCAAGACGACGATTACAAGTTCGGCGCACTCACGCACGAAGATGCCGCGATCCGTCAGAAGGCGATCGATCACCATCTCGCGTGCATCGACGTGATGGATGCCACCGGCTCCCGCGATCTGAAGATCTGGCTCGCCGAGGGGTCGAACTACCCCGGCCAGGCAGACCTGCGCGGCCGCCAGGACCGGCTGCACGAGTCGCTGCAGAAGATCTACACGCGCCTCGGAGATGATCAGCGCCTCGTCCTCGAGTACAAGTTCTTCGAGCCGGCGTTCTATCACACCGATGTTCCGGACTGGGGGACGTCCTACGCTCAGGTCAGCGCCCTGGGCGAGAAGGCGATGGTGTGCCTCGACACCGGGCACCACGCGCCGGGCACGAACATCGAGTTCATCGTCATGCAGCTGCTGCGCCTCGGCAAGCTCGGCTCGTTCGACTTCAACTCGCGCTTCTACGCCGACGACGATCTCATCGTCGGGGCGGCCGACCCGTTCCAGCTGTTCCGCATCCTCTTCGAGGTGATCCGCGGCGGCGGCCTGAACAATCCCGATGTCGCGTTCATGCTCGATCAGTGCCACAACGTCGAGGACAAGATCCCCGGCCAGATCCGCTCGGTGCTCAACGTGCAGGAGATGACCGCGCGGGCGCTGCTCGTCGATCGCGACGCGCTGACGACTGCGCAGAAGTCGGGCGATGTGCTCGCGGCGAACACCGTCTTCATGGACGCGTTCTACACCGACGTCCGCCCGGCGCTGGCCGAGTGGCGTGAGTCGCGCGGCATGGATGCCGACCCGATGGCCGCCTACGCGGCATCCGGGTATCAGCAGAAGATCGCCGCCGATCGCGTCGGCGGCGTCCAGGCCGGGTGGGGCGCATGAGCATCGCTCCACCGAACGCACCTGCTCCGCTGCTGTCGCTCCGCGGAGCCGCGAAGACCTTCGGCCCCGTCGTGGCACTCGCCGACGGGACGATCGAACTCCTCCCCGGCGAGATCCACGCGCTCGTCGGCGAGAACGGCGCCGGAAAGTCGACGCTGGTGAAGATCCTCGCCGGGCTCCACCACCCCGATGCCGGAGACTTCCTCGTCGACGGCGCGCCCGTCGCCTTCCGCACCGTCGCCGACAGCAAGGCGGCGGGGATCTCCGTGATCTACCAGGAGCCGACCCTGTTCCCCGACCTGACGGTCGCGGAGAACATCTTCATCGGTCGGCAGCCGCGCGGCAGGCTCGGGCTGATCAGCCGCGCCGCCATGCGCCGCGAAGCCATGGCGCTCTTCGAACGCCTGGGCGTCCCGATCGATCCCGACCGCCCCGCCGAGGGACTCTCGATCGCCGATCAGCAGATCATCGAGATCGCCAAGGCCATCTCGATCGACGCCCGGATCCTCATCATGGACGAGCCGACCGCCGCGCTCTCCGGCGTCGAGGTCGAACGCCTGTTCACGGTCGCGCGCTCACTGCGCGACACCGGCGCCGGCATCCTCTTCATCTCGCACCGCTTCGACGAGATCTTCGCCCTGACCAACCGCATCACCGTCATGCGCGACGGCCGGTACATCGGCACGCACGACACAGCCGCAGCGACCGTCGACGGAATCGTCCGGGAGATGGTCGGACGCGACATCGATCAGCTCTTCCCCAAGCAGGACGCGACGATCGGCGAGGTCGTGCTCGACGTGAGCGGCCTGTCTCGTCGAGGTGTGTTCCGCGACGTCGACCTGCAGGTGCGCGCCGGTGAGATCGTCGGCCTCGCCGGGCTCGTCGGAGCAGGCCGGACCGAGGTCGCCCGCGCGATCTTCGGCATCGACCCCTACGACACCGGCTCCGTCACGCTGAGCGGGGCGCGCCTGAAACCGGGCAACCCGCAGGCGGCGATAGACACCGGCATCGGATTCGTCCCGGAGGACCGCCGCAAGCAGGGGCTCGTGATGGACCTCTCGGTCGGGCGGAACCTCACCCTCACGCTGCGCAACACCCTCAGCCGCGCAGGGATCATCGACACGGCAGCAGAACGGCGGGCGGCCGACACCTGGTCGCAGCGCCTGCAGGTGAAGACGGGCTCCGCGGAGTTCGCGGTCTCCACACTGTCCGGCGGCAATCAGCAGAAGGTCGTGCTGGCGAAATGGCTCGCGACCGAGCCCCGGCTGCTCATCGTCGACGAGCCGACGCGCGGCATCGACGTCGGGACGAAGGCCGAGGTGCACCGCCTGATCTCCGATCTCGCCGCCCGCGGGATCGCGATCCTCATGATCTCGTCCGAACTGCCGGAGGTTCTCGGCATGGCGGATCGCGTCGTCGTCATGCGCGAGGGACGGGTGACCGCGCGCCTCGACCGTGCGGATGCGACGCCCGAGAACGTCATGCTCGCGGCCACGGCCGAGCCCGCACCGATGCTGGAGGACACGAAGTGACCGTTGCAACGCGGAACGCTCCGCGCACCGAGAGAACCTCGCCCCTGAGCGGCTTCCTCCGCCGGCGGGAGATCCCGGTCGCCGCGGCGCTCATCGTCCTCGTCCTGGTGACCTACGCGGCGAACCCGCTCTTCCTGAGCCAGCAGGGCGTCAAGGACCTGATGCTCAACGCGACGATCATGATCATCCTCGCCGTCGGGCAGGCGATGGTCATCTTCACGCGCAACGTCGACCTGTCGGTGGGCTCGATCCTCGGGCTCGTCGCTTTCCTCACCGGAACGCTGTTCGCGGATGCGCCGGGCATCCCTATCCCCGTCGTCTTCCTCGCCGGTCTCGCCCTGGGAGCTCTGCTCGGCGCGATCAACGGCCTGCTCGTGACCGTCGCCCACGTGCCGGCCCTGGTCATCACGCTCGGCACGCTGTACGTGTACCGCGGCATCAACAACGCGTGGGCGGGCGGCACCCAGTACTTCGCCGGCGATCGACCGGACGAGTTCGGAGCCCTGGCCGTCGACACCGTGCTCGGCTTCCCCATCATCACGCTGCTGGCGATCGCCGTCGTCGTGATCGTCGGCATCTACCTCGCCGGGGCCCGCTCCGGACGCGACCTGTATGCGATCGGCTCCGACCCGGAAGCCTCCAGGGTGTTCGGAATCCCGGTCGCACGACGCGTGATGACCGCGTTCGTCGTGAACGGCCTGCTCGCGGGGCTCGCCGGCGTCCTGTACGCCGCACGATTCAACTCCGTCGGCGCCACCACGGGAACGGGGATGGAACTCGACGTCGTCGCTGCGGCCGTCGTCGGCGGCGTCGCCATCTTCGGCGGCAGCGGATCCGTCGCGGGTGCCGCGATCGGGGCGGTCCTTCTGACCACGATCACCAGTGCCCTCACGGCGCTGCGCGTCGACAAGTTCTGGCAGCAGGCCGTCGTCGGCATCCTCATCATCGCCGCGATCCTCGTCGACCGGATCGCGAGCGTCCGCACCGCCCGCAAGCTGCGACTCACGGAGGCACGCGATGTCTGAAACCGCCCGCACCTCGACCGCGGACCCCACCACGACAGCCGTTATCGCCGCCGGCGTGCTCGAGACCGAGCCGCGAGGGCGCACGGGGTGGACGCGCATCCTCCTCGGCCGCGACGCCGTGATGATCTACGCGCTCATCGCCGCTCTCGTCATCGCCGCGATCAGCATCCCGCGGTTCGCGTCCCCTGTGACGGCCGGCTTCCTGCTTCTCGACGTCATCCCCATCCTGCTCATCGCCATGCCGATGACCCTGGTGATCATCACCGGCGAGATCGACCTGTCCGTGGCGAGCATCGCGGGTCTCACCAGCGCCGTCATCGGCGTCCTCTGGCAGGCGGGACTCGACATCGGCCTCGTGCTCGTGATCGGGCTCGTCGTCGGGGCGGTCGCCGGTGCGGTCAACGGCTTCCTCATCGCCGTGGTCGGGCTCCCGTCCCTCGCGGTCACCATCGGAACGCTCGCGCTCTTCCGCGGTCTCGCTCTCGTTGTGATCGGCGACAACGCCGTGGCGAACTTCCCCCCGGAGCTCACCGCCTTCTTCACATCGAAGCTCGGGGCGACCGGCATCCCCACCGTCATGATCGGGGTCGCCCTCGTGATCGCGTTCTTCGCGATCCTGCTGCACTTCACGCCGTTCGGCCGCGGCCTCCCCGCGATCGGATTCAGCAAGGAGGCGGCACGGTTCGTCGGGATCGACGTCGCCCGCGCCAAGTTCTGGCTGTTCGTGGGCACCGGATCCGTCTCGGCGCTCGCCGGCATCTTCTGGACGCTGCGCTACTCGAGTGCACGGTCCGACAACGCCAGCGGCCTCGAGCTCGCGGTGATCGCCGCCGTGCTCCTCGGCGGTGTGTCCATCTTCGGCGGGCGGGGCTCGATCCCCGGCGTCGTCGCCGGCGTGCTGCTCATCGGCGTCATCAACTACGGCCTGCGACTCGGCCGCGTCTCCGAGGTGATCCTCATCATCGTCACCGGGTCGCTGCTCATCGCATCCGTCGTCGCCCCGAGCGTCGGGCAGGCGATCGGACGCTGGCGTCACGACAGACGAGTCCGCAGAGAACTTCCCCAGGCCACCGCCTCGGGTCGACCACGCGCCTAGCACCGGCGCAGACGAAAGGAAAAACAATGGAGTGGATCCGCACACACCGGGCACGGCGCCGGCTCTCCGCCATCGCCGCACTCGCCTCGGTCGCGCTCATCGCGACCGGCTGCGCCGCCGGCGGCGGAGGCGACGGAGGAGGTGACGGTTCGGGTCAGGACGGCGACCAGACCATCACCTTCATCCCGAAGCAGCTGAACAACCCGTACACGGACGTGGTCCTCGGCGGAGGTGAGGACGGCGCCGAGTCCGCGGGCTTCGCATCCAGCCAGGTCGTCGG
Source organism: Microbacterium tenebrionis (assembly GCF_020682665.1). Lineage (NCBI taxonomy): Bacteria > Bacillati > Actinomycetota > Actinomycetes > Micrococcales > Microbacteriaceae > Microbacterium > Microbacterium tenebrionis. The sequence continues at coordinate 1,019,401 of NZ_JAGTTM010000001.1, read as the reverse complement.
CCCGCTCGACGCCAGCGCCTCCAGCCAGGTCTCGTTCATCAACGCCGAGACCCAGGCGGGCACGAACGTCATCGTCATCGCGGCGAACGATCCGGATGCCGTCTGCCCGGCTCTGGAAGAGGCGCGCTCGGGCGGCGCGAAGATCGTCGCCTTCGACTCGGACACCAATCCGGACTGCCGCGACGTGTTCATCAGCCAGGTCGTCGCGAAGGACGTCGCGCTGATCCAGGTCGAGCTCATCGCCGAGCAGATCGGCGGTTCGGGTGAGATCGCGATCCTGTCGGCGACGGCGAACGCGACGAACCAGAACGAGTGGATCAAGTACATCGAGGAGGAGCTCGACTCCAACCCCGACTACGCCGACATCGAGCTAGTCGCGAAGGTCTACGGCGACGACGACGACACGAAGTCGTTCCAGGAGGCCCAGGGTCTCATGCAGGCGCACCCGAACCTCAAGGGCATCATCTCGCCCACGACGGTCGGCATCGCCGCCACGGCTCGCTACCTGTCGACGTCGGAGTACAAGGGCAAGGTGGCGCTTACGGGCCTCGGCCTGCCCAACGAGATGCGTCCGTTCGTCAAGGACGGCACCGTGACCGAGTTCGCCCTGTGGGATCCGGCACAGCTCGGCTACGTCGCGGCCTTCGCGGGCAAGGCTCTCGCCGACGGCGACATCACCGGCGCCGCGGGCGACACGTTCGAGGCCGGAGACCTCGGCGAGCGCGAGGTCGGCGAGGGCGGCGTCGTCATCGTCGGCCCGCCGACGGTGTTCAACGCCGACAACATCGACGAGTACGACTTCTGATCGCCAGGAGGGCGGCCCGGCGCAGCCGGGCCGCCCTCCGATCGAAGCCACTACGGAATGAAGGAACCATCATGACGCCGTCCACCTCCTCGGGGTTCGCCGAGATCCTGCCCGCGCACTCCCGCCGCAAGCCGCGCATCGGCCTCGTCGCCGGGGGCCTGGGAACGTACTGGCCGCAGTTCCCGGCGCTGCGGCCTCAGCTCGAGGAGTCGGCACGATACGTGTCCGACCGCTTCCAGGCGATGGATGCCGAGGTCACCGACGTCGGGTTCATCTCGGATGCGCAGGAAGGAGCCGTCGCCGCGGAGACGCTGCGCCGCGCCGACTGCGACCTGATCGTGCTGTTCCTCACCACTTACCTCACCGCCTCGATGGTGCTCCCGATCGCGCAGCGAGCCGGCGCGCCGGTGCTCGTCATCGACCTGCAGCCGACGGAGAAGATGGACCACGCGTCCTTCGACACCGGCGCCTGGCTCGCATACTGCGGTCAGTGCCCCGTGCCGGAGGTGGGCAATGTGTTCCGTCGCGCCGGCATCGAGTTCCGCTCGGTCTCGGGCTGGCTCCGGCAGGAGTCGGCCTGGGCCCGGATCGAGCAGTGGATCCACGCGGCGCACATCCGCGCCGCACTGCGCCACGCCCGACACGGGCTGATGGGCCACCTGTACCCCGGCATGCTCGACGTCTCCACCGACCTCACCCTGCTGCCGACGACCTTCGGATCCCATGTGGAGGTGCTGGAGTTCGACGATCTGCGAGTGCGGGTGGATGCGGTCACCGATGCCGAGGTGAAGGACCGCATCGACCTCGCGCGCGAGATCTTCACCCTCGACGACTCCGTGAACGACGAGGACTTCGCATGGGGCGCCCGCGTCTCCGTGGGGCTCGACCGGCTCGTCGACGACTTCGACCTCGACACGCTGGCCTATTACCACCGTGGTCTCGACGGCGAACTCCACGAGCGCCTCGGTGCCGGCATGATCCTCGGAGCATCGCTCCTCACCGGGCGCGGCATCCCCACCACCGGCGAGTACGAGCTGCGCACGACCGTGGCGCAGCTCGCGACGCAGGTCGTCGGAGCCGGGGGCTCGTTCTGCGAGATCCAGGCGCTGAACTTCGAGGACGGCGTCGTCGAGATGGGGCATGACGGGCCGGCTCATCTCGCGGTGTCCAGCCGCGAACCGCTGCTGCGCGGCCTCGGCGTCTACCACGGCAAGCGCGGGTGGGGCGTCTCGGTGGAGTTCGACGTGCAGCACGGACCGGTGACCCTCCTCGGGCTTGGTCAGGATCGCGACGGCTCGCTGTCGTTCGTTGCATCCACGGGGACCGTCGTCCCCGGGCCCCTTCTCGCGATCGGAAACACCACGAGCCGCGTCGACTTCGCCCGCGACCCCGGCGAGTGGGTTGACGCGTGGTCGGCCACCGGCGTCGGGCACCACTGGTCGCTGTCGGTCGGCGACCGCATCGGCGACTACCGGGCTGCAGCGTCGCTGCTGGGCATCGACTTCCGGGAGGTCTGATCGTGAGCTCCTCTCTCGAGCGCGTCTGCTTCGAGCTGCGCGTGCGTCCCGAACGGATCGACGAGTACCGCGCGCGCCACGCCGCGGTCTGGCCCGACATGCTCCGCGCGCTCCGCGACACAGGGTGGCGGAACTACTCGCTGTTCCTGCGCGAGGACGGTCTGCTCATCGGCTACTTCGAGGCAGAGTCCGCCGAAAGCGCCATGGCGGCGATGGCCGAGACCGAGGTCGACGCCCGCTGGCAGGCCGACATGGCCGAGTTCTTCGAGGACCGTCCCGGTGGCGGCCTCCGACGCTACCTCGAGGTCTTCCATCTGGAAGATCAGCTCGCCGGCCTCGCAGACTGACGCCCTCTCCCATCCGAAGGATCCTCATGATCAACCCCGCCGCTGCCGCTCTCATCGATCGCTCCAATCGCCTGGGCGCCGACCCCAAGAACACGAACTACGCCGGCGGCAATACGTCGGCCAAGGGCACCGAGACCGACCCCGTGACGGGGCAGCCGGTCGAGCTGCTCTGGGTGAAGGGCTCCGGCGGCGACCTGGGCACGCTGACGGAGCAGGGGCTCGCCGTCCTCCGCCTGGATCGCATGCGTGCGCTCGTGGACGTCTACCCCGGCGTCGATCGTGAGGACGAGATGGTCGCCGCGTTCGACTACTGCCTGCACGGCAAGGGCGGGGCGGCGCCCTCGATCGACACGGCGATGCACGGGCTGGTGGACGCCGCGCACGTGGACCATCTGCATCCGGACTCCGGCATCGCGATCGCGACGGCCGCCGACGGCGAGGAGCTGACGGCGAAGATCTTCGGCGAGAAGGTCGTCTGGGTGCCGTGGCGGCGGCCCGGCTTCCAGCTGGGTCTGGACATCGCCGAGATCAAGCGCGCGAACCCGCAGGCGATCGGATGCATCCTCGGCGGCCACGGCATCACCGCGTGGGGAGACACGTCGGAGGAAGCGGAGGCGAACTCGCTGTGGATCATCGACACGGCCGCTGCGTACATCGCCTCCGAGGGCAAGGAGTCGCCGTTCGGGGAGGTCCGTGTCGGTTTCGAAGCGCTCCCGTCTGATGAGCGGCGCGAGCGCGCCGCGGCCCTGGCGGGCACGATCCGCGGCATCGCGTCGACCGACAAGCCGATGGTCGGGCACTTCACAGATTCGGACGTCGTGCTCGACTTCCTGTCCTCCGAGAGTGCGCCGCGCCTGGCGGCGCTCGGCACGAGCTGCCCCGACCACTTCCTGCGCACCAAGGTCAAGCCGCTCATCCTCGATCTGCCCGCCACGGCATCCACCCCGGAGCAGATCGCGCGACTGCACGAGCTGCACGCGGAGTACCGCGCCGACTATCAGGCGTACTACGACGCGCACGCAACCCCGGAGTCTCCGGCGATCCGCGGGGCCGACCCGCTCATCGTGCTCGTGCCGGGCGTGGGCATGTTCTCGTACGGAGCGAACAAGCAGACCGCGCGCGTGGCGGGCGAGTTCTACGTCAACGCGATCAACGTGATGCGTGGCGCGGAGGCGCTGTCGACGTATTCCCCCATCTCGGACGCCGAGAAGTTCCGCATCGAGTACTGGGCGCTGGAAGAGGCGAAGCTGCAGCGGATGCCGAAACCGAAGTCCCACCAGGGGCGCATCGCGTTCGTCACCGGTGCGGCATCCGGCATCGGCAAGGCCATCGCGACCCGCCTCGCCGCCGAGGGGGCGTGCGTTGTCGTGGCCGACCTCGACCTCGAGAAGGCACAGGCGGCGGCTGCCGAGCTCGGGACCACCGATGTCGCCATCGGCGTCGCCGCGAACGTCGCGGATGCCGGTGCCGTGCAGGCCGCGCTGGACGACGCCGTGCTCGCCTTCGGCGGCGTCGACCTCGTCGTCAACAACGCCGGGCTCTCGCTGTCGAAGCCGCTGCTGGAGACCACCGAGAAGGACTGGGACCTGCAGCACGACGTCATGGCAAAGGGCTCGTTCCTCGTATCGAAGGCGGCGGCGCAGGTTCTCATCGATCAGAAGCTCGGCGGCGACATCGTCTACATCTCGTCGAAGAACTCGGTCTTCGCCGGCCCGAACAACATCGCCTACTCGGCGACCAAGGCCGACCAGGCCCACCAGGTGCGGCTGCTCGCGGTCGAGCTCGGCGAGCACGGCATCCGCGTCAACGGCATCAACCCCGACGGCGTCGTCCGCGGCTCAGGCATCTTCGCCTCCGGCTGGGGCGCGAACCGCGCCGCAACCTACGGCGTCGCCGAAGAGGACCTCGGACAGTTCTACGCGAACCGCACCATCCTCAAGCGCGAGGTCGTGCCCGAGAACGTCGCCGACGCCGTCTACGTGCTCACCGGCCCCGAGCTCAGCCGCACCACCGGCCTGCACATCCCCGTCGACTCCGGCGTGGCCGCCGCGTTCCTGCGATGACCGCCGAGGGCGTCCGCGCGGTCGCCGCCGTCGACCTCGGCGCAACCTCCGGGCGCGTGGTGATCGGACGGATCGGGCCGGACGCACTCGAGCTCGAACTCGTCTCGCGGTTCCCGAACGGCCCCGTCGAACGCGAAGACGGCCTGCATTGGGACTTCGGCGCGCTGCACGAGAGCATCCTCGACGGCCTCGCCGAGGCGGTGCGGCGCGAACCCGCGATCGAGAGCATCGGCATCGACTCCTGGGCCGTCGACTACGGGCTGCTCCGTGACGGCGAGCTGATCGGCGAGCCGTTCCACTACCGCGACGGCCGCACCGCGCGCGGCGTTGCGGAGGTCCACGAGGTCATCCCGTTCGCGGAGCTGTATCAGCGCAACGGCCTGCAGTTCCTGCCGTTCAACACGCTGTACCAGTTCGCCGCCGACCCCGGGACCGCCGATGCGGATGCCGCCCTGCTGATCCCCGACCTCGTCGCCTGGCTGCTCACCGGACGCCGGGTCGCCGAGCGCACGAACGCGTCGACGACCGGACTGCTCGACGTCCGCACATCGGAGTGGGATCTCGAGCTCGCCGAGCGCCTCGGCATCCCCACCGGCATCCTGCCCGAGCTCGTCAGCCCCGGGGAGAGGATCGGGATGCTTCGCCCCGAGGTCGCGGCACGCATCGGCAGGGATCTGCCGATGATCGCCGTCGGCTCGCACGACACGGCGTCCGCCGTCGCCGCCGCGCCTCTCGCCTCGCCGGACGCCGCGTACATCTCGTGCGGTACGTGGGGCCTCGTCGGTCTCGAACTCGATGCGCCGGTGCTGACGGATGCCGCGCGCGAGGCGAACTTCACCAACGAACTCGGTGTCGACGGGCGCATCCGATTCCTGCACAACGTGACGGGTCTGTGGCTGCTCAGCGAGACCGTCCGTGCGTGGGAGGCCGAGGACGGAGCATCGATCAACCTGCCCGCACTGCTGGATGCGACGGGCGGGTCCACCCAAGACGTCCCCCTCTTCGACGCGAACGATCCTGCACTGAGCGCACCCGGTGACATGCCGGCTCGCATCGCATCGGTGCTCGCGGCATCGGGGCATGCCGCTCCCGAGGACCGAGCGGGCTTCGCCCGCGTGATCCTCGAGTCCATCGCGTCGGCGTTCGCGGATGCCGTGCAGACGGCGTCCGACCTGTCGGGCCGCGAGATCGATCGAATCCACCTCGTCGGCGGCGGCTCGCTCAACCGGCCGCTCTGCCAGGCGACGGCCGACCGGTCAGGACTCCCAGTCTTCGCCGGCCCCGTCGAAGCGACCGCCCTCGGCAACGTGCTCGTTCAGGCACGCGCGCTCGGCGCCGCCCCGGTTGCACTCGAAGAACTGCGCTCACTCGTGGCCCGTTCGCACGACCTGGAACGATACCTGCCGCGCTGAGCGATCGAATCGCTTGCACTCGCCTACTCTCCTGGTGACGCTCACGCGTTCCGATGGATGCTCGGGTAGCCGGGCAGCAGATCACTCCGGGCTGCTCGCCCGCACGATCAGCCGTGTCGGGATGATCGTGGCTTCGGCACCCAGCGGCATCGACGGGTCCGCGACGAGTGCGGCCACGGCTGCCTCGGCGAGCGCGGTGAAGTCCTGGCGCACGGTCGTCAGCGGTGGCAGGTAGTCGGCGGCTTCGGGCACGTCGTCGAACCCGATCACTTCGGTGTCGTCGGGCACGCGGTCGCCGCGTTCGGCGAGCGCCCTGAGCACGCCGAGCGCCATCTGGTCGTTGGCTGCGAAGACGGCGGTCGCGCCGCTCAGACGCCCGGCCGCGTCGTGCCCGGCCGCGGCGCTCCAGTCGCCGCGCACGACCTCCGGCACGTCGGCGCCCGCTGAGTGCAGGGCCTCGCGCCATCCGCGTTCCCGCTCGGCCGCGGCGAAGGAGTCGGCCGGGCCGGCGACATGGTGGACCGTCCGATGGCCTCGGTCGAGCAGATGCCGGGTGGCGGCCATCGCACCGCCGGCGTGGTCGCTGCACACCGTCCGCAGCCCGCTGTCCGCTGCGGCGTCGACGACGACGAGTCGCAAGCTCTCGAGTTGATCCGAGGCATGGGTGAGGGCGGATGCCTCGTTCAGGACGACCGCTCCGTCGACGCCCTGATCACGCAGCCGTGCGAACGCCTCACCGATCCCGTCCGCCGCGGTGACGACGGTCAGCGCGTAGCCGCGCTCGGCCGCGGCCTCGGCCGTCGCCTGCAGCATCCGCGAATTGCCGGTGGTCGCGAGCGTGGTGGCGACGATACCGAGGGTGAGCGAACGCCCGGTGCGGAGCGCTCTGGCCGCACGATGGGGGCGGTAACCGAGCTCGGCCATGGCCTGCTCGACCCGCGCACGCGTATCCGGGTCGACGCGCGGGCTGTCGTTGACGACGCGCGAGACGGTCTGGCCGGACACCCCGGCGCGGCTGGCGACCATCGCCATCGAGACGCGTCCTGACGGCGCGCCGCGGCGGGGCCGCCGCGCGGGCATCAGGCCGGAAAGGTCATCGGTCACCGGCATCCCTCGCTTCTGCTCCGTGTTGACGACTCCGCAGTGTTGACGACTCCGCGCAGTGTTCACAACTCCTGAGTGTTGACGTTATCACCGCGGTGGAGCTACCGTGTTTACGTGAACATGCACGAAACTCCGGAGTTGCGCCCCGCCGACCCCGTCGAGCTCGGCGCCGGCGTCGTCAAGCGATCCACGCGCCTCGCCGACGGGCGCGAGCTGATCTACTACGACGACCCCGATACCGCGCTCGGTCCCGACCGGGCCGTCGATGCGCGCATCCTCGACCCGCGTCCCGAGACGGCGAGCATGCGACTCGACGTGCTCACCGGAGACTGGATCACGGTCGCATCGAACCGCCAGAACCGGGTGATGATGCCGGGCGTCGATGCCGACCCACTGGCTCCCCAGACGCCGGAGAATCCGTCCGAGGTGCCGTCGCGCTACGACGTCGCCGTGTTCGAGAACCGCTCGCCCGCTTTCGGCCCCGCTCTCGCGCAGGCGACCGGAGACGCTCCGGCCGCGGCCAACGCTCCGCGCGGGCTCGACGACCTCGACGCACTGGGTCTCGGCCGTACGCGCACGGCGACGGGTCGCTGCGAGGTCGTGTGCTTCAGCCCCGACCACGCAGGATCGTTCGGCACGCAGACCGTCACGCGCGCACGCACCGTGATCGAGGCCTGGGCCGACCGCACCGCGGCGCTGTCGCAGCTGCCGGGCATCGAGCAGGTCTTCCCGTTCGAGAACCGCGGCGAGGCGATCGGGGTCACACTCCCCCACCCGCACGGGCAGATCTACGCGTACCCGTACGTCACGCCGCGCACGCGGCGGGTGCTCGAGAGCATCGACCGCACGGCGCCGGAGCTCTTCCAGCACATCCTCGACGAGGAGCAGGGATCCGAGCGCGTCGTGCTCCGCGGCGAGCACTGGACGGCGTTCGTGCCGTTCGCCGCGCGCTGGCCGCTCGAGGTGCATGTGATGCCGCACCGGCACGTCCCCGACCTCGCCGAGACCACGCCCGCCGAGCGCGATGAACTCGCGCCCCTGTACCTTCGGCTGCTGCGGGGCGTGGACGCGCTCTACGACACCCCCACGCCGTACATCGCCGCGTGGCATCAGGCGCCGGTGAACGTCGGCCGGGATGCCGTCCGGCTGCACCTGCAGCTGACGAGCCCGCGCCGGGCAGCCGACAAGCTGAAGTTCCTCGCGGGGTCCGAGGCAGCGATGGGCGCCTGGGCGACCGAGGTGACGCCCGAGCTCGGTGCACAGCGGCTGCGCGACGCGATCGCCCGCGCCGAGGAGGCCGCGGAGTGAGCGCGCAGGATGCCGCGACCCGGCTGTTCCGCGAACTGACCGGCCGTGATGCCGACGGCGTCTGGTCGGCGCCCGGGCGTGTGAACCTCATCGGCGAGCACACCGATTACAACGACGGGTTCGTGCTGCCGTTCGCGACGCCGCATCGCACGTATGCCGCTGTCGGCATGCGCGATGACGAGCGCATCCGAGTCGCGTCCACATTCGCGGAGGAGCCGGTCGAGGCGGGGCTCTCCGAGTTGGAATTGACGTTCCCGATCTCCGCCGAACAGGACGCCTGGGCGGCGTACCCGCTGGGCGTGGCGTGGGCGCTCCTGTTGGCCGGCGCGAGCGGGCGCGGCGTCGACATCGCGATCGCCTCGGACGTGCCCGTCGGCGCAGGGCTCTCCTCTTCGGCAGCGATCGAGGGCGCCACGGCGTCCGCTCTGAATGAGCTGTGGGGTGCCGGACTCGACCGCACCGCGCTGGCGTCGATCGGACGCCGTGCCGAGAACGAGGCGGTCGGCGCTCCGACCGGGATCATGGACCAGATGGCGTCCATGCTCGGCGAGGCCGATGCGGCGCTGTTCCTGGACTGCCGCTCGCTCGAGGCGCAGAGCATCCCGCTCGGCATGGCCGAGGCCGGGCTCGCGGTGCTCGTGATCGACACTCGCGTCGCCCATGCGCATTCGACGGGCGGATATCGCGAGCGCCGCGCATCGTGCGAGAAGGGTGCGGCGATCATGGGTGTGCCGGCGCTGCGCGATCTGTCGACAGCCGATCTCCCGCGCGCAGACGGACTCATGGACGACATCACGTTCCGACGGGTCCGTCACATCGTCACCGAGAACCAGCGCGTGCTCGACACCGTGCGCGCGCTGCGCGAGCACGGTGCCCGCGCGATCGGCGATCTGCTGACCGCGTCGCACGCGTCCATGCGCGATGACTTCGAGATCTCGGTCCCCGAGCTCGACACCGCGGTGCAGTCCGCCCTGGACGCCGGCGCCCTCGGCGCGCGCATGACCGGCGGCGGCTTCGGCGGCGCGGCGATCGCGCTCGTCGAGCAGGATGCCGTGCCGGCTGTGGCGGATGCGGTTGCGGCGGCTTTCGCTGCGGCGGGGTTTGCGGCGCCGAACGCGTTCGCGGTCAGCTCTGGGGACGGAGCGCGCCGGGACGGGTGATCTCCCGCTCCACGCCCGCGCCCCCGGCGCGCGACCCTCAGGCGGATCGAGAAGCCGCGAGCTCGTCGAACGTCTCGGCGACCCAGTCGGCGATGATGCCGGCGACATACGGCATGTTGTCGATCGAGATGTGCTCCGTGCCGCCGTTGAGATGCATCCCGCGGGTCTTCTCGATGAAGTCGTCCATGTCCGACGCACCCCACACCCAGAAGACGTGATCCCAGTAGTGCGGGACGGGGTTCTCCCCCTCGCGGCGGCGACGCCCTTCCTGCACCTCGAACCAGTCGTGGTTGGCGCCCCACGCGACTCCGAGCTTCAGGCGCTTCTCGAACGCGAGCGCGCGCGGCGCGTAGTAGCCGCCGAGGGACCAGCCGACGATGCCGATCCGCTCGGGGTCCACCGCCAGGCCGGCCCCGGGGGGCGGGAGAGATCTCCGTGCGTCATGTTGTGGTTACCGTTCGGACACGGCGGGCACACCCGCGGCAGCTTCGAGCGCGACGCTGAGATACCTGGCAGACGCGCTGTCGGTTGAAGCCGCGACCTCCGCGGGCGTGCCCGATGCGACCACGCTCCCGCCGTTGTCGCCGGCTCCTGGACCGAGATCGATGACGTGGTCTGCGGCAGCGATCACACGCATGTCCAGCTCGACCATCACCACGGTGTTTCCCGCATCGACAAGTGTCTGCAGATGGGTGACGAGCCGGTCGGCGTCGGCGCAGTGCAGTCCGGAAGTTGGCTCATCAAGAACGTATAAAGTGTCCCCGCGCTGAGCACGCTGGAGTTCGCTGGCGAGCTTGACCCGCTGCGCCTCTCCGCCGGAAAGCTCTGTCGCCGGTTGCCCGAGCCTCAGGTATCCGAGGCCGACGTCGACGAGCGCTGTGAGGGACCGCATGACGTCGTACTCGCCGGCGAAGAAGACGTGGGCTTCCTCGACGCTCATCGCGAGGATCTCGGCTATGTTGCGGCCACGCCACGTGATCTCCAGGGTGCTTGATTGATATCGCGTGCCGTGACAATCCGGACAGACGGTGTAGACCGAGGGCAGGAAAAGCAGCTCGACCATGACTGATCCCTCACCCTCACAGGTCGGGCAACGACCGCCATTGACGTTGAAGGAGAATCGCCCTGGCTTGTATCCGCGTGCACGTGCCTCCGGTGTCTCAGAGAACCGCTTCCGAACGTGGTCGAACAGACCCGTGTACGTTGCGACGTTCGAACGCGGGGTCCGTCCGATCGGCTTCTGGTCGATGCTGACGACACGACGAATTCCGGCGAGATCACCAGCAACTGAACCGTCAAGTTCGTCGGATTCGTCGGTGAGAAGCAGATCTTCGGTCTCCGGCACCTCGACCTCCGTGAGAGGAGGCCGTCCCAACTTTTCACCGACCAACGCGGGGAGAACCTGACTTACCAGGCTCGACTTCCCGGATCCTGATACTCCGGTGACCGCGGTGAGTGCCCCCGTCGGGAGCGTGACTGTCACGTCTCGTAGGTTGTTGCGATTGACGTGCTCGAGCCTCAACCATCCCTTCGGCGTGCGGGGGATGTGCGGCGCAAGGCCGCTACCTCCGAAAATGTATCCACGTGTAACAGAGTCCTCGACTTCTGCGAGCCCGTCGGTGGGCCCACTGTAGATCACGCGGCCGCCGCGCTCTCCTGCCCCCGGTCCGATGTCGACGAGCCAGTCAGCGTGGCGCATCACGTCGACGGAGTGTTCCACGACGAAGAGGCTGTTGCCGCGTCTCTTGAGCCCGTCGAGGATTCCCAACAAGGCGTCGATGTCGTGCGGGTGCAGTCCCGCGGAAGGCTCGTCCAACACGTAGACGACTCCAAAAAGCTCCGATGTGAGCTGCGTCGCCAGGCGCAACCGCTGAAGCTCGCCGCCTGAGAGTGTCGGTGTCGTGCGGCTGAGCGACAGATAGCCCAAACCGAGGTCGATGATGGGGCGCAATCGACCCAATAGCTCAGCTCCCAATCGCCCCGCAGCAGCGCGCTTCTCTGCTGACCTGTTGGGCGTTCGACGGACATCGGGAGCCGCCGAGTGGGCAGCACCATCCGCGGCGGCGCGCTGCTCCACCGCTTCTTGCCGTGTGTTCTCATCCAGTGCGCTTCCGCTGGTCGCCGAGGTTTCCGAGTCAAGTTCCGTAATGACTCGCTCCAGCAGCGACGCCAGTTCACGCAACGGCAGTGCGGAAAACTCGGCGATGTCGAGCCCTTCGAAACTCACCGTCAGCGCTTCCGGCTTCAGCCGCTTCCCGTGGCACACCGGGCACAGCCCGGCGGTGAGGAACTGCGCCACTCGCCGCTTCATCGATGCGCTTTTCGTATTGGCGAAGGTGTCGAAAATGTAGTGCCGTGCGCCGACGAAGGTGCCGTTGTAGCTAGGCTCCATCTTTTTCTGGATGGCCGCTCGCGCCTCTCGGAGGGTCAGGCCGGAGTAAACCGGGACCATCGGAGTTTCCTCTGTGTATAGGATCCAGTCCCGGTCCTGCCGCGACAAGTCCCTCCACGGAACATCGACGTCGTAGCCGAGGGAGACCAGGGTGTCCCTCAGCTGCTGGCCGTGCCACGCCGTCGGCCATGATGCGATTGCTCGTTCCCTGATCGTGAGCGATGGATCGGGGACCATCTGCTGCTCCGTCACTTCATACACGCGACCGATACCGTGACATTCCGGGCACGCTCCTTGGACCGTGTTGGCAGAGAAATCCTCGGCATAGAGCATCGGTTGCCCGTCGGGGTAATCTCCGGCCCTCGAGTAGAGCATCCGCACCAAAGACGACAGCGTCGTGATGCTGCCGACTGACGACCGGGCGCTTCGGCCACCACGCTGTTGCTGGAGCGCGACGGCGGGGGGCATACCTGTAATGGAGTCCACATCCGGCACCCCCGCCTGATCGATAAGACGCCGAGCGTAGGGTGCAACAGACTCAAGATATCGACGTTGAGATTCCGCATACAGGGTGCCGAACGCAAGGGACGATTTCCCGGATCCCGACACACCCGTGAAGACCACCATTGCATCGCGGGGGACTGTGAGGTCGACATCCTTCAGATTGTGTTCGCGGGCTCCGCGCACCCGAACGTCGGGCTGAATGTCGGTAGAAGATTCGGTCTGCTGCTGCATGCCGCGGAGCCTATCAGGGAGACTCGCCGACCCTGCGGCCAGCGGGGAATCGGCTCCGAGTATTGCGATGCCCGACCCTTCTTCGGCCTGCTGAGCGACAGCCGGCGCTATCTAGCGCAACAAGTGCACGACCATCCGGACGTCGGCGAGTACCGCCGGCGTTGCGCGGTGTTCCCGCGCTCAGGATGAGGATGGAATCTGCTTCGTGCGCGTACCACGGCGACTGGTCTCAAGTGCGGCAGTGAGAGCTCGCGCGTCGTAACTACCGAGCAGGCGACGGCCCTGGATGAAGAACGTGGGGGTCGCGTGCGCACCGCTGGCCTCTGCACTCGCCAGGTCTCGCTCGACACGCTGTCTCACCTCATCACTGTCGAGGTCATGGACGAAACGGTCAACATCGAGTCCGAGATCCGTTGCGTAACCGATCAGGTCATCACGTTCGAGCGCATGCTGACGAGTGAAGACGAAGTCAAGCCAAGGCCAGAACATTCCTTGATTCGATGCTGCCTCGGACGCTCGTGCGGCGATGGGTCCGTGCGGGTGGTGCGGAAGCTGTCGCACGACGTAACGAAGGTCGTCGCCAAAGCGAGCACGCAGATCCTTCCAGGACCCAGTCGCATGCGCGCAGTACGGACACTCGAAGTCCACGAACTCCACGAGTGTGAGCTGAGCGTCCTCCGGCCCGCGGATGTGATCCACTTCGGGGTCAACCGGCGGCGTAAGAAGCATCGGGAGATCCGCTGTTTCCTCCCCCCACAGTTTCGCAGCGACCTTGAATATCGACCATCCCAGGAGCGTTGCAAGCACCATGGCCACCAACACGCCAACGGTCGCCAGGCGCCCGAGCTCGGACGTGGAGCCGAAAGCGAGGCTGATGATCAGCAACGACACCGTGAACCCTATCCCTGAGAGCGCCGCACCACCGAAGACGCTTCCCATGCCGACTCCTTCTGGCAATCGGCCGGCCCCGAGCCTCACGGCGAAGAACGTCGCCAATCCGATGCCCAAGAGCTTTCCGAGGACGAGCCCGGCGATGACGCCCCATGTAACTGGCGACCTGAAGGAATCCGCAAGCACACCTCCTCGCAGGTCCACGCCGGCGTTGGCCAGGGCGAAGATGGGAACAATCAGCAAGGCTGTGGGGAGCCGCAGAACCTCGTGCATGCGCTCATTTACCGAGATACCTTGGGCGAGGCCACGGTTCACCGCGCGGGCTGAAGCGGCGCTCGGGGATTGCCAGAAGTCCCGGAACAGCTGTCGGGCTTCGACAACCTTGTGTCGCCGCGTCGCGTAGGCGGGGATCAGGAGCCCTGCGAGCATCCCGGCGAGGGAGGCGTGCACACCGGAGGTCACCGTCGCGAACCACAGCACGACGACGATGAATACGTATGGTGCTGCCCTCCACTGACGTGTGCGTCCCAGCGCCCAAAGTGCGACCAGGCACCCCAATGCAATCAGCAGCGGTATCAGCCGAACCTCTTCGCTGTATACGATGCCGATGATGGACACTGCGAGGAAGTCGTCCACGACTGTCAGCGTCAGCAGAAAGACGCGGAGCTGTCCAGAGAGGCGTGGACCGACGATCGCGAGCGCTCCTAGGAGGAAGGCCGTGTCTGTCCCCACCACGGCTCCCCACCCCTCGAGTCCCTCCCCACCTGACGCCGCGACGATTGAGACGTAGACGACCGCTGGCAGCACGACGCCGGCAACGCCGGCGATGAGGGCTAGACGGACGCGGCTGCGATCTCGGAGGGAGCCGTGTGCGAACTCTTGGCGCACTTCGAGTCCGACGACGAAGAAGAAGACAACCATCAGGCCATCGTTGATCCAGTGGTGCAGATCCATATGTAGCCCGAACGGGCCGACATTGAAACCGAGCTCGACGTGCCACAGTTCGAAATAGGTGTTCGACAAGGTGGAGTTGGCCCACACCAGCGCGACAACTGCCACAAGGACCAGAAGCACCGCCGAGCCCGATTCGGTGCGGATCCATCGTCCGATGGTTTCTTTTCCTGTTCCTGCTCGTGACATGGGGGAAGCATACAGAGATGCGGGACACGGGAACTTGAGCTCCTCCATCCGATACTCGGGGCACGCGACCAGGCGGCCGAGAGGATCGACGAGAACAGATTCAGGCCCAGTTTGTGGGGAAGGTGTCTAGTCGCGTGTATCCCGCGGACACTGTCGCCTGCCTCGTCGATCGGCGGGGAGAACGTCGCAAGACTGACCTTCCCCGGCGCAATCGTAACGATGCAGGCGTCGTCCATGTGGGCACCACGAAGTCAGCCCGTGGTCGGCTCGTCCCCGTACCCCGATTCGTCCTCGCGGTGCTCCTGGATCAGATCGCAGGTCGCAAGCAGGGCGACCTGGTGTCCCCGGCACTGACGGCGAGCACATGCGTCGCGTGAGAACGAGCAAGGACTCGAAGTCCTGGTTCAAATCCGCCCTCAAGGCGGCTGGACTCGAGCCCATGACCATCCATGACCTTCGCCACGCCGCGGCATCGCTCGCGGTCCAGTCCGGTGCGCACGTGAAGACCATCCAGCGGATGCTCGGACACACGTCCGCATCGATGACGCTCGACGTCTACGCCGTCCTCTTCGACACCGACCTCGACCAGGTCTCCGATGCGCTCGACGCCGCCGCGCTCGAAGCCGGAGGCGACGCCGTCCGCAAGCTGCGCGGTGACCTCTCGACCGAGTCCTGAGCCTTCTCACGCGCGCGCCGTCGGCGCCGATTCACGAGACCCGCGAACAGCTTTCTGTTCGCGTTTTCTCAAATCTTTCTCAAACGACCCATCGGGCCGGAGGTGAGAGGCCTGCGATCCCAGTGTTTTCAAGGGATCAGCGGTGAAATTTCGGAGCGGAGACGGAGGGATTTGAACCCTCGGTCCCCTTACGGGGACTCCACCTTAGCAGGGTGGTGTGCGCGGTCTAGCTATTCGAGGGGCCCGCGGTGCTGGCCCTCCGTGGAAAGACTGGGAAGCCCGTGATTCCGCGGATCTCTGACCGATCGACCTCACACTCGTCATGCTCTAGAGACACAGGCGAACTCGTCAGAATCGCTATCCTCGGGATGCTCCGGACACTTTTGGGACACTTGGCGCCACGGCTTCCGCACGCACAGATCACCGGTCCCATCGACAACCTGACCTCCGACGACATCCGAGGCATCGTGATCTCGACCGACCTCGAGTGGACCGGAGAGTTCGAATGCTCCGACCCGCGCCTGACCCGACTGTGGAACAACGTCGGCTGGTCGATGCGCTCGAACTTCATGGACACCTCCACCGACTGCCCCACCCGCGAGCGCTCCGGCTGGACCGGCGACATCCAGGTCTTCGCCCCGACCGCCGCGATCATGACCGATGCACAGGAGTATTTGCGCCGCTTCCTCCACAATCTCGCCCTCGAACAAGCGCCGGATGGCACGATACCCGTGGTCATCCCCTCAGGCTTCTCCGAATTCTCGGGCGGACCGCACGGCCATTTGGCGAAGGCCGGAACGGCGGCAGGTTGGAGCGATGCCAGCGTGCTCGTACCCTGGACGCTTTACCAGTACTACGGCGACGAGCGGGTGCTCGCCGACCAGTACGAGTCGATGGTCGCGTGGGTCGAATCCTGCACCAGTCGCGCCCGCGAAACCAGCAAGGTCAAATCTGCGCACACCACCCCGATCGACGCGTACATCGTCGACACCGGATTCCAGTGCGGGGAATGGCTCCGCCCCGGCGAGGGACCCATCCGATCCTCGATCGACGCCGGACGACGCGGCGCCGTCGTCCGGCGTACTTCGAGCACTCCACCCGGACGCTCGCCGCCATCGCCGAGATCCTCGGCAAAGACACCGACCATGAGCGCTACCTCGTACTCGCGGATCACATCCGCCGGGCATGGCGCGCCAGGTTCCTCACCGACGACGGGCGCATCGGCACCGACCGCCAGGACGACTACGTGCGCGCCATCGCCTTCGGCCTCCTCGACGACGCGGAGAGGCCCGCCGCCGCACAACGACTAATCGGACTCGTCGAGAAAGCCGGCGGACACCTCGGCACCGGCTTCCTCTCCACACCGCTGCTCCTCGGAACGCTCGTCGACACGGGACACACGGATGTCGCGTGGGATCTGCTGCTGTCCACGTCGAGTCCGTCCTGGCTACACCAGGTGGAGCGCGGCGCCACCACCGTCTGGGAGACCTGGGAGGGCTACACGAAATCTGGCAGAGCGAAGATGAGCCACAACCACTACGCCCTCGGATCCGTCGCCCGCTTCCCCACCGAGCGCATCGGCGGCATCACCCCCCTCGAACCTGCCTACCGCACCATCGGCGTCCGTCCGCTGATCGGTGGCGGCCTCACCAGGGCGCGATCGACAGTGCACACCCGCTACGGCACCGTCGAAAGCTCCTGGCGCATCGACGGACACGACGTCGAGTACGTCGTGACGATCCCGCCGGGCACCACGGGACGCTTCCACGCAGCCGGAGACACCGAACCACTCACCCTCACACCCGGCACTTACACGATCAGACGGCAGGAAAACCACTAATGGCAAATACGCTCGACGAGGCGATCGCGGAGATCCACCCCGACTACCTGACTTACGCCGTCCGGCGTCCAATGGACATCCGTGGGTCCTTCAGCCTCGGACTCGCACGGTTCTTCAACAACCGGAAGACCCGTGTCCGCGCAGGGATCTCATCCCAGCGACTGCGCCTTCCCGGAGGGAACGGACGATCCGTCATCCTGCACCGCCCGCACGGGACACAGTAGCCGACGGGGGGCACTGCTGTGGCTGTTCGGCGGCGGCCTGATCTCCAGCAACGCCGCACACGCAAACGCGGTCGCCTCAGGATTCGCTGCTGGCCTCGGCGTCACCGTCATCGTCCCGGACTACCGCCTCGCCCCCGAACACCCCTACCCGGCCGCCCTCGACGACTGCTTCGCCGCCCTCGAATGGGTCGCCAGCGAGACGGAGACTCTGGGCATCGACTCCACCCGCATCATGGTCGGAGGAGAAAGCGCGGGCGGCGGGCTCGCCGCGGCGGTCGCACAGTGTGCGAAAGACGCCGCGATCCCGCTCACACTCCAAGTACTGATCGCGCCGATGCTCGACGACCGGAACGTGCTCAGAGCCGAAGCCGAGGGCGATGTCCATCTGATCTGGACAGTGGCGTCGAACCGCTACGCCTGGACCTCCTACCTCGGCCACGCACTTGAAGAGCCCGAAAGCCGCCCCTACGCTGTGCCGTCACGTCGCGAGGACCTCACAGGCCTCGCCCCCGCCTGGATCAGCATCGGCGAAGCCGACCTCTTCCACGCCGAGACTGTCGACTACGCCAAGCGCCTCACATCCGCAGGAGTCCCCGTCGAACTGATCACCATCCCCGGCGCACACCACGGATGGGAACTCCTCACCCCGGACCACCCCGAAGTCCACCGCATCCAAGCCGCCCGCCTCACGGCAATGCGTGCCGCCCTGGCGAGCTGACCCTTTCCCGCCGACCTCACTTGGGGCCTGTGCTCGCGAGCCCCTGAATGAAGTACTTCTGCCGGGACGGGAACAGCGACCTCGGGCTCGGAGGCTCTACTGCTGCGAGAAGGCCGCGTCGAACGCCGTCTTCGGCTGCTCCCAGAGCAGGGATCGCACGAACGTCACAGCCTCGGCGCCGCCCACCAGGCGGTCCATCCCCGCGTCCTCCCACTCGATCGACACGGGTCCGGCGTAGCCGATGCTCGCGAGCGCGCGGAAAGAATCCTCCCAGGGGACGTCGCCCCGGCCCGTCGAGACGAAGTCCCACGCGCGACGCGGGTCGCCCCAGGGCAGATGCGACCCAAGCGTGCCAGCGCGACCGTTCGGCGCACGCAGACGGGTGTCCTTGCAGTCGACGTGGTAAATCCGGTCCTGGAAGTCCCAGATGAACGAGACCGGGTCGATGCCCTGCCAAAGCATGTGCGAGGGGTCCCAGTTGAACCCGAACGCATCCCTGTGCTCGATCGCCTCGAGCGTGCGCACGCTGGTCCAGTAGTCGTAGGCGATCTCGCCCGGATGCACCTCATGGGCGAACCGGACCCCTTCCGCGTCGAAGACGTTCAGGATCAGATTCCAGCGCTGCGCGAAGTCCTCGTAACCTCGCTCGATCACCTCCGCAGAGACTGGAGGGAACATGGCCACGTACTGCCAGATCGAGGATCCGGTGAATCCGACAACCGTTTCCACATCGAGCTTGCGGGCGACACGCGCCGCGCGCTTCATGTCCTCGGCCGCGCGTTGCCGCACTCCTTCGGGGTCGCCGTCGCCCCATGTGTACGGACGCACGATGCTCTCGTGGCGGAAGTCGATCGGAGAGTCGCACACCGCCTGGCCGGTCAGGTGATTGGAGATCGCGAAGCAGCGCAGTCCGTGACGGTCCAGTATCTCCTTACGAGAGGCGAGATAGGCGTCGTCCTCGTCCGCTCGCTGCAGGTCCAGGTGGTCTCCCGATGCTGCGATCTCCAAGCCGTCGTAGCCCCAGCTCGCCGCTAGGCGGGCGACCTCCTCGAAGGGCAGATCCGCCCACTGCCCGGTGAACAGCGTCACCGGTGTTCGGGGTCCGATCCTACGATCCTCGTTGTTCTGTCCCATGCTGACGCCTCCTGTCTCGACGCGGGTCCTCGCCGTTCTTCAAATTGTTGCACATGCGCTATTTTCGTGACAAGATTGATTTCACGCCTGCCACGCGTCGCGACCCGCATCCGGGGCTGGGGAGTGAAATCAACGGCGAACACGAATCCAGAGGAGAACTATGACCAAGCTGAAGGTGGGCATAATCGGGCTGGGGTTCATCGGAACCCAGAAGCACCTTCCGGGCCTTGCCAGCCAGTCCGAAGAAGTGGAGATCCGCGCGTTCTGCGACCTCGAGCTCTCTCGCGCGGAGAATGCGCGGGCCGAATTCGGTGTGGACGAGTCGTACGCCACGGCCGACTGGCACGCGGTGGTCGCTGACGACACGCTCGATGTGATCCACGTATGCACCTGGAACACGAGCCACCGCGAGATCACGATCGCTGCACTGGAGGCCGGTAAGCACGTCATGGTGGAGAAGCCCATGGCCGTCACGGGCGAAGATGCACGCGCCATGCTGGAGGCGTCCCGCCGCACCGGGAAGAAGCTCACGGTCGGCTACCAGTACCGCTGGCGCGAGGACAACAAATTCCTCCGCAGCGCCGTCGACGAGGGTCGCCTGGGCGAGATCTATCACGCACGCGGCCACGCCGTCCGTCGTCGTGGCGTGCCAATCTGGGGCAGCTTCACCGACAAGGACAAGCAGGGTGGCGGTCCCCTCATCGATCTCGGCACACACGCGCTGGATCTCGCACTGTGGTTCATGGGCAATTACGAGGTCGCCTCGGTGACCGGCACAGTGTTCCACAAGCTGGGCGACAAACCCGAGGGGAACATGGGCGGCGAGTGGGACCCTGCGACCTTCCATGTCGAGGACTCGGCCTTCGGCTACGTAACCATGAAGAACGGCGCCACGGTCTTCCTAGAGGCGGCGTGGGCGCTCAACGTGCCCCAGTCGCGCGAGGCCTGCGTCACCCTGGCGGGAACCGACGGCGGCGCGGAATCACGTCAGCTTGGTGCTCAGTGGGAGGCGAGCCTGAATGGCGTCGTAGGCGGTCAGCTCACCGAGACGGCACCCGATTTCAAGGGCGCCTACTTCGGTGCGTCCTCGTCGTCGGGCTCGGGCTTCACCGTGCTCGGCGCGCAGGAGGCCGCTCAGTGGGTCCGCGCCATCAAGACCGACACCGATCCGCTGGTACTTCCCGAGCAGGCGTGCGTCGTGACCGAGATTCTGGACGGAATCTACCGTTCAGCCGCCAGCGGCCAGCCCGTCACCTTCTAACTGAACGGAGTGATCATGAGTGCAACAGATACCATCCTGGGCGCGGACGAGGTCCGCATCGAGGAATCCGGAACCGGGTCGATCCGCCTTCGACTGCCGTGGTACCGCAGCCTGGCACCCTCGACGATCGAAAACGCCACCATCACGGTCGATGGAGAAAAGGTCCCGCGGGAGAGCTTGACCATCGAGATCAACGGTGAGGCCGCCGATCTGCCCACCATCGCCGAACGCTGGCAGGAAACCTGGTTCGTGCAGGACAGGGCGATCCTGCGATTCCCCGCGTCCTTCCTCACAGGCGACAGCGCTGAGATCGCAGCAAGCCTCACGCTCCGCATCCCCTACATCCTGACCGGACCCGACTCTGCTCTCTCCCGGACAGTTCACGAATCGCGCACTCTCAACGTCGTCACGGAGGACCAGAAGTGAACGCTCAGACCAAATACCCCATCCCCACCATCGGCTCAGGCCTGACTCTCTATTCCCTCACCAACGAATGGCTCGAAGGTCGCTACGACCTCGAGGGCATCGTACGAGAGGTCGCAGCACGGGGTGTCGGCCCGGGCGTCGAGGTCGTCGGATACCAGTCGTTCCGCAGCTACCCCGACATCGACGATGCCACCGCCGACTGGTGGCACGGACTCACATCGGAGCTGGGACTCGTCTCGACGTGCCTGAGCTCCAACGTGGACACCGCGCTCCGCTCCGATCGCTTCCTCGACGCGGATGAGATGACAGAACTCCTCGTGCGCCAACTGCACACGGCGAAGAAGCTCGGATTCGGCATCGTTCGCATCCAGATCGGCGCGTCGCTGGAAGTCATCCGCCGCGTCGCCCCGATCGCAGAGGACCTCGGGCTGCGGGTCGGCATGGAGCTGCACGCGCCTGAGGGGCCGCGCACCGAGAGCATCCTGCGCGTGCGCGACCTCTACGCCGAGCTCGACTCCCCCGTGCTCGGGTTCATCCCGGACTTCAGCGCCACCATGCGCGACATCCCCCCGATGGAGAAGCGGCAGTTCGTCGAGGCGGGCCTCTCGGAGGAGCTCGTCGACGTCTTCGTCGGCACCTGGCGCACCGCGCCGGGAACGATGGCCGAGCGCTTCCAGGCCTTCCGCACGATCGCGCTCGAGCAGGGAGCGTCCGAGGACGCGATCGAGTCGACCATGGGCGCGCTCAGCATGCACGGCACGCAGCCGCTCGAGAGCTGGTACGACATCGCCGACCAGATCATCCACGTGCACGGCAAGTGCTACGAGTTCGACTCGAACGGCGACGAGCCGAGCGTTGATTACTCGGGGGTCGCCAAGCTGCTGGTGGACATCGGCTACGAGGGATGGGTCTCGACGGAGTGGGAGGGCCACTTCATGGCCGCCCCCGACGTCGAGGCGTTCTCACAGGTCGAAGCACATCAGGCGCTACTCGCGCGTAGCTTCCAGGAGCAGCTCGACGCCCGCGCCTGAGCACCCCGTCCCGGGGGAAGGCTGCAACCCGATGCAGGCCCTCCCCCGGTGACTCCACCTCCACCCCTTCCCAACCGAATCCCTTCAATACCCCGTTCCAGTCCGGCATGAGACCGGCGGACACAACGATGTGCACTAGGAGCAAGACGTGACCCACAACGGCCAATCGATCTCGGGGAGCGCCACCTCCGTCCGATCCGACGAGCCCGCATCGGGCGACGCCCCGTCGAGACAGCGCCTCACCTGGGGGACGCGCCTCAGCTACGGGCTCGGCGACCTCGCCAGCCAGCTCGTCTGGACCACCACCGGTTCCTATCTCGCGATCTTCTACACCGATGCGGTCGGCCTCTCCGCCGGCGCCGTCGGCGTGCTGATGCTGATCGCCCGCGTCTTCGACGCCGCGATCGATCCCGGAATCGGCGCCGCCGCCGAGCGCACCCGCAGCCGATTCGGCCGCTTCCGCTCCTGGATCATCTACGGCTCACCGATCCTGGCCATCCTCCTCGTGCTGTCCTTCTCCACGATCCCGGGGAGCGATGGCGCGAAGTTCCTCTATGCGATCGTCACTTACGGCCTGCTCGGCATCGCCTATTCGGCCGTGAACGTGCCGTACGGATCGCTCGTCTCCGTGATGACGACCGACACGCAGGAGCGGGTGACCCTCAACTCGATCCGCCTGATCGGCACCAACGTGGGCGTCGTCCTGCTCAACGTCATCACGCTCCCCCTCATCCTCTTCTTCAGCGGTCTCACCGGTGGGGTCGGCGACGAGATGACGATTGCGGGCTACACGTGGACAGCGGCGGTCATGGCAGCGATCGCTCTGCCGCTGTTCCTGATCACCGCCTTCAAGAGCAAAGAGGTCGTGCAGCCGATCCACAGCACCCGGGTGTCGCTGCGCACCACGGCACGCATCGTCTTCGGCAACCGCCTGCTCATGCTGATCTTCGCGATCATGATGCTCGCGATGACCGGCTTCTTCGGCCGTCTCGGCGTCGTCATCTACTACTTCATCTACGCGGTCGGCCGCGTGGACCTCATCCCCGTGCTTATGGCGACGCCGGCGGTGGCGGGAGTCATCGGCATCCTGCTGTTCACGCCGCTGACGCGCCGCTTCGGCAAGCGCGCCGTCGCCATCGTCTCACTCGTGGCTCAGGGACTCTCGCTCGTGGCGCTCTACCTGGTGGGCTGGGAAGATGTCACGCTCGTGATCGTCATCTCGGCCATATACGGTCTCGCCTCGTTCAACGCCCCGATCTTCTGGTCGATGGTCCCCGACGCGATCGACTACGCCGAGGACAAGCACGGTGTCCGAGCGGACGGCACGGCCTACGCCGTCATCAGCTTCGCGCAGAAGATCGCCGCCGCGGTGGGCGTGGCGATCGGCCTCGCCGCGCTGGGAGCAATCGGATACGTCGCCAATACCGCACAGGCGCCGGAGGTGCTCTCCGGCATGAACGTCATCGTCAACCTGGCACCGGCGATCCTGTGCTTCGCAGCGATCATACCGCTGTCGTTCTACCGGCTCTCGGCCAGGCAGTACGACGAGATCCGCGCACGGCTCGACACCGCCGCGCTGCGCACCCTGCGCAAGGGCTGACCGCGGATGCAGGATCCCACGGGATCAGGCATCCGCACGGACACGACATGAGAACACGGAGAATCGAGACATGGCACGACTGGGAATCGACATCGGCGGCACGAAGATCGCCGCCGGAGTGGTCGATGACGCCGGGCGGATCGTGCAGCGCGCCCGCCGGAGCACGCCGACCACGAATCCCGCGGACATCGACCGCACCATCGCGGATCTTTACCGCGAGCTCTCCCCCGCCGCGGACATCCGCCAGGTGGGACTGGCCGCGGCCGGATTCGTGTCGTCCGATCGATCGACCGTGCTCACGGCACCGAACCTGCCCTGGCGCCGCTACCCTCTGGGCGAGCAGGTAGCGGCGCTGCTCCCCTCGGGCATCGACGTCGTGGTGGAGAACGACGCCAACGCCGCGGCATGGGGCGAGCACCCACACGGGGCGGGGGAACCCGCGGGCGTCTCACTCATGATCACCGTGGGCACCGGGATCGGCGGCGGGATCGTCAGCAACGGCGAACTGCAGCGCGGCGCGTTCGGCGCGGCCGCTGAGGTCGGCCATCTCACCGTCGTGCAGGACGGTCGGCGCTGCGGATGTGGGAAGCTCGGCTGCTGGGAGGCATATGGCTCGGGCACGGCGCTCCTCGACGTAGCGAACCGGGAACTGGAAGGCGCCCGGGCGGACGGTCGCGCGCTGCGCGCACGGCGCGACGCGGATGGAGGTGTGCTCACCGGTCAGCACATCGCGGACGCTGCATCCGCTGGCGACCCCCTGGCCAGCCGACTCTTCGCCGAGACCGCGGAGTGGATCGGACGCGGCCTGGCCTCGCTGACTGCGATCCTCGACCCCGAGGTCATCGTCGTCGGCGGCGGAGTCGCGGACTCGGAGGACCTGCTGATCCCCGGCGTACGCACCGCATACGCGTCCCGCGTGAGCGGATCGGAGGATCGCCCGGCGGCACAGATCGTGGCCGCGTCCCTCGGCAACGACGCAGGACTGATCGGTGCCGCCGCCCTCGCCCGCACCTCACGAACAGGCGGGCTCGCCGCGTCTGCGGGCGCCGGAGCGGGCGCCATCTAACCATCTCGCCGTCTGCAAGACGGCACAGAGCGAAGGAGCAGTCGTGGACATCAACACAGCCTCGTCCCAGGTGTGGGACCTCGTCATCGTCGGCAGCGGACCCGCGGGTGCGGCCGTTGCCGCCGCCGTCCACGGCGCCGCTCCGGACCGATCCGTCCTCGTCGTCGAGGCGGGGCCGGCCATGAGCGCACACCCTGGCGAGCATCTCGTTGAGGCGGACGAGGACGCGCTGCGCGTCGCGTTCGAGACCCTCATGCGAAGGGCGCGCCAGATCGACTACGTATCGAACGCGGGGGCGGTGCTCGGCGACGGCGACGGATGGTCCCCCGACGGGACCGGGATCTTCCCCGCCGCCTATCTGGGTCACGACACCGCCGAGTTCCCCGGCGCCTCCATCTCCTGGAACATCGGGGGCATGGGGATCCACTGGGCCGCCGCGAGTCCAACCCCTTACGGCGACGAGGTCCCCGCGTTCGCCAGAGCCGACTACGGGGAGGACCTGCACGAGGCTCAACGGCTCCTCCGCGTGGGCTCGCGCACCTATTCCGGGAACCCCTTCGAGCCGAAGATCCTCGAAGCGTTGCGCGCCGCCCTCCCGTCCCCGGTCTCCGAACGCCGCGCCCAGAGCATGCCGCTCGCCGGCGTCGCACACGCCCGCGGCGTCTTCGCACGCACCGGTCCGCGCGACATCGCGCCTATGGTGTTCGACGGCTCCTCCGACCGGACGGGCCTGCTCGCCGCGACACTGGTCACTGGGGTGAACCACCGGCGAGGAACGGCCACCGGTGTGTCCGTGCGGAGCCTCACTACCGGCGAGGAGCGTGAGATCGACGCGCTCGCCGTCGTCGTCGCTGCCGACACTCTGCGTACGCCGCAACTGCTGTGGGCCTCTGGGGTCCGCCCCGAGGCACTGGGGCTCTACCTTAACGAGCACTCGTCGATCGATGGAGACGTCGTCGTCGACCCGCGACGACTCGGCCTCAGCGGCACCGCAGCCCCGTCGTCGCATCCGAACGAGCCTTTCGTCGGCGTCTACTGGAGCCCATCCATCGGCGAAGAGCGGCCCACGCATGGGCAGATGATGGAACGCTCGGACGACGTCCTCGGCCACCGTATCGGGATGAGCTGGTACACGAGCACAGACCTGCGGAGGGAGAACCGCCTCGAGTTCTCCGATGCACGCCGCGACGCGCTGGGGATGCCGGTCCTCATCGCTCGCTTCGCATACTCCGACGATGACCTGGCACGCATCGAGCGACTGCGGGACGTGCAGAAGAGGGCAGCAGTCGCGATCGGCGATTTCACCCCGGGCGACTCTCTCACGCTGGCACCCGGCTCGTCGTTGCACTACACGGGGACTGTGCGCCTGGGCGCACACGACGACGGCACGAGCGTCGCCGATCCGGACGGCCGGGTGTGGGGCTTCACGAACCTCTATGTCGCCGGGAACGGGGCGATCCCCACGGCGCTCACCTGCAACTCCACGCTGATGGGCATCGTGCTCGCCGTACGGACCGCACGCGCGATCGCCGCCCGGGACTGACCGCACGGCGCAGACGCCATCGAACGGAGTCCCAGTCGATAGGATGTGTCGATGAGCGATACCCCGCGCATCGCGCCCCCCCGCCGCGGCCCGTACGCGAACACCGCTCGCCGGAAGGCCGAGATCGTGGCGGCCGCGGCAAGCGTCTTCATGCGCTCGGGCTATCGCGGCGGCTCGCTTCGCGAGATCGCACGCGACCTCGAACTCAGCTTCACGAGCGTCAAGCACCACTTCCCGACGAAAGAGCACCTGCTCATCGCCGTCCTCGAAGAGTACGACTCCCTCGAGACCGAGCAGTTGAACCGCGACATCGCTCTTCTCGGCGTTGTGGACGCCGCGATCGCGCTCGCCGTCAGGAACCTGGACAAGCCGGAGACCGAGCGGCTCCTCGCCGTGATGTCTGCCGAAGCCTCATCCTCGGACCACCCGGCTCACGAGTGGTTCGTCCGACGCTACGAGAACATCCGCAACTCGATGGCGGCCGGCATCCGAACCGCATCGGAGGCGGAGGCCATCCCCTTCGTCGCCGACGCGGACTTCGTCGCCTCCGCATTCGTCGCCCTGTGGGACGGCCTCCAGCTGCAGTGGCTCATCGACCCCCGGTTCGACATGATCGACCGGCTGCGTCGAGGATTCGAGGCGATCCTGCGAGAGGGCTCCCGCTGACCCGCCCCGCCGACCTCATTTGAGGCCTGTGGTCGCGAGTCCCTGGATGAAGTACTTCTGCAGGAAAAGGAACAGCACCAGCACTGGAAGCAGGATCACGACTGCCCCGGCGAGCAGCATCCCGAAGTCGGTCGAGTTCGCTGTCTGCGACGCGATGGCCAACCCCACTGGGAGGGTGTAGGTGCCCTGGGACTGCGCAACGACGAGCGGCCACAGCAGCTGATTCCACGACCCGAGGAACGACAGGATCGCCACGGTCGCAAGAGCAGGTCCCGACAGCGGCAGGAAGATCCGCGCATACAGGCGGAACTCACCCGCGCCGTCGATGCGCGCCGCCTCCAGCAGCTCCGTGGGCAGCGAGTAGGCCGCTTGACGCATGATGAAGACGCTCATCGGCATGATGAGGAAGGGTGCCACGATCCCCGCAAGGGTGTCGACCAGCCGCAACTGCACGACGATCAGGAACTGCGGAACGAAGAGCGCCACATAGGGCACCACCATCGCGACGATCACGAACGGCAGGAGCACCCGCCTTCCGGGGAAGTTGAGCTTGGCGAGCGCGTAGCCGGCCATCGATGCGAAGAGGGTGTTCGCTAGCACCGCGATGACCGACACGACGATGCTGTTCCCGAAGTAGGTGCCGAAGCCCTTCTCCGTGAACAGGAGCACATAGTTCGTGAGCTGGAACGATTCGGGCAGCAACGCTCCGGGATCGGTGAGGAACTCCTCCTGCGACTTGAAGGATCCGAAGAAGACCCAGACGAAAGGCAGCAGGAGCACCACGACGACGATGGACAGGACGGTGTAGTTGACCGCGAGCGCGATCGGCTTGGGGGATCTCAATGCTTAGGCCTCAGGAGTCGGAACTGGATGGCGGCGACGATGGCGACGAGGGCGAGCAGCACCACGGAGCCCGCCATGGAGGCGGCCACGTTACCGAAGCCGAACTGCTCGTACACCCACAGCGCGAGCGAGCGCGTGGACCCCAGCGGGCCTCCGCCGGTGAGCATGTACGGTTCCTCGAAGATGTTGATGAAGAAGAACGTCATCAGCACGCTCACCAGCAAGGTGGTGGGGCGCAGCAGAGGAAGGGTGATCGACCAGAACCGGCGTACCGGGCCGGCACCGTCGGTCTGCGCCGCCTCGTACACGTCGCCGGGGACGGCCTGCAGCCCCGCGAGGAAGAGCACCATGCACATGCCCACGTTCCGCCAGACGCTCATCAGCACAACCGTGAAGACCGCCGTCCCAGACTCGCCGAGCCAGTTGACCGCAGGGAAGCTGAAGGACTCGAGCGCCGTGTTGATGGGTCCGCCGAGTGAGAAGGCGTACTGGAAGATCACCGCCACCGCGACGATGTTCGTGATGACCGGGACGTAGACGGCTGCGCGGAAGAAGGCGCGCAGCCTTCGGATGCCGGTGTCGAGAAGAACTGCGAGGAAGAGACCGATCCCCATCGACAGAGGTACGCACAGCACGACGAACAGCGCCGTGGTGCCGACGGACTGCAGGAACGCCGGATCGGAGAACACCTTCGCGAACGTGTCGAATCCCACGAACTCTGCGTTGAGCGGGTTGCGCAGATCCCGCGCCTTCATGTCCGTGAGACTCGTCGCCGCAGCCAGGAACATGGGCACGGCAATGAACACCGTGAACAGGAGGACGAAGGGCAACACGAACAGCCATCCGGCCCATGCCTCCGTCCGGGGGCCGGGGCGGCGCTGCTTGTGAAGCGGCACCACCCCGGTGTTTCCGAGGATGATCGTGTTCGTCATCTCACTCCGTGCCAATTGCAGCGGCGCGTTCCTGTGCCGCATCCAGGGCATCCTCGGCAGTCGATGTCCCTCGCGCGACCTTCTCCATCTCGGAGGCGATGATCTGCGACACCTCGGGCCAGGTAGCGACGTTCGGCGTGCTGACCGCGTAGTTCAGGGATTCGCGGGTGGTCTCGAGGAGAGGGGTCCCCTCCAGCGCCGGGTCGTCCCATGCGGCCTTCACCGCGGGGAAGCTTCCGAAGATCTTGTACCACTCGACCTGAGTCTCGGGCTGAGACATAAAGTGGACCAACTGCCACGCCTCGGTGGGGTTGTCGGCGTCGATCGGCACGAACCACGACCCGCCGCCGAGCGTCGCCGCAGGGGTCCCCCCCTCGGGGATCGGGTTGGGGGCGATGGTGATGTGCTCGGCAGACCACCCTTCGCCGTTCGCCTCGTCGAGCCAGCCGGTGAACCACGTGCCGGAGTCGGGCATCGCGGCGGCACGGCCCTGCGAGATCCACGGCACGATGTCGAGGAACGCCGGACCATCCGCCGAGGCGAGTCCGTCCTGGATGAAGCTGGCGAAATACTCCAGCGCCTCGACGTTGGCCGGCTCGTTGATCGTCCACTCGGTGTTGTCGTCGTTGATGAGCGCACTGTTGTTCTGATGCGCGAGCACATCGAGCACACCCGCGGTGTAGGTGTTCCATGCGATCGGGAGCACGACCGGGAACTCCACCCCCTCGGCCTGCACGCCCTCGGAGTAGGCGATGACCTCGTCCCAGGTCTCCGGGATCTTTACGTTGGCCTGCTCTGCGAGGTCGCTGCGGTAGATCGAGGAGTTCGCATACGCATACCACGGCACACCGTAGGCGGTGTCGTCGATCACCGAGAGCTCCCAGATGTTCTCGAAGAAGTCCTCTTTCTCGACCACTCCGTCCGGCACCGGGGCAAACCCTTCGGTAGACAGCAGCGTCGCGAAGGTCTGGGTATAGCCGTAGATGAGATCGGGCACGGTGCCCGCCGCGATCGCCGCCGTGATCTTGGAGGCGAACTCCGCCTCCGGTACCTCGGAGAGCTTGATCGTGACGTCGGGGTTCTCTTCCTCGAAGGTCGCGAAGATCTCGGGGAGGTCGGCGCCATCCGCCCCCTGGGTCCAGACCTCGATCGTCCCCACGGCGGGAGTCTCGAGATCGATCGGCTCCGATCCGGTTCCGTCCGAGGCGGGGGCGCATGCCGCGAGCGTCGCGGCGCCGATGGCGAGCACAGAGATGGCGGCGAGCGACCGTGCTCGCCTGCTGTGGGGTGGAACGTGCATCATTGCTGTCCTTTCATTGGGTGAAGAGTGCTGCGGTGAAGGGGAGTTCCTGAGCGACGTCCTCCCAGCCGCCGCGCTCGGCGGAGCGCAGGACGGCTTCGGTGAGCAATACGGATCGCAATCCGTCGTCGAAGGTGGGCAGTCCGTCGACGGATCCGCCGCGGATGGCGCTGTACACGTCACGTACGAAAGAATTGAAGGCGTCCTGATACCCCATCGCGTGCCCGGCGGGCACGCTCGAGTACCTTGCGACCTCCGCCGTCGCGGTCAGCGGGTCACGCAGGAGCGTACGACTTCCTCCCGGTTCGCCCCACCACAGCTCATCCGGACGCTCCTGCTCGAAGCGTACCGACGCCGTCGAGCCGTGGAGCTCGACGGTCAGAGCATTCTTGCGACCTGCCGCCATCTGCGAGACCAGGACCGTTCCGATCGCACCGGACGAGAGCTCGAGGACGAGAGCGGCAATGTCCTCTCCTCCTCGACCCTCGACGACTTGCCGGGTACGCGCGCACAGCCGGACGACGCGCTGACCGCTCACGAACTCGATGAGGTCGCACAGATGCGACCCGATGTCGGCGAACGCGCGCGAAGGACCACTGCGCTGCGGGTTCGCGCGCCAGTTGGTGAGCTCCGGAGCGATGAGCCAGTCCTGCAGGTACGAGCAGTCGAAGCTGAGTACGTCTCCGAAGCCGTCGCGGGCGATTCGGGCGCGGGCTTCGCGAACCATCGGGTGATAGCGGTAGACGAAGGGGACCGTCCCGACGAGCCCGCCCTCGAGCGCCGCGTCCCGCAGCACGAGGGCATCCTCCGACGAGGTGGCGAGCGGCTTCTCGCAGATGACGTGAATGCCCGATGCGATCGCGCGCCGGGCATAGTCGACGTGCGTGTCGTTGGGGGTGCAGATGTGGACCACGTCGAGGTCGTCGCGGTCCAGCAGGGCGATCGCGTCAGGTTCTGCACCGTCGAATCCGAACGACCGCGCGGCCCGGACCGATCCCGCTGTGCTCCCCGCGGCGATGGCTGCGAGACGCCCGCCATTCGCGCGAATCGCCCGACTGTGCACTTCCCCCATGAATCCAGCACCGATCACACCCACGCTCGGTGAGTGCGGCGGAGAAGGGAGAACGGCGTCGGTCACGATCATGAGGATCACACACTCGAGTCGCTTATGCAAGCAATTGACGAAACTTGTGTACTGAATGTCGAATCCTGCCCACGGGGTTGTGGTTGAATGTTGCGATGACTCCTCGGCAGAAGGAGCCCTCGCATGAGGGCCGCGTGACGGGTCCCGGCGCCGGCGAAATGTTCCAGCTCTTCCGGAACGGGCAGCCTCGCACCAAGTCCGAGCTCGCCTCGTTGACCGGCCTGTCGAGGACCACGGTCTCGGCCCGCATCGACGCCCTCCTCGCAGCCGGGCTGCTGGTCTACGGCGGCGATGCCGCCTCGACGGGGGGACGCCCCCCCGCGCAGGTCATGTTCAACCCGGCCGCCGGCTCGGTGGTCGCCGTCGAAGTGGGAGCGACACACGCGACGATCTCGATGGTCGACCTCGGCGGCAGCATCCTCGAGCAGCACTCTCGCCCTATCGACATCGCCGCGGGTCCGCAGGCCGTTCTCGACGTACTGCTCGCCGAAGTCGCCCAGACCAGGAGGTCACCGGTCAGCCCTTCCCCCGTGCTGGGGTTCGGCATCGGTCTCCCCGGTCCGGTCGAACACTCCACGGGACGGCCGATGAGCCCTCCCATCATGCCCGGCTGGGACGGCTACGATGTCCCCGCGTACTTCCGGCAGTACCTCGACGTACCGGTGCTCGTGGACAACGAGGTCAATCTCCTCGCTCTAGGCGAGCACGCCGCGAACTGGTCAGCGACCGACGACCTCGTCTTCGTGAAGGTCGCGACGGGAATCGGCGCCGGACTCGTCCTCGGCGGCGAACTGCAGCGCGGAGGCCGAGGAGCCGCGGGCGACCTTGGCCAGGTGAGGGTCTCGACCCGGAGCTCATTCGACGGCTCGTCCGGAACCGGGTTGACATTGGAGTCCGTTGCCAGCGGTACGGGCATCGCCGCCGACCTCAGGCAACGAGGCTTCGACGTGCGTGACGCCGCCGGGGTCGTGGCTCTGGCCAGGGCTGGCGAGCACGCGGCCATCGATGCCATTCGACAGGCGGGCCGAGAGCTCGGAGAGGTCCTGTCCAACGTCGTGGCGCTGCTCAATCCCTCCGTCATCGTGCTCGGCGGCAGCATCGCTGGCGCGGGTGATCACTTACTGGCCGGAGTCCGCGAGGTGATCTACCAGCGGTGCGTGCCCTTCTCGAGTCAGCATTTGTCTGTGGTGAGCGTCGCCCCCGGCGCATCTCCAGGGGTGAAGGGAGCCGCGCTCATGGTCACCCATCAGCTCCTCTCCGTCGAAGGCGTGGATCTCCTAGTCGCCACAGGAACGCTGGGGAAGGCCGCTGCGGCGCCGCTCGAGCTGCCCGCACGAGGACGCTCCGCCAGCAGACGGAGCGCGTAGGTCTCGGGTGCACCCGGACGGGCGGGGAGCTCCTATCCATGTGAGCGCTCGGCGCCCGCTTCCCGAACGGGGCGGCGGTGATCCTGCTCACCGCGAACCTCGACCGCGCTCCCCGCTCGTTCGAGATGAGACTCACCACCGCGGATGCCGTCACCCGTCGCATCTTTCTCGATGCCCGCCCTCGGCTGGACCCATCTCAAGACCCGGCCCCGAATCACGCACCTCAGTGCAACACCGCACCGCTTGGAGCCGAGCCGTCGACCTTCTTGACGAAGAACGACACGATGACTGCGGCCAACGAGATCCATGCGCCGCAGAAGAACGCCGCCTGCACGCCCCCTGCCGTCGCCGAGGTGGCAGGAAGCCCCTCTGCGAGACCGGCGGCGGTCCCCGTGGACAGCACCGTGACGAACAAGGCTGTCCCGATCGCACCGGCGAGTTGCTGCACGGTCGAGATAGTCGCACTGCCGTGCGAGTAGAGCTTCTTGCCGAGGGAGCCGAGTCCGTTCGTGAGAAGCGGAGTCATCGTGAACGCGAGGCCGAGGTTGAGGAACGAGTTGGTGATGATCACCCACGCCGTCGAACTCCCCTCCTGTAGCAGCAGCGCCATCCCCCACACCGAGACACTCACCACGAGAACACCGGGTATCACGAGCGGGCGCGGACCATAACGGTCGTACAGCCGCCCGACGATGGGAGATGCGATCCCCATGAGCGCGCCGCCGGGCAGCAGGAGCAGTCCTGTTTCGAGAGCGCCGATCTGCAGCACATTCTGCATGTAGAGCGGAAGGACGATGAGGCTTCCGAACAGCGCCATCATGGCGATCCCGACCAGGATGATCGCGACGGCGAAGGGAAGCCGGGTGAAGGTCCGAAGATCCAGCAGGGCGTCATCGGTCCGCTGCAGCCGAAGCTGGCGAAGAACGAACAGCACCAGTGCGACCGCGCCGACGAGGATCGATACCCACGGCGGGATCACCGCGCCGCCTTCCGCAGCCTCACCGAGGCTCGACAGCCCATAGATCATCCCACCGAACGCGATCGTGGAGAGTATTACGGAGAGCGCGTCGATGCGCGCCATACGGGTCTCGGTCAGATTGGTGATCTTCCATGCACCGAGACCGAGACCGATCAACGCGATCGGCAGCACGACGAGGAACATCCAGCGCCAATCAAGAAGACTCAGGATTACCCCGGACACCGTCGGACCAATCGCTGGCGCGACCGCGATCACGATCGAGATGACACCCATCATCTGTCCGAGCCGGCGCGCTGGCACGACGTTCATCACCGTCGTCATCAGCAGCGGCATCATGATCGCCGTGCCTGCGGCCTGCACGACACGCCCGATCAGCAGCACTTCGAACCCGGGAGCAACGGCCGCGATCAGAGTTCCCGCCGAGAACAGCGTCATCGCGGCGATGAACACCGCGCGCGTGGCGAATCGCTGCAATAACACGCCGGTGGTCGGAATGACGACCGCCATCGTCAACATGAACCCTGTGGTGAGCCACTGTGCCGTACTCGTCGTCACGTCAAGCTCGATCATCAGCTGAGGTAACGCGACGCCCATGATCGTCTCGTTGAGGATCACCACGAACGCCGACACCACGAGCAGACCGATCACAATGCCCGCGCCCGGTGGCAGTCGATCAGCGTCCCTCCCCGGAACGGGAATAGAGCCGGTGGACGGTTCAACCGTGGAATCGACGCTCATTTGAATGCCCCTCGCGATAACGGCTCCTTTTGACATAGAGAGCCTAACTGGCAGTGTATGCCATTTTTTAATCATGCCAAGTTGGCGGCGTGTTACAAAATGTGCTGTGCTCGCAATGCGAGGAAGGAGCGAGATGTCTAGCGCAGACATGCAGACGTCTGATCAGGGCGGTTTTCGATCGCTGCGAGAACGACGAAAACAGGAGACGGCAGCCGAGATAACGGAGGCCGCCCTGGTGCTCTTCGAACAGCAGGGCGTCGACGGAACCACCGTCGAGGACATCGCACGAGCTGCGGGCGTCTCACCGCGCACATGCTTCCGCTACTTTCCATCGAAAGAGTCGATGGTGCTCCGCCTTCACGATCACGTCGACGAGGCGATAGAGAACTGGCTCGATCACATCCGACCCGACCAGAGCCTGTTCCATCAGCTGGAAGAGGTCTTCGCCGAAGTCGTCGCTCAACTCGGTGACACCGACAGCCCCGTAGGTCAGCGGTTCCTCCGCGTACGCACGCTCGTGCAGACCGACAACACGCTGCGCTTCGCCGCCCGAGCGATAGACGTCGAGAACGCGGAAAGGATCGCCGACCGGATCAGCGAACGATTCAGCACGCGCGGCGAACTTCTCGAGGCCCGCCTCGCCACTGAATGCGCCCGGGTCATGCTCTGGACGTCGTTCGATCAGTGGGCGTGGATGGTCGAGAACGGCGAAGACGCATCACTCAGCGACGTCTACGCCGATACTCGCAGGCACATGCGTGCTGTCATCTCCTGAACTGCGACGACGCGCGGACGGTCACACCCGAGAAGCCTGCCACGGCGGCAGGACACCACTGGCCGCACGCACGCCCGTGCGCTGCACGCCCAGGCCCGTGACGCTCGCCTCCATGACGTCGCCAGCCTGCAAGAATCTCTTCCAGTGCGAGCCGTTGCCGGCGGGTGAGCCGGTGATCAGCACATCTCCCGGTCGCAGAATCGCGACGGAGGAGGCGTAGGCGATGAGACTGGGAATATCGAACAAGAGGTCGTCCGTGCTCGCATCCTGCATCACCTGGCCATTGAGTTCAAGGCGAATGCGCAGTGCCGCAGGGTCCTGGATGAAGCGCGCGGGAACGAGGTACGGTCCAGTGGGGAAGAAGGTCGGCTGGTTCTTCGCCCGAAACCAGTCGGTTCCGATCAGCGCCATGTCCGTTCTCGGTACGAGCGTCCGCGACGTGATGTCGTTCACAATCATGTAACCGGCGACGTAGGAGTAGGCATCCTCTGCCGCAATACGCTGCGCCGTGCGTCCGATCACGACCCCGAGCTCCACTTCCCAGTCGACATCGTCGCCAACATCGGGTAGCTGCACATCATCGAACGCGCCGGAGACGGCCGACGGTATCCCGGTCCAGATGTATGGGTCGCCCGAAGCGCGCCGCGCATCATTCTCGACCGCAGCCTCAGCCCACAGCTCCTCCTCGGTCGCGTCGGGGCGTCCCAGCCTGTGAGCCACACTCATCTGCAGAATGTGCTCGCGATAGTTCGCTCCGGCCGCGAAAATCGTTCCTACCGGCTGCACGGGAGGCAGGACCTGCACATCGCTGATGGACACGCTCTCCAGCGCGCCGAGAGCGGCCGGATCACGGACGACTGCTTCGATCGCATCGATCGAAGCGTCCCAGTCTGCGAACAGGTCGCTGGTCGATCGAACAGCGGGAAGGAGACAACGGATATCGTACACGCGCTCGGCAGCGACGAATCCGGGGAAGGCACCTTCAGACCGGTCGAACGAGCCGATCGCGAAGGTCTCGCTGAACGAGGTCACAGGCACCGCTGCCATGGAGGATCCTTCCTCTTCTGCGGGACACCGTCATCCCGCACCATCCACATTGGGGGCTCAGGAGCCGCGCCGGAAGGCGCATCCATGCATAGCACTCATCCGACGTTGCGATAACGCCCTGCGCTGTCGCTTCAGCGCGCCGCGAGACCTTCCAATGCGGTCTCGAACGTCGACCTCATCGCGGACGGATCGAACGAGCCCTCCTGGAACAGCAGGCGGAAGTAGATGGGCGCGTAGATCCGCTCAGCAACCTCGTCGGTGGTCATGTCCCCGCGAATCGCCCCCTCGAGCATGGCACGCTCGACCAGGACTTTCACGGCTTCACGACGCGGTCGCCAGAAGTGCTTCTTGAACTCCTCGAGGGTGGCCGAGTCGTACTGGCATTCCGCGATGAGCTGCGCCATCAGGCGCCCCTCATGCCCTGCGTACACGGCAGCCAGGGAGAGGAAGTGCTCGCGCAGCGCCTCAAGGGCAGGAAGTTCGTCCCGAACCGGCGTGGCGAGAATGTGGTTCTCGAGGAAGGTGTCGATGATGACGGCCGCCTTGTTGGGCCACCACCGATAGATGGTCGTCTTGCTCACGCCGGCTTCCCTGGCGATGCGCTCGATCGACAATTGCTGGATCGACACCGAGTTCGCCTCGCGCTCGTCGAGCAGCTTCATGATGGACTGCAGGATCGCCTGCCGACTGTGCTCACTCCGGATCGCCATGTACCGGCCCCCTTTCGAAAGGACTCATCCGATACGATACGTCCACTTGCGTTGTCAGCCGTCACGCACGGGCGAGTTCGCCCGATTTCACTCGTGCCAACTCCGCGTATTCCTCGAGCAGGATCGGGTCATCGACAGCACCCAGATCGACCACCGACTCGAGTGCCATCCCCTGGAGCAGGCGTTTGATCGGCACTTCGAGCTTCTTGCCCGTGCGAGTGTGCGGGATCCCACGCATCACGATGATCTCGTCAGGGAGATAGCGCGCGGACAAATTCTTGCGAATCGCCGCGACCACCGCGGCTCTCGCGTCTTCCTCCGCGACGCCGGGCCGGAGGGCGAGGAAGAGCGGCATGTAGTACCCCTCATCTCCGATCTCGGCCCCGATCACCATCGCTTCGGCGATCTCGGGCAGAGCCTCGACCACGGCGTGGATGTCGGCCGACCCCAAACGGATGCCGTTGCGATTGAGAGTCGAGTCGGAGCGACCGAGGATGCGGATGCCACGATCGGAGATCTCGATGAAATCACCGTGCCGCCATACCCCCGGATACTGCTCGAAGTAACTGGCGAAGTAACGCGATCCGTCGGTATCACCCCAGAGCCACAGCGGCATGGACGGCATCGGCTCGGTGACCACGAGCTCGCCGCTGCCGGTTGTCGGTCTGCCGTCGGCATCCCAGGATTCCACCTTCACGCCCAGCGCCGGCGCCTGGATGTACCCGACGCGCACGGGCTCCGTCGGCGCTCCTCCCACGAAGCATCCGACGATGTCGGTGCCACCGCTCATCGAGACCAGCCAGACATCCCCCACACTGCGATATACCCATCGGAACCCCTCGGCCGACAATGGGGAACCGGTGACCTGCACCTCCCGCAGTGCAGCCAGGTCGTGGTCCTTGCCCGGTTCGAGCCCGCTCTTCGCGCACGCGTGAACGAATCCGGCCCCGACACCGAGCACGGCGGCGCGGGTCTGCGCGGCCACCTGCCAGACGCGATCCGCCGAGGGGTACGCGGGGTTCCCGTCGACGAGCACGGCGACGGCGCCCACGCCGATGACGCTGGCGAGCGTGTTCCATACGACCCAGCCCGTCGAGGCGACGCCGAAGTACCTGTCGCCCTTGCGCACGTCTCCGCCCAGCATCAGGAGCTCGAGTTCCTCCAGCAGCGCGCCGCCGTGACCGTGGACGATGCCTTTGGGGATGCCTGTGGTGCCGGAGGAGAACAGCACCCACAGCGGATGACTGAACTCGACCTCGCGATACTCGGGCTCCATAGGCTCGCGCACTACGGCGCCCCACGTACTGACGGGCACCGCCACCTCGGGCGGTTCCACGGCGGGCGCGTTGGCCGTGACCCAGACGATGTGCTGCAATTCCGGCAGGCCGGCGACGAGTTCGCTCAGCTCGTCACCGCGATCCCGGTCGACGCCGCCCAGACGGTAGCCGGGAGAGGCTATGAGGACCTTGGGCTCGAGCTGCGTGAATCGGGAGATGATCGCGCCGGAGCCGAACTCAGGTGCGCACACCGACCAGATCGCACCGATCGAGGCGGTGGCGAGCAGCGCGACCACGGCCTCCGGGATGTTGGGCAGAACGGCAGTCACCCGGTCCCCCGGGCCGACGCCGAGAGAACGGAGATGTGCTGCCAGGGCACCGACGCGTCCACGCAGCTCTTCGAAGTCCACCTCTTCGACGGCCCCATCCTCGGCGACCGCGATGAGCGCCAGCCCGTCGCGACCGTCCAGCAAGTGCCTCGCGTAGTTCAGAGTGCGCCCGGGGAACCAGCGGGTCTCCGGCATCGGGTGATCGTCTCGCACCGGTCCCGGCTCACCGCCCAGCCGCACGCCGGCGAAGTCCACGAACGACGACCAGAACGCATCGGGATCGGCGACGCTCCACTCCCAGAGCGCCCGATACCCCTCTCCGAGCGGCACGCCGCGCGCCCGCAGGAATTCCGCGAAGCGCTCGGTTCCGGTATCGGCCATCGTGCGAGGATCCGGGCGCCAGATGATCTCGCCGTCGGGCGCCGCGCTGTCTACGATCACGCCGGCTCCGCTGCCTTGTCCCCAGCGCGACGACTCGCGATCTCCGCCGGGCTGATCGGATCGGTGCCGACCAGCACGAACAGCACCCTGGCGATCTCGTCCGTGCGATTCGACCACGCGTGCGCGGTCGCTCTCTGAACGGCGACGTCTCCCGCACGCATCGTCACCTCCCCGTCGTCCACGAGCAAGGTGATCTCGCCTTCCAGCACCACTGCGTAGTCGATCGACTCGGTGCGGTGGAACCAGAAGTGCTTGCCGGAGCTGTGCTGCTCGCCCGCCTCACGCTCTTCGTGCGCGCCAATCTCATCGAACACCGCATCCCCCGCGTTCTGCGGGTAGACGGCATCCGGGGGGAAATCCGCGATGCGCACGACAGTCTCGCCGACGGCGGGAAAATCGATCTTCGCACCTGCCGGCGCCGGGTCGGCGTCTGTGACGTGATCGACGGCTCCCGCCGGGGTGAACCAGGCGACGCTCGCCCCGAATCCCGGGATGGTGTCGGAGCTGAAGCCATTCGGGGTGTCGGCGTCATCGAACAGGATGACGGCACGTCCCTGGTCGTCGTGGCCTGTGACGATCCGGCGGACAGGCTTGCGCTTCATGGTCAGTTCTCCTCGAACGGGAAGGGCTGCGGGGCCGGCCACCATCCCGGCGACTCCTTCTCGGTGGCGATGCGGTTGCGCAGGATGCCCACACCCTCGAGCTCCAGTTCGAGCTCGTCGCCCGGCTGCAGGAAACGACCGAGTTCGACGCCCGCCCCGAACGCCATCGTGCCGGAGCCGATCAGATCACCCGGCTGGATGCCGTTGAGCTCGGATGCATAGGCGACGGTCTCCTCTGGAGTCCAGATGAAGTCCTCGACCTTCGTGTCGGACCAGACCTCGCCGTTGACCCGCACCTGACCCGCGAGCCCGATGATCGAGGGGATCTCGTCGAGCGTCGTGATCCAGGGGCCGATTCCGTAGGCGAAGTCCTTGGAGTGCTGGGCTCCCATGCCGATGGGCGATTCGAGCTTCTGCACGTCGCGCAGGCTCCAGTCGTTGAAGATCGTGATGCCGAACACGTGCTCCCACGCGTTCTCCGGTGTGAGATTGCGGCCGGGTTTGCCGACGACGTACCCGATCTCGAGCTCGTAGTCGAGCTGTTCGGTGAAGCTGGGGTACGGAATGGTCTCGTCATGTCCGTAGATCGTCGATGTCGTGCCCTTGAAGTAGCCGGGACGCTCGTACACCGCGCGGGGCGGAGTCGCCTTCATCACGTTGCCGAAGAAGTTCTTGATATGACCGTTGAAGGTCAGCGAATCCCGGATCACCGGAGGCTTGATCGCGGCGGTCCAGGTGACCTCGTCGATCGCGAGCGCGGCGTCGTCCGCGTGCGCGAGAGCGGCGTGCGCCGCCTCGAGGAAGAAGTCGCCGGTCGCGATGCCCTGAGTGAGATCACCGAACGCGGCCTGCGCGAGGTGTCGCGCACCCTCCACGGTCGCACCGCCGCTCTGCAGCGTGAGCGCGTACGCCCTTCTCAGATCGATGACCCGTCCTGCCTCCGGCTGCGCCGCGACGACGCGGGTCTCTGCGCCGTCCGGGCCCTCTACGATAATGCGTCCGAGCTTCATGATGGATCTCCTTCGATTCCCTGGTCACCTAAGCGTACGATACGACCAGTATCGAATGTCAAGTCCGGTGATGAATGACGCCGGAAGGCCTTGTGCTACATGATCGCGCTGGCACCACCGTCCACCGTGATGTTCGTCCCGGTCACCCACGCCGCCTCGTCGGAGGCGAGATAGAGCCCCGCATACGCGACGGCCTTCGGATCGCCCGGTCTTCCGTCGATCGTGCGTGCCACGATGGGCGCCACCGGCGCAGAGTCTCCAAGCTGCTCGTACATCGCGAGGATCGGCGGCGTGGCCATGACGCCAGGGCTCACGGAATTGACGCGGATCCCCACCGCGATTCCCTCTGCGGCGAGCTGACGCGTCAAGGCGAGCACGGCTCCCTTCGCTGCGGCATGCGCCGCCTGCGGCAATGCCCGAGCCCCCTGGATGCCGGCGCCGGAACCGATGTTGACGACAGCGCCGCTGGTGCGCTCGAGGTGAGGCCAGGCGAGCTGCGTCGCATGCCAGACAATGTCGAGCTCGTTGCGCATCGTGAACGCGTAGTCTTCGGGCGCCTGCATCGCGAACGGACCGAATAGCGGGGCGCTGGCATTGTTGTACAGCACGTCGATCCGTCCGTGGCGCTCGGCCGCGGAATCGATCCAGCTCTGCAGCGCCGCACGATCACCGAGATCGAGCGGCGCTGTGGAGTCAATGATTCCACCTTCGGACTCGATCAGCCGCACCGTCTCCGCGGTGCCGCTCGTATCGAGGTCGCACCCGACCACGATCGCGCCCTCGGCGGCGAAGAGCTGGGCGGTCACGCGCCCCATTCCTCCGGCGATCCCCGTGATGAGCACAACCTTGCCAGCCAGACGTCCATTCGTCATGGTCGACTCCCTTCGTTTCCTGTCTCGCGAGCACATCACAGCTCGCCGGATTCCGACCGCGATCGTGCCGTACGTGCACGAGAGCATGCACGCACGGCACGATCCGGCCGAAACAGCCGCAATCCGGGTAGACCGGACGGCACCCGTACAACTCCACTCGCGGAAGAGAAGAGGACGCCGATGTCCACGGAAGACCCCACCACCAGGCCGACGCCCCCCGGCGTGAGCGAAGCCGAACTCGCGCAGGCGCTCGTCGCCTTCGCCGCCGCGATCGGCGACGACAAGGTCGCCTGGGACGACGAGTCGCTCCGCGATTTCCAGGACCCGTTCCAGGTTCCCGGGACCGCCACCACGCTCCCCGCGGCCGTGGTCACCCCCACCAGCACCGAGGACGTGCAGGCTGTCGTGCGAGTCGCCAATGAGCACAAGATCCCACTGTGGCCCATCGGGCGCGGCAAGAACAACGGCTACGGCGGCGCAGCCCCGTGGGTGCGCGGCGCGGTGATGGTCTCGTTCAAGGAGATGACCAAGGTCGAGATCGACCCGGAGCTCGGATACGCCATGCTCGAGCCCGGCGTCAGCTGGTTCGACCTGCACGATGCGATCGAAGCCGGTGGGCACGATCTGGTCGCGTCGATCGTCGACATCGGCTGGGGCGGCGTGGTCTCGAACACGCTCGAGCACGGGCTGACCTACATGCCCAACTCGCTCGATCAAGCCGCGCACTGCGGATTCGAGGTCGTCCTCCCCGATGGCCAGCTCTACCGGACCGGCTCAGGCGGTATGGACGACAACCCGACCTGGCCGCTGTACAAGCGCGGACTCGGCCCCACCACCACCGAACTGTTCATGCAGTCGAACTTCGGCATCGTCACGAAGATGGGCTACTGGCTGATGCCGAAGCCGGAGGTGTACATGCCGTTGTGGTTGCAGCTGTGGGATGACGCGCAGATGCCGGCCGTCGTGGATGCGCTTCGCGCGCTGATGCTCGACGGCACGATCGACATGCGCCCGCAGCTGTCGAACACGCTCTGCATGGCGTCCATGCTCAGCGCGCGGTCGGACTGGTACGACGACGCAGGCCCTATTCCGGAGGAGGTCATCGACCGGATCGCCACGGAGCTGGGCCTCGGGCGGTGGATGATGCGCTTCGCGCTGTACGGCGATGAGACAGTGGTCGACCACAACTTCGCCAAGCTCAAGAAGCGCTTCGAGGCCATCCCCTCGGTCTCGGTGTTCGGTGAGAAGCACGGCGCCGAGGAGTGGGAGACTCTGCCGAACCCGCACGAGCGGGTTCAGATCGGCGTGCCGAGCCAGGATCTCTACAAGATGGCCGGGTGGTCGGGCGGCGAGGAAGGGGGGCACGTCGACTTCTCCCCCGTGATCCCCCTCACCGCCTCGCACGCGCGGAAGGCGCAGGATCTCTTCCGCTCGCTCTGCCACGAGGCCGGTCTCGACTACCTCGGTGGGATGCTGCCGATCAACGCCCGGTCGACGACCTTCATCAACGTGATCCCGTTCGACACGAAGAACCCCGAACAGGTGCACCGTGCCTACGAGCACGCCAAGCACATGGTCGAGGTCGCGGGCAAGATGGGCTACGGAGAGTACCGTGCGCACCCGTACTTCGCCGACGTCGCGATGGATCAGTTCGGATTCAACGATCACGCTCAGCTGCGCCTGAACGAGCAGCTGAAGGACACGCTGGATCCCAACGGGATCATCGCGCCAGGCAAGTCCGGCATCTGGGGCTCGCGACTGCGTGCCGAAGGGTATCCGCAGCGCTGACCGGTCGAGAATCGACGGGAGGCCCTGGGCGTGTCGGTCCAGGGCTTCTCGTCGAATCAGGCGCTCGCGCGACGCAGCTGACCAGGTGACTGGCCCCACGCCCGACGGAAGGCACGGGCGAAGCTGGCCGCATCCCGATATCCCCATCGCACGGCCACGTCGGCGACGGGCAGGGCCGTC
This sequence comes from Microbacterium tenebrionis, assembly GCF_020682665.1. Classification (NCBI taxonomy): domain Bacteria; kingdom Bacillati; phylum Actinomycetota; class Actinomycetes; order Micrococcales; family Microbacteriaceae; genus Microbacterium; species Microbacterium tenebrionis. Next base: position 976,008 of record NZ_JAGTTM010000001.1, on the reverse strand, counting down.
GTGCGCAGTTCGTCGGCGGCGGCCTTCATGCGCTGCTCGCGGATCCACGCGGCCACACCGCCGGAGGGCGCGAACAGCTTGTGCACATAGCGCACCGACACGTGGTGCGCCCGTGCGATCTGCTCAGGATCGAGCGCCGGATCCTGCAGAGACTCCAGCGCGTACCGTCGCATCCGCGCGTGGAGTGCGTCTGCTCCCGTCGTGTGGTCATCATCGCCGTCGCGATCGCGGAAGAGGTTGCGGATGACAGGGAGGAGCATCTCCGCGGCGGCGTCACCGTCGGAGCCGGCAAGTCCCACCCCCTCGGCGATGCGCTCCACACCGACGAACAGCGGTGCTGCGAGACGCGCGAGCGGATCGTCGACGCCGCGCACGCGGGTCGCCACCCGGTCGGCGATCGCGTCGGCGTACCCGCCGAGGAACCACCGCGGTAAGCTCACCACCGTGACATCGAAGCCGACTCGCGCCTCGAACGAGGACGGTCGGGACGTATCGTGCACCGCGACATCCCCGGCACGCAGTTCGCAGATTCTGCCGTCCTGCTCGAGAAGGCACGCTCCCCGGCGGACGAGGTAGAGCAGGATGCTCTCAGGGTCCGCGTCGGCGACCATGCGCGGCGTCCGCGACACTCGATGCGGCAGTCCGCTGATCGAGCGCACGACCAGCGGCCCCACCTGAGCACCGGTCAGGCGTGCGTCGAACAGCTCCGCCGCGAAGGAGTCCACGCGCATGGGGAAGTAGTGCTCGGCGATCCCAGCGGCCCAGTACGCGGACCGCTCCCCTGGCGACACCGCACGAGTGTCGAGCATCATCGTCATGGGCATCTCCCCTTCGGCGTCACGGCACCTGGATCGGATCGCGTAAGGGCGGGCCGTCGATGCGGCCCGCCCTCACCTTCAGTCTGCGCTCTGCGGTCCGAGCTCCGCCTTCGTGAAGAACTCAGCGGTCTGCTCGTCCGTGAAGTACACGCCCTCAGGAGCCAGATCCGTGCCGTCGGCGGGATCCCACGATGTGTCGGCGATGTCGGCGATGTTCTCCGAATCCACCACGTAGGGGTTCCAGACGATGTGGTTGACCTTCGGGCCGGCTCCGGCGAGAACCTTCACACCGACCTGGGCTGCCATCTTCGCCATCGCGACCGGCGGCGTCGCGGTTCCCACATAGGGGTAGTCAGGATTCTCGAGCGCATAGGCGGCCATGCCCTGAGAGCTTCCCACGTCCTGAATCGGAGGGATTGGCTGACCGGCCTGTGCGAACGAATCGCGGATCGCCCAGCCCATGGTGCCCGCCTGGATCACGGCATCGACGCCCGCAGGGTTCGTCGTGAGGTACTGCACGACGGCCTGTTGCGCCAGCGGCGGCTGGAAGAGGCCCTGCACGGAACCGACGACCTTGATGTCACGGCATTCTTCGAGCGCGTAGTCACGGCCGGCTTCCCAGAAGATCTCATTCGGGATGCCGGGAACGCCGGTCACTTCGAGCACGGAGCCCGCTCCACCGATGGAGTCGAACACGGCCGACGCGGTCGTCATCGACTGGAGCACCGCGTTGTAGGTCACCGAGATCGCGTTCGGGCTGTCGATCGGGACGACGACCGACACGACCGGGATTCCTGCGGCGTGAGCTTCGTCGACGAGACCGATCGCCGGCTCCGGTGCGCCCGGGTTGAAGAAGATGATGTCGGGCTTGAGGGCGATCGCCTGGCTGAACTGCTGCAATTGCCCCGGCACGTCGGTCGGATCATTGGGAGCCACATTGAGGATGACGTCGACCCCAGCGTCCTCGAGCGCCGCCGCGAGCGTCTCCTGGTACGCGGCAATGAACGGCGCCGCGGGAGCCTGCCCGACGATCGCCGCGGTGAATCCGTCCGACTTATCGGACTTCCAGTCGGCCCAGGCCGACTGCTGCACTTCGAAGGGATAAGCGTTGTAGCCGTCCTTCACCTCCTGCGAGAAGCCGTCGAGCAGCTTGCCGGGGTCGTTCGCGCCGATCTGCGGCACGGCACCGCAGCCATCGGACGCGAGTGCGCCCCCGCCCGTCGACGCGGCGCCACCTCCCGCTTCGGGCGAGCATCCTGCGAGTGTCAGTGCTCCGAGCGCCATGAAGGCCACAGCCGTGGCCCCGAAGCGGCGGAAGCGAGTGTGCTTGACCATGATTCGAACTCCTCATTGAGTAGGCGCATCATTGCGCAGGAACAGACTAGACACATCCGATACGGTTCGTCTAGTTTTGGATAGCACACGCGACGATGCGTGTCCGCGTATTGAGGAGATTTCAGATGCCCCACCCAGGAGAAGGGCTCCATCTGGCCGACGTGAGCAAGCGATTCGGGGCCACTCGTGCCCTGGTCGACGCCCACCTAGACGTGGGGCCCGGCGAGGTGCACACGTTGCTCGGCGAGAACGGCTCGGGGAAATCCACGCTGGTGAAGATCATCGGTGGAGTACACAGGCCGGATGACGGCACCTTCACGCTCGACGGCAGTCCTGTGTCGTTGCAGAGCCCGCGGCACGGCACACGCCACGGCATCGCCGTGGTCTTCCAAGAAGTCCTCACAGCTGCGAGCCAGTCCGTGCTGCAGAACATCTGGCTGGGCTCGGACGGCGTCTTCCGCCGCACCCGCAGTGCTGCGGTCCAGCGGCGCATCGCCGCGGAGACGCTCCGGCGACTCGTCGACGGGATCGACCTCGATGCTCCCGCCGGCCAGCTGTCCCTCTCGGATCGCCAGGCGATCTGCATCGCTCGCGCACTCGTACGCGAGCCTCGCGTGTTGGTGCTCGACGAATCCACTGCGGCGCTCGATGTCCGCACCCGCGACCGCCTGTTCGAAGAACTGCGTCGACGCGCGGCAGACGGCGTCAGCATCCTATTCATCTCCCATCGGATGGACGAGGTGCAGGAGATCTCGGATCGCGCGACCGTGCTCCGTTCCGGTCGAACCGTCTCGACCATGGCACGAGAGGACATCACCGTCGAGCGCCTCGTCGCCGACATGACCGGGGTCTCGGGCGAGTTCGATTCCCGCGATCGTGAACGCGCGTTCGGCGATGTCGCCCTCACGGCAAGAGGCGTGCGCCTGTCTGCGGAGGCGGCCGCACTCGACTTCACGCTGCGAGCCGGCGAGCTGGTCGGCGTCGCGGGCCTCGAGGGACACGGCCAGGACGCCTTCCTGAAGCGACTCGCCGGCATCACGACCGGCGAAGGCGTCGTCACCAGTGCGAGCACGCCGGAGATCGACGTGAAGCTCGACAACGGCGCCGAGCTGGGCATCGCCTACCTCCCACGCGAGCGACGCGGGGAGTCGCTGTTCGAGCCGATGTCGATCGTCGAGAACTTCGCCCTGCCGACGATGGCTCAGGATCGCCGCGGCGTATTGCTCGACCGGTCGCGGATGACCTCGAGGTTCGATGAAGTGGTCAAGACGATGAGCATCCGTCTGGGCGCACCGAGCGATCCGATCTCGAGCCTGTCCGGCGGCAGCCAGCAGAAGGTGATGCTCGCGCGCTGGCTCGCGACGGCTCCGAACGTCCTCTTGCTCAACGACCCCACCCGCGGGGTGGACATCATGACTAAACGCGAGATCTACATGACGCTGGAGAAGCTCTGCGCAGAAGGAATGAGCGTCGTGATGCTCTCCAGCGAAGTGGACGAGCTCATCGAACTCGTCGATCGCGTCCTGGTCTTCCGCGACAACGAGGTCTTCGCCGAGATCCCGAGACGGCGGCTGAGCACAGAGGCCGTCGTCGCGGCATACTTCGGCCAGCAGATCGGAGAGGCAGCATGAACGGAGTGGTTCGACTCCTCCGACGTCATTCCTGGGCGTTCGCGTGCGCGCTGGCGATCGTGCTGCTGATCGTCAACCTGGCAGTCAGCCCCTCGTTCCTGGCTCCCGATCGACTGCCCGCGACTCTGGCCACGCTGGCGCCGTTCGTCCTTGTCGGCTTCGCCTCCACGCCGGCGATCCTCTCCGGCGGCATCGACATCTCGGTCGGCCCGCTCGCCACCTTCATCAACTGCCTGTTCGTGGCGGTCCTGCTGCCCGCCGGTCTCGGAGACTGGTTCACCGCGATCCCCCTGCTCCTGGTCGCCTCGGCTGGCATCGGCACCGCTACCGGCCTGCTCGTGACGGTCGTGCGACTGCATCCGGTCGTCGCGTCGACCGGGATGCTGTTCGTGCTGATCGGACTTTCCATCACCATCTCGAAGAATCCGGTGTCCGCTCCCGCGAACTGGTCGACGGGCCTCGCCGGCGCCTACGGCTGGCTGCCGGGAGCGGCGCTCACGATCGGCATCGTCGCGCTCGCCTGGTTCCTGCTGCGACGCACCGCGTTCGTGAGCAACCTTCTCGCGACGGGCGAGAGCGACGTGTCCGCATACGGCGCAGGCGTGAACATCACCCTGGTGCGCACGCTCGCCTACACCCTCGGCGGACTCTTCGCCGGAGTCGGCGGCGTCGCGCTGTCTGCGCTGCTGCAGTCGTCGCAGTCATCCCTGGCGAGCACCTACGCGCTGCTGGGCCTCGCGGCCGCGGTACTCGGCGGGACTGCCCTGGGTGGTGGAAAGGGCGGCCTGCTCGGCACCTTCTTCGGAGCCCTCGTGCTCTATCTGCTTCAGCAGCTGCTCACCGCCACCGGGGTGCAGCCGAGCCTGGTGCAGTTCACCTTCGGACTCGTCCTCGTCACCGGCGTCATCCTCGGCGCCACCCTCCTCAGCCCGCGCCGCACAGGGAGCATGGCATGACCGACACCTTCACCGACATCACCCGATCCCTGACCCAGCCTCCTACCCCACCCTCCGGATGGGACAGGTTCCGCCGATGGGCGATCGAAACGCCGTTCATCCAGTTCGTCATCCTGATCGTCCTGGTCGGCGTGCTCGTCACGCTGATCCCGGCCTTCATCGCCCGCCCGCAGGCGGGAATCGCCGTGGTGACCCTGGCGTCGCTGCTCGCCCTCGCGGCGATGGGACAGACGCTCGTCGTGATCCTCGGTGGTCTCGACCTCGCGATCGCCGGGTATGTCACGTTCGGTGCGATGATCGCTTCGAATGCGACGAGCCGGCTGGGATGGCCCGTGCCGGTCGCCCTCCTCGTCGTCCTCGGCGTGTGCGGCGGTGTCGGCGCCCTGATCGGATGGGTGTGCCACCGATTCCGCATCGAACCCCTCGTGATCACGCTGGGTGCGGGAACCATGCTCACCGGCGGGTCGATGTTCCTCGCCAACGGCGACTACAACGGCCAGCCGCCGCAGGATCTCAAGTCGCTCAGTCAGCTGACCGGCACGACCTTCGGCCTGCCGGTACCACCGGTGATCTTCATCGTGCTGCTGCTCGGCATCGCCCTGTGGGCGATCCTCGCCAAGACCGCGGTCGGACGCCGACTGTACGCCACCGGCGTGAATCCACGCGCGGCGCGGCTCGCCCGGATCAACACGACGGCGATCTGGGCCGGTGTCTTCGCGGTCTCGGGGGCACTCGCCGGCGTCGCCGGAATGTTCATCGCCGCATTCGGCTCCGGCTGGTCGCAGTCCATCGGAGACCCCTACCTGTTCTCCGGCCTCGCCGCCGTCCTCGTGGGCGGCACGACCTTCGGCTCCGTGCGTGGCGGGTTCACGCGCACTGCGATCGGCGCGCTGATCCTCACCGTGCTGTCGACGATAATCGTGAGCCAGGGGCTCACCGAGGCCCAGACGCGCGTGGTGTACGGCGTGATCATCCTCGGAGTGGTCGCGCTGTACGGTCGCGAACGCCACGTCCGCGACCGCTTCTGACGGTCATGGCGAATCGGCCCGGACCGACCTCAGGTCGATCCGGGCCGATTCGTGTCGGTCCCGGCGGATCAGGTCAGATCGACGGGTGACCCGACGAAGACCACCGACGCCTCTGCATCCACGACCTGCGATACGTCCGCGACGAGGCGCGGGAACCGGTCGCTCGCGAGATCCGCCACGAGGGTCTCGAGCGACGCGACTGTGACGGCGCCGACCCCGTCGAAGCGCGTCCTCGTAAAGCGCGCGGGCGCGGCGAGCGGAGATGCCGTCTGCTCGAGGCGGACGATGTACTGCGGCGCCTGCGGTCTGCCGAGGATGGATCGGGCGTGCGCGTCCCAGTAGGCGGCGAACTCGTCGGCGCGCACGCGGCGACGAGCGACGGGAAGCACGATCACAGCGACCGGCGCATCTTCCGCGGTCGGCTCGCGCTCGCTGAGGACATGCGGCTCGCCGGCGACGGCGGCCGGACGCTCGGCGAGCAAAGGCATCCGTCGCTGCAGCCAGTCATCTTCGAAGTCGTGGGATACGACCCAGTCGGCCGCGTCGTTCTTCCGCGTCCACCAGGTCTCGATCACCGCGTCGTATCGCGACTCCGAGGAGTGCATGAATGGCGAATCGGTGGGAATACGCCGGGTGAAGACGTACCGCTCCAGCCCACTCGCGGTCGCGAGAGAACTGCGCTCCAGCGCCAGCCACGCATCTGCGAACTCCTCCGGATCGAGATCGCCTCGACGCGTGAGCAGCATCGTCAGCTTGTATGCGGCCATCTCAATGCGCCTTCTGCGGCCGCGCACGCGCCGCCTTGTCAGCGATCGCCATCAGCGTGCGATTGCCGGCGGCCCAGATGAAAGCATCCTGCGCAATGTTCGACCGCTTGCTCGTGGAATGCTCCTTGCCCATCTCGGAGTTCTTGTGGCACGCCACCGGGACCTGCAGGATGAGCCGCCGCATGCAGGAGTTCGCGTGGTCGCACCACACGATCTCCGATTCGCGCCCCTCGAGGACCTTGCGCGGGTAATCGGGATCAGCGAGGAGCTGGCGGGCGAGCATCGTCGCATCGACTGTGCCGTCCGCGATCGCCGCAGCCGCCTGTGCCGGGTCGGGAGTGCTGCTCAGCAGCAGCACGACGCCAGGGCCCAGCGCCTCGCGGAACACCTGAGGCTCGTTCTCGCGCAGCATCTTGCCCGACTCGCTGGTGACGTTATCGCCCATCGACTCGTAGTTCCCGTCGGTGAGTGCGACGAAATCGAGACCGGCCTTGGCGATCTCGGCCGTCACCGCTGCGAAGCCCTCCGGGCCCTGCCCGCCGGGCACATGATCGTTGACGCTGAGCCGCAGGCCGAGCGCGACGTCGGAACCGATCTCCCGGCGCACGGCCGCAACGGCGTCCTTCAGGGCCCGTGCGCGGTTCTCGACCGACCCGCCGTACTCGTCGGTGCGGAAATTCGACAGGGGCGACAGGAAGGACGAGTAGAAATAGCACATGTGCGCGGCGATCTCGATGCCGTCGAAGCCGGCATCCACGGCACGACGAGCCGCGTCGACGACCGCCTGCTCGAGTTCCTTGATCTCCTCGACCGTCGCCTGCTGCGGGACCGGGGTGACCCGACCGCCGGGGATGTAGACGTTGTCGGGCAGGCCGTAGGCGCCCATGTCGACGGGGCGCGGAGATGCCGAGGTGATCCAGTGCCCATCGCGTGGCACGCCCATGCGCCCGAAGGCGGGGAAGAGCTGTGCGAACACCGCGACTCCGGTGCCGGTCGCGTGCAGCTCATCGACCAGGCGGGTGAGGTCGGGGACGAAGGCGTCGTCGTCGTAGCGGATGTTCGGCGAGAACGGCGACTCGCGGAACGCGCGCGGGGTGGCGACGGACCCGCCGACGAACACCGCACCGGCCCCGCCCTCGGCGCGACGCGTGAGGAAGGCGATCGACTGCCCGCTCGGGCGGCCGTCCGCTGTAGGCTGCAGCGCCGCCATCGGCCCGAGGATGATCCTGTTCTTGAGCGTCAGTTTGTTGATCGTGAGGGGTGCGCCGAGAACCTCGGCGACAGTGGAGCGCGACATTGGACTCCTTGTCGAGTGACGGATGGGATCAGATGAGGACGAGCGCGTGCAGGTCCGACTGCGGAGGGAGGAGGCCGAGATCCGCTCGGATCTCGGCAAGCAGATCAAGTCCGCCGGTCTGAACCGGCAACAGCCCGCTGGCGTTCAGCGCCGCGACGAGTGTGCTGACCTCAGCGGATCCGGCGAGGTCGGCACGGACCAAGAGCCCCTGGCCGGGGAACGAGGGGAAGACGTCCTGAACGCGGATCAGCTCGCGGAACCCGGCGTCTCGTGCTCGTGCGTCGAAGGGCGGACCCAGCAGTGCGGCTGCGGCGTCGCCGTTCCGCAGCTGCTCGAATCGCTCGGCGACGCCGCCGGCTTCGACCCACTGCACGCTGACACCGGCCTCGTGAAGGAGGTGGCGCGCGACGAGCGCGAAGCCGTTGTCCAGGGCATCCACCGCGAAAGTCGCGCCCTCCAGAGCCTGAAGGTCGGAGAACTCGGGCGCCGCGTACACGGCGAGCGGGGTGGTGTGTTCGACCTCCCCGATCACGCGCAGATCAGCGCCGACCCGAGTCCATTCGAACAGATTGTCGAGAGCGGAGACCACCACATCGAGCTCCCCGGCCAGCAGCCCCGCGAGCTGAGCCGCGCTCCCCGGCGTCCGGGTCTCCTCGATCGTAAGGTCGTCGAGCAGCCCGGACGCCTTAGCCGCTACGAGCGGTACCGGGGGAACGAAGTAGGAGATTCGGAGAGGCATGCTCAGACCGGCGGCGCGACGAACAGGTGATGGTTGTCGGAGTCGTTGAACATCTCCTTGGTGATGAACTCGTCCATGTCGCCGCCGGTGCCCCACTGGTCAGAAGTCTCGGGTTCCTGCACGTCGTAGATGTGCGGGTGCCAGGTGTCCTCGTCGAGCTCCGCGAGTTCGGTCGTCAGCTCCATCGTGTTCCCGTTCGGGTCGACGAAGTACGTGAAGGTGTTGTCGCCCGCGGTGTGCCGGCCCGGGCCCCAGATCTTGCGGTATCCGGCGCGGATGACCCGCCCGCTGCCGTACATGTACTCATCGATGCCCCGCATCTCGAACGAGGCGTGCTGCAACGAGGCATGCGGGCCGCGCGCGATCGCCATCGAGTGATGCTGCGTGCTGCAGCGCATGAAGTAGAACAGGTCGCCCGCGTGCGGGTGATTCAGTGTGTCGGACAAGCGGAATCCCAGGTGCTTCTCGTACCAGGCGCGCATCGCCTCCGGCTGATTCGAGTTGAGCACGACGTGCGACAGGCGCACGGGAATCGCCTCGCGTTGCTCGATCTTGCGGTGCTTGCGGACCTCGACGTCGGTGGAGACCTCGATGGTGCGCCCCTCGAGATCGAAGAAGCGGAACCCGTAGCCCCCACCGAGGGTGTTGAGATCGTCGGGTTCACCGATCAGACGGATGCCGGACGAGCCGAGCTTCTCGGCGAGCTGGTCGACGGACTCCCGGTCGGCTGCGCCGAAGGCGACGAGATCGAGGCGCTTGTCGTTCGAGCGGCGCACCCGCGTCACGTACTGCTCCGGCGACCCCTCAGCGGCGAAGTAGACGACGTCGCCGTCATCGTGCTGCACTGTCAGGCCCCAGTGGTTCTTGTAGAACTCGATCTGCTTATCGAAGTCGGGGACCGCGATGTCGAAATGACGGATATGGGTGATCGGGCTGAATGCCATGGAACTGCTCCTAACGGTTTTCCGCAGCGACCGCCGCCGCGGATGCGACGGACGGGATCCGCAAGATCAGGCGTTCGAGATCTTCTGCCGTATCACCGACGCCGAGGATGTAGTGGTCAGGACGCATGACGACGGCCCGTCCGCCGGCGGCGGAGAGGATCCGGTCGACCTTGAGCGGGTCGAGCAGGGTGACGACGTCCGCGTCCGTGTCCAGAGCGGCCCGGAGCGCCGCGGGGAGCGCGGAGTGCACGGCACGATCCGCGGCGACGAGGAAGTGCGTGCCGACCATGTCGTCGAGCCGCGTGCCGTCGGCGAGAATCGGCTGAATACCTAGGCGCCCTGCCCGCTCATCAGCGTCGCCCTCGTGAAATCCTGCTCCGAGCGCGGGAGACGTCGGAACCGCGGTCGCTTCGGGATGGCTGCGGATGTACTCGTCGCGGCCTTCGGCCACCTTCGCGTCGAGGGTCTGGATCATCACCGCCTGGCTCGCCGCGGTCTCCACCCAGAACGTGGCGTGCGGCTTGCGCTCGGTCTCGTAGGTGTCCAGCAGCGACTCGTCGGCGACACCGCGTGCGACGAGGTCCAGCTTCCAGATCAGGTTCTCCACATCGCGGATGCCGGCGCACAGCCCCTGACCGAACAGCGGAGGCGCCTGGTGCGCGGCGTCGCCGGCGAGGAACACGCCGCCTTCCCGCCACCGACGGGCGATGCGTCCGCGGAAGGTGTAGATCGCCTGACGTTCGGGGGTGAAACGGTCGACGGGCAGAACGCCACGGCTGAGGCGCTCGACGGCGGCGGGGGTGACGATCTCCTCGGGGTCATCGCCGGGCACCAGCATGAATTCCATCCGGACGCGGTTGCCCGGCAGCCTCAGCCACAGCGCGGGACGGCTGTACCGCGCGAACTGGATCATGTCGGTCTGGTGGCCTGGCGCATCGATGAGATCCCCGTCGACCACGAGCCACTGGGCGTCCTCGCCGTACTTGTCTGTCTCGATGCCGAAGATCCGGCGGACGTCCGAGCGGGCGCCGTCGGCGGCGATGACCCAGCGCGCGCGCATCAGCTGCCGCATTCCGTCCGGGTCGATCGTCGACACTTCCACGCCGCCGGGCACGTTGACGACGTCGGTGGCAGTGACGCCGCAGCGCAGCTCGACTCCGGGCGTCGCTTCGATCAGTTGGCGCATGAGTCGCTCGACGTCGGGCTGGTGGAAGCTGACGTGCTCGTTCCAGGCCTGGTCGCCGAGCCGATCGGTCGGCGCGTGCACGAGAATCTCATCGGCCTCGTTGACCACGTCGACGTCCTTCATGGGGATCGTGACCTTCGCGACGTCCTCGGCGATGCCCAACCCCTGCAGGGTGCGCATCGTCTCTCCGTCGAAGTGCACCGCGCGTGCGGTCGGCCACATCTCCCGGTCTCGGTCCAGGCCGATCGCCGTCAGGCCGGCGCGTCCGAGCATGGCCAGGGCTGTGCTCCCGACCGGGCCGCCCCCGATGACGATGACATCCGCGTCAATGCTCACAGACACTCCTTCGTGTTCTATACGTAGCGTATCGAATCGATGCGTCACTGCTCCCGTGATGACTTCGATCATCCCCCGGATCGGCCATTCGAGATAGCCGTTCTCAGATATGCCCGCTATCGGGATTCCTGATGACGGCATCACCCACGCGGCGGATGACCTCGCGGAGCCAGATGTGCTCAGCATCCTGTTCCCGGTCACGGTGCCACCAGAACGCGTCCTTCACCGGATCGAGGTCGAGCGGCGGCACCACGACGCGCAGCCGCGGCTGCATGCGGACCGCCATGGTCGCGAACCCCTGCGGCACCAGAGCCACTCGATCCGTGCCGAGGATCAGCGCGGGAACGACGAAGAAGTGCGGAGTCGAGGCGACGACCGAGGGGTCGATCCCTCGGAACCGCAGCTGTTGACGGGCGGGACTCATCCCCTCGCGCGCCGGCAGGGTCTGCACCCAGGACCGGGTCAGCAGCTCGTCGGTGGTCGGATGCTCGGAAACCCCCGATGCTGCGTCCACGATGCACACCCACGGTTCCGGCTCGAAGTCGAGGTGCGGCTGCTCGACCACGTAGCCGTGCGGCAGGATCGCCCCGTCGAGCGTTCGCAGCGTATCGGGCATCCCGTTCACCAGGCGCCCGTCCGCCGCCGGGAACTCGAGGCGCACATTCGGCGCCTCGCGCTCGACGATCCGCGAGAGCGCGGGTGCAATGCGCGCCGCCATGTAGTCCACCGCTGCGATCGAGAAGGTCCTCGTGCTCGTGGCCGGATCGAAGCGCGACTGCAGCCGCAGGACATTGTCGGTCTCGGCGAGAGCATGCGGCAGCGCCGTGAGCAGCCGCTCGCCGAGCGGCGTGAGAACATGCGAATTCCCCTGGCGCAGCAGCAGCGGATCGTCGTAATGGGCACGGAGGCGAGACAGTGCCGTCGACATCGCAGGCTGCGACATGTGCATCCGCTCGGCCGCACGAGTGACGCTGCGCTCTTCGAGCAGGGCACGCAACGGCCTGAGAAGGTTGTAGTCGATCGCCATCATGCGCTCCTTCACCCAACGCGGCGGGCCCGCACTGCCGCTACTGCCGTCGCCGCGGCTAAGCCTTCCAGATCGTCTTCAGGTTGCAGAACTCCCGCTGTCCGACGGCCGCCAGTTCTCGCCCGAAACCCGAACGCTTGATGCCGCCGAAGGGCAGCTCCTGATATGACACGGTCATGCCGTTCACGAAGACCGCACCGGCGTCGAGCCCGCTGATGAAGACGCTCTCATCTTCGGGATCATTCGTCCAGACAGAGCTGGACAGGCCGAACGTCGTCTGATTGGCGATGCGAAGCGCGTCCTCGCGGTCGCGCGCCCGATACAACGACGCCACCGGACCGAATGCCTCTTCCTGCACCAGTCGGGCGTTGTCCGGCAGATCTGCGATGACCGTCGGCGCATAGAACCACCCGGGAGCACCGGGGACGGTGCCGCCAGTCAGGATCGTCGCTCCCGCGGCGCGTGCATCATCCACGAGCTCGATCAGCTCCTGACGACCCGGCTCCGTGGCCAACGGGCCGACCTGGGTCTCGGGCAGCAGCGGATCACCGACGACGAGCGCTGCCATCTGCGCCGTGAACGCAGCCGCGAACTCGTCGTAGACCGCGTCGTGCACGATGAACCTCTTGCCGGCGATGCAGGACTGACCGTTGTTGCTGATCCGCGCGCGCACGGCTGTCGCCGCGGCGGCGGCCACGTCAGCGGACGGCATCACGATGAAGGGGTCGGATCCACCGAGTTCGAGAACGGCCTTCTTGACGTGATCACCGGCGATGGCGGCCACCGATCGCCCGGCGGGCTCGGATCCGGTGAGGGTGACTGCTGCGACTCTCGCGTCGGCCAGGACTGCGCCGACCTCGGCGCCGCCGATCAGCAACGTGCGGAACGAGCCCTTCGGGAATCCCGCCCGCTCGAACAGCGTGTCGAGGAACAGCGCCGCCTGCGGCACGTTAGAGGCGTGCTTGAGCAAGCCGGCGTTCCCCGCCATCAGTGCGGGGGCGGCGAAGCGGATGACCTGCCAGAGCGGGTAATTCCACGGCATGACGGCAAGCACCACGCCGAGTGGCTCATATCGGGTCCAGGCCTGCGATGCTCCTACCTGTGTCGGATCATCGAGCGGCGCGTCCGCAAGAAAGGTCGCGGAGTTGTCGGCGTAGAAGCGCATCGCCTTGGCGGACTTCACGACCTCGGCGACCGATTGCGCGATCGGTTTGCCCATTTCGACGGTGATGAGCTCTCCGAGCCCGGCGGCCTGATCATCGAGGATGTCGGCAGCAGCGTGCATCCAGGCGGCGCGCTGAGCGAACGACGTCCGCCGCAGCGCATGCACGGCCGCCGCAGCCTCGGCGATACGCTGGTCGACTTCGAGCCCGCTGTGCGGCTCGATGATCATCTCGGTCTTCCCAGTGGTCGGATTCACAGTGGCGATGGACATCGGGCAGGCTCTCTTCCTCGAGGGGACGTCTTGCCCAAGTATACTCAAAACGAATACGATACGTATCGTGCACAAAGAACCGACTCTCGAACAAGGGTGTGACGCATGAGCACTGAGTCCGATTCCCCTACTCGCCTGCCACTGTTCCTCACGGACGAGGACGTCGCGATCCTCGCAGATCTGCCCAGCGCGATCGAGTCGATCCGCGCAGCCTATTCGACACCGCTCGACGATGGCAGAAATCCGGGACGGATCTTCGCAGACAGCGGCCGGGAATGGATGCGGGTCATGCCTTCGGTTCCGGTGAACGGTCGGCTGTTCGGAGCGAAATCGATCAACGGATCCTTCGCCGACGGCCTGCGCGTCAGCTACCTGATCTCCCTGTTCGATCGGGACACTGCCGAACTGGTCGCGCTCGTCGACGGCAATCGTGTCACCGGGCTTCGCACCGCCGCCACGACGGCGGTCGGTACAGCGGCGATCACGCCCGACCGCCCTCTCACTGTGGGGATAATCGGATCCGGGTTCGAGGCGCAGTCGCACACCGCGGCGCTCGCCCTCGTCACACGGTTCGCCTCGGTGCGGGTGTTCAGCCCGACCCCGCAGAACCGCGAGGCGTTCGCCGACCGGTTCTCCACAGAGCTCGGCGTGCCGGTCACCGCGGTCGACTCGGCCGAGGATGCAGTTCGTGGCGCGGATCTCGTGCTCTGCGCCGCCCGCTCGCGCGACGAATCACCGACAGTGCATGCCGATTGGGTCGCCGACGACGCGACGGTGGTATCCATCGGCTCGACAACACCGCGACAGCGCGAGCTGCCCGCCGACCTGATCGCCCGCGCTTCCCTCGTGGTCGCAGACGGCGTGGACGAGGTCGTGCACGGCAGCGGTGACATGATCGCCGCACGCGAAGCCGGAGTCGACGTCGACGCGGTCACCACCGCGCTCAACGACGTGCTGCTGGGTACGCGCCACGTGCAGCGCGATCGCGGCATCCGCATATACAAATCCACCGGCTCAGGGCTGCAGGACATCGTCGTCGCAGAGACGCTCGTCGACCGCGCCCGCGAACGCGGAGTCGGCACCGCACTCCCCGCCGCAATCGTCACCACCAGGAAATGAGGAACACCATGGTCGACTACACGAAGGATCAGGCACGCGCCTGGGCCAAAGAGCACTGGAAGGGCACCATCGCGGTGACGATGCCGTCATACAGCGAGGACTTCTCGAGGATCAACGAGAACGCAATCCGTCACGACATCCTCAAGCTCAAGGAGCTGGGATTCGCCGGGACGCTCCTGGTCACCGAGCTCGCAGTCACTCCCGAGGAGAACGCCCGCATCGTCGCCGTCGCCCGCGACGCCGGCGGACCTGACTTCCAATTGTTCTTCCACGCGGCGTTCAACACGCTCGAGGAGAACATCGTTGCGCTCAAGCTCGCCGAGAAGGAGGGCGTCGACAGCGTCCTCCTCTCCTATCCGACGTCGTTCTGGCCGACCTCCCACCAGGAGGTCTACGACTACACGAAAGCCCTCGCGGACTCGACGGATCTCGCGACGATGCTTTTCGGCCTACCCGCATGGGGTTTCGAGCGGATCGATCCGGCCGGCATGCCGGTGCCCTTCGTGCGCCACGTCCTCGACACGATTCCGAACATCGTCGCGATCAAGTCCGAACAGGGTTATCCGACCATCGGCGGCGTCATGGAGATGTATCACCACTTCCGCGACGAGGTGATCATCTCCTGCCCGATCGAGAGCGAGACGATCCCGCTCATGTCGGTGCTCGACTTCCAGTTCTCGGGGACATCGAACACGAACTGGATGAGCGACTACTTCCCCCGCGCGTTCGCCCTCGCCCAGCAGGGGCAGTGGGAGGAAGCGATGAAGCTGTGGTGGCAGGTCGCTCCCGCCCGCAATGCGAACACTACGATCCTCACCGGCTCATCGGTGGGCACCACGGTGATCAACCGCACCGGTTGGAAGTACCAGGAGTGGCTTGCGGGCTTCAACGGCGGTGCACTGCGGGCCCCCGCGCCTCGCATCCCCGACCGGCTGATGAAGGTGGCGCGTTCCGCACTCGAGGCATCGGGTCTTCCCGTCACGGATCTCCCCGACAGCGAGTTCGTCAAGGGACGCACGCGCGCATGAGGCGAAGAGCCCGACGGGGTGCGGACTCACGCCGCACCCCGTCGGGCTCTTCGCTGTGGACGCTCAGCTGCGGCGAGTAGCGCGGGCCATGCCGCGGAAGGTCGCGACGACCGTCTCGTCCGCGACGACCACGACGTCCACGACGGCGCGGCGCTCGTCGGCCCAGCTCGCCTGTGCCGAAGCGTGCAGGCGCTGCCCTGAGCGTGCGGGGGCGAGATAGTGGATCTGCGCGTCGGCCGTCGCTGCGTGCGGGATCAGTGTGTTCGCCGCCATCGCGAGGGCCTGATCCGCCACCGCGAAGATGATCGCCCCATGTGCCATGTCGTTGGCGTTGACGTGTTCGGGCCCGACGACGAGCGACACCGAGGCGCGTCCCTCGGTCGCCTCGTCGATCGTGAAACCGAACCATCCGAACGAGGGCTCGTGCGCCAGGATCCAGCTGATGTGCGGATCGATCACACCCATCAGCCGAGTCTTTCGATCACGAGTGCCATGCCCTGACCGCCTCCGACGCAGAGCGTCGCCAGCCCGAGCGTCTTGTCCTGAGCGCGGAGCGCCCGCAGCAGTGTGCCCGTGAGCCGAACGCCGGTCGCGCCGAAGGGATGCCCCAGTGCGATCGCGCCGCCGTGGACGTTCACGCTCTCGGGGTCGAGCCCGAGCTCGCGAATCGTAGGGACCACCTGAGCCGCGAATGCCTCGTTGAGTTCGATCAGATCGATGTCGCCGATGGCGAGTCCCAGTCGATCGAGCAGCCGCCGGGTGGCGCTGACCGGACCGAGGCCCATGATCTCGGGCGAGAGCGCCCCGGCCGCGGCGCCGAGAATCCGCCCCAGCGGGCTCAGTCCGAGCTCGGCTGCCTTGGCTGCGCTCATCAGGACGGCTGCGGAGGCACCGTCGTTGAGCGGGCTCGCATTGCCCGCCGTGACGGTTCCGCCATTGCGGAATACCGGCTGGAGCGCAGACAGACCCTCGAGAGTGGTGGCGGGGCGAGGCCCGTCATCGGTCGAGACGACCGTGCCGTCGGTGCGGGTATGCGGGGCGATCTCGCCGGAGAACCAGTCCTGCTCAAGCGCGGCAGCGGCGCGTCGCTGCGACAGCAGCGCCCAGGCATCCTGATCCGCACGGCTCGTCGCCGTCAGGTCGGCCACGAACTCCGCGGTCTTGCCCATCGAGATGTAGACGTCGGGCATCTCACCGATGCTCCGGGGATCGATCCACGTCTCGCTACTATCGAACACCCGGTCGGCGCGAGCAGCAGGCGCTGCCGCATTGGGGTGAATATTGACCGACACCGGCGGCGTACTCGAAGTCGACTCAACACCCGCGACAAGGAACGCCTCGCCGTCACCTGATCGGATCGCGCGCGATGCACCCGCTAACGCCTGCAGGGACGATGCACAGAACCGGTTGACGGTCGCGCCGGGGAGCGTGTCATACCCCGCGTACACCGCCACCCGGCGGGCGAGGTTGTCACCCTGCGCACCCTCGGGGACGGCCGTGCCGAGGTAGAAGTCATCCAGGGCACCGGGATCGAGCGACGACACCTCACCGAGCGCGGCCCGGACAGCCGTCAGCGCGAGGTCCTCCGGACGCTCGAGCGCAAATGACCCCTTTCGCGCTCGACCGAACGGCGTTCGCCGATAAGCCACGATCACCGCGTCCTTTGGATCGAGTCGTGCCGACATATTGCACACCTCTCCGCATAATGGCTATTCGATTCGAATCGTATCGCATTGTTAGCTCACATGGCAGATCGAGATCGACGGCATCCTCACGCCAGTGATCACCCTGGCCTCACCGGGGGGTCCGCTGCACAGACTGGTGACACCTTCAAATGGCTAGATTTCCCCGATCTCCTGCCCCAGCCTTAGGTACAGCTCCGTCACCATCTCGTCGTTGACACGGTAAACAACCCACTCCCCGCGCTTGCGCTCCGCCTTGGGCGGGTTCGCGATCAGCAGCCCGGCCGCCTCGAGTTCGCCGAGGTATGGAACGATCGTCGAGGGCGCGACCGCCAGGACGTCGGCGATCGTCTTGCGGCCGACGTTGGGCGTCTTGCGCACCTGGCGGATGATTCCGGCCTTGACCATGTTCCCCAGGATCGCGAGAGGTGCTTCGGCTCCTTCGCCGTCGGCCGGCCGCGCGTATTTGGGCATGGATCCATCATGCGGCTGCACACCCTAAGAATCCAGCAGAAACCGAATTGATTACCCGTTTACTTTGTAAGTGGATGGGTGTACCGTTCACATCATGTTGAGGCTGACGCAGTCGAACTCCTCCCGTTTCGGGGGTCACGAATGCGCCTTGTCCCCCAAATGGCCTACAGACATGCGTAACCGAATGGGAGTAGCGTCCAGTTCGTCACTGCGGCTTTCGCCGGTTCAGTGCACTACCGGCCGCGCCGCCGTCCTGAAGCTTCGGGAGGGCTGACCACCATGGCCAGTGAGCGTAAGAACCAACGGGGTCTGACGTGGGCCCTGACCGGTGGAGCGATCTTGCTTGCCGGTCTCATTGCGATCTTCGTCAACGCCGCGCTGAATCAGCCGGACGTCGCCCCGACGACTCCCCCGGCATCCACGACGGCATCCTCGCCGCCGGCCACGCCGCCTGCGACGGATGGTGATGTCGTCGACCCGAACGTTGCGGATCAGGGGTGGGTGCCCGAGCCGATCACGACGGATCCCGACCTCTATATCCGTCGCGCGCTGGAAGCGGCATCCACCTTCGATACGCAGCTCAGCGAGCGTGACGAGTGGCTCACCTACCTCGACGCCTGGTTCACCCCTGACACCCGGTACACCTCCGAAACCGATCAACTCGAGGAAATGAAATCGGCGCAGCTTGAGCTGCGCCAGTCGCTCGTCCTTCCGGAGCCCGAGTGGGACTCGCTCGCTCAGGAGGATGGCCGGGTGACGGCGTCCGTCACCGGTGATATCGACTACGTCGATGTGCCCGAGGACCCGAGCGGCGACATGCGGATTGGCACGGCGGATGTGACGCTGGCCTTCACCCGAACATCGGGCGACGGCGCGGAGACCAGTTACGAGGAGACGGTCCGCGTCAGCGTGCAGGTGTTGTGCGGTGCAGGTTCCGTCCCCACCCCTGATTCGTCGCAGCAGCCTGGCGACTGCAAGATCGTCCGCTACTTCCCGGAGCCCATGGAGCCCTGATGGGTGTCCCCGCCTTCGTCGTCACGGCCCTCGCCCGCTCGAGGACCGCACGTCGGATAGTGACCATGCTCCTCGCCGGCGTGACGATCCTCATCCTCGTCGCTCTCGCCCCACTCGCGATCATCCCCATGGCCCTCGCCGGAACCTCCCTGACAGCTCCCGCGGCGGCCGTAGGCACCGGCCCGGTTCCCGCCGTGAGCGGCGACTGGGGGTACCCGGTCGCCGGCGACTACTTCAAGGGCCGCGGCTTCGGATACAACCCCGTAGGCGGATGCTCATACTGCTCCACCGACCACCAGGGATACGACATGTCCCAAGGCTGCGGAAGCAGCATCTACGCCGCCGGCACTGGAACGGTCATCACGGCCGGCGCATTCTCCGGCTGGGGAAACACTGTCCGCATCGACCACGGGGGCGGCCTCGTGACGCTCTACGGGCACATGCAGTGGGGGTCGCTGCGCGTCTCCGTCGGCGATGCCGTCATTGCTGGGACCGCGGTCGGCGCTGAGGGGAATACGGGCAGATCCTTCGGCTGCCACCTGCACTACGAAATCCAGCGCGCCGGGATCGCCATCGACCCGGAGCCGTTCATGGCCGCACTCGGCCTGCCTTTGAAGTGAGATCGAAAGAGAGATCATCGTGAACATGCCATTCGACGTCGACGTCCCCGATATCAACCCGGATTTCTCGGCCCCGTTCTTCCAGGGCCTCCAAGTCATCGCCTCCTATGTCCTCGCCGGCGCGATGATCGTGGTCTTCATCATGCTGGTCGTCGCCGGCGCCGCACTCAGCTTCCGTGGCCTGGCATCGGATCGAGTGCGCACGTGGGCGGGCGAGAACATCCTGTGGATATTCATCGCCGCCGCCGTCCTGGGAGCAGCCAACGGTCTGTTCGCCTGGTTCGTCAACTTCGACTTCGGATTCTGATGTTCGGATCGCGCACGGCCGTCACCGGAGCCCTCGTCGGACTCCTTGTTGCCCTGTGCGTGTCCATCCCCGCTCACGCATCCACCCCGGAACAGACGAGCGCGGCCGCGGCGGCCAACCCATTGATGCCTATCTCCGGACAGCCGTGGTCATCGCCCGCCTACCCCGTGCTCTGCAACCACACTTCGGGCCAAGTCTCATGCACCCCGACGAAGGGGAGCGACGTCAAGCCTCAGCAGTGTCTCCGAGGAGTGCTGATGGACGGTGCCCGGGTCACCGTGTGCACCACGTACGAAGCGCACGTTCCCGCAATCGAGGCAATGGGCGGCAAGGCACTCGTCGTCGAGTATGGCTGCAGCGTCGGCGACGTCGTGTGCGTGACGTTCGAGAACGCCGGACGCGGCATGGCGATCGCGACCACCGCGGCGATGCTGCTGGTGGCCGCGAACATGCGGTTCGATACCTCCACAGTGCTGTGGACGGCTGCGGTCGGCGAATGGTCGTTCTGGCAGTGGGCCGTCCTGGCCGTCCTGTTCGGTGCGATGGTGTGGGCGATCGCCGCCGCCATCGTGTCCGGCAACCGGGATGAGCTGGTCGGGGCGATCGTGCGCACGTTCATCGCCGTCCCCGCCGTCCCCCTCACCCTGTGGGGCACCGGTCACCTTCTCAACGCGATCGACGACCTCACCTGGTACGTGATGAATCGCGACGGCCCGGTCACGTTGTTCCAGGACCTGCAGAAGGTGATGTGGGCGGGCGGGCAGGCGAACTACTTCTTCGCGTTCCTCATCCACGGGCTCCTGCTGCTGTCGTTGCTGCTGCTCATGCTGGTCTTCGCATTCCGCAACATCGCCCTCGCCGCATTGATCGCCGTCGGCCCGGTGGCATGGATGCTGTTCCCGGTGCGCGGCGTCGGCCCGCAGTGGGTCGTCCGTTACATCTCCGCCGTCGTCGCGCTCCTGCTCGCCGGGCCATTGACGAACGGGTTCGTCGCGTTGATTGTCAACGGGCTCGCGGATGTCGACAGCATCTGGGATCCGCAGTCCTGGCCGCTGCTGGTGGGTCTGGTGCTCGCCGCGTTCGCCCCGCTGGCGGTGTTCAGCCTGTTCACCTTCGTCGGCTCGTCCGCCACGGACAGCATCGGATCCGGCATCGGCCACACCGCAGGCCGGATGGCCAGCAGCGCGGCACGATCCGTCGGGCGGATGCCCTCCCGCCTGGCCGGGATGCCGGCCGGCATCCCCGCCTCCGGAGCCTCCCGAGGCGTCGCGTCAGCTGCGGCGGCGAAGCCGGGCGGGCGCAGCACGCACGGCCCGGCCGGTGCCGCGGCTCCCGCCCGAGGCCGGAACACCAGCCCTGCCGCGAAGCCGACGTCGAGTGCGACCTCCCAGACGCCGTCGCGTCCGGCGTCGCCCGCACCGCCTGCACCTGTTGCTCCTGGAAGGAAGTCGTCATGACCGCCGCGTCGAGTGATGAGCGTCCGGTTCGGCTTCCGGGCCGGTCCCGGCAGGGGATCGTGCTCGGAATGGATGGGTGGCAGCTCGGTTGCATCGCCGCCGCCGCGATCATCGTGCTGATCTTCACCAACCGGTTCGGTCCCGTCGGACTCCTCTACGCAGCGCCCCTCTATCTCGCCCTCGGCGTCACCGCCGCGATCACCATCCACGGGCTGTCGGCGCCGAAGATGGCAGGTCTCTGGGCGATGAAGCAGACCCGGCATGCGGCCGGTGCGACGAAGCAAGTGTTCCGGCCCGAGCACGTCCAGGTCGTGGGCACCCTCAACCTTCCCGGGGTGCGGGCATCGGTGCAGCTGTGGGATGTCGACCGGATCGCGTGCGTGTACGACCCGCGGAACCGCACCGTGTCCGTCACCGCGGAACTCGAAGTCCAGGGGTTCCTGATGCACGACGCCCCCGAACGGCTCGATCTGGCCCAGCAGTGGTCCCGCGTGCTGGCGTCCTTCACGCAGCGTCCCGGGGTGAAGAGGATCACGTTGCAGGAGCGGACTTTGCCGACGACGATCCGCGCCGCCCGGGAGCACTACGACGCCATCACCGAGCATCGGGAGCTCGACCGCACGTCCCCGATCGCCGCGAACTACGAGCACGTCATGAACGGGTCCGAGCGGTTCGCGGTAGCGCACCGCAACTACCTCACCTTCACACTCGACCTCCTCGCCCTCGCCGCCCAGGTCAAAGCGCTCGGCGGCGGCCGGGTCGGGGCGCAGGCGCTGGCGCTGATCGAGACCCGCACCCTCGCCGACGCCCTCTCGAACGCGAAGATCCACGTCCGCGCCTGGCTGTCCCCGCGTGAGATCGCCGCTCTCGCCCGGGTCACGTTCGACCCGGAATTCGCCGCCAACATCCAGAACCGCACCGACGATCACACCGGGGTCGACCCCCTCGCGATCGGCCCAATGTATCTGGAGGAGCCGCGCGGGTCGAACCGGGTCGTCCGCACCGACTCCGGGGTGCATACGACGATGTGGATCCACGAATGGCCGCGCTCGGACGCGCACGTCGGGTTCATCGCACCCTTGGTGTTCGCCCGGCACCCGCACACCGGCGACGCCGTCACCCACATCTTCTCGCTGGTGCTGACGCCGGTGCCGTTGAAGCAGGCACTCAAGCGGGTGCGGGATGAGAAGAAGGTGTGGCGAGGCAACGAGAAGCTCCGAGCCAAGCGCGGCACGGACGGCAACGCCGCCGACGACGCAGACTGGCTCGCCCTCGAAAAGGAGGAGCAGGAGCTCGTCGCCGGACACGGCGAGTTCCGGTACGGCGGATATCTCACCGTCACCGCGCCCGATGAGGGCCAGCTCGACCAGGCCCTCGCCGGGATGCGGAACGCCCTCGCCCAGGCGGAGATGGAAGCGCAGATCCTCTACTGCCAGCAGGCCGAAGCGCTCATGGTCAACGCGATCCCGATCGGACTGGGGATGAAGTGATGACCCGACGCGCTCTGGTCTTCGAACCCGACGGACTCTCCCGACAGGAGCGGCGACGCCATCGTCGCGAGCAGCACCGGAACGACCGCGCCCAGGTCGCCCCGCCGGCTGCGCGACGCGAGCGCGGACTACCGGAGGCGGCCGCGCCCGGCCCGTTCGGCCCCGGGCTCACCGACGGCGGGTACTGGAACCTCGCGCCCGTGCATGTGCCGCCGCATCAGGCGACCTCGCAACACATCGCCGGGATCTACCCATTCGTCGCCGACGCCGGCCTCGGACACCGCGGCCCCATCGTCGGTGTCGATCTCAACGCCGACGCCCTATGGCACTTCTCCCCCTGGGAGACCTACGCGGACAGCACCGACCGCGGCTCGTTCTCCACCAACGTCCTCGTCCTCGGCGCATACCGAGCCGGCAAGAGTGCGGTCATCAAGACCCTCGTCACCCGCTCCATGGCGTTCGGGCATCAGGCCGTCGTCCCCTCCGACCCGAAAGGCGAATGGGTCGCGGTCGCCGAAGCCATCCCCGGCGGGAACGTCATCCGCCTCGGCGGCGCATACGACACCCGGTTGAATCCACTGGACCGGGGCCCCAGGCGCACCGGCGTAACGAATGAGCAGCACGAGCAGATGGTCAAGCAGCGCCGGATCACCGTCCTCACCTCTCTCGTCGGGGCTGCCCTCCCCGGCTCCCACCTCACCGCCGTCGAACACGCCGCGCTCCTCGAAGCCCTCGAGCGCTGCATCCGCACCACCGACGATCACCCCACCCTGCGCGGCGTCTACACCGAACTGACCGGCCTGACCCGCGAGGCCGACCGGGACCGGCACCTCGCCCAGGGCGCCATCCAGCCTAGCTTCGTCCTCCGCCGGTTCGTGAACGGCGACCTGTCCGACCTGTTCGAAGACGAATCGACCGTGCAGTTCGACGACGCCGCCCCCATCGTCGTCGTCGACACCTCCGAGCTGTTCGCACGTGGGGACCTGGTGGCGCAGCTGTCGCAGATCTGCACCACCGCATGGAATCAGGCCGTGATCTCCGACCGTGCCGCGCACCGCACCCGGTACGTGATCCGTGAAGAAGGCTGGCGCGACATGACCTCGCTCGCGTCGCTGCAGATGTATCAGCAATGGTTGAAACTGTCGCGCCACTACGGGATCAGCAACATCGTCATCCTGCACAAGATGGGTGACCTGGATGCCGTCGGCGAAGCCGACTCGCAGGAGCGAAACCTCGCCTACTCGATCGCCGGAGACATCGAGAACAAGTTCATCTTCCGCATCAACCAGCAAGAAGGTGCGAGCATCCATCAGCGTCTCGCGATCCCACCCGCCCACGTCGCCATGGCCCGGCAGCTGCGGAAAGGCGAGTTCCTCGCCTACGTCGGCCAGTTCTCCTACCTGGTCGACGCGTTCGCCACCTCCACCCCGTGGGAATACGACCTGTTCAAGACCGACGACGCCATGGAACTCGACAGCCGGTACGACGACGAGTTCCGCACCCTCGACGACCCCGTTCTCGAATCGCTCTGGCCGGGAGATTCACGATACGGCGACACACCCGCCGGTCCATCAGCCGGCGACGCATCCGTTGATGGATGGCTGACCCAGAAGGAACTGCAATGACCACCGACACGATCCCCCGCGCATACGCGACCGTCACCGGCCCCCATGCAACATTCGTCGGCCCGGACGGGCAGCCCGAGCCGATCAGCGCGACCGGCGACGAGGATATCCGCCGTGTTGTGGTGCGGCGAGCGACCGACCATGCCCGCCGCGCAGGAACCGCGCTCGAGCTCGTCACCTCCGGGGACCGCGGTGAACACCGGCTCCTGATCAGCGCGGCCGGCGAGATCACCGCCGCGCCGGCAGACGTGCCCGAGCCGCGCAATGCGCCCACGCCCGGCGTGAACGTGGCACCTCCCCCGGAACCAGACCCTCCCGATCACACCATCACCGGCGACAGCGATGCGGATGCCGATGCCGATCTCGACGCCGGGAGCGATGGGACTATCGCACGCCGGTCGTTCATCACCTCCGGCGAGACGCAGGCGACCGGGACCGGATGGCGTCACCTCGCCGCCCGGGCCGGCATTCGCATCCCCGAGACGAAGACGCAGCGCGCGCGTCGAGAGGCGATCGCGAGCGTGTCGCGACACTGGGCCGGCTACCGGAACATCGCCGTCGCGAACGGTAAAGGCGGGGTGGGGAAGACGATGACCTCGTCGATGCTCGCCGCCGTGTTCGCGCGCCACGGCGGAGGGAACGTCCTTGCCTGGGACAACAACGACACCCGCGGCACCCTGGGATGGCGGACCGAGCAGGGCCTGTACGACACCACCATCCGTGACCTCCTCCCCGCCGCCCCCGACCTGCTGTCGGCGACGGCATCGGTGTCGGACATCTCCCGGTTCGTGCACCACCAGTCCGCCGACCGGTACGACGTACTCCGCTCCAACCCCGAACTCCTCGCCGCCCATCAGCGCATCGAGCACGCCGACTTCGACCTGCTCATGCAGGTCGCGATGCACTACTACCGGCTCATCGTGTTCGACTCCGGCAACGACGAGTCCGCCGACCGGTGGCTGCGGATGATCGATTCCGCCCACCAGCTCGTCATCCCCACCCTCCCCTCCCCCGAATCCGCCGAATCCGCCTCCCTCCTCCTCGAGGCGCTCCGGCAACGCGACCGGCACTCCGCGAACCTTGCCGCGAACGCGGTCGTCATCGTCACTCAGCCCGAGGCCGGGTCCCGCCGTGACATCGATGCGATCGCCGCCGGGTTCACCGACCAGGTGCGGGTCGTGGAGACGGTGCCGTTCGATCCGGCGCTCAAGTCCGGCCCGTTGCGGTTCGATGCCCTCCGCCGCACTAGCCAGGATGCGTGGATCCGCGTCGCCGCAGCCATCGCCACCGGGCTCAGCTGAGGGGGCCGGGTCATGAACAACAGTTGGTTCGGTAAGGCTCTCGCCGTCCTCGTCGCGGCGGCGTTTCTGCTGAGCCTCGCATTCACGTTCATCGCCGAGTCGGTCACCGCGGCGCTGTGCGGCGCCAGACCGACAGCCTCCAGTCTGTTCTCCGGGCTCATCCTCGCCATCACCGGCGACCCCACCCAGTACCAGGTCGACGGGACATGCGCGCTGCCCGTGTGGCAGATCCGCATCGCCGACCTCGTCGCCGTGCTGCTCCTGGTCGCACTCGCTGTCGCGGTGTTTGCCCTCTACCGCCGGTATCGGGAATCGGATCGTGCGTTCATCACCGACCTGCGCACCCGGCCGGGGTTCGCGGCGGCGTCCGAGATCCGTCAGCATCTGTCCGCCAAGGCGGTGCTGCGTCGCGCCAAGCAGCTGCGCCCCGACCTGCAGCATCCAAAGCCCACCGACGTGGGGTGGCGGATCGGGCGTTCCCGCGGCCGAGATGTGTATGTGTCGATCGAGGACTCCGTGGCGCTGGAAGGCCCGCCCCGGTCCGGTAAGGGGTATCGGGTGCTGATCTCCGCGATCCTCGACTGGTCAGGTCCCCTGATCACGACGTCGACGACGAACGACAACCTCACCGCGACCATGCACATGCGCCAGCACCGCGGCCACACCCACGTCTTCGACCCGCAAGGACTCTCCGGCGTCCGCAACCCCCTCCGTGTCAGCCCCCTCGCCGGCTGCGAAGACCCTCTCATCGCAATGCAACGCGGCACCGCGATCATCACCGGCACCGCGCTGGGGGCGTCGACCGCGAACGGGGAGTGGGCGCAAGCATCTGGTGTCGTCCTCGGGCGGCTCCTCCACGCCGCGGCCGTGGGAGATCGCACCATCGAGGACATCTACGATTGGGGCTCCAGCCCGGCCCTGGCCCGTACCGCGGTCGATGTGCTCCGCTCCGACGGGGCACCCGGATGGGGCGACAACCTCGAGGCGACGATCAGCGGGGACGAGAAGATCGTCTCCTCGATCTGGTTCGGCGTCCAAGGCGCCGTCGCACCGCTCGCCGTCCCGCAGATCCGCTCCGCCCTCATGCCCGGCCGGGGCGACCCGCTGTTCGATCCGAACGAGTTCCTCGACGCCGCCAATACCCTGTACCTGATCGGCTCCTCGTCCGGGGCATCCGCGATGGGCGGGTTCCTCGGCGCTCTGCTCGACGACATCGTCGAGGTCGCCCGCAACCGCGCTCTCGCCTCCCCCGGCTCCCGCCTCGCGCACCCGCTCGGGCTGATCCTCGACGAGATCGCGAACATGTTCCGCTGGGGTGCCCTCCCCCGCGTCATGGCCGACGGCGGCGGGCGCGGCATCTGCACCTTCGTCGTCCTCCAAGCCCTCTCCCAAGCAGAAACCAACTGGTCCCGCGCTGAAGCCGACACCATCTGGGCCGCCGCGACCGCCAAAGTCCTCCTCGGCGGGGCATCCCATGTCGCGCACCTCCGCGACGTCGAAGCACTCCTCGGCACCCGCGACGCCCGGCGCACTGAGCGCTCCTGGAACAGCACCGAAGCCGGCCACCACACCAGCGAACGCCAAGACCGGCTGCCGCTGATGTCGGTCGACGAGATCCGGCGGATGCCGCAAACCCTGGGGCTGCTCGCCTACCGCAACCGGCGCGGCGTGCTCCTCGACCTCGCCGGGTGGGACGAACGTCGCGACGCCCGTCAGATCCAGCACGGCAAACGCAGCACCGAGCAAGAACAACGAGCCGTATTCGGCGCCGCCACGACCACGCCCCTCACACCGGAACCCGCCGCACCGGAGGCAGTCGATCCCGAGCCGGCCGAGTCCGCGGAGGCGGTGAGTGAGGAATGAGCAACCGGCGCCGCACCGGGCTGAAAAACCTGTACCGAGATGAGTTCCTCCGCTCTCGGGCCTGGTTCGCACGACGGGAACGCTGGTTCCGCGCCCACACCCGAACAGGCGATGTGCCCTGCGCCGCCTGCGGTGCCCCCGGCACCCGAGCGGATCTTGAGCTTCATCACCTGGACTACCGGGGTGTGCGGATCATCCGCGGGCAATGGCAGGCCTGGGAAGACGACGGTGACCTCATCGCCCTGCACCCTTACTGCCACGACCTACTGCACCGCCTCATCGACCGCGACATCATCCTCGCCACCCACCGCACCCGCCGGCAAGCATCCGCCCACGCCCTCCAGGTGCTGCAGGTGAAGCTGCGCCCCGTGAAGGACGCGTCATGAGCGAACTCGACCCGAACGATGTCGACGCGCTCCTTGCCCGGGAGCTCTCCGGATTCGACCCCGGCACCCGGTACGGCAACTCGTCCCCGATCGGCGGACTCGTCACCAACTGGCGCGAACTCTCCGGCACGGAAGCCACCGAACGGTGGAACGCTCTGCGGGACTGGGTGGAGTGGTGGACGACCCGCTACAACATCCCGGTCAGTGTCATGCCGAACTGCTGGTGGCAGCACGGGAACATCGTCGAAGAACTCTCCGCCCTCCACACCGCGCACGTCGCCGCGTTCGACGCCAGCGACGCCGGATTCGGGCCCATCGGCTGGCACGAACGTCTCGCCATCGCCGTACCCCGCCTCTCGCGAGCGTACGGCGGGGGATGCAACAACGGGCACAAACCTCCGAAACCACGCTCCTGGGCAGGAGTAACAGACGAGCAGGAATGGACGGCGTGGACCAGCCAGGCCCACGCACAGTGAAGGATGCACCGGCGTCCTCGAAGGAAAGGAAGAAGAGTATGACTACCAAGATCCCGGTCACGCTGGAGGGCAACCTCACAGCCGACCCGGAACACGGCACCGGCGAATCGGGCAACGAGTACGCCCGATTCTCGCTCGCGGTCAACGACCGCCGCCTCAACGAAGACACCGGACGCTGGGAGGACGCCGGCACGGTCTTTCACCGCGTCGTCGTGTTCAGTCAGCAGGCCCGCCACGTGACCGACTCGCTCCACAAGGGCGACGCCGCGATCGTCGTCGGAGACCTCCGCTTCGGCACCTACACCGACAAGGACACCGGCCAGACCCGCGAGACCCGCGACGTCATCGCCGACAACGTCGGCGCCTCCCTCAAGTTCACCGGCGCGGCCATCAACCGCGCCCCAAAAGCTAGCGGCCCCGCAGCAGACGCTTCGGGGCCGGTAGCGGAACCGGCCTCGTACGCCGGAACCGGAGTCACCCGCTGAACAATCACGCCGAGCGGACGGGAGTCATCGTACTCCCGTCCGCTCCCGACTGACATCCCCACTTGTCCCGGCAATCACGGACACCCGTTCACACCACGTACATCGAAGTACACTGAGTACACAAGAGTTCACAAGGAGCGTGGATGTCTCCACACCAGACGCAGAACCCATTCCGTCCCACAGCCGGTGCCGAGCCGCCCCAGCTGATCGGTCGGGCGGGCGTCCTGGACGAGTTCGTGTACGGGCTCCGCATCCGCTCCGGCGCACCCGGGTTGCTGACCATTTTCACGGGCGCGAGGGGCATCGGCAAGACTGTCATGCTCGGCGAGGCCGAGGACGCCGCACGCGCTCAAGGGTGGGTGGTCATCTCGGAGACCGCAACACGGGGGTTCATGGGACGGATCGGCGAATCGATGCGCACGACCGCCGAAGAGCTCGGCGAAGGTCCCGCAGGTAGACGAGTCACGGGGATCGCCGCTGCCGGTTTTTCGATCACCACCGAACTTCCCCCGCGTGAACAGGCCAGCTGGCGACACTTGGGAGACAACCTCCTTCGGCTCCTGGACGACCAGCAGACCGGGCTGGCCATAACGCTGGATGAGATTCACGGTGCCGACCGCGACGAACTGGCCCAGCTCGCTGCAGCTGTGCAGCACTTCATCCGCGACCGGCTCCCGATCGCGCTCGTCTTCGCCGGTCTGCCCGCTGCCGTATCGGACCTGCTCAACGAAGGCGTCGCCACGTTCTTGCGCCGTGCCGACCGCATCGACCTCCATGCCGCGGCGATCGAGGAGGTCGAGACGTCGTACCGGGAGACCTTCGCCGGCCTCGCCCACCCGTTGGACCCTTCGCTCATCCGGATCGCTGCGGCATCGACCGGCGGATACCCCTTTCTCATCCAACTGGTCGGCTATCACCTGTGGCAGCTGGCCGAGGTCACCGACGCCCCGCTGACAGTTGCCGACGTCGAGGTCGCTCTCGCCGCCGCGCATCGCCGCAATACTCGGGTCGTCATCGACGCCGCGTTGTCCACCGCTTCCCCGAAAGACCTCGACTTCCTGCGGGCGATGGCAGAAGATGACGGACCGGCGAGTACGGCGGACATCGGCCGCAGGCTCGGGGACCAGAAGAACACTGTCGGCAACTACCGGGCCCGGCTCATCGACGCAGGGCTCGTCCAGCCGGCGGGACGCGGCCGGCTGGAGTTCGCCATTCCCGGGCTCCGGGAACACCTGCGTCAAACCCAGTGACGAGCGATTGGTGAGGACCATGCCTGAACCTGAAGAATGGATCGCCGCGAACGGGCCGCGCCTCGTGAGCGATGACCCCGACGACACCGCCATCCCGGACACGGTCCTGGATGACCCCGGGCTGTCGCTCGCCGCCAAGGGACTCTACGCGTTGGTGATCCTCCGGCAGGGGCAACCGTTCAACCCGTACGAGGACGCCTTCGAGGATGTCGGCACGATCAGGGCGGCGGTCGAGGAGCTGGTGTCAGCGGGTCTGGTCTCGCGCGTCCCGAAGGCGTGAGGGACGCCCTTTCCCGGTGAGATGATCGCTGGGTGCGCGTCATCCAACTCTCCGTGAGGGGCGTGGCTCGTCCTTGATGAGCAGACGAAGCCGCGGTTCCTCATCTGCCGTTCCCCGATGATCCATAAGCGTACGGGCGAGACACACGTCGTGCATCGTGTGGAGCGCTGGAACCATATCCCGGAGCAGCGTGCCACCCTACGCAAGACCTGGGCCTGATGCGCCCGGCCCCGAGAGGCCCTGGTGCGGCGCGGCCGGATCGACGTTGGGCCGGTATCGGTCGAGGATCTCGTCGACCCGGTGAAGGGTCTGCTCCTTGGCGTCGGTCAGTCTTGCGTTGACGATGGGCTCGGCCTCCTCAGCCACGCGTTTGCGCATCTCGGCGTCAATGTCATATGGTTCCAAGCCCCGGAGGACGCGGGCGGCGGAGTCCATTCGTATCTCATCACGGAGCTGTGCGCGCCTGCGGAGGTAGTGCTGTTCGTAGATCTGCGGGCGTTGATCCCGGATGTTCTGTAGTTCCTGCTCATGTTGGATCTGGAGCGTGGTGAGCTCGCGCTTCTTCATGCGGTGCAGGGCGTCCAGGTAGCGCTTCGACCGAAACGCTCCGTCCTCCGCGCCGTGCTCGTCTCGGTCGACGGAACGCTGCAGGTACTCGGCTGCTGGCAGTGGCCCGTCAAGCAGCTCGCGCCGGAGCGAGCGCACCGCCTGCGGCAGCTCCAGTGCGCGGCTGTGAACGGACTCCGTCGCGATGACGGCCAGTTCCTCGACGGAGCGCGGTGTCGTGAAGTACTTGTCCGCGGCGGCGTCGTTCGCGCGTCGTTCTTCCGCGTAAATGCGCCGGATCGTGCGCGGCGGAAGGCCGGCTTTCTTCAACCGGCTGCGGAGCCGGGATGCTTCCCGTCCGCGTGCACGCTGCTCTTCAAGGTTGCGTTCGTACCATTCTCGATAGGCGTCGGGGTGCTTGCGTCGATGCGCGGCGGCGAGGGCGCGTTGCCGTTCCCGGACAACTTCCGCGTTCCTGTCGCGGTATCGCTGCGCTCCAGCCGCCTGGTTCGCCTTGGCACGCTCCGGATGCCGCTCCCGATAACGCCGCTGGTACTCACGAACCTTCTCCGGGTGCTCCTCCCGGAACCTTCTGCTCCGTTGCCGCGCCGCCTCGGGGTCACGGGAGCGAACGAGACGGCTGTGTTCATTGTGCTTGAGCCGTCGGATCTCGCGCGCCCGTCGACGCGCGAGTAGCCGGCGATCTTCTGCGCGCGCGGCCTCGGGGTCGGCATTCCGCTTCGCTCTCCGAGATTCAATGAACCTCTGTCGGTACTTGGCCACGAGTTCGGGATGCGCCTTGCGCCAGGCCGCGGCCTGCTCCCGTGCACGGGCCTTCGCGTCGTCGCTTGCGACCATGATCGGTCATTCCGCGTCGCCCGTATCGGGGACCAGCGCGTACACGTGGGCGGTCAGCGCTTCGCGGTGGGCGGTCGGGTCCACGATGGCGCGTCCGATGAGTCGGCGCAGTTCGTCCGTCGCTTCCGCCTTGGCGGTTTCGTTCAGGCACCAGTCGATGTCGTCGATGAGCTTGTACTCCGGTGCGTCGGCTGGGAGCCGTGGGTAGTACATGATCGCGATGGTTGCGACTCGCTGCAAAAGCACGTCCGCGTCTTCCAGATTCATCAGATACCTCTTCCTTCAGCGGGTGGATTGAGACCAAGGTTCGGGAGCTCACCGGGGTCACGGCGAGCGTCCGGTCGAGCGTCGGATACCGGCGCTTCGTGTCGCTGCTGGTCGGCGTCGGCCAGCATGCGCTCGTAGCAGGTGAGTCGAGTTTCCAGCTCGGCGCGGGAGGTCGCGCTGAGCTCGGCATGCGGTTCGACCGCCCCGAGGCGGGCATGGTGCTGTGCCTCGTCAGCGGCGGAGACGGCGTGAGCGTGCAGGAGGGCTGTCCGTGCGGCAAGGATCCACGCCGTCACCTGCGCGACCCATCGCCGATACCCACTCTCAAATGCACGGTCTCCATCGGACGGGCGCGTGGCTACGCTGCCAGCGCGAGATTCCGGATCCATGTCGTGGGCGGTGCGGGACAGGTCTCGGTATGCCGCGTGCGCGGCATCTTCGAGATCGGGTTCGGGGAGGCCGCGCATCATCTCGTCGGCGATGACCTTGCGGGCGCCGGAGTCGGTGGTCGAGATCACGATCGCCTCATTGTGGCGACGGCCACGGGTGAGCCCGACATACAGGCCGGATGCGTCGACGCCGGGGCCGACCAGGGACGTGTCTGTGGTCTCGCCCTGGATGCCGTGCACCGTCGTCGCATATGCCAGGTGCACATGCTCGGCCGCGTACTCACGGGTGATGGTGCGCACGTCTGCGGAGTCGTCCATGCGCTGCAACTCGAGGGCGGCCGGGCCGATCCGGGTGACGGTCCAGATCGCACGGTTCTCGATCCCGGCCGTACGGTCGTTGCGGCGGGTCTGTACGACGTCGCCCTCGAGGATGCGCTGCTCCTCACTTCCGATCGCCATCCGGCCCAGGCCGAGCTGCCCGCGTTCCACACGTTGCTGCTGGATCGCTTCATTCACCTGGGCTGCTTCATCGTTAGTGGCGGTCACGATAGCCACCGTTCGTGACAGCGCTTGCCGGTGGAAGTACCCGTCCACAAGGGCAGCACGGGCAGCATCCGAGTCGGGGACGTGGCGCACGTGCCCGGTCCGTTGCAGTTCCGCTGCAATGTTCGCCGCGTCCTCGGCAGAGCGCGGTGAGCGCAGGCACAGCGTCAGGGCGGCATAGAGCGGATCATCGAACCGGTGCACGCCGGACAGCTCGATCGCGCGTCCCGCCCGCCGTTGAGCGAGGGCCATCGCTCCGGCATGACCCACGGGCGTGGCCTGATGCGGGTCGCCGACCAAGGCGACTCCCGCGCCGGTCTCCAGCGCGAGTGCGGTCAGGGCGTCTGCGGCGTGGAGGTCGAGCATCCCTGCTTCGTCGACGACGATGCGCATCCCCGGGCCCAGGCGCATGTGTCGCGGACCGCGGAAGATCACCCCCGTCGCGGGGTCCCGTTGCCCGGGGCGGAGCCGCCACCAGACCTGTGCGCCGGCGTCATCGGTCCGCCACCGCCATCCGTGATCGGCGACCAGCGCATGCACACTGGTCCCGGTCGCCCCGATCTCCCGGCTGGCGACCGCGGCCGCCTTCCGAGTCGGCGCGACGATCAACATCCGCCGGCCTTTCGCCTCGAGCATCCATCGCGCCGCTCGAAGCAGGGTCGTCTTCCCTGTCCCGGCCGGCCCCGTCACCGTGACCAGCCGCTCCCCGCCGGCGACGGCGAGGGCGGCGGCTGCCTGGGTCGGATCCAGCCGGATCCCCAACTTCAGTGAGTTCTCAGTCGTCACGTGGTCCTGTTGTTGGTCGGCGGGGTCCCCGCCGCTGACGCTGAGGCAGGTCAGCCGTTCGCCGAGCCGGGTCTTCAGGTCGGCGAACTCGTGGGTGACCAGCGCCTTCACGTGGGCCGGCTTGCCCTGCGCGTCGGGCAGCAGATCACGGGTGTGTGCCAGGGCCCGCCAGGTGACGTCGTCGATCAGTCGTTGCAGCTCGTCGCGGGCTCCGCTGACATCGGATGCGGCGACCGCCCGGGTGGCGCCGGCACGCACATCGAGGACACTGAACCGACCGTTGTTTGATCGGGACCGTTCGTCGGCGTCGACCACAGCCCTCCGAGCGAGCAGGGCCCGATCGACAGCGTCGGGATGCCGCGGCCGCAGCTCTACCGGAGGGCGTGCATTCAACACATATACGTCGAGGTCGGTGATTTCGTCTCGGACGAGGCCGGCCCAGGCGGCCTCGTCCAGATCGTGCGGTTTGTCGGGGCGGCCGGTGGCCCAGGCGTACCGGTCGATGCGTTGCAGGACATCGTGGCTCGGTTCCTCACCAGGATGCTCTGTCCGCCAACGAGCGAGGTGTACGGCCCGGTTCGCTTCGATCTGATTGGAACGGCGTGACAGCGGCCGCACCACGTGCGCAAGCTCCGCGATCTCCCCGGTCTCATTCAGGGAGTATCCGTGGCGGGCGAGCGCGGCGAGCCACTCGGGGTCCGTGCGGGCGGCGAGGTCGCCCTCCGCGTTGATCAGATTCTGCACGCGCATCGCGACCCGCGAGTCCACGTTCGACCACCGGGCGTCGAGACCTTGAACCTTCACCCCGAGCCACAGGTGCCGGTGGATGTGCGGGTCCAGTGCGCGAGACCGGCGATGCTGCAACTCGACGACTTCGATCCGCGCCAAGTCCTCGCGGATCCGACCGCCCATCCCCCGGCGCGCATTCAGCTCAACGAGCCATGTGGAGATGATCCGATCCCGCAACCGGTCCTGCAACGCCTCGAACTCCGTGGCAAGCTCCGGGTGGATCAGCGCCGCGATGCTGAACGACTTCGGCGCGTTGACCGTGCTGTCCAGCACCAGGTCCGCATGTGGCGACTCCAGCCGGCGCCCCCGGTGCTCGCCCGACAGCGGATCGGCCCCATCAACCCAGCTCGCGAGCTGATCCGCATCCAGCTCGTCATGAGTTACGCCGTCCCGCGCAGCGACGAACCGTGTGACCGTCGCGGCGCCGACACCGCTGTACGCGTCCAACGCGACAGCGCCCGATGACCGCAGGTGGGAGTCGCATGTTCCCCGCAGCGCGTAGTCCATCGCCTGGCGGACTCCTCGCGAGCCAACGCCACGCTTCCAGCGCTCCAGACCTCCACGCATGACGTCAGAGTACGCCGTATTTGCCTATTGCGCCAGACTATTCACAAAAAGTGCCTGCGTGCATTGCCTTTGCTTCGTCTCGCCGATGGGCGCCTCGGGGTATCGTTCCAACGCGCTTCTCGGGGCTCGCAAACGTGTGCTCATCGGGCATGGGTGCGGGCGGCATACTCGTGCGGCGATGGCGCGGCTAACGAAATGTTCGATCTGAAGGAACTGAAGCCGTGCGTTCAGGAGGCCGACCTGCGGGCAGCGCGTTGCCGACTTGTACTGCGTCTAGAGGGCGTGCCTGTGCGCAACGATGCACCGCGGGGTGGGGAGGCTCGCGACGAACCTCGAGTGCTCCGACCTGTCAAGCGTGTGGCCTATGCCGCTCTGCGGCGTGAGTTTGATCGTACCGGCGCACGATGAGCCATTCCACCATCCCGCCGAATACGCCTCCGGAGCGATTGTGCGAGGTAGTGCTGCCGCCGAGCACGACTTCGACAGCTGACTGCACACGATTGGCAACTCAGGCTTCGCTCTGCGGACGGCCATCAGTACGTCATCGCGCGGGTTGTCCCAACGAGCAGTGCGTCCATTCGATATGAACACTACGTTCGGGTCAACTGCGCGCACGAGGTACTCGATCGCTGCGGGGGTTGCTGCAGGAGTGCCCATGAGACCGCCATGGTGGGGAAGCACCAAGTAAGGAGCTTGAAGGTCGAGCGTCGAGGTGTCAGAAAGATGGCTCAGGCCAACTGAGTCCAAGTCGCCCGGAATGACTATGAGGGGTTCGCTATCGACTGTCACACGGACCACGACGCTCAT
The DNA here is from genome assembly GCF_020682665.1 of Microbacterium tenebrionis. Taxonomy (NCBI): domain Bacteria; kingdom Bacillati; phylum Actinomycetota; class Actinomycetes; order Micrococcales; family Microbacteriaceae; genus Microbacterium; species Microbacterium tenebrionis. The sequence goes on along the minus strand of NZ_JAGTTM010000001.1, from coordinate 940,100 downwards.
TGAGTTACTCGAGATATGTGATCCAGACCTGTCCCGGCCGCCAACACCCAGCCTCCGCAAGCGCAGTCGTGGCGCGTGGACCTCGATCGCGACTCGTGGGCCGAGCTCTGAGATGTCCATACCCTTTGCTGCTTCATCGTCTGCGATTGTCTGACCAGACTCCGCGAGGTCGTCGAGTTGGTACGCAAGACTCAGCCATGCGTCCGTACGTTTCATGCCGTCGGAGTTCCAGATGACACGACCGATCCCGATGCCATTCGAAAGCAGGGCTGATAATCCGCCGATGTGATCGTGGTCTGCGTGGGAGATCAGTACAACATCGATGTACGTCAGCCCTCGCTCACGAAGAAACTCGAGGATTGCACCATTCGGGCCTGTGTCCACGAGTGCTGTCGCTGTTGGAGTGGAGATGAAGATGCAACTGCCATGCCCGACATCAAGAACGACGACCTCTAGGCCTGGTGGAGCGTCAAGCGATGTGCTGGTCACTCTTCGAACTCCCATGACGAGAGATAAAGTTCGTCGCCGCTCACAGTGCCCAGATTCGCCTCGGCATGGCACAGGAAGTCAGGCTTGCTTGTGACGATCTTACGAAGAGCGGCAGGCAGATCGACTTCACGTAACGCCACCGCTTCGGAACTCCAGCCCGCCAGCTTCGCGTAGACCGTGCGGTTCTCAGGGGCGTAGTCAGTGAATCGCACGACTGCGCGCCACGGGCGGCGCTCCGCGACAAAGTTGCCCTGTAGTTCCTTGCGAACGAGTTCGAGCCCAACCCCAAGCGTGTCCGGAGTGAGCCCATCCGGTGGCATCACCACCGGAATCCACCGGCGCAGGGATCGGAACTCGTCCACCGCTGACTTGTTGTAGGTCGTGCAGAGGAGGGCGGGGAACATTCGCTTGTACCAGGCCGCGACCAATTGTGCTCCGGTGAACTGTGCGTAGCCCGCCGGGGCGAGCTTGTGGTCACTGACTGCACCAACAGCGCCAATGTTGCGGGCGAGGAAGTCTTCCATTGTTCCGAGAGGACCCGGCTGATCGACGGGTTCCCATTCGTCGCTTTCGATGGCGTAAGCGAGACCCTCGCGAACATTCTGATCGTCGTCGAGGATCGCAATCCGGCTTACCGAGTCAGAAGAGGCCGCCATCGTCTTCTCCTATTGTGGGGATGTCTATCGTGAATGTCGCTCCGCCTAGGGTGCCGTTCGCGATCGCCGCGACTCGTCCTCCTAGGTCGCTCACCGAGTCGCGCACGATGGTGAGCCCAAGCCCCGTTCCCTGGGCTCGCTGAGTATGTCCGGGGAGCCAGATCTCATCCAGCGTGATTCCAACGATGCCGGGACCATTGTCCGAGACCGCAAGGTGCCAAGTGTCGGCATCGTACGTCGTGACGATCTCGAGCAAACGCGCTTCGTTTGACGACTGCTCGAACGCTGACAGGGCGTTGTTGATGAGATTAGTGACGATGGACTCTAGAGCAGCAGCCGAGCCGCGGGTAAACGGTTCGCGGCCACCCTCGATCTTGAGGTCAAGCTGGACTGCGCGACCCACGAGGAAGGCCTCAAAATTCGAGCACACATCACGGACTGCTTGGTTCAGGTACACCTTGCCGGGGCGACGCTTGTCAGCCGCGATCAGATCGAGAGTAGCTGTCGACAGCACGGTCAAAGCGGACGTCGCCGCGCGCATTCTGGTGAGGGCGGCGGCATAGTCGGAGTCGTAGTCGACTTGGGGGTTGCGTTTGAGTCTGCTCTCGATTCCTGTGAGAGAGGTCCCAATGACTTTGAGCGGATTTCCGGTGGACTCGTGCGCGAACGTGGCTGCTGTGATGCCCGCTGTGCTGAGTGTCCGGTAGAGCTGCACTTCCCGCTTCAGGGTCTCCGCCTCACGATCACGGTCGCGTTGATACTGACCGAAGGCAAGTTGCAGCGCAGCCTTGGATTCGTCGTCTTGAACCTGCTCGATTGAGTCGGCGACGGCCTTCTCGCTACGTGTTTTTCTTGCCGCCACTTCGACCCGAGCAGCGCGGCGTTTGTGTTCAGCGGCTTCTAGCCGCTTGTGAGCCATCCAGTTGAGCGAATCTGTTGCGAACCGGCGCAGTTCTTCAAAAGCCGGCGTCTCTATGAAACCTGAACGATCGGTCTTCTGACTGAGCAGGTCTTGCGCATCGGTGACACGCACGCGCCCGATCGAGGTGTTCGTGCTCGGACGCTCCTCAGGACTTCTCGCTCGCGCAAGATTCATGTCGAGCCAGTCGTTCCCGGGGTTGCCATATGGAGCTACCCGCAAGCCGTTGACGTAGATATGCACGCCGCCGAAACTCTCGAGCCACTCTCGGACGGCCGCGAGCTGAATTGGTCGTGATTGGAATGACCGCGCGTTCAGGATGAAAGCCCAGAGTTCAACGTCGGAGTCGGGAATCTCGTAGGGTGAGTTACTCCTAGAGAGATTCTCATGGGTAGCGGTCCAGAGGGCTTCGCCGCGCCAGTCCTCGACCTGTGCTGACGCTATCCCCGCGCGCACGCTTGCCACCAGGTGGTATTCCGCTTGGTCGAAGTACCTTTGCTCGACTTGCGCCGCCAAGTCTGCAAACACGTCCGAATGCAAGTGCGGGCGGAAGGATCCCTTGACGTCGTTGAATGGGTCCGCGAGCAGAACGAGGGCACGGGCCAACCGCCGGGCGTCAACCCTGCCGATGGGCTGGCGGAGTTGTCGGAGCTCGATCGTCGTGCCCTGGGGGGCAGCCGAGGGAATACGTTCCACTTCCAGTTCGACATCATCGACGGTCTGAACAGATTCAAATCGCTGCCAGTCGATTACCACCGAGTACTCGTACCCGTCACCGGGCCGAGACCGGAGGTGAGCTACGCGCCCCAACCGCAGCGCCGCAAGCCGCCCCAGGCCCTTGTTTCCCGCGGGGCGGCGTCCGCGCGGGGTCAACTCGTGCGTGTTCTTGGTTGAGCCTCCCAGGACCAGCCATCCGCCCAAGATGTCATCAGCGGTCATCCCAGAGCCGTCGTCGTCAATCACGATCGTTCTGGGATTGCCATCGCGATCAAGCCACACGTTGCATTCAGTGGCGTCCGCGTCGTAAGCATTCTTGGCGAGTTCGATGATGCCCTGGTCGATGCTTGGATTCAGCTCTTCGCCCAGCCGTCGGAGAATGGCAGGCGAGAACCGAATGCGAGCAGACGATTCGACTACGTCCGCCATGGAATCTCCTTCAGCGCAGAAACTGTCAGGTGTCGGCATCGTATACGTTCGTCGAGGAATTCCCAGGTGGACTCCCGGCCCAGTAGTTCGACGATCGTCTCACAACCTTGAAGGGTGCCATCCAATGGCTTAACGACAAGCAAGTGGTTCTCAACGGCGGACGGCGTGGTGTCTGAGAGGATGCGGGCTCGTAGGCGTGGCCGATCACCCGGGCGCGACGTACGGTTGACGAGAACCAGCGGCCCGCGCTCCAACCGGCCCGCGAACCGGCGTCGTTCCGGCTTCCCCGTCGCGAGATTCTTCGCCGTCAGGTACGGCACGGTTGGCCCTTCGCCCGCATCACGGTGTGGGACGACGGGTCCGACTCGAACTTCGCAATGATCTTGCAGCCGCTCGCGCGCGCCGTCGTCCCTGACCCAAGGGACGTGCGGGCCGGTGCCGCCGACGTGGACCGTGAGGAGAAAAACGTGGATATCGGTGTGACTGTCGAATTGTCCCCAGGGCACTACGCGGCCGACTGTGCCAGTCGACTCTACGAAATCGCGCCACTTTCCGTAGCGTGAGCCGGACCGGAGCACGTCTGGCAACACGGCCAGCAGTGTCGACCCACGTTTCATATGGCGAAGTGCGTGTTCAACGAAGACCGCCGCCGCACTGACTCTTCCGCTGCCCCATGCGCGTTCAGACTCAAGCGAAAAGTACGGGGGATTTAGAGCCAGGTGTGTCACACCTTCAGCGAAGCTGGTATCCGCCAAGAAATCCGAACACGTCGTTTTCACCGTCACCGACTCTGCCGCGTGCAACAGCCGCGACCGCGCAATAGGCAAGAAGACATCCTCGACGTCATTCAGTCGGATGGATATCGCGGTATCGGTGTGGGCAGCCCACTCCACTACCGGCATGACCAGGTCTCCGGCGCCACTCGCGGGGTCAAGTATGACGGCGCCCTCCGGCAGGTCGGCGAGCTCCGGTTCCCACAGCTCGGAGGCAAGCTGACTCGCGGTGAAGAACGTCCCCTTCTGACGGAGAGTGTCCACATCTGCGAGGCGGCGGAGCGCATCGTAGGGCGAAACATAGCCTCCGGGTCCATCGCCGTCAGTCGGCGCGAACGTCTCGGCGTAAGCGCGAAATGCCTCGGACGTCACAGGTATCCGCTCCAACCGGCCAGCGTCCTCGCGACGCGCCGCGCCCCGGGCCATGCTGACGTGGCGCGTCGCGTGCATTCTTGCCGCGGCTGTGTCGTGAAGCTCATCGAGAATCAGCCTACGGGGGCATGCACTGCCGGCGCTCCATTGACCGTCGCAACCGGGGGCGGACCTGGCGAGACCGCTGGGTACCACACGGAGTCGGAGTAGGACTCCGACGCCAAACCGACGGCGAACCAGGTCCGCACCCCGCGCTAGCCCCCGCCGAGTCAAAAGAGCATCTGTGAAGACCGGTGAACGCTTTCGAACGCCTGCACGCCTGTCGCCGCGAGGTCAGCGATCGCCGCGCCAGTCAAACTGATCAGGCGACCAAACTCATCCAATTGAGGCTCGAAGCCTAGATGCGTGGCGGCCGCGGCCACGACGATGGTTCGCAGTGCGGGTATAGCGACGGTCTGCACCTCATCAGAACGCGGACCCGCCAGAAGCAGGTTGCCGTCTTTCAGGACGGCCGTCCGCACGGCTCCAGCGTCGTTATGAACATGTCCGTGAGCGCCGTGCTGAACTAACAGGCGCATGTCGATCTGCCCAGCGGCGGCCTCCAGTCGAGTGAAGTTCGGCTCCAGGTGCTTGCCATCCTTGGCCCGAGCTGGCATGACCGGCGTTGCCCACGCATACGGACGTCGGAAACTGACCGTCTCGCCGGGGATCGTGTGCTTCGCAATGAGGTCTGCAACCAATTGCATCCGCTCAGCGCGCTCAGCGGCAGGTGGCGCGTCCGGGTGAGGTTGCTGGTAGAAAGCTTCTAAGCGGAGAAGCTGCGTGGCGACGCCATGGTCGATGTAACGCCGCGCAATAGAAGGTCCTCCCTCAGCGACGACGACAGCCGTCACAGCGGTCTCGTGCAGTGCCCTCCACCGTGCCGCAGCACCCGACAAGTAGCCAGCTCGCAATAGCTCCGAGATTTCGCGCAGGGTAAGGGTCGTGGCGCTCTGCAGCAGAAGTAGCGCTTCTCGGACGTCCGCGTGGTCGTCGAAGACCTCCGACCTGGTGAACATGAGCGCGCAGCTCTGTTCCATCGCGTTGATCACTGCGTCAAGAACCGTCCAACCGCGCGCCCAGACGTGCGCGATGTCCTCTGCGACGCTTGCATCCTTCGACGCCCGACTCATACGCGTTTCGCGCCCCGCTCTGAGGAAATCGCCGGCGAGCTTCGGAGCGCTGCCGAAGATGAATGCCTTCTCTCGCCTCAACTCAGGGGCGTCGTCAGGATCGAAGAGTTGCTGCACCCACTCATCGTGTCCCATAGGAGGGCATCTCTCGCGGTGCGGCACGGCATGAGCCGGGGGGAGCATGGCGCTTCTGGGGAGGCTGACGCCGGTCCTCGTCACGGTCGTGTCGCTAATCGGCGTCGTCTCGGGTTACTCGGGCCCGACTCGCCGTTTCGAGTTCGAGGAACGCCCTCAGCCGGGCTATGAGGAGTTCATACGTGAAGAGCTCGGGCTGGGCTCCTGGTCGTGCACGTACTCCCCGACGTATGACAATGAGTGGTACGACGACGTGCTTTGTAGCAACGGCAGCGATTCCCATCGCCCGTTTCCACAGGCGATGGACAACTTCGTCGAGGAGGGGGAGCTCGTGGACTCCGCCGCGGAGTACGAGGCCGAACTGAACGCTGGTGGGTAGCGAGGTACCGCACCCCGCCTCTCGGCGGTGCAGCTGACTAGCCTCGCTAGGCGGCCCCCTCAAGCGCACATCGACAGCTAAGGGATGGCTCCTGGGCGGGGCCGGTCGCCCGTCGTTCAGAACAACAGACCGTATTTTCTACCGCTACTCATCTCTAGGTCAACACTGTTGGCGGCGGACGCCCTCTTTGCGTCGACTCCTGCCGCGTCCGTGACGGTCAGGGTGTAACGGCGGCGACCGTCACTCCCTGGGGAGTCGCGAGCAAAGAGCAAGAACGTGCCTTGATAAGTCTCGACGCCGTTCTGTTCGGGGATCGGCAGATTGATGATGTCCATACCGTTGTTGCTGAAGCGAATGGTGCGGTCGTGGTAGGCGTGGCCGACGATGCGCAGATCGATAGACCCTAGAGTGGTGTCTCTTGGCACCTTCTCTGACGCGAAACCGAAGAAGACGCGAGTCCCTCGAGGGGTGTTGAGCTGACTTCCCGGCAGAGCGCCCCGATTACGGATCACTGACGAGGCATCGATCCACAGCGCCTTGGCCGCCGCGAGTTGGACGGAGAGATCTCCGGAGATTTCATGGTCTTCCAGGGGGGCCAGATAACGGCGCGTTGCCTTGGTCCTCTCCTCACGGATTCGCGGGGGCCTCGGTAGCGCGCGGCGCTTCTCTCGATACTCATCGAGCACGTCAGCGAGTGCGTCCGCATTCTCCCAAGTGTCCCGGAACCATTCGAGGACAGATCGTGCGCGTCTCAAGTCGTTCAAGGCAGCTGTTGAGTACGACTTCCAGGTCTGAGTTGTGACCACCTCGGCACCCGTCGAGAGCGCGCTTGCGGTTAAGTTGGCAGATCCGACAACCAACGCGCGCAGGTACGGATGCTGTTCCACGCCGAAGCTGTACACCTTGGCGTGGAAGGCCGTGTGTGGTCGCAGAGCAGCTGACCCCAGCACCTCTCGCCCATTGGGAATACGAACCTCCGCGTTGCTAATCTCGCTGAGACGCGCGAGCGCCTTCGGCTGCGTGAAGCCGAAGTCCAAACTGACGAGGAATCTCTTACGGGCTTCCGTCCAACTCGGGCCGGCTAGTGCGTTTTCGAGAACTCGAACCCCCTCCGCGGACGCGTAGGCGACAGCAATGTCGACGCACTCGTAGTCACCTGCTCTGTCTGCAGCGTGAGCGATCGCCTCGAGCACGACACCGACTCGACCGATGGCGGCGTCCTGGGCGTGCACCGCGACCTGATAACAGGAGTCCTCAAACTCGGCTCCCCGTCTTGTGGCACGCGCTGGGCGGCTTGGATCGGCGGTGTACGCCTCCCGGTCATACTGCACACGCGCTGCTTTGAAGACTCGGGTGTTCACGTCGTATCGAGCGACGGCCGCGACAATCCCGTCGTCGGATTGGAAGAGATCGGCGTTGCTGTATACCCGGCCGCACGAGGGGCACACCGCGAACTCGTCAGGGTCGGACGATCCGGACGCTTCGAAAGTCAGTTGGCCGGTCTGATCAGCGTAATTCCAATCCTGCGCGTACGAAGAGTTTCCACACGCGCACCGCTGATTCTCGTCGTCGCCGTCCACCGTGAGACTGCCGCGAACGGGCACCGTGGGGTACGGCCAGCTTCTTTCGGTCATTTCGTGGCACCCGGCTGGACATTCCTGCGGCGGGATGCTTTGCCGGGGATCGAGAGTTCGTCGGCTGTCGTGAGCCTGGCATAGCTGGCGAACAGCGCGCGCAGACGATTGTCGTCGGTGACGGTGCCTCGCAAACCCATGCATTTGTCGACGGCTGAGTCGAGTTCTCGGTGTGCTCGCACGAGTTCTGGGGACATCGCGAGGGGATTGTAATGGTCTGCCAACGAGCGTTCAGGGTGTAGCGCTCGCGCGTCCAGCACCGCCCGGCCGCCGGCGATGATGGCGGCCCGCTCTTTGTCCGTCATCGGTGGCAGCGGAAACGTGTTCCAGGTCAGTGTGTTCGAGAAGCGGAGATCTGACTTGATACGACCGCCCACCGCCTTCTGCCAGGCGATGAAGGCTGACGAGGAGACAACTGCGAACGCGATGCCATCCGGATCGTCGGCTTTGAAGTTCGCGTCACCGCAAATCACTTCTGGCCCGAAAACGGCGGTTGGATAGTAGCGTCGGGTCTCGCTAACGTGACGGGGCACGCACACATACGGAGTTTCGGGTTGCGACCGCTGACCGAATAGGTGAGGGGTCTCGGCCATCTGCCGAGTGGACTCCGCAGTGGAGGCAGTTCGGAACTGCCGGACGGCATCAAGGCGGTGTCGCAGCACGGGCGAGCGGGCGATGTCACTCGGGTCCAGATCGACAAGCCAGAGGCACCAGCGCGGCTCATTGTGGATGAGCTGACGCGCTCCGACAAACGGTCGGATGTACTTCGCCGCGACGGGGTCTGCGGCGACTTCGTCGTAGTCCTCCGGCTCGATGAGGAGGTTGCCGTCGTCGCGGGCCATGTTGCCGAACACCATCGGTGGGAGCTGCGGAGCCAGTGGCGTGCGACGCTGCTCGACGAGCGCGTTGGGCCCGTCCACCAGGTATCCGTTGAGTTGTCCGGTGACCGGCAGCTCGACGGGTTCGCCCTTCACGTTGCCCGAGTAGTCGAAGAGTCGAGCGGGCTTCTTCTGTGCTCGGTCGAATCCGATGACAGAGCAGTGCACTGCGGCGGCGCCGGGTGCTTCGCTCGTCCACGCGAACGTGCGGTGCGCGAACTTGATGCGCCACCCGGTGGCGAAGACAGGTCCGAACAGCGCCGGCACCGGCTCGCCCTGCGCGATCGAGTTCGTGGAGACGAAGGCGAACTCCCCCGCATACCCCTGTCGGTTGAACAGTTCGAGCGACTTGGCATACCAGCCGGTGACGTAGTCGAGTCGACCGATATCTTTGCGATGCCACACTTCACGCAACTCCTGGGCCTGCTCGAGCGAACGGGTCGCGTGGCCGAGGAAAGGAGGGTTGCCCATGATGTACAGGTGCTCGGTCGGCTCGACGACGTCGCCCCAGTCCAAGCGCAGGGCGTTGCCAACCTGGATGCTTCTGATCTTGTCCAGCGGAAGGGAGTCCGGTGCGTCGCCCAGGGCTAGCTCCATCGCTTGGTTCGCCTGGTGTTCAACCAGGTGCAAAGCAGTCGCGGCGATCTGTGCCGGCCACTCCTCGAGTTCAATCCCGTGGAAGCTCGACAGCCGCACGGAAAGGTGCTCCTCGGTGAAGAACATCGTGCGGGCAGTGTCACCTGAGAGCTCCTGGATACGCAGCAGGATCTCGAGATCGAGCGCTCGCATCTGTCGATAGCCGACCACGAGGAAGTTGCCGCAGCCGCACGCCGGGTCGAGGAACCGCATCTGCCCCATGTCCGCGCGCAGCTTCTTGAGCTTTCCGGTGTCGTAGTAGCCGTCAGAGAACCGCTGCCGCAACTCGTCAAGGAACATCGGGCCGATGACCTTCATGATGTTGGTCTCGGTGGTGTAGTGCTCGCCGAGTTCGCGGCGGGCGGCTTTATCTTTGACGGCTTGGAAGAGGCTGCCGAAGATGGCCGGCGAGATCGCGGACCAGTTGAACATCGCCGCGGCGATCAGCCGATCGCGCATGCCAGTGTCAAACGAGGGGATCGACACTGATTCCTCGAAGATACCGCCGTTGACGTATGGGAAGCGTGCGATCAGCTCGTCGAGGTTCGATTGCCGCCTGCTGGGCTCGCGACCCATCACCTGGTACAGCAGCGACAGTTGTGGGCCGAGATCGGAACCGTCGTGGGCGGTACGTGTCTCTAGGAATTCAAGGAACAGATCGCGATCCCACACGCCAGCGTCATCGGCATAGAGCGCGAAGAGAGTGCGCACCAAGAACACCGACGCCTCGTGATCGTCGTACCCCGAATCCTCGAGGGCCTCGTACAGCGATGCCATCAGCTTCGCGGCCTTGATCGACGCTTCTTCCTGAGCCTTCGATCCGAAAGTGCGCTCACCGTAGCCGGCGAGGAAGGCCAGTCGGTCGGCGTGATCCCGCAACTGGGGCAGCGTGAACTCCTGGACACCGTCGTCCTTGGCATGCAGGTCGAGCAGGCGGAGCCGATGAAAGTCGCTCGTTATCACCCAGCGGGGAACCTCGGGATCGGGGAGATCGTCGATGTAGTCGAGCGCCTGCTGCTCTGCCGCGACGAGATCCTTGCCGGCAGACTTCATCTCGATCAGCGCGAGGCCGGGGATCAGCGCGTCTATGTATCCGCGGGAACCGGTCGACGAGCGGTTGACGCGCTTTTCGTAGAAGGCAGCGCGCGTCTGTGTGATTCCGTACACCCCGAGCAGGTCCCGAACGTATGACTGCGCCTGCTGCCGCTCGTCACCGGGCTCGTCCTCCCAGTCGCGGATGAACTGCGCGGCTCGAGTTCGGATCTCATTCATCGACAACGACTTCGGCACGGTCACTACGGTAGCCGTCCAGCATCATCCTTCCGCGTAACGCAAGCGCGTCCTGCGCCAATCTCGCAGCGGGGCTCCCTACCGAAGGACCGACGATTGCTCACGAGGGTCCGGCTATCGTTCAGCGCGCGCTTGGGGATCGACGTGTGACGTGCGCCGCGGAATGATGCGCAGCCCGTTCGAGTCGACTGCGTTTCAACAGTCGCTGCGCTCATCTCACGACGCGGACAGCCAGTCCCGCCCTGAGAAGCTCGTCAATCGCTGCCGAGATGTCGGCTGGGTCTTCGAGCGCGTCGTCAAACGGGTCGATGGGTTGCCCTTGAGATGCGACGAGTAGCGCGAACAATCCCTTGGCTGCGAGTGAGAGTTCCACGTCGTTCAGCACGTGGTCGGGAATCACGAGTTCGCTTGGATCCGCGCTGACTGGCCAGAGTCCGCGCGCGGCGATCCACTCGGTTGGTGCGCCCATGAGTTGACCTTACGCCTCGTCGTCCGCTGCTTTCACGTCGACGGCCGATCCCCAGACCCAGCACCGTACTGTCCGTTCCTCGACGACGAACTCAATCCCGGCGGCACGCGGAGTCGACCGCACGATCCTGGCCGAAACACGGACCGCGTGTGGCCCGATCCGCACCCAGGCCTGACATCCTCGTGGACGCGGGTAGATCGTCACCGGCAGCCGGTCGAGTTCCAACTCTCGGGAGGTGAGCGACTGGAGGGGCGCTTCCTTCAGCAGCCTCGCGAGGTGCTTCTCAGCCGCGTACCTGTCGTACAGCTCCGCGAGACGCTTGCTCGATCCCACACCGGTCCCCTTTCCCGGCCCACGGCGATCGTACGGGGCGCCTCTGACACGGCCACTTCCCGGGCGGGTCCTGCGCCCAGCACCGTTGGTAAACTCGCGGCAAGGAGTCGACATGTCCCAGCGCCCTTCGCAGTGGCGAGTGAACGATGCGGTGCTTTATGACGCGCTACGCGAAGAGGCACGCGTAGCCTTAGCGGGGCTCCTCGTGTCTGGTGAAGCTCATGACGCGAGCGTCGCAGATCGGATCGCGCAGGCTCGCTTGGAGCTTTACGACGTGAACGGGTTCGATCGCGGCGAGGTCGTCACAAAACTCAACGCGATCCACAACGCCGGGCTCGCTCGTGGCTGACTCTCCAGAGTCTTCCGCCTCAGACCGCGAGGGGCTTGTCCTGCGATCGGTGTTCCACGGCGCACAGCCCGCTTCGCACCCTGCGTTGGTCCTGCTTGCCGGAGCATCGGGTGCGGGCGCCGGGCGAGCGATCGCGCTGGTTCGCCGAATGCATGGCGGCAATCTCGTTCCGGTTTCGAGCGAGGATCTTCAAGCGTTTCATCCGCGCTATCTCGAGCCGTCTTTCCGTGCTTCAACGGCCGGCCAGAATGAACTGTCTCGGGCCGCGGCCTCCTGGCTGCAAGCGAGCCTCGCTCATGCGCGTGAGAACCGCTACTCGTTGCTTCTCGAGGGTGCGTTCCGTTCACCGAGCACTGCGCTTGCTGTGGCACGCCGCTTCGCGGACTCCAACTATCAAGTGCACGTCGTCGTTGCCGCCACCCGCAGCGAGGAGAGCCCGTTGTCGGCGACGTCGCGAGGTCTGCGGGAGGTGCAGCAGCGTCTGCAGTCGCAATTCGTCACGCCTGCGGAGAATGAGGGGAGCTTTGCCTATGTTGATGCGCTGGTTTCGGCATCCGCGGCTGACTCGGCCGTTGATCGCGTGTCAGTGATCGGGCGGCGAGGGCTGACCGTGCTCGATGCTCACCGCACCGACCCCACGGCGATGGCGAACGTGTCTTCCGCGTTTCGCGCGTCATGCTCTGAGAAGATGTCCGCCCTCGAAGCAGCGCAGTGGCTGAGCGAGTTGCGACACATGACGGCGTACGCGCAATCGTTGCGCTCGATTCCCCCCGCTGCTCTCGAATCGCTCATCGAGCTTCACGAGATGGCGATCCGGAAGGTGGTGCCGGATCTGCCGGTTCCACCAGACTCCCAGGTCGTGCCGATCCAGCTGGTCGCCCTGCGATCGAGCCTCGCAGCACTCAAGCAGCGCGCTGACCGTCACGACTCGCCTGACATCGCAGCCCCGGTCGTCACCCCGTCTACGCCGGGGACATCGATCTCGCGCTGAGCTGACCGCACTCCTGCTCCGGCCGGATAGCTGCCGATCCCCAGTGGGCGGCGGTCCGGGTAGTGCCGCGTCGTGGAATACCGGACCGAGCGCGGCGAGGGAGGATATGCCGCGAAAGCGCGGCACGGAGCGGGGTGCCGTCCACTACACTCTCGCAGCCGGCGGGGCTGCCCACCTCTCGGTCTCGTCCCAGACCTACGAGATGCCCAGCCAGCGAGCGACGCCGTCGATGAGATCCGGCCGGAAGCCCGCCCATCGCGAGTCCCCCACCTGAACGATCGGAGCTTCACGATATCCGAGCTCGTCCACCAGGAACCTGCGGACAGCGGCGTTGTGCTCGTCGTGGATGTCCACGAGGTCGTACCGGATGCCGAGCGCGTCGAGCCGCTGGCACGTGAGCCGGCAACGCTGGCACGTGGGCCCGGTCGAGTACACGGTGACCTGCGTCATGACCGCCTCCCTCGTCGGGACTCTGCAAGTTCCGGACGCTCGTAGTTCCGAGATCCTAACGTCGGCGGGTCTGCAACACCCGAGCTTCGGGAGTTTGGGGCATCCGTCGTAACAAAGTCCGAAACGCCGGATCCTCCGGACTCCGCAACCGCCGAACTTCGGAACTCCGGAGCTTCGAGCATCATCGAACGGCGGAGCTCGCCCTCGTCGGAGCCCCGGAGCTGGTCCCGGTGCGCGAGGAGCAGATCGATGGCGATACGGATCAGCGTGTTCTCGGTGATCCGTTCCCGGCGCGAGACGCGGTCGCGCATGAGGGCACGTGCCAGGCGCGAGAGCTCGACGTATTGATCCTCACGAACGCGCGTCTCCTTCCGCGTGAGCCGCGCGAACTTCGCGGTCGGTTCGTCCCGTCCGCCCTCCTGACGTCGCAATCGCTCGCGCGTCTCGCTGAGCCTCTCGCCCAAGTCCACGTGCGCCATGGCTCACCATGCTCCTTGCAGTTGGGGACTGAGCTGCTCCGCAACTTCGTGCCCGAGACGCGTCACGTCCCAGATCGCACCCTGCGTGCTTCGGTTATCCCGAACCGTCGTCACGAGACTGCCGAGCACCGGCGCATCGGCCTGCGTCTTGTACTGACGCAGATACGCGTCGAAACGGGGCACGCCGAGCGTGACGTCCAACAGGTGGGTCCACGTATGCAACTGGCCGTGCACGCGAGGATCGATGCGATTGAGCAGCACTCCGAAGCGGGTAGCGCGGGGCTCGATCACGCGCTCGATCGTTCGCATCGTCGGCTCGACGGCGAGAGGTTCCGGGGCAAGTGGCACGATCACGAGGTGCGACGCATCGACGACGACATCGAGCGTGCGCGGATCCTCCAGGCTCCCGGGGGTGTCGACGATCACGAAGTCGTAGTCGCCAGAGAGATGCTCCAGACGTGCCAACACATTCGGATGCTGGCTGCCGGCGAAGTCGAACGGAAGGCGGCGGTCGGCGTTCTCAGCCCACCACACCGTCGACTGCTGCGGGTCGACGTCGACGACGAGCACGCGGTGCCGGCGCGACAGAGCAGCCGCAAGTTGCATCGTTACCGTGGTCTTTCCCATCCCGCCCTTTTGGTTCACCGCAGAGATGATCCTCAGTTCCGTCATGGCTACCGCCCATCTTGCGAATAAAAACTGGGTATTGACACAAGTAAACGTCTTAGACATACACTTAGCAAGAGGCATCTGCGAATCTCCGGCGCGGTAAGGCAAACTAAGGGGGTGAAGGTCGACGTGAACAATCTCGACGGCAAGGCCATGACGTGGCACTCTGCCACTCAGCCCGTTGGGTCCGCGCTGCGCATCGCCCCCGGCTTCGTCGCTTCCACGACGGACGACGACACGGGCGTGGAGACCACGATCGAAGCGCACTACAACGCCGACGAGGGTCGCTACATCGTGACTGCCATCATCAACCGAGCAGTCCGAGACAATTTCGATCAGCAGGCACTTCGTCGCACGGCATCCGTTGCCATCCTGCAGGCAGCGATTCCTCACTGCATCGCAGTGCGGCTCACCGACGAGCCAGGCGATGCCTGGACGTCCATTGCAGATCTCACCTCCGCCGACGGCAGAATCATCCCGCCATGGATGGCCGCCGCGGCGGTGAAGCGGGGGATGAAGGATGAGCGCATGGAGGTCATCGAGATCCTCTACGGTGCAGCGGCCCTCTCGGGCAACCCGCCCGTTCGCGCTGTACAGATCGAACTCGACATCCCCCACCGCACCGCTTCGGACTGGATCAAGAAAGCTCGCGATGAAGGGCGCCTGGAGGGCATGACATACAACGTCGGCCGCCAGGCAGATGGTTAACACTCAGGTCACCGATACAGAACTCGCGCAGACGGCAGCACTCACGCCGCTCTTCTATTCCGAAGAGGAAGCAGCCCTGCTCCTCGGCATCCACCGAACGACGTTGCGTCACCTCGCCATGGACGGCAGAGCGCCCGTGCCGCCGGTGCATATCACCGAGCACAAGCGCATCTATCGCCGCATCGACGTGGAACGCCTGGCGGGGGTAGCGACATGAGTGTCGAGACGCGCAAGACGAAGGCGGGGAAGAACCGCTACATTGCGCGCATCAAGGCCGGCGGGCAGCTGGTTGCATCGCGCAGCTTCGATCGCAAGAACGATGCCCTGGCCTGGGAGCGCGAGCAGCTCCGACTGATCACCACCGGGCGCCCACTCCCTCCGAAGAAGAGCTTCACGTTGGCCGAGCTCGTGAAGCGGTTCCAGCAGTCACGCAAGGACGGTAACCCGCACACGAACGACACCGACAACAACAACCTCGCCGCTCTACCGAAATCATTGCTACTGCGTCCGCTGTCGACCGTGCAAGCGAGCGACATCAGGGAGCACCTGATCGCCGAGCTCGCGTCGGGAAAGGCGCCCACAACCGTGGCGCGAGCCAAGACGACCTTGAGCGCCCTGTTCACCTACGCTGACGACCACGGCCTGCTCCATCAACCGCATCCCGTCCGGAGCATGCGGAAGATTCCGGAGCTCGGCGAAGTGGCGCTTCGGTCAATCAATCCCGGCGAGATACCCACAGCTGGACGAATCGATAAGGTGCTGCGTGAGCTCAGAGACCGACGCGCGGATATCGCCGACATCTTCGAGTTCATGTCGCTCACCGGCCTGCGGTGGGGCGAAGTACGCGCGATGCGGGTGAGCTGGCTCAGCGAGGTTCCCCTTCCGCAGCTCAACGTCGAGCGGTCCCATTCGGACAGATATGAGGAAAAGAGCACGAAGTCGTGGCGAGGCAGGCGACCAGTGCCACTGTCGCCCCGCGGGCTCGAGATCTTCCGCGCCCACGCAGCCGGCAAATATCCCGACGACTACCTGTTCACGAACAAGCTCGGCGGCCAATTCAAAGTCAGCGTGATCCGGAAGTTCCCCCTCGGGTTCCGGCGTCACGCGCTCCGTCACTATGCAGCCTCCACCTGGCTGCGACTGGGGACACCGATCCACGAAGTGGCCGAGTACCTTGGCGACGACGCGCGCACTGTATTGAAGGTCTACGCGCACGTGCTGGGCGAAGGGCAACGTCGCGATTTCGTCAACCGGCTCACGAATGCCGAGAAGCTCGCGAAGATTCCGGGACACTCACGGGACACTTGGAACGAAAAACCGAGCGAGATTCAGGCGATCCCGAAATCATCAAGCCAAGATTTAGGGATCTGACCAGGGATTTTTGGCGGAGACGGAGGGATTTGAACCCTCGGTCCCCGTGAGGGGACTCCACCTTAGCAGGGTGGTGCACTAGGCCTGACTATGCGACGTCTCCAGGCGCCCGACGCGTCGAACGCACTCAGCAAGCATAACGGGTCGCGGTGCAGACGCAGAATCCGGATCTGCCTACTGGCGGACGTTGCCGTTCGAGCAGGTCTGCTGTGCGGCCGAGTTGCCCTTGATGTTGTCCGGCAGCGCCTCCACGCCGTCGTCCGTCGGTGTGGCCGTGTCGGTCGGTGTCGGAGCCGTGGTCTCGCCGCCCGTCTCGGTCGACGGCTGGTCCTCGATCACGACGCCGTCGTTCGCCGTGTTCTGGTGCGTGACCTGCAGCTGCTTGTTCGCCTCGATCGCGTCCCACATGGTCGTCGCGCTCTCGTAGTCGGGCACGACCTTGTTCGCGTCGGCCGGGTCCTCGAAGGTCGGGTACTGCAGGAACACGATGTCCTCGAACGGCACGTCCTTGACAGCCAGACCGATCTGAACGAGCGTCGTGGGGTTCGTCAGCGACGTGCTGGCCTCGAGGTTGCTCAGCGCCGTGTGCGCCAGACGCAGCATGACCGGCACGTTGCCGAGCACCTCGCCGCTGATGAGCTTGCGGGCGAGGCTCGACATGTACTGCTGCTGGTTTCCGATGCGGCCGAGGTCGCTGCCGTCGCCGACACCGTGGCGCGTGCGGAGGAACTGCAGGGCCTCCAGGCCCTGCACCGTGTGGGTGCCGGCATCCAGATCGAGACCGGTGTACCGGTCCTTGATCGGGTTCGCGAGGCACACATCCACGCCGCCGATGGCGTCGGTGATCTCGATGACGCCGCCGAACGTGACGGATGCCGCGAACTGGATGTCCTGCCCGGTGAGTTCGGTGATCGTCTTCGCGACGCAGCTCAGCCCGGCATCCATGTACGCGCTGTTGAGCGGCTGCTTGCTCATCGCATACGTCGTGCTGCCGTCCTCGCGCGTGCACTCCGGGATCGGGAGCATCAGGTCGCGGGGGAAGCTGACCGCCGTGACACGGCGCGGCTCCTCGGAGACGTGCATGAGGATGTTGACGTCGTTGAGCGTGCCCTCGGAGTCCGCGCCCGTGCACCGTTCCCCGAACAGGTGCGCATACTCGCTCTCGCAGTTGTCCGTGCCGACGAGCAGCAGGTTGAAGCCGCCCTTCAGCTCGCCGAGGTCCGGCGGTACGGGCTTCTGCCCCTCGAGCTCCACGGCGTCGGCGGTGGCCGTGTTGAGCAGGTCGCTCGCCACGAAGGCGGCGACGCTCATGCCGCTGACGAGTACGACCGCCATGGCGATTCCGACGATCTTCAGGAGCTGACCGATCGGACCCGGGGTCCGCAGTTGACCGTGGCGCGCCACGGTCTTCCGGCGACGGATCTTCGCGCTCACTCGGTGCCTTTCACATCTGCGGAGGGCGTGGGATTCGAACCCACGAGACATTTCTGCCCACTGGTTTTCAAGACCAGCTCCATCGGCCGCTCGGACAGCCCTCCATCGACGGACGAAATCCGCCGATCAGTGGTCGAGTCTAGCCGCATTCATTATCTCGGCCTGACCTGGGGACGCCCTGGATGCTACAGCAGCGAGTCCAGGGCGTGCGCGAGCCCGCCGGCCTCGACGTCGCCGGTCACCTCGGTCGCAGCATCCTTGACCTCGTCCGGCGCCTGGCCCATCGCGACCGCACGGCCGCCGTGCTCGCGCGCCCACTCGAACATCCCGATGTCGTTGCGCCCGTCGCCGACGACGAGCACCCGGCCGTCGGCCATGCCGAGCTCGGCGTGCACCCGAGCCAAGGCGCTGCCCTTGTCGACGCCCTGCGGGGCGATGTCGAGCCACGCCGTCCAGCCGATCGCATACGAGACCTCATTGAGACCCGTCTCCGCGACGATGCGGTGGAAGTCGTCCTCGTCGTGGCCCGGCGACACCACGACGACGCGCGACACCGGCTCACCGGCCAGCTCGTCGATCGCCACCTTGCGGCCGCCGTCGAGAGTCCAATCGGCCAGCTCGCCGGTGAACAGGCGGGTGCCGTCATCGAGCTCGACCATGTAGTGGGCCTCCGGCAGTCGCTCGGTGAGCAGCGAGAGCACCGCGCTCGGGTCGAAGGTCTCCACGTGCCACCGCTCCCACGCTTCGCCTGCACGGCGCATCGTGACGGCGCCGTTCGAGCACACCACGTACTCGGCCGTGATGCCCAGCTCATCCACCCAGCGCTCGGTGGCCGCCCAGCTGCGTCCGGTCGCGATGGTCACGACGTGCCCGGCATCCCGCACGCGTGCGACCGCCTCGGGCACGCCGGGGCTCATCGTCTCGTCCTGCAGGATGATCGTGCCGTCGACGTCGAGCCCGACGAGCCAGGGGGAGGTCACGCCACGGGCTCCAGCACTTCGAGCCCGCCGAGGTACGGCCGCAGCACCTCCGGCACCCGCACCGAGCCGTCCTCCTGCTGGTGAGTCTCGAGCAGTGCGACGATCCAGCGGGTGGTGGCGAGCGTGCCGTTCAGCGTCGCGACGTGCTCGGTCCGCCCGCCGGCCTCGGCACGGTGACGGATGTCGAGCCGGCGCGCCTGGAACGTCGTGCAGTTGGAGGTCGATGTCAGCTCGCGGAACGCTCCCTGCGTGGGCACCCAGGCCTCGATGTCGTATTTGCGAGCGGCGCTGGAGCCCAGATCGCCCGCTGCGACGTCGATCACCCGGTACGACAGTCCGAGCGCGGTCAGCATCTCCTCCTGCAGCGCGACCAGGCGCAGGTGCTCCTGCTCGGCCGCCTCGGGTGTCGTGTAGACGAACATCTCGAGCTTGTTGAACTGGTGCACGCGGATGATGCCGCGGGTGTCCTTGCCGTACGAGCCGGCCTCGCGGCGGTAGCACGTCGACCACCCGGCGTAGCGGAGGGGGCCTGCAGAAAGGTCGACGATCTCATCCTTGTGGTAACCGGCGAGCGGGACCTCGCTCGTGCCGACGAGGTAGAGGTCGTCGTCCTTGTCGAGGTGGTAGACCTCATCGGCGTGCTCCCCGAGGAACCCGGTGCCCTGCATGATCTCGGGGCGCACGAGCGTCGGGACGATCATCGGCGTGAAGCCGTTCTGAAGCGCCTTGTCGAGCGCGAGGTTCATCAGCGCGATCTCGAGCCGGGCGCCGATCCCCTTGAGGAAGTAGAACCGCGCACCGGAGACCTTCGCCCCGCGCTCCATGTCGATCGCGCCGAGCTTCTCGCCGATCTCGAGGTGGTCGCGCGGCTCGAAGGAGAACACGGGCGTCTCACCGACGCGGCGCAGCTCGACGAAGTCGGCCTCACCACCGGCGGGAACACCGTCGATCACGACGTTCTCGATGAGCGCCAGCGCGGATGCCGCGGCATCCGCTGCCGCGTTCGACGCCTGCTGCGCCTGCTTGACGCGGTCGGCGAGCTCCTTCGCCTGCGCGACGAGCCCGGCCTTCTCCTCCTTGGGCGCCTTCGCGACCTGCTTGCCGAACGCGTTCTGCTCGGCGCGGAGATCCTCGAACGCCGTGAGCGCGGCGCGCCGCGATCGATCGGCCTCGATCGCGGCGTCGACGGTGGAGACGTCGTGGCCGCGCGCCGCCTGGGAACGGCGGACGATCTCGGGCTGGTCGCGGAGGAGTGCGAGGTCGATCATGCCTCAAGCTTAGGCGCTGGCATCCGCGACCGTCGTAGAGTGAACGCCATGACGAAGCCCACACCGTTGCAGCGCCAGGCGGCCCTCGTCTTCAACCCCATCAAAGTCGACGAGAAGAGGCTGCGCGCGTCCCTGCGCGGCCATTCGAAGGACGCCGAGTGGGCGCCGCCGTTGTTCTATCCGACGACGATCGAGGATGCCGGGCAGCAGGCCACGCGCGATGCGATCGCCGCGGGCGCCGATGTGGTGCTCGTCGCCGGTGGCGACGGCACAGTGCGCGCGGTGGCGGAGGCCATGGCCGGCACCGACGTGCCCCTCGCGATCGTCCCGAGCGGTACCGGGAATCTCCTCGCCCGCAACCTCGGTCTGCCGCTGCTGGACCCCGGCCGCATGATCCGCGCCGCACTCAGCGGCATCCGGCATCCGATCGACATCGGCTGGGCCGAGCTCACCCGCGAAGACGGCGAGACGGTCGAGCACGCGTTTGTGGTGCTGGCGGGCATGGGGCTCGACGCCGACATGATCGCCAACACCCGACCCGACCTCAAGAAGTCCGTCGGCTGGGTCGCGTACGTCGACGGCGCGGCGCGGTCGCTGCCGAACGCCAAGCCGTTCAGCATCGTCTACCAGATGGACGATTCGCGCCTGCACTCCACGAAGGTGCACAGCGTGCTCTTCGCGAACTGCGGCACGCTCCCGGCGGGCATAGCGCTGATCCCGGGCGCCTCGATCGCGGACGGCGTCATGGACGTCGCGATCATCCAGCCCACCGGACCCCTCGGCTGGCTGGGCGTGTGGCGCAAGATCTGGTGGGACAACTCGGTGCTGCGGCGGTTCCGCGCAGGGCGCCTCGTGCTCCAGCGCCGAGGCAAGGAAGCCTCGGTGCGGTATCTGCGCGGGCAGACCGCCGAAGTTGCTCCGATCGAGCCGACCGCGATCGAGCTCGACGGCGACGAGTTCGGGCTCGCGGTGCGCATCCGCTGCCGTGTCGCCCGCGACGCGCTGCTGCTCGCACTGCCGGAGGGGCACCCGGTCGACGGTCTCTGAAGGTCAGCCGGCGAGGACGTCGACCGTTGCGTCGAGACCGCCGCTGGTCAGCGTGAGCGCGAACGGAACGTCGTCGTCGATGTCACCGCTCAGGCCGATGACGGTGGCGCGCGGGGCCATGTCCGTCGTGCAGGCGCCGTCCTGTGTCGCGAACGAGATCGTGGCTCCGGTGACCTGCTGGTCGATGCTCTCGACGATCGGCGGGCACGTGGACGAGCCCCAGGTGAGCAGCACGATGCCCTGGTCGTCGAACCAGCCGGCGCTCGGCTCGAAGGCGGTTGCCTCGCCGGGGACGCCGGTGAGCCCCGGGTTTCCGTCGAGGTCGACGTCGTCGGTGATGTCGCCGAGCGTCACGATGAGCTCGACGTCCTGCGCGGGATCGACGCCCTCGGGCAGCGCGGCGACACTGGCCCGCGGCGCGAGATCTGCGTTGCAGGCCGATTCGGATCCCTCCGCGGCAGGCGCGTCGACGAGAGAGACTCGCACAGTCTGGCCTTCCCCGGCGATCTCGTCGACGATCGGGATGCACGTAGACGAGCCCAGGGTCACGATGCCGACCATGCGTCCGTCGTCGAGCCACGCTGCCTCGATGTCGTCCTCCACGACCGGGGCCGGTGACGCACCCGAGCCGTCTGGCGCCGCGCTGCTCGTCGGTTCGGGGGATGCAGGGCCGCTCGCGCATCCGGCGATGAGAAGCGTCATCGCTGCGAGCGCGAACCCGGAGGTGACGATCTGAAGAGGGCGCATACCTGATGGTGTCACCGGGAGGGTGATTGTCTCAATCCTTTTCGCGCCCTCGGACACCGCGGATGCGCCTCAGGCCGAGCCGCGCCAGACCACGGGGCACTCGAGGACCCGGCTGCGTGCGCTGGCGTCCTCGCCGCGCAGCTGTGCGAGCACTGATTCCGCGGCCGCCCTGCCGAGCTGCACGTCGCCGGCTGAGCCCGACGCTTGCAGCTGCAGCTGCTGCAGCTACTGCAGCGCCGAGGTGAGCCGGGCCAGGTTGTCGAGCACGGTGGAGCGCAGCGGCTGCTGCATCCACTCCTCCAGCGTCAGCTCGCGGCTGAGCGACCGGTACTCGTCCTCGACGGCGCGCATCTCGGCGACGAACTCCTCGCCGCGGACGAGCATCGACACCTCGAGGTTCAGACCGAACGAGCGCATGTCCATGTTGCTCGATCCGATCACCGCGATCTCGTCGTCGATCGTGAGGCTCTTGGTGTGCAGGATGAACGGCTTGCGGTACATCCAGATGCGCACGCCCGCCCGCAGCAGCGCCTCGTAGTAGCTGCGCTGCGCGTGGTAGACGACGGCCTGGTCGCCCTCCTCCGAGACGAACAGCTCGACCTGCACGCCGCGATCGCATGCCGAGCTGACCGCGAGCAGCAGCGCCTCGTCGGGCACGAAGTAGGGGCTGACGATCATGATCTTCTCCTGCGCGCCGTACAGCAGCGCGAGGAACAGCCGCAGGTTGTTCTCGACCTCGTAGCCGGGCCCGGACGGCACGATCTGGCAGTCCAGGTCGCCCGTTCCGACACCGGGCGTGGTGATGTCGATGTCGCTCAGGATCTCATCGGTCTCGCTGTACCAGTCGCTGAGGAAGATCGCGTTGAGGCTGAGCACGATCGGCCCGTCCACGCGGGCCATGAGGTCGACCCAGTGCAGACCCCGCTTGATGTTCTTCTTCAGGTTGTAGGACGAGTCGGTCACGTTCTGCGAGCCCAGGTAGCCGACCTTGTTGTCCACGACGAGGAGCTTGCGGTGGTTGCGCAGGTCGGGACGCTGCATCCGGCCCTTGAGCGGCTGCATCGGCAGTAGCAGATGCCAGTCGGCCCCCATCGCGTCCAGCCGCTTGATCGTGGCGCGATAGCGCGGCTTCCAGCGGTTCGCCCAGTGATCGAGCAGCACGCGCACGGGGACGCCGCGCGCGGCGGTCTCCTCGAGAGCACGGAAGAAGTTGTCGGTCGCGGCATCCGACTGCAGGATGTAGAACTCGACGTGCACGTGTTCCTCGGCCGCGCGGATCGCCTCGGCCATGGCATCGAGCGACTCCTGGTAGTCGCTGATCAGGTGCGCGCCGTTGTCGCCCGAGATCGGCAGCGCGCCGAGGTTCTGGTTCATCGCCACGACCGACCTCAGCCACTGCGGGGCGTGCGGGCGGAGCGTGCCGAAGTGCAACTGGTCGCTCGTCTCGGCGATGTACTCGTTGATCTGCTCCTGTTTGCGCCTGCGCGCCCGAGGCAGACGCGGGTTGCCGATCACGAGGAACAGCAGCACGCCGATGTACGGCATGAAGAACACGGCGAGGAGCCACGCCATGGCCGCGGTGGGGCGTCGGTTGCGCGGGATGACGATGATCGCAATGACGCGGACGGCGAGGTCGACGATGAAGGCGAAGATCAGCACCCACAGCGGCCACCGGTCCACGCTTCACCCCGTATCCAGCGCCCGGCGTCGGATCCGGCGCATCCACTCAGCGTAGTGGGTGGTGCGGACGCCCGGTCAGGCCCGGGGCGGGAGGCCGCGAGCTGCGCGCTCCTCGGCCTCGATCCGGGCGTGCACTTTGCGCTCTGTCCGGTCGAACCGGATGATGCCCCGCACCACGAAGAAGAACACGACGCTGACGGCGAGGGTCGGCAGGAGCGACCATGCGACGGCAGCCCAGAACGTGTCCATCCCTCCATGGTACGCGTTCCACTCGACGGTCCGGGCCCGTCACGTGACCCACTCTTCCTGCACAAGGTCTGATTCGGAGCCCGACCTGTGAGTCCCGGTCCGGCATCGGATGCAGCGGCCACACTCTCGGCATGACCACAGTCCTGAAAGCACATGGCTCCGCCGATTTCCTCGGCCTCGTGCCGGCCCTGGCCGGCTTCACGCCCCGGCAGAGCATCATCCTCGTGCCGTTCCAGTCCTCCCGAGCGCACGGCGCGATGCGCATCGACCTTCCGCGCGACGACGTCGAGATCGAGGAGTACGCCGACACCGCGGTCGGTCTGCTCGCCCGTGTGGGCGACGTGGATGCCGTGGCCGCCGTCGCGTACGTCGACGACGTGCCCCAGTACACGCCCGACGGCATGATCCTGCCGTTGTCCGTCGCGATGGACGAGCTCCTGGGAGTGGCCGCCGACTCGGGCCTGCGCATCGTCGACGCGCTGTGCGTCATGCCATGCGGATGGTCGAGCTACCTCCACGACGACCCGCAGCTCGAGCCGCTCGACGATCTGCCGCCCGTGCCCGATCTCGACGGCGTCGCCGACGTCTCCGTCGATCAGGATGCCGGCAGCGAACTGCCCGACGTCGACCTCGCCGAGAGGGAGCGGGTAGGGCGCGCGCTGCGCGACCTCACCGAGGTGCTCGCACATGAGGCCTCGCTCGATGCCGCTCAGCACGACGGGCGTGAGAACCCCCAGGCGCTGGCCGCGATGCTGCTCCTCGACGACATGCCGATGTTCTTCGAGAGCCTGCTCGAGCACCCGGGCGATCTGCCGCCGTTCATGACGGCTGCCCTGCTGTGGTGCCTGGAGCGTCCGCAGCTGCGCGATGCTGCACTGCTGCAATGGGCGACCGATCTGCCGACCGGCATCCGCGCCTTCGATGCGCAGCTGGCGTTCTCTGCGACCGGGCGCCCGGTTCCCGATGACCTCGGTCGGCTGTTCATCGGCCAGGGCGACGGTCCGGATCCGGCGCGTCTGCGTGCGGCGCTCGAGCTCGTGCGCGGCGCCGCAGCGCGGGCGCCACGCGCGTCTCGGCCGGCGCCGCTGACGCTCGCCGCCTGGCTGTCGTGGGCGCTGGGTCGCTCAACGCACGCCCAGCACCACCTCGACGAGGCTGCCGCGATCGATCCCGGCTACTCGCTCGCGCGACTGCTGTGCACACTCATCGACGCCGCGGTGCTCCCGGACTGGGCATTCCGGCGCCCGAGGGCTACTTGACCAGCGGGAACAGGATCGTCTCGCGGATGCCGAGCCCGGTGATGGCCATGAGCAGACGGTCGATGCCCATGCCCATGCCTCCCGACGGCGGCATGCCGTGCTCGAGCGCGCGCAGGAACTCCTCGTCCACGCGCATGGCTTCGACATCGCCCTTGGCTGCGAGCTTCGCCTGCTCGACGAAGCGCTCGCGCTGGATCACGGGGTCGACGAGCTCGGAGTATCCGGTGGCGAGCTCGAACCCGCGCACGTACAGATCCCACTTCTCGACGACGCCGGGGATCGACCGGTGCTCGCGCACGAGCGGCGAGGTGTCGACGGGGAAGTCCATGACGAACGTCGGGCGCACGAGGTCGCCCTTCACGAAGTGCTCCCAGAGCTCTTCGATGAGCTTGCCGTGGATGGCGTGCGGCGGGACGTCGACGCCGTGCTGCTCGGCGAACGGGATGAGCTCGTCCACCGAGTCCTGCGGCGTGAAGGTGCGGCCGGCGGCAGCCGACAGCGACTCGTACATCGAGATGCGGTCCCACTCGCCGCCGAGGTCGTATTCGGTGCCGTCGGCCCACGTCACCGTGGTCGAGCCGCTCACCGCGATGGCGGCCTGCTGCACGAGCTCCTGCGTGAGCTCGGCCATCTGGTCGTAGTCGCCGTATGCCTGGTATGCCTCGAGCATCGCGAACTCGGGGCTGTGCGTGGAGTCGGCGCCCTCGTTGCGGAAGTTGCGGTTGATCTCGAACACCCGCTCGATGCCGCCGACGACGGCCCGCTTCAGGTACAGCTCCGGCGCGATGCGCAGGTACAGCTCGGTGTCGAACGCGTTCGAGTGCGTGATGAACGGACGAGCGGATGCTCCGCCGTGCTGCACCTGCAGCATCGGGGTCTCCACCTCGAGGTAGTCGTGCGATCCGAACGTCGCCCGCAGGCTCGCGTTGACGGCGGCGCGAGCGCGGACCGTGGTGCGGGCCTGCTCGCGCACGATGAGGTCGAGGTACCGGCTGCGGACCCGGCCCTCCTCACTGAGCTCGGCGTAGGCGTTCGGCAGCGGCAGGATCGCCTTCGACGCGATCGCCCAGTCGTCGGCCATGATCGATAGCTCGCCGCGGCGGCTGGAGATGACCTCGCCGTGCACGAAGACGTGGTCGCCGAGGTCGACGAACTCCTTCCAGCGAGCCAGCGACTCCTCGCCGACCTCGGCGAGCGAGATCATGGCCTGGATGCGCGATCCGTCGCCGGCCTGCAACGTCGCGAAGCAGAGCTTGCCGGTGTTGCGGCTGAAGACGACGCGGCCGGCGATGCCGACGACGACACCGGTCTGCGCACCCGCTTCGAGCTCGCCGTACTCGGCGCGCAGCGCGGGGATCGCGTGCGTGACGGGCACGCCGACCGGGAACGCTCCGCCGCCGGCGTCCGCGCGCTGCTCGATCAGGCGCTCGCGCTTGGCGAGGCGGACGGCCTTCTGCTCGTGGACGTCCTCCTCGGTCTCGGGGGCGGGGGTGGTCGCGTCGGGCGCGGTGGTCATGGCGGCTCCTTGAAAGTCGCCTTCGAGTTTACCGGGCGGCGATCCGGTCCCTGAGCGTGTCGAAGGGTCGGCGCTACCCTCGTAGACATGCGCCTCCGCTCTCTGACGCTGATCATCGTTGCGACGAGCGCTCTGCTCACGGCATCCGCTGCTGCGGCATCCGCGGCGGAGACCGACGTCGACGACTTCGACTTCTCGTCATGGGAGTCGACCTTCGAGGTGGGGATGGATGCCGACGGGCGCGCCACCCTCCACGCGACCGAGACCCGCGTGGCCGAGTTCCCGGAGTCCGACCAGAACCGCGGCATCGTGGCCGGGTACCCGGAGCGCTACCAGGGCGCGTCGCTCGACACGCGCATCCTGTCGGTGCGCGACGAGAACGGCGACGACGTCCCGTACGAGACCGAGGAGGACGACGGCATGCTGTACGTCCTCACCGGCACCGACGACTACGTGCACGGCTCGACGACCTACGTCATCGAGTACGAGATGCGCGACGTGATCCTGGCGGCATCCCAGACGAAGGTCGACGAGTTCTACTGGGATCTCCTGCCGCTCGACAGCACGCAGGACATCGGCCGGTTCGACGCGACCGTCCGCTTCGACGAGAGCCTGGCGCCTCACCTCACCGGCGATGCCGCCTGCTATCAGGGACCGCAGGGATCGACCGATCGCTGCGACATCGACCGCTCGGGTGAGACCTTCACGGTCGCCGCCGACGCGCTGTCTGCCGGCGAGGGTGTCACGGTCGCCATCGCTCTCGAACCGGGAACCGTCACACAGCCGCCCGCACGCCTCCCCAATCCCGCGACCGACGTCCTCCCCTACGCCGTCGGCGGCGCCGCCGCGCTCCTCGGCATCGGCGGATGGGTCGCGACGGCCATGATGGTGCGGCGCCGCCGCCGGGGCACGGGCATCGTCGTCGCGCAGTACGACGTGCCCGACGCCATGCCGCCCCTGCTGGCGAGCACGATCATCCCGGGGGCGAAGAACCCGCTGACGGCGCAGATCATCCATCTGGCGGTGCGCGGGATGCTGCGCCTGGAGGACATCCCGGAGGAGGGCCAGAAGAAGCGGCGCCCGCGCCTGCGTCGACTGGACGCGCCGATCCCCGATCCGATCGACGGGCGGTCGCTGAAGGCGCTGTTCGGCAGCGATGAGACCGGCATCGTCATGAAGATGCCGAAGAACAGCAAGGCGTTCGCCGGCAGGATCCAGTCGCTCCTGAAGGCCTCGTCGAAGGAAGCGGGCAAGCGCGGGTGGACCGAGAAAGTCGGGAGCACGACGGCGCGCGTGATCGCGTCGATCGCTCTCATCGCCTTCGCCGGCATGCTCGGGCTGGCCGTGTGGAGCGCGATCCAGGGACGGGAGTCGGCCGCCCCGCTGCTGTTCGTGACCCTGCTCGTCGGCGTCTTCGTGATCATCTCGAGCGTCGTCGCGTTCCGACGGCACACGGTGCTCACCCGCGAGGGCGCGCTGCAGCTGGAGTACCTCGAGGGCGTGCGGGAGTTCATCCGCGTCGCAGAAGCCGATCGCCTGCGGATGCTGCAGTCGTACTCCGGCGCCGAGCGCCGCAGCGACGGCGGCGTGGACGTCATCCACGTGTACGAGCGGCTGCTCCCCTACGCGATCCTGTTCGGCGAGGAGAGCGAATGGGGCAGGGTGCTCGAGAACATGTACGCCCAGTACGAGCGGCATCCGGGCTGGATCGACGGCAACAGTTATTACATCGTCTCGCGCGTCGCGCTGCTCTCCAGTGCCACCCGCACCTCGTCGACGTACTCGTCGCCCTCGGGCGGCAGCTCATCGGGCTTCGGCGGATCCTCCGGCGGCGGGTTCTCCGGCGGCGGGGGCGGCGGAGGCTTCTCCGGCGGGCGCTGAGCGGCGGCATCCGGCGTCGACAACGCAGAACCCCCCTTCACGGGGTCCGGGAAGGGCTGTTCGCGCGTTCTCGCCGGTCGGCGCGCGACTCAGAGCGCGGGAGGGTCGGATGCGTCGCGCAGCGCCGTCTCGATCGTCGACTGCACGAGCGCGGACAGGTATCCGCCGGGGTTCTCGATCCCGATGCCGCGCAGCAGCGACGTGGACTGACCGATGATGGCCCGGGAGAACTCGGATGCCGTCGAGATCGCCTCGGCGTACGCCGCGCGGTCCTCCTCGTCGATGACGACCGGTTCGCAGCCGAGCTCGACGGCCAGCGCCTGCGCGATGGGCAGAACGGGGGCGGGCGCTGTGACCGCGGCGAAGCTGGCCTGCAGCTGCCGCAGGTCCATCGAGGTGCCGGTGAACGAGATCGCCGGATGCACTGCCAGGGGAATCGCGCCGGACCGCTGAGCCGGCTCGAGCACGCCGATGCCGAAGGCGGGGTCGGTGTGCAGCACGAGCTGGCCCGGCTGCCAGGCGCCGAGCTCGGAGAGCCCGCCGACGAGGCCCGGCAGCTCGTCATGCGGCACCGCGAGGATCACGAGCTCGCTGCGCCGCAGCACCTCCTCGGCGTCGAGGACGGGGACTCCGGGCAGGATGCCGGCGACGCGGTCGTCGTCGGATCCGCTCGTGATCCCGACCACCGCATGCCCGGCTCCGCCGAGAGCGGCACCGATCACCGGTCCGACGCGGCCCGCACCGATGATGCCGACGCCGAGGCGACCGTCACGCCTCACGCGACTCCTCAGTGCCTGCCCAGCCCGGCGGCGGGGGTGGAACGGGCGGCGCAGGGGGAAAGGAGGTCCCAGCGTCCTCACCGGCGGGCGCCGGCGAGCCCGCGGTCGGGGTCGAACCGGCGGGCGGCGTCGAACCGGCGGGCGGGGTCGAACCGGCGGCATCCTCGTCGTCCTCCACCGCCCAGCGATGGCCGTGATCGCGCTGCACCGCAGCCGACGCACGCCGGGCGATGTCGCTCAGCGACTCGTTGACGATCGCGCTGTCGATGCCGACGACCTCGCCGAGGACAGGGCCCGTGACGTTGTGCGCCTTCAGGTAGGCCACGCGCTGCAGGCGGTCGACCGGCCCCTGCTGCGACGAGATGCCCTGCATCCGCGCGAACGGGAACACCGCGAGTTTGCGCCACATGACGCCGCGGCGCAGCAGCAGGCCGAAGTCGGTGACCGCGAAGCCGTGCCGCCTCCATGAGAACGGCCGGCGCCACCAGGCGCGCCCGGCCATGACCCGGTAGGGGTCGCCCTGCTTCTGCGGGCCCTGGATGCCGTGCTCCCACACGAGCGGGAGATCCTCCGCGGGCAGGCCGGGCAGGATCAGCCCGAGCACCCGCTGCACGTCGGCGGCGACGCCCACCGGAAGCACGACGTTGAACTGCTGCGCTGTGCTCGACTGCTGCTGCGCCGCGCTCTTGCCGCTCATCCGGTTGATCTTGATCGCCCACCACCCGAACGGCCGCCACAGCAGCGACTGGGTGACCTCGGCCGCGAAGATGCGGCCGGGCGGGATCGTCTCGGTGATCGTGGTGAACAGGCCGTAGGTGATGCGCACGCCGTCCGGGGTCGCCGCGATCGAGTAGCGCAACGACTTCGAGATCTGCGCCCACGTGATCGCGACGGCGGCGATCACGAACGGGATGCCGATGCCGAGAGAGACGCCGAGCACCCCGAACCACGCATCCGGGCCTCCGTCGGAGAGGATCGCCGGAACGGTGAACGCCATCGTGATGCCGAACAGCACGAGGAAGAACAGCAGCCACAGCACGCCCGACAGGAGCTGGGATCCGACGAGCCTGCCCGTCGGGATCTTCACGACACTCTCGGGTGCCACATCGGCGAGGTCGACCCCCTCGATCAGACCGCTGACGCCGGTGTTCATCGATCCGACGAGCTGCGCCCTGCGGGTTGCGGCCGGTCCCGTGCCCGCCTGCCGGGCCGCACGCGCGGCGCGTGCTCCTGATGCCAGCCGCAGGATGTCGGCGCGCACGCCCTCGGCCTTGGCTGTCGAGAGGTACTCGAGCGGCACGTTCGCGTCGGTGCCCGCACCCACGACCTCGAGCTTGGCCATGCCGATGAGCCTGGCCGGGAACGGGCGGGTGAGGTTCACGCCCTGGACGCGATCCAGGGGCGCCCGCCGCTGCGAGCGGAAGACGATGCCCTTGCGCACCTCGACGTGCTCGTCCGAGATCCGGAACTGCTGGAATCGCCACACCAGCCAGAACGCCGCGATGATCACGACCAGCACTCCCAGCACGACGCCGAGCGCGATGAGGATGAGGTTGTTCGACAGCACCCAGTCGACGGGGTCGCCGGCCGAGTAGTCCTCGACGTGCGCCTCGGGGGTGAAGGCGTTCACAAGCCAGTAGATGATCCGGTCGCGGAAGCTGTTGAGAACGATGCCGGCGGCGATGATGAGCACCAGCCCGCCCTTGAACAGCGGCGTCAGCGGGTGCAGGCGGTGCCACTCCCCGTCGGCGAGGGACTCCTCGGCGGGCGGCGCCGCGGGGATCGGCGGCAGCGGCTGCAGCTGCTCGCCGTGCCCCTGATCGGCGGGTGCTCCCGGCTGCTCGGGGGTGCTCACAGGCCGGTCCGGCGGGTCTCGGCGACGTCGATCAGCGTGTCGCGCAGCGCCTCGGCGGCCGCCTGCGTGAGGCCGGGGATCTGCACGCCCGTGGTCGCCGCGGCGGTGACCATCTTCAACTGCGAGACCCCGAACGCGCGATCGAGCGGACCGTGCGTGATGTCGACGAGCTGCATGC
This sequence comes from Microbacterium tenebrionis, assembly GCF_020682665.1. NCBI lineage: Bacteria > Bacillati > Actinomycetota > Actinomycetes > Micrococcales > Microbacteriaceae > Microbacterium > Microbacterium tenebrionis. The sequence goes on along the minus strand of NZ_JAGTTM010000001.1, from coordinate 908,929 downwards.
GGCCGTACGGGACGGCGATGATGCGCTGCCACAGGATGCCCTTGCGGAAGACGATGTCGTCGTCGCGCAGCATGTAGCCGATCGCCCTCGCCTGTCGCGGGAGGATCGCGAGGGTGATGAGGGTGGCCGCGGCGAGGATGCCGCCGGGGATCCAGACCCAGGACTGGTCGAACACGAAGGCGACGACCAGCACGACCACCACGAGCACGGCGAGCACGATGCCGTTCTGCACGAACTGCGAGGTCACGTAGCGGGGGGAGATCTGGTGCCACGTGCCGTCGAGCGCGAGGCGTCCTGCGCCCCGCGGTTCGTGCAGCCGGTCGTAGGTGCCCTCGTCGAGCACGGAGGGCGCTTCGGGCCGATCAGCTCCCGTCGGCTCCGGCGGGGTCATCTGGCTGTCGGTCATCAGGATCCTTCGGCAGGGTGCAGAACTGTTCGGCGACGAGGGCCGCGACCACGAGCACGAGAGCGCTCACGATGAGTGCGGCCATCGCCACAGTCGACCCTACCTGGGGTGCCACCGGGCGCGACAGGAGGAAGACGAGCAGCCCGGCACCGAACCCGGCCACGAGCGCTCCGAGCAGGCTGGATGCTCGTGCCAGCGTCGCCGCGCGCATCGCGCTGAACGGATCCACGCGCGTGCGCGACCGCCCGCTGACGCTGCGGCGCACCGGCCACGCGAGCCCCAGGGCGGCCGCCGCGAGCAGCAGGAGCAGCACGGGCAGGAACCCCGACGGCGCGAAGGTCGCCCGTCCGCCCGCGGTGAGCAGGTGGTCCACGAGGTATCCGGCCCCGCCTCCGGCGAGCGCCAGGAGGACGAGGATCAGAGGCGATGTGCGCTTCATCCGTCCTCCGCGCTCCCCTCGCCGCGGCGCAGATCGTCGACGAGTTGGGCGACACGACCGCGACCGGGGACCACGGCCTCGGCGTCGAGTTCGAGCCACGGTTCGAGGACGAACAGCCGCTCGGCGGCCCGCGGATGCGGGATCAGCAGATGCGGATCGTCCGAGCGCAGATCGCCGTAGGCGATGAGGTCAAGGTCGAGGGTGCGGTCGCCCCACCGCTCCCGGCGCTCGCGGCCGTGCTCCTCCTCGATCGCGTGCAGGAGCCCCAGCAGCACCTGCGGTGCGAGCCGCGTGGTGACCAGCGCGACGGCGTTCACGTACCCGGGGGCTTCCGGATCGGGTCCGTCCAGCCGCACGGCGACGGTCTCGTGCAGGTCGGACAGCCGGACGTCGTCGACGAGCGGCAGGCGGGCGATGCGCTCGGCGGCGTTGCGGATCGTCCTGCTCCGCTCGCCGAGGTTGGCGCCCAGCGCGACGACGGCGGTGACGGCGTCCCGACCGGGTCGCGGGTCGCGGGCGGGGATCGGCGGCATCCGCACCATCAGAGCGCTCCGCCCCGGTCGCGGCGGATCGTCACGGCGACGTCGGAGAACGTCAGCGGGATCGGCGCGTGCGGCTTGTGCACCGTGACCTCGGCGATCTGCACGCGCTCGTCGGCGAGGGCGACGTCGGCGATGCGCTGCGCGAGGGTCTCGATGAGGTCGACGGGGTCGCCGGCGACGAGCGCGGCGACCTGCTCGGCGAGCTCGCCGTAGTGCACGGTGTCGCGGACGTCGTCGGATGCGGCGGCCGCCGACAGGTCGAGATGCAGGCGCAGGTCGATGACGAAGTCCTGCCCGTGCTCGCGTTCGTGTTCGAAGACGCCGTGGCGTCCGAACACGGTCAGGCCGGTGAGGGCGATCTCGTCCATTCAGCCCTCCCAGGCATGTGCGATGGCCAGCGCGTCGCGGGTCGCGGCGACGTCGTGCACTCGCACCGCCCAGACGTCGTGGCGGACGGCGAGCGCACTCGTGACGGCGGTCGCGAGATCCCGGCGCTCCACGGAGACGTCCTCCGCGCCGCTCCCTGAGGCCGTCGTAGGGTCGGCGCCAGCGGCGCGAAGGGTCTCGACGAGGAACCGCTTGCGAGACGTACCGATGAGCACCCGGTATCCGAGCGCCGTGATGTCGCCGAGGCCACGCAGCACATCCCAGTTCTGTGCGCCCGCCTTCGCGAAGCCGATGCCGGGGTCGAGGATGATGCGCGACGGCGCGATGCCGGCGGCCGCCGCCTCGCCGATGCGCTCGCGCAGCTCTCCGGCGACCTCGCGCGACGGGCGCAGATAGTCGGCGCGCGCGTACATGTCGTCGGACGGACCGCGCCAGTGGCCGATCGCGTAGTCGGCCCCGGATGCCGCGACCGCGGCGAGCATGTCCGGGTCGGCGAGTCCGCCCGAGACGTCGTTCACGATGCGGGCACCGGCGCCGACGGCGGCCGCTGCGGTGGAGGCGTTGAGCGTGTCCACGCTCACGGCGATCCCGCGAGCGGCGAGCTCGGTGATCACCGGGATCACGCGCTGCTCCTCGACCGCAGGGTCGACGCGCTCGGCGCCCGGGCGAGTGGACTCCCCGCCGACGTCGAGCACCGTGGCGCCGGCATCCCGCAGCTCCAGGCCGTGCGCGATCGCACGATCCGGATCGAGGTACCGCCCACCGTCGCTGAACGAGTCGGTGGTGACGTTGACGATGCCCCAGATGCTGGTCACGACGCTCCCCCGATCAGCGTGATGAGCTCCGCCCGGGCGGCGGGCTCGGTGTATTCGCCGCGTGCGGCGATCGTCAGGGTCGAGGCATCCGCCTGGCGTCCGCCGCGCATCGTGACGCAGCCGTGCACAGCATCCAGCACGACGAGCACGCCGCGGCTGTCGAGGTTCTCGGCGATCGTGTCTGCGATCTGCTCGCCGAGGCGCTCCTGCACCTGCGGGCGGGCCGCGACGGTCTCGACGACCTTCACAAGCGCACCGAGGCCGACGACCTGCTCCCCGGGCAGGTACGCGATGTGCGCATGACCTGCGAACGGCAGGAGATGATGCTCGCACACCGAGCGGAAGCGGATGTCGCGCAGCAGCACCGCCCCCGACGGCAGGGTCTCGGGCGCGGGGCCGCGCGAGACGCTGATCGTGTGCGCGAGGGGAGCTGCGGCATCCTGGCCGACGCCTGCGAAGAACTCGTCGTACAGTTCGGCGACACGGCCAGGGGTCTGGCGGAGACCCGGACGATCGGGATCTTCACCGATCGCCTCGAGCAGCTCCCGCGTCAGCCGCTCGATCCGTTCCCGGTCGACGGCCACGATCAGGCCGTCGCCGGTCGAGCCTGCCCCGAAGCGGGAGCGCCGCCTGCGGTTCCGCGTGCGGCCTGGGCGTCCGCCGGCGCCTCGACCGACGCTGCGGCATCGGCCGGGATGACGCGCTTGGGCACCTCGATCGGCGGGCGATCCGACACCGGGCGGTCGTCGCTGGAGAGCCACTGCGGGCGCTCGGGGAGCTTGCGCACGTCCTTGAAGATCTCGGCGATCTGGTTGTGGTCGAGGGTCTCCTCCTCGAGGAGGGCCAGGGCGAGGCGGTCGAGGATGTCGCGGTTGTCGCTGATGACCTTGTACGCCTCGTCGTGCGCCTGCTCGATGAGGCCGCGCACCTCGACGTCGACGCGCTCGGCGATCGACTCGGAGTACTCGCGTCCGCGGCCGTAGTCCCGCCCGGCGAAGGGCTCGCCGCCCTCGGAGCCGAGCTTGACCGGGCCGAGCTCGGTGGTCATGCCGTACTCGATGACCATCTTGCGGGCGATGCCGGTGGCCTTCTCGATGTCGTTCGAGGCGCCGGTGGTCGGGTCGTGGAAGACGAGCTCCTCCGCGACGCGGCCGCCCATGGCGTAGGTGAGCTGGTCCTGCAGCTCGTTGCGCGTCACGGAGTACTTGTCGTCGACGGGCATGACCATCGTGTAGCCGAGGGCCTTGCCGCGCGGCAGGATCGTGATCTTCGTCACGGGGTCGGTGTAGTTCATGGCCGCGGCGGCGAGCGCGTGACCGCCCTCGTGGTACGCGGTGATGAGCTTCTCGCGGTCCTTCATGACGCGGGTGCGGCGCTGGGGTCCGGCGATCACGCGATCGATGGCCTCGTCGAGCGCCCGGTTGTCGATGAGCTGCGCGTTCGAGCGCGCGGTCAGGAGCGCCGCCTCATTCAGGACGTTCGCGAGGTCGGCGCCGGTGAAGCCCGGCGTCTTGCGTGCGACGACCTCGAGGTCGACGCTCTTCGAGAGCGGCTTGCCCTTCGAGTGCACCTGCAGGATGTGCAGGCGGCCCTTGAGGTCAGGAGCATCCACGCCGATCTGACGGTCGAAGCGGCCGGGGCGCAGGAGAGCGGGGTCGAGAATGTCGGGACGGTTCGTCGCCGCGATCACGATGACGTTCGCGTTCGGGTCGAAGCCGTCCATCTCGACAAGCATCTGGTTCAGCGTCTGCTCGCGCTCGTCGTTGCCGCCGCCCATGCCGGCGCCGCGGTGGCGGCCGACGGCGTCGATCTCGTCGATGAAGATGATGGCCGGGGAGTTCTCCTTGGCCTGGTTGAACAGGTCGCGGACGCGGGATGCTCCGACGCCGACGAACATCTCGACGAAGTCCGAGCCCGAGATCGAGTAGAACGGGGCGCCGGCCTCGCCGGCGACGGCGCGGGCGAGGAGCGTCTTGCCGGTTCCGGGAGGGCCGTACAGCAGCACGCCCTTCGGGATGCGGGCGCCGATCGCCTGGAACTTGGCGGGGTCCTGGAGGAACTCCTTGATCTCCTCGAGCTCCTCGATGGCCTCGTCGGCGCCGGCGACGTCGGCGAAGGTGACCGTCGGGGTCTCCTTGTTGACGAGCTTCGCCTTGGACTTGCCGAACTGCATGACCTTGCCGCCGCCGCCCTGCATGGACGAGAGCAGCCACCAGAACAGCAGGCCGAGCAGGACGAGCGGGAGAAGCAGCGAGAGGAACCCGTCGAACCAGGTCGCGCGGGGCACGACGTCGTTGAACCCGTCCTTGGGCTCGGCGGCGTTCACGGCCTTCACGACCTCGTCCGCGCGGGCCTCGACGTAGTAGAACTGCACCTGCTCCGAGCCTTCGAAGGCCTTCGACAGGGTCATGTCTACGCGCTGGTCGCCATCGGTCGTGGTCACCTCGGTCACGGTCGATCCGCCGAGCAGGTCGAGGCCCTGCTGGGTCGTGATCTGCTTGGGAGCACCGAGGTTCGAGATCAGCAGGAACCCGCCGAACAGCAAAACACCGATCAGCACCACGTAGAGCAGTGGATTCCGGGTGATCTTCTTCACGTCCATGATGCGTTCAGCGTATCGCGCGCGCCCTAGGCCCCCGCTGTGATTCGCCCACGGCGTACCGGCGTCAGGAGTACACGTGCGGCGCGAGTACGGCGACGTCGCGCAGGTTGCGGTAGCGCTCGTCGTAGTCGAGACCGTAACCGACGACGAAGTCGGTGGGGATGTCGAAGCCGACGTACTTGCAGTCGATCTCGACCTTCGCCGCCTCGGGCTTGCGCAGCAGCGCGAGTACCTCGATCGACTCGGGGCCGCGGGACTCGAAGTTCTCGAGCAACCAGCTGAGCGTGAGGCCGGAGTCGATGATGTCTTCGACGATGAGCACGTGCTTGCCGTGCAGATCGGTGTCGAGATCCTTGCGGATCTGGACGACACCGCTCGACTTCGTGCTGGATCCGTAGCTGGAGACGGCCATCCAGTCCATCGGCGCGTGGAACGGCAGAGCGCGGGCGAAGTCGGCCATGACCATGACGGCGCCCTTGAGGACGCCGACCAGCAGCAGGTCCTTGCCCTCGTAGTCCTTCGCCACCCGGGCGGCGAGCTCATCGAGCTTCGCTCTGATCTGCTCCTCGGTGACGAGGATGTCTGCAAGGTCGTCCTGGATCTCAGCCGCGCGCATGCATCGATTTTAGGTGACCGATGCTGGTTCAGGTGACCGATGCTGGGCGTTCGGCATACTGTGATCATCGAGCGGGCGGACGCCCACGACGGAAGGATCTCCCATGGCTCTTGACGACATCCTCAAGCAGGTGCCCATCGACGACATCGCCGCCAAGCTCGGCGTCTCACCCGCCGAGGCTTCGAAGGCCGTCGAGCAGGGCGGCGCGGTGCTGCTGAGCGGACTGGCGAAGAACGCGCAGACCGAGGAGGGGTCCGCTGCGATCCAGAGCGCACTCCGCCGTCACGAAGGTGCGACGTCCGTGCAGAAGGTCGACGACGTCGACCAGACCGACGGCGGGAAGATCGTCAAGCACGTGCTCGGCGACGACGCCGAGCAGGTGGCTGCGAAACTGAACTCCTCCGACAAGACGCCCGGCATCGACTTCGGCAAGCTTCTGCCGATCCTCGCGCCGATCATCATGGGCCTGATCGCGAACAAGAACAAGTCGGCAGACGGCTCCTCCGGCGGCGGACTCGGCGACATCATCGGCGGGCTGCTCGGCGGCGGGAATGCGGGCGGGGCATCCTCGGGCGGTGGCCTCGGCGACATCCTGGGCGGCATCCTCGGCGGCGGCTCGTCCTCGGGCGGCGGCGGGATCGGCGACATCCTCGGCGGCCTGTTCGGCGGCAAGAAGTAGCCGCGTCGACTCCTCGTTGCGCTCGCTCAACGACCCGCAACGCCTCACCCGCGGGTCGTTGAGCGAGGGCACAGCCCGAAGACGAAACGGGCTGAGCGAGCGGAGCGAGTCGAAGCCGCCTACTTCGCCGTGAAGACGATCCGCACTCCGCGGCGCGCTGCCGAGCATCCCGGCAGGTCGATCGGGCCCTGACCCGACCAGTCCGTGACGAGCCGCGCGACCTCGAGCGTCTGCGATCGCGTCAGGCTCACGCCGAACTCGCTGTCGACGACGAGGCGGATGATTCGGTTGCGCAGCGCGGCCGGATTCGCGGCGAGCGCTGCGACGCTCACAGAGATGCCCGCTTCGGCGTGCTCGACGATGTCCTCGATCGTCTCGTGGATCATCTCCTCGAACGCCTCGGCATCCTCGCGCAGCTGCTCGGCGGTGCGTGCCAGGGCCTCGGCGATCCCGGGCCCGAGCTCCGTCTCGAGCACGGGCAGCACGTTCTCGCGCACCCGCACGCGGGTGAAGCGGTGGTCGCGGTTGTGCGGGTCGTTCCAGGGCTCGAGATCGGATGCCGCACAGAACGCCTCAGTCGTCGCACGGCGCACGGCGAGCATGGGGCGCATCCAGATCGTGCCGTCCTCGTCCTCGCGGCGCGGCGCCATGCCCTGCAGACTCGTGGCGCCCGACCCGCGGGACAGCCCGAGCAGTACCGTCTCGGCCTGGTCGTCGAGCGTGTGACCGAGCAGCACGGCGGCGGCACGCTCCCTGGCCGCGACAGCGCGGAGAGCCGCGTACCTCGCGTCGCGCGCCGCGGCCTCCGGTCCGTTCGCGTCAGCGGCGACGTCGACGCGCTCCACGATCGCGCGGTTGCCGAGCGCCTCGGCCTTCTCGGCGGAGGATGCCGCGGCATCCGCAGAGCCCTCCTGCAGCCCGTGGTCGATCGTGACGGTGACGACCTCGATCCCGCGCGAGCGCGCCTCGAACGCGGTAGCCGCCGCGAGCGCGAGCGAATCGGCACCGCCGGAGAGGGCGACGATCACCTTCGCCCTCTCGGGGAGGCTCCCCAGCGCGGTGCGCACGGCGAGGCGGATCTCGGCGATAGCGGGGCTCAGTGATGGCACCTCACCACGCTAGCCGCTGGACGTTCAGCGCGTTCGCGCTGTTCCTGCTGGCATTGACCGGGCTCTCGCCAGACCGCTGAACAGGCTCGTCGGGGCGCGCGGGTAAGCTTGCTCCGGCATCCCTACCGATTTCCGAGGAGCACACGCATGGGCGCACACGACGCCGTCATCGAGATCCCCCGCGGCAGCCGCGTCAAGTACGAGGTCGACCACGAGACCGGCCGCGTCCACCTGGACCGCGTTCTCTACACGACCTTCGGGTACCCGGCTGACTACGGCTACTTCGACAACACGCTCGGCGAGGACGGCGACCCGCTGGACGTCCTCGTCCTGCTCGACCACGCCATCTACCCCGGCGTCGTCGTCGAGGTGCGCCCCGTCGCCGTCCTGAAGATGAGCGACGAGGCCGGCGGAGACGACAAGCTCGTCGCCGTGCTCTCCAAGGACCCCCGCTGGGCGCACATCCAGGATGTCGGCGACCTGGCCGAGTACACGAAGAAGGAGATCGCGCACTTCTTCGAGCACTACAAGGACCTCGAGCCGAACAAGTGGGTCAAGGTCGACGAGTGGGGCGACGCCGCTGAGGCGCAGCGCATCCTCGACGAGGCGATCGCGCGCTTCGGCGAACAGCAGCACTGATCTGACGACGAAAGCCCCGGCTGCGGCCGGGGCTTTCTCGCGTCTCGGGCGTCTGCGGTCAGACCGAGATGCCGCGCGCCGCCAGGAAGGCGATGGGGTTCGTGTAGCCGCCGTTGATGTAGACCTCGAAGTGCAGGTGGCAGCCGACGGACGCACCGGTGTTGCCGGCGTAGGCGATGACCTGGCCCGCGCTGACGCTGGCGCCGCTGCGCACGGCGAAGCCGCCGTTCACGATGTGCGCATACCCCGTGGCCACGCCCCCGCCGTGCTGGATGCGGATGTAGTTGCCGTAGTTGCCGTTGGGGCCCGCGTAGTCGACCGTGCCCGAGTGGGCGGCGAAGATCGGAGCGCCGCAGCCGTTGGCGAGGTCGACGCCGTAGTGGTAGCTGGAGCACGTGGAGCACGGCCTGGGACGCCAGCCGAACCCGGCACTTCGCCATCCGCCGTGGGGGCGCACCCAGCCGCCGGTACCGGCCGATCCGCCACCGCCGCCGCCACCGCCACCGCCGCTGTTGTTGTTCTTGGCAGCTTCCTCGGCAGCCCTGCGCGCCTCCTCGGCAGCCTTGCGCGCCGCCTCGGCAGCGGCCCTCCGCCGCGCCTCCTCGGCGGCCTTGCGGACGCGCTCTCCCTCTTGGTAGTCGGACACGGTCTTGGCCGTCGTGTCCTTGAGCGCGGCGAGCTGGGCCTGCAGGGTGCCCAGGTACTCCGTCTGCTCGTCGAGCGCGGCTTGGGCGGCGGTGGCCGCCTGCTGGGCGGCGAGCATCTTCTGCTCGGCGATCTTCTGCAGCCGGTCGCGCTCGGTGCGTGCGACGGCGGCCTGGTCGCTGAGAGACTGCGCGGAGTTGCGCGCGGCGACGGCCTTGTCGTAGACGGACTGGTTGTAGCCGAGGAGCTTGTCCATCGTGCCCAGACGCGAGAGGAGCTCATCGGCGTTCGCGGCCGAGCCTGAGAAGAACAGCTCCAGGGCGGTGTCATCGCCGCCATTGCGGTACAGCTGCCCGGCGACCTGACCGGCCTTGCGCGCGGACTCGTCGGCGATCTGCGCCTGCTCGTCGGCCTGCGCCTGGAGCGCCTCCGCCTCGGCGATGGCCTCGAAGTAGGCCTGCTGCGCCTCGTAGAACTCGTTGCCGGCGGCTTCGGCGGCCGCCTGCGTCTCGGCGACCTTCTGGGTGAGCGACTGGATCAGGCCCTGGATACGGGAGACCTCGGACGCCTTCGCCGCCTCGTTCTGCTTGGCGCGCTGGACGTCGTCCCAGCTCGGGTACGACGCGGCATAGGCGGCGCTGACGCCGGAGCCGATGCCGAAGGCGCTGAGAGCGGCGACACTGAGGACGCCGACACCGAGGGCGTTCCGGCGCGTCAGCCCGCTCTTGTCCCAGAGGGTACGACGCTCGGCGGTGCTGGGCGCGCAGTTGCAGGAGTCGCCTGCTTCGAGCGCAGCATCCATCGGGGACTGCTCGACGTCCACACGGCCCCTCTCGCCGAATTCACTCATGCCACAGTAACAACATCCTTAACATCCGCAACAGGTTGACGTCTGCGGATGAGGGCACGGCCCTGCATTCATCGTCCTCCCGAAACGCCCGGGGTACCGGCAGGCTCGCCCTCGATTCGTGTTTTCGTCGAAACATCCCTTATGCTTGAGCGTCGGCAAGGAAGTCCCCCGGGACACCCTTCGGCCCCATCGTTTAGCGGCCTAGGACGCCGCCCTTTCACGGCGGTAGCACGGGTTCGAATCCCGTTGGGGTCACTCCATCCGATACAATTGAAAAGTTATGGCCCTGTAGCGCAGTTGGTTAGCGTGCCGCCCTGTCACGGCGGAGGTCGCGGGTTCAAGTCCCGTCAGGGTCGCTCTAAGCGACGGGCCCTTTTTTCGAAGAGGGCCTTTCGTCTAGGATGCGGCGGATTTACGATGTGCCGCATGGCTCTGTAGCTCAGTTGGTAGAGCGCACGACTGAAAATCGTGAGGTCACGGGATCGACGCCCGTCGGAGCCACTGCCCCTGATCCTAGGCTTCTACTGGGATCGGGGGCTTTTTCGTTTCCGCAACCGCGCTCCCCGGCGAGGGACTTGACCACATTTTGGCCACACGTTCGCCCGCCGCCACGTCGAGACGACCGGCCACGTGGTCAAGATCGTCGTCGAACAGGTCTGCATACACATCGAGGGTCATTGCGGCGGACGCGTGGCCGAGCATTCGCTGGACGGCTTTGACGTTCGCGCCTGCTGAGATCGCGAGCGATGCGGCCGTGTGACGTAGATCGTGCACAGTCACGGTCGGAAAGCTCGTGTCGCGCTCCTGGAGGCGCTTCAGCGCTGGCAGGAACACTCGCTTGCGGAAGTTGCCGTTGCGCATCTCCAGCCCTCTGCTGGAGACGAACAGCGGCTCATCGGGGCTTTTCCCCGCCGCTCGCTCTCGCAGTGGCGCTTCGAGGAAGGCGGGGAACGGTACCGAGCGGCGCTCGTGCGTCTTCGGCGTTCCTCGAACCAGAGTCCCGCGCACGTCCGTAAGCGCCTCACGGACGTCGATACGCCTGCGGGCGAAGTCGATGGACGAAACCTTCAGCGCGGCCATCTCACCCCATCTGAGGCCGGTGTAGGCCAGGAGAGCGATGAGGTCGGCGTGTCCGTCGCACTCGTGCGCGAGGGCCGCCACCTGGTCGTGCGACAGATAGCCGCGATCCGTCGCCCATTTGCGCGGCATCTGCACCCCATCAGTGGGGTCACGGTTGATACGCCCGTCCCTCACCGAGTACTTCATCAGAGCCGCGAGAACAAAGTAGATCTGGCGCACTGTCGACGGAGCGAGACCCTCCGCCAAGGTCGTGATCCACGCCTGCACCTCACCGTGGCCAATCTCGACGAGCCGACGGCTCCCCCACGCGGGCAGGATGTGGCGATCGAGCGTGTACCGGTAGCCCGAAAGCGTGCTCGGCTTAATCTGCACCTGGCCAGCGATCCACTCCGCGGCGACGTCTGCAACGCTCACTTTCGAGCGTGATGGGTCAGTAGTGCCCCTTAAGGTGGTGTAGCCCGCGGTGGCCGGCTCGTCGCTTACGACGTAAGCGCGGTCACCGTGTGATCCTTCGAGAAGTCTCTTACCTCCACTCGAAAGGCATCATCACGATGACCGCACTTCATATTGTCGACCCTGCGAGCGTGCTCGCTGAAGCCCTGACCGACGCGGCGCCGGATCTGATGCGCAGCCTGCTGCAAACCACGATCAACGCGCTGTTGTCCGCTGATGCGGACGCCGTCGCCGGCGCGGAATGGGGCACGCCGAGCCCGGACCGTGTCGCGCAACGCAACGGCTACCGGCACCGCGACCTGGACACCCGTGTTGGGACGATCGATGTCGCGATCCCGAAGCTCCGAGCGGGCACGTACTTCCCGGAGTGGTTGCTCGAGCGCCGCAAACGGACCGAGACCGCGCTGATCACCGTCGTCGCCGACCGCTACCTCGCCGGCGTCTCGACGAGGCGGATGGACAAACTCGTGAAGACCGTCGGGATCCATTCCCTCTCGAAATCGCAGGTCTCGCGGATGGCCGCCGAGCTCGACGAGCACGTCGAGCAGTTCCGCCACCGGCCCTTGGGCGACGCGGGCCCGTTCACGTTCGTTGCCGCGGACGCGCTGACGATGAAGGTCCGTGAAGGAGGGCGCGTGATCAACGCCGTGGTGCTCGTCGCGACCGGCGTCAACGCCGACGGCCGCCGTGAAGTCCTCGGCCTGCGGGTCGCGACCAGCGAGACGGGAGCGGCCTGGAGCTCGTTCTTCGCCGACCTCGTCGCCCGCGGGCTCTCCGGAGTTCGCCTGGTCACCTCCGACGCTCATCACGGCCTCGTCGAAGCGATCGCGGCGAACCTGCCCGGCGCGGCCTGGCAACGCTGCCGCACCCACTACGCGGCGAACCTGATGTCCGTGACGCCGAAGGCCATGTGGCCGGCGGTCAAAGCGATGCTGCACTCCGTCTACGACCAGCCCGACGCTGCCGCGGTGAACGCCCAGTTCGACCGCGAGATCCGCCGCCGCACCGACAGCGTCGGCATCTTCCCCAACCGCGACGCGATCATCCGCCTCGTCGGTGCCGCCCTCGCCGAGCAGACCGATGAATGGGCCGAAGGACGCCGCTACCTCGGCCTCGCCAAGCCCCGACTCACCCTCATCCCCGACACCGCAACTGAATCGGCCTGACTTTCGTTCCTATCGGGAGCCTTGTCTGGCGGGGGCCGGTTGGGCTGATTGTTGGTCAGCGTAGTACGCCTGCTCGACCTCGAGTGGGGTGCGCATGTCGAGCTCGCCGTGGAGGCGGGAGTTGTTCCACCACCACACCCATTCGAGGGTCGCGAGCTCGACCTGCTCGACGGTCCGCCAGGGACCGCGTTGGCGGATCAGCTCGGTCTGGTAGAGGTTGTTGACCGCCTCTGCCATCGCGTTGTCGAAGCTGTCGCCGACCGTCCCGGTCGAGGGAACAGCGCCGAGTTCGACGATCCTGTCGGTGTAGACCATCGCCATGTAGTTCGAGCCGTGGTCCGAGTGGTGCGTAAGCCCGGTGAGGTCATCGCCGGCGTCCCACGCCGCCATATCCAGCGCCTGCATCGGCAGAATCTCCGCCCGAAGCGTGGCCGCGACGTTCCAGCCCACGATGCGACGTGAGTAGACGTCGGTGACGAACGCGACGTAAGCGAACCCGGACCACGTCGCGACATAGGTCACGTCGCAGACCCAGAGCCGGCGGGGACCGTCGGCGGTGAATCGGCGGTTGACGAGATCCGTCGGACGCTGCAGGGCGGGATCAGACTTCGTCGTGAACACTCGCTTGGACTTGCGCACCCCGCGAACACCGGCGAGACGCATCAGCCGTTCGGTCTGATCACGCCCGATGTCCCATCCCTGTCGCCGCATCAGCGCGTGCATCTTCCGGCGCCCATAGACCCCGTAGTTCTCTGCGTGCAGCCGGACGCTCTCGGGCACTAGCAGGTCATCCTGCAGCTGCCTGGCGGATGGAGTGCGGTTCACCGCAGCGCGGTAGCCGCGTGACGTGAGGAATCCTCTCACTGCCGGTCGGAGGACCTGGCAGATGAGCTCGACCCCGAAACGATCCCGTTGTTCGTTGATGAACCGGATCATCTCGTCGAGGGGTGGTCGAGCTCCTTCGCGAAAAAGATGCTCGCAGCCTTGAGGATCTCGTTCGCTTTCCGTAACTCCGAGACCTCCTTCTGCAGACGCTTGATCTCCGCGGCCGGCTCGGTCGTTACGCCGGGCTTCACGCCGGCGTCTACCTCGTAGCGGCGTTGCCACAATCGCAACGTCTCCGGGCTCATCCCTAGCAATCCGGCCACGTGCCGGACGGCGCTCATCATCGTCGGGTGCGAAGGCCGCGTCTCCGCGAGCATCCGCAGCGCCCGCTCACGCATCTCCGGCGAATACTTCCTGTTCATCGTGTTCCATCCTTACTTGAAGAACGGAACGAAAGTCAGGCCGATTCAAACCGAGGAGGTGAGCGATCCCGTGCTCGAGCTCACCGCCTAACCAACACCCGAAGGATCACCAACGGCTCCACCACGTCCTGGGGCTTGACCGTCTATTACACGCTCGGATGCCGAACTTGACACGACACAGGCCCAGATCCGGTCTCGTCAGTCGAGGCGTACGAACGCGTCCTGGATCGCCACGGCAGCTGCGCCGCGGGCCCAGCCGGTGAATCCGCTGTCATCAATGTGCAGGCGGACCTCCGAGGAGCGGGGGTCGCGGGACTCAATGACGGCGGCGCGCACCGTATGCTCTGACACGTCGAACAGTCGCATCCCCTCGCCCGCCAACACGACATCGGAGTAGAGGGTGAGGTTCGCCGCGAGGGCGATGAGGCGACCGAGCGCCTGCGCGCTGGAGTGGATGATGGCGGATGCGGCGCGGTCGCCGCCTTGGGCGAGATCCAGTACCTCGTCGTAGGTCACGGGACGACCGAGTGCCATCGCGGCCTGGGCGGCAATGGACCCAGATGTGAGCATCGCCTGTGAGCACCCGCGATGCCCTTCCTGGCAGATGGGACCGTGTGGGTCGAGGGGGATGTGTCCGCCGAGGCCGATCCCGGAATCAGGTGTCCGCACGACGGTGCCGCCCGCGACCAGTCCGTAGCCCACGCCGGCGCCGATGGTGATCACGGCGAACCCGTCGAGGCCTCTGCCCGCTCCGAACCAGCGCTCAGCTTCCGTGAGTGCGACCAGATCGTTCTCGACGCGCACGGGCAGGCCGGTCGCCTCCTCGAGTATGGCGCCGAACGGCACGTCGGTCCACTCGAGGAAGGACGCCCACTCCACGGTGGTGCCGTCGGTGATTCCGCCGAGGCTCACGCCGATGCCCACCGGGGGAGGGGTCGAGCCCGAGACCCGCTCGACGGCGGTCTTCACCGCGTCGAGCACATCTGCGGGCTCGTGAGAGTCGAGTGCGACGACGTGCTCGCCGATCAGACGGGCGCGGACGTCGGTCAGCACGGCGTAGACATGCTCGCCGGTGATCTTCACGCCGACGAAACTGCCGAGATCGGAGGAGATCTCCAGCGGCCGGGACGGTCGTCCGACGCCTTCGGCGACGTCGTCGAGTTCGATCAGGATCCCGCGGTCGACGAACGGCCGGGTCAGGCGGGTGAGGCTCGCGGGCGAGAGTCCGAGGCGGGTGGCCAGGGTCGCGCGGGAGATGGGCCCGTGGATCAGGACGGTCTTTGCGACCGCTGCCTCGCTCTCCGATAGCACTGGAACCCCCTCGTTTCTTTCATCATGGCATATATGAACGCGCGTGGACCGGTCAACCAGGCTCTTGACCGCCTAATTAATTCCGTGATAGAAACAATCCGTGCATTCCAATGACGTGATCCTCGAACCGTCGGCCCCGCTGGACGCTCGCGACGCCGACGTCCTGCACCTGCGTGCCGGAGGAACCAGCGTCGTGGTGTCGACGGTCTCGCCGCCGTCGATCGTGCACTGGGGTGAGGACCTGGGCGACGCCGAGCCGGCGACTCTGCGCGGCCTCGCACTGGCGGCGGTGCCGCAGCGCGTCTCCGGCGGTCTCGACATCACGCCCGTGCTCTCGGTTCTGCCGACCCCGGCCCACGGGTGGCTCGGCACCCCCGGAATCGAGGGACATCGCGACGGCAACGGCGTGAGCATCCGCTGGGCGGTTTCGGCCGTCAACGCCACGACCGATTCCGCTCGTATCTCGCTGACCGACGACGAAGGGCGGCTCGCCGCGACCCTCGAGCTGCGCGTCGGCCACGGGGGACTGTTCCATCAGCGCGTCACCCTGCGCAACAGCGGCGCGAGCCCGTACACGGTGCAGCGGCTCACCGCGGCGTTCCCGCTGCCGTGGGATGCGACCGAGATCCTCGACACCACCGGGCGTCACCTGCGCGAACGCTCGCCGCAGCGCCATGACTTCACATTCGGCAGCTACAGCCGCGACAGTCGGCGCGGACGTCCCGGCGCCGATGCCACCCTGCTGCTGTGCGCGGGACGCCCGGGGTTCGGGTTCGAGACCGGGCGCGTGCACGGCATCCATGTCGCCTGGAGCGGCAACCACACCCTGCTGGCAGAGCGCATGGTCACCGGTGAGGCGTTCCTCGCCGGTGGTGAGCTCTACGGCTCGGGGGAGATCACGATCGAGCCCGGCTCGGCAGTGACCACACCGTGGATCATCGGGTCGTGGGGCGACGGCCTCAATCAACTCTCCTGGCGGTTCCACGACGAGCTGCGGGCCCGCCCGCAGCATCCGCAGCGGCCGCGTCCCGTCACCCTCAACACCTGGGAGGCCGTGTACTTCGATCACGATCTCACCAGGCTGACCGACCTGGCGGATGCCGCGTCGGAGGTCGGGATCGAGCGTTTCGTGCTCGACGACGGTTGGTTCCGCGGGCGCCGCGACGACACCTCGGGCCTCGGCGACTGGCATGTCGACGAGACGGTGTGGCCCGAGGGGCTGCACCCGCTCGTCGACCACGTGCGGGCGCGCGGCATGGAGTTCGGCCTCTGGGTGGAGCCCGAGATGGTCAACCCCGACAGTGACGTGGCGCGCGAGCATCCGGACTGGATCCTGCGCACGCGGGTGGGACTGCCGCCGTCGGCTCGACAGCAGCAGGTTCTGAACCTCGCGCACCCCGACGCGTACGCGTACATCGCCGCCCGCCTGCACGCGCTGCTGGACGAGTATCCGATCGCGTACCTCAAGTGGGATCATAACCGCGACCTCGTCGATGCCGGACGGGGCCCGGGTTCCGGCGCGCTCGTGCACGAGCACACGCTCGCGGCCTATCGTCTGTTCGACGAGCTCAAGGCGCAGCATCCCGGTCTCGAGATCGAGAGCTGCGCATCGGGAGGTGCGCGCGTCGACCTCGGCATCCTCGAGCGCACGGACCGCATCTGGACGAGCGATTGCCTCGATCCGCTCGAGCGGCTGTCGATCCAGCGGTACACCGGTCTGCTGCTGCCGCCGGAGCTCATGGGGGCGCACATCACGAGCGAGACGGTGCATTCGACCGGCCGCGTGACCGACCTCGACCTCAGCGCGGCCATCGCCCTACTCGGACACTTCGGCATCGAACGCGACATCTCCGTCGCCGATGCCGACGACCGCACGCGCATCGCCGCCTGGGTCGCTTTCGCCAAGCGCATCCGGCCCCTCGTGGCCACGGGGCACGTCGTGCACGTCGACGGAACGGATGACGGCATCGACGTGCGAGGGATCGTGGCCGCCGACGCGTCCGACGCCGTCTTCACGATCACGCAGGAGGCCACCTCGGTCGCCTATCCCGCCGGCCGTGTGCGGTTCCCGGGTCTCGACCCCGACCGCACCTACCGCGTCTCGATCGTCGCTCCCGCCGGAGCACGCCCCGACGCAGGACAGTCCGAGCTTCCGTGGGCGCAGCAGGGAGTCGCGCTCACCGGACGCCAGCTCGCCGTGGCCGGCATCCGTCCCCCCGTCCAGTACCCCGGTCGAGCGACCGTGGTCGAGATCACCACCCACACCTGACCCGGGCCGGTCTCGACCGGCTCGCACTCGCGCAAGGAGGCGCAGCACATGAAGATCATCCATCCGCTCCGAGGTGTCGCCGCGGCAGTCGCCGTGGTCGCCCTCGCCGGAGCCCTGGGAGGGTGCGCGTCGAGCGCGGACTCCGAGGTCACGACACTGGACTTCTTCCAGTTCAAAGGTGAGGCGCTCGAGGATTTCGACGAGATCATCGCCGAGTTCGAGGCGGAGAACCCCGACATCCGGGTGGTACAGAACCAGGTCGCCGATTCGGAGACGCTGATCCGCACTCTGCTCGTGAAGGACCGCACACCCGACGTGATCACGCTGAACGGCAACGGCAACTTCGGCGACCTCGCCGAAGCCGGGGTCTTCTACGACTTCTCGGAGGAGCCTGTTCTCGACACGATCAACCCCGGCGTGCAGGAGATCCTCGCGCAGCTCGGCAACGCCGACGGAGAGGTGAACAGCCTCGGCTACGTCAACAACGCCAACGGCATCATCTACAACCGAGCGATCTTCGAGGAGCAGGGGCTCGAGGTTCCCGAGACCTGGGACGAGCTGATCGCTCTCTGCGACACGCTCGTCGAACGGGGCATCACCCCGTTCTCGACATCGCTCGCCGAGAACTGGACCGCGATGCCGTCTTGGAACGGCATCGGCGCGTACTACAGCCAGGACGGATTCTTCGACGAGATGCGCTCCGAGGGAGACTCGGTCGGACCGGATTCGCCCGTGTCGTTCGAGAGCGACTTCCCCGAGGCGATGGAGCGTCAGGCGCAACTATTCCAGTACTCCCAGGACGGGTACCGCGGAGCCTCCTACGACGACAGCACCTCCCTGTTCGCGCAGGGCGGCGCAGCGATGATGCTCCAGGGCATCTGGGCGCTCAGCCCCGTGAAGGCCGTCAACCCCGACATCGACGCGGCGATCTTCCCGTACCCGGTGCCCGAGGATCCCGCCGATCGCATGCTGGTGTCGGGAGTCGACGTCGCCGTCACCATGGCCCGCGACACCCCTCACCGCGAGGAGGCCCTGCGCTTCATCGAGTTCCTCTTCCAGCCCGAGATCATCGAGCGCTTCGCCGCCTCGCAGACCATGGTCCCCTCGGTCGTCGACGCCGAGCTGAGCGATGACCCTGCCCTGCAGTCGATCGCTCCGTACTTCGACGACGGACAGATCACCGGATTCATCGACCACCAGGTGCCCGCTGCGATCCCGCTCGTCGGCGTCGTGCAGCAGTTCCTCTACGACGAAGACGCGGATGCCGCTCTTCGCGCCCTCGACAACGAGTGGCGCAAGGTCGCCGCCCGCACGATCACCCCCGAGGAGGACTGAGATGGCCATTCTCACGACATCCACCGTGAAGACGGAGCAGGCCACGGCCGATGCGGTGCCGTCGCGGCCGCGCCGCAAGCTCGCACCCCGCGCGTTCTACTGGTTCGTCTGGCCGGCAGTCATCGCATTCGCGCTGTTCCACACTCTGCCGGTCACCATCGGCATCTTCTTCAGCTTCACGAACTATGCCGGGTACGGCACGTGGGACTTCGTCGGCATCGCGAACTACATCAACATCTTCCGAGATGACCGGGTGCTCAGGGCGTACGGCTTCTCGTTCCTGTTCGCGATCGTGGCCACGGTGATCACCAACGCGATCTCGCTGGCGATCGCGATGGGGCTCAATGCGAAGATCAAGGCCCGCAACTTCTGGCGCGGCGTCTACTTCGTGCCCTACATCCTCGCGGTGCTGGTGGTCGGGTACGTCTTCCAGTTCCTCTTCTCGAATTCGCTGCCGAAGATCCTCTCCGGCATCCCGCTGTTCCGAGACAACATCCTGACGAGCCCCGAGTGGGCGTGGACTGCCGTGGTCGCGCTCGCGGTCTGGCAGGCCTGCGCGTTCTCGATCATCATCTATCTCGCGGGGCTGCAGACCATCCCGGCGGACATCTACGAAGCCGCCTCGATCGACGGAGCGACCGCCGCCCGGCAGTTCCGCTCCATCACCTTCCCACTGATCAGCGCCTTCTTCACGATCAACGTCGTGCTGAGTCTGAAGGGCTTCCTGCAGGTGTTCGACCCGATCATCGCCCTCACCAACGGAGGCCCCGGCACCAGCACCGAATCGGTGACGATGCTCATCTTCCGCGGCGGATTCTCAGGCGGCGAGTTCGCCTACCAGACAGCCAACGCCGTGATCTTCTTCATCGTGATCACGATCGTCTCACTCCTCCAATTCCGGGTCCTTCAGCGCAGAGAGGCCGACTTCTGATGTCCAGTTCCGTCACCACACCGATCGAAGAGGCGCCGGCCACCCGCGCGCTCGTCGTGCCCCGCAAGCGCCGCCTCGGCGCCCCGAGCGGCGGTGATGACTCCGACACCCGACGCACCAACTGGTGGGCCACCGCGCTCATCGCGGTCTGCTCGCTCACCGTCATCGTGCCGCTGTACCTCGCGGTCGCCGTCGCGCTGAAGACGCCGGACCAGCTCGCATCCGGCACAGGATTCGAGCTCCCGTGGCCGATCAACTGGGGCAACTTCGCGGTCGCGTGGGAGCGCACCGACTTCCCGCAGGCGTTGTTGAACACGGCGATCATCACGGTGGGCTCGGTCGTCTTCACCTTGCTGACCAGCTCGCTCGTGGCCTACGCCCTCGCACGCAACCTGCACCGGCCGTTCTTCAAGGGCGTGTTCTACTACCTGCTGGCCGCCCTCTTCATCCCGTTCCCGATCATCATGCTCCCGCTGGTAAAGCAGACCGCCCTGCTCGGTCTCGACACCCCCGCGGGCATGATCATCCTCTATACGATCTACGGGCTGAGCCTCAACATCTTCATCTACACCGCCTTCATCCGCTCGATCCCGATCGAGCTCGAAGAGGCGGCGCGGATGGACGGGGCCTCCACCTTCCGGGTGTTCCGGCAGATCATCTTCCCGCTGCTCATGCCGATGAACGCAACGGTCGGCATCCTGACCTGCGTCTGGGCCTGGAACGACTTCATCATGCCTCTCGTGGTGCTGACGTCGCCGTCGGATCGCACGCTGTCGCTCGCGCAGTACGTGTTCCAGGGGCAGTACAACACCGACTACACCGTGGCATTCGCGTCGTATCTGATGGCGATGGCGCCCTTGCTCATCGTGTACATCTTCTCGCAGCGCTGGGTCATCTCCGGCGTGATGCGCGGATCCATCAAGTAGCAGCGCAGAAGCCGGCTTCCCACCACCTTCCCGGCGGTGGGGAGCCGGTCTGTCTCTGCGTCGAACCCATCCGAGATGGAATCGCGGTTCCCGTCCTTGAATACGATTCCGAGCCATCGAAGGCGATGGTTTGTAGCGCATTTCTGGTTAGTAGATGGTCGCGCGGGCGGGGCGTAATCTACCGCAAGCTTGCTCCGTTTCAACTCTTGGAGCCGGTCAGAGCTAGGGTGCCGCCAAGGCCGATCATCATCACGCCGCCTGTAGCGGACATTCGGGAAAGACACCTAGGCGATTTCGCGAACCAGGCCCGAGCGGTGCCGGCTGCAAGCGCCCAAATGCTATCGCAGGAGAACGCGATCAGCTGGAACGCGACTCTGAGCAAGAAGAGCTGCGACCAGACGGGGCCAGCTTCGAGCGCGACGAATTGCGGAAGGACCGCCACGAAGAACGCGATCGTCTTCGGATTTGTTACGCCCACAATGAGTCCTTGGCTCACGAGTGTAGTGGGTGCGGCATCTTTGCCAGCTCGCGCCGGGCAGGTTCGCGGCGATCGCTTCGACGAGCCCTGCGTGGGCGTCGCTGGTGACGAGGCGGACGCCGGACAGGCCGCGGGCAACGAGGTCGGCGAAGAAGCTGTTCCAAGCCGCCCCGGTCTCGCTGGTCGCGACGCGGAGTCCGAGGACCTCGCGGTGGCCGTCCGCGTTGACGCCAGTTGCGACGAGGACGACCGCGTTGATGACCCGGCCGCCCTCGCGGACCTTCATCGTGAGCGCGTCGGCGGCGACGAAAGTGAACGGTCCGGCGTCGCCCAGGGGCCGGTGGCGGAACTGTTCGACGTGCTCGTCGAGATCTGCGGCCATCCGGGAGACCTGCGACTTCGACAGCGAGTGGATCCCGAGAGTCTTGACGAGCTTGTCCATCCGGCGGGTCGAGACTCCGGCGAGGCAGCAGTCCGCGATCACGTTGATCATCGCGGCCTCGGACCTCTTGCGGCGCTCCATCAACCAGGTGATGAGGCGCAAATCTGACTGAAAATCGTGAGGTCACGGGATCGACGCCCGTCGGAGCCACAAGGATGACCGCTACAGTCATCCCAGAAACCCTCCCGTAGCTTCTACATCGCGGGGGTTTTGCTTTGCCCCGGGCATGATGGACTCATGACCGACGACGTCGCGGAAGCACTCCTCGCTGGCCCCCGCGGCCGCAGGCTCTGTCTCGAGTATGCGCGCACGGTCTCGTCCGACGTCAGCGAGGTCCTGTTCTGGCTCGCGCATCGAGCCGACCGGAATCCCGGCACACTGATCACGATCGGCACCGGCGACGGTGATGAATCCGAATACGAGGAGCCCGACCCGTCGACGGCTGACCTCGTCGCGCAGCTCGAGCCCGTCGGCAGCGCGCCCGTCGATGAAGCGGCCGTGCAAGCCGCCCTGCGCGTATCCGTCGACACCGCGATGTACTGGCAGGAACCCGACGGCACCGACGTGGTCGCATGCCAGCCCGAGCTCGTCGCTGCGTTGCGCCCGATCGCCGAAATGATCGCGGCATCCGATTCCGCTCGCAGCTGGGATGCGCCCCGCAGGACCGAGCAATGGGCCGTCGACTGGCGCTCTCCTGATGACGCCGCACCGCTCCCGACGCCACATACGGTCCTCGCCACATGGTCGGATCAACGCCGCACCGAAGAGACCGAGGCGCACAGCGAGCGGCCGGCGGATCCGCGCGCGATGTGGACGGGCACCTGGTGGTCCGTCCCGGTGTTCACCCTGGCGACTCGCGGCACCATCGTGGGCGCCCTCGATCTCGTCGAGGACTCCCTCGGATGGGAGGAGGCCACCCTCATCCCCGTTCGCGGCGCCGGTCGGACGCTCGAGATCCGATCCCCGGAGCACTGGGTTGATCTGTGCCGCGCGTACCCGCTGGAGGTGACCGCATCCGCCCGCCACGACTGGTACCGCGTGACGGGACGCGCCGGCCGCTGGCTCATCCCCGACTGGTCGCGTGTGGCTCACGAATGGGATGCCGTGCACCTGAGCACGCTCGCGTACCTGCGCAGCGCGACCGCGCTGATCGAGATCGACGACGAGTACGCCTCCGTCATCGGCGGATGGGCGCCGGACTCCACCATCTGGCTCACCGACGTCGCCCGTGAATGGGACGGCCCCCGCCAGCACTGGGTTCGACCCGACAACGCCGACGAGTGGTCCCGAGTCGGCACGCAGGACGCGTGAACCTTGCACGACCGTGCCACGTGTGATCGTCTATCGACATGACCAGCACCACCGACGACTGGACCCGACTCTGCAACCTGTTGGACGACGACCCCGAGTTCGCCCCGGCGGTTCTCGACGCCGTCGAGGCGGGAGACGACCCCTGGGACGCCCTGATCGACGCCCTCGATGACGCCGGCGCCCTCGCCTACCTCGACCGGAGCGACACCGGCGTCGAACTCGCCGATGCCCTCGCCGGGCTCCCCCGTGTGTTCCGCGCCGATGTCGACCTCGACCCGGTCGGGGACGTCGACGACCTGGATGCCGCGATCGCCAAGGCCGACCAGCTCCTCGCCTCTCACCTCCTCCACCTCGTCCACATCGAGGACCCGGAGGACGAGGACGCGCATCCGCTCGTCGCCGTCT
Organism: Microbacterium tenebrionis; assembly: GCF_020682665.1. Lineage (NCBI taxonomy): Bacteria > Bacillati > Actinomycetota > Actinomycetes > Micrococcales > Microbacteriaceae > Microbacterium > Microbacterium tenebrionis. Next base: position 885,846 of record NZ_JAGTTM010000001.1, on the reverse strand, counting down.
CGACCGCGAACGTCGACGAGATCGGCACCCTGATCGCGAAGCTCACCACCTGATTCCCGGCATCCCCGGACGGATGCCCGCACCGCCGCCACGACTCGAGACAATGGAGACATGGCCACCGAACGACGATCGCGCCTGCTCGACTCGATGCGCCGGGTGATCCGCACCGACCCCGCCCAAGTCGCGCTCACCGAGGCATACACGGTCATGAACGAGACCGTCGTCGTGAAGATCCTCGACCTCGCCCTGCGGATCGGCGAGGCCATGTTCGCCACAGGTGCGTCCGCGCACGATGTGACCTTCGCGATCATCCGCGTCGCCAAGGTGTACGGGCTCTCCGGCGTCCACGTCGACGTGAACTTCAACGCCATCAGCGTCTCGTACCACCGCGGCGAGGAGGACTGGCCGACCACGATGATCCGCGTCGTCCGTGCGGCATCCCCCGACCACGCCAAGCTGCAGCGATTGCAGGCGCTCGTCGTCGACATCACGGACGGCATGGACCTGGATGAGGCCCGCCTGGCTTTTCGCGTCATCCGCCGCACGCCGTTCCTCTACCGGCCGATCGTCGTCATCATCGCCCGCGCGCTGCTCGCGGTCGGCGTCGCGATCCTCTACGACGCATCCCCACTGATCATCCTGCTGAGCTTCGTCGCCGCCCTCGGCGCCGCGTTCACGCAGGCGGGCCTCGCACGCCTGCAGGTGCCGCTGTTCTTCAGCCAGATCGCCGGTGGATTCGTCATCACCGCCGTCACGACCGTGGTCTCCGCGCTCGGCGCCGCGGGCATCCCGCTGTTCACGGACGTGCAGCCGTCGATCATCGTGGCATCCGGAATCGTCCTCATGCTCTCCGGCCTCACCGTGGTCGGCGCCGCGCAGGACGCCATCGACGGATTCGCGCTGACCGCGGGCGGCCGCATCCTCGACCTCACGATGCAGACGCTCGGCGTCGTGCTCGGCATTCTCATCGGACTCGAACTCGCGCGCCTCGTCGGCGTGAGCATCCCTCTCCCGACCGACGCGATCCCGTTCGGATCGATGCTGGCCCAGATCGCCGGTGCCATCATCATCGCCGTCGCCGTCGCCCTCTTCAACGGTGCGGGCCTGCGCATCATCCTCGTCAGCGCCGTGCTCAGCACGATCGCGATCGTCGCCTACAGCCTCACGCTCACGCTCGGCGTGCACGCGGGTGCGGCGAGCGCGATCGGCGCGCTGCTGGCGAGCTTCATCGGCATCCTCACCGCCCGCGGCGTGCACGTGCCCTCCGTGGCCGTCACGACGGCCGCGATCGTCCCCCTCGTGCCGGGCACCGCGGTCTTCCGCGGCCTGCTCGGCGTCGTCGACTCCGACGGCACGGCCGAAGGGATGCTGGACGGCGTCGCCCCGCTCGTACTCGCCGGCTCCATCGGCATCGGACTCGCGGCCGGAGCGTCCCTGGGCCTCTACCTCGGCACCCCACTGCGCGCCACGCTCGCCGGAGTCTCGAAGTCGCGCGCCCGCCTGCGGCGCTGAGGCCGCGCTGCGGATCGCAGGGTCGCAGGGTCGCATGCTGCTGCCATGGACGCCGTGTGGCAGCCGTTCGCGACCCCTCCCTGCGCACGCCGAGCCATCGCACAAGGGCAGGGGTCGCATATGGTCGCCACCCGCGCCACGTGGCAGCCGCTTGAGGCCCCTCACGGCGCACGCCGAGCCATCACGCAAGGGCAGGGGTCGCATGTGGTCGCCATCGGCGCCACAAGACAGCCGTTAGCGACCCTTTCGTGAAGTGCGACTCCTCGTCGGCCAGGTGACCGGGCTACGCGCGCCAGGCCGGCGGATGCGGCAGCGGGCCGCGCCGCTCCTCCAAGGTCGCGGCGAGCGCGATGATCGCCGCCTCCCCACCCGGGCGCCCGATCAGCTGCACGCTCACCGGGTGTCCTGCGGCATCCACCGTCACCGGCACGACGATCGCGGGGAGGCCGGCGACGTTCACGAAGCTCGAGTACGGCGCGTACCGCACCTGCTGCGAGAAGTTCCGCGCGGCATCCGACGCATCGAACCAGCCGATCGGCTGCGGCGGCAGCGCGAGCGCCGGAGTGAGCACCGCATCGAAAGGCGCGAACGCCGAGATCGTGTCGCGCTCGAACACCGCCGCCGCGGCGAGCGCGTCGAGCACCTGCACACCGGTGAGCCGGCGCCCCTCCCGCACGAGCCAGGCCGTGATCGGTTCGACGAGGTCGAGCTCGGCGTCGGTGAGGGCCATGCGTGCGGCGCTCGTGCGCCAGAGCGTCATGAACAGCTCGGCGTAGCCGTGCGGGCGCCAGTCGAAGGCGTCGACGGCGGTGCCGGCATCCGTGAGCAGTGCGGCCGCGACCTCTACGGCGCGCGCGGCATCCGGGTCGAGTCGGATGTCGTCGGCGTCGTCCCACGGCGAGACGGTCGTGACTCCCACGCGGGCGGAAGCCGTGCCCGCACCCGGCCGCGCCGCATCGAGAAAAGGCCCCGCCCCCGGCGCCGCGGTTGCGTACGGATGCGCGCGACCGCTGACCTGCACATCGAGCAGCAGCGCGGCGTCCGCGACCGTCCGCGCGATGGGCCCCGCGACGGAGAGTCCGCCCGGGCTGTCCTGCCCCGACGCGAAGGGCACGCGCCCGCGCGAGGGCTTGATTCCGACAACGCCGACGGTCGCCGCGGGGATGCGAATCGACCCGCCGCCATCGGATGCCGGGGCGAGAGGCAGGAGCCCTGCCGCCACCGCGGTCGCCGCTCCGCCGCTCGATCCGCCGGCCCCGTGCGCGGTGTTCCACGGGTCGCGCGCGGGCGGGCCGATCTGCGTCTCGGTGTAGCCGGTGAGCCCGAACTCCGGCGTGTTCGTCTTGCCCAGGCTCACACCTCCGGCCTCGTCGAGCACAGCGGCCTGATCCGCGGTGGCATCCGGGATGTGCTCGCGATGCAGACGCGACCCGAACCGCGTCGGCACACCGGCGCGGGGCACCAAGTCCTTGTCGGCGAACGGCAGGCCCCACAGTGCACCCTCCGGTTCCCGGCCGCCGAGCGACGCAGCGCGGGCGAGCGCAGCATCCGCCGTCACCTCGACGAACGCCCCGAGCTCACCGTCGAGCCGTGCGATCCGGTCGAGGTAGTGCTTCGCGAGGTCGACCGGGCCGATCTCGCCGGCGCGAAGTGCGGCGAGCTGGTCGGTCGCGGTCAGGTCGTGCAGTTCGGACATGGTTCGACCCTAAGGCCGCTGTCTATGCGGAGCGGCGCCCACACTCGCCCGCATAACTCCGGAGATTCTGCGTCGGCGCACTACGCGGCCCGCGGAATCGCGCGGGCCGCGACAGCGGAACGGGAAAGTTCTCCGGATTTGTTCGGACGCGACACGCAGCGGACGCGCTGCCGCGCGCGCGGCCTACGCCCGACGGAGCTGAACTGCCGCCGGGCAGTCGAACGGGTCGCCAGCGGCGAGTCCCACCCGGTTCAGGTACTCGATCACGATTCCATAGGAGCGGATCAGCGAGGTCTCCGTGTACGGCACGTCGTTCGCCGCGCAGTAGTCGCGGACGACGCCGCGGGCCTGGGACAGGTGCAGGCGAGGCATGCTCGGGAAGAGGTGGTGCTCGACCTGGTAGTTCAGGCCGCCCATGAGCCAGGTCGCCCACCAACCGCCGGAGATGTTGCGCGAGGTGCGCACCTGCTTCGTGAAGAAGTCCAGCCGCGCTCCGGGCTCGATGATCGGCATGCCCTTGTGGTTCGGGGCGAACGATGCGCCCATGTACACGCCGAACACGGCCATCTGCACACCCACGAAGGCGAAGGCCATCCCCAGCGGCAGCAGCAGGAAGATCGGGGTCAGCAGCAGGGCGAAGCGCAGCGCGATGATGCCGAGCTCGATCCAGCGGCCCTTGACCTTCCTCTCGGTGAGGAGGTACTTGATGCTCAAGTAGTGCAAGTTGAGGCCCTCGAGCATGAGCAGCGGGAAGAACAGCCAGCCCTGCTTCCGGGTGATCAGCCGGATGAGCCCCCGCGACTTCGCAGCATCCTCCTCGAGGAACGAGATCGTGTCGACCTCGATGTCGGGGTCGCGGCCCACCATGTTCGGGTTGCCGTGATGCTTGGTGTGCTTGGAGTCCCACCAGGAATAGCTCATGCCGATGGAACCCGCGAGAATCCGCGCGAGGCGGAAGTTCGCCGGCCCCGACGATAAGATCTGGCGGTGCGCTGCCTCGTGGGCGAGAAAGGCGATCTGCGTGAAGATGATGCCGAGAGCCCCGGCGATGAGCAGCTGGTACCAGCTGTCGCCGAAGAGGATGAATCCGGTGATCGCGCCACCGAGGGCGAGCGCGATGCCGACGGCGACGAAGCTGTAGAAGCGGGGCGCGCGCTGCAGCAGCCCCATCTCGCGGACGACCTGCGAGACGTTCTGATACGCCTTCGCCATCGGAGGGAAGTCGGCGTTGCCTGCGTAAGTCTGACGTACGCGGCCAAGAGTGCTTGTGGTCTGTTCGACCTGTGCAATGGAGATGTTGCTCTCCTGTCGATCGGAGCCCTTGAGCTGTGAAGCCAAGGGCAGCTGCCGATCGCTTCGTCCCAGGCTAACCCGGGCCGTATACGAGACCACGTATACATCGGGGATGTTCAGGGGATGGTCAGCCGCGCACCTTGCCCAGGTGTCTGCGCACGGTCTGCACGAACGAACGCGTACGCCGCTGCGTCGATCCTTCGAGCGCGCGGCGCGCGTCGGCGAGGGTCGCGAACGATCCGAGCTCGGTGCCGTGGTTGTCACGGACGACGTGTCCTTCGACGTCGAGCTCGACGAATCCGGCGTATTCGCCGGCTCGCGTCGCGACGTGAACGTCTTCGTCGGCCTGCTTCCAGGTCAGGGGTACTGGTGGATGGGTGGTGATGGTGTTGCTCATGGTGTTGCTCATTGCTTGGTTCACACATTGCTGTGCGGACGCGCACGAAGCGCATCCAGAATTTCTGGAGATCGAGAGCGGATGCCGCGCGCGTCGGTGTGCGCGGTCCTTGGATGGGCCCTGATCAGTGGCATCGTGCGCGCCGAAATCGCGGCGAATCATTCACGTTGCACTACCTATTGTAGCAGTGACGGCGACAACGGCTCCAGAATCAGCTCGACGCCGCTGCGACGACCTCCTCGTCCGGCTCACCGACAGCGACTACCACTGCATCGGCCTCGCGCAGCGCGTCCCGGATGATCCACCGCGGGTCGTACTGCCGGGGATCGAGCGCCTGCCAGTCCGCCCGTACGAGAGCGACCCCGGCGTCGTCGATCGTGCGCGTGCGCGCCTCCGACGCCGCCAGCGTCAGGCGTCGAACGGCCGCGGAGAATCGCTGCGCATACTCCGGCAGGCGGTGCGGGCCGATGATCGCGGCGACGCATCGACCGGTCGTGCCACCAGGTCACGGCGAGCGCGGCAGCGAACAGCAGAGCCATCGGCACGGCCACGAGAAACATCGATGACGATGCCGAGGATGATGAGAGCGTGCCAGCCGGTGAGGTTCTGGAGCATGATGAGGTCCTTTCGAAGAGGTCGCGATGGTCAGGATCCGGGCCGGTCGCCGGGGCCTCCGCCGCTCGGCGCGGAGCCGGCCGACGGTGTCGTGGTGGTGTCGATCCGCACCTGGAGGGTGGCGGTGTAGCCGCTGGCGGCATCCCCTGTCATGGTCGCCAGCTGCAGCGCGCCGCTGTCAGCGCCGAAGACGTTGTCGCTGGCGAGCGTGATCCCGGCGAGGTTCTGCACGGACGAGCTGTACCTCGAGTCGGTGTAGACGGCGTTGCAGGTCTCTTCCGGCAAGGCGATCTGGGAGGTCGCGATGGCGTTCGCGGAGTCGCTGATCGACGCGGCATCCGGGTACACCTCGAAGTGGATGTGCGGCCACCGGCCCGAGTAGCAGCCGGGGAAGATCGACGTGAACGAGACCATCCCGTCGGCATCCGCGACCTGCACACCGCGCAGGTACGTGACGTCCTCGAGGCCGGAGGAGTACATCGAGTACTCGCCGTCGGCCGTGCAGTGCCAGGCGTAGACCGCTGCCCCTTCGAAGGGCGTGTCGCCGTTCGCCATGTCGAGGACCTCGAGGCGGAACGTGAGCGGCACGCCGCCTGCTGTCGCCGATCCGTCGATCGACGAGCGGATGTCCTGACGCACGATCCCGGACTCCTCGAGGACGTCGGGCCCGTTGGACCCGTCGCCCGGGTACGGACCGGCAGCCTCGTCGGGGATCTCGCCCTCTGCCGTCACACTCGTGGAGCCGTCGGTGGTGTTCAAGCTCTCGGACGAGCCGGACGAGTCGCTCGATCCCGAGGTCGAGGTCGAGTCGGATCCCCTGTTCGTGCTCGCCGCCGGCGCACAGGCTGCGAGCACGGCCGCGCCGACGCCGAGTGCGGCGATGCCGATGATGCCGCGGCGGGTCATGAGCGTGCCGATGTCGAAGGGCGCGCCCTGGTCGACGACCTCTTCGTCCGGGCGGTCGAGGAGCCGGCCCTCGTAGGCGGGGCCCTCGGGGGCGGTCTCGGGTTCGGGAACGCGGTTCATGTCGGGGCCCTTCGGTCGTGTCCGGTTTCGTTGATGACCCAGAGTGACCGTCCGACCCGAGCGCGGACTATGCCCCTTCCATGCGGGACCTATTGATCGACTATTCGTTCCTATGCTCAAATCAGAGCTCGCCGGGACGCATGGCCTCGGCATCGATCGCGCGGATGATGCGCTGCGCGGCCGTGTCGGCCTTCGGCGCCCGCTCCCGGCGGCGATCGCGGCGCGGTGCGTACACGAACAGGGAGTGGAAGAGGAAGCGCGCGAAGAAGGCGACGACGAGCGAGATCGCGGTCGCCAGCACGCTCGAGATGTGCCACGTCTCGACCATCAGCACCATGATCGGGATGCGCAGCGCGGCCTCGACGTTGTTGAACGTGAAGGATGCCGCGAACCGCGCCCACACGCCGCGGGCGTCGGTGCGCATGTCGCCGAACACGAACCGCTCCTGCAGCAGGAAGTTGCCGATGATCGTGGTCTCGGCGCCGATGATCGCCGCCCACACGTACGGCATGCCCGCTACCGTGAGCAGCCACATGATGCCGAGGTTCGCGAGCGCTCCGATCGCCCCGATGACCGCGAACAGCGACATCTTGCCGAACCGCAGCCGGGCGAGGTGGGCGATGAACGTCGCCCCCTGCCGCAACGACGCCTTCGACGTTCCGCTGCGCCGCTCCGAGAACTCCATCGGCACCTCGGCGACGCGCACGTCGGTGCGGGCGAGGATCTCGAGCAGGATCTTGAACCCCTGCGGGCGGAGCACTGCGACGTCCAGGTGCGTCCGGTCGACGAGGAAGAACCCGGTCATCGGATCGGTCGCGTTCGCAAGGCGACGGGGGAACATCGCCTTGGACAGCCAGGTCGATGCCCGCGAGACGCCGAACCGCAGCGTCGTGCCGAGCCCGGTGGAGTCGCCGCCGCCGACGTAGCGCGACGCCGCGACGACATCCGCATCACCCTGCGCGAAGCGGTCGAGCATGGCCGGGATGAGTTCAGGGGGATGCTGCAGGTCGCCGTCCATGACGACGCAGACGTCTCCGTGCGCCTCGGCGATACCGAGCACCACGGCGCCCCCGAGCCCGCCGGTGTTCGCGCTTCGGTGGATCACGCGCACCGGAATCGACGCCGTGGAGCCCACCCGCTCGACCTCGGCGGCGGTGTCGTCGGTGCTGTCGTCCACGAACAGGATCTCGGCGTCGCGCCCGACGAGCGCCGCAGCCGTGCGCTCGACGAGTTCTTCGACGTTGCCCCGCTCGTTGAAGGTGGGGACGATGACGGTGATGGCGATGCCCACGCGCGTCCCCTTCCGTGCTCGCTGGACGACGGCATCCATCGTCCCATGTCCTGCTATGGGACATGCACGGAGTCCACAGGCGCTACGAGGGCGGAGCCTGCACCCCGAGGAAGCTGCGCGCGGCCTTCGCATATCCTGGATGCATGACTGAAACCGCTCGGGACACGATCACGATGTTCGGCGCCGACTGGTGCCGCGACTGCATCCGCACCAAGAAGCAGCTCGACGAGCTCGGCATCGAGTACACCTACGTCGACCTCGTCGCGGACCCCACCGCCGCGGACGTCGCGAAGGAGATCTCGGGGCGCACGAACATCCCCGTCGTCGTCTACCCGGACGCCACGCACCACGTCGAGCCGTCGAACGACGACGTCGCCGCGAAGCTCCGCGAGCTCTCGCTGATCTGACGCTCCGGACGCTTCGGCAGGCTCAGCGGCCGGTGCCGATCCCGGAGCCTGCCGAAGGGGCAAGAACCGCGCCGATACAGTGGCGCGATGAGCACCGACGCCCGACCCGGACGAGCATCCATCCGCCTTTCGGCGCGCACGATCGCCACCTACGCGATCGGTTCGCTCAGCACCGGCGGCCACGCGACGCTGCCCGGGCTCGTCCTGACCTATTTCCTCATGGCGCTCAGCATCCTGCCGCTCTCGCACTATCGGCTGCGCCGCACCGACATCGAGCGCGCCGAGGTCGGACCGCCCCCAGGAGCACCGGCATAGGCTGGAGTTCCCGCACGAAGGAGACGCCGATGACGACTGCTGCCACCGCGACCGCGACGACCGACCTCGATGACGAACAGCGCGAGCGACTCGACGGGGCGATCGACGCCCTCGAGGCTGGTTCGCGGACGTGGTCTGCGCTGGATGTCGGGCAGCGGGCCACGCTCCTGCGCGCGGTGCGCACCGCGGTGGCGTCATCCGCCGAGGAGTGGGCGCACACGGCGGCCGCATCCAAGGGTCTGAACGGCAGCCATCCCCTCCGCGGCGAGGAGTGGCTGTCGGGCCCGTACAGCGTCCTGGGAGCCCTCGACGCGTACGCCGAGACGCTCTCGCGCCTGGCCTCGGGTCGCAACCCGCTCGAGGGCATCCGCATCGATCGCGCCCCCGGCGGACGCGCCCGCGTGCACGCGTTCCCGCTGACGGGGCTCGACAAGGTGCTGCTGTCAGGGTTCAGCGGCGAGGTGTGGCTCGAGCCGGGGACGACGCCGCGCATCGCGCGTGCGACGGCCGGACTCGCGCAGCGCACCCCTGCCGAACCGGGCGGGGTCGGCCTCGTTCTCGGTGCCGGAAACGTGACCTCGATCCCGGTGCTCGACGTGCTCTACGAGCTGCTCGCGTACAACCGCACCGTGCTGCTGAAGGTCAATCCCACGCAGGACGCCCTCGTTCCCGTCTTCGAGCACGCGTTCGCGGCGCTCATCGAACCCGGGTTCCTGCGCATCGTCCGCGGCGGCGGCGATGTCGGCGCCTATCTCACCGGGCACAAGAGCATCGCCCACGTGCACATCACCGGGTCGGCCGCGACGTTCGATGCGATCACGTGGGGTGCGCCCGGCAGCGCGACCACTCGTCGGCGCCGCGAGAACCGGCCTCTGCTGAAGAAGCCCATCACGGCCGAGCTCGGCGGGGTCTCGCCCATCATCGTCGTCCCCGGCGAGTGGACCGACGCCGACCTGACGTTCCAGGCAGAGCACATCGCCACGATGCGACTGCAGAACAGCGGGCACAACTGCATCGCCGGGCAGGTCGTGATCATGTCGTCCGAGTGGGCTCAGGCAGACGCGTTCCGCGCGGCGCTGCGGCGCGCCTATGCGAAGGCTCCGGAGCGTCCCATCTGGTACCCGCATTCTGACGGACGGATGCAGCAGGCGAACGACGACTACCCCGACGCTCTCGTGCTCGGCGACCGCCTGCTCGTCGAGCTCGGGGCGGATGACGACGCCACCGCGCTCGAGACCACCGAGTACTTCGCGCCGGTGCTCGGCGTCGTCGCTCTCCCCGGAACGGGCCAGGACTTCCTGGATGCCGCTGTCGCGCACGCGAACGACAGGCTCCAGGGCACCCTCGGGGCAAACCTTCTGATCGATCCGGCCACGCAGCGCTCCCTCGGCGCCGGATTCGACCGTGCGATCACGGCGCTGCGCTACGGTTCGATCGCGATCAACGCCTGGACCGCCTTCGGGTTCATCACGCCGACGCTCACCTGGGGCGCATACCCCGGCAACACGCTGCAGGACGTCGGCAGCGGCATCGGCGTCGTCCACAACGCACTGCTGCTCGACCGCGTCGAGCGTACGGTGCTGCGCGGACCGTTCCGCCCTTTCCCGCGGTCGCTTCCCGGCGCAGGCGGCGGCGGGCGGTTCACGATCCTGCCGAAGCCGCCGTGGTTCGTGACCGCGCGCACGGGTGCCGTCGTCAGCGAGGGCCTCACGCGCTTCCGTGCGAACGGCGGCGCGATCGGGCTCGTCAAGACGCTGCTGCAGGCGCTGCGCGCCTGATCTCAGTCGTCGGCGAAGAGGTCGGTCGCGTCGCGGAGAGCCTGTTGGATGCCCGGTTCGGATGCCGCGTGCCCGGCGTCGTCCACCACGACGAACTCGGCCTCCGGCCACGCCCGATGCAGATCCCACGCGGTCATCATCGGTGTGCAGATGTCGTAGCGGCCCTGGACGATGACGGCGGGGATGTGCCGGATGGCCTCCACGCCTGCGATGAGCTGACCCTCGGTCCACCAGCCGCGGTTGACGAAGAAGTGGTTCTCGATGCGCGCGAAGGCCACGGCGGTGGCGTCCTCGGTCATCCGCTCGATGGTGTCCTCGTCGGGGAGGAGCGTGATCGTCGAACCCTCCCACTTCGACCAGGCGCGGGCCGCCGGCACGTGCACCGCCGGGTCCGGGTCGAACAGGCGCCGGTGGTACGCGTCGATCAGGCGGTTGCGCTCGAGCACGGGGATCGGCTCGATGAACCCCTCCCAGAGGTCGGGGAACAGCGCCCCGGCGCCGCCCTCGTAGAACCACTCCAGCTCTTCGCGGCGCAGCGTGAAGATGCCCCGGAGCACGAGTTCGGTGACGGCGCCCGGGTGGGCCTGCGCGTAGGCGAGCGCGAGCGCGCTGCCCCACGACCCGCCGAAGACCTGCCAGGCCTCGATGCCCAGGTTCTTGCGCAGCAGTTCGATGTCGGCGATGAGGTGCGCCGTCGTGTTGAAGCGCAGGTCGGCGTCGGGCGCGCTCGCGTGCGGAGTGCTGCGTCCGCAGCCGCGCTGGTCGAACAGCACGATCCGGTACTTCTCGGGGTCGAAGAACCGGCGGTGCCACGGTGCGGTGCCGCCGCCGGGCCCGCCATGCAGGAACACGACCGGCTTGCCCTCCGGGTTGCCGCTGACCTCCCAGGAGATGCGCTGCCCGTCACCGACGAGCAGCATTCCGCTGTCGTGCGGTTCGATCGGCGGATACAGTGCATCCGTGTTCATGTTCGTCCCCCGTGGATAACGCTCGCGTCGCGCTCGACGCCTCATTCACCGTACCGTGAACGGCCCGTCGCCCGCGGGACCACGGCGATGGGAGGGGTTCCGGGGTCAGAGGTCTGCGCCGTCGACCGAGAAGGTGTCGCAGCTGCCCAACCCGTTCTGGTAGCCGTTCGCGAACCAGTACTGCCGCTGCTCGCTCGAGCCGTGCGTCCAGGATTCGGGGTTGTTGAAGCCGGCCTGCTCCTGGATGTGGTCGTCACCGACGGCGAACGCGGCGTTCAAGGCATCCTTGAGCTGCGCATCGGTGGGCGTCTCGAGGTACGCGACACCGTTCTCGTCGGTGAGGGAGGCGGCATCGGCCAGCCAGGCCCCGGCGTAGCAGTCGGCCTGCAGCTCGGTGCGGACGCTGTTGCTGTCGGGCCCCGAGCCGTTGTTCGGGTGATCCTGCATGATCCCGGTGATGTTCTGGATGTGGTGGCCCCACTCGTGCCCGACGATGTAGAGCTGCGCGAGCTCGCCGGCTGACGCATCGAACTGCTGCCGCATGATCTGGAAGAAGTCGGGGTCGATGTAGACGCCCTGCTCGGGCGGGCAGTAGAACGGGCCGACCGAGTTGGATGCCGTGCCGCACTGCGTCGTCGTCTGCCCTTCGAACACGTAGAGCTGCGGCGGGATGTACCCGTCGACGTGCTGCGCCCAGTAGTCGTCGAGAAGCACCTGGGCGCCCGCCATCCGGCAGTCGTCCTGCGTGTTGGCGTCCTCGCCGGTCTGACATTCGGCGAGGGTGCTCGTACCGCCCGATGCCGGCTGCTGCTCGCCTCCGGGCGCCCCGCCGACGAGACCGGTGAGGTCGGGACCGCCGAGCATGGCGACCACGAGCGCCACGAGGCCGAGCACGCCGACACCGCCGCCGGCGATCGCGGCGGTGCGGCCGGGGCGACGAGTGTGGTTTCCAGAGATGTCGGCGTCAGGGTTGAACGTCATAGGATGAGGGTACCCCCGCGCCAGCGGCCGACGTAGGCTCATACCCATGGCGACCACGATCACGATCACGGGTGCGGGCGGGCAGATCGGATACGCGCTGCTGTTCCGCATCGCCGCGGGCGACATGCTCGGACAGGACGAGAAGGTGCGGCTGCGACTGCTCGAGATCCCGCAGGGCCTGAAAGCCGCCGAAGGGGCGGCGCTCGAGCTCCAGGACTGCGCGTTCGACCTGCTCGAGAGCGTCGAGGTGACCGATGACGCAGCAACCGGGTTCGACAGCTGCAACCTCGCCCTGCTCGTCGGCGCCCGCCCGCGCGGCCCCGGCATGGAGCGCGCGGACCTCCTCGCCGCCAACGCCGGGATCTTCGGCCCGCAGGGGGCCGCGATCGCCGGATCCGCGGCATCCGACGTGCGCGTGACCGTGGTGGGCAACCCCGCCAACACGAACGCGCTGATCGCCGCGGCATCCGCCGACGGCATCCCGCCGGAGCGCTTCACCGCGCTCACCCGCCTCGACGAGAACCGGGCCCGCGCGCAGCTCGCCGCCGCACTGGATGCTCCGGTGTCAGCCATCCGGCGCGTGCCGATCTGGGGCAACCACTCGGCCACGCAGTTCCCCGACGTGACGCATGCGACGGTCGACGGCCGCCCCGTGCTCGAGGCTCTCGCCGAGCGCGTCGACGACGTCGAGGCATGGCTGGAGCAGACCTTCATCCCCCGGGTCGCGAAGCGCGGTGCGGAGATCATCGAGGTGCGCGGGTCGTCGTCCGTGGCATCCGCCGCGAACGCGACCATCGAGCACACGCGCGACTGGGTGCACGGCACGGACGACTGGACGAGCGCCGGTGTCGTCTCGAACGGCGAGTACGGTGTGCCCGCCGGCCTCGTCTCCTCGTTCCCGGTGCGCTCGGTCGACGGCCGCTGGCAGATCGTCGAGGGGCTGGAGCTGAGCGCATGGGCCCGCGGGCGGATCGACGCGTCCGTCGCGGAGCTGGTCGCCGAGCGCGACGCGGTGCGCGCGCTCGGCGTGCTGTGATGTCACCGGGGCAGGGCAGAATGGATGCCGGAGGTTCGGGGATGAACGACGTGAACGAGACGACGGATGCCGCGCTGACGAGCCCGCTGCACCTGCCGCACGCGGCCGCCGAGTGTCCGAAGTGCCTGGCGAACCTCGACCACGACTGGTGGTCGGCCCGCCCGGAGGGCGCGCGCCTGGTGGGGCTCGTCGTAGCCCGCGACGGGATGCCGTCGGTCACCGAGCAGCGCGAGGACCTCACGCGCTTCGGGGTGCCGATCGAGGGGTTCCGGCATCCGGCGCCCGACATCCTGGAGTCGTGGGAGGACCGCGTCCGGCGCCTGCTCGACACCCTGCAGCGCGGAGACGTGCTCGTCGTCGCGAACGTGCACGCTCTCGGGCGCGACCGCGACGAGGAGACCCGCACCGCCGCGGCTCTGCGCAGCCGCGGGATCATGGTCAAGGTGCTCGGGCATCAGGCTCGGCACCTCGCCGACGCCGCGCGCTGACGCTCGCGGCTCAGTCGTCCGCGTCGCTCTGATTCCGCAGCGCCTCGTCGTCGAGGAGCGGCAGGTCGGCACGGGTGACGACCTGCGAGGTGACGGCGTACTCGACGAGGCGAGCGCGACGGTTGGTGGCGAGCTTTCCCGGCCCGCCGCGCAGCCCCTGCACGCCCATGCGGTCGAGCTTGTCGCAGACGTTGTCGAGCTTGCGGTTGAACTTGCTCATGCTCCAGCCGAGACGCTTGGCTGCGTGGCTCGACGACGGCAGCTCATTCATGCTGACTCCCTCCCGGCGCAGCATGGGTTCGGCGAGGGCGACGATCAGCTGCTTCTGCATGGTGGTGAAGCTCACGGGCATCACCGTAGTCTCGCCGCTCATCGACGCCTCGACCTGACTGGAGACCTCGTAGGGCGCCTCTTCGGTGTGCAGACTGAGCTCGTAGGTGACAGGCCCTGCCGTGAACACGATGACGTTGCGCTCGAACACGAGCGGCATGCGGGCACCGGGCGACAGCCACGACTGCACGGCACCGCCTGCGCTGGAGACCGTCGCGGCCAGACGCACCCCGACGTTGGCCAGCCACCACAGGCCGTCATGATGCTGAAGCTCGAGGAAGTGCCGGTGCAGGTACGGGTTGTCGTCGATCTCGAGGTCGCCCTCGCGGCCGATGATGAACGGCTGGTCCGAGGGCAGCTCGTGCCACTCCCCCGCGAACTCGAGACGCAATGGCGCAGCGCCGTTCACGCCTTTCGCCTGGGCACCCCCTTCAACCGTCGCGGCAGGCTTCAGCTCAGTCACGTATCGAACCCCCTCGGCGAACATCTTGCCATGCGAAGGGCCGAATGCGCGCCAGACCCGGTTCGAGCGCAGGAGGGCGGCGGCCGTCAGTCGAACGTCGGCCGGAGCTCCTCGCGGAACACCTTGCGGTTCCGCGGGGTCATCTTCCACCGCGTCTCATCGGTGTCCTCGAACGTCACGTTGTACTTCCCGTTCGTGCGGTCGAGCTGCACGAGCACCTGCACGGGCAACGCGTCGCCGTCCTTGAAGTAGCTTCCCATGTACGCGTCCACTGCCGGCTTGACCGCCCAGGCGTCCGCAGCCACCGCGGAGATCGTGCCGTCCGGGGAGTAGAGGTAGCCGTGCGCCTCGTTGAACGCCCCGTCGGGGAACTCGAGGATCATCGCCAAGGATGCCCAGCCCTCCCGGTCGATGTCCGGTCCATCCATGTGGTCCACCAGGGCGTGGAGAAGATCGGCGGTCACGTTCTCTGACACGAGATTCCTTTCGACGAGGTTCAGCGCTGGTTGATGCGGTGGAATATCTCGCCGGTGATGTTATCGAAGGACGGGCTGCGCGTCTCGAGAATCTCGCCGGTCGAAGGATCCGACACCACGTACGCCACCTGAAACCTATCAGGCCGCACGGCGCCCGGAGGGTCGATGGCGATGCGGTAGTCGACCCGGCAGCCCTCCGCCGCCCAGTCAGCCCACTCGTTCTCCATCTTCTTCCAGGCCCCACGATTGAGGTTCGCGGCCTGCGGCACGATTCCCTCGTCGGGCGTGTCTCCGTAGAAGCGATGACCCCCTAGATGACCGCCGTCATCGCCGTCCCGACCGAGCTGCCCGATCGCCGTCGCGTTGTCGCCGCGGTCACTGCTGCCGAAGTCGTCGAGGATGGTGCCGTTCTCCTGCACCGGCCGCCGGTTCTCCGGATCGAAGTGCGTCGTCTTCGAGTTCCTGCCTCGCGTCGTGTCGATGCTGTCGAAGTTGTCCGTGTCGCGCACCTTCTTCACGACACTGTCGAGGTGCTCGTTGATCCGGTCGGTGAGCTGGGCGAGCCTGAGATTGAGGTCGCCACCGGCGTCGTCAACCGAGTTCTTCACCTTGCGCATGACCTCGCGTGCGGCCTTGCTCATCAGTCGTCTCCTCCGAAGTCGAGGGCGGAGAACTCCGTGAAGAAGTTCGATGTCAGCGTCGAGATGTCGGTGCCGTGAAGCTTCATGTCCGTCTGCGCATCCTCAAGGGCCTGCAGGTCAGCGTAGAACTCATCGGTGTCGCCGACCGCGCTCTCTGTCATCGGCGCGTCCAGGATCGCGTCGATGACCGCAGGCAGATGCTCGGACATCGGCTCGATCACCATCGGCGCGAGCTGTTCGATCAGCTGCTCCACCACGATGTCCACCGCGGCGTTCAGGAGCTTCTTCTTGATGAGCAGCATAGGGCCGGCACCCACGGCGGTGATCGGGTTCGTCAGCATCCCCACCAGGGCGATCATCGTCGTCGTGACGTCGAAGATCACCTTCATCTTCAACCCGAGGATCACTTCCGCGCCCACATCCATCGCCGTCGCCGCGGGCGGCATGATGTCGATCAGCTTCTGCAGGTTCTGCGAACGATTGGTGTTCCAGGCGCTCAGTGTCGCGGGTCCGGTCTGTCCTCGCATCGCGACGCCCAGGTCGCCGTTCATCTTCCGATCGACCGCCTGGACGACCGATTCCAGATCGGTCCCGAGATCGCGGACCAGCGTCGCGCCTTTGCGAACCTCGTCCTCATCGATGTCCGGCCAGTCGAATCCCAGCTTCTCCATCACCCAGATCAGCTCATTCGGCAACATCATTCCCACGGTGGCACCCCCTCCTGCAGACGACTGTAAGCAACGATCATCGAGATCACGATGGGTACTGCTTCCCGGGTGGATCTGCCCGGATGCTTCAGTCGCGCCCCGGGTAGTCGATCTTCACGCTGACGAAGCGCGAGTCCGGGATCTCCTCGATCTCGATTGTGGCGCCGTCCAGGGCACCTGATCTCATCCCGAATCGGGTCTCGAGGTCGCCCTGGCCGAGTCCGCTCAGGTCGCTCGCCTCGCTCGCCGGCGCGAGGAAGCGCATGTCGCCGCCCTGCCGGCCGTACTTGTCGGGGCTGTCCTGCCCGATGGCATCCTCGTAGAGTTCCTCGACGAGCTGACCGGGCACCTTCTTCGGCACGCCCTTGACCTCGTCGACGATGTCTCCAGGGATGTCGCGGATGCTCTTGCCCACGGACCGGCCGAGGTCCTGCATGAGGTTGTAGTCCGGCTTGGCGTGACGGGGCACATGTCCGTGCGTCTCGATGCCTCGGGAGACGTCCGTGAGGATGTCGTACTTCTTCGCGTGCGATGTCGGCTTCTCGGCACGATGCGTGGGCACCCTGTCGGCCCCGTCGCGATGCGTGGGCACCCTGTCGGCCCCGTCGCGATCGGTCCGCCGCACGCGATCTGCATCGGCACGGTGCCGGCCGCCGCGCTTGCGGAAAGCGCCGGAGAATCCGGTCTTGAACTCGCGCCCTGCTCCGTCGACGGCATCGACGAGGTCCTTCATCAGCTTCTTCAGTTGCACGGTCAGTCTCCTGAGATCTGCAGGTTGGCGAGGTCGGCGAGAAGGCGGTCGGTGAGGTCCTCGACGTCCGCAGCGTGCCCGTCCATGTCGTCCGCGGCCTGATCGAGCGCCTGGAGGTCGGCGTAGAACTCGTCGACGTCTCCGAGGTTCTCTTCAACGACCGGGGCCTCGAGCAGCCGGACCACGAGCCCCGGCACCTGCTCGGCCAGGGGGTCGAGCGCGAGCGGCAGCACCTGATTGATCACCTGCTCCAGAGTGGCCTCCATCGCCATCGAGAACAGCTTCTTGCGAGCCAGGATCAGAAGGGCGGCCCCGCCGGCGCCGAATGGCCCGGCGGCGAGAAGGGGGATGAGCTGGGCGAGCGTGAGCGTGACCTCGACGATCACCTTGATCTTGAGCGCGAGGACGATGTCTGCGGCGATGTCGATCCCCGTCGACGCCGGGCCCAGGATGTCGAGCAGCTGCTGAACGTTCTCGGATCGGTTGCGGTTCCACGCGGCGACGTGGCCGGTGCCGATGTTCCCTCTCATCGACGCGGCGATGTCGCCGTTGATACGGCGATCGGCCGCCTGGACGAGCGTCTCCATGTCGTCGCGATAGGTGCGCACCAGCTGCGCGGCCTTCCGGACCTCGTCCTCATCGATATCGGGCCATTCCAGGCCGAGCTTGTCCATGACCCAGATCAGCTCGTTCGGCAGCATCATTCCCACGTCGACACCTCCGTCGGAGACGCTACTGAGAACGCCGCGCCTCGCGCGATGGGGAGATCAGCCCATCCCTAGGGGCTTCGGATGCTCTCGGGCGAGGTCAGGTGATCAGTTACGCGTCGGGTTCATGGCCGGCGTGCGTGCTGTCGCGCCTGCTCGTGCAGTCGATCGACCTCGGCCCGCTGCTCGGCAAGCGTGACCGTCAACGAGGGGTCCACCGGTTCGAACGTGTCGACGAGGTCCTCCCCACCGCGGATCGAGAGCCGGTAGGCGCGGAGTCCGCCGCCTTGATCGCGGGCCATTCCGCTCGGCCAGACGTTCGGGAGCGCCCCGGCCACGCCGATGCGCCAGCCGTAGGGCTCGAGTTTCTCGCGAATACGACACAGGGCCTCGAACGCATCATCGGCGCGCGCCACTTCCGCGCCGAACCCGGCTGACCGGATCTCCACCGTCCACGCAACGTCGTCGAAACCCCACGTCACTTCCGCCTCACGGGTGATATCGTCCCGGGCGACACGCACGATCTGCGGGCTCTGGATCATTCGGTCTTCACGTCGGCGGGATGGATAATCGCCGACACACTGTCCCCGGGGTTCAGCGCGATCCGAACGCCTTCGGGCAATGCTGAGGCGAGTTCGGCGCCTTTCATCGACACATGCTCGTCGTATCCCGAGGCCGTGGCCTTGTCGATGTCGGTGAACGCGTAGACGAGCTTTCCACCGTCCTCGGCGGGTGCGACGAAGATGCCGCCCTCCGCACGACTGAAGATGAACACCTCCGCTTCGGCGAAAGCGCGACCGAGCCGGTCATCGGGCAGATAACCGGCGAGCACGAGCTGCAGCACCCTCTCGAGCGGCGTCTTCGGCGGTGACCACCCTCGAGCCTGCGGGGTTGGACGGTACCGGGGATTCGGTATGAAGGCGTCTTCGAGTTCGCCGTTCTCATCCACCTTCCACGCGCCGACGATGCCTTCAGGCGGCACTTCGGCGGATCCCTCGAATCCCGGGTCGACGGCGTATACCCATCCGCCGGGGTTCGCTCGCGCCTCAGCCCGGAGGTCGTCCGTGACGGGCGGTGCGGATGTTGCCGTCGCCGAGTTCCGGTCTTCCTCTTGCTGATCGTTCTCGTTCATCGCCTACCACTGTAGTTCGGGTTCGGGATCCAATCACCCAATGTGTTGTCGGGCAGCACCGGGTGCGCGCCGACGATCTTCTGGGCGGGGATGCCGCCCTGGAAGGCGATCTCGTGCTCGGGGTTGGGCATGTGCGGCGCGTATGGACCGTCCGGCATCGTGGCGTCGACATCGATTCCGCCCGGAGCATCGACGGTGTAGCGGTAGGGCGATCCCCAGCGCTGGTACAGATCCGGGTCCCTCGTCGTGCTCACGAAGTTCGATGACCCGTTGGTGTGCACGAACGTATTGAGATCGTTGTTCGACGGATCTCTGACCTGGAAGCCCTCGGCGAAGATCACGTCGGGAGAGCGGCCGTCCGATCGATAGAGCAATTCGGTACTCGTTCGATCCACCCGATCGGTGTGGCTCCCGGTCAGGTCTGGGGCCTCGGTGCCGTCGAGCAGCTTGACCTTCTGCTTGACGTCTTCGAAATGATCATCCAGCCTGCGCGTCAGCTCGGGCAGCCTGACGTTCGCGTCTTTACCGCCCTTCGTCATCGCGCGCCAGAGATCGCTGAACGCATTGCCGAACTTGCCCATCAGGCGTCCCCTCCGAAGTCAAGAGCAGAGAATTCCGTGAAGAACGTCGCCGTCAAGGTCGAGATGTCCTCACCGTGGAGCCGCATCGCCGACTGCGCGTCCTCGAGCGCCTGCAGATCCGCATAGAACTCATCCGTGTCCCCGACCGTACCCTCGACCATCGGCGCATCCAGGATCGCGTCGAGCACAGCGGGCAGCTGCTCGGCCATCGGCTGGACCGCCATCGGCAGCAACTGCTCCAGCACCTGCTCCACCGCGATGTCGACCGCGGCGTTCAGGAGCTTCTTCTTGATGAGCAGCATCGGCCCCGCGCCCAGAGCCGTGATCGGGTTCGTCAGCATTCCCACCAGGGCGATCATCGTCGTCGTGACGTCGAAGATCACCTTCATCTTCAGACCGAAGACGACGTCGGCCCCGATATCCATGGCCGTCGCCGCCGGGGGCATGATGTCCACCAGCTTCTGCAGATTGGTCGATCGGTTCGTGTTCCAGGCGCTCACCGTCGCAGGCCCCGTCTGACCTCGCATCGCCACGGTCATGTCCCCGTTCATCCTGCGGTCGACCGCCTGAATCACGGTCTCGAGGTCCGTGCCGAGGTTGCGTACGAGGGTCGCGCCCTTGCGGACTTCGTCCTCATCGATATCGGGCCAGTCGAACCCCAGCTTCTCCATGACCCAGATCAGCTCATTCGGCAACATCATTCCCACGGCACAACCTCCATTGAAGAGATTAGAGGCCTCGCGGATGCGCTCGCGATGGGGAGAACACCCCACGAATCCGTGCGAGGACCGCTCACGGCACGATCGCCCACTGCGCGGCATCCGACATCAGAGGTGCCGACGCCCCGCCGCGCACAGAGACACCGGACACGTCGCGGTCGGTGATCGTGACGACGGGATTCGCGGCGATCGGGGATGCGACGGCTGCGCTCACGATCGTCGCCTCGATCTGCGCTTGGATCTCACGCGCCTCGTACACATCGGTGGTCTGCGCGAGCTGGGCGATCAACTCATCGCGGGCGGGGTCGGCCTGCCCCGTGATCGACGAGGCGCCCCCGGTGCCCCACTGCGCCGCGAGCTGGGCCGGGGACCGCGGGATGGGCGCGCGCATGATCACCGCATCCCAGTCACGCTTCTCCAACGCCGCAGACAGGTCGTCGCTGCCGCAGTCCGCGACTCGCCAGCCGGCCTCCGCAGCGGCCGTCCGCAGCGCGGCGAAGGCGCCCGTCGCGAACTCGCTGCGCCTGTCGTACAGCACGCACACGCGGGTGCCGGCGGGGATGCCCGCGGCCGCCCGCTCTTCCGCGGGGTCGGCGTCGGCCGCACCGAGCGTCTGCATGAACCCGGAGTCCTCGTTCACGATGTCGTACGCGCGCGAGTTCGGGATCGCGGTCATCGAGGTGCTCGGGGCGTACGCAGTCGCCCAGTCCCCCGCACCGGCATCCATGAGGTCGCGCGCCGGCGCGGAGTGGATGAACGACGTCCGCGCACGTACATCGCTGAACACGCCGTGCGGCGGGAGGAGCATCGACCAGAGTGTGCCGTCGTTCGTCATCTGGACGGTGAAGTCCTTGCGTTCGAGCTCGCGCACGGCGTCGCGATTCGCCGCGACCGGACGCACCTGCACGACATCCAGCTGATCGCCGACGGCGGCGAGCGGGTCATCACCGGGCGGCGTCAGCTCGATGCGGGCGACCTGGGGAGTGACCGCTCCACGGAACGCGGAGTTCGGCACGAGCGCCACGGCCCCTTCGGCATCCGCTCCGTCCGGATCGACCATGAACGGCCCGCTCGAGAGCAGGAGGTCGTCGGCGACGGGTCCCTCGCCGATCTCGAAGCCCTCGTTCCACGCGGTGCGCATCTTCTCAAGGGCGCTGCCGTCGCCGGTGCGTATCGCGGTGATGACCGCCTGCTTGGCCTCCATCGGATCGTCGATGCCCAGCGCGCGCTCGCCCAGCACATGCGCGGGCACCGGAACGGTCACGATGCTCTGCCAGTCATTCACCGGCTGCGCAAAGGTCACATCGATCGACCGCGCGAACTCGTCCACGACCGGGATCGGGGTATCCACGACCGATGCCTCATCGGGCGGGAAGTACCCCGCAGCTCCTGCCCAGCCCAGCAGCAGGTCCGCGGCATCGAGGGGGATGCTGTCAGACCACGCGGGTTCGGTGAGGTCGTAGCGCACGATGAACGGCTCCTCCTCGAGGATCGTCACCGTGCCGAAGCTCTCGTCCGCGACGAAGTCGCCGTCGATCACGTCGCCGAATCGCGCTCGCGTCATCGCGGCGATGTCGAGGTTGCCGCTCGTCGGGGATGCGGCCGCATTGGTCGAGGTCAACGACCCCGTCCACCCGACGACGACCTTCGTTCCGGGGATCACAGACTCCGGCATGGCCGGCGCGCAGGCCGTCAGCCCCGCAGCGAGCGCGAGCGCGGTCAGTGCCGCGACGCGGCGTCTCCCCCTCATTCCCCGGCCGTCACACGTAGTCGGTGTCTTCGCCGCTCTCCTCGGCCATCGCCCGGAACGGCTCGCTCTCCTCGCTCTCCAGCCACGCCCGCGCGTGCTCGAGCAGCACCGCAGGCGAGTCCTCGGCCTCGGCGGCCGTGGCGAACGGGCCGATCGTGTCCTCGGAGGGGCGCTCGTCGGCGCGCACCACGGACTGGGTCGACAGGTTGTACCAGTAGCTCTGCTGTCCGGTCATGGTCCCGATTCTATTCGTTGCTTCTGCGCGATCAGGGGGAACGACGAAGGCCGTGGGGTCAGTCCTGTCGAACTGGCCCCACGGCCTTCGGTGCGACCGATCAGAGCTGGTCGGTGTCGCGGATCTTGTCCGCCATCTGGTCCAGCGCCGTCGCCATGTCGTTGACGGCCTCGGTGGCGTCATCCAGCGAGGTGGTCAGGTCGTTGTAAGCGGTGGAGTACTGCTCCGACGCGTTCTCGGTCTTGAAGCCGTCCTGGACCAGGTCGTCGATGACGCCCTGGAGGTCCTTCAGCGCGTCACCGATCGACGTGCGTCCGTCGCGCAGACGCTGTGCCGCGTCTTCCATCTCGCTGTACGTTGCACCAAAGTCATGTGCCATGAGAACTGCCCTCCGCGTTCGTGGTGTTTCCGGCCTGTGTGGCCCTCGTCAGGCCCCTGCGGCCTCCTGGAACGAGGTTAGTCAACGAACCCGCTCCCGCAAACGGGGAGCGGTACCCATGTCAGTCCTGCCCACCGCCGGCGCCTCCGGGACGAACGGCATCTGCATCGTGACCAGGCGGCCGGCCTGCACGAAGATGCCGCGCCCCACAGGGAAGTCGCTTCTCTTGATCCGGCTGAACGCGGTCTTGAAGATCGACTCGCCGTCGTACGTGTCCGGCTTGAGGATGATGCCCTGACGACCCGTCTTCCACTCGCCGAGCACACCGATGCTTCCGCTGGCGCGGCTGATCTCGGCGTCGGCGATCAGCATGTGATCGCTGTTGTTCATCGCCTGCAGCAGCGTGCGCATCGGCCGATCGGCGGGACCGTCGGCGAGGTGGGGGATGTCTTCGATCACGATGAGGATGCGGCCCTCCGTCGTATCGCTCGTGACCAGCTCGGTCAGTTGCTCGGCGAGTTCCTTCTCCTCCTCCGGCTTGATCGCGCTGCGCACCCACGGACGGAAGTCCTTGAGCTGCGAGCGGCGGTTGCCGAAGTGGTACATCCGCACGTTCGGATCGAACCGCTCCATCGCGATGACCAGGGCCCTGAGCGCGTTCGTGCGCCCGGAAGCCGGCGGTCCGGAGATGACGAACGAGCCGATCGGCTCGAAGCCGCGCGGCGCGAGCGTGTCGTCGGCGATGCCGAAGACGGGCATCCCGTCGACCATCGCCGGCATGTCCTCGGCGGGCACCATGGTCGGCAGGGCGCCGATCTCCGGGAGGTCCCGCGCACCCTGCTCCCGGAGGGTCTTGGCCAGGGCTGTGAGGGCCTTGGTCTGCTCCACCACGTTCGGCGTGCCGCCGAGGACTGCGATCTGCGCCTCATGGCCGTCGATGATGGCTCGCCCCGGCGCCGACTGCTCGTCGAGGATGTCGCGCGGAGCGTTGAGCAGCATGTACTGGCCGGGGTCGCCCAGGCGCAGCACGACCCGGCGGGAGATGTTGGACGCGACGGCGCTGGGGACGGCGTT
This sequence comes from Microbacterium tenebrionis, assembly GCF_020682665.1. Classification (NCBI taxonomy): domain Bacteria; kingdom Bacillati; phylum Actinomycetota; class Actinomycetes; order Micrococcales; family Microbacteriaceae; genus Microbacterium; species Microbacterium tenebrionis. Next base: position 862,098 of record NZ_JAGTTM010000001.1, on the reverse strand, counting down.
GCCGCGATCGGCCGTGATGACCATGTGCACACCGAGCGTCCGCCCCTCGCCGAGGATGCGCATGAAGGTGCGGTAGAACGGCGCGCGTCCCGGCGCGTACTCCCAGTCCTTCTTGAACTCGGGGAAGTTGTCCATGAGCAGCAGGATGCGCGGCATGCTCGGGTCCGCGATATCGCGATACTCCTGGACGGTCGCAGCGCTCGCCGCCGAGAACGAGGCCGCGCGGCGGTCCATCTCGCGATCGAGGGTGCGGAACAGGCGCTGGATGCGCTCGGCATCCGCACCGTCGACGACCGAGCCGACGTGCGGCAGGTCGGCGAGGGGTCCCAGCGCGCCGGAGGCGAAGTCCAGGCAGTACACCTGCACGCGGCCGCGATCGGGCTGCATTCCGGCCGCGGTCGCGATGGTCTTCAGCACGGTGGACTTGCCCGAACCGGAGGTGCCGTAGACCACCATCGATCCGTCGCGGTCCGGGACGAACACCGCGGGCTCCTGCTTCTGCTTCTCCGGCACGTCCATGAGCGCAAGGGGGATGCGGGTGTCGCCGTCGTTGGGCAGATCGGCGAGCTCCACCACCGGGGCGAGATCGTCGAGCCACGGACGGCGCGGGGCGGGCAGGCCGGCGACCTCGCTCGCGCGGATCAGCGTCGACACGATCCGCTTCTGGTCATTGGGCCCGAGGTCCTCCTCGTGCGTCTCGGCCTCGGCGGGGCGCTCGGGCTCCCATTCCGCGGTGGCGCCGAAACGCAGTTCGGACACGCTGACCTCGACGGCGGCTTCGTCCTCCGTCGTCCATCCGCCCGCGTACGCGGACTGGAACGGCACGAGCCGACCCGGCCCGGTCTTCGCGATCGCACGGCCGGGGATCGATGCCGGGAAGGTCGATGCCACCGGGTCGTCGACAACGTCGCGGGAGTCGGCCTCGTCGGCCATGCGCAGGGCGATGCGCAGGTTCGTGTTCGCGCGCAGGTTGTCCTTGATGACGCCGGCGGGACGCTGCGTCGCCATGATGAGGTGGATGCCGAGCGAGCGGCCGCGCTGTGCGATGTCGACGACGCCGTCGACGAACTCGGGCATCTCGGAGGCGAGGGCCGCGAACTCGTCGATCACGAGCACGAGAGCGGGCGGGCACTCCGGGTCCTGCCGCTTCTCGAGCTCGAGCAGGTCCTTCGCCTTCTTGCGGTTGAGCAGGTGCTCCCTGTGCTGCAGCTCGGCCCTGAGGCTCGTGAGCGCGCGGCGCACGAGGTGCGGGCTCAGATCGGTGACCAGGCCGACGCAGTGCGGCAGATCGACGCAGTCGGCGAACGCGGATCCGCCCTTGTAATCGACGAACAGGAACGTCACCCGGTCCGGGCTGTGCGCCGCGGCCATGCCGAGCACCCAGGCCTGCAGGAACTCGGACTTTCCGGCGCCGGTCGTTCCGCCGACGAGGGCGTGCGGACCGTGCGTGCGCAGGTCGAGGGCCATGGCGTCGCTGGCGCCCTGACCGATGATCGCGCGCAGGTTGCCAGCCTTCTTCAGACGGGGGCGGGGAGTCGGGGAACGGTCGACGATCGTGTTGTTCTGCCGCCACCGCTCGATCACGACCCGCGGGTCTTCTGCGATCGCGGGGTCCACGAGCTGCAGGAAGCCCACCGTGCTCGGGATGTCGGATGCGTCGTGCACGACCGTGCTGGCATCCACGACCGGGGCCATGCGCCTCGCGAGCATGTGCATGTACGCGTTGGAGACGCCCTCGACGCGCGCGCCCTCGAAGCTGTCGCCGGTGCGGACGAGCCCGACATTGGCCGCTTCCAGTCCGTTCGTCACGTCGATGTAGCTGCGGCACACCGCCGGGAGCGATTCCACGGTCGGCGAGACGAAGACGGCGTGCACACCGTGGTCCGCGCCGCGGTCGAGCACGTCGGTGAGACGCCCGCGGTCGACCGGCGCCTCGCTGCTGACGAAGACGATGACCGACACCGCAGGCGTCCGCTTGTGGTCTCCGGCCGCCCGCGACACGTCGGTGCCGTACAGCAGCGGGTTCCACTCGTCCTTGAACGGCCCGCGCGGCTCGCGGCTCTCCGCACCGCCGGACGCCGCGCGCTGGACGTAGTCCTCCAGCATGCTCAGCAGCGCTGCCCCGGTGGGGGCCGAGTCGGCGAGGGCGACGTCGCGGAACGGACTCTTCTCGCTCGAGGTGTGCGGCATCCACTTGAGCCAGTCGAGCTCCGCGGTCCACGCGGAGTCGGCGAACGCGACGCTGACGACGTCGTTCGGCGCGTGCAGGCCGAACAGCTGCACGGCGATGCCGCGCATCGCGTCGGCCACCAGCTGCTGCGGGCCCGCGATGCCGATCGATCCGGCATCCGCCATCAGCTCGAAGATCGGAACATCGTCGACCTGCGCGTACCGCTCCTGGAGCCGGTCGACGCGTTCGATGAACTCGGGGAGCCCATCGGGCGTGTCCATCTCGGCGATCGTGTTGCGCGCGGGGAGGGTGCAGGTGCCCAGTCGCACGGCGAGGAAGTTCCAGTGCTCGGGCCGGCGCGTCCACAGCATCGGCCCCAGCCGCATCGCGTGATCGAACACCTCGGCGACCGGCGGCGTCTCGGCGTTGCGGGCCGCCTCCTCCTCGGGCTTGCCGCGGAAGAAGTCCTCTTCGAGCTGCTCGTACTGCCGCTCGAAGAGCTTGTACTCGTGGCTGGAGCTCTGCTTCGCCGACCGCGACTGGTTGATCATGTTGCCCAGCGCCATCAGCGGCGTCATCACGATCATCAGCAGCGATCGCGGGTTCTCGTTCATGATGTACAGGGCCACGCCCATGAGGACCGGTGCGACGAGGATCGGCCAGGGGAAGATCTTGCCGAGTTTCTCGGTCGGGATGCGCGGAGCCTTGAACGCCGTCCCGGGGTAGCGCACCTCGACGCGAGGGCTGCGGTTGAACAGCAGTCCCCCTCCGCGCTCGATGATCGGCTCCTCGGATGCGCTGCCGTCGAAGGAGCGCGCGAGCCGCGGCACGAGGGTCGTCGAGCCGATCACGAACGGCGTGCCCTCTTCGAGGCGGATGCGGCCGACCGGGACGCCGTCGACGAGCACGCCGTTGGCGGAGTTCAGGTCGACGACATCGATGTGCTGACCGACTTCGATGCGGGCGTGCCGCTTCGAGACCATCGGATCGGCGAGCACGACGTCGCTTGCCGCATCGCGCCCGATGACCATCTGCCCCGCCCTGATCGGGAACTCCTGCCCGGTCAGGGGGCCGGCGGTCACGTGCAGCACGCCGACGATCTCGCGCTGGCCGGAGCCGACGTAGTCGGGGCCGTGATTGAGGATGGATGCCGCGAACCCGGAGCCGATCGGTGCCTCGCCGATCGGAAGCTCGGGATCGAGCGGCACGAGCCGGTCGGCGGTCGGCGGGGCGACGGCGAGGGTGAGGACGTCGCCTTCGGTGACGGGGATCGAACGGGTCGGGTCGGCCTCGGCGATGTGCCGGGCGACATCGGCCGCCGTGGCCGTGGAGTCCGTCGTGACGACGATGTCGACGGGGTCGCCGACCGGGCGATGCAGGGTCAGTTTCAGTCTCATTCGTCTCTCTCCATCACACGCGCCGTCAGATCCGGACGACGACGGCCAGCCGGTCTCCGAACCGGACCGCGTCACCCTCGACGACCATCACCGGCGAACCGGCGGCGAGGGTGTACTCGATGCCTTCACGGATCAGTCCCGACCCGTTCGTCGAACCGCAGTCCGTCACCTCGAGACCGCCGTCCACCGGACGCGCCAGCAGGTGCGTCTTCGACAGCGATCGGGCTTCATCGTCCACGGGGATCGTCTGCGCGCCGGGGTGGCCGCTCGCGTCCGGGTTGCGTCCGAGCAGGAGCGGGCCCTCCACGGGGATGTTCACGCCCGTGTCGAGGTTCAGCCCGAAGCGGGCGACCGAGGCGGGCTCGGCGGGGACGACCGGCTCGGGTTCCGGAGCGGGTGCCGGCCGCTCCGGCGCCGTCGCTGCGGGCGGAACGGAACCCGACTCTCCGGTTGGTCGATACCCGCCGAACACGGGCTTGCCCGCCTCCGGGGCCGCCTCCTGGGCAGGTGCGACGGGCTGACCGATTCCGATGTCTGGTCGGGAGTCGGGTGCGTGCGGGCGCGCGACGCCGATGACGCCTGCGCTGACACGACTGCCAGGACGGTACTGGGGCGCGACAGCGGGATCCTGCGGTGTCGCCAGCGACGGCAGCTCGACGCGCTCGGGCGCCGGTTCCGCCTTGACGAGCTTGCGGGCCACGCGCATGCGCTTGTCGTCGTACGGATTCAGACCGCGCCGGATATCGACGAGCCAGACTCCGGTCGCCTTGTCGTGCAGGCCCCGCCCGCGGCGATCCGGGTCGAAGGTGGGCGATACCAGCATGAGCACCGGGCCGATGAGGGGCACGATGCCCGACGCCCCCATGAGCAGGTAGCGAAGCAGCACCCGGCCGACGCCGGGGCGGGCGAGGGTGCGCACGTCGACCGAGCGGATGCCGACGATCGCCTTGCCGATCGTCCGCCCCCCGCGACCGTGCATCACCAGCTGGACGATGCTCAGGACCAGCGTGAGGGCGAATGTCGCCGCCGTCGTCACGATGGCCAGGACGAACGACGGGTGGTTGACGAGCCCGTATGCCGAGATGGACCCGGTCATGAGTTTGAGCAGCAGCGGCACGGCGCCCAGCCAGAACGGCAGCTGCACGACGAGCCAGAGCGCGACGTCGATGACGAGCGCGAGCGCGCGGCGCCCGAACGGAGCGCGCAGCATGCCGAGGGCGGCCGCGTATGCCGGGTCGGGGCGCCCGCTCTCGTCGAGGCCCTCGATCTCGTCCTTCTCGTCCTCGATCTCCCAGATCATTCGCTCGGAGGACGTCGACCGATCAGCGCGTGAGCTCACTCCACGCACCCCCGAACCTGCTCCGATGCACGGCCGTCCTCGCGGCGCAGCAGCACATCGATGCACACCTGTCCGGTGGCGGCTCCCTCGAACGTCACGGTCGGCTCTTCGGTCGACTCGGGAACCCCGGTGCCGTCGAGGCTCACAGTGTTCCACAGGTACAGGTCGCCGTCCTCTTCGGCCGGGTTCGTCCATGTGAAGGTGATGGTCGTGCCGTCGCGCGTGCCGGCGAGGTCATCGACGGCGGGCACCGCGTCGGAGATGGGATCCTTCGGGACTGCCCCCTGCTGCGTGGCCACGGGGTCGGGCTCGCCCGTTCCCTGGAGCAGGTTCACGCCGATGATCGTGCCGCCGACGAGGACGACGGCGGCCGCCGCGATTCCGATCCACATGCCCACCCGCGGCTTCGGCTTCGTCTCAGCCGGGTCAGGTTCCGGTGCGTCCCCGACGGTCGGCGGGAACGGCACCGCGGGCGCCTCCGGCGAGAGGGTGCGCGGGCCGCGCAGGACCGTCCGATCCTCGTCGACGGGTGCGGGAGCGGGCGCCGCCGCGCCGGGTCGCATGACGGTGTCCTCGACCGCGGATGCCGACGTGGATGTTCCCGGGTCGAAGCGAGGACCGGGGTCCCCCACCGGAGCGCGCTGCGGCTGCGGTGAGCCGAACGGGCGGGTCGTGGCGGACGGGCGGGTGCTGCCGGCATCGGGCTCGATGCTGACGATGTCGCGGACGCGCGTCAGGCCCTCGTCCTCGTCCTCGAGGTCTTCCGGGAGTGGGTGGTCGTCGACGATGTCGATCGGCGTGACGGAATGCGCCAGCTCGATCTGCACCTTCTGCAGGGCACGCGCGAGCGCGACGGCGCTGGGGTAGCGCGCGTCGGGGCTCTTCGCCATCGCCCGCTCAAGGACCTGCTGAAGGCTGCCCGGCGAGTCGGGACGGTTCACCGGCGGCAGCGGCGCGCGCTCGATGCGCTCGATGAGGTCGGCGCTGGTGTTGCGCTCGCCGGGCCGCTCGAACGGCGACCGGCCCGCGAGCAGCGTGTACAGCGTCGCGCCGAGGGCGAACACGTCCGAGCGCGGGCCGCTCTGCGGCGGCTCGGCGAAGAACTCCGGCGGCGACCACGGGATCGACATGCCGGTAGCCTCGCTCACGGCCCCCGTCGTCGAGGCGATGCCGAAGTCGGTGAGGGCAGGGCGGTTGTACTCGGTGACGAGGATGTTCGCCGGTTTGATGTCGCGGTGCAGGACGCCTGCGCGGTGCGCGGTCTCGACGGCACCCGCGACCTGGATGCCGACGCGCAGCGCCTCGGCGACCGAGAACGGCTCCTTGCGCGCGCGGACCTGCAGGTTCGGGCGCGGGCAGTACTCCATCACCAGGTACGGCCTGCCGTCGCCAGCCACGCCGGCCTGGTAGATCGTGACGATGGCCGGATGCGTCGACAGCATCGCCATCACGTTCGCCTCGTCGGCGAACTCCTTCGCCGCACCGCTCGAGATCCGGTCGGCGAGCAGCACCTTCACGGCGACACGGCGCCGCGGCATCTGCTGCTCGTACAGGAACACGTCGGCGAAGCCGCCGGTGCCCAGCGGCTCGATGTAGGTGAAGCCGGGAAGCTCCGGCGGCTGCGAGGGGGGTCTGCTCACGGGAGATCCTCGAAGACGACGGTGACGCCGTCGCCGAGATCGACGACATCGCCCGAGAGCACAAGCGTCTGCTCGCCGGGGTGCAGGCGCAGCGGGTCGGCGCCGGGGCGCAGCAGCGTCGAGCCGTTCGTGGTGTGCAGGTCGACGACGACGACGGTGTCGCCCTCCGGACGGATCTCGAGGTGGCTGCGCGAGATGTCCTGCTGGGGGCTCTCGACAGCGACGAGGTGCGGCATGTCGGCGCCGCTGGCGCGCGTCGAGCGCGGCCGGCGGCCGATGATGACCGTGCGGTCGAGCCGCATGACCTGACCGGTCGACACGCGCACACGACCCGCGCCGCCGGAGACGACCGGGAGCACGGCGGTGGGCGCGTCAGGGCCGGCAGTCGGTGCATTTTGGCGCAGAGCATGGGCCTCGGCGACCGAGATGGTCTCGCCGTCGTGGTCGCCGGCCGCTGCGGCGGGCGCCGGGGGCATCGGCGGCGCGGCAGGAGCCCGAGGGCCCGCGATCGTCGCGCCGAACAGCTGCTCGAACTCGTCGGCATCGGATGCGTAGGTCACCTCGTCGGGCGTGAGCGTGGCGCCGTTCACGGCGTCGTCCTCATCGGCCGGCTCGGGCGCCTTCACGACCTCGGGCTCCGATTCGGCGGCGTCTTCTGCTTCCGCGACCGGGCTGTCCATCGGCTCGGTCTCGGGCTCGGCCGCGGGCTCGTCGACCGGCGCGGCGACATCAGCGGGCTCCGACTCCTCAGCGGGCTCCGACTCGATCGCTTCCGGGGCGCTCGCGGCGACGGCGGCATCCGCCTCGATGCCAGCATCCGATTTCGGCGCAGCATCCGCTTCCGGCGCAGCATCCATCTCGGGCGCAGCATCCGCCTCGAGCGCGGCGATGTCGGACGACTCGATCTCGGCGGTGGCCTCGGCTGCGCGCACGATGCCGCCCGCGATCGGGAGCGACATGTCGTCGGCGTCGTCGCCGGCGGCGACGGCGACGCGGCTCGCGCCTGCGACGAAGCGCTCGCTCCAGGTGGTGACGTTCGAGCCGGTGAAGCTCTCCGCACCGGCTTCGCCCTCGACCCGCACCGTCACGTCGCCGCGCACCGCGATGCGGGCGTTCGGGCCCTCGAGCACGATCGCAGCGAACGGGAGCATCGCGGTGAACGAGCCGCCTGCGTGCTCGGTCAGGGCATCGATGACGGCTGCGAGGTCGCTCCCGCCGCTCTGACGCTCCCAGAGCCGCTGCACGAGCTCGGCCGGCGCCTCGGGCGCCAGGGCGATGAGCGCGCCGGGTGCCACCAGGGTGTACCACTGTCCTGGTCGATATGCAGTCTGCATCAGCTCATCCCTCCGGCGACCGCCTCACGCGGTCTGGTGTCCTCGTCGATGTCGTCATCCGCGCGCATTCGCACGCCGGGCCGGGATGCGACCGAGATCGCATCCACGATCACCACGGTGATGTTGTCGCGCCCGCCGGCATTCACGGCCTCGTGCACGAGTGCGGACGCGGCGGTCTGCGGGTCGGATTCGGCGGTCAGGATCTCGGTGATCGTGGCATCCGTCACCTCGGACGAGAGCCCGTCGGAGCAGATCAGCATCCGGTCGCCGTTCTCGGCCGGAAACATCCAGAAGTCCGCGTCGCCGGTGCTGCCCGCTCCGATCGCCCGCGTGATGATGTTGCGACGGTGGTCGGACGCGGCGTCGAGGACGCTCAGCTCGCCGGACTCGATCAGTTCCTGCACGACCGAGTGGTCGACGCTGATCTGCTCGAGCTCGCCGTCCGCGAACCGGTAGGTGCGTGAGTCGCCGATGTTGAAGCTGAGCCAGTAGCCCATGCCGTCCACGTCGGCGAGCACGAGACCGCTGAGGGTCGTGCCGGCGCGGCCCATCGCCGAGACCGAGAGCGCATCGACGGCGTCGCGCGAGCGGCTGAGCACGTCGAGCACGTCGTCGAGTTCCAGGCTCTCACGTCCGATGTGCCGTGAGAACTCCGAGACGACGGCTGCGCTCGCACGCTCACCGGCCTCGTGGCCGCCCATGCCGTCGGCGACGACGAAGATCGGCGCGCTGGCCAGCAGCGAATCCTCGTTCAGAGTGCGGCGCAGGCCGGCGTGCGTCGCCGACCCGGCCGAGACGATGAGCGGTGCGGTCATGCGTAGCCCCCGACCGTGACGATGCGGTCGCCGATCTCGATGGCGTCTCCGAGGCGGATGCGCACCTGCTCGCCCGGCTCGCAGACGATGCGGTGGCCGTCGCGCACGATCGCAGTGCCGTTCGTCGAATGCCGGTCCATGATCCAGCCGCCGGACGTCTCGGCCACCGCCTCGAAGTGCGTCTTCGACAGCGACAGCGTCTCGTCGCGGACCGACACGACCGTCGCGCCGTCCTCGGGTGCCGGGTTGCGTCCGAACAGCGTGCGACGCGAGACCGTCACCCGCGTGCCGTCGTCCCAGGTGAACACGAGACGGTGTCCCGGGATGCTGATCCTGGTGTCCTCGATATCACCGGCGTCATCGGACGCAGGGGCCGGCTCCGCGGGTTCGGCGGGTGCCGCGGCAGCGGGGGTCGCGGGGATCTCCGGCACGGGCGGCACGACAGGCTCCTGGACGCTGCGCTGCGGCGGTCCGTCCTGCGTGATGCCGGGGACGAACGCGATCAGCGATCCCTCTCCCGCCACCGGGGCGGAGAGGTCGGCGTGCGACGGCGCCTGCGGACGGGCGGGCTCAGGCGCCCGCACGGTCTCGTCGAACACCGACGGAGCAGGCGTGGCTGGCGCGCTCGGCGATGCCGGCGCGGTCGGAGCCGCGTAGGACGCGGGCATGGCCGGAGCCGTCGGGAACGCGGGGTTCGCGCGGAGCCCCGGAGCAGCAGGGGTCGGGGCGGCGAACGACGAGGATCCGCTGGGCGTGGCGAGCCCGGGGATCGGCGGTGCGCCGTTCGGAGTGCCGGGGCGTGGCGGCACGTGCGGGCCCACGGTCGGCGGAGCCGTGCTCGCCTGCGCGCCGGCGCGCGCGTCGAGCATGAGCGAACGGGCGACCTTGTCGTGCCAGCCCTGGAACCGGCCTGATCCGTCGAACAGGGGCGTGAAGTACCCCACGACGATGGATGCCGCGAGCCCGAAGATGATGTTGCGCAGCAGACCCTTCCAGAATCCGAGCGGTGCACCGTCCTCGCGCACGAGCCGCAGCCCCTGCGCCCGCATGCCGATCGAGCCCTTGCCCACCTGCATGACGGTGTAGAAAACGAACCAGCCGAGCAGCACGAGCCAGATCAGCGGCGCGCCGACGCCGATGACGGCCAGCATCCCGTCCGTCCCGGCGAGGACGGCGAACACGACGAGCAGGATGCTCAGGACGATCCCGATGCCCGCGGCGATCGCCGCATCGATGATGTACGCCACGGCGCGACGGGAGGTCGGGGCGACGGTGCCGAATGTCGGTTGCGTCATGATGTCTCGCTCTCGGATGCTTCTGTCGTGCTGTTGTCGATGGTGCCAGGTTCTCGCCGGATGCGCGCGGTCGCGGCATCCTTCAGTCCCTGGAGGCCGGACTGGATCGCGGACCCTCCCAGCAGCGATCGCAGACTGAGCCGCGCCTTCATCCGCTTCCAGAATCCTGCCTCGGCGCCGAGGCCGACGACGATGCCGTCGACCTCCTTCCAGAAGGCGTCGACGTCGTCCTGACTCGGGTCGTGCGGGCCGAACACCTCGGCGTCCGCCCGGTCGGCGAGCGCCGTCACCGTCGGGACGGCGAGCGCGTCCGAGACGAGCACCGCCTCCTCGCCGCGGGTCGCGCCGGGCGTCAGCCGGGCGCCGTAGTCGACCGCGCGATCGGTGAGCTCGTCCCAGCCGCCGGCGATCCGGTCGGCCGTGCGATCGGCCGACCGGCGCGCACGTCGTCGCGACGCCTTCCACGCGCCGATCACGATGAACGGCGACATGAGCAGCGCGATGACGGCGAGCGAGATGCCGCCGATGGCGAGGATCGCCAGGATGATGCCGGCGATGTTCAGCGATTCGTCCTCGGCCTCGCGATCGTCCGGAAGCGTGGGCGGCAGGTCGACCGGTTCCTGCGGAGGGGGCGGAGGCTGCAGGACCTGCGGCTTCGGGTCGGCGCGGGGCTTGGTGTTCTGATCGTTGGGGACCTGATCCTCGGGTGGGGTCGGGTCGAAGGGCACCCATCCGAATCCGTCGAAGTTCACCTCGACCCAGGCGTGCAGGTTGTCGCCGTTCGCCACGAACGACGATGCGCCCTCGTCCTGCTCATCGGGGTAGAAGCCCATGACGACGCGTGCGGGGATGCCCAGTTCGCCGGCAAGCAGCGCCATCGCGACGGAGTACTGCTCGTCGTCGCCCACCATCTGGTCACCGCCGATGAGCGTCGAGATGCGTTCGGCGGTGTGGCCGGCGCGGGAGAGCACCTCGCCCTCGAGACCGTGGCTGAAGAAGCCCTCCTCCGACAGGTAGTCGGCGAGTGCCTGCGCCTGCTCGGCAGGCGTCTCGGCCTCGGCGACGATCTCGCCGGCGAGCGTCGTGAGTTCCTCGGGGACGTTCTTGTTCTTCGGCATCCGAACATTGCCGAACTCGGCGTCGCCGAGCTGCTTGTCGGTGACCTCGGCCGGGATCGTGGTCTGGACGGTGTAGCTGTCGCCCTTGTGCAGGCCCGTGGTCGCGACCGCTGTCGCGGAGCCGTTGCTGTAGTACGTTCCGCGGCGCAGTTCGTCGGCGTCGGCGCCCGCGAACCGGATCTCGGAGACGAGGCCGGCCTGAGGCACCCAGACGCCCGTGTAATCGCCGATGTCGACCTGCATCGTCACCGGCAGCCCCTCGGCATCCGGCGACATGTTGGAGCGGATCGGCGCGAACGCGCTCGAGGTGCCCGGCCCGCCGTCGACGACGTTGATGACCTGGCCGTCGAACTCGTCCATTCCCGCCAGGCGGATGCGGGCGCCTTCCGGGAGCCCCTGGACGGTGAACAGCGTGGAGTCCTTGTCGTCGCGGACGATTCCGCGGAACGACTGCAGGGCGCTCGGGTAGTCGCGGATGTTGAACGGCGGGATGATGGTGTCGCGCAGCACGTGGCGCACCTCGCCCGGTGCGGTGAACGCGCTCGTCGCGACTCCGGCACCGGTGGCGACGGCGAGGACGATGCCGCCGGCGATGATCCGGCGCATCCGCATGTGGTTCGCGCGCGCCGGGTCGATCTCGCTGACCGAGACCGCGGCGTTCTGCGGCATCCAGATCTGACGCACCGCGAGCCATGCAATGCTGACGACGGCGAACACCGCTCCCTGGATCAACGGCGTGGCGGGTTCGGGCGTCCCGAGTGCGATGACGGTGGCGAGCAGGACGCCGGCTGGGATGAGCGCCCACGCCGGCTGCGTGAGCCGCAGTGCGAGGGATGCGGTCAGCACCGCCGTCACGAGCAGGAGCAGGAACGGGACGATGAAGTGCCCGTCGGCGCCCGAGACCGGCGCGACGGTCGTCAGCAGCTGCTTCCACGAGGTGACGACGCCCGATGCCAGCTGCTTCAGGGTCTCCAGCGACGGGATGAACCCGAGGATCGCGGTGTGCGGCAGGGCCAGCGCGCCGCCGAAGACGAAGTACGCCGCGACGGTGAGCCCGGTGATGATGAGGATCCCCCACCGGCGCCAGGCTGCGACGACCGCGATGGCGATTCCGATGACCGCCCCGCCGATCGCAGCGCCGAGGAAGCTCGGGCCGGCGAAGCTCGGCCAGAACCCGACGGCCGCTGCTCCCAGCAGCACGAGCACGGCGGCGATGTCGAGACACCACCGGCGCAGGGGCAGCTCGCGGATCGATGCCGACGGTGCGGGGGCGCTCATGCGAGGACCTTCTGGAGTGCGAGGGGGAGCTGGTCGAGCGCACCGACGCTGACGACGTCCGCGTCTCCGATGCGGCGCAGCGCCGGAACCTCGACGGCGGTGTCGGTGACGACGGCGATGACGCGGGCGCCGAACGGCAGCCGAGAGCAGGCGATCCGCAGATCCTCGTTCGAGACCTTGGAACCGCACACGAGCACGACCACGCTCGCCAGCGGCATGGTCGCGGCGATCACGCCGCTGAGCTCGGCGATGCCGCCCTCGCGCGGCCTGCTGCCGTCGACGGCCGCGAGCGAGTCGAGCAACTGCTTGCCGGTATCTGCACGCAGCGCGCGCCCCTGGACGCGGACGTCGACGCGCTGCGAGTCTCGCAAAGCCCGCAGGCCGATCGAGCCGGCGGCCGAGATGCCCAACTCGAAATCCGCCGGGTCGGCGTAGTCACCGCTGGAGGTGGAGAGGCCGATGACGAAGTGGGAGCGCCGCGTCTCCTCGTACTGACGGACCATCATGATGCCGGTGCGCGCGGTCGATCGCCAGTGCACGTGGCGCAGGTCGTCGCCGGGCTGGTACTCGTTCAGCGCGTGGAACGAGACGTCGTCGCGCGACAGGTCCGCGGCGGGCAGGCCCTCGAGGTCGCGGAGGAAGCCGAGCGACTGGCCATCGAAGAGCACGGTCTGCGGGTGCACGAAGAGGTCGACGGGTTCGTCGCGGCGGTGGGCCCGCTCGAACAGCCCGAGCGGGTCGCCGCGAACCACGCTGACCGGCCCGACCTGGACGACCCCGCGGCGCTGGGTGGGGATCGCGAACAGCTCCTCGGCCTTCTCTCCGGGCGCGAGGCGCTGGATGCCGAATTCGCCGCGCCCGTTCCCGACGGGCAGCACGACCCGTGACGGAAGAATCGCGCGGCTGCCCGGGTTCGCCAGCGTCAGCGCTCCCACGGCGCGCTCCCCGACGACGACACGCGTCCGGGCGAGATCGAGGTTCACGTCGTACTCGGTCCGGCCGATGAGGAACACCGAGCAGATGAGGAGCGTGATCGTGACGACGACCGCGGTGACGATGAGCTCGCGCCAACCGAGGCTCAGGCCCACGATCCAGAAAACGACGGCGAGGGCGATGAGGATCCAGGCGAGCGGGCGGATGACCGCCGCGACCTTGCGGAGACGGTTGCCGATGCGCACGGCGATGAGCGCCGCGATGTCGCGCCAGCCGGCGTCGCGGGCGGTCTCGGGTGCGACGCGCAGCGCCTCTGCGGTCATCAAGCCGCCGCTCTGGCCTGCGGTGCAGCGACGCGCTCGAGCACACGGCTGATGACGACGTCGGCCGTGACACCGGAGAACTCGGCCTCGGGGTCGAGCATCAGGCGGTGCTGCCATGCGGGCGCGACGAGCGTCTTGATGTCGTCGGGCAGGACGTAGTGGCGCCCGCGCGCTGCCGCCCACACTTTCGCCAGACGGACCATCGCGATGGCACCGCGGACAGAGACGCCCAGTCGCACGCCGGCATCCTCACGCGTCGCCTCGGCGAGCTCTGCGACGTAGCGCAGGACGGCGGGCTCGACATGCACGGTCGCGGCGAGGTCTGCCATGTCGGCCACGGCCCCCGTGGTGATGATCGCGGTCAGGTGCGACGACGGGTTGCGCTCGGATGCCCCGGCGAGGATGCTCTCGGTCACGGCCAGGTCGGGGTAGCCGATCGAGGTCTTGACGAGGAAGCGGTCCAGCTGCGCCTCGGGGAGCTTGTAGGTGCCGGCCTGCTCGACGGGGTTCTGGGTCGCGATCACGAGGAACGGGCGGCCGGCCTCGTGGGTGACGCCGTCGATGGTGACCTTGGACTCCTCCATGACCTCCAGCAGCGCCGACTGGGTCTTCGGGGAGGCGCGGTTGATCTCGTCGGCCAGCACGATCGACGCGAAGATCGGGCCCTTGTGGAACTCGAACTTGTGCGACTGCTGGTCGTAGATCGTCACACCCGTGACGTCGGAGGGCAGCAGATCGGGCGTGAACTGGATGCGAGAGCTCGTGCCCTGGACGGTCGCCGCGAGCGCCTTCGCGAGGCTCGTCTTGCCGGTTCCTGGCGCATCCTCGAGGAGCACGTGGCCCTCCCTCGGCCAGCATGGATGCCAGGACGAGGCTGACGACCTCGCGCTTGCCCTGCACGGCCTTGTCGATGTTCTCGACGAGGCGAGTGAAGGTGCCCTGGAACCAGCTCGCCTGTTCGGGGGTCATTGTCATGTCGTGATGCTCTTTCTCTCGCTAATACCAGGTCATGGCGTCGGCGTAGCCCCAGCCCTCGATGTACACGCGGATCGACTTGCCGGGCATGCCGTAGAAGCAGCCGAGCTGGACCGTGCCGTTGGCCGGAACGTACTTGCGAGCTCCGCCGAAGCGCCCGCCGTCGTCGCAGTACAGGCGATACTCACCTGCCGGGAAGTTCGCCACCGTCACGGTCAGGTGTGCGCAGCTGGAATCGGTGCACTCCCCTGGCCAGTAGCCCGAAGCGCCCTTGCCGGTCTTCGCCGATGGCTGCGGCTTGGCATCCGTCGTCGCACTGTCGCTCGCCACCGCCGACCACTTGTTGCCGTTGTCGTTCGACACGCGCACTTCGATCGTGATCGTCTGCGAGTACGGACCGCCGTACTGCGCCGATCCGCTCGCCGCCTTGGACTGCCACCCGCTCGGCGTGCCCGGCCCGCTGAGACGGATCTGCGTGTCGGTGATCGCCTTGCCGTTGTTGCCGTTGTTGCCCCAGCTCACGGTCACGTTGCCGCCGTTGTTCGTCGCCGACGCCTTCGGCTGCGGCGGTACGCCGTACGGCGTCACCGAGTTGGATCGCGCGGACTCGGCACCCGTGTAGCTGCCGGTCCCGGTGTTCGACAGGCCGCGGATTTGCACCGTGTACGCCGTGCCGTTGGTCAGACCCCCGATCGTCGCGCTGGTGAGGTTCTGCCATCCGCCGCTGTTCAACCGGTACTGGTAAGTGATCTCGGAGGCCCTCGCGCCGTTGCGCTGCTCGGCGGTGAGGGTGTAGTTCGACGTGATCGTGATCGACCGATCGCCGGCCGAGATCGTCGGCTTGGCCGGAGCATCCGGTCGGATGGCGCCCCGACGCTCAGCCGACGCCGGGCTCCACTGGCCCCAAGACGCTTTGTTCTCGGCGCGGACGATGTACGAGTACGCCGCCTCTGAGGTGGGGACCACGACCGCCTGGCTCGTCTGCCCCGGGGGCACCGGGACGCTGCGCACGGTCGTGCCTCCCTTGAGGACCTGCAGCTGGTAGCCGGTGATCGGGGCGCCGTTGTTGTTCGGCGCGACCCAGTTCACCTGCATCTGCGCCTGGTCGCCGACCGGCGTCAGCTCGGCTGTCGTGGGTGCGGCCGGCTGCATCGGGGGGCCTGCCGGGATCTCCGCCAGCGACCACTCGCTCCAGCTCGACGGCTCGGGCGCTCGGTTCACAGCCTGCACGCGCACCTGGTACGACGTGCCGTTCTCCAGACCCTCCCAGGTCAGCGAGTTTCCGGTCACCCCGGTCTTCTCGGTGACGCTGGACGGCGGGGCCGGCGAGATCTGCAGGTTGTACGACTCGACCGGGGATCCGGGCGTCGTCGGCGTCTTCCACGCCACCTTGAGCGACTTGTCGCCGAACACGAGTGTCGGCGGCACCGGGGTGTCCGGTCGCGCGTCGGGGCGCGCGACCTCCGACGCACCGGAGGGATCCGACTCTCCGACGCGGTTGTGCGCGGTGACCTGGAACGTGTACTCGACGTTGTTGGTCAGGCCGTCCAGGGTGCAGGTGGTCGTCGCGCACTCCTTGCTGTAGGCGCTGCCCGAGGTGCTCGAGACCGTGTAGCCGGTGATCTCGGCACCATTGTTCGACGGTGCCGAGAACGACACCACGACGGTGCGGTCCTGCACGCTCGTCACCTGCGGCCTGCCCGGGGCATCGGGGACGCCCTGCACGGTCAGGACGATCCGGCCGTCCACGTGGCGGTCGGGGTCCTCCGTGGCGTCCTCGATCGTGTAGCGGAGCACCAGTTGACCGACGAAGTCGGCCCCGGGCGTGACCCGCACTTGGTCCCCGACCATCTCGGCCTCACCGATGCCGGTCTCGCGATTGACGCCTACGAGCTCTAGTGGGGTCTCCGGGAACGGGTTCGTGTCGTTGTCCAGGACGGGCACCATGATCGTCTCGCCCTGGTTCGCCTCGTCGATCGTGTCGGTGTTCGCCGTCGCGAGCTCGCGCGTCGAGGCCGTGACGTTCACGACGACCGTGCCCTCGATGGGCTCCGTCTCGCCGTCCGAGATGCGGATCGTCAGGGTCTGCGACGTGCCCTTGCGCGCGTTCGACGCCGCCTCGACCGAGAGCGTGTCGCCCTCGACGCGCGCGCTCACGCCGTCGCCGGCGTTCCCGACGAGCTGGTACCTGTGCCTGCCGGCGTCTTCGGGATCGGGGTCGGTCGTCAGAGCCGCGAGATCGAGGGTGGTGGCGTCCTCGCCCGGAGCGACGTTGACCTCGCCGCGCGTGAACTCGGGCTGCTGGTTGTCCGGCGGCAGCACCGTGATCGGAATCGTCAGCGTGGCCTTGCGACCCTCCGGGTCATCGGGCCCGGTGCCGTCGGTCACCTCGAAGGAGATGCCGTCCTCGCCGAAGTACCGGTCGGCGGAGGTGTAGACGAGCGTGCTTCCGTCCTTGACGAGATCCGAGCCGTCGCTGTGGGCCGCGGAGACCTTGGCGTGCTCGGTCAGCGTCACCGAGCCGCCGCCGGCGACGGTGACGTAGTCGTCGAGCGGCAGCTCCTTGGTCTCGCCGCTGACCACCTCGACCGGCTTGGTCGAGGTGAGAGCGGGCCGGAGGTCCTTGACCGCGGGCACGAAGATGAACGCCGAGGTCGACAGATCGTCACGGTCGGTCAGCGTGTAGCGGATGAGCTGCATCTGCTCGCCGACGGTGACGCGCACCGTGCCGTCCTGGCGGAGCGTGCCGCCGTCGCCGACCTCGACCGTCAGACCCTCGGTCGTGCCGTCCGGGTCCTCGTCGTTGGCGAGGATGTCCACGTCGGTGGTGAGCTCGCCGTCGGTGAGGTCGGCCGGGAGCACGCGGTCGTCGCGGGCGATCGGAGCGACGAGCGGGACGTCCTCGTCGACGCTGATCTGCAGCACGGCCTGTGCCTCCGCGCCCCGCGCGTCCACGATCGTGTACTGCAGCGAGGTCTCGACCGCGCGGTCGGGCGCCTGGATGAGGATGCGGTCGCCCGAGACGCGGGCGCTCATGCCCTCCACGTCGGGTTCGACGAGGCCGTCCTCGACGAGGGAGATCTTGTCGCCCTCGGGATCGGAGTCGTTCGCCATGACCGGGACGGCGATCTCGCGTCCTGGCCGCACGACGACGGAGTCCTTGACCGCATACGGTGCCTGGTTGATGTCCTCCGCGGCGGCGATGCCCACACGGATGGTCGCGGTGCCCTCCTTGCCGAGCCGGTCGCGGACCCGGTAGGAGAACGTGTCGACGCCGGCGGAGTCGGCGTACGCCTCGTACACGAAGTAGTTCTGGGCGACCTCGGTGATCCGGCCCTTCTCGGGGCTGGTCGCCTGGCCGATGAGCTCGACCGAGTCGCCGTCTTCGTCGATGCCGTCGAGCGGCACGGCGATGTTGGCCGTGTTGCCGCTCAGCACGCGCGCGGTGATGTCCTTCGGACGGGGGGCGGCGTTCTCGTCCTGCTCCGGCACGATCTGGATCGTGATGTACCCGCCGACCTTGTTGCCGCGGGTGTCCGAGACCTCGTACGTGGCATAGACGGTCTTCGCCTCGGAGCCCGCCTTGAAGCGCACGGTGTCCTGCGAGACGAAGATCTCGCCGTCCTCGGGGTCCACGAGCGGCTCGACGAGCTCGGGTTCGAGAGACAGGGCGTCGCCGATCGGGCTGCTGTCGTTGTCGAGCACGGGGATCGTGACGACATCGTTCACGCGAACCACGGCCTTGTCCGGCGTCGCCACCGGCGGCATGATCTTGTCCGGCGCGGGGATCGGGATGACGATCACCTCGCCCTCGGCCGTCTTCGACCCGTTCGAGATCCGATAGGTGATGGTCACCTGCTCGTCGAGGGCCCCCTGGTCGCCGATGCGGAGCGACTCGTGGTTGAGCACCGACACCGAGATTCCGCTGCCGGGTTCGACGCTGACGGACTGGACGACGAGGATGCCGCCGGACGGATCGGTGTCGTTGTTCAGCACGCCCAGGAGCACCTCGCCACCGGTCGGCAGCAGCGCGACATCGCGCACGGCGATCGGCGGCAGATCCTGCTCAGCGGCGTCGGCGACGTCGACCCGGACGATGCCTGGCACGCCGTTCGGGCCGGCGGCGACCTCGTACAGCACGTAGTAGACGCCGGGGGCCGGGGCGCTGAAGGTGAAGGTCTTGTTCGGGTAGTCCGGCTCGATCGCCGCACCCGGTGACTCGTCGCCGTTCACGCGCGTGAGCCGGAGCGGCTCGCGGCCGGAGCTCGAGTCGTTCGCGAGCGGCGAGACGGTCACCTGCTCGCCGACGCGCGTCTGCACGTGGTCGGCGTTGGTCTTGGGGAGCGTGGAGCCGGAGGGGCGCACGTCGAGCACGATCGTCCCGGTCGCCGCTTCGCCCAGCGCGTCGGCGACGACGACCTGCACCTCCTTGCGGCCCTGCAGGCTCGCGGTCGCGCGGTAGGTGATCTGGCCGTCGGTGGTGAACTCGACCTCGTCACCGGGCGCGGCGATCACCTCGCGGAGGTAGATGTCGTCGCCCTCGGGGTCGATCCAGTCCGGGAGGATGTTGTACGAGACGGTGCCGCCGGTCTCGACCGCCAGCGCCGTCTTGCGCTTCGGCTTGGGAGCGGTGTTGGTGTCCCAGTCCTTCACGATCAGGTTGACGGTCGCGGTGTCCTTGCCCGTGCGTCCGTCATCGACCTCGTACGTGAAGGATGCCGAGCCCGAGGCCTCCTCGCCAACGGCGATCTGCAGCGATCCGCCGTCGTAGATCGGCTGGACGGTGCCGATCGAGGGCTGCTTCTCGTCCAGGGATGCCACGAGTACATCGCCGTCCGCGTCGTTGTCGTTGTCGAGCACGGGGAGCGCGGTGGTCTGGCCGGGACGCACTCCGTAGGAGTCGTCCTCGGCCACCGGAGGAGTGTTCTCCTCCGTGCGCACCGGCAGGGTGGTCTCGACCGTCTCCTGTGTGGTGTCCTCTTCGTCCTCGGTCTCGCCCTCGGGCGGGGTGAGGTCGTCCCAGTTGTCGACCTGCTGCAGGCTCTGGTCGGTGAGCCACGCGGCGCCGCCGACGGTGTCGTTGAGGATGATGACCTCGCGGTTGACGCGGAACGTCAGCGATGCGGACGTCTGGATCCCCGGGATCTCCTCGTGCACGTCGTCTGCGTCGGACGGGCAGTCGCGCATGAACTGTCCCGTGCCCGACCAGGCGCCGTAGGTGCAGCCGAGGAGCGAGACGGGTGCAGCGGGGCTGCCCTCGCCGCCGGCATCCGTCCCCGTCGGGTCGCCGCCGTCGAGCGGAACCTCGAGGAGCTGGGATGCCGTGGCGACGGCGACCGAGTCGGTCGGCGCCGAGGCGAACTGCAGCACAGCGGAATCCGCACCGGTGATCTCGGTGCGGAACCCGCCAGGAGTCATGACCGCGCTGTCGGCGGGTGAGAGGACGACCGGGGTCGTGCCGACCGCGGTGATGGTCGGCGCGATGGACGTGTCGAGCTCGCCGAGCGATGCCGTCTGCGCATCCAGCGGCTCGCCCTGGTTGTCGACGGGGATCGTGACGACCTCGGACTTCTCGCCGGAGACCGCGTAGACGGTGCCGTCGACGCCGACGGTGACATCGGAGTTCTTGCCGAGCTCGGCGGTCGGCTCGGCGCCCTCGAGCTCGAACCCGGAGATGCCCTTGACGGGGACGACGAAGAGGTTGCCGGACTGCGGGTCGAGGATCGCGGTCGTCTGCTCGCCGAGGGCGACCTTGGCGCCGCCGGGGATGGTGATGCTGTCCTCGAGCGAGACGCGTGCGGGATCGACAGCCGTGAGGGTCGAGTTCGAGGTGTCGGTGACGAGGATCGTCGACTCGTCCTGGACGATGTCGAAGCTCTCGCCCGTCGTGCGCAGACCCCCATCGATCAGCGCCGACTCATTGTTGAAGTGACCGACCATGAGCGCGGAGGACTTGGTGATCCACACGCTGCCGTCGTTCAGATCGACCTTGGTGGTGGGGTTGCCCTCATAGGCGAATGCGAGGGTGCCGATCGCGACGATCCCGGCTGTGACCCCCGCAATGGATGCGGCTGTCTTGGGTTTGGTGCGTAACCAGGACAGCGCCTTCATCCTCGGTATCCCCCCGGTACACGTTCACATGGTGCCCCGGACGCAGATCGACCGGACGCACCGCTACATACTAACCGCAGGGAATGAAGGGCCACGACGGGGAGAGATGCCCACCGGATCAGGCTGCGCGCCAGCATCCCTCGACGTGATCGTCGACCATTCCGGCCGACTGCATCAGGGCGTACATCGTGGTTGCGCCGACGAACCGGAACCCTCGCCTCCGAAGCTCTTTGCTCATCGCGGTCGATTCCGCCGTGACGGCCGGTACATCGGCGAAGGATGCCGGACGAGCAGCGGATGCCGGTGGCGCGAACGACCACATCACCTCGTCCAGCTCGCCGTCCGCCATCTCCGCCACCAGCCGCGCGTTGCCCACCGTCGCGAGGATCTTTGCGCGATTGCGGATGATGCCGGCATCCGCCATGAGCCGCTCGACGTCGTCCTCATCGAACTGCGCGACGCGCTCCGGGACGAAGCCCTCGAAGACCTCGCGGAAGCGCGGGCGCTTGCGCAGGATCGTGATCCAGCTCAGGCCCGCCTGGAAGCCCTCCAGCGACATCTTCTCGAACAGTGCGCGGTCGCCGTGCAGCGGCGTCCCCCACTCCTCGTCGTGATAGCGCGCGTATTCGGCATCCGTCCCGACCCACGCGCAGCGCGCGCGCCCGTCGGTTCCGGTGAGGAGGGAGGTCATGCGCCCAGCGTACGTACCGCGGGCGCGGCTACTTCTTGGCGGCCTTCTTCAGCGCCTTCTCGGAGACGGGAGCATTGCCGGATGCCGCGAGCTCGGCATAGTACGCACGGGCCTCGTCCTGGCGCTGCTGTTCGATGCCGCTCGCGATGGGCGCCCGGACGTGCTCGGGCTCGTAGCCGAACGCGTTCACGAGGTCGAGCGCGTGCGGACGCAGACGCAGGCACAGCCGGTCAATGTAGCTGGACACCGCTGCGGCGCGCTGGGTCGACAGGCGGCCGTTGATGATGTGCCACGCGAGGTGCTTCTCGATGAGCTGCAGCCCGAACAGGTCGCGCAGCCACGTGAGCACCTGCCGCGTCCCCTCGTCGGGGATGCTGTTCACGGCATCCGTGAAGGCCTCCCACTGCAGCAGTTCGCCGTGGGCGCGAGCGGCTTCGATGAGGTCGGCCTGGTTCTCGTTGAAGAGCTTCTCGCCGAGAACCCTGTCCTTGCCGGCCGGGCGAAGGCGGCCGGCGATATCGGCGACCATCTGCTGCACGCGGTCGGCGAGCAGCTCGTGCTGTTGCTCGGCGCGCAGTCCGTTCTCGACCGAACGGGCGACCTGACCGAAGTCGGCGATCGCCTGGCCGAATCGGCGCAGGCCCGCACCGTGGAACACTTTGCCCGCGGTCTGCCCGACGGCGTACTTGGCCAGTGCCGCGGCGTCCTTGTCCTTGAACTGGCTCGCGAAGTCGGTGAGCAGACGCTTGCCGACCAGCTGCAGCAGGATGTTGTTGTCGCCTTCGAAGGTGACGTAGATGTCGAGGTCCTGACGGAGCCCGACCAGGCGATTCTCGAACATGTAGCCCGATCCACCGCAGGCCTCGCGCGCTTCCTGGAGGGTGTCGAGCGCGTGCCAGGTCGACAGGGGCTTGAGCGCCGCGGCGAGGGTCTCGAGGTCCTCCCGGTCGTCCGGGGTGTCGGTGCGGCCCGAGAAGACGCCGTCGAACTTCTGCAGGAACTCGTCGTGCGCGAAGATCTGGGCGTACGTGGTGGCCAGGCGCGGAAGCAGCCGGCGCTGGTGCTTGCCGTAGTCGAGCAGCACGACCTCCTGCCCGTCCGCTCCGTCGAACTGCCGGCGCTGGGTCGCGTAGGTGATCGCGATGTGCAGGCCCAAGGCCGACCCCCAGGATGCTGCGCCGTCGAGCGAGACGCGGCCCTGCACGAGCGTGCCGAGCATGGTGAAGAAGCGACGGCCGGGGCTGTCGATCGGGCTGGTGTAGACGCCGTTCTCATCGACGTCGCCGTACTTGTTGAGGAGGTTGGTGCGAGGGACGCGCACGTTGTCGAACGCGAGACGACCGTTGTCGATGCCGTTGAGCCCGCCCTTGAGCCCGTCGTCCTCGCGGCTGATGCCCGGGAGGTCGTTGCCGTCCTCGCCGCGCAGCGGCACGTAGAAGCAGTGCACGCCGTGATTCACGCCATTCGTGATGAGCTGCGCGAAGACCGTGGCCGCGACGCCGTGCAGCGCGGCATTGCCCAGGTACTCCTTCGTCGCCGCCCGGAAGGGCGTGTGGATGACGAACTCGTCGGTCTCGGGGTCGAAGGTCGCCGTGGTCGCGGCCGCAGCGACATCCGATCCGTGCCCGATCTCGGTCATCGCGAAGGCGCCGGGGATGGAAAGGTCCATGATGCCGGGCAGCCACTTGTCGTGGTGCTCCTGGGTGCCGAGCTGCAGCACGGCCGAGCCGAACAGGCCCCACTGCACGCCGGCCTTGATCTGCAGACTCGGGTCGGCCGCGACAAGCTCCTCGAAGCCGGCGATGTTGGCGCCGTTGTTGTCCTCGCCGCCGAACTTCTTCGGGAACGCGCGGTGCACGGCGCTGTTCTGCACGAGCAGGTGCAGCTGGCTGAGCACGCGCTCGCGGTGCTCGTCCTTGCCGAGCGAGTCGTCGCGCCAGAACGCGGGGTCCTTGATCATCTCGCGCGCGGTGCGGCGGGTGTCCGCCCAGGTGCCGAGCAGCAGGTCGGTGACCCGGGGCACATCGATCTGCGGGCTCTTGTCTTCCGTCCTCTGCGAAGTGCGGACAGCGGCGTCGACCATGGGATTCCTCTCAGAGAGAAGTAAGGATGCTTCAACCGTAGAACTCCTCCAATCCCTGGCAAAGTGTCCTGTGCGATCCCTCCAACGCTCGCGGCATCCATCGCCCGGGGCAATTGTCGTGAGCCGACAGGATGCCGTGGATCCGGTGACGCGCTCGCTTCGGCCGGGCGACGCCGGGATGCCGGATGACGGCGAGGATGGAGGGATGAGCATGCGGTATCGGACGGAAGCGAGCAACAGCGACGGCGGGACGGGCGTCTCGAGCGTCACCGGTGGCATGAACGTCGCGGTGGCGTCGCCGCTGAACCCCGATCGCGACCCGGCGGCGAGCAACCCCGAGCAGCTTCTCGCCCTCGCCTGGGCGACCTGCCTGAACGCGACGGCTCGCGTGTTCGTCACGCCGGAGCAGCGCACGGCGGTGCGCGTCGAGGTCGAGCTGCACGATGCGGCGGACGGCTTCGGCTACGAGTTCCACGTCGACGCGTATCTGTCGGTGGAGGGCGTCTCCCTCGACGAGACCGAACGCGTGCTCGCGCAGGCGCACGCGCGCTGCCCGGTCTCGAAGCTGCTCGGCGGCTCGGCGACGGTCGCGGTTCACACGGAGACGTTCGCAGGCTGAGTCAGTTCGCGGCGACGACCGCGAGCACGGCGTCGCCGTAGGCCTCGCGCTTCTTCTCACCGATCCCGGTAATGCCGTCGAGGTCTGCCATGGATGCCGGGCGCAGCTCGGCGAGCGCCCGCAGTGTCGCATCGCCGAACACGATGTACGCCGGCTTGCCGATCTCGCGCGCGGTCTCGGCGCGCCAGACGCGCAGAGCCTCGAACAGCGAGCGGTCGCCCTCGGCCACGGCATCCGATGCGGCCGACGCCTTGCGCGCGCGGCCGCCACCGCTCACCCGGCCCATCGTGTCCTTGCGCAGCGGCACCGGGGTCTCGCCTTTCAGCACACCGGCAGCCGCCTCGCCGGGGGCGAGCGTGCCGTAGTCGCCCTGGGCGACGAGGATGCCGCGGGCCAGCAGTTGGCGTACGACGCTGCGCCAGTCCTGATCCGACAGGTCGGCCCCGATTCCGTACGTCGCGAGCCCGTCGTGCTTCTGCTGGCGGATGCGGTCGTTCGAGGACCCGCGCAGGATGTCGATGAGGTGACCTGCGCCGAACGCCTGGTTGCGCTCGCGCTTGAGGCGCACGATCGTCGAGAGCAGCTTCTGCGCCGGTACGAGCCCGTCGAAGGTGTCGGGCTTCTCGAGGCAGGTGTCGCAGTTGCCGCACGGGCCGGATTCCTGGCCGAAGTAGTTCAGCAGGTTCTGCCTGCGGCACTCGACCGTCTCGCACAGCGCGAGCATCGCGTCGAGATGCTGCCCCATGCGCATCTTGAACGTGCGGTCACCGGGGCTCTGGTCGATGAGCCGCCGCTGCTGCACGACGTCGCCGAGGCCGTACGCCATCCACGCCACGCTCGGCTCGCCGTCGCGGCCGGCGCGACCGGTCTCCTGGTAGTAGCCCTCGACGGACTTCGGCAGGTCGATGTGCGCGACGAAGCGGACGTCGGGCTTGTCGATCCCCATGCCGAACGCGATCGTGGCGACCATGACGACGCCGTCCTCCCGGAGGAAGCGCGCCTGGTTGGCGGCCCTCACCTCGGCGGGGAGGCCCGCGTGGTACGGCAGGGCATCGAAACCCTGGGCGGCGAGGTAGGTCGCGGTCTGCTCGACGGACTTGCGGCTGAGCGCGTAGACGATGCCGGCCGCGCCCGCGGGCATCGAGCGGATGAACGAGACCAGCTGCTTTCGCGGGTCGACCTTGGGAACGATGCGGTACTGGATGTTCGGCCGGTCGAAGCTCGCGACGAAGTGCTCGGCGTCGTCGAGGTGCAGGCGCTCGGTGAGTTCGCGGTGCGTGGCCCGGGTCGCAGTCGCGGTGAGCGCCATGCGCGGCACGCCGGGGAACCGCTCGGCGAGGTCGCCGAGGGCGAGGTAGTCGGGGCGGAAGTCGTGGCCCCACTGCGACACGCAGTGCGCCTCGTCGATCGCGATGACGCTGAGCGTGCCGCGCTGCAGCAGGCGCGTGGTCGCGGTGGACGACAGTCGCTCGGGCGCGACGTAGATGAGGTCGAGCTCGCCGGCGACGTAGGCGCGTTCGACCTCGGCGCGTTCGGCGGGAGCCTGGGTGGAGTTCAGGTAGGCGGCGTTGACGCCGTTCGCGCGCAGCGCGTCGACCTGGTCGT
The DNA here is from genome assembly GCF_020682665.1 of Microbacterium tenebrionis. Lineage (NCBI taxonomy): Bacteria > Bacillati > Actinomycetota > Actinomycetes > Micrococcales > Microbacteriaceae > Microbacterium > Microbacterium tenebrionis. The sequence continues at coordinate 836,372 of NZ_JAGTTM010000001.1, read as the reverse complement.
GCATGAGGGCGATGAGCGGGCTGATCACGAGCCCGGTGCCCTCGCGGACGAGCGCCGGCACCTGATAGGTGATGCTCTTGCCGCCACCGGTCGGCATGAGCACGACGGCATCCCGACCGGCGATGACCCGATCGACGATCGCGGCCTGGTCGCCGCGGAAAGCGTCGTAGCCGAAGACCGTGTGCAGCGCCTCGGCCGCGGTCGAGAACCGGGACGGCGTCGCGGCGGATGCCGGCACCGCGACCGGGGTCAGCGGCCCGTCGCCCCAGTCGAGCGGCGGCTCGTAGCCGGCGCCCTGCGGCTCCCAGTCCATCTCCTCCGGAGGAGGAGCATCGTCCCACGGAGCATCCGGCCAGGGCAGATCCTCGTACGGGTCACGGGATGTCTGCGGCATCCCTCCAGCGTAACGACCCGCGCCGACACGGGCGGTCCTAGGGTGGGGATGACGCGCGCCCGACGGGCGCCGAGCAAGGGAGCAGCCATGACCGATGAGCCCACTGTCACCCGCAACGCCGAGACGTCGCGCTACGAGATCCGCGTCGGCGATGCCCTCGCCGGTTTCGCCGAGTACAAGGAGCGCGCGGGCGAGATCCTGTTCGTGCACACCGAACTCGATCCGGCGTTCCAGGGCCGAGGGCTCGCGCCGGTTCTGGCTGCACAGGCGCTGGCGGATGCCGTGGCGTCGGGCGACACGATCGTGCCGTACTGCCCGTACATCGCTCGTTATCTGAAGCGCAACGACGTTCCCGGCGCCGAGATCCGGTGGCCGCAACTGCCCGATGATCCGACGGAGGCCACCCCGGAATGATCGACCCGCGCAGCATCCGGTGAGCTCGCGATCTCTTGCGCCTCACCCTTGTAAGATTCGAAACTTTGTTCTAAAATAGGAGCATGTCAACGCTCAGCCCGCAGGCCCAGGCACTCGAGGATTCCCTCGTGCTTCAGGGCGAGCTGCTGGATGACTGGGTGGGTGTCGGGGCGCGGATCGGGGCGCTGGAGGCGGAACGGGTCGAGTTGCTCGCGCGGCGTCTCGACCTGCTCGCGCACGAGCGTCTGGACGGGGATGAGATGGCGTTCCGGTCGATGTGCGCCGAGTACGCCGCTGCCGGGCATGTGTCGCCGTCGACGTTCGCTCAGCAGATCTCGGCGGCGTGGATGCTGGCCCGCACCCTCCCGGCGACGTTCGAGGCGCTCGCGTCCGGGACGATCAGCAAGCGCCATGCGGACGTGATCGTGGCCGCGGCGCCGAACGTGTCCGGGTACGAGGCCGGGAGCGTGCGTGCCGAGTACGAGGAGCGAGTCGTGCCGTTCGCGCAGCGCGAGACCGCGGCCCGCACCCGGGCGGCCGCCCGAGAGGTCGCCGCGGCCGTGTTCCCCCTGGGCACGACCGAGCAGCACCGGCGGGCCAGGGGGGAGCGTGCCGTGACCGTGAAGGCGGATGGGGACGGGATGGCGGTGCTCATCGCGATCCTTCCCGAAGTCCTCGCCTACGCGATCCACGACAGGCTCACCCGGATGAGCAACCAGGTCATCCAAGCCCGCCCGGAAGGCCAGCGGCGTCCCCGCCGGTCCACGTTGGAGAAGATCCGCGCCGAACGCGAGGCCGCCCTCGCACAGCAGAAACCCACCGGACCTCCCCCGCCCGATGCCCTCGACGACGCGCTCCTGCGCCGCCTGGAACGCGAGTTCGATCAGGCACCGCCCTGGGAAGAGACCACGGATGCCTCCAGGACGTCTGACGCTGACCCTGCCTCCGCACCGGACGACGCGCACGCCACTGCAGCCGACGCCGCGCCCGGCAATGTGTCCGGCGATGTATCCGACGCCGCCTCTGCGGCCCTGCCGGCGCACATCGATGGCGCCTACATCGAGCAGTTCGACAGGGAGCAGGCCGACCAGTCCGCCCCGATCGGCCGACGCGACGATCTCGACGACCGCAGCACGGTGTTCCACGAGTCCACGCCGATGCACGACGGATACGGTCCCCTCGAACACGACACCCGCACCCTCGACCAGCTCCGCGCCGACATCCTCGCCGACCTGCTCCTCACCACCGCCCCTACCAGCGTCACCGAAACCTCACTCGAATCGATCAAGGCGACCGTGCAGGTCACGATCCCCGCCTCAGCCCTCACCAACAGCGGCAGCAGCACCGGCAACAGCACCGGCAGCGACACCAGCGGCAGCGGCGGCGATCTCCTCACCCTCCTCGACGGGCACGGCCCCATGACCACCGACGCCGCACTCACCCTCGCCGGAAACGCGACCAGCTGGGACCGCCTCTTCCTCACCCCCCAAGGCATGGTCACCCGAACGGACAACTACGTCCCCACGGCGGGGATGAAGCGCTTCCTTCGCGCCCGCGACCAGCACTGCCGATTCCCCGGATGCCGCGCACCCGCCCACCGATGCCAGATCGACCACAACCACGACCACGCCCAGGGCGGACCGACAGCATTGTGCAACCTCAGCCTGTTCTGCACCAGCCACCACCCTCTCAAGCATCCCGACGTCGACGACCGCGACCGATGGACCGCCAAGCAACTCGACGACGGCGTCATCCTCTGGACCAGCCCCCTCGGCCGCACCTACACCGACGAACCGCCCCTCCGCGTCATGTTCACCTGAACGGGCGCGCGAACGCGAGAAGGGCGCCCCGCGCCGAAGCCCGGGACGCCCTCCTCGACCAGCCGCTACTCGGCGTCGACCGTCACGACAGTCCGCACCGCGGAGTCGCCGTACTGCACGACACCGAGATAGCGAGTGCCGGCGGTGAGCCCTGACCAGCTGAGGTCGTAACTCGTCTGCTGGCCTTGAACCGCTTCGAGCGGATTCGGGGTCGCCGTGAACGCACCCTCACCGGACTCCGAGACGTTCGCGTAGGTCATGTCCCACGTCATCAGTCCGCTCGTCGAGTACACGTTCGCGACGACGAGATAGGTGCCCTGCGTCGGCGTCGGGATCGTCACCCGCTCGTCCGCGGATGCCGTCGCCGACTGCCACGACTCGTAGTACCGCAGGTCGTCCGCCGACACCACCCGGTAGACCGTCAGATCGAGGTCGCTGCCCTCGTCGTCCGACGAGTCCAGATCGAAGCGCGACAGCGTCGTTCCCTCGGGCACGTCCACGATCCACGCGACGTCCTTGTTGGCGTCGCCCGAGTTCTCATCTCCCGAGTGCCCCTCGACCGCGTTGTCCGGGTCGGCCAGCAACTCGAACGGCGTGAGGCCGGCGAGGTTCAACGGCAGCTGGCCGTCGATCCCCGGGGTGATCTCGACCGTCGTCGAACCGTCGACACCGGTGCCCGCGACCTCGGCCGGAGCATCCGCCGTCACCGGGAACACGGCGACCGGCGTGCGCACGGCACCCGCGTCGCCCGTCCAGGTGAGCGAACCGCTGGCCCACTCCTCAACGGGTGCCGAGGCGTTGTCGAACGTGACCGTGTAGGTCGCGGTCTCACCGGCGCCGCCGAACGACAGCGTGGACGGCTCGACGCTCACGTTCACACCCGGGACGTCAGCGCTCACGGTGTACGTGCCCGCCGCCGTCGACGTCACGGTGCGCGTGACCGTCTGCGCGCTGGCGAGCGTGCCGATCGAGATCGACGCGAGATTGAGGTCGCTGCCGTCGATCGGCTCGATGGCGCCGAACTCCGCCAGCCCCTTGCCCTCGAGGAACGCCGCCCAGTCGGCCGCGCCGTTCAGATACAGCATCCCCGGGTTCAGGAACCGCGTCGCATCGACCTGACCGGCGCCCTGCGCGAACGGGTCGGTGTTCTTCGATCCGTCGGCGTTCACGGTGTCGTACGCCGTGGTCATCAGCGCGGACTTGACCTCGGCCGGCGACGCGGACGGCCGTTCGCCGAGGTACAGCGCGCCGAGACCCGCCACGTGCGGCGACGCCATCGAGGTGCCCGAGAGGATGCCGAAGGTCGGCTTGTCCTTCTTGGCATTGTTCGTCGCGGCGAGGATCGCCACACCGGGGGCGGCGACATCGGGCTTCATGACGTCGCTGCCGTCGGCCTGCATGGGTCCACGGCTCGAGAAGCCCGCGATCTGCGGAACCGGAGTGGTCTCATCCGTCGTGTTCTCACCGGTCAGGGCGATCGGGCGATCCGCCCCGCCCTGCACATAGGCCAGCACGGCCTCGCGGTGCACCGCCGAGAGGTGGACGGTCGGAACGACGTGGAAGTCGTTGTCGAGCGAGTCCGCCTCACCGGGCACGTTGACGAGCACCATGCCGATGCCGCCGGCATCCTTCACGACCTGCGACTTCTCGACACGGGCGTTGACACCGCGGTCGCAGACCACGATGTGTCCGCTCACCTTGGCGGGGTCCAGGGCGCCGGGCTGGCACAGCCGCGGGTCCGCAGCGCCTGCTGCCGCCGCATCGCCCGCATAGATCGCAGGTCCCGTGACGGTCTCGCCGAACGGCACGGACACGGATGCTCCGGACTGCGCGAAACCGTCGAAGCTGACCGTGCCCTCCCAGGTCGGGATGGTGGATGCCGCGACCGTGGTGTACCACGGCGATGCGTGATCGGCGGTCGAGGCGTCCGGTCCGGAGTTGCCGGCGCTGACGGAGACGAAGACCCCCGCAGCGGCCGCGTTGAAGAACGAGATGTCGTCCGGCTGCAGCACCGAAGACGGCGCGCCGCCGCCGATCGAGTAGTTGATAACGTCGACACCGTCGGTGACCGCCTGATCGATCGCGGCGATCAGGTCGCTGAGCGCGCAGATGTCGTCGGTCGTCACCAGCGGATCCGGGCCGACGTAGCAGGCCTTGTAGGCCGAGACCTTCGCCGCCGGCGCGACACCCGAGATGGTGCCGAACTCGACATCCTCGACCTGCGCTTCGACGCCGAAGCTGCCCGCGGCCGTGCTGGCGGTGTGCGACCCGTGTCCGTCGCCGTCACGCGGCGAGAGGTAGTCGTACTGGAAGTCGAAGCCCGCCGCGGCGGCGCCGGTGGAGAAGTACTGGCCGCCCACGAGCTTGGTCGTGTAGTCGTGCTTGTCCCAGTCCTGGCCGCCGACGATGGCGCTGCGGAACTGCGTGCCGTCGGACTTGTCGAAGTACACGTAGGAGCCGTCGGTGTACGGCTGGCCGTCGCTCTTCTTGTTGTTCTTCTTCTTGAGCTTGTCCCCCTTGAAGGACGGATGCTCCGGAGCGATGCCGGTGTCGATGACACCGACCACGACCCCCTCGCCGGCGTGCCCCACGCCGCCGGTCTCCTCCCAGACGCCGCCCTTGCCCTTCTTGTCGTCGCCGAGGCCGAGGAAGTCGGTGGAGGACTGCGCGTCCGGGTGACGGATCTCGTCGGGGAACACGCCCAGGACGTCCTTCGAGGAGCGCAGCGCGTCGACCTGCTCGCCCGAGAGGTCTGCGCTGAAGCCGTTGAGGGTGACCTGATAGGTCGCATCGGGCGTCACGCCCTCGGTCTGCGTGAGCTTGCGCTGCTCGTTCTTCAGGTGCGCGACGTACTTCTGCGAGTCGGCGGAGTGCGCGTCGAGCGACTTGCCCTTGTCGGGCTTGGTGCGACGCAGCCCTGTGGTGTCGCCTTCGTAGGTGGCGAGCGGGTCGGCCTTCATCACGACGATGTAATGACCTGGCGTCCCGTCGACGGGTGTCGGATGCGTCACCCCCTCGACACCTGCGAAGCTTGCGGTTGCCGGGGATCCGATGACGAGAGCGGCGAGTGTGACGCCGACCGTCAACCGGAGAGGTGATCGACCCATAGAGGTTCTCCGATGATCGTGTGCGGTCCCGTGACCGGCACTGTCGCTCAAGCTAACGGCGCCTCGGAGAGGACGCCATTGGCCGATTCGCCATACGGACTGCGACCTAGGGCGGAGTCGACCCCGGCCTTCTGGTGCGCCGGGCCTATCCCCGCTCCGGGGTGTGCAGCCGGGCGAGATAGCGGTCGGCCCGACTCGGCGTGCTCCGGGTGTCGAGCAGGGAGACTCCGACGCTCACCGCCGTCGCCAGCGGGATGGTCCATGCAGCGGGCTGCGCCAGCAGGGGCGCTGCGACGCCGATGCCGCCCACGGCCGCGTGCACGATGAGCGACAGCGCGCAGGCCACGCCCCCGGTCACGATGCCGGCGACGGCGCCTCGCGCCGTCAGCCCCGCCCACCAGACGCCGAGCAGCACGACGGGCGAGAGCATGGATGCCGCGAACACGAACACCATCCCGACGCTCGAGCCCAGCCCGGCCGGCGTCGTCACGAGGGCGATCGCGAGCGGAACGGCCGCGCAGAGCACGGCGGAGATCCGGAACGAACGCACCGACCCCGAGAACACGTCCTGGCTCACCACGCCCGCGAGCGACACGATGAGGCCGGCCGACGTCGCCAGGAACGCCGCGAACGCGCCGGAGACGACGAGCGCCGTGAGCAGCTCGCCGAACAGGCCCGGGAACACCCGCGACGGCAGGATGAGTGCGGCCGTGTCGGCGACCGCCGGGTCGGCGAGGTCGGGCGCGAGCATCCGCGAGACCAGGCCCATCCCGCTCGAGACCGCGTAGAAAGCACTCACCATGACGATCACGAGCACGGTCGTCTGCCGTGCCGAGACACCGGTGGGGCTCGTGTAGAACCGCACCAGGACGTGCGGCAGGCCCATGGTACCCAGCAGCAGGGCGAGCATGAGCGAGACGGTCTCGTACAGCCCGAAACCGGCGGGCCCCGCCTCGACGGGGAACACCGTCACAGGGTCGATGTCGTGCGGACCGCCGGTCAGGGCGAAGACGATGCACACCAGCGGGATCAGCAGCGCGAGGAGCTTCAGCCAGTACTGGAACGCCTGCACGTACGTGATCGCGCGCATGCCTCCCGCCGCCACCGAACCCGCCACGAGCACGGCGATCGCCACCTCGCCGGCCCAGGGCGGGAGCCCGGCGACGACGGTCAGGGTGAGGCCCGCCCCGTGCAGCTGGGGAACGATGTAGAGCCATCCGATGACGAGCACGGCGAGGCTGGTCACGCGCCGCGCGCGCCGGGATTCCAGCCGCGCCTCGATGAAGTCCGGGATCGTGTACGCGCCGCTTCGCCGCAGGGGAGCCGCGACGAAGACGAGCACGAGCAGGTAACCGGCCGCGTACCCGATCGGGAACCAGAACCCTCGCGCTCCCTCGAGCAGCACGAGTCCCGACAGCCCCAGGAATGTGCCGGCCGAGAGGTACTCCCCGCTGATCGCCGAGGCGTTCCACACCGGCCGCACGGTGCGCGAGGCGACGAAGAAGTCGCCGGTCGTGCGCGACACCCGCAGCCCGTACACGCCGATGAGCAGCGTCGCGATGATGACCAGCGCGACCCCGACGAGGTCGAAGACGGGGTTCATCCGCGCTCGTCGAGCGTTCGGAACGCTCGCTCGTTGCGTGCGGCCCCGCGCGCGTACAGCAGCGCGAAGAGGATGATCACGGGGTAGAAGGCGAAGGCGTGCAGGATCCACGACAACGGAAGCCCCGCGACGATCACCTGATCGATCTCGGGGATCAGCACGATGACGAGGGTGAGCACCGCCGTGACGACGACGAACCCCGCGACCGTGCCGAGCGCGAGGCGCAGCTGGCTGCGGCGCAGGGCGCGCGCGTACACGGCATCCGCATCGTCGACCGGCGATCCTGGCAGTGCGATGCCCCGGGTGGCCGCGGCACCCTTCGACAGGCTCAGGGAGCGGGCGACGGACGGCCCGTCGGCGGTCACCCGGACGCGGCGCGGCGGATGCTCGGTCATCGCGCGCCCTCGCGGCGGACGAGCGCCTCACGGACGCCGGGGAGCAGGCGACGGCTGACCGGGAGCACGACCGCGCCGACCGACACGGACGGTTCGGCGCCCGACAGCCGCGCCTCGTCGATCGACGTGACCGCTGCCAGATAGGAGCGGTGCACGCGGACGAAACCGTCGGCCCAGCGCTGCTCGAGCTCCGAGATCGGGATGCGCACGAGATGGCCGGTCCCGTCGGCCGTGTGCAGCCGCGAGTAATCGCCCTGAGCCTGCACCCAGCGCACCTCGCTGCGCTGCACGAAGCGCACGCTCGACCCGACGGTGACGGTCAGGACCTCGTCGCCCGGCGGGGCCGCCGCGGCGCCGCCCAGCTCGAGAACGCGATCGATCGCGCGCCGCAGCCGATCGGTGCGCACGGGCTTGAGCAGGTAGTCGGCGGCGCGCACGTCGAACGCGTCGACCGCGCGCGCGTCGTCTGCCGTCACGAACACGACGGCGGGCGGCTCGGCGAGCGCCGCGAGCGAGCGAGCCAGGTCCATGCCGCCCAGCCCCGGCATGTGGATGTCGAGGAAGGCGATCGTCACGGCCCGCTCGGTTAGCTCGCGCAGCGCCTGCGCGCCGGATGCCGCGAGGACGATCTCGCCGATGCGCTGATCTCGCCGCAGCAGGTGGGCCAGTTCGTCTCGCGCGGGCTGCTCGTCATCGGCGACGAGGACGTCGATCATCGCACTCCATCCCGTGCGGGGTCGTGCATCGGCTGCGACTTCGGGACCCGCATCCGCACCAGCGTACCGGCGCCGGTGTTCGTCTCCACGACCAGTCCCCCGTCTCTGCCGTACATCTGACGCAGGCGCGTGTCGACGTTGCGCAGGCCCACATGCGCGCCGTCGACCGCCGAGGTCAGGAGCGTCCGCAGCACCTCGGGATCCATCCCCACGCCGTCGTCCTCGACCGTGATCTCGGTATGGGTTCCGTCGTCCACCGACGCGATGCGGATCGTCCCGCCGCCCTCGCCGGGCTCCAGACCATGCCGCACGGCGTTCTCGACGAGCGGCTGGACGGACAGGAACGGGATGACGGTGGACAGGGTCTCCGGCGCGATCCGCAACGTCACCTCGAGACGATCGCCGAAGCGGGCGCGCTCGAGGGCGAGGTAGGAGTGGATGCTCTGCAGCTCCTCCGCCAGAGTCGTGAACTCCCCCTGGCGCCGGAACGAGTAGCGCGTGAAGTCGGCGAACTCGAGCACGAGGTCGCGGGCGCGCTCCGGGTCGACGTGGATGAACGATGCGATCGCCGTGAGGGCGTTGTAGATGAAGTGCGGCGAGATCTGGGCCCGCAGCGACCGCAGCTCGGCCTCGGCGAGCGCCGTGCGCGAAGCATCCAGCTCCCCCAGCTCGACCTGGGCTGCGCACCAATCGGCGACCTCGCCCGCCGCACGCACCAGCGCGGCGCGGACCGGCGCCGCGAAGGCGACCACGACGCCGACGACGGCGCCGTCCACGATGATCGGCGCACCGACCGCCTCGAGCGCCTCGCCGTCGGGGCTCGGGAACACCTGACGCCTACCGGAATCGCGGACACGGGCGGCGATCCGAAGAGCGGAAGCCTCGAGCCCGTCGGCCGAGCCATCGGTCGCGACGCTGACCTCATCGGCGACGATCGCGACGGCGGCGCTGCCCAGCAGCACCCGGAAGTGCCGGGCGGCCCGGGCGACGTCCGGCCCGCTCAGCCCGCCGCGCAGGTCGCGGGCTGCGAGGCTCGCGTGGTGCATCGCCTCGTACGCCGCCTGCTCGGCGGCGCTGCCGAGATCGGCCGTTCCCCTCGCCAACCGGCGGGCCAGCAGCAGCAGCACAGTCAGGATGACGCCGCCGAGCACGCCCAGCAGGGCGGCGAGAACGACGGCGTCAGTCATGGCTTCAGCCTAGGGACTCGCCGGCGGCTCTCGCCTCAGCGCAGCGTCCCCGCCGTCAGCCCGCCGACGAGCCACCGCTGGAACAGCACCGCCGCCGCGAACACCGGGATCACACCGATGAATGACGCCGCTGCGATCTTGCCGAAGTGCGGAGTGCGGTCTCCGTAGAACAGGGACAGCGCGACCGGGAACGTCTGGGTGTCGGCGCTCTGCGTGAGGAAGGTCGCCAGCAGGAACTCGTTGTAGTTCAGGATCGCGACGATGATGCCGACGGCCACCAGGCTCGGGATCAGCAGCGGAGCGATCACCGAGACCAGGGTGCGGAAGGCCCCAGCGCCGTCGAGCGCCGCGGCCTCGTCGATCTCGTGCGGGATCCGGCGCACGAACCCCTCGAGCAGCCAGACGGCTACGGGCAGGTTGACGAGCGCGTAGACGAGCGTCAGCCCGACCAGCGTGTTGTTCAGGTGCAGCACCCGCAGCAGGGTCAGCAGCGGCACCACCGCGACGATCGGCGGAAGCAGCCACGGGCTCATGAGCGTCGCGCCGAGGGTGCGACCGCCCGTGCGGTAGCGGGCGATCGCCCAGGCGCCCGGCGTCGCGAGCACGAGAGTGAGAACAGCGCCACCGACGGCGGCGAGCAGCGAGTTGAGCACCGACTGGGGGATGCTCGACGCGAGCACGTCGCCCCAGTTCCCCCACTGCGGCGCCGCCGGAACCAGAGCCCCGGAGACCGTCTCACCGCGTCCCATCAGCGAGACCGAGACCAGGTAGAGCAGCGGCAGCACGGTGACGGTGAGCGCGACGATCAGCAGCGCTCCGCCCGTGCGCCGCGCGCGTGCTGTGAAGACCTCACTCATGCGCAGCCTTTCGTGTCAGCAGGACGATGGGCACGGTGACGGCCGTGACGATCACCGCGAAGAGCAGTGTCACCGCCGACGCCCGCCCGACATCGAACTCCTTCAGGGCGATCTGGTGGATGAGGTACGAGGTCGTCGTGGTCGACTGGCCGGGTCCGCCGGATGTCATGACGAACACGAGGTCGAAGACCTTCAGGGCGATCACCAGTCGGATGAGGAGGACGGCCCCGACGGTGCCGGCGATGGCCGGCCACGTGATGTGCCGGAAGAAGGCGAATCCGTGAGCGCCGTCGAGGGCCGCCGCCTCCCGCACCGAGGCGTCCTGCGTGAGCAGGGCGGCGTACACGAGCAGGGCGACCAGCGGCGTCCACTGCCACACATCGGCGAGCCCGATCGCGGGCAGGGCCCACAGACTCGACGACAGCGGCGCGAAGGACGCAGGCTCCGCGCCGAAGCCACGGAGGATCGCGTCGATGAGACCGCCGCCCGGGTTGAAGATGAGCTTCCACAGCGTGCCGACCACGACCGGCGGCATGATCATCGGGAGCAGGAGCAGCGTGCGCACCAGAGAGCCGGCCCGTGTGGCGTTCACGAGCGCCAGTGCCACCACGACTCCGAGAACCGTGCTGGCCACCGAAACGGCGAGCGCATAGCCGACCGTGCGCGCGAGCGAGGCGACCACATCCCCGTCGGCGAGGACGGTCTCGAAGTTTCGCGTTCCCGTGAACGAGGCGAACGGGCGTCCGAGGCTCGACTCCGTGACGGCGGCGGCGATCATGAACGCCAGCGGATACGCGCCCAGTACGAGGACGGCGAGGACCGTCGGGGAGATGAACAGGCGGTGAGCCCGAGCCGCTGACCCCGAACCGGGGCTGGTAGCGCGGCGCGGGCTCACCGCGAGGGCATCAGCCAAGGATGTGCTCCCACTCGGCCTGCACCCGGTCCAGCGTCTCCTGGGCGGTTCCGCCCCCGCCGGCGAGGAGCTTGGCGAGCTCGTCGGTCAGAATCTGGGCGGCCTGCGAGGCGTTCTTGCCCGTCGGCCAGGCGAGCGATCCGGACAGCGTGGCGCGGTTGACCTCCTGGAGCTCGGGGTAGGCCTCGCCGTACGCCTCGCTCTCCAGCGACGATTCACGGTTCGGGTCGATGCCCGTCTGCGGATCGGCCACGAGGAGCTCGGAGTTGATCTCGCTCGACGCCGCGAACTCGATGAACGCCTTGGCGAGATCGGTCTTCTGCGTGTTCGCCGCGATGACCCAGGTGAAGCCGGCGACCAGCGACGCACGGGACGCATCGCCCTCCCCGCCCACGGGGAGCGTGGTGACCTGCCACTTGCCGGCGACGGTCGAGTCGGGGTTCGTCTCCGACCCGACGCCGAGGTCGGTCCAGTTCTCGATGAAGGCGACCTTGCCGTCGTACCAGGCGCCGTTGCCGACGCCGAAATCCGTCTCGGCGGGAGTCGGGAACGCGTATTCGTTCACGTCCACGAGCGCCTGCGCCGCGGCGACGGCCTCCGGCGAGTTGATCGTGGGGTTGCCCTCCTCGTCGACGAAGCTGCCCCCGAAGCCCGCGAGGCGGTTCGCGAACGACGCCCCGAGGATCAGCGGCGACTTCTGTCCGAACACCGCGGCACCGTAGACGCCGTCGGCGCTCTCGTTCTCGGTGATCGTCTTGACGTCCTCGAGGTACTCGTCCCACGTCGTCGGCGGGGCGTCGATGCCATTGCGCTCGAGGATCTCGGTGTTCGAGAACAGCACGTGGGTGTCGCCGTCGAACGGCAGCCCGTACCGGCGTCCGTCGTACAGCGTGTACGGGTCGTAGATGGAGGGGATGAAGTCATCGGTCTCGATCGACGGCGTCGAGTCGATCCAGTCGGTGAGGTCCTGGATGGAGCCGTTCGCGGCGAGGTCGCCGATCGAGACGTACCAGGGTGCCGCCACATCGAACGTGTTCGCCCCGGACTGCTGGTCGAGGGCGAGCGTGGAGCCGATCTCGTCGTAGGGGACGATCGTCAGCTCGACGTCGGCGCCCGTGCGCTCCGTGAACTCCTCCTTGAGCCAGTTGGCGGCTCCCTCGTGAGAGGTGATCAGCAGTGCGCTGAGCGTCTGACCGGAGAAGTCTCCGTCGGCGCCGCCATCGGCGGACGTCGTGTCGGCGGCGCAGCCGGCCAGCACGAGCGATGCCGACAGCGCCGCGGCTGTCGTGACGGCGATCCGGCGTCGGATGTGATGACTCATGGGAACTCCTCGGGTATGGGTGCTCGTGCAGGAGCGAGGCGTGGGAACGACGTCATCGTAGGGACGCTCGAGCCGCCGCCGCTCGGGCTCCGTCATCGTCCGACGCAGGGCGTCATCCAGCGTCATCTGACGACGCCGAGCACCATCCGGGGCCGCTCCGCTCAGTAACCTCGGGGCACGATCTCCGCTCGAGAAGGACCCTCCGTGACCCGACGCTTCATCTTCAACGCCTTCGACATGTCGTGCGTGACCCACCAGGCACCGGGCCTGTGGCGCCATCCGGACAACGAGGCGCACCGCTACACGGACCTCGACTACTGGACGAGCCTCGCTCGGCTGCTCGAGCGCGGCGGCTTCGACGCCCTGTTCCTGGCCGACGTGCTCGGTGTCTACGACGTGTACCGCGACTCGGCGGCCCCCGCGCTCGGAGACGCGGCGCAGGTGCCTCTCGGCGACCCCATCGTGCCGATCTCGGCCATGTCGCACGTCACCGAGCGCCTGGGGTTCGGCGTCACCGTGGCGCTGACCTACGACCAGCCCTACGCCCTCGCTCGACGGTTCTCGACACTCGACCACGCGACGAGGGGACGCATCGGATGGAACGTGGTCACCAGCTATCTGAACTCCGCCGCGACGAACCTCGGGCTCTCGCAGCAGATCGCCCACGATGACCGCTACGGGATCGCCGAGGAGTTCCTCGATGTCACCTACAAGCTGTGGGAGGGCTCGTGGGAGGACGGCGCCGTCGTCCGCGATCGCGAGACGGGCGTGTTCACCGACGCGAGTCTGGTGCATCCGATCGCCCACGAGGGAGAGCGCTTCCGGGTGCCCGGCATCCATCTCGCTGAGCCCAGCCCCCAGCGCACCCCGGTGATCTTCCAGGCCGGCGCTTCGCCTCGCGGCAGGGAGTTCGCGGCGAAGCACGGCGAGGCGATCTTCATCAACGGTCTGCGCCCCGAGATCACGCGCGCGATCACCGACGACATCCGCGACCGCGCCGAGCGGATCGGGCGACCGCGCGACTCCGTGCGCATCCTCACCCTCGCGACGGTGATCGTCGCCGCGACCGACGAGGAGGCGCAGGCGAAGTACGACGACTACCGCCAGTACGTGAGCCTCGAGGGAGCGCTCGCGCTCTACGGCGGATGGTCGGGACTGGACCTGTCGGAGTTCGAACCCGACGTGCCGCTGAAGTACGTGGACACGGATGCCGCGCGCTCCGCGCTGTCGATCTTCACCAAGGCGGACCCTGAGCGCGAATGGACGCCGCGCGACATCGCCGAGTACGTCGGCATCGGCGGCATCGGCCCCGTCATCGTCGGCAGCCCCGCGACGGTCGCCGACGAGCTGGAGCGCTGGGTCGACGTCGGCGGCGTCGACGGCTTCAACCTCGCCTACGCGGTCACCCCCGGCACCTTCGAGGACTTCGTCGAGCACGCCGTCCCCGAGCTCCGCCGACGCGGTCATCTCCGTGACGACCTGCCCGGCACGACCCTGCGAGGGCGTCTCCAGGGCGACGGCTCGCCGACCGTGCCCACGTGGCATCCGGCGCACGCCTACCGCGGTGCATACGCGAACCGCCCCTCCGCGGCCGACGGGATCCGACCGGCCGCTTTCGACACGACGACCGACCTCATCACGGAAGGAAGCAGAGGATGACCGACATCTCACTCTCCGCAGCGCGCACCCCCTGGACAGGCACAGCTGATCCCGCCGAGCTGTCCCACTGGGATGCTGTCGCCGAGCGCGTCGCCGATGTGCTCCGCTCCGACGCACTGGAGCGCGACCGACGGGGCGCCGACCCCCGCGACGAGCTCGACGTGCTGCGCGACGCCGGCCTCGTCGACCTCCTGCACCCGGCCGAGTTCGGCGGCGGGGGCGGGCACTGGGAGAGCGCCTTCCGGGTCGTGCGCATCCTCTCCCGTGCCGACGCCTCGGTCGCGCAGGTGCTCGCCTACCACTACATCAACTCGGGCAACATCGGCTTCGCAGCCGACCCCGCCTCGCAGGCCGACTGGTACCGCCGCTCGGTGCAGGGGCACTGGGTCTGGGGCGACTCGGTGAATCCCGTCGACCCCGACCTCGTGCTGACGCCGGAGGGAGACGGCTACCGCCTCACCGGCCTCAAGCGCTTCTCGACGGGCGCCTCGGCCGGCGACGTCGTGCTCGCGTCCGCCATCGTGAACGGCGGCGACCGCGACGGCGAGTCGCTGCTGGTCGTGCTCGATCACGACGCACCGGGCATCCGCTACCTCGGCGACTGGGACGCGCTCGGTCAGCGTCTGTCCGCGAGCGGCTCCGTGAGCTTCGACGAGGTCAGGGTGGAAGCGGCGGATGTCCTCGCGCCGCTCACCGATGAGCCCTTCGCGAGCCTCATCACACCGGGGATCCAGCTCGCCTTCGGCAACATCTACCTGGGGATCGCCGAGGGCGCGCTGGCGCGAGGCGTCGAACTCGCCCGCAATCGCCACAACTCGTGGTTCCTCTCGACAGTCGACCGCTACCGCGACGACCCGTTCGTGCAGCGCGTGGTCGGCGACTTCTCGTCGCGCATCGCCGCCGTCGAGGCCCTCGCCGATCTGCGCGGGCGCCGTTTCGACGAAGTCGCCGCGCTCGGCGACGACGTCACCGCCCAGGTGCGGGGCGATCTCGAGATCGCGATCGCGCAGCTCAAGGTCGTCTCCAGCGACACCAGCGTGGAGGTCGCCAACCGCATCTTCGAGATCACCGGATCGAGTTCGGCCAAGGCCTCGGTGGGTCTGGACCTGTTCTGGCGGAACGTGCGGACGCATTCGCTGCACGATCCGGTCGATTACAAGAAGCTCGAGGTGGGCGCCTGGGTGCTCAACGGCGAGCTGCAGCCGATCTCGCTGTACACCTGATGACGCACGCAGACGCGGTCAGCGCCATCCGATCGCTCCTCCCCGGCATCGCCGGTGGGGTGCTGGAGAGGGAACGCGAGCGGGCTCTCCCCCGGGCTCAGGTGAAGGCGCTCACGCTCGCCGGTCTCGGACGCCTCCGCATCCCGAGGGAGGACGGCGGAGAGGGACTGGGATGGGTCGAGCTCGCCGAGCTTCTCGTCGAACTCGCCGAGGCCGACTCGAACCTGCCGCAGATCTTCCGCGGACACATCGCGTTCGTCGAGCACCTGCTCGCGGCGCCGCCCTCGGAGCATCGACAGGCGTGGATCGACCGCATCGTCGGCGGGGACCTCGTCGGCAACGCCTGGAGCGAGACCGGCGGCGTCGCGCTCGGCACGAACGCCACGCGGGCGACGCGCGCCGCTGACGGCGGGTGGTCGGTGACGGGGAAGAAGTTCTACACGACCGGCAGCATCTTCGCCGACTGGATCGATGCGACAGTCGATGCCGACGGCACCGCCGCGACCGCACTCATCCGCACCGGTCAGCCCGGGGTCCGTGTCGACGACGACTGGGACGGCTTCGGTCAACCCGTGACCGGAACCGGCACGGCCGAGTTCACGGACGCCAGCGTGGACGAGGCAGACCTGGGCGCCTTCGCGGATCGCTTCCGCTACCAGACGGCCGTTTACCAGCTCGTGCTGCTCACGGTGCTCGCCGGCATCGCCTCGGCGACGCGCCGGGATGCCGCCGACGCCGTGGCCGCCCGCACCCGCACGTACAGCCACGGCAACGCCACGCGCACGCAGCACGATCCTCAGGTCCTGCAGACGATCGGAGAGATCGACGCCACCGCCTTCACGGCGCGCGCTCTCGTGAACGAGGTCGCCCGAGCCGTCCAGCTCGCCGCCGACACCGCGCGCGATCCTGACGGCGCAGCGCATCGCGACGCCGTGGTGGCTGCGGAATTCGCGTCAGCCCGCGCTCAGGTCGTGCTGTCGCAGTCGGTTCCCGCCGCTGCGACGCGGCTGTTCGACACGCTCGGCGCATCCGCCATCAGCGCGTCCCGGTCGTTGGACCGGCACTGGCGCAACGCCCGCGCGGTCGCCTCGCACAACCCGTGGCTGTTCAAGGCGCGCCAGCTCGGGGATCTGACCGTCAACGGCACCGTCCCCGACTTCGTGTGGAGCATCGGGGTCGCGGCACCGGCCGGCTGATCCGATCAGCAGCAGCGGGCCCCCGGGTTGCGATCCTGCTCGTCCATGCGGTCTCGCCAGAACTGCCGCTCGGTCATGGGCTGCTCGTCCGTATGGGTCCGCCGGTGATGCGCAAGATACGTCTCGTAGGCGGTGTCGCCCATGAGACCCCGCATGTACCAGCGGATGCCGCGACCGACCCTGACCGTCCACGCGGCGAGCGCGCGGAGCGGGTCGGTCACGGCATCCGTCTGATTCGTCATGGAACGTGATCCTCTCAGTGCGCCGACGTCCGGCGCTCGTCTGCCAGGATCGGCTCCCATTCCTTCTCGAGCTCGCGCTCGGCCTTGGTCGGGATGAAGCCCGCAGGCGCGTAGCGCTGGGAAGCCACCGGCTCGTCCTCGGTGTTCTCGCCGCCGCCGTTTCGGATCGCCTTGATCGTGACGAGGACCGCGACGATCATCACGATGATCGCGAGCACCACGAAGATGATCGACAGCGTGCCCTGCACGGCGGTGTTGCGGATGACGGCTTCGAGCACGGCGGTCTCGCCGAGGCTCGTGTCGCCCGACGCGAGTGCCTCCCGGTACTTGACGTTGTTCGCCCAATAGCCGATGGCGGGCACCGGGGAGAAGATCTTGTACATGGATGCCGTGATGGTGACCACGGCGGTGAAGGCGAGCGGAAGAGCCACGATCCACAGCCAGCGCAGGTAGTTCTTGCCGCGCTTGGCGACGATCGCCATCACCACGGCGAGCGCGATGGCCGCCAGCAGCTGGTTGGCGATGCCGAACAGCGGGAAGAACGTGTTGATGCCGCCGAGCGGGTCGGTGACGCCGAGGATGAGGATGTAACCCCAGCCGGCGACCATGATCGCGGTGCAGGTCCAGACGCCGGGACGCCACGAGACGTCGCGGAACTTCGGGAACCAGGCGCCGATCGTGTCCTGCAGCATGAAGCGGGCGACACGGGTGCCGGCATCCACAGCCGTGAGGATGAACAGCGCCTCGAACATGATCGCGAAGTGGTACCAGAAGGCCATGAGCGCCTGACCGCCGAGCGCCTGCTGCATGATGTGCGCGAGGCCGAGCGCGAGTGTCGGGGCGCCACCTGTGCGCGAGACGATCGACGGCTCGCCGACGGCCTGGGCCGTGCCGGTGAGGATCTCCGGCGTGATGTTCACGCCCGTGAGGCCCAGCGAGTTCACGAATGCCACGGCTCCTTCGACCGTGCCGCCGGTGGATGCCGCCGACGCGTTCATCGCGAAGTAGATGCCCTGGTCGATCGAGATCGCGGCGACGAGCGCCATGATCGCGACGAACGACTCCATGAGCATCCCGCCGTAGCCGATGAAGCGCGTCTGACGCTCCTTCTCGATGAGCTTCGGGGTCGTCCCCGACGAGATCAGGGCGTGGAAGCCCGACAGAGCACCGCAGGCGATCGTGACGAACAGGAACGGGAACAGGGGCCCGGCGAACACCGGACCGAGGCCGTTCTCGCCGAAGACCGTGACGGCGGGGACCGAGATCTCCGGGCGCACGATCACGATCGCGCCGGCGAGCATGACGATGACGCCGATCTTCATGAACGTCGACAGGTAGTCGCGCGGGGCGAGCAGCAGCCACACGGGCAGGATCGCGGCGATGAAGCCGTAGACGATGATGCCCCAGGCGATGACCTCGCGGTCGAGGTGGAACATCGCGGCGCCCCACTCGGTGCCCGCGACCCAGCCGCCGCCGATGATCGCGCCCATGAGCAGCACGAAGCCGATGATCGAGACCTCGGTGACCTTGCCGGGGCGCAGGAAGCGCAGATACACCCCCATGAACAGCGCGATCGGGATCGTCATCGCGACCGAGAAGACGCCCCACGGGCTCTCGCCGAGGGCGTTGACGACGACGAGGGCGAGGATCGCCACGATGATGATCATGATGAGGAGGGCGGCGATGATCGCGGCCGAGCCGCCGATCCTGCCGAGCTCCTGCCGCGCCATCTGGCCGATCGTGCGGCCGCCGCGGCGCATCGAGAAGAACAGGACCGTGTAGTCCTGCACGGCGCCGGCCAGCACGACGCCGACGATGATCCAGATCGTGCCGGGGAGGTAGCCCATCTGCGCGGCGAGCACGGGCCCGACGAGCGGGCCGGCGCCGGCGATCGCGGCGAAGTGGTGGCCGTAGAGGATGCGCCGGTCGGTGGGGACGAAGTCCTTGCCGTCCTGCTTGACCTCGGCGGGCGTCGCACGCCGGTCGTTCGGGCGTGTTATGTAGCGCTCGATGACCTTCGAGTAGAAGCGGTAGCCGATCAGGTAGGTGCAGACCGCGGCGAACACGAACCAGATCGCGTTGACGGTCTCACCGCGGACGATCGCGAGCATCGTCCAGGCGACAGCGCCCAGCAGCGCGATCGCGGCCCAGAGGATGATCTTCGGCAGAGTCCAGCGGGATTCCTTGGCATCCTGCTCAGGAGTGAGAGAGGTGGGCGGGAGGTTCGGATCGCCGACGAGCTCGGGCTCGCCGTCCAAGGTGGCGCCGGCCCGTGAGCGGCGCGAAGAAGGTGATGACATGGATGCTCCTTGTGTGCGCGTCATTGCGTGATCCAACGCTAGGAACCGGACGGGGCCGATGCGGGGCGATCGGCAGGCGGATGCGACGAGCGGCACCGACCGGGCGACGAACGGCTTTTCACCGGCTGCCGCCGGGCCCGTGCGACGACCGCGCCGCTAGGCTGATCTGGTGCCGAAGAACCGCGTCCCGTCGACCCGCGTGCTGCTCATCTGCGCCGCTGTCGGCGTGGCGACCGGACTCGTCTCGGCCGGATGGGCGGGCCTCCACGTCATCGCCGCAGCGGGCGCGATTCCGCTGTACGGACTCGTCCTCGGATTCCACGTCCTCCCCGGGGTCATCGCCCAACAGGTTCTGCGGGCTCCGTGGGTGGCACTCATCACGCATGCGATCGCAGCGCTGATCGGCCTCGCCTTCGTCCCCGCCATGGCGGGGCGCTATCTGCTCGCCGCCGTCGTGTTCGGGGGCGTGCAGGAGGGCGTGTCCGCCCTCACCCGGTACCGGCACTGGGAGCCCTGGCGGTTCCTGCTGTCCTCCGCCGTCACCGGCATCGTGATCGCCGTGCCGCTGTGGTTCGCATTCCACGTCTCGACGCTCGCACCGTGGGCGGCGGCCGGCTTCGCCGTGCTCTTCGTCATCGGCCCTGTGGTGTGGACTGTGATCGGGCTCGCGATCGGCAGCGCCCTGCGCAGAGCGGGCGTCATCCGCGTCTGACCCGTCGCGCCCCGCATGCGGTCGTATGCGCATCAGGTAAGGCTCAGCTAACCTGAAGGGGTGCCTCCGTCCGCGCCTCTTCTCCGCGTGCGTGATCTGTCGATCACCCACGCCGGCGCGACGCACCCCTCACCGAGGTCCGTCAGCGTCGATTTCGCGCCCGGCGAGGTCGTGCTCGTGCTCGGCCCGAGCGGATCGGGCAAGTCCACCCTGGCGCTGGCGTTGAACGGCCTCATCCCCCAGTCGGTGCCCGCGACCGTCACCGGCTCGGTCGAGGTCCGGGGCCGGAGCACCGCCGAGACCCCGGTTGCCGCACTCAGCGCCGACGTCGCGATGGTGTTCCAGGACCCCGATGCGCAGATCGTCACGGGCACCCTGCTCGACGAGGTCGCGTTCGCGCTCGAGAACCTCCTCCTTCCTGTCGACGAGGTGCTCTCGCGGTCGGAGCAGGCACTGCGCCGTGTCGGGCTGTGGGACCGTCGCGGGTGGAACCCCGATCGCCTCTCCGGCGGAGGGCGCCAGCGTCTGGCGATCGCGTGCGCCATCGCGATGGAATCGCCCGTGATCGTGCTCGACGAGCCGACGGCGAACCTCGACGCTCAGGGCATCGACGACGTCTACGAGGCGCTCGCAGATCTCGTCGCAACCGGCGATCGGGCGATCATCCTCGTCGAGCACAACCTGGATGCCGCGATGCGCTTCGCGACCAGGGCGATCGTCCTCGACCAGCAGGGGCGGCTCGCGTTCGACGGCCCGGTCGGGCAGGTGCTGCGCGAGAACACCGACGAACTGCTGACGATGGGCGTGTGGCTGCCCGCCGCGACGCTCGCGGGTCGGATGCTGCGCGAACGCGGCATCCTGCCCGACGACGCTCCGCTGCCGCTGACCCCCGAAGAGCTCGCGGGGATGGTGGGCGACCCGCAGGTGGATCTCCCCCACGGGGCGTTGAGCGGGCGCAGCGAGACGAAACGGATTGAGCGAGCCGAAGGCGAGTCGAAATCGTCCGCGGCGATCATCCAGGCTCGGAACCTCACCGTGAAGCGTGGCCGCGCCGAGCTCCTGCACGGCATCGACCTCGACATCCCCGCAGGTTCCCTCACCGCCGTCGTCGGCGCGAACGGCGCCGGCAAGACGACCCTCATCCAGGCGCTGGCCGGGGTCGTCCCGCCACCACGCGGCCGCGTCGTGATCGGCGACCTCGACCCGGGTCGGGCGTCCCCGCGCGAGATCGCCTCGCGCATCGGCTTCGTGTTCCAGAACCCTGAGCACCAGTTCATCGCGCACACCGTCTTCGACGAACTCGCCCACGGGCTCCGCCTTCGCCGCGTGCCGGATGCCGAGATCGCGAAACGCGTCGGCGAGATGCTCCGGCGGTTCGGGCTCGAGCACAAGGCCGAGGTGCATCCGTTCCTGCTCTCCGGCGGCGAGAAGCGGCGGCTCTCGGTCGGCACAGCCCTGATCACCCGCCCCGGTGTGCTCGCCCTCGACGAGCCGACCTTCGGGCAGGACCGCGCCCGCGCCGACGAGCTTCTGCGCCTGCTGGCGGACCTCCGCGCAGACGGCACCACGGTCCTCATCGTCACGCACGACCTGCAACTCGTCGCCGACCACGCGACGCACACCGTGATCCTCGCCGAGGGGCGGGTGCACGCATCGGGACCGACCGCCGAGCTGTTCGCCGCGGACGGGCTCTTCGAGTCGGCGGGCCTCCGCCTCCCCGCGCTGCACCGCGCCCTGAATCCGCGGCTGCGCGGCATCCTCGCGGAGGCCGCCGGATGACCGCCATCACCTCGCCCACGGCGACCGTCGACCCGTATTCGCTCGGAGTCCCGGCCCCGGCACGGCTCTACCTGAACCATCTCAATCCTCTGGCCAAGGTGGCGGCGGTCCTGCCGGCGATCGTCCTGCTCGTCTTCGTGCAGGATCTCGAGACGCCGCTGTGGTTCATCGCGCTCGCCTATGCGCTGATCGTCTCCGGCACCCGCATCACCGCGCGCACGGCGGCGCTGCTCTTCCTCGCGATCCCTCTCGGTGTCGCACTCATCGGATTCGGGTTCTCGCTGTGGGTGGACGCCGCCGGCGTCGACGGCACCGCGCCGCTGCTCCGGGTCGGCGAGTGGACGCTGTTCACCGGCGCCCTCGAGATCGGGTTCGCGACCGCCCTGCGACTGGCATCCATCCTCGCCCTCGCCCTCATCGGCGGGCTCACCACGGCCGGGCCCGACCTCGTGCGCGCGAGCATCCAGCAGCTGCGCGTTCCGTACCGGATCGGTTACACGGCGCTGGCCGCCTACCGCTTCGTGCCGCGGTTCGGGTACGAGCTGAGCGTGATCCGCGCAGCCCACCGGGTGCGCGGCCATCACGGCGGCGGCGGGCCGTTCGCGCGCCTGGCCCGCGGCTGGGGGTACATCGTGCCGCTGCTGGCCGGTGCCATCCGGCATGCCGAGCGCGTCGCCCTGGCGATGGATGCCCGCGCCTTCGGCGCCCACCCGACACGGACCGAGCGACACCTCGTGCCGTTCCGCACCCGCGACACCGTCTTCATCGCCGCGTTCATCGCGGCATCCGCCCTGATCTTCTCGCTCACGTTCCCGTGGGCACCCGCCTGAGAGGCACAGCATGGCATTCAGCAAACAGGTCAAGCCGCACAGCACGCAGCTCATCCCCCTCGAGGTGCTCCGCACCGAACGGCTCGCGCCGCACTGGATGCGCGCCACCCTCGGCGGCGGCGAGATCGAGAAGTATCGTCCGATGGGCTACGACCAGTGGTTCCGGCTGTTCATCCCGGTCGCCGGAGACGCCGGACTCGAACGCGTACCGGCGAAGGCGCACAAGCTGTTCGGCTACCTCAAGTTCCTGCGGATCCCCGACGGCGAGCGACCGGTCATGCGCAACTACACGGTGCGCGCGTACCGGCCGGCCGCGGGCGATCGCGGAGCCGAGATCGACGTCGACTTCGTCCTGCACGGTTCGGCCGCCGACGGCACGGCTGGTCCGGCATCTCGCTGGGCGGAGACCTGCGAGCCGGGTGACCGCGTGCTGATCATCGACGAGGGGCTGATGTTCAACCCGGAGCGCGGCACCGATCGTGTCGTGCTCATCGGCGACGAGACGGCGCTGCCGGCGATCGCCTCGATCTGCGCATCGCTGCCGGAGACGGCGTCCGGAACCGTGATCATCGAGGTGCAGAGCCAGGACGACGCCCTCGGATTCGCGCATCCGGTCGACGTGAGCGTGCAGTGGCTCGCGCGACCGCATGCGGCCGTGCCCGGGGCGCTCGCGCTCGAGGCGCTGCGCGGGATCGCTCTGCCGGATGCTCCGTTCCACGCGTACGCGGCGGGAGAGCAGGCGCTCGCATCCGGGGCGCGCAAGCAGCTCGTCACCGAGCGCGGCGTCGATCGGAACGCCGTCAGCTTCTGCGGCTACTGGAAGGTCGGCGCCGCATCGCCGAGCTCGAAGACGGCCCGTGAGATCGCCGCGGAGCCGCTGGCATGAGCGGCACCGCCCCGCGCAGATCGGCGATGCCGACGACGCTGCTGTTGACCTGCGCCGCGCTCGGCGTGGCCGGCGGGCTGCTGCTGGCGCCCGCGAACTGGCTCTCGACCGTGCTGCTGTCGCTGGGCAACCCGACGCTGTCGGTGGCGATCACGGGACTGTGGGTGCTGCCGTCGGTGATCGCGCTGCGGCTGCTGCGCCGGCCCCTGGTCGGCATCCTCGTCGGCATCATCGCCGGGCTCGTGATCGTGCCGTTCTCGGGGTATGGCTTCTACAGCGTGATCACGAACGCGTCCTGGGCGCTGCCGGCCGAGCTGCCGTTCATGCTCGTGCTGTGGCGGTACTGGAAGACCTGGATGCACTACGCCGGAGCGGCCGTGCTCGGCGTGGTCTACCCGCTGTTCTCGTGGGAGTTCTTCCACATGGGATCGCAGCCGCTGTGGTCGCAGATCCTCTTCTTCGCGGTCACGTTCGCCAGCTGCATCGGCGCGACCGCGCTCGGCATCCTCATCGCTGATCGACTGCGCGCCGCCGGCGTCGGGCGGCGCTGAGGGCGCTGCTCACAGCGCGAGATGCGTCCGGAGCGTCTCGTCGATCGCGCCCATGAGCTCGGCGGGAACCCAGCCGACAGGACGGATGACTCGTTCCACCGCGATCGTGCGGATCTGCTCGGCCTGAGCCTTCGAATCCCGATCGAGACCCGTCGCCGCTGCCGGAAGCAGCACCTGAAAAGGCAGCACCCGCGTGATGTTCGACGTCACCGGCACGACGGTGGTCGTCGCGTTCGGAGTGCGCGCGGCCACACCGTTCGCAGCGTTGTTGCCGACGATCACTGCGGGCCGCGTTTTGCGGGATTCCGACGCCACCGCCGGATCCAAGGACACCACGACGATCTGGCCCCGGCGCAGCAGGCTCACGGTCACGCCGACGCCAGTCCGTCGTCGGCCGCGAGGTCCCAGTCCTCGTCGTAGCCCTCGGCGAACGCTTCCGCGTAGGCGTCCGCGAGGCGGCTCTCCCGCAGAAGTCGAACAGCGTCCTGCACTGCCGCCGAGCGCGACGCGTACCGCCCGCCCAGCGCTTCCGCGTCGAGGAAGGCCAGGTCGGATTCGCTCAGGCTGAGACTGATCTTCGTGGTGCCCATGCGGGCCATGCTACTCCGGTGGTACCGAGAGTGCTACCGGAGTAGCATGGCCGGCAAGCGCGTCAGCGCTTGCCGGCGATCTGACGGCCGACGAGGTCGCGCATGATCTCGTTCGTGCCGCCGTAGATGCGGTGCACGCGGGCGTCGGTGAAAGCGCGGGCGATCGGATACTCCATGATGTAGCCGTAGCCGCCGTGCAGCTGCACGCCCGTGTCGAGCACCTCCCACTCGCGCTCGGTGGCCCAGTACTTGACCTTGGCGGCATCCTCGGCGGTGAGCTTGCTGTCCTTGTAGGCGAGCAGCGCGCGGTCGATGTACGCCCACATAACCTCGGTCGTGGTGACCATGTCGGCGAGCTGGAATCGGGTGTTCTGGAAGTCCGCGATCCGCTCGCCGAACGCCTCGCGGTCCTTCGTGTAGGCGATGGTCCAGTCGGTCGCAGCCTGCGCGGCAGCGGCCGCGGCGACGCCGATCGAGAGGCGCTCGAGCGGCAGGTTCATCATCAGCTGGATGAAGCCCTGACCCTCCTTGCCGCTGATGAGGTTCTCATCGGGCACGAAGACGTCGGTGAAGCTGAGCTCGGCGGTGTCCCAGCCGTGGAAGCCCATCTTCTTGAGCTTCTTGCCCTGGTCGAACCCCTCCATGCCCTTCTCGAGGATGAGCAGGCTGAATGCGTCGGGGCGGTTCCCCTCGCCGGTCTTCACGAACGTGACGACGATGTCGGCGGTGGTGCCCGACGAGATGAAGGTCTTCGCGCCGTTGACGATGTAGCCGCCGTCGACCTTCTTCGCGTTGGTCTTGATGCCGCGGAGGTCCGAGCCCGCACCCGGGTCGGTCATGGCGAGAGCGCCGAGCACCTCACCGCTGGCCATGCGGGGCAGCCACTTCTCCTTCTGCTCCTGCGTGCCCATGTGCACGAGGTAGGGGACGGCCAGGTCGTCCTGGATGCCGAAGGCGCCCGCCAGCGAACCGGCACCGGCCGCGATGACCTCTTCCATGACGATGGTGCGGAAGCGGTAGTCCTGCAGCATCCCGGCGCCGCCGAACTCCTCGGGGACGGAGAGGCCGATCAGGCCCGCCTCACCGGCGGCGAGCATGGTCTCGCGGTCGATCTCGCCCGCGGCTTCCCACTTCTCGATGCTCTCGGTGCTCACGTGCCGCTTGACGAAGTCCTTGACCAGGTCGCGGAATGCCTCGTGGTCCTCGTCGTAGATGTCGCGTTCCATGCCGTCCTCCCGAACGTGTCTGGCTTCTTTGCTCCGGCGAGTCTATGCCGGAGTGCGGATGCCGCGGCAGGGCGTTGTGAGAATGCATCCCACGATGCGTGAGACCGGGTTCCGCGTTTGTGGGATGCCACAGAACCGCCGGATCACGTGGATTCAGTGCGCGTAGTCGGGGGCGGCGGGCAGCCCGAAGAACGCCTCCAGCGTGTGGTAGCCGCCCTCGTGATACGCGGCGGCCAGAGACGGGCCGATGTACCGCAGATGCCAGGGCTCGGGTTCGTAGCCGGTCGTGCCGGTCGCGCCCGATTCGTACCGCACGATGAACCCGTACTCCCACGCGTGCGCTGCGACCCAGTCGCTCTCGGGCGTCCCGCCGAACCCGGCTATCTCGCCGCAGCCGGCGCTGCACGCGACGACGTCGACGGCGAGACCGGTCTGGTGCTCGCTGAACCCGGGGCGCGCCGAGCCCCGGTCGGCGTTCTCCTGCCCCTCGGTGCTCACGAAACCGGTGTAGTTCGAGACCTGGAGCCGGTAGGACCGGTAGGAGTTGTTCATCCCGAGCGAGCCCGCACCGGCGTCCGCGAGATCGGTTGACATCGCGCCGAGGGCGGTGGCGGCATCCGGGTGGATCAGGCGGGATGCCGTCGTCTGCTGGATCGGGGAGGCGACGAGATCGGCGGGGACGTAGTCGGTCGGCACGAGGGGGCGCGCCTTGTTGACGACCACCCACGCGCGGGTGGGATCCGCGAGCGAGATGCAGGGGGCGTTCCCCGCGACGACGGCCTCGCGGAACGCAGCGCCGCCACCGAAGGCCGCGACCACCGCCTCATCGTCTCCCGCATCGAGCGCTCCGGCCACTGCCGTGTCGGCGCACGGGTCGGCGGCGAGGGTCGACGCGACCTCGACACCGGGAAGCTCGCCCGCGGCGGCGGGGACCGGCGGCACAGCGGCGTCGACCGCCATCGGCACGTCGGCCAGCGCCCACAGCGCTCCGAGCGCGGTGACCGCTATCCCGATCGGCAGCGCGACGGAGAGGGCACGGTGTGGACGCGACGCGTGCCGCGGGTACCGGGCGTCGCTCATCGTTCCATTGTCGCTTAAGTCGGATCGAACATAAGTCGCACATCGGGTTGACTTGTCTTCGATTCTTTGTTCGAATGATGGCATGCGGTGGCAGGGACAGACGATCGACGATGCGGATGCCGCAGCGCTCCCCGGCCTCGAGAACCGCACCGGCATCGTCCACTCGGTGACGACGCCCGAGTTCGCCGGCATGACCTTCCACGAGGTGCTGGCGAAGTCGGCGCTCAATCGCGTCCCCGGCGGATCACGGATGCCGTTCAGCTGGACGATCAACCCGTACCGCGGATGCAGTCATGCCTGCGTTTATTGCTTCGCTCGTGGGACGCACCACTACCTCGATCTCGATGGCGGCGGAGACTTCGACTCGCAGATCGTCGTGAAGACGAATGTCGCCGAGGTCCTGCAGCGCGAGCTGCGCCGCGGCACGTGGAACCACGAGACCGTGGCCCTCGGCACGAACACCGACCCGTATCAGCGGGCGGAGGGACGCTACCGGCTCATGCCCGACATCATCCGGGCTCTGGCGGAGTCGGGCACGCCGTTCTCGATCCTCACGAAGGGCACGTTGATCCGGCGCGACATCCCGCTGCTGGTCGAGGCTGCGACGTCGGTGCCCGTCGACGTGCAGATGTCGATCGCGATGTACGACGACGAACTGCAGCATTCGATCGAACCGGGCACGCCGTCGACGCAGGCGCGTCTGGACACCGTCCGCGCGCTGACGGATGCGGGGTTCCGGGTCGGCGTGTTCCTCATGCCCGTCCTTCCGCACTTGACCGACTCGGTGGAGCAGATCGACCAGGCGCTCCGGCGCATCAAGGCCTCCGGAGCCGACCACGTCATCTACGGCGCGCTGCACCTGCGCGCCGGCGTCAAGCCGTGGTTCCTGCAGTGGCTGGAGCGCGAGCAACCCGAGCTGATGTCGTCGTATCGCGGGCTCTACCCGGGGGCTGCCGCCGAGGCGCCGAGGGCGTACCGGCAATGGCTGGCGAAACGGATCCGACCACTGATCCGCGCGCACGGGCTCGAGGCCCGGCACTCGGATGACGCCTTTCCGGAGCGAACGCTCACCAGGCCGGCCGTCCTCACACCACCGGCGCCTCCCCCGCAGCCGACGCTGTTCTGAGCCCGGCACCGCGCCGCGTAGGCTCGAGAGCTATGGCAATCGGTTCGACGATCCACACGTTCGCGGTGCAGCTGGCAGACATGGACCGGGGCGTCTACGACGATCTCGCGCTGCGCGTGGCGAAGCATCCGTCCGAGACGGACGCGTACATGGTGACCCGGTTGCTGGCCTACTGCCTCGAATACGTCGAGGGGATCGAATTCGGTTCGGGCATCTCGTCCACGGACGAGCCGGCCGTGATCGCGCGCGACCTGACCGGCGCCGTCACGGCGTGGATCGAGGTCGGCGCACCCGATGCCGAGCGCCTGCACCACGGCAGTCGACTCGCCGAACGCGTCGCCGTGTACACGCACCGCGATCCCGTCAAGGTCATCGCGCCGTGGGCAGGCAAGAAGATCTACAACGCCGAGGCGATCGAGGTGTTCGGTTTCGACCCCGGATTCGTCGACCAAGCGGCGGGACTTCTCGAGCGCCGCAACGCCGCCACGCTGACCGTGACCGAGCGGCAGCTCTACCTCGACCTGAACGGCACGACGTTGAGCTCCGCCGTTCACGCGCGCCCCGCGGTGTGAGAGCGGGGCGCGCGCCGACGGCGATCAGGCGGTGAGGTCGGCGTCGGACGGCATGCGTCCGGCGAGCTCCTCGATGACGTCGTCGCCGAGGCGCGCCGGCTCGAACGGCGCGTCGATCTCGGCGCGCTCGAGCAGCTCGTTCATACGGCGCTGACGCTGACGCGTGATGAGCGTGACGACCCGGCCCGAGCGACCCGCACGGCCGGTACGGCCGGCACGGTGCATGTACGTCTTGTACTCGTCGGGAGCATCGGCCTGGATCACCAGATCGATGTCGTCGACGTGGATGCCGCGGGCTGCGACATCCGTCGCGACGAGCACGTTCACGCGGCCCGAGGTCATCTTCTGCAGGTTGCGCGTGCGCTTGGCCTGGTTCAGGTCGCCGTGCAGCGAGACGGCCGGGATGCCGGCATCTTCGAACTGCTCGGCGAGCATCTCGGCGTAAGCGCGGGTGCGGGCGAAGACGAGCGTCTTGCCGTCGCGGTCGACCATCGAGGTGAGGATCTCGGCCTTGTCGCGGTGGTCGATCACGAGCACGCGGTGGTCGATCGTGCTCGAGTCCTGGTCCTCGCCGGCGACCTCGTACACGGCGGGGTCCACGAGGAACTCGTCGACGAGGGCTGCGACCTCGCGGTCGAGCGTCGCCGAGAACAGCAGCTTCTGGCTGCCCTCCTGCGTGTGACGGAGGATCCGCTGCACGGGCTCGACGAAGCCGAGCTCGCACATGTGGTCGGCCTCGTCGAGCACGGCGATGCGGCAGTCGGACAGGTCGAGCTTGCCCTGGTTGATGAGATCCTCGACGCGACCGGGCGTGCCGATCACGATGTCCACGCCCTTCTTGAGCGCACCGACCTGGCGTCCCTGCGGCACGCCGCCGTAGATCTGCGTGGTGAACAGGCCGACGCTGCGGGCGATCGGCTGCACCGTGCGGTCGATCTGCAGCGCGAGCTCACGGGTCGGGGCGAGGATGATCGCGCGCGGCGCGCGGCCGATCTCGCGGCGCTTGCCGGCCTGCGAGGTCAGGATGCTCTCGACGAGCGGCGCCCCGAACGCGATGGTCTTGCCCGAGCCGGTACGGCCCCGGCCGAGCACGTCGCGTCCCTCGAGGATCGAGGGGATCGTCGCGCCCTGGATCGGGAACGGGGCGGTGGCGCCCATGTTCTTCAGCGTCTCGACGATGTTCGAGCCGAGTCCGAGGTCGGCGAACGTCGTGCCCTCGACCTCGGGGGCAGCTACGACCTGGGCCTCGAGGCGCTCGTGGACGACGTCCTCGGTCGGCTCGAAGCGCGCCGGAGCCTGCTTGTTCCAGTCGTCGCGGCTCGGAAGCTGCGCGCGGTCGTCACGGCGGGCGCGGTCAGTCGCGCCCCGGTCGTCGCGACGCGGTCGGTCGTCGCGGTCGAAACGGGGACGGTCATCACGACGGGTGCGGTCGTCACGGGTGAACGGACGGCGGTCATCGCGTGCGGGGCGCTCGTCGCGGTCGAAGCGCGGACGGTCCTCGTTGTGGCGCGGGCGCTCGTTGCGGTCGTTCGTGAACGGACGACCATCCCGAGCCGGACGGTCATCCCGGGCCGGACGAGCATCACGGTTGAACGACCGACGATCGCCGCCGCGCTCATTGCGATCGTTGAACGACCGACGGTCGTCGCGAGCCGGACGATCGTCGCGACCCGACGACCGACGGTCGCCGCCACGGTCATTGCGATCGTTGTTGAACGACCGACGGTCGCCGCCACGGTCATTGCGATCGTTGTTGAACGACCGACGGTCGCCACTGCGGTCATCGTTGTAGCGAGGACTCTCGCTGCGGTCGCTGTGGAAACGAGGGCGGTCGCCCTGGAAGCGGGGACGCTCGCCGCCGCGCTCGTCGCGGCGGGGACGGTCCTCGTACCGGCGGTCGCCGGTGGCGCGGTCATTGCCGTAGCGCGGACGCTCGCCGTACGAGCCGCGGGAGTCCTGCGAGCGCTCGTCGCGGTGATGGGGTGCCTCGCGGCGTCCGGACGCGGCGCGGCCGCGGATGCCGCGAGCCTCGTCGCGACCGGCGCGCTCCTGGTCGGTCCAGCGGCGCTTGGGCGCGCCGCCGTCGGCCTCGGCGGGGCGGTAGCCGCGATGACTCGGGCTGCGGCTGCCAGGCCGCTGCCCGGCCTGCCCTGAGCCTGTCGAAGGGCTCTTGCTGCCGGGGCGGCGGTCGAAGCCGCGATCGGACGTGCGGCTGCGGTCGGAGGAGAAGCCGCGGTCGCCGGCATCCGTGCGCTCGTCACGGTTATCACGATCGGGGCGACCGGCACCGGGCCGCCCGCCGGCGTGACGGTCGTGGAACGAGGTCTTCTTCGCGTAGCGCGGCTCGAAGTTGCGGGACGGGCGACCGCCCTTGGGCTTGCCGTTCTTGGGCATGGTGTTTCCTGACTGTCTCTGACACGAGAACAGCATCCGCGGGCGGCGCACAGAGATCAGCGCACGGCGGACATACCCGAGCATCCATCGGCCGGGGCCATTCATGTGATGGTTTATGAACCATCGGCCCCTGGGCTCACACTTTGATTCAGATCCCCCGCGTGACGCGGGTGCCCGAAGCCGACGCCCCAAGCCTACCGGACGCACCTGGGAGAGCCCTCGTACGATGTGCAGGTGACCTCCCTCTCCCCCACCGGAACCCAGATCCACCTGACCCGCGGCGCTGTGACGGCGCAGATCGCCCAGGTCGGAGCATCCCTGCGCGGCCTCGCGATCGGCGGGGTCGACCTCGTCGCCCGCTATCCCGAGGACGTACCGACCCCGTCGTGCTCCGGTGTCGTCCTCGCACCGTGGCCGAACCGCATCCGCGACGGCAGGTGGTCCGACGGCGACACGGTGCGCCAGCTCGCGATCACCGAGCCGAAGTTCGGCAACGCGAGCCACGGGCTGCTGCGCTTCACCGCCTACGGGATCGAGCAGACGGATGCCGCGGTCACCCTGAGCGCGACGATCCACCCGCAGACGGGGTACCCGTACGAGGTCGCGACGACGGTCACGTACACGCTGACGGATGCCGGCGTCCTGGTCACGCACGAGCTCACGAACCGGTCCTCCGAGAGCGCGCCGGTCGCGCTCGGCACCCACCCGTTCGTCACGATCGGCGACGCGGATCCGCGCGAGCTCGTGCTGCGCGTTCCGGCTGCGACGCAGTTCGACGTCGATGATCGGATGCTGCCGACCGGCACCTCACCGGCGCCCGAGTCGCTGCGCGACGGCGTGCGGCTCGGAGACGTCGACCTCGACACCGGCTTCACCGACCTCGACCGCGACGCGGACGGACGCGTGCGGCACACCCTCGCCGCACCCGACGGCCGGCGGCTCACTCTCTGGCAGGGCGGGGGCTTCGATTACGTGCAGGTGTACACGACCGAGGCGTACCCGGGCCAGGACCTCGCCGTCGCCATCGAGCCGATGACGGCTCCCGCCGACGCGTTCAACAGCGGTCACAGCATCCGGCGCCTGGCGCCCGGCGAGACCTGGACGCTGGAGTGGGGCATCGAGCTCGGCTGAGCGGCCGACGCCCCCTCCCCATTCCCACAGACCTCTCCGCGCCGACGAGACCTCCTCGTATCGACGTGAATACGACGGGGTCTCGTAGGCAGGGAGAGGTCTGTGCGCGGGGAATCGGGGATCAGACCTGGTGCTCGCGCAGCTCGCGACGCGTGAGCGGGTGGTCGGGGTGGTCCGGCTCCTCCGGCGCGGGATCGGCGCTGCCGCCCGACGCCGCGGCATCGGGCCCCGCCTTGCGGGCGGCCCGGCGCTCGCGCGCACCCTCGACGAGGTTGTAGAGCGTCGGCAGCACGATCAGCGTCAGCACGGTCGACGACACGAGACCGCCGATCACCACGATCGCGAGCGGCTGCGAGATGAACCCGCCGTGCCCGGTGATCCCCAGCGCCATCGGCGTGAGAGCGAAGATCGTCGCGAGCGCCGTCATGAGGATCGGGCGCAGACGCTTCTCACCGCCGGCCATCACGGCATGCGCCGTCGACAGACCCTTCTCGCGGTATTGGTTCACGAGATCCACGAGCACGATCGCGTTCGTGACCACGATGCCGATGAGCATCAGCACGCCGATCAGCGATGCCACGCCCAGCGGGACGCCCGTCACGATCTGCAGCAGGATCGCGCCGGTCGCGGCGAACGGCACCGACACGAGCAGCAGCAGCGGCTGGCGCAGCGACTTGAAGGTGGCGACCATGACGACGTAGACGATGAGGATCGCGGCGAGCATCGCGAGTCCGAGCTGCGAGAACGAGTCGGCCTGCTGCGACGCGACGCCTCCGACCGAGGCGGACGCGCCGTCCGGCAGATCCACGGCCTCGAGCGCCGCGTTCACCGACGCCGTGGCGGTGGCGAGGTTGTCCGATGACGGCGGCACCGTGATGGTGACGGTCCGCCGGCCCTGCTCGGTCGTGATCGACGTCGGCCCCTCGGCCTGCTCGACGGTCGCGACGTCCTGCAGCTCGATGAGCCCGGTGGCTGTCGGGATCGTGAGCGTGCGCAGCTCGTCGATCGTCGCCGGCGGTTCGGATGCTGCGAGATACACGGTCAACGCGGTGTCGTCGAGCTCGACCGAGCCGATCTGCTGCGGGCGCATCGTGCTGGACACGAGCGATCCGACCGCGACCTCGCTCAGCCCGCGCGCAGCAGCCTCGTCGCGGTCGACGACCACGGCGATGTAGGGCAGGGATGCGGCGAGGTTGTTCGTGACCTGGCCGATGCCGTCGCGTCCCTCGAGCTCGGCGGTCACGGCATCCGCAGCATCCGAGAGCGCCTCGCTGTTCGGTGCGGTGATGTCGACCTCGATGTCGGTGGACCCGAATCCGGCGGAGGCCGCGACGCTGATCTCGCCGACGCCCTCGAGACCGTCCACGGCATCCTGCACATCGGCACGGAGCCTCTCCTGGTCGACGCCCGACTCCGTCATGATCGAGTACGTGACCCCGGCACCGCCGGAGAAGGCGTCGCGCAGCGCCGAACCGCTCGAACCGATCGACACCTGGATGTTCTCGACGCCGTCGATGCCCTCCAGGGCGTCCTCGACGACGGCGGCAGCCTCGTCCTTGGCCTCGAGACTCGCGGACGGGCCGAGGTCCTGCGTCACGGTCATGGTGTTCTGACCGGTGTCGCTGAGGAAGTTGATCTTCATCAGCGGCGCCGCCGCGAGCGTGGCGCCGAGCACGACGACTGCGATGATCACCGTGAGTCCGGAGTGCTTCAGCGTCCAGTGCAGGATCGGACGGTAGCCGCGCTGCAGCGGTGTGGGCGGGGCATCCGGATGCTCGGGGTCGATCACCTGGCCGTCGGCATCCGTGAGCTCCTTGCCGGGCTTCAGGAACCAGTACGCCAGCACCGGCACGATCGTCAGCGCCACGAGGAGCGATGCGACCATCGCGATCGCGACCGTCATCGCGAACGGCCGGAACAGCTCGCCGACCATGTCGCCGACGAACACGATCGGCAGGAACACCGCGACCGTCGTGATGGTGGATGCCGTGATCGCCGCGGCCACCTCCTTCACGGCGAGGCGGATCGCGTCGCCCTTGTCGGCATCGCCGACATAGTGCCTCTTGATGTTCTCGATCACGACGATCGAGTCGTCGACCACGCGTCCGATCGCGATCGTCAGGGCGCCGAGGGTGAGGACGTTCAGCGAGTAGCCGAACGCCTGGAGCCCGATGAAGGTGATGAGCACGCTCGTCGGGATCGAGATCGCCGTCACGAGCGTCGAGCGGATCGACAGGAGGAACACGAGGATGACGATCACCGCGAACACGAGCCCGAGCAGGCCCTCGGTGGCCAGCGTCTCGATCGACTGCACGATGAACGGCGCCTGGTCGAAGACGACCGTGAACTCCGCATCGGGGAAGGTCGCCTTCAGCTCGTCGATCGCGGCGATGACACCGTCGGAGACCTCGACGGTGTTCGCCGCGGGGAGCTTGGTGATCGAGATCGTCAGCGCCTCTTCGCCGTTGACGCGCGAGATCGAGGTCACCGGCTCCGTGGTCAGCTCGACGGTCGCGACGTCGGCGATCGTGGCATCCGTTCCGACCAGCGGGAGCGCCGCGAGCTCGTCGACCGAGGTGATCTTCGCGCCGGTCTGCACCGTCAGCGTCTCGCCGTTCTCGGTGATGTCGCCGCCGGGGAACAGGGTGCCGTTCTGATCGAGCGCGTCGCGGATCGCCTGTGTGCTGACGCCGGCTGCGGCGAGCTCGGCCTGGTCGGGCGTGATCGTGATCTGCTGCCCGAGCCCGCCGATGATCTCGGCGGCGTTCACGCCGTCGACGTCCTCGAGCGCGGGGACGGCGACGTTCTCGAGATCGGCCTGCGCGGTCTCGGCATCCGCGAACCCGGTCACCGCGACCTGAATCACGGGGAAGTCGTCGATTGACACCGAGAGCACCTGCGGCTCGACGTCGTCGGGCAGCGTGGAGGAGATCCGGTTGATCGCCTGCTGCATCTTCTGCTCGGCGGTCGCGAGGTTCTCGCCGTACGTGAACGTGGCCTGGATGATCGAGGCGTTCGTCGTGCTCGTCGCACTGGTCTCCTCGAGCCCCGGCACCCCCTGGATCGCCGTCTCGATGGGCGTGGAGACATCGTTCTCGACGACCTCGGGGGATGCTCCGGGGTAGGTCGTCATGACGACGAGCGACGGCAGCTCGAGCGAGGGGATGAGCTCCTGCTTGAGGTTCGTCAGGGCGAGCCCGCCGAACACGGCGGCGACGATCGTGATGAGGGCGATCAGCGCACGGTTGCGCAGACTCAGAACGGCGAGTTTCGACACGAATGGTTCTCTCTGGGTCAGGTGGTGCTCTGGTCGCCTGCGAGGATGCCGGCGAGCGCTGTTTCGATGATGTGGCGAGGCAGCGGAACGTCGTTGATCTGCGAGTGCCACAGTACGCCGTCGAGGAAGACCGCTGCAGCCGTCGCCCGCTCCGCCCCGTGCGCGGGTTCGAGCATGCCGATGATCGCGTGCGAGAACGTGCGGATGAGCTCGCGGAGCTTCGGGTCGTGCACGGCGGCGGTGACGACAGCGCGGTCGGCGTGCACGGCCGGCGCATCGGTCAGCGCGGCAGAGGCGAACTCGGCGATCGACGCGGCGGAGGCGCCGTCGGCGGCGAGCGCGTCGCGCATCCGCTGCAGGTGCGCTTCGACGTGTTCGACCAGCAGCGCCAGCGCGGCCTGACGCAGATCGTCGAGCGTGTCGAAGTACTGCGTCGTGGCACCCAGGGGCACATCGGCGCGCGCGGCGACGAGGCGATGGGTGATCGCGTCGACGCCGACCTCGACGATCAGCTCGGCCGCGGCGAGCACGATCGCGCTCCGCCGGGCCTCGGGATCGCGACGACGACGCGTGGACTCGGGCATGGTCCTCCTGGACATCTGTACATGTACGTTTGTACAGAACAGATCTGTGCGCCGGCTGAGTCGGACTGCTCTCAGATCAGGAAGCCGACGCCGAGTCCGGCGAGCGCGGCGAGAACCGCACCGGCGAACGTTCCGATCACGTGCCCGACCGACGCGGGTCGATCGCCGTCGCGCCACAGTGCGATCGCGTCGAGCATCGCCGTGCTGAAGGTCGTATAACCGCCGAGCAGGCCCGCCCCGACGATGAAAGCGGCATCGGGGACGGATGCCGTGACCACCCCGAGCGCGAACGACCCGGTGAGGTTGACGATGACGATCCCCCAGGGGAAGCGCCCGCGTGTCAGCGACATGATCCCGAGATCGACGAGATAGCGTAGGCCGGCGCCGACGCCGCCGGCGACGGAGGCGAGCAGGAAGACAAGCGGCGTCATGCCTGTCGCCTCCTGCCCACGCGCATCCCCGCGACGGCTGCCGCGACGCCGAGCACGATGGTGAGGGCCGCGTACGCTGCGGCGAGCAGCGGCGCCTGCGACCAGAGCTCGACCGTGCCGACGGCGAAGGCGCTGTAGGTCGTGAAGCCGCCGAGAATGCCGGTGCCGAGGAAGACCCGGCGGTCCGAGGAGCCAGGCAGCCGTACGGCCAGGATGCCGATGAGCAGCGCCCCGACAGCATTCGCGATCAGCGTCGCGACGGGGAATCCGCCGACGTCGGGCACCAGCAGTCCGATGCCGAGCCGGGCCGCGGTGCCCAGCATCCCGCCGATCACGACGAGGAGCAGCCGGCGGAGGGTCACGCGGCAACTCTAGTCGGGACATCCGCCCGCCTCGATCCGGAGGAGATCTCACGGACGGGAGGACGGATGCCGGGCGCACCGCCCTCCGTTTCGTGAGATCTCCTCCCGTGCACGCCGCGAGCGGAGTAGCCTGCGGGGCATGCCGGCTTCCGCACAGACCCTGGAATGGCTTCTCGACTCCGACCCGGCGATCCGCTGGCAGGTCGAACGCGACCTGGTCGGGGCGCCTGAGGAGGTGTGGCAGGCGACGCGGGAGCGCGTCGCGACGGAGGGTTTCGGCGCAGCGTTGCTGGCGAAGCAGGACGCGGACGGCCGCTGGGCGGGCGGCGCGCACTTCCCGGCCGGGTTCTTCGACAGCGACGAGCGCGAGGAGCCGGGCCAGCCGTGGGTCGCGACGAGCTGGTCGCTCAAGGACCTGCGCGAATGGGGCGTGGATGCCGCAGCACTCGAGGGCATCGTCAGCAGGCTCGCGGAGAGCTGCCCGTGGGAGCACGACGACATGCCCTTCTGGGGCGGCGAGGTCGGTCTGCATCAACTCGTACACGCTCGCAGCCGGGGCGTGGCTCGGCGCCGATGTCTCGCGCCTGGCCGGGTGGTTCCCGGCGCACCGCCTCGCGGACGGCGGGTGGAACTGCGAGGCCGAGGAGGGCGACTCGGTGCGCTCCTCCTTCCACTCGACGCTCAACGCCGTGCGCGGCATCCTCGCCTACGGGCTGTTCACAGGCGACCTCTCGATGCGCGAGGCACGGCACGGCGGCGAGGAGTATCTGCTCGAACGGGGGCTCATGCGGCGGGCGTCCACCGGGGAGATCGTGGGGGATTTCGTGACGGAGTTCGTCTACCCGAACAGGCATCGGTACAGCGCACTGACGGCGCTCGATCACTTCCGGGATGCGTCGCTCGCAGAGGGCTCAGCCCCGGATGCGCGGATGCACGAAGCCGTCGAGCTCGTGCGCTCGATGAGGCAGCCGGACGGCACCTGGTTGCAGACGACTCCCCTCCCCGGATGGACGTGGTTCGACGTCGATGTCGGGGAAGGGGAGCCGTCGCGCTGGCTGACCCTGATCGGCACGCGAGTGCTCGACTGGTGGGACGCCGGCTATCAGAGGTTCGCCTCGGCGTAGGTGCGCAGCGCGTCGCGGACGAACTCCGCGCCGCGTGTGCTGCCGTCGGCCGTGGCGTAGTTCGCGCCGAAGCGCGGGTCGGCGACGTACATCTCACCGAGTCCCGTGACGTACGCCTTGACCTCAGCATTCGGTCCCTGAGCCTGTCGAAGGGCGGATGTCGGCGTGCCGGGCACACCTGTCAGCCAGTCCACGTGGCGCTTCGCGAGCGCCTGGGCCTCATCGGACTCGGGTGCCGCGCCGCTCTCGGCGGCGGCGACCCAGTCGCGGGAGAGATCCGAGACGCGCTGCTGCCACTCGGCCTTCTCGTCGGCGGAGAGACTCCGCCACCAGCGGTCGCCGTCGGCGTAGGCCTTCTTGCCCCAGCGCTCCTCGACCTCTTCCTTGTACCGGGTGTGATCGAACCCGTCGAACATGTTCTCTGCCATGAGAGATTCACCTGCTTTCAGTGCGTTGATGGTTGATTCGACCGCCGCGATCTGCCGCGACAGCCGATTCTGCTCCTCGCGCAGGTACGCGAGGTGCGTCTCGAGAGCGGATGCTTCGCGCACTCCCTCGCGGGAGAGCACCTCAGAGATCTGCGGCAGCCCGAGCCCGAGCTCGCGCAGCAGCAGGATCCGCTGCAGACGGACGAGGGCCGCCTGGTCGTAGTGCCGATAGCCGTTCTCGGCGACGCGCGACGGGGCGAGCAGTCCGATGTCGTCGTAGTGACGCAGCGTTCTGCTCGTGGTTCCCGCCAGCTTCGCGATCTCCTGGATCGACCAGTCCTGTGCGCTCACAGCATCCCTTCCGTTCTCGATACTTCAACGGTAGAAGTTGACGTTACGTCAAGGTCAAGGCAAATCTCGAAGGAACTTAACGAACTCGCGATATATCGTGTTACTCTCGCTTCAACGCGATATATCGCGACCGACGAACTCAGGAGAGAACATGACCGAGAAGTGGCTCATCGCCCCCGGCGAGGAACGCGTCATCGACATCGCCCAGGCGACCCGACTCAAGGTCGGCCTGGTCGGCGGGCAGGTCGACGTCATCGCCCACGACGACCCCGGCATCCGCATCGAGGTGAGCGGCGTCACCGTGAAGGACCTCCGCATCGAATCCGACGGCGCCCAGATCGAGATCGACCACCCGCAGCTGGGCTGGGACAACTTCCTCGAGGTCTTCCGCAACTTCGGTTCCGGCGGACCGAAGGCCGAGGTCAGCATCGCCGTCCCCCGCAGCATCGCCCTGAACCTCGGCGTCGTCAGCGCCGGCGCCCTCGTGTCGGGCCTCGCGAACAACGCGCGCCTGAACACCGTCTCCGGCGACATCATCGTCGACACCCACACCGGCGACCTCACTCTGAACTCCGTTTCCGGCGACGTACAGGTGCGCGGCCTCACGGGTACCGCGAACGCGAACAGCGTCTCGGGCGACGTCGCACTGACCGGATCCGTGCGCAAGGCGACCGTCGACACGGTCTCCGGCAGCATCTGGGTGGATGCCTCCGGTGCCGTGGGCGCCATCAACCTGAACACGGTCTCCGGCAACAGCACGATCCGACTCGAAGAGACCCTGCCGGCGAACTACGTCGTGCGCTCCTTGAGCGGCAAGGTCACGATCGACGGCATCGACCGCGGAACCTCCGGACCGACGAGCTTCACCGGGTCCACGGGAGAGCTGGCAGGATCCTTCGTCGACGTCCGCTCGAACTCCGTCTCGGGCGACACCACGGTGCTGCGCCGGGCACTCACGACCGTCGCTGACGATGAGGAGTGGGACTCGTGACCCCGGCCGTCTTCTCGCACGGCGACCTGCGCCTGTACCTGCTGTCGCTGCTCGCCGAGGCGCCGCAGCACGGATACGGCATCATCCAGGCGCTCACCGACCGCACCGGCGGCACGTACACGCCGAGCGCCGGCACCATCTACCCTCGGCTGGCGAAGCTCGAAGGGGAGGGCCTGGTCACCAAGACCGTCGACGGCCGCACCACGATCTATGCGATCACCGATGCCGGACGCGCCGAGCTCGCCGAGCGCGAGGGCGACCTCGCCGGGATCGAATCGGGACTCGCTGATTCCGTCCGGCTGATCGCCAACGAGGTGCGCCAGAGCGTGCAGTCGGCGATGAAGAGCCTGCGCGCCGACCTCGCCGCCGCAGCAGGCGCAGAACGCACGGCGGCGCAGTCGCGTCCGTCGACCTCGACGCCGACGGGCGACGAGCGGGCGGGCAGCCGCGAACAGCTGCACAGGGCGGATGCCGCGGTCAACGCCTTCCGCGCCCAGGTGCGGACCGACCTGCGCACGCACGTCGCCCGCGGCGGGGTGCTTGCAGCGACCGTCGTCACCGAACTCGAGAACGCGCTGGATGCCGCAGCGCACGCCGTCACACGCGCGCTCGACTCCCCCGAGCGCTGAATCATCCAGAGACCCCGTCTTCTCGACGAGACCCCGCCGTAGCGACGCGTGTACGACGGGGTCTCGTCGCTGACGCGGGGTCTGTGCGGGGCTGGACGGCGCTACTCGGTCCAGATCTCGGGCTGGTCGTCCGGAACCGCGTCCTCCAGCGGCACCACGAGAACAGAGCGGTGCTGCCGGTGGGCGAGCCGGGCGGCCACCGAGCCGGTGAAGAACTCGCGGATCGATTCGCCCAGGCCGCGCT
This sequence comes from Microbacterium tenebrionis, assembly GCF_020682665.1. Lineage (NCBI taxonomy): Bacteria > Bacillati > Actinomycetota > Actinomycetes > Micrococcales > Microbacteriaceae > Microbacterium > Microbacterium tenebrionis. The sequence goes on along the minus strand of NZ_JAGTTM010000001.1, from coordinate 795,727 downwards.
TGCGGGTGCCGACGACGATCAGCTGAGCGTCGAGCTTGTTCGCGAGCTGCTTGATCGCCAGAGCCGGGTCGCCGACGAGCTGACGGGCCGTCCACTTCAGGTCGGTGCCCTTCAGCGCGGTCGCTGCCGCAGCCTGCACCGCCTCGAACTCCGCGGCCCCGGCCTCGATGTTCAGGTCGATCGGCGCGGAGTGCACGTAGCCGTCCGGGTCCTCGTACGTGACGAAGCGCGTGACGTCGACGTGGGCGACGACGAGGGGCACTCCCAGCAGCTTCGCGTAGCGCGCCGCCTCATCGAGCACGCGACGGGGCTGATCGGGCTGCATGCCGACGATCACGGCCTTCTGGAGCTCGGCGTTCTGGGCCAGTTCGTCGGACGGGGAGGAGGCCTGGTCTGTCATGATGATCGTTCCCTTCACCTGCCGGCGAAGGCCAGAGGACCTGGCCCTCGTGCTATTCTGAATGCTACTCTTACCGGCCGCACGCCGGTGTCGTGAAATGCCCCGGGCGCCAGTTCGCCCGGCAGCTGAACTCGTTAGGGGGTCTCGCGCATGGGCCGTGGCCGTCAGAAGGCGAAACACACCAAAATCGCCCGCGAACTCAAGGCGTACAGTCCGTCGGTGAACTACTCCGCGCTCGAGCGCGAACTGGGTCACCCGTCGGATGACGAGAACGCCTACGTCGACAAGTGGGCCGACCAGTACGCGGACGAAGACGAAGACGAGCTCGAGAGGGCCTGAGCCCACCGACTCGTCGACCCCGTTGCCGTGGCAGCGGGGTCTTTGTCGTACGCCTGAGGGGTCGCACGACCGCACGCCGCGGCATCCGCTGATCACCAGCGCCCGTACCGCGCCTCCCACTCGTCCTCGATCGTGCGACGGCGGCCGGCGATGACACCGAACGGGATCGCGATGACGAGAACCCCGGCCAGGACGATCAGCGGCACCGTCCACCCGGTGGTCGCCTCGTGCAGAACTCCGACGAGCAACGGGAACACGGCCGCGAAGATGTAGCCGGTGCTCTGCACGAAGCTGCTGAGCGCCACGGCGCTCTGCGTCGTGCGGGCACGGATGCTGATGAGCACGAGCGCCAGCGGAAACAGGATGCCGACGAGCCCGAAGAGGGCGACCCACAGCCAGACCGTGACCGCGTCGGACCAGAACAGGAGACCGGTGACGCCGACGAGCCCGCACCCCACGGCGACGAGGAACAGCGTCCGTGTCGCCTGGAAGCGCACCACGAGCGTCGGCACGAGCAACGAGGCGGGCAGTCCCATGATCGCGAACAGCGACAGCAGGAGGCCGGCGACGGTCGCCGACACCCCGGTGGTGTCGGTGACGATCGCCGGGAGCCACGCGAACGACACGTAGGCCATGGTCGATGACGTGCCGAACACCACGGCGATCGCCCAGGCGAGCGGCAGTCGCAGCAGCCGGAAGAACACCTGCGAGTCGGCCGGCGCCACGACGATCGGACCGGTCGCGAGTTCGGCGGGATCGGAGGAGCCCGCAGGCGATGTCCGTGCGACGGGCTCCGGCTGCGCGACCGGCTCGGGCTGCGACGCGGCGCGTCCGGACACGAGCATCAGGATCCACGGCACGGCACCGGCGAGCGCGAACACACCCCACAGTCCCAGCGAGGCCCGCCAGCCCGCGGCATCCGCCACCGGCACCGCGACCAGCGGCGGCAGGAACGTCGACAGCGCCATGGCCGTCGTGTAGAGCGTGAGCATCATGCCGATGCGGTCGGGGAAGTACTTCTTGACCAGCGGCGGCACGAGGATGTTGCCCATCCCGATCCCGGCGAAGACGAGGGCGGAGGTGAGCAGCAGTCCGGTCGCGTCGAACGCGAGTCCGCGCAGCACGAGCCCTGCGGCGATCACGATCAAGGCGATGATCGTCACTCGCTCGATGCCGAATCGCCGCTCGAGCAGCGGCGTGCACAGTCCGAACACCGCGAAGCACACCGGCGGCGCGGTGCCGATGAGCCCGACGACCGCGGTGGGCAGCTCGAAGTCCGCGGCGATGTGATCGAGAACCGGCGACAGCGACGCCACGGCCGAGCGCAACGAGAACGCGCACAGGAGGATGCCGAGGACGGCCAGAGCCCGCCCCCGCCACAAGGGCGCGGCGGTGCTCACGACGACTGCGAGCTCTCCACCCAGTCGAGGTACTCCTCGGTGACGGTGCCGGTGACATAGCGTCCGTCGAAGCAGCTCATGTCGAGGTCGGCGACCTCGGAGCCCTCGATGATCGCCGCCTTCAGGTCATCGACCTCCTGGTACACGAGGTGGTCGACGCCGAGCTCCGCGGCGATCTCGGGGATCGTCCGTCCGTGGGCGATGAGCTCGTGCTTGGACGGCATGTTGATCCCGTAGACGTGCGGGAAGCGCACCGGCGGCGCGGCCGAGGCGAACGTGACCGAGAGGGCGCCGGCATCCCGCGCCATCTGGATGATCTGCTTGCTCGTCGTCCCGCGCACGATCGAGTCGTCGATGAGCAGGACGTTCTTGCCGCGGAACTCGGTCGACATCGCGTTGAGCTTCTGCCGGACGCTCTTCTTGCGCACGGCCTGCCCGGGCATGATGAAGGTCCGGCCCACATAGCGGTTCTTGTAGAAGCCCTCGCGGTACTCGATGCCGAGCTTACGGGCGACCTCCATCGCGGACGGCCGTGCGGAGTCCGGGATCGGCATGACGACGTCGATCTTGTCGCGCGGGACGTGCTTGGCGATCGTGTCGGCGAGCCGCTCGCCCATGCGAAGCCGGGACTCGTACACGGCGATGCCGTTCATGATCGAGTCGGGGCGGGCGAGGTAGACGTACTCGAATGCACAGGGGAAGAGCTTCGGGTCCGCCGCACACTGCTGGGTGAACAGTTCGCCGTCATTCGTGATGAAGACGGCCTCGCCGGGGGCGACCTCGCGCACGACCTCGTAGTCACCGTTCTCGAGCACCAGCGACTCGCTCGCGACGATCCATTCGTCGCGGCTCGCGCTGTCGGCCTCGACGCGCCTGCGCCGCCCGAGGATGAGCGGACGGATGCCGAACGGATCGCGGAAGGCGAGCAGCCCGTAGCCGGCGATCACGGCGATCACCGCGTAGGCGCCCTCGATGCGCTCGTGGGTGCGCCCGACGGCCTCGAAGATGCGTTCCGGGTCGAGGTCGACGTCGCTGGTGGTGTGCTGCAGCTCGCCGGCGAGCACGTTCAGCAGCAGCTCGGTGTCGCTGGAGGAGTTCAGGTGCCGGCGGTCGCGCCTGGCCATGTCGGCGGTCAGCTCACGGGTGTTGGTGAGGTTGCCGTTGTGGATGAGGACGATGCCGTACGGGGCGTTCACGTAGAACGGCTGCATCTCCTCCTCGCTGGACGCCGTGCCCTTGGTGGCGTAGCGGACGTGGCCGAGGCCGACGTTCCCGAGCAGCGATCGCATGTCGCGGGTGCGGAAGGCTTCACGCACCTGGCCCTCGGCCTTGGCGATGTGCATGATGCCGTTCGGCTCGGCGGTGGCGATGCCGGTCGCGTCCTGCCCGCGATGCTGCAGCAGCAGGAGTGCGTCGTAGATGTCCTGGTTGACGGGGCCGCCTGCGACCATTCCGACGATTCCGCACATGGGGTGTTACTTCATCCGTTCTTCAGTTGTGGCCGCGGGCGCTGTCCCGGTACGAGCCGACCAGCCGCACCGCTCCGCCGTCGACGCCCTTTGCGCCCTCTTCGAATGCACCGGCATGACGCGCGCCGGTGGAGACCGTGGCGACCTGCCAGGCGTCGATGCCCTCGGCGGCCAGAGCCGCGATCGCAGCATCCTTCTGACCCGCCTCGATCACGGCGAGGAAGCCGATGCCGAGGTTCCAGGTGCCCTCGGTCTCTTCCAGTGGCGTGCCGGCGATGTCGCTGAGCACGCGGAAGACCGGGCTTGGCGACCAGGTCGAACGGTCGACCTCCGCCCAGCTGCCGACGGGCAGGACGCGGGCGAGGTTGGCGGCGATGCCGCCGCCGGTGACGTGGCTGAGCGAGTGGATGCTGCCGTCGGCGAGCGCATCGATCAGGCGCAGCAGCGGCAGGGTGTACAGACGGGTCGGCTCGAGGAGCGCCTCGCCCCACGTCGCGCCGAAGTCGGCGGCGTTGTCGCCGTAGCCGATGCCCGCACCCGTGATGATGTGACGCACGAGCGAGTAGCCGTTGGAGTGCAGGCCGCTCGAGGCCAGCGCGAGGACGACGTCGCCGTCCTGGACGCGATCGGCGCCGAGCACGGCATCCGCCTCGACGACGCCAGTCGCAGCCCCGGCGACGTCGTAGTCGCGCGGGCCGAGGAGCCCGGGGTGCTCGGCGGTCTCCCCGCCGACGAGCGCGGTACCGGTGGCCGTGCAGGCGTCGGCGATGCCGCGGACGATGTCGGCGATCCGCTCGGGGACGACCTTGCCGCACGCGATGTAATCGGTCATGAAAAGCGGCTTGGCACCGACCACGACGATGTCGTCGACGACCATGCCGACCAGGTCCTGCCCGATCGTGTCGTGCTTGTCGATGGCTTGCGCGATCGCGACCTTCGTGCCGACGCCGTCGGTGCTGGTCGCGAGCAGCGGCTTGGTGTAGCCGAGCAGGGCGCTCGCGTCGAAGAGGCCGGCGAAGCCGCCGACTCCCCCGAGCACTTCGGGGCCGTGCGTCGCGCGCACCGACGACTTCATCAGCTCGACGGCGAGGTCGCCGGCAGCGGTGTCGACACCGGCTTCGGAATAGGGGTTGGTGGGGGAGGCAGCCACGAGACAAGACTACCGGCCGCACACCCACTGAGTTTCCCGCTTGCCCTTCCCTGCCGGACTGACCTCCATAGGATGGGGCCATGTCCGACAAGCCGCAGTGGCTGATCCGCGAAGACGCCGGAGTGCCGGTGCTCATCGCGCTCGCGCTGCGGCAGATGCTCGGCATCCGAGTGCCCGACGACCTGCCCGCACTGCGCGACCTGCCGGTGCGCGCGCCGGATGCCGCGGACGCGACGCCCGCGCTCGAGGAGCAGTGGCGGGAGTACTGGGACATGACCGTCGAGCCGCGCGCGCACCCGTCCGACGTCCCGCTCGAGCTCATCGACGGCTTCGACACGCTGGTCGCGCTCCCCGCCACCGGCGCGGATGAGCTGCGCGAGGCGATCGCTCCGCTCGCGCCATCCGCTCTGCAGTACGCGCAGAAGGCCCGGGGCAGGTATTTCGACACGATGAAGACCGCCACTGGCGGAGGCGCCTACCGCGCCTACGCCAGTGCGATCGCGGAGTTCGAGCGCGAGGTGGGACGGCGCGCCCATTCGTTCGAGCTGAACGTGCAGGTGCTGCCGTTCTCGCAGCGGGGGATCTGGTGGATCGGCGCGCTCACGGTCGCCGTGACGGACGGGATGCGGCGCGACGTCGTGGCCTTCGACGCCGCCATCCGACCGATCATCGGCGAGCTGGCGTAGCGGTCAGTCCTGCTCGATGACCGTCTCGCGGTCGACGCGCACCACACGGTCGTGGCGACGGGCGATGCGCTCGAGCAGGATGGCGACGAGCCCGCCGAGCGCGATGCCGATCGGCACCGTCCACAGCAGCGCGAATCCGAAGACCTGGCCCGGCGGGTAGACGACGTCGAGCGTCGTCGACGGCTCGTAGCTGCCAACCATCGTCAGGATGCCGGCGGCGATGATGCCGAGCACGACGCCGATCGCCATGAACACGCCGTAGCGCGGCACGCGCCGCACAGTCGCTTCGACGGTCTCACGGGGTTCGGGGGAGGACATGCCTCCATTGTCCCACGCTCCCGAGCGACCGCGGTGGCCGCTCAGATCTGACCGATCGCCTCGCGCTTCTCAGCCTGGAACGCGTCCTCGATGCGGCCCAGCGCCCAGTACGCCGACAATGACAGCTGCGAGCGGTCCACTCCCCGCTCGTCGGTCAGATGCGGGCGCAGCGTCTTCATGGCGCCCCGCTCGCCGTGCGCGAAGACCTGCACGCGGCCGTCTCGCCATTCGAGCTCGCGCACGGCGTCGACGATCAGGTCGGTCGTGCCGGCAGCATGGTCGCCACGGTGCAGCCAGCGCACCTCGACGCCCGCCGGCGCGGTCAGCTCGAGCTGCTCGGACTCGTTCTGCACTTCGAGGAAGGCTGTGCCCACAGCATCCGCCGGCATCGCCTCCAGCGCCGAGGCGATGGCCGGGATCGCCGATTCGTCGCCCGCCAGCAGGTGCCAGTCGGCATCCGGATCCGGGGCGTACCCGCCGCCGATCCCACCGAGCACGACCGGGTCCCCCGGCTGCGCCGACGCCGCCCAGGGCCCGGCGATACCCTCGTCGCCATGCGTCACGAAGTCGATCCAGATCTGTCCGGCATCCAGGTCGAATCGGCGGATCGTGTAGGTGCGGCGCGTCGGCAGCATCTCGATCGGCAGCAGGGCGCGCAGCTGGTCCATGTCGTACGGCGGCGTGAGCCCTGCCTCGCGCGGAGCGAAGAGCATCTTCGTGTACGCGTCGGTGGATCCGTTGTCCTCGACGGCAGAGATGCCCGGCCCGCCGGCGACGATCCGCACGAGATGCGGCGTGAGGCGGATGCGCTCGACGACCTCGAGAACGATCTGGGGGCGCTGGGGGCGCCGTGGACGGTCGGTGTCAGCCAATGGGTCTCCTCGATCGCTGGTCGTACGCGACTATACGCGATCCAGTAAGGATAGGAATACCTAAGGCCGCAGCGGCAGCAGCCCTTCGAGACCTGCGCGGGTTCCGGATGCTTGCACGCGGCCGGCGGCGACGGCATCCGCCCATAACTCCTCGCCGGTCGCGAGGGCGATCCAGGTCAGGGCGTCCGTCTCGATCACGTTCGGCGGCGTGCCGCGGGTATGCCGCGGCCCCTGCACGACCTGCACGGCGCCGAACGGCGGCACGCGCACCTCGACGCTGTTCCCCGGCGCCTTCTCGTCGAGCAGCTGCAGCAGATAGCGGACCGCGGTGGCCAGCACGGTGCGCGCCGGCTTCTCCCCCGATGCGGTCGCGGCGCGGACGGTGTCCAGAGCCGAGCGCCCCTCGGCGGTGTCGATTCTGCGAGCCACGACACCAGCCTATGTCGGCCGCGCCCGGATGACGGGCGCTCAGCCGATGCGGACGAGCCGCGCGAAGCGCACGACGAGATCATCGGCGCCCTCATCGTCGCTGTCGAGCGCGATGCGCAGCCGCGTGGCGTCCGCGCCCACGGCACCGTCCGGCAGGGCGATCGTCGCCGTGCGCCACTCCCCCGAGCCGGTGCGCGCGACCGGAGCCGAGTCCCCGGCATCCGTCCCCACCTGGAACGCGCCGTCGCCGGTGTCGAGGAACGTCACCTTCAGCACCGCGTCCTGCCCGTCGGATGCAACGGCGAAGCGCTCATCGACCTCGAGCACGAAGCCCGTGTCGCCGTCCGCCACGGAGGTCGACAGCCCCTCGTGGGCCATGCCGTTGTCCTCCTCGAGATCGGCCACGTGGGTGTCGGCATCCGTGCGGTGAGCCACCGACCCCGGTTCGTCGACCTGCACGAGCCACCGCTCGAGATTGCGCACCCACGGCTGGTCGTCCCACTCGCGCGGGAACTCCTCCTCGGCCCAGTACCGGTCCTCGGCATCGCGGAAGGCGGCCCAGGCATCGGCCGAGGTCTCGGCGGTCTGCCCCAGCGACAACCGCACCCAGTCCCAGTGCTCCGGATACTCGGCCATGTACGACGGTCCCGGCACGACGTACATCCAGTTCATCCGCAGCTGCAGCGCCTTCAGGTTCGACTGCCGCACCGAGTAGTAGGGATCGTCGGTCTGGTAGCCGCAGTCGGTGTAGCACTCGTTCTCGGTCGCGACGATGAATCCGCCGGAGTGGATCGGCAGCGATTCGTCCACGACGAGGTGCCCGTCGGGCTGGATGCTGGAGCCGTACGCCGGCGCCTCGTTGAGGTGGAAGTTCGCCAGTTCCGTGATGCCGGTGCGCACGCCCATGCCGGCATCCACCGCCTGGCGGGCGAGCAGGTCGTCTGCGGTGCCGAAGGGACCGAACGGGTAGTCCTCGCCGGTGAACACCAGCTTGTGCGCATTCTCTCCGAACAGCTCGACGAGGTCGTCCCAGGCGTGCCCGTACCAGGCGAGGTACGTCTCCTCGTCGAGATCGCCGGCCTCGACCGCCGCCGACACCATCTCGTAATCGAACTCGGCCCAGGTGAAGGCACCGGGCACGTACACGAAGCGCAGTCGCGGATCGGCCGCGAGGCCTGCGTCGACGAACACGGCGCGGTACGTGTCCATGAGGTGTCCCCACACGCACTCGTTCCAGATGGGCAGGTGGCGCTGACCGTCGTAATCCGGGCCGTAGGTGCTCACGCCGCAGTCCTCCGCGACCCACTTCGGCGCCCAGTCCTCGCCGCTGGCGAAGATGCGCATCCAGAAGTCGCCGGGCTCGGCGAGCTGGGCGTCCAACGAGTCGAAGCTCATCCCCTGCGCCTCGCCGCCCGCCTCCCGGTCGATCGTGCCGCCCTTCTCCGGCTGCACCTGGCGCCAGCTGAGGTCGATCGACCGCACGGCCACGAGATCCTCCGCCGACGCCTCCTCCGAGAACAGGCCGGAGTTCTCCGCCGGACGCACCTCCTCCGGCATCGTCCAGTCATCGCCGTCGACGACGCGCACGCCGTCCGATCCGGCATCCACGAAGGGCGCACGGGGACCGACGTCGAGGTCGACGTCCAGCTCGGCGCCGGTCGGCAGCGGAGCCGCCGGACTCATCGCGCACCCGCCGAGGGCGAGCAGTGCTGCGAGGGCAACCGCACCGGTGATCTCACGACGCATGACCGTCCTCCAGGAGTCTTGTCACCATGATGTCATCGGCGAAGCGAGCCACTTCACCGGGGTCGAAGAGCGCCGCGCCGGGGCGCTGCGTGTTCGCCGCGGCGACGGCCGCAGCGCGACGCAGCGCCTCGTCCAGCGGCAGGTCGGCGCTGAGGACGGAGAGGAGCCCCGCCAGGAAGCTGTCCCCCGCGCCGACCGTGAACGTGCCGGCCGAGAGCGGAGCGGCCTGCCACGCCCCGCAATCGTCGGCCGCGACGGAACCGGCGGCTCCATCGGTCACGATCGCCGTCCGGGTACCGCTCTCGCGAAGCCGGGCCGCGAGCTCTGCCGCGGTTCCCGCGCCCACCGCCTCCTCCGCCTCGACCCGATTGACCTTGACGACGTCGGGCCGGGTCGCCGCCAGCGCCGCGACCAGCGCCGGTCCGCGCTGGTCGAGAGCGAGCCGGATGCCACGGGCTGATGCCGCGGCGAGCAGCGCTGCCAGGTGGTCCGCACGTTCCTCCGGCACCGAGCCGGAGACGGCGAGCCACCCCTCGTCGACGGCGGCGACGGCATCCGTGATCCCCGCCCAGGCCGCGTCGTCCAGCGGTGCCGCATGCTCGTAGAACTCCGTGATGCGTCCATCGCCGGCATCGACCACGCTGACGCATGTGCGCGTCGGCGCGTCGGTCTCGACCTCGACGACATCCAGTCCGTCCGCCAGAAGGTCCGCGCGGATCTGTGCGCCGACGGCTCCGCCCAGCGGCGCGATCGCCCGGACGGGTTCGCCCAGCGCGCGCAGCGCCCTGGCGACGTTGAACGACTTCCCTCCCGGGAGCGCGAGCTTCCAATCCGGGCGGTGGATGCCGCCGACCGTGAGCGCACCGACGCCGTAGGTGACGTCGAGCGCGGGCGACAGACCGAGGCAGGTGATCATGCGTGCTCGTCGATCTCCGCGCGGGTGGCCTGGCCGCCGGTGCCGCCCGATCCGCGGGTCGACAGGGAGCCTGCGACCGCCGCGCGGCGCAACGCAGTCTGCAGCGGAATCCCCTCGGTCCACGCCGCGAGGAACCCCGCGTCGAAGCTGTCGCCGGCGCCCGTGGTGTCGACGACGTCGCACTCGAGCCCGGGGGCGCGCAGCACGGTTGCGCCGCCTGTGGCCAGACCGCCCGCGGCGCCGTCCTTGACGACGACGAGCGGTCCTCGTGCGGCCAGGGCGAGGGCTGCACTCTCAGCATCCGATGGGTCTTCTCCGAGCGCACCAGCCAGGGCGATCGCCTCGGCGGCGTTGGGCAGCAGCACGTCTACGAGCGGCAGGCATTCCGCGATGCCGGCCCAGCGACCGGCGGGATCCCAGTTCGTGTCGAGACTCGTCGTCACGCCCCGCGCGCGGAGGGAGGCGAGCACAGCGGGGAGCTCCGCGGTGAGCTCCGGCACCAGGAACGACGAGGCGAAGTGGACGTGCGCCGCATCCGAGGATGCCGCCAGCACCTCATCCGCCGTGATGCCGGCGAGCGCGCCGGTGAGCGTGAGGATCGCCCGGTCCTCGGGTGCCGAGAGGATGACGGACACCCCCGTCGGCTCGTCGACCGTGCGCAGCGCAGACACGTCGACGCCCGCCTCTGCGAGCAGTTCGCGGGTGCGATCGCCGAAGACATCGGGCCCCACACGCGCCACCAGCGCCGTGTCCACGCCGAGTCGAGCGAGACCCGCCGCACAGATCCCCGCACTCGACCCGAGCACGAGGTCGGCGGCCTCGAGCAGCTGCTCGGCCTGGCCGAAGCGGGGCACGACGTCGCCGCGCAGCACGAGGTCGAGATTCGCGTCGCCCGCGACGAGTATGCGTGTCATCAGCCCTTCATCCCCGACATCGTCATCGTCTGCACGAACTGCTTCTGCGCGAACAGGAAGAAGATCACCAGCGGCGCCGTCGCGATGACGTTGCCCGCCATGAGCAGTTCCCACTGGGTACGGCGCGTGCTCTGGAAGTTCGCGATGCCCAGCTGCACGGTGAAGATCGAGTCGTCGTTGATCGCGATCAGCGGCCAGATCAGATCGTTCCACGAGCTGAGCAGGGTGAAGATCGCCAGTGTCGCGATGGCGGGCTTGGCCAGCGGCAGGACGACCCGCAGGAACGTCTGCAGACGGTTCGCGCCGTCGAGCGCAGCGGCCTCCTCGATCTCAGCGGGGATCGACAGGAAGAACTGCCGCATGAGGAAGATGCCGAACGCGGATGCCAGCCACGGGACGAACGCCGCGGACAGGGTGTTGATGATGCCGAGCTTCGAGAACATCACGTAGGTGGGGATCATCAGCAGCTGGGTCGGGATCATGATCGTCGCGACGATCATGAAGAACCCGACGTTGCGGCCGCGGAACCGCAACCGCGCGAACCCGTACCCGGCGAGCGAGCACAGGATCACGTGCGCGACGATCGCGATCACCGAGACGATCACGCTGTTCATCAGCCAGATGAGGATGTCGGTCGTCGTGAACAGCGCGATGAACCCGTCGAGCGTGAACCGCGAGGGAACGAACGGCGGCGGGAACTTCACCAGTTCGTCGGCGGGTGAGAGCGACGCGAGGATCATCTGCGCGAACGGGATCACGAAGATCAGCGCGATCGGCGCGAGCACGAGGTGCCAGCCGCTAAACCTCTTGCGCCGGCGCGGAGGGCGCCCCGTGCGACCGGTCATGATCGCGTAGGTGTTGAGCACCATCAGAATGCCTCCATCTTGCGGCTGCGCGCATAGATCACCATTCCGATGGTGATGAGCAGCGTCACCGCGAACAGGATGTACGCTGCCGCCGAGCCGTATCCGAACTCGAGGGTCTTGAACGCCTTCTCCCAGAGGAAGTACACGATCGTCTTCGTGGCATCCAGCGGGCCTCCCCTGGTCGTCGTGTAGACGAGATCGAACAGTTGCAGCGCGGTGATCGTCTGCCAGATCGTGACGAACACCGTCACGGGACCGAGCTCGGGCCAGACGACCTTCCAGAACGTCTGCCAGCGGTTCGCGCCGTCGATGCGGGCCGCCTCGAGCAGCTCCTGCGGCACGTCCTGGAGGGCGGCCAGGTAGATCACGGTCGTGAACGCCGCCTGCCCCCACAGCGACATGATCGCGATGACGAGCATGGCCTGGCTCGGGTCCTCCAGCCACCCCTGCGCCGGCAGACCGACCGAGCGCAGCACGTTGTTGGCGAGGCCGTATTGCGGGCTGAACAGGTAGGTCGCGAGGATTCCGGTGGCCGCCGCGGAGGCGACGAAGGGCACGAAGATCGCGGTCCGGTAGATACCGATGAAGCGGATCTCGCGGTTCAGCGCCACGGCGAGGAACAGGCCGAGCAGGACGGATGCCGGGACGAACAGCAGCACGTACAGGCCGGTGTGGCTGACGGCCTCCCAGAACTCGGCATCCGTCATCAGGTACGAGTAGTTGTCGGCGCCGATGAACTGCGGCTCGGCGAAGCCGTTCCACTTCTGCAGCGAGAGCAGGAATGCCCACGCCGCGGGGAAGATCGACAGACCGAGGATGATGATCATCGCCGGGCCGGCGAAACCCCATCCGGTCAGGTCGGCCCGCAGGCGGCCGCGCCCCCGCCGCTTCTGCTGCCGCTCACGCGCGGCATCGTGGGGTTCGGCAGTCACCGGTCGTTCGCTCGTCATCGTCATCGTGGCTCCTCGCGCCGTGCGATCCCGCTTCTGGTGTCCGGTGCTCAGGAGAGCACGATCGACCTCGTCAGATGACGGGGCTGATCCGGGTTCAGACCGCGCCGCTCGGCCGTGACGACCGCGAGACGCTGCGCGAGGGCGAGCTCGATCAGCCCGTCATCGGCCCCCTGCACGACGGTAGCGCCCGTGCGCTCGACGTCGCGAGCGAGTCCGTCGTCGCGGACGCCGAGGAACCAGACCAGCGAACCCGGATGCGCGACGGCGAGCGGCCCGTGCCGGTAGTCGAGCAGCGGGTACGACTCCGCCCATGCCTGCGCGGCCTCGCGGATCTTCAGCGCCGCCTCCTGCGCGAGCCCGTACGTCCAGCCGCGACCCAGATACACGACGTGGTCGAAGTCCGTCGGCAGGTCCGGCTGGGCGGCGAGCGCCTTCTCCAAGCGGTTCGGCAGATCGGTCACGTCCTCGCCGAAGGCGGCACGTGCCAGGAGGAGGAATGTGGTCGGAAAGCGGGTCTGGACGACCGACTTCTCGTCGGCGAAGTCCAGCAGCAGCACATCATCCGCCGCGTCGGCGCAGGGCGAGTCGGCGACGCCGGTGACGACGACCTTCCGCACCCCGTCCGGGACGGCCGCGAGCGCCTCGAGGATCTCGGTCGTCGTGCCCGATCGCGTGATCGCGAGGACGGCGTCGTAGGGACGCCACGGACGCGGCTCGGATGCGTAGGCGGCATCCGTCTCGCCGAAGCCGGCCTGTTCCCGCAGCAGCGCGAACGACTCGGCGACGAACGCGGACGTGCCGCATCCGATCACCAGCATCCGCTCGCCGTCCCGGCGAAGCACCTGCGCAGCGCGCTCGCGCAACTCCAGGGCCTGCCGCCAGACGGCGGGCTGACTGGCGATCTCTTCAGAGGTGATGCTCATTGCTTTCCTTCTCCTGCTCGGTCGTTCCTGTGCGATCGCGAGGGCTCAGTCGCCCGAGAGCGACCGGTCCGCCTTCTCGGCGGCCGCCTTCAGTGCGTCCTCCGGCGTGCCCTGTCCCTGCAGGACCTGCGAGATCGCATTGGCGATGGCCTCGGACAGGCCCACGTACCCGGACACGGTCGGGCGGGCGTTGATCGCGTTCTCGTTGTTCTCGGCCATGACGTCGAGCCCCGGGAGGGCTGCGACCTGCTCGGCGAACTCCGGCGTATCGATCTCGCTCGTGCGCAGCGGGAGGTTGCCGTACGCGACGTTCCAGCGCAGATCCTGCTCCGGCGCGGTGAGCCACTTCATCAGCTCGACCGACCAGTGGTTCTCGTTCACGTCCTGGGTGTCGAACAGCGCCCAGATGTCGGGCCCCGAGACGGTCTGGTGGTCGCCGTCGGTGCCAGGGAGGATCGTGACGCCGTAGTCGGTGCCCGCCGTGTTCAGATCCCACAGCTGCCAGGGGCCGGACGTCATCATGCCGATCCGATCGGCGGCGAACAGCTGTGCGAACTTCGTGTCGGTCTGGTCGAGGTAGATGCTCTTGTCGTCGACGGCCATCTGGCGCAGGAACTCCAGCGCCTCTGCGCCCTCATCGCTCGCGAACGCGGCGGCGGACCGGTCGTCGGAGAGTATCTCGCCGCCGTTCTGCCACAGGTGCGGCCAGAACTGCCAGGTCGTCTCCTCGGATCCCGAGACCGAGTAGGCGTAGCCGAACGTCTCGTTCGCCGGGTCGGTGAGCTTCTTCGCGGCATCCCGGAAGTCGTCCCACGTCCACTCCTCGGTCGGATACTCGACGCCCGCGGCGTCGAAGACCGTCTTGTTGTAGATGAGCGAGATGTTGTCGACCAGGGCGGGGAAGCCGATGATCGCCTCGCCGGTGGGCTGCACCGTGGCGCGCGCGGCCTCCGAGAACTCGTCCCAGCCGACCTCAGGGTCGGCGACGGCGCCGGTGATGTCGAGCGTGCGCTGCGAGGATTCGAGCTCGCTGGCCCACGATCCGAATGCGTAGGAGATGTTCGGGTAGCTGTTGCCGGCGAAACCGGCCGACAGCTTCTGGAGGAGCTCTTCGGTCGAGGATGCTCCGGGCGAGATGTCGATCGTCACGTTCGGGTGGAGTTCCTCGAACTCCGTCGCGAGCCCCTCGAGGATGGTCTGCGCCTCGTCGCTCTGACCTGTCCACCAGGTGATGGTGACGTCGGCCTCCGGGTCGAGCTCGGTGGCGCCCTGGCTGCCTGCGCAACCGGCGAGGCCTCCGACGACGGCCAGTGCCGTGCCGATGACGATGGGGATCCGGCGACGGGTGCGGCGCTGCATGGTCCGGTCCTTCATGGTGGTCCTCTCTCTGAGCGAGTCGGTATTCATCGTGGCGATGCTTTGCTCATATCGCAATAACTTTGCGCGAAGCGATCATGTTGGATGCGCATGTAATGTTCGATTCGTTCGCTCTGCCCTACTCTCGGAGAACCGCGACGCGCCGCCCGCGCTCGCGCCCGCACTGCGCCGAAGGAGTCCCCGTGACCGATGCCCCGCTGTCCTGGGAGGAGCTGCGCGAGCTGCCGCTGGCATCCTGGACGCCCGTTCCTCAACTGCGACTGCCCGCCACCGACGCCGACCGGGCGGCGTTCCCTGCGATCGACGTGCACAACCACCTCGGACGCTGGCTCAGCGACGGCGAATGGATGATCGAGGACCCCGCCGCGCTCGTCGTGGTCATGGACGAGACCAACGTCGAATGCGTCGTCAACCTCGACGGGATGTGGGGCGACGAGGTGACGGCGAACGTCGAGCGCTACGACCGCTCCTTCCCCGGACGCTTCCTCACCTTCTGCCAGCTCGAGTGGGAGCGGCTCGCGGAGCCGGACGGCGTGGCGGCCCTGCAGGCGTCGCTGGCCGATTCCGCGGCCCGCGGAGCACGTGGCGTGAAGATCTGGAAGAGCCTCGGGCTCACGGTGCGCGACGCCGACGGGACGCTCATCCTGCCCGATGATCCCCGCGTCGTCGCCGTCGTCGAACGGGCCGGAGAACTGGGCCTTCCGGCGCTCATCCACACTGCCGACCCCAAGGCGTTCTTCGCGCCTCTCGACGCCTGCAATGAGCGCCTCGACGAGCTCATGCAGATGCGGGAGTGGTGGTTCGGCGACCGCACCGTGCATCCGACGTTCGATCGGCTCCTCGCCGCGCACCGAGCCCTCGTCGAGGCCTGCCCCGGCACCCGATTCATCGGCGCGCACGCCGGCTGCGCCGCCGAGGACCTCGATCTCGTGGAGGGCATGCTCGACGCCTGCCCGAACTACACGATCGACATCGCCGGTCGCATGGCTGAGCTCGGCCGGCAGCCCCGTCGATTCCGCCGGCTCATCGAGCGGCATCCCGACCGCGTGCTGTTCGGCACCGACATCTACCCGGCCGAGCGGGAGCAGTTCCGCCTGCATTTCCGCTTCCTCGAGACCGAGGACGAGGCGTTCTCCTACGCCCCGGGCGAGCCGGTCCCGCCGCAGGGTCGCTGGACGGTCTCGGCGCTCGGCCTGGACGCCTCGACGCTCGAGCGGATCTACCGCACGAACGCGCTGCGGGTGCTGGGGATCTGAGCGCGCTCAGCGCACCACTCTGCTGAACGCCGCGACGACGTCGGCCATCGCTTCGCGCGCGGGGCGGGTGTAGGCCCGCGGGTCGACGAGGGCGGGGTCCGCCTCCAGCGCCTGACGCACCGCCGCGGTGCTCGCGATGTTCAGCGCCGTTCCCACATTCACCTTGCGGATGCCGGCGCCCACGGCCGCACCGATGACGTCGTCCGCGACGCCCGACGATCCATGCAGCACGAGTGGCACCTCGACCCGCGCGGCGATGCGGGCGACGAGTTCGACATCGACACCTGCCGTACGGTCGCGCATCGCATGCGAACTGCCGACGGCGACGGCGAGCCCGTCCACGCCCGTCGCGCCGACGAAGGCGGCCGCGTCGCCCGGATCGGTGCGGACTCCCGGCGCGTGCGCACCGTCCTTGCCGCCGATCTCGCCGAGCTCCGCCTCTATCCAGAGCCCGGCCGCGCGGGCACGGCGTGCGGCATCCGCTGTCGCGGCGACGTTCGCATCGTCGTCCAGGCGCGAAGCGTCGACCATGATCGAGCTGATGCCCCATGCACTGGCGTTCTCGATCACGAGGTCGACCAGCGCGGGATCCTCGACGTGATCGATGTGGATCGACAGCGGCACGGAAGCGGCATCTGCCACTGCGGCGCACGCGGCGGCAATGGGCCGAGGATCACCGCCGTGGAAGCGGATCGCGTTCTCGCTGATCTGCAGGATTGCGCCGGTTCCGGCAACCTCCGCACCCTGGGCGATCGCCTCGGCGTGCTCGAGAGTGATCACGTTGAACCCGGCGACGGCGCGCCTGGCGGCGACGGCCTCGGCGATGAGGTCGGCAGTGGTCGCGAGGCTCATGCCCTCGCCTCGTCGAGCCGGCCGCCCAGGCTCACCGGCAGCAGGTCGGCGTGCGCGGCGGTGAGCGCATCGCACAACTCCCAGATCTGCTCCGGCGTCAGCGTCGAGCTCGCGTTCGGGTCGGTGAGCACGGCGCGACGCACTAGCTCGGGATCCCCCTCCTGAGCCGCGCGGATCGTGAGGTCGGCGACGGAGAGGTAGGTGCGGTTCAGCGCCGCGCCCGCCGGGGGAATCGACCCCCAGGCGACGGGATGGACGCCGTCGGAGTCGACCGTCGCGGGCACCTCGACCACGGCTCCCCGAGGCAGGTTGTCGATGAGTCCGTCGTTCGGGACGTTGGCGTGGATCTCCCGCCGGGTTCCGGTGACGATCGAGTGGATGATCTGCGGCGCATACTCGGCCGCATCGCCCTCATCGTGCAGTGGGATGTCGTCCCCGGCGGTGAGAAGCTGCTGCGCCTGGTGGAACTCGCGCACGTTCTCCTCGGAGATGCCGACGTACTGCAACGGCTCGATGCGGAACCGTTCGATCTGAGCATCCGACCGGAGGAACCAACTGAGGTACTCCGAGGAGTGCTCGCTCGTCTCGGTCGGGTAGAACCCCACTCGGCGGAAGATCTCGGCGCGCACCCGGCGCTGCAGATCCTCGTCCCCGTCGATGAGCGCCCGCAGTCGCGGGTAGAGGTCCTCGCCGTCGCGGCTCCACTCGGTGAGCCACGCCTGGTGGTTCACCCCGGCCGCGCGGTAGTGCGTGCCCTCGAGCGGGACGCCGATGAGCTCGCACAGGTCGTTGACCGTCCAGTAGACGCTGTGGCAGAGGCCCACGGCCTTGATGTCCGGGGCGACGACGGACATCCACCAGATGTTCATCGCCATCGGGTTCGTGTAATTGAGGAACCACGCGTCGGGGCAGACCTCCCCCATGTCGCGGGCGATGCCGGTGAGCACGGGGAACGTGCGCAGGGCGCGGAACACGCCGCCGACGCCGGTCGTGTCGCCGATCGTCTGACGGAGACCGCGGGATGCCGGGAGCTCGAGGTCGACCTTCGTGGCGTCGATGCCGCCGACCTGGATCATGTTGATCACGAAGTCCGCCCCGGTCAGTGCCGCGCGACGGTCGGCGGACGCCGTAACCCGGATGCTCCGGTCGAGCTGCGTCGCGACGTTCAGCGCGGTGAGCCGGGCGACCTCGAGGCGATCGGTGTCGATGTCGTGCAGCGCGATGTCGAGCGTCGGCAGGTCGGGGAGACGCAGCAGGTCGGTGATCAGCTGGCGGGTGAAGACGACGCTGCCGGCGCCGAGGAAGGTGATCTGGGGCATGTCCCGATTCTGGGCAGAATGCTCATTCCACGCAAGCATATGAGTGAATTGACACTCATATGCTCATCTGACATGCTCACTTTCCATGGCCACCGCGTACAGCACCAGCACTGTCGCCGAAATCGGCGGCTCCCCCAAGCGGTCTCGGCGCATGGCCGCGATCCTCGATCTCATCGCCGAGCGCCGCGAGGTCTCGCTGGCCGAACTCGCGGAGCAGTTCGGCAGCTCTGCCGCGACCCTTCGGCGCGACCTCACCGTCCTCGCCGATCAGGGCCTGATCATCCGCACGCACGGCGGAGCCAAGGCGACAGGATCACTGGCCGAGGTGCCGGTGGCGCTCCGCGATACGCGCTTCCAGGAGGCGAAGCGGCGCATCGCACGTGCGGCTGCCGCCCGTATCCCGCGCGAGCGGCACGCCATCGCGCTGAGCGGCGGGACGACGACGGCCGGTGTCGCGCGGGAGCTGGCCGGTCACACCGACCTCACGATCGTGACGAACTCCCTGTCGATCGCGTCACTCGTCGCACCGTACCCGCGGCTGCGCGTCGTGATGACCGGCGGCATCCTGCGCCCGCAATCGCTCGAACTGGTCGGCGTACTCGCCGAAGGCACGTTCAACGCGGTCAACGTCGGAACGGCGATCCTCGGAGCGGACGGCTTCACGGCGGCAGCCGGGGTGACGACGCACGACGAGACCGAGGCGCGCACCAATCACGCCATGGTCGCCAAGGCGCAGCGCACGATCGTCGTCGCCGACGGCTCCAAGATCGGCGCGGTCGCACTCGCCCAGATGGCCGAGACCTCCGCCGTCTCGATGCTGATCACCGACGAATCCGCGGATCCGGCGGCGCTGGAAGAGCTGCGCGCGGCCGGGGTCGAGGTCGTCATCGCGTAGGCGGGGCACCCCCTATGGCGCACGCCCGTGGACACGGGCGTAGGCTCGAGGCGTGACAGACAGCGAGCATCCGGCCGGCGCCCGCGCCCAGCTTCTGGCCGCGGCCCGCAGCGACGACTGGGGCATCCTCCCGCCGCTGTCCGCCGACGTTCGGGCTCGGCGATCCGCCGTGCTGATCCTGTTCGGCGTGCTCGACAGCATCCCCGCCACGACACCGGATGCCGCGATCGCGAAGGATCTCGACGTCCTGCTGCAGCGGAGGGCTCCGACACTGTCATCGCACCCCGGCCAGGTGTCGTTCCCCGGTGGCGGACGCGAGCCCGCCGACAGCGACGACGTCGACACGGCATTGCGCGAGGCCGAGGAGGAGACCGGGCTCGACCCGACCGGCGTGGAGGTACTCGGGGTGCTGCCCGCCCTCCCGCTCGCCGTGAGCAACCACCATGTCACGCCGGTGCTGGGCTGGTGGACGAAGCCTTCCAAGGTCGCCGCCGTGGATCACGCCGAGACCGTGGAGGTCTTCCGTGTACCGGTGGCGCAGCTGCTGGACCCCGCGACCCGCTTCACCTCCACACTGACGCGCGAGGGCATGACCTTCCGAGGCCCGGCGTTCGACGTCGACGGGACCATCGTGTGGGGCTTCACCGCCATGGTGCTCGACCGGCTGTTCGAGACGTGCGGGTGGACGGTTCCGTGGGAGGTGTCGCGGGAGCGGCCGGTCACCGTCTGACCAGGTCTGTGCCGCTGGGTAGTCTGGACGGGTGAAGATCCTCGTCCTCGGTTCCGGTGCCCGTGAGCACGCGATCATCCTCGCGCTGAAGGCAGAGGACGCCGGCCACGAGTTGCTCTGCTCCCCCGGCAACGCCGGCATCGCCGCGGATGCGACCCTCGTCACGGTCGACCAGCTCGACGGCCGCGCCGTCGCCGCATACGCGGACGAGCACGGGGTCGACCTCGTCGTGATCGGCCCGGAGGCGCCGCTCGTCGCCGGCGTCGCCGACGCCCTGCGCGAGCGCGGCATCCCCGTGTTCGGCCCCGGAAAAGCAGCCGCCCAGCTCGAGGGCTCCAAGGCCTTCGCGAAGCGGATCATGGATGCCGCGGGCGTGCCGACCGGACGCGCCGTGCGTGCGGCATCCGTCGCCGAGGTCGAGGCCGCATTCGACGATCTGGGCGCGCCGTACGTCGTCAAGGCCGATGGGCTCGCGGCCGGCAAGGGCGTCATCGTGACCTCCGACCGCGCCGAGGCGCTCGCACACGCGTCGCAGTACCTTCCCGCAGGACCCGTGCTCGTGGAGGAGTTCCTCTCCGGCCCCGAGGTCTCGCTCTTCTTCCTCTCCGACGGAGACACGGTGCGCGCGCTCAGCCCCGCACAGGACTTCAAGCGGGCCTTCGACGGCGACGAGGGACCGAACACCGGCGGCATGGGCGCGTACTCGCCACTCCCCTGGCTCGCGGCGCAGTTCGGCAGCGAAGCCTCGTTCGTGGCAGAGGTCACCGAGAAGGTCGCCCTGCCCGTCATCCGCCAGCTGGATGCCGAGGGCACACCGTTCATCGGGTTGCTGTACGCCGGCCTCATCCTCACCCCCGCAGGTGTGAAGGTCATCGAGTTCAACGCGCGCTTCGGCGACCCCGAGACCCAGGTGGTGCTCCCGCGCCTGCGCACTCCGCTGTCGCAGCTGCTGCTGGCAGCGGCATCCGGAAATCTCGAGGCGCAGCCGCAGCCGGAGTTCGCCGACGATGTGGCGATCACCGTCGTGCTCGCCAGCGAGGGTTACCCGGAGGCACCCCAGACCGGCCGTCAGATCTCGGGCCTCGCGGATGCCGCGGGCATCGAGGGCGTGCGGATCGTGCATGCCGCCACCGCGGGGCCGGATGCTCCCGGCGGCGACCTCGTCGCGACCGGCGGCCGCGTACTCAACGTCGTCGCGGTCGGATCGGACTTCGCCGATGCGCGCACCCGCGCGTACGAGGCGATGGGCCGCATCGGCCTGGACGGCGCGCACTACCGCCGCGACATCGCGGCCGCCGTCGCGGAGTAGGCGGGGGCGCTCAGACTTCATCTCGACCGGCCACGGCGACGTGCCGTGGGAGGACGCGTTCCGGATGCTGAACGCGATCGGCTACGAGTCGTTGAGCGAAGGCGCACAGCGCCGCAGTCGAAACGGGTTGAGCGAGCGAAGCGAGTCGAAACCTACAGCTCGATCCAGTAGCGCCGCAGGCGCGGGTGGCCCTGCTCTGCGGCATCCACGACGTCCTGCAGGACGCCGCCCGCGCCCTCGATCGTGCGGTACGACCCGGCGTTGTCGTCATCGCAGGTGAGCATGACGCTCTCGAGCCCGAGCTCGCGGGCGCGATCCATCGCCAGCGCGAGTCCGGCGTGCGCGTAGCCCTGCCGACGACGAGTCGGACGCACCGAGTACCCGATGTGCCCGCCGAAGTGCCGAAGCCACTCGTTGAGCTCGTGCCGGAACGACACGAATCCGACGACCTCGCCGTCGTCGGTGATCCAGAACAGGTCGTTGTGCACGCGGCCGTCAGGTGCGGGGATGCTCGTGTCGGCGAGTTCCCGGGCCTTCGTGAGCAGTTCGTCGAACGTTCCGCGCTCACTGTCGGTGGGAGCGGTCATCCCCGAGCCGTCGATGTGGATGCCGCCGAACTCGTCGACCGCCGCCGCCCACGAGTCGTAGAGGTCTGCGGTCGGGCGGGTGAGTGCGATCGTCATCGTCTCAGCGTAGGTGCTTCGGACGACGCAGGAAGAGCACGGCCACGACCCCGAGCAGGATGAACGCCGCCGGCAGCAGCATCGTCTGGGCCATGGCATCCGCGAACGGGGCCGCGATCGCATCCGGCGGCGCACCGCCGCCGAAGCCGCCCGACGCATCGTCCGCACCGGGCAGGTTCGCCTCGAGGCGACTCTGCATGAACGCGGCGATCGCAGCAGATCCCAGCACCGAGCCGATCGTGCGCATCGTGTTGTAGATGCCCGAACCGGCCCCGGCCTGGCGCATCGGCAAGTCGCGCGTCGCCGTCGTCGCGAGCGGCCCCCACATGCCGGCGTTCCCGAAGCCGAGGATCAGCGACGGCAGGAGCATCCACAGGATCGGGGTGTCGGTGTTCATCATCCACGCGAACAGGAACAGCGATACCGCGACGAGAAGAAGACCGGGCACGAGCATGACGCGCGGGTCGACACGGTCGAGGAGCCTTCCGGCGAACGGCGAGACGATGCCGGCGGCGAGCGCCATCGGGATCAGCAGCAGCGCCGACTCGGTCGGGGTGAGTCCGCGGGCGAGCTGCAGGAAGAACATCAGCGGCAGACCCTGAGCCGTGACGGTGAACCCGACGATGGCGATCGTGATGTTCGACCAGGCGAAGTTGCGGTCGCGGAACAGGCCGAGCGGCACCAGAGGCTCGTTCTTCGTGCGGCCCTGATACCAGAGGAACAGCGCCATCACGACAATGCCGGCGCCGATGAGGCCCCACACCGAGATCGGCCCCCAGATCACGCCCCAGTCGTAGGCCTCCGCCTCCTGCAGTCCGAACACGATGAGGAACATCGCGATCGCACTGAGGAAGACGCCGGGCACGTCGAAGCGGTGCGTGTGCGTCTCGAGCTTGGGCACGAGCATCCAGGCCAGCACGAATCCGACCACGCCGACGGGCAGGTTGATGAAGAAGATCCACTCCCAGCCGAGCCCGTCGACGAGGAACCCGCCCGCGAGCGGCCCGACGAGCATCGCGACGCCGGATGCCGCGCCCCACAGCCCCATCGCCGCTCCCCGCCGCTCGGGCGGGAAGGTGCGGGTGATGACGGCCATGGTCTGCGGTGTCAGAAGGGCGGCGCCGAGGCCCTGGGCCGCGCGCGCCCAGATGAGCATGTTCAGACTCGTCGAGAGCCCGCATGCGAGCGAGGCGAGTGTGAAGACGGCGAGCCCGATCAGGTAGAGGTTCTTCGGCCCGAAGCGGTCGCCGAGGCGGCCCGTGATGAGCAGCGGAACGGCGTAGGCCAGCAGGTAGGCGCTCGTGACCCAGACCACCCGGTCGAGGTTGTTGGACTCGGGATCGAGAGCCGCCTTGATCGCAGGGTTCGCGACGTTCACGATCGTCGTGTCGACGAGGATCATGAAGAAACCGATGACGAGAGCCCAGAGTGCGGGCCACGGGCTGCGCGGCGGTGCTGCAGCGGGTTCGGTGCGAGGTGCGGGGGCGTCGGTCACCCGGCAACGGTACACCCGGCATCCGACGACGCCCCCGGGACCGGGATAATGGGCACGTGAGCGAAGCGAAGAGCATCCCCGGCTGGCGTCATCTCTACTCCGGCAAGGTCCGCGATCTGTATGCATCGGAGGACCCGGCCGACACCCGCATCCTCGTCGTCGCATCCGACCGGGTGAGTGCTTTCGACTTCGTGCTCTCCCCCGGCATCCCCGACAAGGGCGCCCTGCTCACGAGACTCAGCCGCTGGTGGTTCGAGCAGCTCGACTTCCCGAACCACCTCGCCGAGGGCGAGGTGCCCGAGGCGGTCGCGGACCGCGCGATGCTCGCGCAGTCTCTGGAGATGCTGCCGATCGAGTGCGTCGTGCGCGGGTACATCACCGGCTCCGGCTGGGCGGAGTATCAGGAGAGCGGAACGGTGTGCGGCATCCCGCTGCCGGTCGGCCTCGAGAACGGCGACCGCCTGCCCGAGCCCCTGTTCACCCCCGCGTACAAAGCGCCGATGGGCGAGCACGACGAGAACATCGACTTCGACCGCGTCGTCGAGCTGGTCGGTGCCGAGCGCGCGGCAGAGTTGCGCGACACGTCGCTGGCGATCTACGCGCGCGCCTCGGCGATCGCCGAGGAGCGCGGCCTCATCCTCGCCGACACGAAGTTCGAGTTCGGGACGGATGCCGACGGCACGTTGCGCCTCGCCGACGAGGTGCTCACGAGCGACTCGTCGCGGTACTGGGATGCCGCCGCCTGGGAGTCCGGCTCCACGCCAGCGGAGCGCATGGCGTCGTTCGACAAGCAGATCGTCCGCGACTGGCTGGCCTCCAACTGGGACAAGCAGGGTGAGCCGCCGGCACTCCCTGACGAGATCGTCGAGCGCACGGCAGACCGATACCGGGAGCTCATCGAGCGCCTGACGGCCTGAGGCAGCATCCTCGTCGCGCTGCGGCCCGGCCCGGTCCGACACTTCGGGGGCCTTCTGCACAGATGTCGGACAGATGCGACGGATCGGTCCGACATCCGTCGCCCCGATCCCCGGACTGTCGCGCACACGGCCGGCACTCAGCAATCGGTAATGTTGCTCCGACCCCGAAAATGAGGAGCACCCCATGCCGGTCTGGAAGATCCACGGCGACGGCCGCACCGTCGCGCCGGGCAACGTCGTCCGCCCCGAAGAGCGGCTGAACTGGCCCGCCACCTTCGCGATCGGCGCACAGCATGTCGTCGCCATGTTCGGCGCGACCTTCCTCGTGCCGATCATCACCGGGTTCCCGGTGTCGACGACCCTGTTGTTCTCGGGCATCGGCACGCTGCTGTTCCTGCTGCTGACCCGCAACCGCCTGCCCAGCTACCTCGGCTCGTCCTTCGCGTTCCTCGCACCGATCACCGCCATCAACGCCGGGCAGGCACTCGAGACCCCGCAGCAGATCACGCAGGCGCTCGTCGGCGTCGTCGTGGTTGGCGTGCTGCTCGCCGCGATCGGCTTCCTCGTGCAGGCCGTCGGGGTGCAGTGGATCGACCGATTCATGCCGCCGGTGGTCGCGGGATCCATCGTCGCGCTCATCGGCTTCAATCTCGCCCCCGCCGCCTGGAACAACTTCACCCTGCAGCCCGAGCTCGCCTCGGTGACGCTGATCGCGGTGATCCTGTTCAGCGTGCTGTTCCGCGGGTTCCTCGGCCGCATTTCGATCTTCCTCGGCGTGATCGTCGGCTACATCGTGGCGATCTTCACGAACCAGGTGTCGTTCGACGGCATCGAGGACGCCGCCTGGATCGGGCTGCCCGACTTCCACCTCGCCGCGGTCACCGACCCCGCGGCCTGGCTGTACGTGCCGATGTTCCTGCCGGTCGTGCTCGTGCTCATCGCCGAGAACGTCGGGCACGTCCGCGGTGTCGCGACCATGACGAACGACCCGTCGATCAACAAGCACACCGGTCGCGCGCTCGTCGCCGACGGCCTCGCGACGACCCTCGCCGGCGGATTCGGCGGGTCTGCGACCACGACGTACGGCGAGAACATCGGCGTCATGGCCGCAACACGCGTGTACTCGACCGCGGCGTACTGGGTGACCGGCGGCGCGGCGATCCTGCTGGCGTTCTCGCCCAAGGTCGGCGTGATCTTCAACTCCATCCCGCCGGGGGTGCTCGGAGGCGTGACCACCGCGCTGTACGGCCTCATCGGCGTCATCGGCATCAAGATCTGGGTCGACAACCGCGTGGACTTCTCGCGCCCCGTCAACCAGTACACCGTCGCGGTGTCGTTCGTGATCGCCGTCGGCGGCTTCGCGATGAGCTGGGGAGCGTTCCAGCTCGGGGCGATCGTGCTCGGCACGGTGGCGGCGCTGCTGATCTACCACCTGGGCAACGCGATCGCCCGTGCCCGCAAGACCGGCGCGGACGACGGCGGCCCCATCCCGGCCGTCGGCCCGCTCGGCGGCGACCCGGAGTAAGCCGGCGACCGGTCCGATCTGCTGACCTTGCCCCGATCTGCTGACGAATCCGCGAAGAACGTCAGCAGATCGGGCTCCTGTCCGCAGACCGGGGCGCGAGACCGGATGCCCGACGTCAGCCGATGCGGCCGATGACGGCGTCGGCCGCGACCATGTCGCCGACGGAAGCCGTCTGCGACAACATGCCTGCGCGGTGGGCGGCGACCTGGGTCTCCATCTTCATGGCGTCGAGGACGGCGACGGCATCCCCCGCCGCGACCTCGGCACCGTCGTCGACGAGCCAGCGGACGAGGCTTCCGGGGACGGGGGCCCGCAGGTCGGCCGGGTCGGCGGATGCCGGCTCCGCAGCGGCCTCCCCCGACGGCGCGGAGGCGAATCCGCGCAGCAGCGCCGCGGGAACTCCGAGCACAACGCGCTTGCCGTCGATCTCGACGCCGAAGCGCTGCATCCCGGCATCCTCGAGGGGCGCCGGGCGCAGCTGCGGCTCGAGCCGCGGGAGCAGGGATGCTTCGATCCACTGCGTGTGCACCCCGAACGTCTCGGTGGCGAATTCCGGCTGGTCCACGGCGAGCCGGTCGAACGAGACGAGAGTCGCCGGCCCCTCGATCTGCAACTCGCGCAGCGCACGGCGCGCCCGAACCAGCGCAGCATCCCGCGAATCGGCGTGCACGATCAGCTTGGCGATCATCGAGTCGAACGCCGGCTGCACGGCGTCCCCCGCCTCGATGCCGCTGTCCCAGCGCACACCGGGCCCGCCCGGAACGCCGAGCGCCGTGACGAGCGCCGGGCTCGGCAGGAAGCCGCGCCCCGGGTCCTCGGCGTTGATGCGGAACTCGAACGCGTGGCCACGCGGCTCGGGCGTCGACGTGAACGACGGCCCCTCGCCCGAGGCGATGCGGAACTGCTCACGCACGAGGTCGACACCGGTGACCTCCTCGGTCACGGGATGCTCCACCTGCAGGCGGGTATTCACCTCGAGGAACGAGATCGTGCCGTCGGCGGCGAGCATGAACTCGACCGTGCCCGCGCCGCGGTAGGACACCTCGGCGCAGATGCGACGAGCGGCCTCGTGGAACTGCTCGCGCTGCTCGGACGTCAGACGCGGCGCCGGGGCCTCTTCGATGAGCTTCTGATTGCGGCGCTGCATCGAGCAGTCCCGGTCGCCGACCACGACGACGCCGCCCTGCCCATCGCCGAGCACCTGCACCTCGATGTGGCGCGGGCTCTCGAGGAACCGCTCGACGAAGCACTCGCCGCGGCCGAACGCGACGATCGCCTCGCGCGTCGCGGCGTCGAAGGCCTCGGCGACCTCGGACAGCTCGCGGACGACCTTGATGCCGCGACCGCCACCGCCGTACGCGGCCTTGATCGCGATCGGCACGCCGTGCTCCTCTGCGAAGGCGACGGCCTCGGCGGGACCCGACAGCGGCTGATCGGTACCGGCGGCGAGCGGCGCCCCCACCTTCTGCGCGATGCGGCGGGCGGTCATCTTGTCGCCGAGCGCGTCGATGCTGTCGGGCGCGGGTCCGATCCAGGTGAGCCCGGCGTCCTCCACGGCGCGCGCGAATGCCGCGCTCTCGGACAGGAACCCGTACCCGGGATGCACGGCATCCGCGCCGGACTTCCGCGCAGCGTCCATCAGAGCAGGGATCGACAGGTAGGTATCCGCCGCGGCCTGCCCGCCAAGTCCGACGGCCTCGTCGGCGAGGCGGACGTGCAGCGCCTCGGCATCCTGATCGGCGTACACGGCGACCGAACCGTACCCGGCCTCGGCGCACGCGCGGATCACGCGCACGGCGATCTCGCCGCGGTTGGCGATCAGAACCTTCTTCATGAGCGTGCTCCTTCGATGCGGAAGCGGATGCGGGCGCCGGGAGGCAGTTGAGCTGCGAGATCGAGGCAGCGATCGGTGACCGCGCCGATGATCGGATAGCCGCCGGTGAGCGGATGGTCGGGGAGGAACAGCACGGGCTGGCCGTCCGGCGGCACCTGGATCGCGCCGGTCACCGCGCCCTCGCTGGGCAGTTCCCCCGGTGTCTCGCGTTCGAGCGGCACGTCGCCGTGCAGACGGATGCCGACGCGGTCGGAGCGCGGCGTGACGAGCCACTCCTGCGTCGTCAGAGTCTCGAGAGCGGATGCCGTGAACCAGTCATCGCGCGGGCCGAGGGTGATGGCGAGCTCGACGAGGTCGCCGGATGCCGGCAGGTCGCGCGGCCGGGGAACCGGGTCGACGGCGGCCACCGCCGCATCGCCGATTGCGACGATGTCTCCGGCGGCGAGCGCGGCGGGCCCCAGGCCGGCAAGGGTGTCGCTGGAGCGACTGCCCAGGGCTGCGTCGACGTCGATGCCGCCGCGCACACCGATGACGTAGCGGAGCCCCTGCGCCGGGTGGCCGAGGGCGAGTTCGTCGCCGGAGACCGTGGCGAACGGGGAGCCATGCGGGATCCTGCGTGCGACGCCGTCCGCGTCGGTGAGCGTGATGTCGCCTGTGGCTCCGGCGACGACCGCGACGCCGTCGCCGTGGAACCGCAGCGCCGTTCCGCCGACGCTCTCGAGCACGGCCGCGCCGGGTGCGTTGCCGACGGCGCGGTTCGCGTCGCGCATGGCCGTGCGGTCGGCGGCCCCGGATGCCGAGACGCCGAGGGCGGCATGCCCGGGGCGTCCGAGGTCTTGGACGAGGAGCTGCAGCGACGGGCGGATGACCTCGATGGCCGGACGAGGCCGGGTGAGGGAAGAAGGCTTCGGCTCGCTCAACGCCCCGTTACTGGACTCATCCGCGCTGCCGAGCGGAGCAAGGGATGTCTCGGGGGAGCTGGCATCGGGTCTGGCGGGAGCCGACCGCAGGTCGGCGGGGGCATGTCTCCCCCGAGGCATCCCTTGCGCAGCGGACGCTTCGACAGGCTCAGCGGCCGACACGGCCTCCCGCGACGCGACGAAGCGCACGGACGTCCCGGGCGCCAGGAGAGCGGGCGGGTCGCGGTCGATGTCCCACATGACGGCATCCGTGCGTCCGATGAGCTGCCAGCCGCCGGGGCTCTCGCGCGGGTACACGCCCGTGAAGGCTCCGGCGAGCGCGACCGACCCTGCGGGCACGCGCGTGCGCGGTGACGACCGGCGCGGCACGTCGAACAGCGGATCATTGCCGACGACGTACCCGAACCCGGGGGCGAAGCCCGAGAACGCGACCTGCCAGTGCGCGGCGAGGTGCCGGTTCACGAGCTCTTCCGCCGAGACGCCCAGGAGCGCCGCGGCCTCGGCGAGGTCTTCGCCGTCGTACTGCACCGGAATGGTGACTGCGCTGGTGTGCGGCACGTGCTCGACATCCACGACCGTCGCCGAGAGCACCGCCGCCAGGGAGGCAGCTGTCGTGCGCACCGGGTCGAACCTGACGAGGACGGTCCGAGCGCCGGGAATGCGCTCGACGACGCCGGGCGTGCCGTCCCACGCGAGGTTCAGGCGCATCGCCTCGTCGAGATCGGCCGCCTCGACGAGGAGTGACCGGTCGGATGCCGTGAGGATGCGCATCAGACGATGTACTCCGCATCGGGCACGTCGGTGATGAACATGTATCCCGGCGCGTGGGTCACCGCGAACGGGGGCTTGGACGCCATGATCGCCGCCTGCGGGGTGACGCCGCAGGCCCAGAACACGGGGATCTCGCCGTCGCGCACCTCGGGGGCGTCGCCGAAGTCCGGCCGCGCCAGGTCGGCGATGCCGAGCGAGGCCGGGTCGCCGATATGCACGGGAGCCCCGTGCACAGCCGGGGTGCGACCCGAGATCTGCACGGCATCCGCCACTCGCCCGGCGGGGATCGGCCGCATCGAGACGACCATCTCGCCCCGCAGGCGTCCGGCGGGGGTGCAGTCGATGTTCGTGCGGTACATCGGCACATTGCGCCCGAGCTCCTGGTGACGGATCGGGATGCCGGCATCCACCAGCCCCGTCTCGAACGTGAAGCTGCAGCCGATGAGGAACGCGACGAGATCGGGATGCTCCTCCCACGCGTCGCGTGCATCGTTCTGCTCGCTGACGAGCTCACCGTCCCGCCAGATGCGGTACCGCCCGATGTCGGTGCGGATGTCGCTCCCCGGCGCGAGCGCGGACTCGACCTGTCCCGCCTCGATGACCTCGAGCACCGGACACGGCTTCGGGTTGCGCTGCGCGTACAGCAGCGTCTCGAAGGCCCAGTCCGCCGGCACCGCGATGAGGTTCGCCTGCGTGAGGCCTGCGGCGATGCCGCTGGTGGGCTCCGAGACACCGGAACGGTATGCGGCGCGGGCTGCCCGCGCGGAGGCGAGCTGATCGGCGGACGCGAGCACGGCCACGCTCACGCCCCCGCGAACGGCGCGATCGTGATGCCGGCGTCCTGCAGCATCCGCTTCGTCTCGGCCGCCATCGCGATCGACCCGGGGCTGTCGCCGTGCACGCAGATCGACTGCGCGTCGACGCGCACGTCGGTGCCGTCGATCGCGCGGATCACGCCCTGGTCCGCAAGCCGCACCATGCGCTCGGCGACCGCGGCCGGGTCGTGCAGCACGGCCCCGTCCTGGGCGCGCGAGACGAGCTGACCGTCAGGCTGGTAGGCGCGGTCGGCGAACGCCTCGGCGGCGACCTGCAGGCCGGCGCGGGATGCGACCTCGAGCACGACGCCGCCCGCAAGCCCGAGCAGCACGAGGTTCGGATCGATCGCCTTGATGGCCGCGACGACATCGGCCGACTGCCGCTCGTCGCGGGCGATCGTGTTGTACAGCGCGCCGTGCGGCTTCACGTAGGCCACGCGACCGCCGACGGCCGACGCGAGTCCGATCAGCGCGCCGAGCTGGTACTCGACGTGCGCCTGCAGCGTCGGCGAATCGATCTCGACGTTGGTGCGGCCGAAGTTCTCGTAGTCGCGGTAGCCGGGGTGGGCGCCGATCACGACGCCGCGCTGCACGGCTGCGGCGAGTGTCTCGCGGATGCCTTCGGGGCTCCCCGCGTGGAAGCCGCACGATACGTTCGCGCTCGTGACGATCTCGAGCATCGCCGCGTCGT
Organism: Microbacterium tenebrionis; assembly: GCF_020682665.1. Classification (NCBI taxonomy): domain Bacteria; kingdom Bacillati; phylum Actinomycetota; class Actinomycetes; order Micrococcales; family Microbacteriaceae; genus Microbacterium; species Microbacterium tenebrionis. The sequence continues at coordinate 764,957 of NZ_JAGTTM010000001.1, read as the reverse complement.
CGCTGACGACGCGGTCGGCGACGTTCTCACCGAGGTCGGAGTTCAGGTCGATCACTGCCATGGTCAGGCCCCCGTTCCGAGGAAGGCGAAGATGGGTCCGACCGAGACGATACCCATGTACCAGGTCAGCAGGGTCACCAGGGTGCCGGCGATGAGCAGCCACAGCGGGTACTTGCGGGTGCCGAGCAGGTCGCGGCGGAACCACCCGATGTACATGAACACCGTGAGGCCGATCGGCAGGATCAGGCCGTTGAAGCCGCCGACGAACACGAGGATCGCTGCGGGCGCTGTGCCGATCAGCAGATAGATGATCAGCGAGACGATGATGAAGCCGATCGTCGCCCACTGCAGCGACCAGCCGCCCAGGAACCGCTTGTGGAATGTCGAGAGGAACGTCGCCGAGGTGTAGGCGGCGCCGATCACCGAGCTGATGGCGGCTGCCCAGAAGATCGCGCCGAAGATCCGCAGACCCGCCTCGCCGAGGACGATGCCGAACGCCTGACCCGCCGGGTTGGCGGCCTGCGTCGTGAGGTCGAGGGCGACGCCGGATGCCACGACACCGAGGATCGCGAGGAACAGCACGTAGCGCATGATGCCGGTCACGAGGATGCCGTTGGCCGCGGCGCGCATGACGGGGCCGGCGTGCTCGGGGCCGGTGTGACCGGAGTCGAGGTAGCGGTGCGCACCCGAGTAGGTGATGTACCCGCCGACGGTGCCGCCGACGATCGTGGTGATGGTGGCGAAGTTCAGGGTGTCGGGCACGAAGGTCTGCCGCAGCGCGTCGCCGATCGGCGGCTGCGACATGATCGCGACGATCACCGTCATCACGATCATGCCGACGCCGAGGACGACGAGGACGATGTCCATCACCTTCCCGGCCTTCTTGATGAGGAAGATGATGATCGCCAGGGCGCCGGTGAGCAGTCCGCCCCACTTGGCGTCGATGCCGAGGAGGGCGTTGAGGCCCAGCCCGCCGCCGGCGATGTTGCCGATGTTGAAGGCGAGGCCGCCGATGACGACGAGGATCGCGATGACGTGGCCCGAGAACGGGATCGCGGCGTTGGCCAGTTCGCCTGCGCGCTTGCCCGAAGAGGTGATCATCCGCCAGATGTTCAGCTGCACGGCGATGTCGACGAGCACCGAGATGAGGATGGCGAACGCGAAGGCCGCGCCCATCGTGGCGGTGAAGGTGGCGGTCTGGGTGATGAAGCCGGGGCCGATGGCGCTGGTGGCCATCAGGAAGATAGCGCCGATGACGGCGCTGCGACCTGCGCGCTTCTTCACGGCCGCGAGCTTCGCGTCGGTCTGAGACTGCTCTGATTGCGTGTGCTCAGGCATGGAGGGGGTTCCCATCGTCGTTGTTGGGTGTCGAGTGACACCGAGTGTAGAACACTTCAGGGTCTGATTGTTCTACAACTTTGTTTCGGGGATGCTACGACCAGGTCGCAGACGCCTAACATGAAGGCGTGATCCAACAGGGCCTGATCCAGCAGGGCGTGCTGGCCGACTCGCTCCGGCAGAGCATCATCGACGGCGAATTCGCGCCGGGATCGAAGCTGTCCGAGGCGATGCTGTCGGAGCGGTTCGAGGTCTCCCGCAACACCGTGCGCGAGGCCTTCCGCGTGCTCGCGGAGCAGGGGCTGCTCGACCACGCACCGCACCGCGGCGTCTCGGTCGCCGCCCCCACGATCGGCGACGTCATCGACATCTACCGAGCGCGGCGCACGATCGAGTGCACGGTGCTGCGCGAGTGCGAACCGGAGCACCCTGCCGTGCAGCGCATGCGCGACGCGCTCGCCGAGTCGGAGCGGTGGCTGCCCAAGGAGCAGTGGCAGCGCGTCGGCAGCGCCAACATGGCCTTCCACGTGGCGATCATCGATCTCGCCGACAGTCCGCGCCTGGCGCGCACCTATCGCAACCTGGCCGCAGAGCTGCGACTCGTCTTCCTCGAGATCGACGACCCGAGGGCGCTGCACGAGCCGTTCGTCCGGCGCAACCGGATCGTCCTGGATGCCCTGCTCAGCACGGGTCCGGCCGCTGCTGCCGACGCGCTCGAGGACTACCTGATCCAGTCCGAGCGACTCGTGCTGGGCGCTTTCGCCCGGATGGGCCGGAGCTAGGGAATAGATCGCGACCGGAGGCGTTTCACCAGTCATGAACGAGAAGCTTGCCGCGGCAACTACGATGGGTGCCGTCACCCTCTACGTCGCCGATCTCGACGCCATGACGGCCTTCTACCGCGACGTCATCACCCTGCAGGTGCTCGGCGCCGAGGGCGACGCCGTGACGCTCGGGCGGGCCGGCGTGCCGCTGGTCGTGCTGCACCACTCGCCCGGCCTCCAGCATGCGGCGCGCGGCTCGGCCGGCCTGTTCCACACGGCCATCCTCTTCGAGACGCAGGCGGCGCTGGCCTCCGCCCTGCTGTCGGTCGCGCAGCGCGCGCCGCAGCTGTTCACGGGCAGCGCCGATCACCTCGTCAGCCAGGCGTTCTACCTGAACGACCCCGAGGGCAACGGCATCGAGCTGTACTGGGACCGCGACCGCACGGAGTGGTCGTGGACGCACGGCCAGGTCGAGATGGCCACCCTGTACCTGGACCCGAACGCGTTCCTGCAGGAGCATCTGACGGAGCAGGCTGCGGCAGGCGCCACGGCGTCCGAGGCCGCACGCATCGGCCACGTGCACCTGTCGGTCGGCGACGTCGCGACCGCCCGCGATTTCTACGTCCGCCTGCTCGGGTTCGACACCACGGCATCCCTGGGCGAGCAGGCTCTGTTCGTCAGCGCCGGCGGCTACCACCACCACATGGCGATGAACGTCTGGAACTCGCGCGGCGCGGGGCCCCGGATGCCCGCGCTCGGCCTCGGTCAGGTCGACCTCGCCCTGCCGGATGCCGACGCGCTCGGCGAGCTCGGCGAGCGTCTGACGCACTTCGGCACGCAGGTCGCCGACGACGGGCGGACGCTGACCTTCCAGGACCCGTGGAACAACACCCTCAAGGCGCAGCTGGCCGCGTAGGCGCCGCCGCGGGACGGCGCGCCGCTCACGCCGATCCGCGCACCACCAGCTCGGTCGGCAGGATCGTGACCTCGGGCGGCTCGTTGCCGGCCAGGCGCGACAGCAGAACCCCTGTCATCGTCTTGCCCATCGCGTACATCGGCTGCCTGACCGTCGTCAGCTGCGGATCGGTGCTCAGGGCGACCTGCGAGTCGTCGAAGCCCACGATCGCCACATCGTCGGGAACGCGCACCCCCTTGGCGCTGAGCATCCGCAGCGCGCCGCGCGCCATGAGGTCGCCGGCGGCGAAGATCGCATCCGGCCGTCCTGCGGCCAGCAGACGCCTGGCCGCCTCGGCCCCGCTGGCCTCGCTGTAGTCGCCCGCCGTCTCGGCGAACGGCTCGAGCCCGGCATCCGCGAGCGCCGATCGAAACCCCTGGAGCCGATCGACCGAGGCGAGCATCGTCTGCGGGCCCGCGATGGTCGCGATGCGCTTGCGACCGGTGTCGATGAGGTGCTGCGTGGCCGAGCGCGCGGCCGAGGCGTTGTCGACGTCGACGACGTACTCACTGGGCCGTTGGTGCAGCGGCCGGCCGCCCCAGACCACCGGGACGGCGTCGGCGATGCGCTCGACGAACGCGTCACTGGTGTGGTGCGAGACGATCAGCGCCCCGTCGACCCCGCCGTTGCGCACGAAGCTCGTCATCTTGTCGCCGGGGTCGCCGGTGGCGATCAACAGGTTGAGCAGATAATCCGAACCGCCCAGCGCACCCGTGATCCCGGCCACGATCGACGCGAAGAACGGGTCGCCGAAGAAGCGCGTGGTGTCCTCGGGAACGATCAGCGCGATCGCGTGCGTCTGCCGTGAGGCGAGCGAGCGCGCCGCCCTGTTCGGGACGTAGTTGAGCTCGGCGATCGCCGATTGCACGGCGTGCAGCGCCTCGGGGCTGACCGCGGCGGAGCCGTTCACGACGCGCGAAACCGTCGACCGGGAGACCCCGGCCGCGGCGGCCACCTGTTCGATCGTCGCGCGTGAAGCCACGATGCTCCCTTCTGCCGCCGCTCCCGGCGGTCAGAGGGATCGTGCGGCGATGATCCGAGCGTACTCGCGACCGCTGTCCTTCACCGTGCGCTGCTGGGTGTCGTAGTCGACGCGGACGATGCCGAAGCGCTTGTCGTACCCCCACGCCCACTCGAAGTTGTCCATGAGCGACCAGTAGAAGAAGCCGCGCACATCCACGCCGGCATCCACGGCATCCAGCACCGCGCCGAGATGCGCACGCACGTACTCCGTGCGATCCGCGTCGCGGATGCGGCCGTCGGCGTCCACGACGTCGTCGAACGCGGCGCCGTTCTCGGTCACGTACAGCGCCACACCGCGCTCGCCGGTGTACTCGTCGGAGAGCCGGCGCAGGAGGCGCGTGAGCCCTTCAGGCTGGATCTCCCAGTTCTGCGCGGTGCGCGCGAGCCCGCGCTCGACCGCATGGATACCGGCATCCGAGGGGTAGGGGCTGCGCCCCTTCCGCGTCGTCGCCGGTGCACCGGAGACAGGCGGATGCTCTGGCGCCGTGCCCGACAGGAGATCGCCGTGGTAGTAGTTCACACCCTGCGTGTCGATGCGCTGCGAGATGGTCTCGAGGTCGCCGTCGTGCACCGCCGCCTCGAAGCGGGCGACCGCCTCGGCGTCGACCGCGCGGATGTCCTCGACGATGTCGGCCGGGTACTCGCTGCGGTGGATGGGGTCGAGGAACCAGCGGTTGAACTGCCCGTCGACCCGGCGCGCGGCATCCGCATCCGCCGGATTCTGCGGGTCGGCCGCGTCGGCGACCGTGTGGTTCAGGGTGATGCCGAGGTTCAGGCCCGCATCGCGCCCGCGGAGCTCGCGGATCGTCTCGCCGTGCGCGAGCAGCTGGTGGTGCGCGGCGAGCAGACCGTCGGCGATGCTCATCCGTCCCGGGGCGTGCTCACCGCCGGTGTACGAGAGGAACGACGAGCACCATGGTTCGTTGAGGGTCGTCCACACGTTCACGCGGTCGCCGAGCGCGTCGTGCACGGCTCCGGCGTAGTCGAGGAATCTCCAGACGACGTCGCGGTTCGTCCAGCCGCCGTCCTCCTCGAGCGCCTGCGGCATGTCCCAGTGGTAGAGCGTCAGCCAGGGCAGGATGCCGGCGCCGAGCAGCTCGTCGACGAGGCGGCTGTAGAAGTCGATGCCCTTCGCGTTCACCGCGCCGCCTTCCGGGCGCACCCGCGACCAGGACGTCGAGAAGCGGTACGTCTGCAGCCCCAGCTCGCGCATGAGCGCGACGTCGTCCCGGTAGCGGTGGTAGTGGTCGCACGCGAGGTCGCCGTTGTCGCCGCCGATGACCGCTCCGGGCACGCGGGAGAAGGAATCCCAGATCGAAGCCGTGCGCCCGTCTTCGAAGGCCGCCCCCTCGATCTGATAGGCGGCGGTCGCCGCACCGAAGAGGAACGGATCCGGGAACGGCCGAGACGTCATGGGGGTCATCCTTTGTTCGCATCAATCTATGGGAGCGCTCCCAGAGTTGTCAAGAGGCTGTTGTCCACCACATGACGAGTACCCTTGCTCCGTGCCCTCCTCCGCGCTCTCACCCGCTCTCGCCCGCGCCGAATCGCTGATCCGCAGCATCCCGGACTACCCGGAGCCCGGCATCCTGTTCCGCGACATCACGCCGCTGCTCGCCGACGCCGAGGCGCTCCGGGCGACCACCGACGCGATCGTCGAGCCGTTCGCCGGGCAGTTCGACGTCATCGCCGGCATCGAGGCGCGCGGTTTCCTCATCGCCGGCGCCGCCGCGATCGCCGCCGGCGTCGGGCTCATTCCGATCCGCAAGGCGGGGAAGCTCCCGCGCCCCGCGGCATCCGTCGACTACGCGCTCGAGTACGGCACTGCGACGATCGAGATGCACGACGACCTCCCGGCCGGATCACGCGTCCTGCTCATCGACGACGTGCTCGCCACGGGCGGAACCCTCGCCGCCGGGCGCGAACTCGTCGAACGGCTGGGCTCTCACGTCACGGGCATCTCGGTGCTGTTCGAGATCGACGGGCTCGGCGGACGCGACGCGATCGGCGACCTGCACACGGTCTTCCACTCCTGAGGAGTCCGGCCTCGCCGCCTCAGCGTTCGGCGGCGGGCGGCTTCGCGAGATCCGGCGGCGCGACGCCGCGCTCGATCGCGGTGCGGATCGACATCGCCGCATGCGCGAGACTGCTCACGGCGACGAGCTGGCGGGCTCGGGCGTTGATGGCCAGGAGCATCCGCCGGGCGACCACGTCCGGAGATCCGTCCGGCTGGAGGGCTGCGATGTTGCGACCGGCGAAGGGCTCGAGCGCGTCGGCGTACCGCATGAGCTCGTCGACGTCGTAGTCGAGGCCCACCTCGGCGGCCTGCGCGAGCGCGTGGGCGAGACCCTGTTCGGCGGCCCCAGGGTAGCCGCGCCAGTCCCGCCGCCGCATCAGCTCGTACGTGCGCTCGCGGTACGCCGCCAGACCGGGGTCGGTCTCGGATCCTCTCGGAGTCCCCAGCGCGAACGACTGGCAGGCGTTCATCACCTCCAGCGTCGAGACCCCGTCCGAGTCGATGAGGTCGGTGAGCGCGCGGATGGCCGCGGTGGATGCTCCGTACGAGTCGCGCATCACCGCGATCAGCAGCGCCCGGTCGACATGACTCTGCTCGTAGACGGCCGTGGTGCGATTGCGCAGCGTGCCCGCAGGCAGGATGCCGACCCGCATCCAGTGCTTCAGCGTCGTCGTGCTGACCCCGCTCTGAGCCGAGAGCTCGCTGAGCTTCATGCTTCCTCCCCCGATCCGACCGTTGGAGAGCGGCGGGCCACACCACTCTCCACGGTGCGAGATCTGTGCCAAGACTCTAGCCTGCCTTGTGCAGGGACACCCTCGCCGCTGGGGAACAGGGTGCGGGATCGTCGATGAGCATCGCTCTCGACGCGCCTGGGCGGATGACCGGGGGGTTCCAACGTCCGCCCGGGCAGCCTCTCCCGGCATCGGCCCCGCAGCCTGGGCGATAGACTGAGCCCGCCCGCCATCCCGCGACATCCGGAGCCGTTCATGCCCACCATCGTCGTCGACGTCATGCCCAAGTCCGAACTGCTCGACCCGCAGGGGAAGGCCGTCTCCGGTGCGTTCGCGCGCCTGGGCGTCACGGACTTCAGCGACGTCCGCATCGGCAAGCGCTTCGAGCTCACGGTCGACGGCGAGGTGACCGACGAGGTGCTCGCCGCGGCCGAGAAGGTCGCCGGCGACGTCCTGTCGAACTCGGTCATCGAGGACGTCGTGGGCATCGAGGTCGTCCAGTGACGCAAGGAACGGCCGCGACCGGCAAGAGGACCGTCCGCATCGGGGTCATCACCTGGCCCGGATCGCTCGACGATCGCGACGCGCAGCGCGCCGTCCGCCTCGCCGGCGCCGAGCCCGTCGCGCTGTGGCACGGCTCGCACGACCTCGAGGGCGTCGACGCGCTGGTCCTCCCCGGCGGATTCAGCTACGGAGACTACCTGCGCTCGGGCGCGATCGCCGCGCTCTCGCCGATCATGGCCGAGGTGAAGGATGCCGCCGCGAAGGGCATGCCCGTGCTCGGAATCTGCAACGGCTTCCAGATGCTCGTCGAGGCGCACCTGCTGCCCGGCGGACTCATCCGCAACGATCACCAGCACTTCGTGCGACGCGATCAGAAGCTCACGGTCGCGAACTCCGACACCGCGTGGACCAATACGTTCAAGACCGGTCAGGAGATCGTCATCCCCCTGAAGAACGGCGAGGGCGGCTACATCGCCGACGACGAGACGCTCGACCGGCTCGAGGGCGAGGGGCTGGTGGCCTTCCGCTACGCCGGGGTCAACCCGAACGGGTCGCTGCGTGACATCGCCGGCGTCGCGAACGAGGCGGCCAACGTCGTGGGCCTCATGCCGCATCCGGAGCACGCCACGGAGCCGGGCTTCGGCCCCGACACGTCGGCGGCCATGCGCTCCGGCATCGACGGCCTCGGCTTCTTCGCGAGCGCCATCGCCGCCGTCGCCCGCGTCGCCGCGTAGATCCCGCTCAGACCGTGCCGGCCGGCGGCCAGACGCCGATGATCACGGCCATGATGACGATCGTCACGAGCTCGTGAGCGATGTTCAGCGTGGTGAGCTGAGTCGTGAATCCGGCCCACAGCAGCACGCCGTCACGACCGAGCCGAGGAAGAACGACCCATCGTAGAAGTGCCAGGCGATGGCGGATGCTCCGGCGAGCACCCACTCCGGTCGATAGGCTCGAAGGGTGAGACTCTTCGTCACCGTACCCACAGCTCGGCTGGCCGAGAACCTCGGCACCCTCCCCGAGGGGGTCGAGCTCGAGATCTGGGATCTCGAGTCCCCCGCCCCGCGCGAACGCATCGACCTCGTGGTCGGTCCGTACATGGGCGGCACGAAGGCTCTCGGCGCTCTCGCCGGCCTCGACATCGGTCTCGTGCAGAGCCAGTCCATCGGCTACGACGGCGTCGAGGACACCCTGCCCGCCGGCATCCCGTTCGCGAACGCCGCGAGCGTGCACGAGACCTCGACGGCAGAGCTCGCGCTCGCCCTCACGCTCGCCGCGCAGCGTCAGCTCCCCCGGTTCGTGCTCGCTCAGCAGAGCGGCCAGTGGTCGCCGGTCTTCGCCGAGAGCCTCGCGGATCGCAAGGTGCTGCTGGTCGGCTTCGGCGGCGTCGGCGAGGCGATCGCGATGCGCCTGGAGCCCTTCGAGGTCGACATGACCGTCGTGGCCCGGACCGCGAGGCCGGTCTGGCACGAGCGACTGGGGCGCGTGCAGGTGCACGCGATCGATGAGCTCCCGGCGCTGCTGCCCGATGCCGAGATCGTCATCCTCGCCCTCCCCGGCGGACCCGAGACCCGCCACCTGTTCGACGACGGGATGCTCGGCCGCATGGCCGACGGCGCGCTGCTGGTCAACGTCGGCCGCGGCACGCTGGTCGACAACGACGCGCTCGCCCGCCAGCAGGGTCGCATCCGCGCCGCACTGGACGTGCTCGACCCCGAGCCGCTGCCGGCGGAGCATCCGCTGTGGAGCACACCCGGAGTCCTCATCGCGCCGCACGTCGGTGGGGCATCCACCGCCATGAATCCGCGGATCGCGCGCCTGATCCGCAAGCAGATCGAGAGGATGCTGCGCGGCGAGACCCCCGCGAACATCGTCATCGACGGCTGAACATCGAACCGATTCGATCCGCACGGTAGCGCGTCTGTAAGCGCTTGCCGTAGGCTCGAGCCATGACAGAGCTCGAACAGTTCGCAGCCCCCGGTTCCGAGTGGTGGCGCAGCGCCGTCATCTACCAGATCTACCCCCGCTCCTTCGCCGACGCCTCCGGCGACGGCATCGGCGACCTGCCCGGCATCACCAGCCGCCTGGACGCGCTGAAGGACCTCGGCATCGACGCGATCTGGCTGAGCCCGTTCATGACGAGCCCGCAGAAGGACGCCGGTTACGACGTCGCCGACTACCGCGACGTCGACCCGATCTTCGGCACCCTGGCCGACTTCGACGAGATGCTCGCGCAGGCCCACGCCCGCGGCATCCGCGTCATCGTCGACCTCGTCCCCAATCACTCCTCCGACCAGCACGCCTGGTTCCAGCAGGCGCTGAAGGCGGCCCCCGGCAGCCCCGAGCGCGCCCGCTACATCTTCCGCGACGGCAAGGGCGAGAACGGCGAGCTGCCTCCGAACAACTGGGAGAGCGTCTTCGGCGGCGGCCAATGGACCCGCATCACCGAGCCCGACGGCAGCCCTGGCCAGTGGTACCTGCACATCTTCGATGTCTCCCAGCCCGACTTCGACTGGACGAACGACGAGGTCCGCGAGGAGTTCCGCGGCATCCTGCGCTTCTGGCTCGATCGTGGCGTCGACGGCTTCCGCGTCGACGTGGCGCACGGCATGATCAAGAAGGACGGCCTGCCCGACTACACGCCCCCGGCCGATGCCGACTCGATGGGCGGCGGCGAGGACGACGTGCCGTACTGGGGTCAGGACGGCGTGCACGACATCTACCGCGACTGGCACGAGGTGCTCGCCGAATACGACGGCGACCGCGCGCTGTGCGGTGAGGCGTGGCTGCCGACGCTGAAGAAGACGGCGCTGTGGGTGCGCCCCGACGAGATGCACCAGACGTTCAACTTCCCGTACATGATGACCGAGTGGGATGCCGAGAAGATCGGCGCCGTCATCCGCGAATCGCTCGACGAGTTCGGTGCGGTCGGTGCGCCCAGCACCTGGGTGCTCTCGAACCACGACGTCATCCGTCACGCCTCGCGCCTCGCGCTCACGGCCGACAGCCCGCAGGGCGACGGCATCGGGCCGAAGTCCCAGGGCAAGCCGGACCAGGCGACCGGCCTCGCGCGCGCCCGTGCGGCCACGACCGTCATGCTGGCACTGCCGGGGTCCTCGTACCTGTACCAGGGCGAGGAACTCGGGCTGCCCGAGGCGATGGAGATCCCCGACGCGTTCCGTCAGGACCCGACCTGGTTCCGCACGAACGGCGAGCGCTACGGGCGCGACGGATGCCGCGTGCCGCTGCCCTGGGAGGCGGACGCCCCCGCCTTCGGCTTCAGCCCCACGGGCGCCTCGTGGCTGCCGCAGCCGGCCGAGTGGGCGTTGTTCGCGCGCGACATCGAGGAGGCGGATGCCGCATCCACCCTCAACCTGTACAAGCGGCTGCTGACCCTGCGCCGCGAGCGCGAACTCGGCACCGGGTCGCTCGTGTGGGAGGACCTCGGCGAGAACGCGGTCGCGTTCCGTCGCGGCGACCTGCACGTGGCCGTGAACCTCGGCGCAGAGCCGCTCGAGCTCGGCGAGGGCGTCTCCTTCGTCGTGCAGAGCCAGCCGTTCGAGGGCACCGCGTTGCCGACCGACCACGCCGTCTGGTACACGAAGGCCTGAGCAGACGCCAGATGGTGAGCATCGATGAGGTCGCGCGGAAGGCCGGGCTGTCCACGGCCACGGTCTCCCGCGCCCTCAGCGGTCGCGGCTACGTCTCGGCGGCGTCACGCGAGAAGGTGCTGCTCGCCGCGCAGGAGCTCGGCTACGTCGTCTCCTCCCGCGCGTCGAGCCTCGCCTCGGGCCGCACGCGCAACATCGGCGTGATCGTCCCGTACCTCGACCGGTGGTTCTTCAGCATGGTGCTCTCCGGGGTCTCCAGCGCCCTCATGAAGCACGGTTACGACATCACCCTGTACAACATCACCGCCGACAGCGACGCCCGCAAGGACGTGTTCGAGACGGCCCTGCGCCGCCAACGGGTCGATGCCGTGATCGCCGTGGCGATCGAGCTCGACGAGGACGAGACGGAGCACCTGCTGGCACTCGACCTGCCGGTCATCGCGATCGGAGGGCCGAACCCGGCCCTGGACACGCTGTCTATGGACGACGTCGCCCTCGCACGCCTGGCCACCGAGCACCTGCTCGGGCTCGGGCACACCGAGATCGCCCACATCGGCGCGAACCCCGAGTTCGACATCGACTTCCACATCCCCACCAACCGCCGGCTCGGATTCGAGCAGGCGCTGGCGGACGCCGGCATCGCGCCGAACCCGGCCTACCTCGAACCCGCCGACTTCACGGTCGATGGCGGCTACCGGGCTGCCAAGCAGCTGCTCGGACGGCCCGGTCCACGGCCGACCGCGGTGTTCGCGGCATCCGATGAGATGGCGATCGGCGCCGTGCTCGCGGCGCGCGACCTCGGCTACCGGGTGCCGGAGGACCTCTCGGTCGTCGGGATCGACGGCCACGAGCTCGGCGAGTTCTTCCGTCTGACGACCGTCGACCAGTTCCCGCTAGCGCAGGGCGAGCGGGCGGCGGATGCCGTACTGGCCAAGCTCGAGTCGAGCGACGAGCCCACCGCGCACGGCGAGCTGCCCTTCGAGCTCATCGTCCGCGGCACGACGGCCCGGCTTCCGAAGGCCTGAACGGAGTCGAAGCCGCACAGCTCCCACGCTAAACTGGTCCGCGGAGCGTCGGGAAGCCTGGTCGACATGTACTGCTGTCGACCCGAAAGGCGCCCATGTCGCGCATCCGCTCCTTGTTCCCCTCGTCCTCCGCCTCGGAGTCGATCCGCATCGGCGAGATCCTCCGCAAGGAGACCGTCGGCGGCATCCTGCTCGTCGCCTGCGCCGTCGTCGCGCTGGTCTGGGCGAACTCGCCATGGGCCGAGACGTACTTCGCGGTCCGTGACTTCGAAGTCGGATACGAGCCCTGGCACCTGCGCCTGAGCATCGGGGCCTGGGCGGCGGACGGTCTGCTGGCGATCTTCTTCTTCCTCGTCGGTCTCGAGCTCAAGCGCGAGTTCGTCAGCGGTGACCTGCGCCGTTTCAGTACGGCGGTCGTGCCGATCGTCGCCGCCGTCGGCGGTGTCGCCGTGCCCGCCCTGATCTACCTGGCCGTCACGGCCGGCTCCGCTGAGGCATCCCGCGGATGGGCGATCCCGACCGCGACCGACATCGCCTTCGCCGTCGCCGTGCTCGCCGTGATCGGCTCGCACCTGCCCAGCGCCCTGCGGATCTTCCTGCTCACCCTCGCCGTGGTCGACGACCTCATCGCGATCGGGATCATCGCGATCTTCTACACCGAGACGGTCGAGGTCGTCCCGCTCCTGCTCGCGCTCGGAGTGATCGCCGTCTACGGCACGATCGCGCAACTGTACCGCCGCTTCTTCCGGCTGCGCCCCACCGCGGCCTGGTTCATCCTGCTTCCGATCGGGCTCATGGCGTGGGCGCTGCTGCACGCCTCCGGCATCCATGCGACGATCGCCGGCGTGCTGCTCGGATTCACGGTGCCCGTGCTGCACCGCAGAGCCGACCGCGGCGAGGATGCCGGGCCCGGCCTCGCCGAGGAGTTCGAGCACCGGTTCCGTCCGCTGTCGGCCGGGTTCGCCGTGCCGGTGTTCGCGTTCTTCTCGGCCGGCGTCACGGTCGGCGGTGCGGACGGGTTCGCCTCCGCGTTCTCCGACCCGATCGTCATCGGCATCATCGTCGCGCTCGTGGTAGGCAAGCCGCTCGGGATCACAGCCGCGACATGGATCATCACCCGCATTCGGCGGATCGACCTCGACCCGGCACTGCGCTGGATCGACATCGCCGGGGTCGGCATCCTCGCCGGGATCGGATTCACGGTGTCGCTCCTGGTGGCCGAGCTCAGCTTCGCCGCGGGCAGCGCGGCGGCCGATCATGCCAAGGTCGCGGTACTCACGGCATCCGTGGTGGCCGCCGCCCTGGCGTCCGTCCTGCTGGGCGCACGCAACCGGCGGTACCGGCGGCACCGGAATCAGGACAGTTGACCGAGATCAGGATGATTCGGCGCGAAGGATCCTGATCCGGGGCACCCCTCCTGATCTCAGATGATGTCGCCGGTCAGGCCGGCGGGAACCCCCCGCTGAGTCGTCCGTGGAAGCGGCCGCTCGGCTCGTTGAGTCCGATGAGCTCGACCGTTTTGCCGTGCCGCACGTACTTGGTCTCGATGGCGTCGAGCGCGGCGACCGTCGACGCATCCCACACGTGCGAACGCGACAGGTCGATCACGACGTGGTCCGGGTCGGTGCTGTACTCGAACTGGGTCGTGAGGTCGTTGCTGGAAGCGAAGAACAACTCGCCGTCGACGGCGTAGTGCGCAGCATCGGCCGTCACCGTGCGCGTGACGGTCGCGAAGCGCGCCACGCGCCTCACGAACAGGACGGATGCCGCGATCACTCCAGCAACGACCCCGATCGCCAGATTGAGGGTGATGACCACGGCGAGCACAGTCAGCACCATGACCGCGGTCTCGCTCTTCGGCATCCGCTCAGCGTGGACGGGCGGATGCTGTGCCAGTCGAACGCCCCGATCGTGACCATGATCATCACGGCGACGAGCGCGGCCATCGGGATCGTCGCGACGAAGTCGCCGAAGGCGACCACGAGCAGGAACAGGAAGACCCCCGCGAAGAACGTCGAGATGCGGGTGCGCGCGCCGGATTCCTTGACGTTGATCATCGTCTGCCCGATCACGGCGCATCCGCCCATGCCGCCGAAGATGCCCGACAGGATGTTGGCCGCGCCCTGCGCCCAGGCCTCGCAGGTCTTGCTCGAGTGGGTGCCGGTGATCTCGTCGACGAGCTTGGCGGTCAGCAGCGACTCCATGAGCCCGACGACCGCCATCGCGAGCGCGAACGGCGCGATGATCGTGAACGTCTCCCACGTGAACGGCACGTTCGGGATGAACAGCTCGGGGAGGCTCCGCGGAAGCTCGCCCTGGTCGCCGACCGTCGGCACCTGGATGGCGAGAACGATGACGACAGCGGTCACGATGATCACCGAAACCAGCGGTGCAGGAACCACTCTCGTGATGCGCGGCATGACGATCATCACGATGATGCCGAGCGCGACGAGCGGATACACCAGCCACGGCACGCCCAACAGGTGCGGCACCTGCGAGCTGAACACGAAGATCGCCAGCGCGTTGACGAGCACCTCGCGGGTCAGATGCGGGGGCTCTTCAGCGCGGTGAGGACGGTGGGGTTCGACAGGTAACGGGCACGGTCGTCGAGGATGCTCATGCGGACACGGTGACCTTTCGAACCGGGGGAACGCTCCGAGTGGGGCAGGTCAACTGTAGCGAGACGAGCCAGTTCGCGATCCGCGCGATCGTCAACGCCGTGCTGAAGCCGGGCCCCGCGCTGGAGACGTACGCACACAGCTAGGCTCGGCCCCATGAGCATCGACCTCGACGCGCTGTACCGCGATCTGCACCAGCATCCCGAGCTGTCCTTCCAGGAGACCCGGACAGCGGGCATCGCCGCCGGTCACCTTCGAGATCTCGGGCTGGAGGTCGAGGATAGCGTGGGCATCACCGGCGTCGTCGGCATCCTCCGCAACGGCGACGGCCCCGTCGTCTGGGCGCGCGCCGACATGGACGCGCTGCCCGTGGAAGAACTCACCGGCCTGCCGTACGCGAGCACCGCGACCGGCATCGATCCGGACGGCAACACCGTGCCGATCATGCACGCGTGCGGTCACGACATGCACGTGACCGCCATGATCGGCGCCGTCGAACGCCTGGTCGCCGAGCAGAGCGCCTGGTCGGGCACGCTCGTCGTGCTCATCCAGCCGGCCGAGGAGTACGGCGCCGGCGCCAAGGCGATGCTGGATGCAGGGCTCCTCAACCGCCTGCCGAAGCCCGATGTCGTGCTCGGGCAGCACGTCACTCCCCTGCCGGCCGGTGTGATCGGCGTGCGGCCGGGCCCGCAGATGGCGGCCGCCGACGGCATCACCGTCACGCTGCACGGCCGGGGCGGGCACGGCTCGCGCCCGCACACGACGATCGACCCGGTGGTCATGGCCGCCGCCACCGTGATGCGACTGCAGACGATCGCCTCGCGCGAGCTCGACCCGCGCGAGGTCGGCGTCGTCACGGTCGGCTCGATCCACGCCGGCACCAAGAGCAACATCATCCCCGCGGATGCGACGCTCGCCCTGAGCCTGCGCTACCCGGACGACGCCGCCCGCGCACAGATCATCGCGGCGGTCGAGCGGGTCGTGCGTGCGGAGGCCGCGGCATCCGGGGCAGAACGCGAGCCGGAGTTCCGCACCGAGCACACCCTGCCGCCGACCATCAACGACGCCGAGGCGACTGCGCGGGTGACCGCAGCGCTGGAGCGCGCGCTCGGCGAAGGCACCGTGATCGACCCCGGCATGTTCACCGGCAGCGAGGACGTGTCGTGGTTCGCCCGTGATGCCGGAGTGCCGCTGGTGTTCTGGTTCTGGGGCGGGGTGGATCCCGAGGTGTTCGCGCAGGCGAAAGCCGCGGGGACGCTGTCGAGCAGCATCCCGACGAATCACTCGGCGTACTTCGCACCCGTCATGCACCCCACGATCGAGGTCGGAGTGACGGCGATGGCGACCGCGGTGCGCGAGTTCCTGGACTGAGAACGACCCCCTAGACCTGCACGACGCGAGGCGGCGGCGGGGGCGGCAGTTGCCGACGCGGCACGCCGTGCGCCTCGCGGTGCAGCCGCTCCATGCGGGCGTCGAGCTCGGATGCGGCTTCCGCGGCGCCGGTCAGGCTCTCGACGAGATGCGAGGGCACCTGGTTGGAGAACTTGTAGTAGATCTTGTGCTCGAGGCTCGCCCAGAAGTCCATCGCTATGGTGCGGAACTGCACCTCGACCGGCACCGGCAATGGCCCGGTCGAGAGGAACACCGGCACCTCGATGATCGCGTGCAGACTCTTGTAGCCGTTGGCCTTGGGCTCGGCGATGTAGTCCTTGACGACGCGGACCGTGACGTCGTCCTGCTGGGTCAGCAGCTCGAAGAGCTGGTAGACGTCGGCGACGAAGCTGCAGGTCACCCGCACGCCGGCGATGTCGGTGATCTCGGCGCGGATGCGCTCGAAGTCGGGCTCGTCGATGCCCTTGCGCGCGATCTTCTCGACGATGCTGTCGGGCGTCTTCAGTCTGCTCTTGACGTGCTCGATCGGGTTGTAGGCGTGGTCGTGCAGGAACTCGTCGCGCAGGATCGAGATCTTCGTCTCGACCTCCCGCATCCCGAACTCGTATTCCCGGAGGAAGCGCTGGAACTCGTCGCGGAGCTCGCGGGTCTGGCGGATGGAGTCTTCGGTGACCTCGATGGTCGTCATGGTTTCGACGTTACGGGTTCGTGATCGGAACGGGCTGTGCGTTCGGCACGAGCGGACAGGATGCCGCTTCCGCCGCCCGCGCTCGTAGGATCGCAGCATGACGGATGCTCTCTGGCCCCTCCGCACCGAGCGACTCGAGATCCGGCCGGCCGCCGCCGCCGACCTCGGTGCGATCTGGGAGTACCGGCGCCTGCCCGAGGTGAACCGCTGGCTGGGGCCGGCGCCCGCGACGCGCGAGGCCTTCGACGAGCTGTACCTCGACCCCGAGCGGCTCGCGACGACCCTCCTGATCACGCGGCAGCAGGACGGCGCGGTGATCGGCGACCTCATGCTGAGGATCGGCGATGCCTGGGCGCAGCGCGAGGTGATCGAGCAGGCGAAGGGCACCGAGGCGGAGCTCGGCTGGACGCTCGCACCCGAGCACACCGGCCAGGGCTACGCGACAGAGGCGGTGCGCGGGGTGATCGACCTGTGCTTCGGGGCTCTCGGCCTGCGCCGGGTGCTTCGCCGACAACGAGCCGTCCTGGCGCATGATGGAACGCCTCGGGATGCGGCGCGAGGAGCACAGCCGCAAGACGGCGCTGCATCGCTCAGGCGAGTGGATGGACGGCATGAACTACGGCCTGCTCGCGGAGGAGTGGCCGGCCTCCGGCTGACGCCGTGAGGATCGCGTGAGGGTCGCGCACGCCGCCGTAGGGATTTCGTGAGGATGCCGTCCGGACGGCTGCCGCGAGCTTAGGTTCGTCGTTCGTGACAGACCAGACCCCGGATGCCCCGCCGCTCGCGAAGCGGCTCATCATCGGCGACCCGCTCACGAGCGAACAGGCCGAGGAGCAGCTCCTGCCCAAGCGCCGCGCGCTGCCGATCTTCGCCTCGGACGCGCTGAGCTCGGTAGCGTACGCGCCGCAGGAGCTCGTGATGATCCTCCTCATCGGCGGACTGTCGTTCCTGTCGTTCAGCCCCATGGTCGCCGCAGCCGTCGTCGTGCTGCTCATCGTCGTCGTGCTCAGCTACCGGCAGCTCATCAAGGCGTACCCCTCCGGCGGCGGCGACTACGAGGTCGCCCGCACCAACCTCGGCGAGATCCCCGGCGTCGTCGTCGCCGCAGCTCTGCTCGTCGATTACGTCCTCACGGTCGCGGTGTCGGTGGCATCCGGCGTCGACAACATCATCTCCGCCCTCCCCGGTCTGAACCCCTGGCGGGTCGAGCTCGCCGTCGGGTTCGTGATCGTGCTCGTCATCGTGAACCTGCGAGGCGTCCGCGAGGCATCCACCGTCTTCGCGATCCCGACGTACGTGTTCATCGGGTCGGTGGGCGTCATGATCGTCACCGGCCTCGCGCGCACCGTCCTCGGCGACGCCCCGGTGGCCTCCAGCGCCGAGTTCGCGGTGCACGCCGAGAGCCTCAGCCAGGCGGCGGTGATCCTGCTGATCCTGCGCGCGTTCTCGAGCGGATGCTCCGCCCTCACCGGTGTCGAGGCCGTCTCCAACGGCGTGCCGGCATTCCGCACCCCGAAGGTGCGCAACGCCCAGGCGACCCTCGTGCTGATGGGATCGATCGCGATCTGCCTGTTCGCCGGCCTCACCGCCCTCGCGCTCATCACCGGCGTGCACTACGCCGAGAACCCGTGCGACCTCATCGGGTTCGACTGCTCGAACCCGCAGCCGAGCCTCATGGCCCAGGTCGCCGCCGCGACGTTCGGCGGAGGCAGCATCCCGTTCTTCATCGTGCAGGCGGCCACCGCCTGCGTGCTGCTGCTCGCGGCCAACACGGCCTTCAACGGCTTCCCGCTGCTGGGCGCCGTGCTCGCCCGCGACGGCTACGCCCCCAAGGCGCTGAACACCCGCGGCGACCGATCAGGTGACCGACTCGGGCTATCTGCGGCTGTACATGTCACAGCTGCGCAAGAAGCTCGAGGCGACGCCCGCCGAGCCCGTGCACCTGCTGACCGAGGCGGGCATGGGGTACCGGCTCGTGCTGTAGCCGGCCGGTCCCGGCTAAGGCGTCATCCGGTTCGTCCGCGCACCGCGCCCGACGCCGTTCACCGTGAGCAGCGACCCGGTGTCGGTGAACTCCTGCAGGATCTCGTTCTGCCGTTCCGAACCCTCCCGGTAGGTGAGCAGACTGACGACCACGGCGACCAGCAGGGCGCACACGAATCCGGGCAGCAGCTCGTACATCTGCGGCCATACGGCCTTCCAGAAGAAGACGCCGGCGGCTCCGACGAACATGCCGGCCAGCGCACCCCAGTTCGTGAGCTTCCGCCAGAACAGGCTCAGCAGGATGATCGGGCCGAAGGCCGCACCGAACCCCGCCCACGCGAACGACACGAGTCCGAGGATGGTGTCGTTGGGCACGATCGCGAGCAGCGCCGCGATGATGCCCACACCGAGCACGGTCAGCCGGCCGAGCGTCACCAGGAGCTTCGGCGACGGGTCCTTCCTGACCACCTTGAACAGGTCCTCCACGAGTGCGGAGGATGCCACGATCAACTGACTGGAGATCGTGCTCATGATCGCCGCGAGCACGGCGGCCAGCACGAGGCCGGCGACGAACGGATGCAGCAGCGTCTGCGACATCACCAGCACGACGGTCTCCGGGTTGCTCAGATCGATCCCCTGCTGCGCCATGTAGGCGATGCCGACGAGCCCCGAGAACACCGCGCCGATCAGCGAGATGATCATCCAGGTCATGCCGATGCGGCGAGCGCTCTTCGCCTCGCGCGGGCTGCGCAGCGCCATGAACCGCACGATGATGTGCGGCTGCCCGAAGTAGCCCAGGCCCCAGGCGAGCGCGGAGACGATGGCGAGGATCGTGCCGCCGGTCAGTGCGGTGCCGCCGATGAGCGACAGGTGATCGGGTGCCAGCTCGTCGATGTACGCACCGACCTCGCCGAAGCCGCCGACGGCGATGACGGCCGCGACCGGCACGACGATGAGGGCGATGACCATCATCAGTCCCTGCACCACGTCGGTGAAGGATGCGCCGAGGAACCCGCCGAACAACGTGTAGAGCAGCGTGACCCCGGCGACCAGCCCCATGCCGAGCAGGTAGTCCGAGTTGAACGAGCTCTCGAAGAACACGCCGCCGGCGACCATGCCGCTGGAGATGTACAGCGTGAAGAACACCAGGATGACGACTCCGGCAAGGATCCGCAGCAGGCGGGACGAGTCGCGCAGCCGGTTCTCGAAGAAGCTCGGCACCGTGATCGAGTTGCGCGACACCTGCGTGTACGCGCGCAGGCGCGGCGCCACGAGCAGCCAGTTCAGGTACGCGCCGATCGTCAGGCCCACGGCGATCCAGGCCTCGATGAGCCCGGACAGGAAGATCGCGCCGGGTAGGCCCATCACGAGCCATCCCGACATGTCGGATGCCCCGGCGCTGAGCGCCGCGACCCACGGCGGCAGGTCCCTCCCGCCGAGCATGTAGTCCTCGTGATCGGTGGTGCGGCGGAACGCCAGATAGCCGATGAGGAGCATGGCTGCGAAGTACAGCCCCAGTGCGATGAAGATGAAGATCTGATCGGACATCGTCGTCCCTTTCGTCATCGATCGTTCCCCCGATAGTGACAGGGTTGCGCTGCGACGGCTACCCCTACCCTCGCAGCAGCGAGGCGCGCACCGACGGTCTGGTCCGATCGGGGGTGAGCACGGCGAGCACGCGTACGAGCGTGGTCAGCCACAGCAGCGCCAGCCCGATGATGATCGCCTCAAGCGCCGTGATCGAGAACAGCCCGAACGCGAACGCCAGCACGACGGGGACGACGATGAGCAGCGCCACCCCCGCTGTGGTCAGCATCAGGGCGGGCGGCGGGCCGGGGATCGTGGTCACCGTCAGGACGCCGGCCACGACGAACAGCACGAGGGTCGAGAAGGCGGCGACGTTGTGCACGACGACGATGCGCTCGAGGGGGAACAGCCCCACCGCGGCGAGCGCAGCGCCGGCGGCCGCCCAGAGCACGACGACCCACGCGACCCGCCGCAGCGCCGCGTCGCCCTGGATGCGGTGCAGATCGCGGCCGATGTACGAGCCGACCGTGGCGGTGAGGATGCCGGCGACGACGAGCGTGCCGTTGAACGCCCACGCACCGGTTCCGATGCCGAGCTGCGAGAAGTTCAGCTCCCACCACTGCGGGTCGGCTGCCGTGATCATCGCGAACAGGGTGCCGATGATGAGGTAGCGGAACAGCAGGTTCGCGAGGTCGGCGGTGCGCAGACCGATGCCGGCCTCGAACGCGAGGCGGCCGGCCACAGCGCTCGCCACCCCGGTGATGAGGCCTCCGCCGACGGCCGACAGCTGCAGACCCTGGAGGCCCGCGCCGAGCACCTCGGTGGTCAGCAGCACGCCGAGCGCGGTGACCCCGGCGAAGGCGACGGTCAGCGCGATGGCCGACAACGACGAGATGATCGCCTGCCAGCGCGGCATGGCCGCGTGCTCGCCCCGGCGGTGCAACCGCGAGCTGACTGCGAAGGATGCCGCGGCAATCGCACCGGCGACGATCGCAACGGGAATCCCCACCGATCCGTCACCGGCGACGGGCCGCGGAGTGCCCCACAGTAGCAGCGTCCCGGCCAGGGCGCCGACGAGGAAGCAGACGACGGTGGCCCAGATCGCTCTGGTCTCCTGCGACATCCGCTGCTCGGCATCCATGCCCTCATCACATCACGGAGGTGCGACGTGGCGCGGTCGCCGTCCCCCGATCTGCGGATGTCGTCCCGATCTGCGGGCGTTCTCGAAGGATTCCTCCGCAGATCGGGAGCGGCTCAGCGGATCGGGTCGCTCATCAGCCGCGCATGGCGACGCCGCGGCGCCAGTAGCCCATGAACGCGACCTGGGCCCGGTCGATCCCGAGGTCCTTCACGAGGTGGCGGCGCAGGGTCGTCACGACACCGCTCTCGCCGGCGATCCAGAAGTACCGGTCGACATCGGCGACGCCGGCGCCCAGCGCCTCGCCGCTGCCGGAGTAGATCGGCGTCTCCCAGACGAGGTCCTCGCCGGCGGCATCCTGAACCGCGATCTCGGTGTGCCCGGTGTCGCCGAGATAGTCGAGCACGGTCGGGATGACGCGCAGCCCGTGCGCGGCATCCCCGCGGGCCAGCCAGTGCACCTCGACACCGTCGGGCGCGGCGATCGGCAGCGCGTCGTCCGCCGTCGGCACCTCGATGAACGCGATGCCGCGCAGGTCGCGCGGGGCGTCCTCGAGGATGCGCGCGATGGCCGGCGCCGCCGTCTCGTCGCCGACGAGCACGACCGAAGGTGCCGCCCCCGGGGCGTACTCGATACCGCTGCGGTCCTCGCGGCCGCGCCGGGGACCGACGATCCACAGCTCGTCGCCGACTGCCGCGCTGCTCGCCCACAGCGAGGCGGGACCGGTGAGCCCCGGCGCCAGGTGCAGTACGAAGTCGACGACGACCTCGGTGCCGGACGCTTCGACGTGCTCAGCGGCCGGAGTGCGCAGCTCGCGGATCGAGTACGTGCGCATCGAGCCGCGCTCGTCCTCCGGGACGGCGAGGTACGCGCCCCACCAGTCGTCGGTCTCGCGATCGATGTCGGGCAGGATGCCGGATGCTGGCGGGAAGACGAGCTTGATCCGCGCGTCGTAGACGTCGCCCGGGGTGCCGAACTCGTCGAGCTCGCTGCCGCCGAAGGTGACCCGCACGAAGTTCGGCGAGACGCGTTCGACGGCGCGCACCTCGGCGCGGGCGAGGACGTACGGCGGACGGGTGCGCGTGTCAGCGGACATGATGCCTTCCGATCGGGGTCACCATGGGCTTTCCCGAGACCGGGTCCGTGGTGATCTGGTTCGCCATGCCGAAGACCTCTTCGACGAGCGTGCGGGTGAGGACCTCGCTCGGCGCGCCCGCCGCGTGCACCCGGCCCTGGCGCATCGCGACGAGCTCGTCGCTGTAGCGGGCCGCGAGGTTGAGGTCGTGCAGCACCATGACGATCGTGGTGCCGCGGGCGCGGCTGAGGTCGGTGAGCAGGTCGAGGACCTCGACCTGGTGGGCGACGTCGAGGAACGTGGTGGGCTCGTCGAGAAGCAGGATGTCGGTCTCCTGCGCGAGGGCCATGGCGATCCAGACGCGCTGGCGCTGGCCGCCGGAGAGCTCGTCGACGCTGCGATCGGCGAGATCCGAGATGCCGGTGGCCTCCAGTGCGTCGGCGACCACCTCGTAGTCGTGGGCCGTCCAGCGGGCGAGCACCTTCTGATGCGGATGCCGCCCTCGCCCGACCAGGTCGGCCACCGCGATGCCCTCGGGCGCGATCGGCGACTGCGGCAGCAGGCCGAGGATTCGGGCGACCTCCTTGGTGGGCCGGGAGTGCACCGACCTGCCGTCGAGGACGATCTGGCCGGATGCCGGTGACAGCAGTCGCGCGAGCGAGCGCAGCAGCGTCGACTTGCCGCATCCGTTCGCTCCGACGATCGAGGTGATCCTCCCCGGCGCGATCTGCAGGTCGAGGCCGTCGATGACGGTGCGGTCGCCGTAGCCGAGAGTGACGGCGCAGGCTTTGAGGGTGTGCGCTTCGGTCACAGCGAGCCTCCCGAGCGGTTGGTGCGGATGAGCAGGTAGATCAGGTACGGCGCGCCGAGGACGCCCGTGACGACCCCAACCGGGTACCGGGTGCCGAGGGCGAACTGGGCGAGCAGGTCGCCGCCCAGCACGAGCACGGCGCCGACCAGCGCGGACGGCAGGAGCAGGTTCGCGCCAGGGCCCACGATGCGCGCGGCGATCGGCCCCGCCATGAACGCGACGAACGCGATCGGGCCCGTGCCGGCGGTGGCGAAGGCGAGCAGTGCGACGGCGCCGATGATGAACAGCACGCGGGTGAGGTTCACGCGCACACCCAGGCCCGCGGCGGAGTCGTCGCCGAGCTGCAGCATCCCGAGGGCCCTGGCCTGCGCGAACAGCAGCGGCAGCAGCACCAGACTCGCGACCGCGAGCGGGGCGACGTCATCCCACGAGGCGTTGTTCAGGCTGCCGGCGATCCACCGCATGGCGGTCTGGATGTCCCACTGCGCGGCTCGCGAGAGCACGTAGGAGATGACGCTCTGCAGCATCGCCGCGATGCCGATCCCGATGAGGATCACCCGGATGCCGGAGAATCCGCCCTTGTTCGAGAGCAGGTAGATGGCGATCGCCGTGACCAGCGCCCCCGCGACCGCGAGCGCCGACACGGACGGCCCGCTGAGCCCGAGGACGACGATCCCGACGACCGCGGCCGCGCTCGCGCCCTGCGTGATGCCGATGATGTCGGGGGCTGCGAGCGGGTTGCGCAGCAGCGTCTGGAACGAGACGCCGCCGATGCCGAACGCGATGCCGACGAGCAGCGCCATGGCGGTGCGCGGCAGCCGCAGCTCGCCCACCGTGAACGACGCTCCGGGCACCGTCTCGCCGAGGACGACGCGGATCACCTCGTCCGGCGTGTAGAAGGTGTTGCCGACCATGAGCGCCGTCGCGGCGAGCGCGACGAGGAGCGCCCCGAGGATGCTGTTCGCGACGACGTGCCTGCGGCGGCGCATCCGGCGCCCGGCGGCGATCGCCGCCCCCGCATCCGATCCCTGAGCCTGTCGAAGGGTCGGCACCCGCGCGGCCATCACAGCTCCCTCACCCTCTGACGGCGCACAATCCAGATGAAGAACGGCGCGCCGATGACGGCGGTGATGATCCCGACCTGGATCTCCTCCCCGTTCGGCGCGATCACGCGGCCGACGATGTCGGCCGCCAGCAGCAGGGCAGAGCCTGCCAGCGCGGTGAACGGCAGCAGCCAGCGGTGGTCGGTGCCGATGAGCATCCGGCAGACGTGCGGGATGACGAGGCCGACGAATCCGATGGGGCCGGCGATGGCGGTGGCGGCGCCGGCGAGGATGACGGCGCCGAGCGCCGAGATGAGCCGCGTGCGGAAGACGTTCTCGCCGAGCCCTGCGGCCATGTCGTCGCCGAGCGCGAGCGAGTTCATGCCGCGCGAGCACGCGAAGCAGATGAGGGCGCCCGCCGCGAGCACGGGCGCGGTGATCGCGATCCTCGGCCATTCCGCGCCGCCGACGCCGCCGACCTGCCACGACTGGAACGCTGTCAGCAGATCGACGCGCGGGAGCATGACCGCGCTGATGAGCGAGGCGAGCGCGGCGGATGTCGCGGCTCCCGCGAGCGCGAGCTTGAGGGGGGTGGCGCCGCCGCGGCCGAGCGACCCGACGGCGTAGACGAAGACTGCGGCGAGCGCTGCGCCGACGACGGCGACGGCGATCTGCGTGAAGGCGCCGGTCGCGCCGAAGAAGGCGAGGCCGATGACGACCGCGAGCGATGCGCCGTTGGCGACACCCAGGATGCCGGGGTCGGCGATGGGGTTGCGTGTCACCGCTTGCATGGTCGCGCCGGAGAGCGCGAGGGCGGCTCCGACGAGGATCGCGAGGACGGTGCGCGGTATCCGCTTGACGATGGCGGCCTGTTCGACGGTGTCGGTGTGCCCGCCGAGGGCGGCGAGGATGTCGCCCGGCGAGACGGCGCGGACGCCGAACGACACCGACAGGATGCTCAGGACGAGGATGACGCCGACGCCGATGAGCAGCCACGCTGTGCGCACCGATGCCGGGCGCCGCAGACCTGCGGCGCCCGGCTTCGGTGCTGTGGCGATCGAGGTCACTTGCCCGTCAGCGGTGCCTCGAGGATCGAGAAGTACTCGTCGATCCCCCACGGGATCGACAGCGGCGACGGGTTGGCGGAGTTGGCGATCGGGGTGGCGTCGGGCAGGATCGCGATCTGCCCCTGGGCGACCGCGGGGATCTTGCCGAGCAGCGGGTCCGCCTGGAGGGCGGCGACCATCGACTCGTCGCCGTAGGTGATGAACAGGTCGACGTCGTCGAACTTGTCGACCTCTTCGGCGCTGACGGTCAGGTAGAAGTCGGTCGCGTCGGCGTTGTCCTTCAGGATCTGCGGCTCGGGAAGACCCAGGTCGAGGAGGAATCCGGGGCGCGTGTCGATGGGCGTGTAGAAGCCCACCTGGCTGAAGTCGTTGGGGTCGATGTAGGTGAACAGGACCTTGGCGTCCTTCAGAGCCGGGTGCGCGTCGAGCGCGTCCTGCGTCTGGGACTCGAGGTCGGCGACCAGCTCTGCGCCCTCATCGGCGAGCCCCAGAGCTGTCGCGTTCATGGTGATCATGTCCTGGTAGGAGGTGCCCCAGGCGACCTCGGGGTAGGCGATGGTCGGCGCGATCTTGGAGAGCGTGTCGTAGTCCTCCTGCGTGAGTCCGGAGTAGGACGCCAGGATCACGTCGGGGTTCGTGTCGGCGACGGCCTCGAAGTCGATGCCGTCCGCCTCGTCGAAGAGCACCGGGGTCTCGGCGCCGAGCTCGTCGAGCTTCTCCTCGACCCAGGGGAGGACGCCGTTGTCGTCGTCGTCACCCCAGGCCACCTTGCTCATGCCGACCGGCACGATGCCCAGCGCGAGCGGCACTTCGTGGTTTGCCCACGCGACGGTGGCGACGCGCTCGGGCTTCTCGGTGATCGTCGTCTCGCCGTAGACGTGCTCGATCGTGACGGGGAATGCGTCGTCGGATGCCGGGTTGGAGCCCGCTGCGGTGTCGTCGGTGCTCGTGGGTGCCGTCGAGGAGCATGCGGCGAGGCTGAGCGCGAGGACCGCAGCGGCGCCGAGGGCGAGGAGTCGGGAGGTAGGCACGGGCGTTCCCTTCAAGGGTTTCGGTGGGTTCGGGAGGCGGCCGGGAGCCGGACGGCTTTGGTAAGCCTCCCCTAAGGTAGCACGGGGTTAGGGTGACCTCAGTTGCTGATGACGTGATGGCGACGGCGCTAGCGTTGTGCCATGAGGGTCACGGCGTCGGTGCGCAGCGCGAAGCGCAGTCCGCTGCTGCAGGTCGCGAAGTCGGCGATCGCCACGATCGGCGCGTGGCTGATCGCGGGCTGGCTCATCCCCGGTCCTCTGCCGGTGTTCGCGGCGATCGCCGCGCTGCTGGTGGTGCAGCCGAGCGTCAACCAGTCGTTCGCGAAGGCGCTGGAGCGCAGCATCGGCGTGATCGTCGGCGTCGTCATCGCCGTGGCCCTGAGCCTGCTGCTCGGCGCGCAGAGCTGGGTGGTGCTGCTGGCGATCGTCGTGGCGATGCTCGTCGCGTGGGCGCTGCGCGCCTCACCGGGAACGGGCAATCAGGTCGCGATCTCGGCGATGCTCGTGCTCGCTCTCGGATCGTCGAACCTCGAGTACGCGATCGATCGGATCCTCGAGACGCTGATCGGAGTGAGCTTCGCGCTCGTCGTCAACGCGCTGCTCGTGCCCCCGGTGCTCATCGCCCCCGCCCGTCGAGACCTCGGTCTGCTCGGCACCGAGATCGCTGCGAGCCTGGACCGCCTGGCCGCAGCCCTCTCGAGCACGCAGCGGCCGGGCGATCTGCAGGGGCTGATGGTCGAAGCGCGCCTGCTGCGCCCGATGCAGGCGGCGGCTGCGGCATCCGTATCGGCCGGCGAGGAATCCCTCACGCTCAACCCGCGCCGCGCGGCCAGAGGCGAGATCGCCGAGATGCGCGCGCTGCTCGATCGCCTCTCGCCGATCGTCACGCAGGTGATCGGGATGACGCGCGCGTTCTTCGACCACTACGACGACACGCTCGCCGCGGAGCCGACGGTGCACGCGATCGCCGAGCAGCTGCGCCGCGCGGGCCACGACGTCAGGCTCGCGGTGCAGGTCGCCGACATCGCTCCCGAGCCCGCGGCCGAGACCTCGGCGATCCCGGCGCTGACCGCACCGCTGCAGGTGAAGCCGCCGGCATCCGGTCACTGGATCCTCATCGGGTCGCTCATGGAGGACCTGCGCCGGATCCGTGGGGGGATCATCGGCGACGACTGAAGGTGAAGGTCGATCACGCCGTCGCGAAGGGGCTGTGGGCGACGGGCGAGACGCCGACCCGACCGTGAACGCGGCCGCGTGGTCGCTGACATCCGAACGCGTCGTGAAGAAGCCCGAGGGCCTCGACCTCGACCACCTGCTCGACCTCATCGAGCGCGACATGAAGGATGCACCGAGCATCTCGCCGTTCGCGCCGATCTGGATCACCGAGATGTCGAAGAGGCTGGATCACTGACCCCGCGGATCAGCTTGTGCGTGCCGTCGCACCACGGTTTGATCGCTGAAGACCCGCAACGACAGAGCGCGACGGTTCGACGAGGATTGTCGATGGTCTGCCCGTCTTCACCGACGACCTGAACCGCACCGCGCACGAGGAGCGGCCCGTCGGCGCACGCGGTGATCTGCACGTCGCGCTCAGGCATCGTCGCCCCCGGGTCGCAGAGAGCTCTCGCCCGCTTCGAACGCAGCCCTGACATGATCCGCAGCGCGATCGTCGAGCATCAGGCAGGCACCGGCCCCGAAGAAGATGTCCTCGATGAGTTCGGGGCGATCCTCCCCGAGCCCGCCGGCGAGATCGCGCGCCGCGATCTGCTCATGCACAGCATCCGCCTCCACATGCTCGTCGAAGTACTCCGCGACGTCGTCGCCGAAGCCGAGCCTGCGCACACCCTCGGCATACGAGCGGTTGGGCAACGACGAGGTCATCTCGAAGGCTGCCAGGTGGCCCACGATCGCGCCGATCAGCGACCGGTTCAGGCCGAACATCGACATGGCGTTCTGCGAGGCCAGCGTCACCGCCGGAACCCGATCGAGGTAGCCGCCGTAGTGTGCGTCGAGTCCGAGTCCACGCATCGTACGGGCGAAGATCTCCGCGTGCATGCGCTCGGGCCGTCCACCTCCGTACTCATCGGACTGGATCTCGACGAGCGCAACCTTCGCGCGACCGGTGAGCCGAGGAATGGCCCAGGAGTGCGGATCGGCTTCGCGCAGCGTGTAGATGCTGCGCTGGATCACGAACTCCCTCACCTGGTGGAGCGTCGCGTGTTTGGCGACGTACCGAGCAAGGGAGGGGCCGGGGTTCGGCGCCGTGAGCTCGAAAAGCGCGGCGGCGATGGACTCAGCATCCGCGGGCGGTACTGCGCCCACGGCGACGTCGCGGCGAAGCTCGCGTTCGAACTCCCGCTCGATCCCTCGCCGGACAGCCAGCAGCTCAGGGTTCCACTCCCATGCAGGGTCGATCCAGTCCAGAGATCCGTACGCGCACGCGTACAGCAGGAACAGGGTGATCTGCAGGTCGTCATCCGTTGCGATACCGGAGCTCGCGGTGAGCGCGTCCGCCGCGAGTTCGACCAGGTCTGCGCTTCGCCTATCGGCGATCGAGCCGGTGTGAATCGGATCGTCGAATCGGAGCCGGTTCAGCAGTGCGGCGCTGAGCGCCCCTCGTGCCGACACGGCATCGACGGCGTGGCTGTCGATCATGGATCCCCTTCGCGGGCGCTCGCGGATGCACCCGGCGACCAGCATTTCACGGGAACAGCCCAGAGCATCGGGGGTTGACGCAGGCCCTCAGCGTCTGATCGCCCTGATGATGGGGGAGGATCGTAAGGACATGGCTTCCCTCACCGACTCCCTCCCCGACGGCTCCGATGCGGATGCCGTCTACACGGCGTTCGTCGAATGGGCGGAGTCGACCGGCATCCAGTTGTATCCGGCGCAGGACGAAGCGGTCATCGAGATCGTCTCGGGGAACAACCTGATCCTCTCGACCCCAACCGGCACGGGGAAGTCGCTCGTCGCGATCGGTGCGCACTTCGCCGCCCTTGCCGACGGCCGACGGAGTTACTACACGGCCCCGATCAAGGCTCTGGTCAGCGAGAAGTTCTTCGCCCTCGTCGACGTGTTCGGCGCCGAGAACGTCGGCATGGTGACCGGCGACTCGGCGGTCAACGCGGACGCCCCGATCATCTGCTGCACCGCCGAGATCCTCGCGAACCTCGCCCTGCGTCAGGGCGATGCCGCTGATGTCGGGCAGGTGGTGATGGACGAGTTCCACTTCTACGCCGATCCCGACCGCGGGTGGGCCTGGCAGGTCCCGCTGCTGACGCTGCCGCAGGCGCAGTTCGTCCTGATGTCGGCGACGCTCGGGGACGTGACGTCTCTGGCTGACGATCTGACGCGGCGCACGTCGCGCGAGACGTCGGTGGTGACGGGCGTCGAGCGGCCCGTGCCCTTGCACTTCTTCTACGAGCTCTCCCCCATCCACGAGACGATCGAAGACCTGCTCTCCACGGGGCAGTCCCCGATCTACATCGTGCACTTCTCGCAGGCGGCGGCGATGGAGCGCGCGCAGGCGCTGTCGAGCACGAAGATCGCCACGCGGGAGCAGCGCGACGAGATCGCAGCCGTGATCGGTGAATTCCGGTTCACGACCGCGTTCGGGCGCACGCTGTCGAAGTTCCTCCGGGCCGGCATCGGCGTGCATCACGCTGGGATGCTGCCGAAGTACCGCCGCCTCGTCGAACAGCTCGCGCAGCGCGGGATGCTGCGCGTGATCTGCGGCACCGACACCCTCGGGGTCGGCATCAACGTTCCGATCCGCACGGTGCTGCTGACGGCCCTGACGAAGTTCGACGGCACGCGGATGCGGCAGCTCAATGCCCGCGAGTTCCATCAGATCGCCGGCCGCGCAGGGCGCGCCGGTTTCGACACCGCGGGCACCGTGGTGTGCCAGGCACCGGAGCACGAGTCCGAGAACGCCGCCGCGATCCGCAAGGCGGGCGACGACCCGAAGAAGAAGCGCAAGATCATCCGCAAGAAGGCGCCGGACGGCTTCGTCTCGTGGGGCGAGCCCTCGTTCCGCAAGCTCGTGGATGCGGAGCCGGAGCCGCTGACCTCCCACATGCAGATCACGAGCGCCATGATGCTGAACGTCATCGCTCGCGGCGGCGACGTGTTCGGCAATATGCGCGCGCTGGTATACGACAATCACGAGCCCCGCGCGCGGCAGCGACAGCTCGCGCTGCGGGCGCTGGGGATCTACCGGACGCTGCGCGAGTCGGGCATCGTCGAGGAGTACGAGGACCGGTCCCTGAGCCCGTCGAAGGGCGTCCGTCTCACCGTCGACCTGCAGCCGAACTTCGCGCTGAACCAGCCGCTGTCGCCGTTCGCGCTGGCGGCGTTCGAGCTGCTCGACCCGGATGCCGCGACCTTCGCGCTCGACATGATCTCGATCGTCGAATCGACGCTCGACGATCCGCGGGCGGTCCTCGGTCAGCAGGAGTTCCTCGCCCGCGGCGAGGCGGTCGCAGAGATGAAGCGCGAGGGCATCGAGTACGACGAGCGGATGGAGCTGCTCGAGCAGATCACGTATCCGAAGCCGCTGGAAGAGCTGCTCGGAGCGGCGTTCGAGACGTACAGCGCTGCTCAGCCGTGGATCCGCGACTTCGAGCTGCATCCGAAGTCGGTCGTGCGCGACATGTACGAGCGAGCCATGTCGTTCGGGGAATATGTCGCGTTCTACAAGATCGCCCGCTCGGAGGGCGTCGTGCTGCGGTACCTGTCGGACGCATACCGCGCCGCATCGCAGACCATCCCCGAAGAGCTGAAGAACGAAGACCTCCGCGACCTCATCGAATGGCTCGGCGAGCTCGTGCGGCAGGTGGACTCCAGCCTGCTGGACGAGTGGGAGGAGCTGCGCGCCGGCACGGACGACGGCCAGGTCGACCTCGCCGCCCTGAAGAGCGCGGAACACGTGGACGAGCCGATCGTCCCTCCCGCGCCCAAGCGACTGACCGCGAACGTCCGCGCCTTCCGCACGCTCGTGCGCAACGAGCTGTTCCGGCGGGTGCAGCTCGCCGCCCTCGAGGACGTCGACGCTCTCGTCGAGCTCGATCCCGCGTTCGGAGCCGATGCCTGGAACGACGCCCTGGATGCGTACTTCGCCGAGCACGACGAGATCCTCACCGGGGCGGATGCCCGCAGCTCGAAGCTGCTTCTGCTGACCGAGGGATCATCGCAGTGGACGGCGCGTCAGATCTTCGACGATCCCGCCGGGGATCATGACTGGGGTATCTCGGCGACCGTGGATCTGGCGGCATCCGATGAGGCGGGCGAGGCCGTGGTGACCGTCACCGCCGTCGACCGCCTCTAGCGGGGCCCGCTCAGGCCTGCATGACGGCGAGGACGTTGCCCGCCGGGTCGCGGAACCACGCGATGTCGGGGCTCTGTCCCCCGCCGCACACGATGCCGCGCTCGTCGGACGGGAACTCCGCGTCGCTGTAGATCTTGGTCTGCACGCCGCGGGCGATGAGGTTGTCGACGACGGCATACACGTCCGCCACCGGGAAGTTCAGGATCGTGAAGCTCGCAGGCTCGTGGTTCGGCTTCGAGTACACGAGGATCCACCCGCCCCTCGGCAGACGGATGTCGAGGAACCCCATCGGGTTCGCCTCGACCTCGAGCCCGAGCGTTGTGCCGTAGAACTCGTGCGCCGCGTCGATGTCGTCGACGCTGAAACCGCTGAACGCACCATCCACTGGGAATCTCTCTCGCGGTCGAGGGGTCGGCGCCTGGCGCATCCGGGTCGCCGGCGCTGCTGCAGCAGCTCGTCGTGAACCTCGTGCACAACGCGATCGCGCACAACCGCTCCGGCGGTTCGGTCACGGTGCGGGTCGAGGCGGCGCCGGGCGGACGCGCGACCGCGATCACGCAGGGACGGGACTCGGTCTCGCGATCGTCGACGGCATCACCCGGGCGCACGGCGGGATGCTGGAGCTTGCACCGCGCGGGGCGGCGGGCTCGTGGCGACCGTGCGACTGCCCGGGTGAACGGGTCACGCCCGGCGACCCGGCGACACATCGGGGGCCGTTTGCACAGATGTCGGACGGATCCTGCCGAAGCATCCGACATCCGTGATCGCGGCCCCCGATATGTCGGGCGTGACGCTGCCCGGCCTCAGGCGACCTTGCGGCGCGTCGCGGCGAGCTCCTGCCCGAAGGAGCGCGCCGACTTCTCCGCGTTCTCCTTCAGCTCGTTCGCGACGTCGGTGAAGGCGTCCAGGGCGGGTTTCACACCGACGAGCGTGAACGGACGCTGCACGACGCGCAGGTCGAGGCCCCAGACATCCTCAGCCAGCTCGGCCAATGGGCGTCGGCGAACCTCGAAGTGCCGGAGCACTGAACGACCTCAGCCTCGCGGTCGCGATACTGATCCGCGTTCGATGAGCTCCTGCGGGAGCACCCGCACACGCATGGGGTCGGTCGCCCCTTCGATCCGATCGATGAGGATCTGAGTCGAAAGCGCGCCGAGCTCGCGTGAAGGCTGAGAGATCACGGTGATCGTCGGCTCGGTCACCGACGTCCATGGCGCGTTGTCGAACCCGACCAACGAGATATCATCGGGGATCCGCAACCCGAGGTCGCGGATCGCACGAAACGCGTGGAACGAGACCATGCTGTCGGACGCGACGATCGCGGTGACCGCGTCGTCGCCGGTGACAAGATCAGTCACGATCCGACGAGCGTTCTCCTCGTCTGCGCCGAGGCGCACGTAGGCGAGCGGGTCTCCGATGCCGGCGCGCTGAAGGGCATCCGCGAACCCAGCAATGCGCTCGGCGATCACCGAGGACTTGAGACCCGGTACGAACTCGCGGGACTCCGCATCCCACATCGACCGGAACCCACCAGCGGATATGTCGTCGAGCGCCGACACGTACGCGATTCGACGATGCCCGGCTCGCACGAGCACATCGGCGAGACGCGTCGCGCCCTCACGATTCGCCGCGACGACGGCATCCGCCTCGATCCCGTGCACGAGTCGGTCGAAGAACACCATGGGACGGCCGGCCTCGACGATGTCGAGAAAGCTGGCGGGGTGGATCGACGACGCGGGCGCGATGACGAGCCCATCGACCCGCTTGGCGAGATGCAGATCGATGGCCTTGCGCTCCGTCTCGACCTCCTCGCGAGAGTTGGACAGGATCAGGTCGTACCCTGCAGCCTCGGCGACATCAGCAGCCCCGCGAGTCGCCTGCGCGAATGCCGAGTTCTCGATGTCGCCCACGATGATGCCGATCGCCTTCGATCGCCCGGTGCTCATGCTGCGCGCGACGGCGTTCGGCCGGTACCCGAGCGCGGATGCCGCTTCCTGAACACGTGCGCGGACCTTCGCGCTCACCGCTCCGTAGTCGCCGAGCGCACGCGCCGCGGTCGCCTTGGCGACGCCGGCTCGCGCGGCCACGTCCGCTACGGTCACGTCGCGAAGCCCGTCCCCGTGTCCGCTCACCGCTCATCACCCCTTTAACTTCATCGACGGGTTCCACCCTATTGACGGCTCGATCGTCGCCGTGTACTGTCCAAGTCAACGCAAAATTGAGACCGGTCTCAATTTACCCCAGCTTCGCCCCAGCGTCCACACCCTCCCGATAATGCAGTCCTCTGAGAGGAGCCATCCGATGGCCAAGAAAACCCTGACATTCCGCCGCTTCGCAGTCGCCGCCGCAGTAGCAGGAGCCCTGGCGCTCACCGCCTGCAGCTCGACCGGCAACGCCTCAGCCGGCGGCGACCAGGACGAGAACCCGTACGGTCTGATCACACCCGGTCAGATCCGGGTTGCGAGCCTAGGCGATGCGAAGCCGTACACATTCACCGACGCGAGCGGTGAATTCACCGGCTTCGACGTCGAACTGTTCACCGATGTCGCTGAACGCATCGGCATCGACGACGTCGTGTTCACCGGCCAGGACTTCTCCGGCCTGCTCGCCGCTGTCGCCAACGGGCAGTTCGACGTCGGCGTCGCGGCGATCGGGATCACCGAGGAGCGTGAGCAGACAGTCGACTTCTCGGACGGCTACCTCGCCGGATACCTCACCGTCATGGCCAGCCCTGACAGCGGCATCACCGACGAGAAGAGCCTCGCGGGCAAGCGGCTCGGCGTCGTGCAGGGCACCCTGCAGGAGGCCTACGCCGTGAAGAACTTCACCGACACCGAACTGGTGCGCTTTCCCGACAACAACTCCGCAATCTCCTCCGTCAACAGCGGCGCGATCGACGCGCACTTCCTCGACTACGAGGCCGCGAAGGAGTATGCCGACCAGTACGGTCTCGAGAACGCCATCGACATCCCGTCATTCGACGCGCCGGCCGGCTTCGCGATCGCCAAGGGCAACGACGAGTTCAAGGATGCTCTGAACGAGGCGCTCCACGCCGCGATGGAGGACGGCACGTGGAAGGAGCTCTACCAGAAGTGGTTCCCCGGGTCCCCGATGCCCGACCAGTACCTGCCCAGCGACGAGCAGCGCGAGGACACCGGCGACAGCAAGTGACGGCTGCTGTGGGTGCGGGCGCTGCCCGCACCCACAGCCCGAAGGGAGATCCGCATGGATTGGCTCGATAACCTCATCAGGACGTTCTTCGACTTCGACGCGATGATCGCGGTGCTGCCGCAGCTTCTCGGCACCGGTCTTGTGAACACCCTCGTCATCTCAGTGTTCGCGACATTGTTGGGCATCGTGATCGGCATGATCCTCGCGATCATGGGCGTCTCGCGCACCGCATGGCTGCGCCTGCCCGCACGCATCTACACGGACATCTTCCGTGGGCTTCCCGCGATTCTGACCATCCTGCTCATCGGGCAGGGCTTCGCCAGGATCAGTCAGCAGATCTTCGGGCCGTCTCCGTATCCACTCGGCATCCTTGCGCTCAGCCTGATCGCCGGCGCCTACATCGGCGAGATCTTCCGCGCCGGCATCCAGAGCGTCGAACGCGGGCAGCTGGAAGCCTGCCGCGCGCTGGGAATGACATACGGCAGCGCCATGCGCCTCGTCGTCGTCCCGCAGGGGATCCGCCGGGTGCTGCCGGCCCTGGTCAATCAGTTCATCGCGATCGTCAAGGATTCGAGCCTCGTGTACTTCCTCGGGCTGCTCGTCAGCGAGCGGGAGCTGTTCCGCGTGGGACAGGACGCCGCCGTGCTCACCGGCAACCTGTCGCCCCTCGTTCTTGCGGGCGTCTTCTACCTCGTGATCACCGTGCCGCTCACGCACCTCGTGAACTACTTCGACAACCGATTCCGCACCGGACGCCGTAAGGCGACCCCGCCCAAGAGCGGTCTGGACGAGATCGCCGAGAAGCCTGTGAGCCCAGCACTGGCCCAAGGAGAGAACACATGACCTACACCTCGCCGCTCCCCGTGACCGAGGGCCGTTTCTACGAAGGCTCGCGACTGCAGATCGACAACCTCGTGATGGCGTACGGCGACGTCGATGTCATCCGCGATGTGTCGATCGCCGTCGAACCCGGCACGACCACCTGCATCATCGGACCGTCCGGGTCGGGCAAGTCGACGCTGCTGCGCGGTGTGAACCGGCTCCACGAGCCGAAGGCGGGCAGCGTAGCGCTCGCCGACGACGATGCTCTCGCGTTGAAGCCGGATCTGCTGCGCCGCCGCGTCGGTCTCGTGTTCCAGCACTTCAACCTGTTCCCCGACCACACCGCGCTCGAGAACGTGGCCCTCGCACTGCGCAACGTCAAGAAGATGTCCAAGGGCGAGTCCAGGCGCATCGCCCTGGCACGGCTGACCGAGGTCGGCCTCGCAGAGCGCGCAGACCATCGCCCGCGCGACCTCTCCGGCGGGCAGCAGCAGCGTGTGGCGATCGCACGCGCCCTGGCGATGGAACCCGAGGTCATGCTCTTCGACGAGGCGACGAGCGCGCTCGACCCCGAGCTGGTCAAGGGTGTGCTCAACCTCATGGCAGAGCTCGCCCAGCGCGGCATGACGATGCTCGTCGTCACTCACGAGATGGGCTTCGCGCGCAAGGTCGCAGATCAGGTCGTCTTTATGGACGAGGGCCGAGTCGTCGAGGCGGGAACTCCGGACGAGATATTCGACGCCCCGAAGAGCGACCGGCTGCGGCTGTTCCTCTCCGAGGTCCTCTGATGGTCATCCGCACAGCGATCATCGGCTTCGGCACCGCGGGGGGCCTCTTCCACGCACCGTTTTTGGCCGCCGATCCAGCCTTCCGCATCGACGCGATCGTGACGCGAGATCCCGCTCGCGTCGAGCGTGCGACGAGCGAGCATCCTCAGGCCCGCATCCTCGCCGATACCGCCGCCCTGTGGGAGATGACGGACTCGATCGATCTGGTCGTCGTCGCCTCGCCAAGCGGCAGCCATGCCGCTCACGCCGAGTCGGCGCTGCGTGCCGGTTACCACGTCGTCGTCGACAAGCCGTTCGTCGCCGACGCGGAGACCGGCGAAACCCTGATCGCGATCGCCGCGGCTCGAGACCTGATGCTGACGGTGTTCCAGAATCGTCGTTGGGACGGCGATTTCCTCACCGTGAGCGACCTGGTGAAGTCCGGGCGTCTCGGCGAGATCCGCCGCTTCGAGTCGCGATTCACCTGGTGGCAGCCGCAGGCGCCGGAAGGATGGAAGGCAGAGGCACCGGTCGCCGAAGCTGGCGGCATCCTGTTCGATCTCGGGCCGCACCTCATCGATCAGGCGCTGCAGCTGTTCGGGCCGGTCGTGGACGTGTACGCCGAGATCGACACCGTGCGCGAGGGCGTCGCGGCGGACGATGACGTGTTCATCGCCCTTGAGCATGAGTCCGGCGTGCGCTCGCACCTTTGGATGAGTGCGGTGGCTCCAGAGCCCGGGCCGCGGTTTCGCGTGCTGGGCGCCGAAGGCACGTACGTCTCCTGGGGGCTCGACGGCCAGGAGACTGCACTGGTCGCCGGGCGGCGACCGGGCGATCCCGGCTTCGGCGAACGCGACCAGGCCGAGTGGGGATCGATCACCACAGGCGACAACGGCGAGAGCGTACCCATGACACGCGGCCAGTACGAGCGCTTCTACGCCGGCGTCGCGGCATCCATCAACAGCGGGTCGCCGGTCCCTGTCGATCCGGCAGACGCCGTCGCCGGCCTGCGCGTGATCGCCGCAGCTCGCGCAGCAGCAGCGTCAAGAACCAAGAAGTGAGGAACAAAATGTCAGCAAACGGTTCGAAGAAGGTCGTCGTCATCGGCGGGGGCATCCTCGGCGCATCGACCACAGCCCATCTCGCTCGCGCAGGCGCCGATGTGACCCTCGTCACCCAGGGCTCGCTCGCCGACGGCGCCTCCGGTCGTTCGATCGCGTGGCTCAATTCGTCCGGAGACCGCTCCTCCAGCTACCACTACCTACGGCTGCTGGCCATCGACCGGTACCGCACCTGGGCGGCGAGGCACGCGGACAGCAACGCCTATCTCCGCTTCGACGGGGCGCTGAAGTGGGCCGGCCCTGAGGACAGCTTCCGCCGGACATTCCAGTTCGAGCGATCGGTGGGCTACGACTCGCTCTGGATCGACAGGGACGACGTCGAGCGGCTCGCGCCCGGTGTCGACGCCGCCGCGATCGCCGACGAGGGTGCGATCTTCAACCCTGGCGAAGGATGGGTGAGCCTGCCCGACATCATCGCCGTGCTGGTGGCGGAGGCGAAAGACGCTGGCGCCACCGTCATCGAGAACGCCGGCGAGGTCCGCGTCGACGTGAACGAAGACACAACGGTCGGCGTCATCCTCGGCGACGGGTCCGCTGTCGCAGCGGATCACGTCGTCCTCGCGACGGGACCCGCGGTTCCGGCGCAGCTGGCCGCACTCGGCGTCACCGTTCCCGATGCTTCGCCCGCCGCATTCGTCCTGTTCACCGATCCGGTGGACTTCACCATGAAGACCGTGCTGAACACGCCTCGAGTGGCGGTGCGCCCGACACCCGACAACCGCCTGGTGCTGGATGCGGCATGGGCGGAGGAATCGATCGTGGTCGGCGACGACGGCACCATCGAGGTTCCCGACGAGTCGGTTCACGGGCTGCTCGACGAAGCCTCGAAGGTGCTGACGGGCAGGCCGACTCTGACGGCGTCGCACGTGGGCGCCGGATGGAAGCCCATCCCCGGTGACGGCGACCCGGTAGCGGGTCCCGTGCCCGGAGTCGCCGGGCTGTACGCACTGTTCACCCATTCGGGGGCGACTCTGGGCCTCGTACTCGGCGAGCTCGCCGCGGACGAGGTGATGACCGGCGAGCCGTCCCCCGTGCTGGAGGCGTTCCGCTTCGAACGGTTCAACGACCAGGCACTTCCAGCCACGGTGGGAACCGATGCCTGGTCACCCGTAGCGGAGGCCTGAGCCCCGGCACGCCCTGGGGTCGACACGCCACTCGTCGGATGCTTCGGCCGATTCGGTCCGAAATCCAGCGTGTCGGCCCCCGAAGCGTCATGCACCACCGGCGGCGAATTCACCAGGGGCTGGGCTTGTAGTCCTTCAGGAACACGCCATACAGGTCGACGCCGGCCTCGCCCTGCACGATCGGGTCGTACACGCGGGCGGCGCCGTCGACGAGGTCGAGCGGTGCGGGCGCTCGTCGGTGATCCATCCGGTGTCGACGGTGGTCATGAGGATGCCGGATTTCTCGAGCATCTCGAGCGGATCGACCTGCTCGACCGACTGCACCCAGCTGTTGATGTGATCGATGTCGGGGACGAGCCCGCCGGCGTCGAATCGTTCCGCCGGCGGGCGAGCGCCCACCGCAGCTAGAGCCGGTCGACTCCCGTCGCAGTGACGACCGCCTCGCCGGCCTCGTCGGATGCCGCGAGGCCGACCGGCTCGAGACCGCGCACCCGTCAGCAGAACGACTCGACGCCGCCCCACCCGCCGACCCAGGCCTCGACCCGAGGATCGGGCCGCAGCACGTGAGTTCCCACGGCAGTCATCCGCCGCGTCCGGAACGCATCCTCGTGCCCCCAGCGGTCGGCACGTCGCGTGGCGCGTCGCGAGCGCAGCCTTCCGATGGGTGCGCCATCGCCGTCGACGAGGTCGACAGCGCCCAGATCTCCCGTGCCGAGGCCGTGGACGAGGTGGACGAGCCAGTCCGGATCGAGCACGACGACGGGTCGGCGCATCTCCCACAGCACCCGGGAGTCCACAGGGCGTCGGGCGTCGCGGGCCTCCACGACCCGCGGGTCGTCGGCGAGCGCATCGGGCACGACGTCGAGCAGCAGCCTGGCTCGGGGAAACGCGGCGAACAGGGAGTCGGCCATGATGAACAGCGCTGCCGGCGGATGCTCACCCTGCACCTGCACGACGAGGTCGGCCGCACCGGGCCACAGCGCCCGCGGAGACGACCCGGGAACCGGAATGCTCGACTGCATGCGCAGCGTCTGCGCGTTCGCGCGGTCGATGCCCGACCCGTCCCGCTCGGCCCACTCGGGACCGTCGTGCCAGGCGACCGCACCAGCGATGTGCGCGAACACCGCACCGGCCTGCCACATGCGGTGCGCCCACTCCCAGTCCTCACCCCCGTACGACGCGAACGTCTCGTCGAAGCCGCCGACCTCATCGAACATGCGTCGCGCGCAGGCGATCACGGCACCGATCACGAATCGGTAGGAGCGGTCGTCGGAGTCGAGCAGATCCCCGCTGCGGGCGTACTCCTCGGCGAGCCACTCGGGTTCCGGCAGCTCCCGACCCGCCGCCGCCTCGACGATCGGCACGTCGGGCGCGACCGCCGAGAGATCCGCATGGCGGCGACGACCGACGACCACCGCCTCGGGCAGGAGCGCGGGGAGCCTGCTCAACGCCCGCACGTAGCCGGGTTCGGGCGCGGTGTCGGCGTCGAGGAAGCACAGCACCTCGCCGCTGCTCGCCCGCACTCCGAGGTTGCGGACCGCTGCCAGACGGAACCCGCGATCCTCCTGCCGCACGAGCGTCACCCCGTCGGGCACGTCGAGCCCGCCGGGCGAGCCGTCATCGGCGACGATGACCTGCAGCAGCTCCTGCGGATAGTCCTGTGCGGCGAGCGCATGCAGGGTGCGGGCGAGCTGCCCCGGCTGGTCGTAGTGCGCGACGATCACCGACACGGTGGGAAGCGGATCCGGGTGGATGCCGTCGAGCGAGTCCCATCGATTGCCGACGACCCACCTCGCGGTCACGAAGCCCTCCCCGCCCACAGGCGGACATACGCCTGTGCCGCCTCAGCGCGCGACAAGGGCAGACGCGTGAGCCCGTGCCAGGTCGCGTCAGGATTCGCACGTGCATGACGCAGCGCACCGACCAGGTCGCTCTCGCCGACGGGTGTGAGCGT
Organism: Microbacterium tenebrionis; assembly: GCF_020682665.1. Classification (NCBI taxonomy): domain Bacteria; kingdom Bacillati; phylum Actinomycetota; class Actinomycetes; order Micrococcales; family Microbacteriaceae; genus Microbacterium; species Microbacterium tenebrionis. The sequence continues at coordinate 724,331 of NZ_JAGTTM010000001.1, read as the reverse complement.
GCCGGGGCGCAGCGCGGCCATCTCGTCGACATAGCGGTTGCGCACGGCGACCGGGCGCCGGCCCCAGCCGATCCACGAAGCGAGCGACCCGGATGCCGAGATGTGCCGGTGCGCGATCACCGGCACGCTCACCGCGCGCCCGCGACGAGCGATCTCGGCGTCGTCCAGCCATCCGGTCACGTCGACCTCGACGCCGATGGCGGCCGAGCGCCGCACGAAGGCCTCGAGCTCGGCCGCGTGCCCGTCCGACGCGCGTCCCAGCACCGTGAGCGCGCCGATCCCCGCGGCAGCCGCGGCGTCCGCCGCCTCGTCGTGGCCCTTGCCCGGATAGAAGAACCCGAGCACCCCGACTGACCCGTCGGGTCGCTCCCGCCCGGCGTCCTTCTCCAGTTCCACCGGCAGCGGGATGACCTCGGCCGCCCCGGACCAGACGTCCTCCTCGCGCAGCAGTTCGCGCTCGTGCTCACTGTTCACGACCACTGCGCTCGCAGCCGCCGCGACGCGGGCGTACGCCGCGCGACGGCGAGGCCGATTCAGCTCACCGTCGGATGCCTGGGGCACGTCGTGCAGGGTGACGCTCACTCGCAGGCGCGATGCGAGCTCGGCGAACGTGCGGGATGCCTGCTCGGGCGACGCACCCCAGAGCCGATCGGTGAAATGCGCGTGCACGTCGGTGCCGGCGGGCAGTCGAGCGAGTCCGGCGGCGTCGACGGTGTGCGCCTCGGTGACGTCTCGAATGGCATCCGCCATGCCGCGGGCATAGACCGCGACGCCGTGATCACCAAGGTGCACGAGCAGCAGCGGCGCACCGGTCATGCCGCACGCCAGTCGGTGAGGAGCGGCGCGAGCCGAGCGGTCGCCGCGGCGACGAACCCGGGATGCTCGGCGTACCAGGCGAGGTGCGCCTCGCGCACCTCCGCGTCGCTCACGGGCCTCCCCTCGACGATCCACTGCTCCTGCGGCTCGTCGCTCAGCGCCCAGGCCTCGATCACCTCGGGAGCAAGTGGTGCGCGCACCGAGTCGAGCAGCGGGCGCCCCGGGTCGACGGGTCCCTCCGCCGCCCCCAGCGCGTCGAGGATGCGGGCACCCAGCGGCAGCCAGACCGCGTTGCCGGGGTGGTTCACGGTGCGCATGTGGTCGCCCGACACGGCCTCGAAGAGGTCGGACACCGGAATGTGGGTCGATCGCTCACGCTCACGCAGGACTTCGACCGAGGCCCGGCCGATGGCCCGCACCGCATCCGGTGTCAGCGCAGACGCAACCGGCAGCCCCGCGGCCGCCGCGAGCGTGCGCACGTCGTGGTACGCCACGAGCGGTGGATCCTCATCGACGCCCGGAACGCGGATCGCGGCCTGGAACGGATGCAGCCCCGCGAACCGCACGGGCGGCACCGTGAGCACCCTGGCTGCGGTCGCAGCAGCCACCTGGCGCGTGCCGAGCGGAAGGTCGTGATAGTCGTCGCGCACCGGCTGCGTGACGACCGTGTGGGCCGCGGCCACCACCTCGTGCAGGCGTCGCGCATCGTCGGCCGACATCTCGTGCACCGGCGGAACCCGGATGAACCGACGATCCTCGGCATCCATCACCAATCGCAACGACTCGGCCTGGCAGTTTCCCAGCACGACTCCGAAGCTGTCGGGCAGGGGGGTGATCGCGTAGAATTCGCCGTAGTGCCTTCGACGTCCTAGCACCGCCGGCTCGACGGGCGCAACGGTCGTGACGTCGGGCGAGTTGGGGTTCATGCTTCGAACGTATACCTGTGGATCTCTTCGTCTCACCCCGTTGCTTTTCCCGAGATCCATCACTTCGGTACGCGCGCAACGCCCGTCTGAACGAGGAGGAATCCATCGCCACAACCTCTGCGCGCATCCGCGTCGCCTCCGTCCCTGCCGCGCACCCGTACGTGCGCGCCATCACCGATCCCCGGCGCGTCACTCTCCTGACCGACCCGCCCGTGCCGGACGCACCCCCCGAGCAGTGGTGGCCGCCGGTCGCGATGACCGGACAGTGGCTCAGCGAGAACGCCGCCGAGTACGACCTGCTGCATGTGCACTTCGGGCTCGAGTCGTTCACCCCTGACGAGTTGCGCGCAGGACTCGACGCGGCACGCCTCGCGGGCCGGCCCGTGGTGTTCACGGTGCACGACCTCGACAATCCCCAGATCGTCGACCAGGAGCCCTATCGCGAGCTGCTCAATGTGATCGTCCCGGCGGCCGATCACCTCATCACGCTCACGCCCTCCGCGGCGGCGGAGATCGAGCGCCGGTGGCGTCGTGCCAGCACGGTGCTCGCCCACCCGACACTGCTCGAGCAGACCGCCGCGGACAGCCGGGTGAGCAGGGCAGGCACCGTTCGGGTCGGCATCGCGCTGCGCGACCTGCGTCCGAACATCGACGCAGAGGGCGCGGTGCGCGCAGCCGCGCGGGCGGCCGGGCTGCTCGAGGCAGCGGGCCAGGCGGTCGAGATCGAGGTGCTGATGAACGACCGGGTACGCGATGACCGTGCAGCGGAGCGGGTGATCGACGCCGCCGACGGGCATGCCGCTGTGCGAATGCGCAGGACCCCCTATCTCAGCGACGCGGAGATCGAGGAGTGGCTCCGGGGGCTGGACCTGTTCGTTCTTCCCTATCGGCACGGGACGCACTCGGGCTGGGTGGAGCTCTGCTACGACCTGGGGGTGCCGGTGGCGGGAACCGACGTGGGCCACATCCGGTCGCAGCATCCGTCCGAGTTCTGCGTCATCGATCTGGACGACCCCCGCACGCTGGCCGCCGCGGTGACGTGGGTCCACCGCTCGCCGGCGTCGTCCTCGCCGAGGGCGACGCACCTGGCGAACCGCCGCGCCGAGCGCCAGCAGCAGCGACGCGCGATTCGGGCGGCGCACGCCCGCCTCTACTCGGATGCCGTGGCAGGCGTTCGGACACATGCCGCCGCGGGAATTCAGGCATGAGGGCCGCGCAGCGCCTTCGCGTGCTCGTCGTCGCTCCCGAACGACATCCCCTGCGACAGCCGCACGCGGGCGGACTGGAGGCGGTCGTGTGGAATCGTGTGCGGTGGCTGAAGCGTCGCGGACACGACGTCGAGCTGTGCGCCGCCGCCGGATCCGACTTCCTCGGATCGGGCGCCGACCTGCAGCTGCCCAGCCCTCGCTGGCGTTGCATCGATGAGACCTCCGATTCGGAGAACCCGGCGGGGCACCGAGGACGGATCGCGGATGCCTTCGCCCGGGTGCGCCGCCGGCTGACTGACCCGGTCGACGGCGTCGATGTGGTCGACAACCACAGCCTGCACGGCGATCCGATCCTGTGGAGCCGCGACGCGGGCATCCCAGTCGTCACGACCCTGCACACGCCGCCCCTCCCCGACATGGTGCATGCGGCGCGCTCCCTGCCGCCGACGGCACCGCACCGCTTCCTCGCCGTCAGCCAGTACACGGCACGAGCGTGGTCCGACGAGGGAGTCGACGCCTTCGTCTTCCCCAACGGTGTCGACAGCAGCGAGTGGCGACGAGGACGCGGCGGCGAGCAGTGGGTGTGGTTCGGTCGCATCGTGCCCGAGAAGGCTCCCCATCTGGCCATCCGCGCAGCCCGGCTCGCAGGCGCGCGCCTGCGGATCGCCGGCCGGATCGGCGACCAGCGGTACTTCACCCGTGAGGTCGAGCCTCTTCTCGGCGACGGCGTGGAGTACGTCGGGCCGCTGCGCCAACCCGAGCTTTGCGCTCTCGTCGGAGCGTCGTCGGTCGCGCTGGTCACCCCGGTCTGGTCGGAGCCGTTCGGCCTGGTGCTGGCCGAGGCGCTGATGACGGGCACTCCTGTGGCCGCGTTCGACGCGGGCGGTGCGAGCGAGGTGCTGGCGGGGCTGCCCGGATGCACGGTCGTGCCCGCCCGTGACGTGAGCGCCCTCGCTCAGGCGGCCCTCTCCCTAGCCGCTCGGTCGGCGTCGCCCGCGTTCCGGGATCGCGTGCGCGCGGCGGCATCCGCCCGCCACTCGCTCGCGCGCCGTCATCGCGAGGTCGAGCGCGTGCTCACCGTCGCCGCGCACAGTCGTATGGCCGAGGTCGACTCGCTCATCGCAGGCGCGGAGGCGGTCGGCGCATGATCGGCTGGTACGTGCACCATCACGGATGGGGCCATCTCACGCGGATGCAGGCGATCCGCCCGCATCTCGACGACGAGGTCACCGTGTTCTCGTCGCTTCCCGCTCCTGGTGACCTCGGCGACGACACCGCGTGGGTCCGCCTGCCTGCGGACGCGGATCCGGTGGTGACCGCCGACGGCGCCGTCCGCGCCGCGCACGAGCTCGGCGATGTCACCGCCGGCGGGGCGCTGCACTGGGCACCGGTCGGGCATCCAGGCCATCAGACGCGGCTCGCGATGATCGCCGACTGGATCGCCCGCCACCCCGTTTCGGCGTTCGTGGTCGACGTCAGCGTGGAGGTCACCGCATTCGTCCGCCTTCTCGGCGTTCCCACCGTGGTGTTCGCGCAACCCGGCGATCGGTCCGACCGCCCGCACCGGCTCGGCCACGCCCTCGCCGATCGGATCGTGGCACCGTGGCCGGAGGGCATGTTCGATGCGTCCGAGCTGTCCGATCACCGTGCGCGCGTACGTCATGTCGGCGGGATCTCGCGGCACGACGGGCGGTCGCGCCACACGGCCGACGATGCCGCTCGTCGGGCGCTGTTCCTCAGCCGTACGCTCGACGAATCACGACTCGAGCAGACGATCGACCTGCTGACGGCTCGAGGCTGGGAGGTCGAGACGGCCGGCGCCCGTGACGACGATCGGGTCGCCGACGTGTGGCCGCTGCTCTGCCGCGCGAAGGTCGTGATCAGCGCCGCCGGCCTGAACGGGGTGGCCGATCTCGCGACCGCGGGCGCGCGCGCGGTCGTGCTGCCCCAGGACAGACCGTTCGGCGAGCAGGAGCACACGGCCAGAGTCCTGCAGGCCGCGGGCCTCGCCTCGACAGCGCCCGCCGGATCGTCTCCCGCACAGGTGGTCGAGCTCGTGGAGCGGGCAGCGGTCTCCCCGCCCGACTGGAGCGGATGGGGCGTCACCGGCGCCGCTGCGCGTGCCGCCCGAGGCATACAGGAGGTCGCCTCATGACGCGGATCGCCGTGATCACACCGGCGTCGCACAACCGCCTCGCACATCTGCATCGCCAGCGCCGCTTTCTGCGCGAGGTGCTGCCGCCCCATCATGACGTGGTGCGCATCGAGGCGTGGCTCGACAGCGAGCCCCCGCCACCGTTCGACGGCGTAATTCACGTGCACGTCCCACCGGGCCGCGATGGGATGCGCGTCGGCGCAGGACGCAACGCCGCCGCCGAGATCGCTGTCTCGCGCGACGTCGATCTGCTCGTGTTCCTCGACGTGGACTGTCTGCCGGGCCCGCAGCTGCTCGATCGATACGCTGAAGCGATTCGCTCGCACCCGAACGGGCTGCTGTGCGGTCCGGTCACCTACCTCGAGAGCGTGCAGCGACCGTCAGCCGCCGAACAGCTCGAGGCGATGGTCCGACCGCATCCCGTGCGTCCGAACCCGGCCGTCGGCGTCGTCGCGACCGCCGACGCGAACGAGTACGACCTCTTCTGGTCGCTGTCGTTCGCGGTGACGCCGGCGACCTGGGCGCAGCTGGGCGGGTTCGACGAGCGGTACGAGGGCTATGGCGCCGAAGACACCGATCTGGGCCGACGGGCGCGGTCGCAGGGCGTGCCCCTGCACTGGGTGGGCGGCGCGCATGCGTTCCATCAGTGGCATCCGGCCGGCACTCCCCCGTGGCGTCATCTCGACGACATCCTGCGCAACGGCGCCCTGTTCGCCGAGCAGTGGGGCAAGTGGCCGATGGGCGGCTGGATCGACGAGTTCGTCGCAGCGGGCGCGGTCGAATCCCACGACGGCGGCTACCGCCGGACGGTGCGCGCCCCTGCCGTCCCGGGGCCGTGACGGCGCGTTCTTGCCGCGTCCGGTCACCAGGGGCTGGGCTTGTAGTCCTTCAGGAACACGCCATACAGGTCGACGCCGGCCTCGCCCTGCACGATCGGGTCGTACACGCGCGCGGCGCCGTCGACGAGGTCGAGCGGGGCGTGGAAGCCCTCCTCCGCCAGGCGCACCTTGGTGTGGTGCGGGCGCTCGTCGGTGATCCATCCGGTGTCGACGGCGGTCATGAGGATGCCGGAGGTCTCGAGCATCTCGCCGGCGCTCGTGCGGGTGAGCATGTTCAGCGCGGCCTTGGCCATGTTCGTATGCGGATGCCCCGGGCCCTTGTATCGGCGCGAGAACTGCCCCTCCATCGCCGAGACGTTCACGACGTACTTCCGGTGCGCGTCCGATGCCTCCATCGATGCGCGCAGTCGGCTGATGAGGAGGAACGGCGCGGTCGTGTTCGCCAGCTGCACCTCGAGCATCTCGAGGGGATCGACCTGCTCGACCGACTGCACCCAGCTGTTGACGTGATCGATGTCGGGGACGAGGCCGCCGGCGTCGATCGCGGAGCCGTCGGCGTGCTTCGCGAGCGACGACGAACCGGGCGCCATCGCGAGGCGGGCGAGGTCCTCCGCCGTCAGCGCCTGGCCGCCCTGCTCGGCGACGGTGCCGCCGAGGGATGCCACCGACAGCAGCGGATTCGCCGCGACAGACGCCTCGAGCGCCTGCGGGTGCGGGTCGGCGGTGTGCCCGAAGGTCTCCATCTCGGGGAGGGGCCCGTCGGGGAGCGGCTGCATCTCAGCATCCGCCAGCAGCGAGTACGCACCCGGCGAGCGCCGCACGGTCTGCGCGGCGTTGTTGATGAGGATGTCGAGCGGGCCCTGAGCCGCGACGGAATCGGCGAGCGCGATCACCTGAGCGGGGTCGCGCAGGTCGATGCCGACGATGCGCAGGCGGTGCAGCCAGTCGGCGGCATCCGGCAGCGACGAGAAGCGCCGCACGGCGTCCCGCGGGAAGCGCGTCGTGATCGTCAGGTGCGCGCCGTCGCGGAGCAGACGCAGCGCGATGTGCATGCCGATCTTGGCCCGCCCGCCGGTGAGCAGCGCGCGACGGCCGGAGAGGTCGGTGCGCGCGTTGCGCTTGGCGTGGCTGAAGCGGGCGCAGTCCGGGCAGAGCTGGTGATAGAACGCGTCGACGAGCGTGTACGGCTGCTTGCAGATGTAGCAGTTGCGGGGCTTGAGCAGCTCGCCGGCGATCGGGGCATCCACGCTGGAGGCGAGGTCGTTGCCGCGGGTCTCGTCGTCGATGCGGTCCGGGGCGCCCGTCGCGGTCTTCGCCACGACCGCCTTGTCGGCCTCGGCGATCGCGTCGCGGATCTCCTTGCGGCGGGCGCGCTTGACGGCCTTGAACATCCGCCCGGTCGCGCGGCGGACGGCGATGTAGTCGGGATGCTGCTCACTCATCGAATCGAGCGATGCGAGCACCCGGAGCGTGGTGGCGAGGTCGTCGGGGTCGAGGCCGTCGCCGAGGTCTGCGGGGCTGTCGGCGGGGGCATCGGTCACCATGCCGATTCTACGCGAGCGACCTGGGGGGGGCGTGCTCCCGCGGCGGCCGTGACTCTGTCGGCGACCCCGCGTATCGTCGGCCCCATGGAAAGCGCACACGGCATCATTCCGGCATACCTCCTCGCCCGCCTCGCCCAGTCGGGCCGGTTCCCGAAGGCCGCGGATGCTGCGCGCCAGACCCTGCTCGCCGGCAGACCCCAGTTCCGTGCCCGCCTGAACCTGTCGATCGACGAGCACGGCGACCTCGTCGCCGAGCTGACGGATGCGCCGAATCGCACGATCAGCGATGCGAACGGCACCGAGACGCTGCCCGGGGCCGTCGTCCGCAACGAGGACGACCCGCCCGTCGACGACGCCTCGGTCAACGAAGCCTTCGACGGACTCGGTGCGACGTTCGAGATGCTGCTGGCGGCGTTCCAGCGCAACTCCCTCGACAGTGCCGGAACAGGGCTCGACGCGACCGTGCACTACGGCACCGACTACGACAACGCGTTCTGGGACGGTGAACGCATGGTGTTCGGCGACGGAGACGGCGAGGTCTTCCAGGGGTTCACGCGATCGATCAGCGTCATCGGTCACGAGCTCGGGCACGGTGTGATCCAGCACACCGCGAACCTCGAGTACCAGGGTCAGCCCGGTGCTCTGAACGAGTCCATGGCAGACGTGCTCGGTGCGCTGACCGAGCAGTTCTCGCTCGGTCAGACGGCGGATGCTGCGACCTGGTTGATCGGCGCCGGCATCTTCACCGACGAAGTCCAGGGGCAGGCGCTGCGGTCGATGATCGAACCGGGCACCGCCTACGATGACGACGAGCTCGGCAAGGATCCGCAGCCCGCCCACATGAGCGAGTTCGTGCGGACAACCGAGGACAACGGCGGCGTGCACATCAACTCCGGCATCCCGAATCGGGCCTTCGCTCTGACGGCACGCGCGCTCGGCGGCAACGCCTGGGAGCGGGCCGGAACGGTCTGGTACCGCGCGCTGACCGGGGGCCTGTCTCAGGCCGCGACGTTCCGCGCTTTCGCGGACGCCACTGTCGAAGCGGCTGAGCGCGAGTACGGTGAAGAGGTGACCGCCGCAGTTCGCGACGCCTGGACGACCGTGGGAGTGCTGGATGCCGAAGGAGCTCGACGCGCCGGATGACGACGACCGGCTGGTCGTCGCCGTCGTCCGATCCGGCGGTGTCGCCGGCATCAGCCGCCGGTGGACGGTCGCGCCGCCCCGGCCCGAGATCGACGTGTGGGTCGGCCTGATCGAGCGCTGCCCGTGGGACGCGCCGCAACACAAGGATCGGGGGGCGGATCGCTACGTGTGGAGCATCCAGGCGCGGATGCCGCAGCAGGTGCGCGAACGCGAACTCGCCGACTCCGAACTGCAGGGCGCGTGGCGGGAGCTCGTCGAGGCAGTGCGCGAGGCCGACAGCCCGTCGCCCTCGCCTACACCCGCGCCGAGTCCGATCCCGCCGCGGGAGGATCCAGCATCACCCGAGTGACCGGCAGCGCCTCAGGGTGCTCCTGCTGCAGCCAGGTCATGATCTTCTCCCGCACGAGGCACCGCAGGTCCCACTGGTCGTCGGAGTCCTTCGCTGAGATCGTGAAGCGCAGCGTGACGTGACCGCCCTCGGAGCCGGTGACGACCACTCCGGCCTTGCGGCGGTCCCAGGCGTCGGATCCTTCGACGATCTCCATGAACTTCGCGCGGACGGCATCGACCGGCACTCGCCAGTCCAGGTCCATGAACACGGTGCCGAGGATCTTCTCGCTCCTGCGCGTCCAGCTCTCCACCGGCTGCGAGGTGAAGTACGTGCACGGCAGGATCAGCCGGCGCTCATCCCAGATGTAGACGACGACATAGGAGAGGTTGATCTCGCCGATCCGCCCCCATTCGCCTTCGACCACGACGACGTCGCCCACGCGGATCGAGTCCGTGAAAGCGATCTGGACGCCGGCGATGAGGTTGCCGAGTGTCGACTGCGCAGCCAGTCCCGCGACGATGCTCACCACGCCGGCGGACGCCAGGATGCTGGTGCCCACCGCCCGCACCTCCGGGAACGAGAACAGCACGACGCCGACGGCGATCACCCCGACCAGCACGACGACGAGGCGGTTGAGCACCGTCAGCTGCGTCTGGCGGCGACGGGCCTCCGCGCTCGTGGCGTCGCGTCTGCTGTCGTACTGCATGAGCCGTTCCATGCCGAACGTCACGAGCGTGGACAGCAGCCACGCACCGACGAGAACGGTGGCGATGAAGAGGATGCGCTCGAGCACCGCCCACCACGACAGCGCCGCCGGGGCCGTCGTCGCGCACACGATCCAGGACGCGACGACGAGCGCCAGCGTCATGGCCGGCACGCGGATGCGCCGTTCGAGATCGCCGATCCAAGCCGAGCGTCCGCGCGCACGCCCGGCGATGAACCGCACGACGATGACGGCGACCGAGACCAGCACGACCGCGACGGTGGCGCCGACGAGAGTGCCGACCCACGAGGACCAATCGAGAGCGAATTCTGCGAGTGACATCATCGCTCCACCATAAACACGGGTGCCCGCCGTGACGCAAACAGACCCTTGCCTCGTCGCGGCGGTCGGGCGCGTACGCGAAGATGATGGGGATGAAGAAGATCGTCATCGCCGATCTCTGAAGGACGCCATGGGACTTTTCTCTCAGCGCAATGACGAAGAGAACACCTGGGCGGCGCTGCCCGGTGAACCGCGTGGACCGCGGGACGCCGCCGATGTTCTGGATGCCGCGCCCGACGTGGATCCGCTCGCCGTCGGACTCGGCGCGCAGTACACCTCGGTCGTGTTCCCCGTCGCGCCGCCGGCGCCGGAGGCCGCCGAGGCATCGGATGCCGCGCCGAAGGATCCCGTCGAACCCGACCCGCATGTGCTCGGCCCCGGGCTCCTGCCGACCCCCTTCACGGCTGACGAGATCCGCGATGCGGCGCGCGGCGGCAAGACGATCCGCATCCTCGTGGAGGAGCCGGACGGCACGACGGTTCACCGCGTCAACCGGTTCCGCGACCTCGACGATGAGCGCGCGACGCTGGAGCGATGGACCTCGGGCCCGACCGGGATCGTCCAGGGCGAGATCGCGAGCTCGCGCGTCACCTGGCGCGAGCTGCAGGGGCATGCGACGTTCCGCGCCGAGCAGACGACGCTGTCGTCCGAGGCCCTGGAGCTGCCGATCGGACGCGTGGACTGCCTGCGCTACGAGGTGCGCGACTCGGCGGATGCCGAACCCGATGTCTTCTGGTTCGCGACGGGCATCCCGGGATGCCCGTTCGCTTCGAATCGCCGACGGATGCGGGCGTGCAGCGCACCACCGTCGTGAAGATCGAGCGACCCTAGAGCGCCTCGTCGAGTCGCTCCGGCCGGGCGCCGAGGCCGACGAACCGTCCGGTCAGATGCGCGAGCCGCGGATGGTCGCGCAGCAGGCGCAGCGGCAGGGGCAACGGAGCATCCGGGGCGCGCTCGGCGATCAGCGGGCCCTGCAGTCGGCGCTGCACGAACTGCGTGACGCGCGTCGGCGGAGTGCGGCGCCGTTGCACGTGCCGCAGGTCGGCGGTCGTCGGCGAGCCGGCGCGCAGCACCGGGCCGAGGATGCGAGCCGCGGCCACGGCATCCTGGATCGCGAGGTTGATCCCGACGCCGCCCGCCGGCGACATGGCGTGCGCGGCATCGCCGATGCAGAGCATCCCGTCGACGTACCAGCGGCGCAACCGCTCGAGACGCACGCGCAGCAGGTGCACGTCGTCCGCCGCGACAGCGGCCGCGGCATCCGCCATGCGCGGGGAGATCCGTGCGATGCGGTCCTTCATGGCCGACACGTCGGCGTCGGCGCCGTTCCAGGTGCCGGCGGGGATGACGTGGGCGATCTGGAAGAAGTCGCCGCGGTCGATCGTGATGATCATGCCGGAGCCCGCCTGGATGAACGGATAGGCGTCACCGGGCTGCTTGGACAGGCGGAACCAGAGCACGTCCATCGAGGCCGCGACGCCCTGCGGCTGCAGACCGGCGGCGGCGCGGATGTCGGAGTCCCGACCGGAGGCGTCGACGACGAGTCGCGCCCGGATGGTCACCTCGCCGTCCGGGCCCGTCCCCGTCACGCCGGCGACCCGGCCGCCGTCGCGGACCAATCCGTCGATACGGGTTTCGCGGAGGAGCACGAACCCCGGATGCCGCGCAGCGGCGTCGGCGAGAAGATCGAGGAAGTCCCACTGCGGCATGAACGTCATGGTCTTCCGACGGGTGGGGAGCCGGGTGAAGTCGGCGAGCACGAGCTCGGCACCCTGCCAGCTCACGCTCACGCGCGGCATGTCGTCATGCGGGCGGGCGAGGAAGTCGTCGAGAAGTCCGAGATCGGCCAGGAGCTCCTGCGTGGACGGGTGGATCGTGTCGCCGCGGAAGTCGCGTAGGAAGTCGGCGTGCTTCTCGACGACGGCGACCTCGACTCCGTGCCGGAGGAGCGCGAGCGCGAGCATGAGTCCGGCGGGGCCTCCGCCGACGACCACGCAACCGGTGTCGATGTGGGTGCTCATGTGTCCACCGTCGCCCTCCGGGTGCGATGATGCACGCATGGTCAATAAAGTCGGCAGACCCTCAGGAGGCGGGAATGCCCGCGCATTGCTCCTGAATGCCGCACACCGGCACTTCGAAGCCGGCGATCTGGCGGCGATCTCGACCCGCCGGCTGGCCGCCGAGGTCGGTGTGAGCCACACACTGGTCAATTATCATTTCGGCTCCCGCGACGGTCTCCTCGCCGTAGCCGTATCGTTGCGCGCGGCACCGCATCAGGTGATCGGTGCGGCCAGAGATGCCGAGGGACGGCTCGATCTCGCGCGACTCGTGCACGGGCTGGTGCTGGTGTGGGAGCATCCGGAGCACGGTGCACGCCTGGCGTCGTTCGCACGCGGTCTCGCCGCCGGCGACCCGCGGTCGTCCGTGCTCTCGTCGTACCTGCAGCACACGGTGTTCGAGAGTCTGGCCGCACAGTTCGGGCAGGATCGGGCGCGGCGCATGGCGACCGCGATCATCGGCGTGATCTTCGGACGGTACGTGCTCGAGCTGCCCGTGCTCACCGGGCTGTCGGCGGCAGGGACGGCGACGCTCCTGCTGTCGATGCTGCGTCAGCCGTAGGCTGTGCGGCAGGACGGACACGAGGGGGAATCATGCCCACTGCCGACGAGGCATCCAGACTGCTGGGGCTCGCGCACCACACCCATGAGCGGGGCGACGACCTGCTGCAGATCGCCGTGGACGTCAGTCTGCTCACCGGCGAGAAATCGTCCTTCGGCTCGGCGGGCAACACCGCGACGCACGACGAGAGCATCGGCTACTTCCTCGGCGAGGTCGAGAAGATCGGGTGGCGGCTGGAGTCGAGCGCCTTCACGTTCATCGAGAGCGGGGCGACGACCTCGGCGCGCATGTGGGGCACGGGCGAGGGCGTCGTGAATCACGGCGCCGTGGTCGGGTACTACGTGTTCCGACGGGCCTGAGGCCGCGCCGTCGCCCGTTACGGTTGAAGGATGACGATCACCGCCGCGGCAGACGGCTCCGCCCTCGGCAACCCCGGCCCGAACGGCTGGGCCTGGTACATCGACGACGCCAACTGGGCGGCTGGCGGATCACCGCACGGCACGAACAACCAGGGCGAGCTGCAGGCTGTTCTCGAACTGCTGCGGGCGACCGCCGGCACGAACGAATCGCTGCTCATCATGTGCGACAGCAAGTACGTGATCGACTCGATCACGAAGTGGATGCCGGGGTGGAAGCGCCGCGGATGGCGCAAGGCCGACGGCGCGCCGTTGCTCAACCGCGATCTCATGGAGGCGCTGGACGAGCAGATGCAGGGCCGGGACGTGAAGTTCGCGTGGGTGAAGGGCCACGCCGGCCATGATCTGAACGAGGCTGCCGACGAGCGCGCGAACGCCGCCGCGAAGGCGTATCAGGCAGGGCGCGAGCCGGATCGCGGCCCGGGGTTCACGATGGGTGGCGGTTCGGACGCTTCGACAGGCTCAGCGACCGGACCGGCGAGCGCCGAGCCCGTCGCGATACCGGAGCCCCCAGGGTCGCGCGCGCCGTCGTCGCAGCCGCTCTGGGCCGAGACGTCGTCGCTGTTCGACGATCTCGACGCATCTGAGCCCATCGAAGACCCCGAGGCATCCGCCATCGATCTGCACGTGACCCTCACGCCCGACGAGCACGCGCGCCTGCGCGACCGCGCCGTCGCGCAGAGCATCTCGCTCGAGCAGGCGCTGCGTCGCCTGATCTGAGTTCCGCTTCGACTCGTCCCCGCAGTTCGGCACTGCGCCGTCGCCAGTGATTCGGGCGCTCTGGTGCCGTAGGCTCCTGTCATGGATTCTCGCGCGCGCACCGTCTCCCGTGTTCTGCTCGGCGCATCGCTGGTGTTCGCCGGGGTCTCGCACCTCACATTCGCCCGCGACGAGTTTCAGGCCCAAGTGCCCGAGTCGGTGCCGCTCGACCCGGACACGACGGTGCTCGCATCGGGAGTGGTCGAGGTCGGACTGGGCGCGGCGCTGCTGTTCGCACGCAAGCGGCGAGGGCTGGTCGGCGTCATCGCTGCGCTCTTCTTCATCGCCGTGTTCCCCGGAAACATCGCCCAGTGGATGCATCACCGCGACGGGTTCGGTCTGAACACCGAGGTGAAGCGATTCGTCCGACTGTTCTTCCAGCCCGTCTTGGTCTGGATCGCCTTCTGGTCGACCCGGCGTTGACCGGCTCCGCCGCGCACGGCGGAGTTACGAACGCGGGGCGCCCAGCACCTCGCGCTCGAGACGGGAGAACGATTCCTCCATGCCGTCGGCCATGCCGGTGGCGAGGATCATGTCGCGGGTGTCCTTGTCGGGGTACTCGATGAGAACCGTGACGAGGGTGGCGCCGTCCTCTTCATAGAGGTTCAGGTCGTTGAGCGTCTCGATCGGCTGGCCCTGCATTCGCTCGGTGGTGACCGCGCGGCGCGGAGCGTCCACGAGCAGCACTTCACCCTCGAAGCCGAAGGGCTCGCCCTCGGTGTCGCCGACAGGCGCCCACGAGGTGCGGTAGCTGTCGCCGACCGTGGCGGAGACGCTGCACTCCGTCATCTCCCAGCCGTCCGGACCGAGCATCCACTGCCGGACGAGGTCGGGCTCGTGGTGAGCGCGCCAGACGAGCTCGCGCGGACCGTTCACGAGCCGGGTGATGCGCACGTGCGTGTCGTCGAGCAGCTCGACGCGGGTGCCCTTGCCCTCGGCGTACTCGCGCAGATCCTGCAGCACGGCGTCGATCTGGGCCATCGCCATCGTGGCGCCCTCGATCGCGCCCATCGAGATGATCTGCTCGAGCGCCTCGAGCGAGGTGAAGTGGCTGACGGTGACCATGCGCGTGCCGTCGGCGGTGGGCTCGAAGTGGAACTCCATCCGCATCGCCGGGAAGTCCTGGTTCGGGTTGCCCTCTTCATCCGCGAAGCCGTCGAGCACCTCGAATCCCTTGGGCTCGTCGATCGAGAGGAACTCCCAGTACCCCGACGACTTCTCGCCGCGCGGACCGGTCATCGAGTAGTTCGCGCGGCCGCCGACAGTGTGGTCCCAGGCGGTGAAGACGGCCGGCCATCCGGGAGGGCCCCAGAACCGCTCGAGCTGACGCGGGTCGCTGTAGGCGCTCCACACGCGCTCGACGGGCGCGGCGAAGTCGGCGGTGACGGTCATCGTCAGGTTCTCGGTGTCGGTGGTGACGTCGGTGACAGGCATTGCTCATACTCCTTCATTGGATTCAGCCAGCAGATCATCGAGGCGGGAGATGCGCGCCCGCCACAGCTCTTCGTATCGGGCCAGCAGCGCCCGAGCGCGCGCGATCATCTCGGGATTCGCGCGGACGAGCCGCTCGCGCCCCTCGGCGCGTTTGATGATGAGGCCGGCGGCCTCGAGGACGGCGACGTGCTTCTGCACCGCCGCGAAGGACATGTCGTAGTCGCCCGCGAGGGTCGACACCGACTGCTCCTCGGCGATCGTGCGGCGCAGGATGTCACGTCGTGTCGCCGTCGCCAGTGCGTGGAAGACACGGTCGATCTCCGTCTCGCTCAGTTCAGCTTGTGCAACCATTTGGTTGTACATTATGACGAGGCGGAGGGCCTGTCAAGGTGTCGGATGTCGGGAAAGTGTTCTCGTTGCACTAGCGGCCTTTTCGTTGCACTAGCTGATTTTCTCGCTGCACTAAATGCAACGAAATGCGCTGAGCCGCCGTCGCGGTGTCAATGGGAGGTACGATCGCGGTGACCCCGGACCCTGCTAGACGGTATGTAGCGACCTCCTTACTAGAAGAGGGCCACTACATATCGTCTAAACCGGCGGCCCGCGATGGACGGTCGGCGGCGCGGTCGCTCGTGTGGGCTACTGAGAGAGCTCACGATCTAGTCGGTCGAGGAGTACCTCGAGGGAGACTTCGAATTCTTCTTCACTGCGGTCCTCGCTGAGTAGAGACCGGAGCCGCTTCACCTCGGGAGCTTCGTCTAGTGAGACGTTGCCGTCCCGGTGGGGGATGGTCGCGTTACCCTCATCGAGTGGTTCTTCGACAGGCGCGGTTTGGGCTCCGCGGACGGAGGACTCGAGGAGGAGTTGTCCGAGGAGGAAGCTGCTGAAGGACCGGTAGGCGCCGACGGCCTGCGCGTCGGTGAATCCCTCCTCGATCAGTGCACTGAGGAACGTGTTGACGACTTCGATGCTGCGCAACGGCGGGCGCAGCCAGGGCGCTGCGGGGTGCCGGGTGGCGACCAGGGGGAAGGCGAGCGGGTGTTCGCTGGCGATCCGGCGCACCTCATGAGCGACCAGCTGCAGAAACGCTTGCCAGTGCTCCACCTTCTCCTTTTTCAACGTCGCGGTGAGGTCGCTCATCAGCAATGCCACCACACCCTCGAGAAGGTCTTCCTTGCCGTGCACGTAACGGTACAGCGACATCGCTTCCACGTTGAGTTGCTGTCCGAGCGCCCGCATTGACAGTCCTTGTGCGCCGGAGCGGTCGATGAGTTCGAGCGCGCTCTTCACGATCAGATCGCGGCTTAGCCGCGGTGATGACGATCCTGCAGTTTCTGTACTCACGCACGTACCTCCATGTCAATCCTCCTCCGGAATCAGCCCGCGACCACCAGCATTGTCGAACCAGAACGGCTTACGGTGTACGCTCAGACCAGGCTTACGACGTAAACACCCGATTGGCAAGTCCCACCCCTCACCTGCCGCTATCGCCGCGCGTCGGTGGGCGCACCCGAACGAGGAGACCTAATGCCGGATAGTCGCACACCCAACCCTTACGACCGCCCCGAACCGAACACGTCTTCCGGCACGGCTGGCGCTGCCGCGTACACCGTGACCGGTGGCGACACCACCCGGGAGCAGGTGCTGGCGCGGGAGAAGGAGCAGTTCGGTGGGATGAAGTTCGGTTCCGCGTTCTTCGGGTGGTTGACTGCCACCGGGACAGCGGTGATCCTGACCGCGCTGCTCGCCGCGACCGGCACCGCGATCGGTCTGGGAAACCAGGTCGACCCGAACCAGGCTGCCGACGCCGCCGCGGACAACGCCACCACCGTCGGCATCATTGGCTCCATCGTCTTGGCGGTCATTCTGCTCGTTGCGTACTTCTGCGGGGGGTACGTCGCCGGACGGATGGCGCGCTTCGACGGTGTCAAGCAGGGGGTCGCGGTCTGGCTGTGGGCGATCATCATCGCCGTGGTCCTCGCAATCGTCACCGCGATCGCGGGCGCCCAGTTCAACATCCTGGGGAACCTAAACAGCTTCCCCCGCATCCCGATCAACGAGGGCGACCTCACGGCCGGAAGCGTCATCACCGCCATCGTCGCCGCCCTCGTCGCCCTCGCCGGCGCCATCCTGGGCGGCCTTGCCGGGATGCGCTACCACCGCCGCGTCGATAAAGCCGGCCTCGGCCGCTAGCTCCCTGTCTCCATTCATCACTGATGTCCCGGGCGCCCGTCCCGGGGGAAGAGAGAACCAAAATGATTGACACCACCAACCTCAACGACCTCATCGGCGCCGACGTGTACGGCTCAGATGACCACAAGATCGGCTCCGTCGGTCAGGTCTACGTCGACTCCGAGGCGCAGACCCCCACCTGGGTGACCATCAAGACTGGCCTGTTTGGCACCTCCGAAACCTTTGCACCCCTCGATGACGCGTCCTTCGACGGCAACCAGGTCCGTGTCGCGTACACGAAGGACAAGGTCAAGGACGCCCCGCGGATCTCCAGCGACGGCACCATCAGCCACGAAGAAGAAGACGCGCTGTACGCCTACTACGGCAACGGCGCCCCCACCACCGCCTCTGACGCGCCCCTGTACGACCAAGACGCTAACCGCGGCGGCACAACCCCCGACACTCGCGAATCGACCGAGGGCTACGACGTGACAAATCCGACCACCGATGATGCGATGACCCGCTCCGAAGAGCAGCTGCACGTCGGCACCGAGAAGGTGGAGACCGGTCGGGCACGGCTGCGGAAGCACATCGTGACCGAGCAGGTCACCAAGACCGTCCCGGTCAGCCACGAAGAAGTCACCGTCACCCGGGAACCGATCACCGACGCCAACATCGGCGACGCGATGGCCGACGGGGACCTCACCTCGGAGGAGCACGAAGTGGTCCTCACCGGTGAGCGTGTCGTGACCAGCAAGGAAACCGTCCCGGTCGAGCGTGTCAGCCTCGGCACCGAGACGGTCACCGAGCAGCAGCAGGTCACCGAAGATGTGTCTCACGAAGAGATCGAGCTGGTCGACCCCGACACCGACAACCGTCCCTCGAAGTAGACCACCCCTGTCGTGCCGGTCAGTTCAGAGCGGGCTCCTGACCGGCACGGCCCCACCCCACTGAGCCCGCCCCGAGAAATGCAGTTCACTCCTGACCCCTCGAGCCCACTCGGTGTGTCAATCACCTATCTGAAAGAGAGTCATCACCGTGAATTTCCTCGAAGTGCTGCAGAACGGTTTGGCGGCAGTCGTCGCCTTCGTCCCGCTCGCCCTGCTGTTCCTGCTCATCCTGATCGTCGGCCTCATCGTCGCCAAGCTCATCTCCAAGGGCCTGGAAAAGCTACTGGAGAAGGTCGGGTTCGACCGGCTTGTCGAGCGCGGCGGTATCAAGAAGGCCCTCGCGAAGTCCAAGCTCGACGCCTCCGACATCGTCGCGAAGATCGTCTATTACACGCTGGTGCTGTTCGTGCTCCAGTTCGCATTCGGCGTCTTCGGACCGAACCCGGTCAGCGACCTCCTCGCCGGCATCATCGCATTCCTGCCGAAGATCATCGTCGCCATCATCATCATCGTCATCGCCGCCGCGATCGCCGCCGGCGCGAAGGGACTCATTCAGAACACCCTGGGCGGCCTGTCCTACGGAAAGATCCTCGGCAACATCGTCGCGATCTTCATCCTGTTCCTCGGGGTCACCGCCGCGCTGAACCAGATCGAGGTCGCTACGACCGTGACCACGCCGATCCTCATCGCGGTGCTCGCGATCATCGCCGGTGTGATCATCGTCGGTGCCGGTGGCGGGCTCGTCAAGCCCATGCAGCAGCGCTGGGAAGCGATGCTGACCAAGGCGGAGGAAGAGGCCCCGAAGATCCAGCAGGAAGTCAGCAACGCGCCCAGCGTCGCTGAGCAGGCCAAGCAGGCAAAGGACCAGGTCCAGAACGCGACCCGCACCCAGCCGCAGCGTCCCCCGATGCCGCCGCGCGCCTGACCCTTTCCACACGACACCTGAGGCTGGTCCCGCCCCCCCGGCGGGGCCAGCCTCACCCCAACCGATGGGCCCCCATGCACAAGCTACTCCGCTTCCTCCCGATCCTTCTCCCGGTCGTGATGAAGTTTGTTCGTTCACGCCGCGGCGGAGACTCGTCCGGCACCACGTCTCGTCGACGCTGATGACCAGCCCGCCCGACGGTGCTGCCGGGATGGTGCGGCACGAGGAGCGCCTGGACGTCCACGTTGAGACTTTTCCGACGGAGACGGTGCGGATCGACAAGGTGGTCGTCACCGAGCAGCGCACCGTCACCATCGATGTGCGACGTGAGGAGCTGCGGATCACCCGCACACCCCTCGCCTCAGGCGGCTCCCCTCCCCATCCCGCGGCGCCGCGCACGACACCGCCGATCGTGATGATCCTGCGAGAAGAGCAGCCGGTCATCACCATGGCCATCGTTCCCGTGGAAAAAGTGACCGCGACTGTCACCGTTCACACCGCCGACCACCATCTTCGCGAATCGCTCCGCTGTGAGCGCATCGATGTGAGCACGCCACCCGCCTCCTGACTCCTTTCTCAGCTCACACGTCCCAGCGCTGCGCTCGAGCGGGAATCATCACCCCGGGTCCCCGCTCGACGCTACTTCGCGGTCGACCTGCAGCTTCTGTGCGCAAGGAGTGGGCGGACGAGTTAGCGGATGTGGAGGGCGGCCGGCTGCACGGTCACGGTGAACGCGTGGGTGTCTCCGATCTGCTCACCGTCGATCTCGAACGGGCGCGGTTCGGGGAGGGTCACTTCCAGTTTCCGGGCGCGTGCGTGGGTGACCGTGTCGGTGCTGGTGGTCTCGTCAGTGTTGCCGATCAGGCGCTTCAAACCGTTGTCCCACAGCATCGTCTTCACCGTTCCCGCCCACTGCGCGATCCCCTCCGCGCTGAGCAGCAGATAGTCCAGTTGCCCGTCGGAAGGGTCCGCGTCCGGGAGCAGGGTGAACCCGCCCTGCAGGGTGCCGCAGTTAGCGATCAGCAGTGTGTGGCCTTCCTCGTCGCGGCCGGGCTGGTCATCGGCGGTGATGTGGAACGGCACGATATCGGAGGCGGCGAGGGCGCGGCCGAGGGATTCGGCGTAGGCCAGCCAGCCGGCTTTGTCTTTGAGATCGTCGTTGGTTTCAGCGATCATGTGCGCGTCGATCCCGAATCCGACCATCACCACGAACCCGTGCCGCTCATGCCCGCCAGCGAGGTCTACGTCCACCCAGCCGATATCTACCGGGCGCGCGTGCCCTGTGAGAGCGCGGGTGAACGCGGCCGGGATGTCGTTTAACGGGATGTCGAGGTTGCGGGCCAGTAAATTCCCTGTTCCCAGGGGCACGATTCCCATCTCTAGGGAGGTGTCGATTCCGGCGAGGTGTTCGGCGACGGCGCGTACCGTGCCATCTCCGCCGGCAACCACCACCAGATCGGGATTCCATTCAACGGCCCGGCCGGTAGCGCCCCCGCCTGGGTCGTCCTCGGTGGTTTCCCACCAGAAAACCTCAGGTGTGGGGGCGTCGGTGAGGGCGGCGTGAAGGCCCTCGGTGAGGGTGTCCTGGTCGGTTTTGGAAGGGTTCCACACGATCGCCAGGCGACGCGTCATCGAGCACTCCTCTATGCGGACGACCGAGCGAGGGGCGGGACGCAAGATCGCATCCTCACCCCTCTCGTGCGGCCCGGGTGGTTGCCTATTCGGCGTGTTCGTCTTCTTCGGGTTCGAAGGTGGACGAGGTGCCCGTGTGGCCGGCGGCGACGCCGCCGGGGTGGTTAGGGATGGTGCCATCCGCACCGAGCCCGTCGGGCTTTGTGGTGCCCTCTGGGTCGTGGGTGGGCACTTCCACGTCCGGTCCCTCGAGCGAGTTCTCGTCCGAGAGTGGCTTGTCGTGGTCGGTCATGATCTGCTCCTTCGCAGGCGAGCGGGGGTGGGGTGTGGGAGGAAGGGAGCACCTTTCTCCCACGGGACGTATTACTTGACTTCGTCCTTGACGTTCTCCACGCCCTTTTTCACCTTCGCGTCGGCCTGGTCAGCGATACCCTCGGCAGCGAGCTTGTCGTTGTCGGTGGCGTTGCCGATCTTCTCCTTGGCCTTCCCGGTGGCGTCCTGGGCGGCGTTCTTGATCTTGTCGTCGAGTCCCATGAGCGGGTCTCCCTTCTTCTCGCGAGCTCGCGCCGCGGGTGCGGCGTGAGTGGTCACTTCTCGTCAGTGTCGATGACGGCGTCTTCTGCGGCGGCCATCGCCGCAGCCCCCTCTTCAGGCGATTCGGACCCGGCAGCGGCAGCGGTGTTGTCGTCCGTGGCGTCGTCGTGATCCTCGGATGCTTTTGAGCTGTTCTTGTCGTGCGATGCGTCGTGCATGCGTTCTCCTGACTAGGCGCTGTGCTATAGCCGAGGGCGGCGGATCCGCCGAGGCCGGGATTAGCGGTGTGTGAGGCGTCGCAGGAGCCCGGCGACGGGTCGCTGCTGTTCACCCTGCTGAGCGCCGAGCACGATGAGTACTCCGGTGAGGGCGGGGAGCACCCATTGCAGGATTCGCTGCTGACGCTGAACGGCAGCAAGTTCGTCCGATGCGTCCGGGTTCGGTTCGGTGACGCCTTTGCCGCCTTCGTCGGCGTGCTTGCTGATCTTCGTTCCAAGGATCCCCGCGTATAAGGTGGCGGCGGCCGCGGCGATGGTGACGGCGAGCTTCACCTTCGTGTTGGTTCGGGCTTCGGGTTGGGATGCCAGTCTGCTCTTGTTCCCGAGGATCAGGCCTGCCCCGCCGGTTCCGTGCACGAGGATCGCGGCGAGCTGGATTGGCGCCCACCGTGCCCAGCCGAGCGAGGAGAGACGGAGTCGTTCTGCGGGGTCTTTCGCTTTCGCGGTTGCACCATTCAGTCCCACCGCACCCATCAGGGTTCCGCCGAACCAGGCGGCAAGTCCGAGGTCGTGCATTGAGCGTACGAGCGTGTTGCGTCCAGCCATAGTGTGCGTCCTATCCAGGGGTGTGGGGTGTTGTGAGGTCAGGCTTTGGACTTGCGTCCGACGATGAGGCCGTAGATGAGCAGGACGAGGATCGATCCGCCGATGGCGAGCAGCCAGGTTTGCAGGGAGAAGAAGTCCTGCAGGGGGGCGTTGAAGATCAGTCCGCCCAGCCATCCGCCCAGAAGGGCGCCGACCACGCCCAGGAGGAGGGTGATCAGCCAGCCGCCGCCCTGTTTGCCGGGGAGGATGAGTTTCGCGATGGCGCCGGCGATGAGGCCGAGAAGCAGGAAGCCGAGGAATCCCATGATGTGTCCTTCGTGTAGGTGGTGGGGGTAGTTAGTTGCGGCGGGTGAGGGTGGTGATCAGGGCGAGGAGGCCAGCGAGGGAGAGGAGGCCGATGGTGACCGTCCGGGTGGGGTTGTGCGCGTACGTGTCCCGCACCCAGCCGACCCCCGCCGCCACACCCTGCTGTGCCCGATCTACAGCTGCCGAAATGGCGGCGCTGATTTCTGCGGTCGTGGAGCCGACTGCTTCCGATGCTCGTTCCCCACTGTTGTAGTCGGGGTCGTTCTCGTCGTGGGTACTCATGGTTGTGCCTGCCTACTTGTTGAGCGCGCGAGTGAGCTTCCGGCTGCCTCGCCTACTTGTTGCGCGGGCTGTGCGGCGTGCGGAGCGCACCCCGGGGCTGTTCCACGCCTTCTTCGCGTTCTTTTTGATGGTGCGGTAGCGGCTGCGTCCGGCGCGCGCGCCGAAGGTGTACGCGCCGAACGCGATCGCCGCGACAAGCAGGATGCGTAGATAGGGCATCGGTGGTTCTCCTTTCCGGGGAGCCGAGGTCAGGCGAGGCGGCGTTCGTCGTGCGCGAGTTTGGCGCGCAGTCCGGAGTGCACGGAGATGTAGGTGGGGGTGTCTTTGCCGGTCAGGGTGGCGAGGTTGGTGACCAACTGGTCCACGTCCTTCACGACTTGCCGGGGTGAGGTGTTCTGCCTCGGGGTGACGCTGATGTGCATCACCGGCTGCTTGCGGATGTCGTTGGCGGTGACGGAGGAGAACAGGATCTCGTCCCGCTGGTTCAGGGAGTGCTTCAGCGCATCGGAGACGAACGATTCCTGCACGGTGACCCGTCCCAGAGGGGACTGGGAGCCGGTGGAGCGCAGGACCGTGTGGGTGCGGCCCCCGCCAATGCGGGTGAGAGCGACGATCAGCAGGATCACTAGGAAAACGATCAGCACCAGCGCGGCGATCGCGATCCAACTGACCGCGGTCGCACCGATCAGTGTCTGATCGACGACGCCCTCCAGCCAGGACCGTCCGGCCTCGGTCGCGCCCGTCCAGTACTCGGTCGCGGCCGGCCAGACGATGATGGTCACCAGCACGGCACCGATGGCGAGGAAGAGCAGCCCGACGATGAACAGGACAATCCTGTTCAGGGCGCGGTTGGTGCGGTTCATTGCTCGTCCTCGTTCTGTTTCGGGCGCACGACGCGGACCCGGGGCTTCAGTGTGGGGGTGAGCTCGTAACTGTCCACCTCGGTTTGCACGATCGACTTCAGCGGGGCGGCATCCAGCGGGATACCGAGGCCGGGCCGGAGGGTGACATCGACGGTGCGGTGGGACACGCCGACGGTGATGTCCTCCCGGGACAGTCCGGTCTCTTCGCTGAGGTGCTGCGCGACGGACGCGGCGATGACCCCGTTATCGACCAGGACCGCGCGTTCCCCGAACTGCATCTGGTGCTTGGAGAGACGCCCAGGGGCGAGGGCGAGGAACAGGAACACGAACCCGATGATCGCGAGGACCACACCGGCAAGGATGATGATCCAGCCGGGACGTTCGGTGGGCAGCCCGATCAGGAACCCGGCTTGCGCTGCCGGGCCGAGAAGCAGCGCCGGCTGGGCGAGGAGGTACAGGACGATCTCGGTGCCCAGGTAGGTCAGGACGAGGATCATCAGCACTACGGCGATGATCATCGCGACGGTGCGGGGGGAATGCGATTCCCGGCGCAAGACGCGCCGGAAGGCGGGGCTGCTCATCTCACTCGTTTCTGCTCGGCGATCACAGCGCCGGTGATGGTGACATTCACCCGGGTGACCTCGCGGCCGGTGATCTGCCCGATCCGGTCCCGTAGCTGCTCCTGGACCCGCGCGACACGCTCCAGTACCGGGGTGCCGGCGGTGATCGCGGCTGTGTCTTCCAGGTTCGGGATCGGAAGGGGGGTGCGGATGGTGACCGCCATCCCACCGCGCGCCTCGGCGACGTCAATGTTCACGTCGCTACGGTCCACCTTCAGGGTGGTCGCGGCGGTTTCTTCGGCGATCTTGACCAGGACGCGCTCTTTCACGGTGATCCGCCCCGGGGCCGCCCCGGCGGCGACCCGCTGGGGGTCTCCGCCGGGGTGACCGGCTCCTGCCGCGACCATTACGAGGTGCGCCGGCCGGAGAACGCGTTCGCGAGGCCGCGGACGTCGAGCTTGCCCGACACGACTCGGCCCACGAGCGCACCGATCCCCATGAACAAGGCGACCAGGAGGAATCCCCAGAACCCGAACAGCAGGATCGACACGGCAAGGATGACGCCCAGCAGGGCGCCGGTCACGGTCGGGCTCATGAGACGCGCGACTCTTCCTCGTTCTTGTCGTCCGAGGGCAGGTGCACGTCGTTGACCTCGACGTTGACCTCGACGACCTCGAGTCCGACCAGCGAGCTGATCGCGCCGGCGACTGCGGCGCGGACATTGGAGGCGACGTCCTGCACGGGCATCGGGTACTCCACGACGATGGTGATGTCGGCGGCGGCCTGGGTCTCGCCGACCTCGACCTTGACGCCCTGGGCCTTGTCGTCCGCGTTCACGACGTTACGGATCGCGCCGAGCGCGCGGGCTCCGCCGCCACCGAGCGCGTACACGCCGGGAACCTCACGGGCAGCGATACCGGCAACCTTGGCCACCACACCGTCGGCGATGGTGGTGGTGCCGGCGGCGGACTCGTCACCGGCCGGGCGGGGAGCGAAGGAACGGTCGACCCGGGAACCGGTGGCCGGCTTGGGCGCGGCGGGAGTGGTGGGAGCAGCGGGGTTCAGGTCTTCAGCCATGGGAATCCTCTAACGGTAGTGATGAGGCACACAACGGTCTGGTCGGCCGCTGTGTCAGGGCGATATGCTCGCGCTTACAATGTAAGAGTCGCCTCCGGGCACATTCGTCACAAATTGGTTGAAAGAATTTTTTGCGACATGAGTTCACGACGCGACATCCCCTCCCCCGACCTGGTCGAGGTTGCCGACGAGATCCTCGCCGAGCGGGCGATCGGCGGGGATGCGGACGCGTTCAAAGCCCTCATCGTCCGGTACGGGTCCCTAATCCGGGCGTATGTGGCGCGGATCGTGGGATCGCTCACCGACGCGGATGACGTCACTCAAGAGGCTCTCTACACCGCCTGGCGTCGACTGCCGGAGCTGCGCGACCCGGCCGCGGTGAAACCCTGGCTGATGCGCGTCGCGAGCCGGCACGCGTTCGCCCATCTCCGACACCGACCCCCCACCGAGCCACTACCGATCCTGGACGCGGCCTACCCCTCCACCACGGAGCCCGAGACCGTCGCCGTCCGCAACGCGCAGCTGACCGCGTTGTCCCAAGCCCTAGACAACCTCCCGGACCAAGAGAGACGCTGTTGGCTGCTCCGCGAAGTCGGAGAACTCAGCTACGACGACATCGCGAAAGAACTCGACATCCCTCGATCCACCGTTCGAGGCAAACTAGCCAGAGCCCGCGCGAGCATTCACGCGCAGATGGAGGGATGGCGGTGACTGATCACAGCACCACCCGCGCACTGGACTGCGGGAAAACCATCGACGAGCTCAGCGACTACCTCGCCATGGACCGGATCCCCTTCGACCCGACCATCGAAACCTGCCCGGAATGCCTCAACGCCCTACACGCCCTCGACCAGGTCGCCCAGCTCTCCCGCGATCTCCTCGACGATGATGCCGCCCACCTGACCCCACCCCCCGCAGGATGGTTGGACACGATCATGACCAGCATCCACCACGACGTCCGCGCGGGAAGATCGCTGCCCCTGCACCACCCCGACCCGAGGGTGCACCTCAGCGTCACCGAGGGTGCCGTGCGGGCGCTGCTGCGGTCTGTCGCCGACCAGATCCCCGGGACCGTGATCGGCAAAGCCCAGATCAACGGTGATGCTGAGAAACTCGGCGCACCCGTGACGATCAGTGTCACGCTCAGCATCGCCTGGGGCACCCCGATGACCCCGACCGCGCACGATGTCCGCCAGCGCATCTACAACGCGCTCAGTACGCACACCCACCTCAACGTCACAGCCGTCGACGTGACCATCGAAGACGTCCACGGCCACGACACCAGCCGTAGGGAGCAGCCATGAGCACCGAGACCCCCGCCTCTGATCACCAGCCGGCATCATTGCTCAATCCGAACGTTCTGACCGCCACCGTCCGCGACGTTGACGGTGTCACAGACCTGTTCGCGCCCGCATCAGCGATCACCCAGGTCCCACATCTGGTCAGCGCGATCGCCACCGGCCAAGACGAACGCTACAACCGTGTCGACATCGCCACCCGCGGCGTCACCACCGACATCACTGCTCGCATCGGTGTCGGAAGCAGAATCCCCGCCCCGGACACGGCACGCCGCGTTGCCGACACCATCCTCGACAGCATCGGCGACCACCCCGACACGATCATCACCGTGCAGATCTCCCGCATCGCCTGAGGGCAAACCCAGTGACAGGTACGGGCGGCGGCGCTTGCGTGCGCTGCGGGCACGACCCCGACGAACACCACAACACCTGCCGGGTAGACCTGCTCACCCGACGCCGCTGGGACAAATGCCCATGCCCTGGACACCTGGAGCTCGACGCTGACCAATAGCCACCCCAGCGGACACCTGCTCGCCCGCGCCGGTATGCGCGCGTCTATCGTGGGTGTCAAGGCCGGGATCGGCCCTCTCACATCCGGAGGTGCGCACCGTGGCGCAAACCAAGACAGACAAGAAAAAGACGGCGAAGAACGAGAAGAAGAGTTCCACGAAGGCCGCGAAAAAGGCCCTCGACCGCGCCGAAGAAGCCGTGCGGAAGGCCCGCAAGGCGGTAGCCCGATCATCCAAGAAGCTGCGCACCCGCGCCGCAGAGCTCGCCCAAGAATCCCAGGAACTCTCCGCCAAACACGCCAAAGCCCTCCGACGCAGCGTCACCTCCATCGAAGAGAAAGACACCCAGAACCCGTCACCCCCGCCGACCGCTACACCCCTGCCCCGCACGTCAACGCGAAAGGCCCGCTCCGCACAGGAAAGAACGTCTTCCACCCCCACGCTGAAAGAACTCCGCACCCAAGCAAGAGAGCAGAAAGTCACCGGGTACTACCGGATGAACAAAGCTACGCTCGTCGCCGCGCTCACCCCACCGCGCACCTAACTCACCAAGTCAGGATCCCCGACCACCGTGCCGCCATCCCGGGCCAGCAGACGACAGCTGGTGGCAAGAAGACGCCATCTCGTGACGGTGACCCGTTGGTCGCAATGGGCGCCCCCTTTCTCGCGAGTCGCAGACAATGCCCTGGAAGCAGGTTTGCTTGCAGGACTCGTCAGCTTGCGACGTGTCGAGAGATTCCCACGATGACAGTTGGCGCGGCCCCGCGTCGATCACGAAGAGGGTTGCTCGGCTTGGGGAGTTACTAGTGTTCCTTGGCGGCCCTATCGTCGATGACAAACGCCCGTCCAGGGCAGAAACATGTCACGGCAAAGTTGCCTCGGCCCGGCCGAAACCAGCCGATATGAGTGACATCTAGTGTCATCCGACGGCATTTCCGACATCGGAGGAAGATTCACCGTCTCCCGGCGCCGCCGAACACTGCGTGCGCGAGAGGCGCTGCCGAGACCGCCAGCAGCACGATCGCGAGCGGCGGAGCAGGCACGAGCAGCAGAGCACCACCGACGACGAACCCGGCGAAGATCACGGCCGAGACGGCGCGGCGACCGATGCGGATGAGCGCGTCCAGGCGTCGCTCGAGCCGCGAGGTGTCGAAGGTGAGCGTCCCCTCTTCGAGCTCGGTGACGACGGCGTCGATGCGGCCGGGCAGGCGAGCGGCCGTGGTGACCGAGTCCCAGGCCTGGTCGACCATCCCCCGCATCGTGCTGCCGCCCTCGTCGCGCAGCAGTTGAGCGGCGAACGGCTCGACGGCGTCCCACACGTTGAACGCCGGGTTCAGCCCGCTGCACATCCCCAATGTCAATGAGACGGCGCGGAACAGCAGCAGCATGCCTTCGGGCAACTGGAACGGCAGCGAACGCACGGTGTCGCCGAACTCGACGGCGAAGTCGCGGAACTCGCGCTGGTCGACCGAGGCGAGCTCGGCGAAGCCCATCCCACCGAACCGGGCGAACAGCGCGGTCAGCGCCCGCTCGAACTCCTTCGTGTCGGCCGAGGGCAGCAGCACGCCGACCTCCTGCGCGGCATCCACGAGCTTTCGCCCGTCGCGGGCGGCGACCGCGATCACCATCGCCCGCAGCCCGCTGCGCAGGCTCTGCGGAACCTCGCCCATCATCCCGAAGTCGACGAAGGTCAGCCGCCAACCACCCGCCGACGGTGTCACGAAGATGTTGCCCGGGTGCGGATCGGCGTGGAAGAAGCTGTGCGTGAACACCTGCTCGAACATGGCTGCGGCGAAGGCATCGGCCACGGCAGCGGGATCGATGCCGGCCGCTCGAAGGCCCTCGATGTCGTTGATCTTGATCGCGGTGACGTCCTCGAGCGTCAGCACCCGGCGGGTCGTGCGCTCCCACACGACGGCGGGGGTTCCGACGCGGGCGTCGTCGGCGAAGTTCTCCCCGAACCGCTCGGCGTTCTGCGCCTCGTGCAGATAGTCGACCTCCTCGAGGCTCGTCTGCGCGAACTCCTCGATGAGCGCGGGAGCGTCGACCCGGTCGGAGACGATGCGTACCCGCCTCAGCCACCCGGCCACCTTGCGCAGCGCAGACAGGTCGACCGCGACGATCTCGTCGATGCCGGGGCGCTGCACCTTGACAACGACGTCGCGCAGGCCGGTGTCGGCGGCATCGAGGTCCGCCAGGCGCGCCCGGTGCACCTGCCCCAGGGACGCCGCCGCAAGCGCCCGCTCGTCGACCCAGGCGAAGGCGCGCTCGAACGGGACGCCGAGCTCTGCTTCGGCGAGCGCCCTGATGTCGGCGAAAGGCACGGCGGGAACCTCGTCCTGCAGGCCCGCGAGCTCGTCGGTAACCTCGGGCGGAAGCACGTCGAGGCGGGAGGAGAGGAACTGTCCGACCTTGATCATGAGCCCGCCGAGGTCGACGGCGAGCGCGTGGAACCGTCGGGCGATGCGTCGCATCCGCTCGGGTCGGGTGCGCTCGGCGACCCGGTCGAGTCCGATGCGCGGCAGGAAAAGCTCGAACCACCACAGCTGCACGAGCTGGGCGGAGGCGAAGCGCATGATGCGCCGGTAGCGGGCGCGGTGCGGGTGGGGACGCGCCTCGGGCTCCCGGCCCTCGACCGCCCCCGGTCGTGACGTGGTCACTCCTGAGCGAGGATCGCGTACAGCTTGCGGCGGGCGTCGTCGAGCACCTCGATGGCGCTGTCGATCTGCGCGGAGCTGCCGCTGCGGGCGAACTGCGTGGCGGCGCCGGCGAGGTCGACGCCCGCCTTGACGAGCGCGCGGTGCTTCTCACCGCCGAAGCGGATGCCGTCACCGGCACCCTCTGGGCCACGGGAACCGCCGGGGCCGGAACCGGCGGCGGACTTCCACG
Source organism: Microbacterium tenebrionis (assembly GCF_020682665.1). Classification (NCBI taxonomy): domain Bacteria; kingdom Bacillati; phylum Actinomycetota; class Actinomycetes; order Micrococcales; family Microbacteriaceae; genus Microbacterium; species Microbacterium tenebrionis. The sequence continues at coordinate 694,335 of NZ_JAGTTM010000001.1, read as the reverse complement.
CCGCCGGCGCCTCGGCTTCGTCGGCGACGGCGCGGCCGGCCTCGGTGAGCGCGTAGGTCTTGCGGCCGTTCTGCTCTTCAGCTTCGACGAGGCCCTCGTCGGCGAGCAGCTGCAGCGTCGGGTAGACGGAGCCGGCGCTGGGCTTCCACGAGCCGCCCGAGCGCTCTTCGATCTCGCGGATGATCTGGTATCCGTGCATCGGCTCGTCGGAGAGAAGCGAGAGGACGGCGGCGCGCACGTCGCCGCGCGGCATGCGCGGGGAGTTCGCCGGACGCTGGTCGAAGGCCCGGCGCAGCTGATCCACCGCATCGAAGAGGACGGATGCTCCGGCGCCGCCGAACCCGCCCAATCCGCCGGGTCCCCCTGAGCCGAAGCCGGATCCGCCCGAGCCGAAACCGCCGAAGGGCGAGCCGGATCCGAAGCCGCCGCTGTGGTCTGAGCTGTTCATGATGTCCTCCTGGTTCGCGATGTGCGCCAGCCGGAATCCGCGCTGGAGTGCGTTAACGATATATCGCAATGTGTCGTTCGGGAAGGGTGAACGTCGCGACCCGGTTCGGGGCCAGCTCACCGGCTCCGCAAGAACTCCGAGACCTCGTCCGCGGTCGGCGCCGTCGTCGGCCCACGACGGGTCACCTTGAGCGCCGCCGCCGCATTCGCCCGGCGACTCGCCTCCACCCACCCGGTTCCGCTCGCGATCCCGGCCAGCAGCGCCCCGGTGTGCGTGTCTCCGGCGCCGTTCGTATCGACCGGCTTCTGGGGGAATCCGGGCACGTACGTCGACTCGCCACGCGCGTGCACGGCGCATCCCTCGGCACCGTCCCGCACGATCGAGACGGCTCCCTCACGCAGTAGCGGCGTCACCGCAGCGGCTTGCGCGACGATCTCGCGATCCGGCGACGGGGGCACCGCGATCGACGCCGCCGCCAGCAGGTCGGTGGTCTCCTCGGCGTTGCCCGTCCAGACGTCCGTGCGCGCGAGCATCGCGTCGCGCACCTCGGCGGGCAGCGTTGCGAACGCCGCGCCGGGGTCGAGCACGACGACGGCTTCCGGCGGCAGCGTCGGCAGCCACTCCAGTAGCGGGTCGCGGGTCTGCTCGACGGCGAGCGAGTAGCCGGTCACGCACACGAGGTCGCCCGCAGCGACGGATGCCGTCGACAGCGACGCCGACGTGATCTCACGCTCAGCGCCGAGGGTCGTCACGAAGGTCCGCTCCGCGGTCGGCTCGACGAGCACGACGCACACTCCGGTGTCGCCGTCCGGCACCGGAGGCGCGGATGCCGCGATCCCCTCGGCCGCCAGCGTCGACCGGATGAGGTCGCCGTGCGGGCCCGTGCCCACGGCGCCAGCGTGCACGCACGACGCCCCGAGCCGCGCGGCCGCGAGCAGCACGGTCACCGCTCCCCCGGCGTACTGCGCGTCGGAGGAGGCCATCACGTTCTGTCCGCGGGCGGGGAGCTCCGGCACCTCGATCACGAGGTCGACGAGCGCCTGGCCGGCGTGGATCACGCGTGGCTGATTCATGCGGTCAGCCTATCCAGCGCGATCGTTCGCCCTGTGCGGCGCGAGCGCGTCCTCGATGACCCGGGATGCGGCATCCGTCGTCCGCGCCTGCACGCGTGTTCCGCCCAGCATGGCCGTGGTCTGCGGGGCCAGCCCGACGTGGCCCAGGACGGGGACGCCTCTGGCGAACAGCGTCGGCACACGCTCGACGGTCGAGCCAACGCACGCGATCTGGCGGACGGTCACGCGGCGCGCGGCGGCACCGTGATGTCGAACCGCGCTCGGATGTCGAACCGTGCTCGACCGCCGAGTCGCGGCTTCTGCTCTGGGTCGACATAGGGCGGTGGGATGAACCACACCTTCGATGACGGCCCCGTGCCATCGACGCGGACTTCCCACCCGTTGTCGTGGATACGGTGGTGGCACGTCTCGCACAGCAGCACGCCGTTCGCGAGGTCGGTCGGCCCCGCGTCGCGTCGCCACCATCGGATGTGATGCGCCCTCGTCATCTCGGGCGGCAGAGCGCACATGGCGCACCCGCCGTCGCGCTCGACCAGCGCGAGACGCTGTGCCCGGGTGAACAGGCGCTTCTCGCGGCCCCACTCGAGAATCTCGCCGTCTCCTCCGAGCACGCACGGGATGACGCCCCCGTCGGCGGCCATGCGCCGGGCCGCGGCGATACTGATCGGCTGGTCGAGGCCGTCGATCGTGGCCGCGCCGAGGCCGGACTCGAGATCCTTCACGTTCATCCGCACGACCACTGTCGCTCCGGCAAGCGGCAGGCCCTTCGCGTCGCACCCGAGCACGTGCGCGCAGAAAGCGACGAGCGCGTCGGCCTGGATCATGGGAACCGTGCGCCGATCGGCATCGGGGGCGTCGGGGTCGACGGCATCCTTCCGCGCGACGAATGCGGCGCTGACCGAGCCGCGCAGCGCCGCGACGACCGGCGCAGCCGCCTCGGCGTCGAGCTTCGCATTGAGGTGCACGAACCCGTCGCGTTCGAACATCGTGAGCGAACGCTGCGAGCGCCGCTCTTCGTCGCGTGGTTCGACGCCGTCCGGGTCGAGCCACGCCTCGGCGCGCACGACGAGCCTGCGCACTTCGTCGAGCCCGAGCCCGACTGCCGACTCGACGAGCACGCGCTCACCTTCGGCCGTACGCTCGGCGCCGGCTGCGATCCGGCACCGGTCGAGCATCGCGATGATGACCCCAGCCGCCCCGGCGCTGAGCTCACCCGCATCCAACGCCCGGCGCACGTGCGGATACTTCGCCGGCAGCCGCGCCCCCAACAGATCACTGCGCGATGCCGTGCTCTCGCCCACCTTGATCAGCCGCGCCGCGTCGCCGGTCGAGACGCCCATCGTCGTGGAGATCATCTTCGCGGGCGTGCGGAACCCCTGTTGCTTCGGCAGCGATTCCGCCCCGAGCTCCGGGCGCGATTCGCGCGCCAGCCCTGCGGCGACATCGACCTCGACGGCGTCCAGCCGGCGATGTACTGCCGCGAGCGCCGAGGCGACGAAGATCAGTTGATCCTTCGTAAATTCATTTGATTCCTCAGCATCACCCCATGCCGCGTCGAGGCTTCTGATGGCCTCGTGCAGAGCGGTGAGTTTGGACATGCCCCCAGCGTAGCGAGCAGCTCGGACATTCTCGTATCTTTGTTCGAATCTGTGGAATGATCGGGCTGGGATCGGGTGACCTATTGCTACTCGGACGTGGATCTCCTCATCGCGCTCGGAGCTCGATGGGGCGGCGGAGCATGGGATCAGTTCGGTTCGTGGTGCACGCCCTCTGGCTGGGGATGCTGTTGTCAACCACCTTCGTGATCAACCGTGCCCGTGGCATGCTGGCGACTCGCCCACGATCAAGGAGGCAGTCATGACCGATCCCACCCCGTTCCCCACCGATCCGCTCGAGCCCGAGGGCGTCGATCCCGACCTGAGCAGTGACGACGATGAGCGCCAGCAGTCGCCCGGAGCGGATGAGGAGCGTCCGGATGACCAGGCGCCCTCGTTCGACGAGCAGCAGAGCGATCGGATCGCCGCTGAGGAGCAGGGCCGCAACGAGGACTATCCGCCGGTGCCGTGACGTCGCGTCGCATACCTCTGACGGGTGTCAGGCCTCGAGAAGGGTGCGCACCTCGGTGATCGACCGCCCGTAGGCGAGGCGGGCGGCGTCGGCCTGGTGGTCGGAGCGGACCTGAACGACGGTGGCGCCGTGCGACACCCAGCGTCCGGCGGAGCGAGTGAGCTCGAGGCCCGGGAGCTGGACGGCTTCAGGCAATGCGGCCTGGCCGGTGCCGACGCGTACGACTGAACCGATCATCGTGACGAGCCAGGATTCGCCGAGGTCGTGCGGTCGGATGGACGCGATGGGGCCGCCGGGTCCACGGAAGACCTGGAACATGGTGTCAGCGCGACGCACCGCCCAGGTCTCTCCCTCGTGGATGACGTCGCAGGCGATGTCGGCGTGCAGGGTGATCTCGGCGCCGTAATGACGGAGCGCCTCGATGCATTCAGGGCTCAGCAGTCGCTCATCGATCTCACGCTCGCGCCGTCGGAGCTCGGCGCGGTGCTTCTCGCGGGCGATGGGAGCGTACTCGACTTCGAGTTCGCGGCGGTTCGCTCGCGCACCTTCGGCCAGGCGGCGGTGCAGCCAGGCGGGGTCGATCTGCACGAAGTAGCGGAAGTGGATGTCGACCGGCCCGCGAGTGAACTTGCGGTCTTCGACGAGAAGCTGGACGCCGTGGTCGACGGACCAGACAGCGGCGACCTCGCTGTCGACGACGGCGACCCACGACCAGCCCGGCGATCGGATCGCGGGCGACGACCGCTCGAGCGCTGCGCTGAGCAACGTGCCCCGCGGCACGGTCATCGACCGAGCGTGGGAGACTACGTCATCCCCCATCGCCACGCTGTCGCGGTCGACGCGGAGCTCGATGGGGCGGCGGAACATGGGATCAGCGTAGTTCGCGGCCGCGGCTTTCGACCTCTGTCCAGCCGGACTACGACCAATGTCCGACCCCTCCCGCTAGTCTGACCCCAGCCGGTCCGCACGAACCACGGAGCCCCACCCGGAGCTCCGGAATCGCGCCTTGAGAAGGGCGGCATTCGTCGTGCGTGCGGTCGGCGCCCCTCGGCATCCGTCGTGGGGCAGGCCGGTGCTCCACGCACACTCCCAAGGGGAAAATCACATGTCCGTACCCAACCCGCCCGCAGCTCCTGCTCCGCAGCAGATGCCTCCGCCCATGCCGCCGGTCGACCAGCCGGCGACGCCCGCGAAGCGCAACGTCCTGGCACTCGTCGCGCTCATCACCGCCGCCGTCGGATTCATCTTCGCGTGCATCCCGGGCGCACTCATCGTCGGCTGGATCCTGCTGCCGATCGCCTTCGTGCTCAGCATCGTCTCGCTGTTCCTCAAGGGGAGCGGCAAGTGGATGGGCATCGTCGGCCTCGTCGCGTCGGTCGTGGGGACGATCGTCGGGTTCGTCGTGTTCTTCGCGGTGGTGGCCGGCGTTGCCCAGGAGGCATTCGAGGACGAGTTCGGCAACGGCGACACGGTCGTGAGCGAGCCGACGGACGAGTCCGGCGAGGATGCCGCACCCGCCGCCGAGGAAGGATCGGATGCCGCAGCAGAGGGCACGCGTGAGAACCCGTACGCGCTCGGTTCGACGATCAGCTCGTCCGACTGGACCGTCGTGATCAACAGCCACACGGCGGATGGGGCGGCCGCGGTCGCCGAGGGCAACCAGTTCAACGAGGCGGCGCCGGCCGGTTCGCACTACGAGATCGTGAACTACACGGTCACGTACACCGGCACAGACTCCGGGCTTGCGCCCGAGGTCGGCGTGGATGTCGTCACCAGCGCCGGCAACGTGATCAACAGCTACGACGCCATGGTCGTCCTCGCGGATAACTTCATGGCCGACGAGCTGTACAACGGAGCATCGGCAACGGGCTCACAGGCCTTCCTCGTGCCCGACGGCGAGACGGCACTGATCCGCGTGCGCCCGGGGATGTTCGCCGACGAGGTGTTCGTTCAGCCGTAAGGGAGCTGGATGAACAGCAGGGACCCGGCCGTGGGGAGCCGGGTCCCTGCTCTCTTCTGTTAATGGGAGCTTCAGGACGCTTTGGTGATCTCCCCAAACGATCAGCGCAGTTCGACGGGATCGTGGGGCTTCGATCGAAATGCACACGGTCGTGGATAGGCTGCTGAGAAGAGAGCCGGCCACACGGGAGCACAGGTGAAGAAGCAGATCAATGTCGTCGGGGCGGTCGTCGTGCGTGACGGAACGATCCTGTCAGCGCAGCGAAGCGCATCCATGTCGCTGCCGGGAATGTGGGAGTTCCCGGGCGGCAAGATCGAAGCTGGCGAGACCCCTGAGCAGGCGCTCCGTCGCGAGATGCAAGAAGAGTTGCTGTGCACGATCGATGTCGGTGCGCACGTCGAGACGACGAGCTTCGAGTATGACTTCGGTGTCGTGACCCTGACGACCTTCTACGCAACCCTTGTAGAAGGCGAGCCGCGCCTCACAGAGCATGCCGAGATTCGTTGGATCGCTGCAGCGGATCTCGACTCGGTTACATGGGCACCCGCCGATGTCCCGGCGGTGCACCGAATCATGAGCGACCTCGCGGCGTAGGTCGCAGGATGACTCGTTCAGGCGATCAGCTCCAACTCGACAACACCTTTGGGTTTTTTGACCGCACCGTCCAGTCGGACCAGCTGTTCCATCCCGTGCTCATCGCCAACGATGGCGCGAACACAATGCTTCGCGCCATTCGCCATGAACTGCGTCGATCCCGCTCCTTCGTATTTTCTACTGCGTTCGTCACGACGAGCGCAGTCGCCATGCTCAAGCAGGCGCTACTGGACTTCCCCGGCAAGGGGACGATCATCACCTCGACCTATCTCGGGTTCAATACGCCGGCCGCCTTCCGTGAGCTTCTCAACCTCCCCGGCATCGAGGTTTTCGTCCATTCGGGTGCCAGGGGCGGATTCCACGCGAAGGGATACCTCTTCGAACAGGCCGGTAGCACAACCGCCATCGTCGGCAGTTCCAACCTGACCGAAACTGCCCTGCTCACGAACCACGAGTGGAACTTGCGGTTCTCTGCTTTGCCAGGCGGAGACATTGTCGATCAACTACGTCGCGCGGTCGACGACCAACTGAAGTCTTCAACGCGCTTGACGGGTGCATGGATCGACAACTACGCAGCGGAGTATGTTCCTCCCCCGCCTCGTTCCCGAGTAGTACAGCTCCCCGGAGAGACCGGCGCCACACTTATGCCGGAAGGGATCGTCACGGCAAACGCCATGCAAGTTGAGGCACTTGACGAGATCCAGAAACTCCGAGACGCCGGGGAGCGTAGAGCCGTCGTCATTTCAGCGACTGGCACCGGAAAGACCATCCTGTCGGCACTTGACGTGCGGTCGGTTGGGCCGCAACGCATGCTGTTCGTCGTACACCGCGAGCAGATCCTTGACCGCGCTATCGAAGAGTTTCGGCGCGTACTCGGCGCCCCTGCACACGAATTCGGCAAGTTCGTCGGCGCAAGGCGAGAGATCGACCGCAAGTATGTGTTCGCGACAATTCAGTCGTTGACGAGCGCGGACAACCTGAGCGAGATCCCGCCCACGCACTTCGACTATGTTCTCATCGACGAAGTACACCGGGCAGGGGCGGACAGCTACCGCACGGTTCTCGAGTACTTAGAACCGAATTTCCTACTCGGGATGACAGCTACGCCCGAGCGTACCGACGGCTTCAACGTGTTCGAGCTCTTCGACTTCAATGTCCCATACGAGATTCGGCTGCAGCAGGCTCTCAAGGAAGAGATGCTCGCTCCCTTCCACTACTACGGCGTCACTGACTTCGTCATAGATGATGAGGTCATCGACGACGCGAGCCAACTTGCGTCTCTCGTGGCTCCCGAGCGCGCTGACCACATCATTCGGGCTATCGAAACATATGGGCATGTTGGCAGCCCCACTCGCGGACTCCTGTTCTGCGGTCGAACCACCGAGGCTCAAGAACTGTCGCGGCTGCTCAATGAACGGAACGTTCACGGTCGCCGCTTGCGCACTGTAGCGCTGACCGGCGCGGACACAGTCGAGACGCGGAACGCCGCCGTCACGCAGCTAGAGTCCGGTGAGCTCGACTACATCGTCACCGTCGATGTCTTCAACGAAGGCATCGACATCCCCAGCGTGAACCAGGTCGTGATGCTTCGACAGACGAAATCGAGCATCATCTTCACGCAGCAACTCGGCCGCGGACTGCGGAAGGCCGCGGGCAAGGACCACCTGGTCGTCATCGACTTCATAGGCAACTACGCCAACAACTACCTCATCCCCATCGCGCTCTTCGGCGATAACAGTCTGAACAAGGACTCGATACGCAAGAAGATTATGGACTCACAGGAGGCCGGCGCGATCTCGGGACTGTCCAGCGTGAACTTTGACAAGATCTCGCGTGCACGCATCTTCCGATCGCTCGCAGACACGAAGCTCGACAGCATCCAGAACCTCAAACGAACAGTTGCCGAGCTGGAGAATCGACTCAATCGACCGCCGACGCTTCTCGATTTCGCTCGCTTCGACACTGCGGATCCCGTGGTCGTCGCGACGAAACGAGACAATTACTGGTCCCTCCTCCATGCACTAAAGCGCGTTGACCGTGCGCCCACGCCTGAACAGTCTTCATGGCTCACCTTCTTGTCCAATGAAATTCTTAACGGCAAGCGTCCACACGAGCTCTTGCTCCTCCAGGCCCTCATCGACGCGCCGGAACGCAGCCTGCGCACCGACGAGTACGAGCAACTACTCAACGACCACGGCGTCGGTGCCGACGCCGAAACGATCGGCTCGACGCTACGCATCCTTCAACTGGAGTTCTTCACCGACGCAGAACGCGCCAAGTACGGCTCCCCAATTGTTCAGCGCGTCGGCGAATGGCTTGTTCTCTCGTCCTCACTTGAAGCGGGTTTGAAACGAGATCCGCGGTTCAAACAGCACTTCGACGACCTGATCGCAACTGGCTTGTTCCTAGCCCGTCACCGCTACCGGTGGAAGGGCGGCCTCGTCGTTGGCCAGCGGTACTCACGCAAAGACGCGTGCCGTCTGCTCAACTGGAACAAGAACGTCCAGAGCACGATTTACGGCTACAAGGTTGACTACACGTCATCGTCGTGCCCCATTTTTATCACGTACGACAAACACGAGGATGTCTCCGCCAGCACAGCGTACGGCGACGAGTTCCTTAACGAATCCACTTTGCACTGGTATACGCGCAGCCGCCGGACGCTAAGGAGTGGCGAGGTACAGGCGATTGTGGAGAATCGTGTCCCGCTGCACCTGTTCGCGAAGAAGGACGATGCCGAGGGAACTGATTTCTACTATCTCGGTGAAGCACGTTCATCGAACGCCAAAGAGACCAAGATGCCGGACGATAACGGCGTTCCCCTCGACGTCGTGACCATGGACCTCGGGATTGCATCACCGCTCGAGCGAAGTCTCTACGAGTACTTGACCGGCTCACACGAGTAACGCTCCCCTGCTACGGTCACCCCATGCCCTCCCCTCAGACCCTCGCCGCCCTCCGCGACTTCGTCGAGGCTCGCGACTGGGACCAGTTCCACAGCCCTGAGAACCTGGCGAAGAGTGTCTCGATCGAGGCTGCGGAACTCCTCGAGCTCTACCAGTGGGGCGGCTCGCCTGACCAGCAGCGCGTCGAGGAGGAGCTGGCCGACGTCGTCACTTACTGCATCCACCTCGCGAACAAACTCGGCGTCGATCTCGACGAGATCGTCATGCGCAAGCTCGAATCCACGGAGCAGAAGTACCCGGTCGAGCTCGCCAAGGGCCGCATGACGAAGTACACCGAGCTGCAGCAGCACAGCGAGGAAGAAGAGTGACCGGCTTCAGCATCCAGCACGTCGCCTTCGACAAGAACGCGGTCGACACCTGGGCGGCCGAGCATCCTCGCCACACGAACTGGCCCGTCGTCTACGTCATCGACCGCGCGGGCAACCGACGCAAGCTCTATGTCGGCGAGACCACGAGCACGCAGAAGCGCATGCGCCAGCACCTCGCCGGTTCCAAGAAGAACGAAGGTCTCGACTCGATCCGCGTGGTCATCGACGAGCGCTTCAACAAGTCGGTGTGCCTCGACCTCGAGTCGCACCTCATCCGCTGGTTCCACGGCGACGGGCAGTACGAGCTTTTCAACGGCAACGACGGGCTCACCGACGCCCAGTACTACGACCGCGATCTGTACCGGGAGTCGTTCCGCGACGTGTTCGAGGCGCTGCGCGCCGAGGGACTGTTCTCGCGCAGCATCCCGCAGATCGAGAACTCCGACCTGTTCAAGCTGTCGCCGTTCAAGGCGCTCAACCACGATCAGGCCATCGCGATCACCGACATCGTCGAGGGACTGCTCGAGGATCTGCAGCATCCAGACGTCCGCTCGACCCTCGTCGTGCAGGGCGAACCGGGAACCGGCAAGACGATCATCGCGATCTTCCTCATGAAGCTGCTCGCTGACATCCGCGACTTCCAGGATCACGACGACGTGCAGCCCGACTCGATGTTCGCGGAGTTCTTCGTCCCCGAGTACCGCGAGCTGCTCGCCGATCTGCGCATGGCGCTGGTGATCCCGCAGCAGTCGCTCCGGGAGTCAGTCAAGAAGGTGTTCAAGAAGACTCCCCGTCTCGATCCGTCGATGGTGCTGACGCCGTTCCAGGTCGGCGAATCGGATGCTGCGTTCGACCTCATCCTCGTCGACGAGACCCATCGCCTCGGCCAGCGCGCGAACCAGGCCTCGGGCGTGCAGAACAAGAAGTTCCGCGAGATCAATGAGGCGCTGTTCGGCGAGGATGCTGCGCATTACACCCAGCTCGACTGGATCAAGGCGCGCAGCAAGCATCAGCTGCTGCTCGTCGACGGCGAGCAGAGCGTGCGCCCGCACGACCTGTCGCCCGCGGTGCTCTCGCGCGAGGTTCGGGAGGCGCGCGACCTGCACCGCCACTACCGGCTCACGACCCAGATGCGCGTGCAGGCGGGAGCTGACTACGTCGAGTACGTCCGAGCGCTCCTGCGCGACGAGCATCCTGCGTTGCCCTCACTGGGGAGCTACGACTTGCGCTTCTTCGATGATCTTGGCGAGATGCAGGCGGCGATCCGCGAACAGGATGCGTCGGTCGGGCTGTCGCGTCTCGTCGCGGGCTACGCGTGGGACTGGAAGTCGCGGCGTGACCCCTCCGCGTTCGACATCGAGCTCGACGGCGTGCAACTGCGCTGGAACAGTACCGACAAGGACTGGATCAACTCCGCCCACTCCCTGGACGAGGTCGGATCGATCCACACCGTGCAGGGATACGACCTCAACTACGCCGGCGTGATCATCGGGCCCGACCTGCGCGTCTCGCCGACGACCGGGCGGATCGTCGCCGACTGGGACGCGTACCGCGACAAGAAGGGCAAGGAACGGACGGGCCACCTCGCCGAGACGTTCGACGACGAAGACCTGCTCGTCTTCATCCGGAACATCTATGGTGTGCTGCTGACGCGGGGAATGCTCGGGACGTACGTGTATGTGTGCGATCCGGGATTGCGGGAGCGGCTGCGTACTCGCCTCTCGGCCGTGATCTGACTGCTCGCACTCTCCACAATCGTGGGCACGCCACGACTTCTCCACATCCACGCTTCCGACGCTCTGTCGCAGCGTTCCGTCCGGCACACTGATCACGCAGAACCCTAGATCTACTACTTCTACTAGTTACGGCGTACCCTGGAGGGGTGGCAACCGTGAGCAAGACCGAACTCAACCAGCAGACCGCGCGCGTGCTGGCGAGAGTCGCCGCGGGTGAGCGCCTGACCGTCACGGATCGCGGGCGCCCGATCGCTGAGCTGACGCCACCCACTGCCGACGTCTGGTCGCAGCTCGTCGCGAGCGGGCAGGTCCAGTTGCCGGCGACGACCGGCGCATTGTCGCGCCCGAGTGTGAAGGCGACGAAGACGACCCGCGAGATCCTCGACGACCTCCGAGCCGATCGACTGTGATCTACCTCGACACGTCGGCCGCAGCGAAAGCGATCATCGAAGAGCCCGAGAGCGAAGCCATCCGGAAGCTCTTCGCCGATGGCACCCTGTTCGTGTCATCGAAGCTTCTGGCCGTCGAACTCCATTCCGTCGCGGACCGGCGCGTGATCGACCCGGCCGATGCCGACGACCTGCTCGATCGGGTCGCCCTCGTCACGCTCGACGCTGAGATCATGGACCGGGCGATCACGATGCACAGCGGTCTGCGGACGCTCGATGCGCTGCATCTGGCCACCGCCGTCCACGTGGGCACCGCGATCGCCGGCATCCTGACCTTCGACAATGAGCTCGCGGCCGCGGCCGAGCGCCACGGCGTCCCGTCGGTCTCTCTGCCTGCCTGAACGGCTAGATCATTACCAGCGGAGCGCGGCTTACTCCTGGGCCAGACGCACGGTCATCGTGGTGCCCAGCGCGGTCACCTCGTACGACAGTTCCCCGTCCTTGTACGTGAAGGTCTTCGTCTCGTCGCTCGAAGCCAGCAGCGCGCCGTCGGTCTTCGAGGTGTCGTTCACCGAGTCCCAGGTGAAGTCGGTAGATCCGTCCTCGGGAACCTCGACGGTCCCCGCCCAGTAGAGCGACTTCTGATCGGGAACCACCCACTGGACCTCGATCGTGTCGCCCGTGATCGTCGCTTCCTGGAAGCTGTCCGGAGAGTTCGAGTTCGTCTGCTTCCACGTTCCGGTGAGGTCCACGGGCTCAGGCGCCGCGGCCTCCCCAGTCTGCGGTGCGTTCGCTGTGGAGTCGTTCGGCTGGCCTGCCGGCGTGCTCTCTCCACCGCATCCGACAATGCCGGTTCCGACGAGGGAGAGGAAGACGAGAGCGGTCGCGAGCTTCAAGGGTGACTTCGTCATGGGGTCCTTCGGGTTCATCAGCACCGGCCATCATCGCGGTGCTCAATCGTGAAACTAGCAGAGCATTGGCGGCGCGATCGCGCCGCCGGGACGATCGCATCCGGATCTGCTTCGTCCAGCGATACTAAGATCCGGTTAGCCCCCGTGCACGCGATCAAGGGCGGCAAGGAGTGACCAGTGAAGACCGACCTGACGACGCCACAGGGCATCTTCGGCATGCCGCAGCACCTGACGGTGCCGATCTATCAGCGCCCGTACGTCTGGAACGAGGAAGAGCAGTGGGCTCCTCTGTGGGCCGACATCCGTCGTATCACCGAGCATCGGCTCGACAGCCCCGGAGTATCCGCGAAGCACTTCCTCGGCGCCGTCGTCACGCAGGATGCCGAGGCCGGCCCGGTCGGCGTGCAGGAGTTCCACATCGTCGACGGGCAGCAGCGCCTCACGACGCTTCAGATCGCGCTCGATGCCGCAGCTGCCGCGTTCCAGCAACGCGATGCCTCAGCGCTCGCGGCACGGCTCACTTTTCTCACGCACAACGACGCGATGTTCGCCGGACACGATGACTCGCGCCTCAAGCTCCGCCACACCAATCGCGACCGCGCGGCCTTCGATGAGGTGATGCTGGCCGAGCCGCCCATCGACTACGCGCACCTGGATCACGGAGACTCTCTCATCGCGCGAGCGCACGAGTACTTCACCTCGCACATCGGCGCATGGCTCGACGCCGGCCCCGAGAACATCACGGCTCGCGCGGATGCCCTCGCGATGTCGTTGCAGCACTCCCTCGAACTCGTGATCATCCGTCTCGCTCCGGATGAGGACTCGCAGGAGATCTTCGAGACCCTCAACGCCCGTGGTACTCCGCTCACGGCGGCGGATCTGATCAAGAACTACGTCTTCCAGCGCCTGAAGGCAGAGGGCCAGGACACGATCGAGGCGTATCGCCGCTGGCCGTTCGAGACCAAGTTCTGGGAGGCAGAAGTCAGCGTGGGTCGCTTTGCGACTACGCGCAGCGCCCTGTTTCTCGGCCAATGGCTCGTCTCTCAGGTCGGCAAGGAGATCAGCCCGAGGTCGACGTTCGCGCGGTTCAAGTTCTTCACCGAGCACGAGGCCGGGCGCTCCATGTCCGCCCTTCTCGATCTCATCACCGCACAGGCCGCGACGTATCAGCAGTTGACCGAGATCGCGGCGGACTCGCACGCCGATCTCGATCGCGCCGCGCTGCACTTGTACCGCATGAGCGTCGCTCAGGTCGAGATGACCAAGCCGATCATCCTGTGGCTGACCTCACCCGAGACCTCGTATCGTCCGACCACCGTCGCAGCTGTGATCGACGCCGTCGAGAGCTGGATCATCCGACGCCGCCTGCTTCGCCTTCAAAGCAGCGACCTCGGGCGCGTGGCGGCCGAGATGATCGCGGCGGTGCGCGGAGCGTCGGACGCCGACGTCGTGGATCGCGTGCAGCACTACCTCACCAGCCTGCAATCCGCGAGCACATACTGGCCGGGCGACGAGGAGCTCCGGTCGACGCTGCGCTCGATGCACTTCTATCGGCGGTTCTCCCAGCCGATGCAGCGCATGCTGCTGCAGGCCGTCGAGGACTGGTACCGCGGCTACACCTCGAGCGGACCGTCCAAGACCGGCATCCGGATCCATCGCGACAAGCACCAGGTCGAGCACATTCTGCCGCGCAGCTGGCGCGCCCACTGGCCGGTGATGGATGCCGCAGCCGAAGCCGAGCGCGACGATGTCGTGCACCGGCTCGGCAACCTCACCCTGCTGACCGGATCGCTGAACGCCTCCGTCTCGAACGGCGCGTGGCTCGGCAAGGACGGGAAGCGCGCTGCACTCGAGCGCCACGATGCCTTCCTGATGAACCGGCCGATCGTCACGTCCTCCGCGGACGGATGGGACGAGGCGTCCATCGCGCGGCGGACGGACGAACTGATCGATGCACTGCTGTCGACGTGGCCCGTTCCTGCGGGCCACGAAGGCAAGACGGTAGATCGCGTCGTGCGTTTCAGCAAGGCGACGACGTCGTACGCGAATCTGGTCGACGCGGGTCTGCTCGCGGTCGGCACCGCGCTGGTCTGCATGGATGGCCGCTGGCCTGACGCATGCGGAACGGTTCTTGCCGGCGGCCAGATGCTCTACGACGGGAAGACATACAGCTCTCCGGCAGCGGCGGCGCGGGTAGTACGCGGCGGACGCAGCGGTAACGCCTGGTACTTCTGGAAAGTCGAGGGAGGACCGTCGCTCAACGATCTGCGGGAGCAATTGCTGCAGCAGGGCTGACGCGCTGAGTCGATAACAGGCTTCTCCCGGGGTTTGCCAGATCGGCTCCCGGGCCACACCGACCTCGGGAGCCGCTGGTCAACGCATCCGGATCCCACGCATCAGCCCATCCACCACAGCATCCACCCGCTTCTCATCGAGCGGCCTGCCAAGCAGCGCGGCGTACGACGACATCGCGATGAACTGGTCGGCGACGGCCGCGGCATCCACGTCCGCCCGCACCTCGCCGGCGGCCTGCGCCGTCGTGAGCCGCGCGACGATCTGCTCGATGATCGGCCCAGCGAGCTTCGCGTTGAGGGCGGCGCCAAGCTCGGCATCCGTCGCGGTCACCGCGATCAGCGCCCGCGCGACCTCGACGCTCGTCCCGTGTCCGGCCTGAACGGACATGGCCGAGAACCAGGCGCGGAGATCCGCCGCCAGATCGTCCGTGACCGGCAGCGAAGGCATCGGCAGCGCGCCCTCGAGCAGCGCCTCCCCGAGGATCTCCGCCTTCGACGGCCACCAGCGGTAGATCGTCTGCTTCGACACCTCGGCCTCGGCGGCGAGGCCCTCGATCGTGACGGCGGCGTAGCCGTCCGCGGCGAGCGCGGCACGCATCGCCGCCAGAACCGACTGGCGGGCTTTCTCACTGCGAGGACGAGGCATCCACTGAGCGTATCGAGGCGTACACTGATCTATAACGAGACGCACCGTCGCGAAACGATCTGCAGGAGGGACCATGGCACTGACCGCACACTCCACCATCGGCGAATGGCTCGAAGACCCCACGGGCGGCGAGCTCGTCCGCGGACTCCTCGCCCAGTCCGGCGCCGACCCCGAATCCCTCACCCACGTGCTCGGCCTGCCGCTGCAGCAGCTCGTCACCCTCAGCCAGGGGCAGATGCCGCAGTCCGTCGTCGACGACCTCGTCCGCGCCGCGAACGGCGGCGAGATCCCCGAAGCCACTGAAGCGACCGGCTGGGTCGAGCAGATCACCCCCGGACGCTTCACGGGGAAGACCGTGATCGTCACGGGTGCGGCATCCGGAATCGGCAAGGCCACGGCATCCCGTATCGCCCGCGAAGGCGGACGCGTCATCGCCTCCGACATCGCCGCCGAGAAGCTGGATGTCCTGAAGAGCGAGTTTCCCGACGTCATCACCGTCGCCGGCGACCTCACCCGGCAGGACGCGATCGACGCCGTGCTCGCCGCCGCCGGCGACCAAGTGGATGCTCTCGCCAACGTCGCCGGCATCAACGACGACTTCTCCCCCGCCGGCGAGACCACGGATGCCGTGTGGGACCGCGTCATCGCCATCAACCTCACCGCGCCGTTCAAACTCATGCGCGCCGTCCTCCCGCTCATGGAGAAGGCGGGCCGCGGCTCGATCCTCAACGTCTCGAGCGAGGCGGGCCTGCGCGGCAACGCGTCGGGCAACGCCTACACGGCGAGCAAGCACGGCATCATCGGCGTCACGAAGTCCGCGGCGTTCATGTACGGGCCGAAGGGCATCCGCGTGAACTCCGTCGCTCCCGGCGGCGTGGCCACCGGCATCCCGATGCCGCCTCAGATGTCCGAAGCCGGGTCTGCGCGGCTGGCGCCGTTCCAGCAGGCGATCCCGTCGCTTGCGACCGCCGAGCACCTCGCTGCGTCGATCACGTTCCTGCTGAGCGATGACGCCGTGAACATCAACGGTGCGGTGCTCGCGTCGGATGGTGGGTGGTCGGTGCAGTAGGGGCCCCGCTCCCCACGCCCGCGCTACCGTCTTGGTATGCCTCCCGTCCCCGAGTACGAGATCGAGTTCCGCTGGAAGGAGCAGGTCTTCTACTGGGAGGGAGATCGAGGACTGCACTTCGACGGCGGCTGGGGCGTGAAGCCCTACGCGACGTACTTTCCCAGCGCCGAACGATGGCGTGAGGTCGCTCCCGACTGGGCCATGGATAAGCGCGAGCTCGTGCTGCAGCGGCTCATCGACCACGGACCCGTGCACCGCGTCGAGGAGACGGACGTCTACAGCTATCCGATCGGCGTCACTCGCTGAGACACCGAGATCGGCTGCGGCTCGGGCACTCGCCCTCCACATCGGGCAAGCCGCCCGCCTTGTCCCCGGTTGATGTGATCACGCACCCTGCCGTGGGTCTCGGTGCCGCATCGTGTTGCCCATGGGATCAGATATTTCGGCATCCACTCTCGGATCGGCTGATGGCGGCGTACCATGACTTCATTGACAGCAACGCAGTCAGGAGCCGCCGCCATGTCAACGATCACCGTCCGCGGACTCGATGATGAAGTGATCCGTGCACTCAAGGTTCGAGCGGCGCGTGAAGGACGGTCGATGGAAGCGGAAGTTCGTGGCATCCTCACCGCGGCGGCGAAGACGGCCGACGGTGAACGCGGCTTCGGCACCTTCCTCGCCGAGGCCTTCGGGGGAGCGGGCCTTCCCGAGATCCCGCCGCGGGCCGACTTCCCCGAACCGATCGACCTGCCGTGATCGTTCTCGACACCAACGTCGTCTCAGAGTTCATGCGCCCCAGCCCGGATGCCGCCGTCCTTGCCTGGCTCGACGGCATCCCCCGCGGTGAGGTCTGGACGACATCTGTCACCGTCGCCGAGATCGCAGCCGGCATCGCCGACCTGCCCGAGGGGAAGCAGCGCACCCGGCTCCAGTCGGGGTTCATCACGGCACTGCGCGGGTTCGACGATCGCATCCTCGCCTTCACCGCCGTCGCCGCGCTGAAGTACGGCGAGATCATCGGTCACCGCAACCGTCTCGGCCGCCCCATCAGCATCGCCGATGCGCAGATCGCGTCCATCGCCGAGCACGCGCGAGCCACGCTTGCAACGAGGAACACCAGAGACTTCGACGGCATCGACATCACGGTGATCAACCCCTGGGATGCCGACGCCGCACGCCCGTGAGCGATCACCCACCCGAACGTCCGACCCCGGTGCGACAATCTCTCCATGAAGCTCTCGGAGCTCGTCGACACCACGCGCGAGGTCGCGGCGACCACGTCGCGCCTGGCGAAGATCGACGCGCTCGCTCGTTTGCTGCGGGATGCTGCGCCCGACGAGCTGCCGGCCCTCATCGGGTTGCTGCTCGCCTCGCCGCGGCAGGGGCGCCTCGGCGTCGGTTGGCGCGGTATCGCAGCGCTGGAGGTCACGCACGCGACCGACGCGACCCTGACGATCGCAGACGTCGACCGAGCGCTCGATGAGCTCGCGCACGCCTCCGGCGCCGGATCCGCTGGCGCGCGATCAGAGACGCTGCGTGCTCTCGCGAGCGCAGCCACGGCGGACGAGTGGGACTTCCTCGCCCGCGCCATGCTCGGCGAGCTCCGCACCGGGGCGCTCGGCGGTGTCCTGCTGGACGCGATCGCGAAAGCATCCGATCGTCCGCCTGCAACCGTGCGACGGGCGGCGATGCTGTCCGGCGACCTCGGCGCCACCGCCGCGCTCGCCCTGACCGGCACGGCAGAGGACCTCGAGAACGTGAGCCTCGAGGTCCTGAGACCCGTCCTGCCCATGCTCGCCGGCACCGCCGCGACACCGAGCGCCGCGCTCGAGCTCACCGGCGAAGCATCCGTCGAATACAAGCTCGACGGCGCCCGCATCCAGGTGCACCGCCACGGCGACGACGTCGGCGTCTACACCCGCAGCCTCGCCGACATCACCCATCGCGTGCCCGAGATCGTCGACATCGTGCGCGCCCTGCCCGCCCACGACCTCATCCTCGACGGCGAGACGCTCGCGCTCGACGAAGACGGCGGACCGCGCCCGTTCCAAGAGACCATGTCGCGCTTCGGCGCCGACGTCTCGCGCGAGATCGCGCTGCGCCCCTGGTTCTTCGACGTGCTCCACGTCGACGGACGCGACCTGCTCGACGAGCCCCTCTCGGCGCGGCTCGAAGAGCTCGACCGCGTCGCCGGTGATTGGCGGATGCCGGGCGTCGTCACGTCCGAGCCGTCCGCGGCGGAGGAGGTCTCACGCGAGGCCCTCGCCGCCGGCCATGAGGGCGTTGTCGTCAAGGCGATCGACTCGCCGTACTCGGCCGGGCGTCGCGGCAAGTCCTGGGTGAAGGTCAAGCCCGTCCTCACCTACGACCTCGTCGTTCTCGGCGCCGAGTGGGGATCGGGGCGCCGCCGCGGCAAGCTCTCGAACCTGCACCTCGGCGCCCGCGACCCCGACGGCGAGTTCGGCGAGCCGGGTGGCTTCGTCATGGTCGGCAAGACGTTCAAGGGGCTCACCGATGCGCTGCTCGCCTGGCAGACCGAGACGTTCGCTTCGTACGAGACGTCGCGTTCCGAGTATGCGGTCCTCCTGCGCCCCGAACTCGTCGTCGAGATCGCGATCGACGGAGTGCAGCGTTCACCGCGCTACCCGGGCGGCCTCGCGCTGCGCTTCGCGCGCGTCAAGGGGTACCGGCCGGACAAGACCGCGGTCGAGGCGGATACGATCCAGTCTTTGCGCGCGCTGCTGCGGGAGTGACGCCGTCCCCGTTTCAAGACCGTCATCCAGCTCCGCACCACCTGCACCATCGATGCCGAGCCCGCCGGAGTGCCGGGGGCGCGATGTCGGTGCAACTCGATAGCTTCGAACCGTGAACGATGTGGCCCTTCGCTTCAGCGATGACCTTGAGTTGCTGCAGCGCCATGCCTTCATCGACTACGGTCTCGTGGCGCAGCCGCAGCGCACCACTGGCGAACTGGAGTTCCAGGGACAGAATAATCGCGACCGCATCGTCCTGACATGGAGCACAAGCCGCGATGGCAACGTCATCCGATGGTCGCTCCACAGGCCCCGCGCGGGCGGCAAGCAGAACGAATCGCTCTCCGAGGGCGTCTTCCCGCAGAAGAGCGTATTCATCCCCGGGATGAGCGCACTGGCGACGCTCACCGAAACCCCGCCGGTCCGGACGATCGCACCGACGGGAAGGCTCGCCGCAACAGTATTCGGCGGCACGATGGCACTGGTCGTACTGTCTCTGATGCGCCTGATCGGTGTATCGATTCCCCCTCAAGCGTGGCAGGATGCCGATCTCTTCCCGCCGCTGCCCGAGATCGTCTCGACGGTACAGCAGGTCGCGGGTTCGCTGAGCTTCGGCGACCTGCCGATGATCCTCGCCGGCAGCGTATTCGGCTCGCCAGCGCTTGGACTGGGCGTCCTCGCGGTGGTCTCCTTCTTGTTCACGATCCACACTCTTCCGCAGATCGGGATCGGCGACGACCTCGTTACGGGCAGGGCCATCGCGATGTATTCCGTGGCCGTCGTCTGCGCGATGGGCTGCATCGCCATGTCTCCGTTCCCCTGGAATCTCGTCGTCACCGCCGGTGCGGCCTATCTCGTCTATGCCGTCCTGTTGGTGTTCACCATCCCATGGCAGTTGAGCCGCTGGCTCCGCTTCGCGCGTCGCCTCCAGCTACTGCGTTGGTCGAACGCCACGAGCATCGTTGCCGACGAGCATGAGGGGCACCGAGTCACCTTGGGTGACGGGGCAGAAGAACTGGAGCGCCGGGCGGGCAAGCTTCGGAAACGAGTTTGGAAGAAGCGCGACAAAGCGTTCACGAAGCCCTTCCAACGCGCATACTTCGAAGCTCGCACCCTGCGCATCGCCCTCGGAATCGAATCTCGGGCCGCGCGTCGCGGCCAGAAGCCGAGCATCTCAGTAATCCACTTCATCAATCGCGCAGGTGATCTGCTCTTCGGACTCCGCACGTTCGTGTTGCGTGCGCTCCCCTTCGCGACGGTCATCGGGGTCTTCGTGCTGGCGTTGTCCCCCACTCCGTGGATCCCACCGACCTGCATCACCCAGGGCGATACTTCGACGACCGCGTTCCTTCTTCCGAACGGGCCGGCACCGGCATACCTCGACGATGTGACGCGCACTGTCGAACTGCTGCCGTCATGGGCCGCTGTAGACGTCGCTGCGGGGGCGTGCAGCACTCCGTAGACGCGGGGCTCCGGGAGGCGACTCTCACGCTCATCGGAACCACTAGCCGCTAACGCGATGGCGCCGCGCTTTCAACCCCCTTCTACCGTGGGCATCGGTGATGCACGGTTGTCCGGAACAGCCGAACCGAAGAGAGAGGCCCACCGCCATGAGCGACACCACCGATGACCGAGCCAAGGTCGCAGAACTCGTCAAGAAGTTCCGTTTCGCGATGTTCGTCACGAACCACGACGACACGCTCGTCGCCCACCCGCTCACCGTTCAGGAAGCCGAGTTCGACGGCGATCTGTGGTTCCTCGTCTCGAAGACCTCATCACCGATCCGCGACCTCGCCGCTGACTCCCGCGCGAACGTCTCACTGAGCTCAAACGATGCCTGGGTCTCGCTCTCGGGAACAGCACGGCTCGTCGAGGACCGCGACAAGATCGCAGAACTCTGGAACCCGATGGTCGATGCCTGGTTCCCCGAGGGGCCCGACGATCTCGACGTCGGCGTCCTGAAATTCAGCGCCGACTCGGCCGAGTACTGGGACAGCCCGGGCGGAAAGCTCGCGACGGCCTTCAGCTTCGTGAAGGCGAAGGTCACCGGCGAGCGCTACGAGGGCGGCGAAAGCGGCAAAGTCGACCTCTGAGGTCGGTCGGTCAGGCATCCTGCGGCGGTGACTCGGGCGTCATCCTCGCAGGCGCACCCGGTGGTCGTCGGCGCGTCCGTGCCGTTCGCACGGCTGACGCGGATCTCGCGGGCACAGCACCCAGAGCTCCGACGCCTGCACGCGGTAAAGCCGCCATGCTGAGGCTCCGGTGACCTCGGCCTCCGTGATCGCAGATCCGCCGCGCTCCTCCGACCCCGGATAGAGGTCGAACGCCGACCGCAGCTCGTCGCCGGTCAGCGCGTCGGCGGCACCGCTCGCATACACGCAGCGACCGAAGGACGGCGGCACCGTCGAATCGAATACGGCGAGACCGACCGCGGGGTGCGCGGCGATGTTCCGCGAGTGCTGCGACGTCTCGGCCGACATCCAGTAGAAGCAATCCAGACCGTCATCGGCTGCGAAGTAGACCGGAGTGCTCCACGGATTGCCATCGGCATCGACGGTCGCGAGCGTCAGGTAGCGGATGCTGTCGACGATGGCACGCGCGTGTGCGAAGAGGTCCTCATCCATGGCGCACACGGTACTCGGCATCCCGTAGGACGTGAAGTGTCCATCGTTGCCAGCAGCACTTGTTCGTTTTTTTGTTCGAATGTCGGTGGCCCTCGCGATACTGGAAACATGACCTTCGCAGCCGAGATCACCGACCGCGCGACAGCGCTGGTAGCGGTGCTCGGGACGGACGTCGAGACGCAGGATGTCGCGAATCACGTCGCTCTGCTGAGCGATACGGACGCCGTCACGTTGGCCGAGGCGGCGGCCGCATTGATGCGCTGCGCTGAACTCGCGCAGGTTGCGGCCGTCGGTGTGATCGCCGCACGTTCGACGCGGGATGCCGGCCACTCCGGCCTCGCGCAGTCGCGCGGGCATCGCACCGCCGTGTCGCTCGTGCAAGAACTCACAGGTGCGGGCAAGGCGGATGCGGCGCGCAAGGTGCGCGTCGGCGAATCACTGCTGCGCGTGCCGGAGCCGATCGCCGAGACGTCCGTTGATACTCCGCCGCCGGCATGGGATGCTGCGCTGGGCGCGGCGCTGCTCGAGCAGACCATCACTGCAGTGCAGATCGACGCGATCCGGCAGGGCCTCGGTGAGCCGGTGGTTGCGGAGGGTGCTGATACTTCCGTGGCAGAAGCAGCTGCGGACGCCTGGGCGCTCGCGGCCGAGCAGTTGATCGCCGAAGCCGCGACGGTCACGCTGGACGAGTTGCGGCAGACAGCCAGGTCGGTGCGTGATCGACTCGACCCCGACGGTGCGCATCGCCGGTTCCTGGAGCGATTCGAGCGCCGCAGCGTTCGGCTGTGGATGGATGCCGATGGCAACCGGCGCGGATCACTCCTTTTCGACGACGAGGGCTGGCTGCTGGCGCAGACTATGCGCGACAATGCTCTGCGCCCGCGAATGGGCGGACCGCGCTTCATCGACTCCGCGGAGAGCGAGCGTGCCGTCGATCTCACGGCGGATGAGCGGACCAACGACCAGCTCACATACGATCTGTTCCTCGACGTCCTGCGTGCCGGCACACTGGCCGATGCCGAGGCGGTGTTCGGAACCAGACAAGCCGGAGTGCGACTCGTGCGCGTCGTCGATGATGTGATGGCGCACACCGAGGACGGCCTGGTGACTCTGCCCGGCGCCGTCGCCGATCAGCACGTCTGCGAGAGCGGATATGCACCGGTCACAGTCGACGGACGCGGCAATCCCCTCGACGTCGGCCGCGAACAGCGACTGTTCACTCCGCGACAGCGCATCGGGCTGGCGCTGCGTGACGGCGGGTGCATGTGGCGAGGATGTGAACGGCCCGCCTCCTACTGCGAAGCGCATCACATCGACGAGTGGAGCGCGGACAGCGGACGGACGGACATCGATCGAGGGATTCTGCTGTGCCGGTTCCATCACATGAACCTGCACCACCACGGATGGCGCATCACCCGCGACGCGAAGGGCGACTTCGTCCTTCATCAGCCGGGCGACAACGTGGGCGAGACGACGATAGTCCTGAGGAAACGCCTTCCGCTCACCTATGCCTGGGCGGGAAACGACCCGCCACCGCGAAGATTCCGCCCGGCTGGGTAAGCCGGGGCTGAAGAGGCGGAGAAATTCGGGGGCACGACGATGCGCCAGGCACGACGATGCGCCAGCATGCGGGATGCGCCAGCATGCGGGATGCCACCCCCGGACGGCATCCCCGGACGGCATCCCGCATCGAGATCGGACGCCCCAGGGGCCCACCGAAGGCATCCGGCATGCGCCGCCACGCGCAGACCTACGCGACAGGTCGCAGGCGTCGCAGCGCAATGAACTGACTGCCCGCGAACAGCGCGACGTCCACTGCAATCGCGAGGATGGCCAGCACCACGAGCACCGTCGCCGCGACGCCGGACACGGCCGCGATCACCGCGGCGGCGAGGAGGTTCACCACCATGACGACCCGCAACACGGAACGCGACGGCATCCGTGCCATCATGACCAGAATCAGTGCAGCCCACGCGATGACAGCAACGCCGAGCGCGATCAACGTCCACACCGGAAGTCGCACAGCGTCGGTCAGAACGGGAGCGGCGAACGCCACGGCAGTGCCGAGAACCGCGCAGTATGCCGCGTCCAATCGAAGGCTCCAGCGCCCGATCCGTTCGCCCCCCGTGCCATCCCATGGGGATCCCTCCGCCGCTCACGCCGTCCAGGCTAGCCGTACCTCGATGGGCCGCCACAACTTCGATGGCTCTCGTCGTCCGTAACCGGCCCAAGTCATCCAGCATGCGCCGCCGCGGCGCCTGGTAACGTTCCCTGCAGCAGGGCTGGAGGCAGGCATGACCGCACGGGCACACCGCCCGACCATCAAAGAGGTCGCGCAGCACGCCGGCGTGAGCCCGATGACCGTCTCGAGGACGCTCTCCGGCGGCCTCAACGTCAAGCCCGACGTGCAGGAGCGAGTGCTCGCGGCAGTCGCCGAACTCGGCTATCACCGCAATGAGAACGCACGCAGCATCCGCCCCGGACACTCCAGCGGACTCATCGGCGTCGCCATCACGAACATCGCCAACCCGTACTACAGCACCTTCGCGCTCGGCGTCGAAGAGGAGGCAGCACTGACCGGTCGGCGCATCCTGCTCGGCAACACGTCAGAAGATGCCGTGCGCGAGAACGCACTGGTCAGCGACTTCCTCGGCCGACGCGTCGAAGGGCTCGTCGTCGTGCCGGCGAGCAATGCGCCAGAACACCTCGCCGATGCACAGCGGCAGGGCGTTCCGGTCGTCCAGGCATCGCGGCGCATCGACGGACTGGACGCCGACAGCGTCGTCCTCGCCGATGAAGAAGGCGCCCAGCGAGGGGCAACCGCACTCCTCGACGCCGGACACACCCGCATCGGATACCTCGGCAACACCCTCTCTATCTTCACCGGCCAGCGCCGGCACGCAGGGTTCGTCCGAGCGTTCGACGAGCGCGGCATCCCGATCGACCAGGACATCGTCGCCGCCGGGCAGCAGACCGTCGACCAGGCGCGCGAAGCCACCCGCGCCATGCTGCAGATGAAGAACCCGCCCACTGCCCTCTTCTGCGCGAACAACCGGAACGCGATCGGTGCGCTCAAGGAGATCAACCGACAGCTGAGCACCGGGGTGCGACCGGCTTCGGACTACCCCGAGATCATGAGCTTCGACGACTTCGAGCTCGCAGAGTTGTCGCCGGTACCGATCAGCGTCATCGACCACGATCCGCGGGAGTTGGGCCGGACGGCCGCCCGGCTGCTTCTGGACCGGCTGGACGCCGACGGCGGCGCGGTGCGCGAAGTCGAACTGCCGGTCGAGCTGAGGATGCATCTGCGGTAGCGGTCGCGTTTCGCCTGCCGAGATCGAGGAGATGTTGACACCTTCGCAAACCGTTGGTAACGTTACCAATCGATCAGACAGGAGTGTGGCGATGGAGCTGTGCATCGACTTCGGTGGCACCGAGATCAAGCTCGCCGTCATCGAGGGCGCCGACATCCTCGCATCCGACCGCATCGCGGTCACCGGCACCGCCGCAGATCTCGACGCCGCCGTCACGACCTCCCGAGCGCTGACAGAGCGCACCGGAGCGCCGACCACCGTCGGGATCGCCGTTCCCGGCGTCGTCGATCCGGCAACCGGACGGATGCTGCATGCCAACGACAAGTACGAGTTCCTGAACGGCTTCGACCTGCGGGCCTGGTCCGACGAGAACTTCGGCCTGCCCGCCGTCGTCGAGAACGACGCCCGCGCGGCCCTGATCGGTGAGACGTCCACGGGGTCGGCATCCGGCGAGCGCGACGCGGTTCTCGTCACCTTGGGGACGGGAATCGGCACCGCAGCCATGATCGACGGCGCAGCTCTGCGCGGGGTCACCGGGCACGCCGGCATCCTCGGCGGGCATGTCACCACGGACATCCACGGCCCCGTGTGCCCGTGCGGGAACGTCGGGTGCGGAGAGGCGCTGGCGTCGTCGTGGGCGCTTGAACAGGCAACCGTCAAGGATCTGTTCGAGACGGACGACCACGCTGCGATCCGCGACGAGTTCCTGCGGGTGTGGGGCGCGACCGTCGTCACGCTCTGCCACCTGTACGACCCGGGCGTCGTGATCCTCTCGGGCGGCATCCTCCGCGCGGGTGACGCCGTGCGCACACCCATTGAAACCTACGTGCGCGAACATCTCTGGCCGTCGATGACCGCACCGCGCTTCGTCGTGCCCCCAGAACCCGAGTACTCCGTCGCGCGGGGGCTGAGCTCCCTCGCGCGCAACCAGAACCAGGAGAAGCATTGAGCACGCCGACCAGCGACACCCGCGACCAGGCCGAACGCGGCCGCTACGACACCCAGCCCACCGTGGACCTGCCGGCGGGCGAGAAGATCGTCCGCGGATCAGCCGCCTGGCAGACCGCCGCCGAGACCGCGACATCCCGGGGCGGCGCACTCCTCGTCGACACCTATCCCGGCGTCGACATCCCCGCGCTCACCGCGCAGGTGCGCGCGGCCCTCCCCGACTGGACGATCGTCGACGCCGAGGACGCCGCCCGCCCCGTCGCCGAGATCGAGCAGCTGATCGCCCCGAACCTCACCGACGACCGCGTCCTCGGCGTCATGAGCCACTTCACGCTCAGCGACTTCTACGACGACGCGAAGCTCTCTGAGATGGCCACCACGCTCACCGGGAAGACGGTCGTCATCGGCTGGGGCGCCGGCCTGCTCGCCGACAGGATCAAGAGCCCCACCACAGTCATCGTCGACATGGCCCGCTGGGAGATCCAGCTGCGCCAGCGCGCCGGCGCCACCAACTGGCGTGCCGACAACGCGAACGAAGACGGCCTCCGCAAGTACAAGCGCGGCTTCTACGTCGAGTGGCGCACGGCCGACCGCCACAAGCGCTCCCTCTTCGACACCGTCGACTTCGTCGTCGACGGCAACGCGATCGCCCCGGCCGAGCCGCACCCCGATTCTCCGGATGCCGGGATGATCACCGGTGCCGCCTTCCGCCAGGCCATGCAGGATGCCGCGACCCGACCCTTCCGCGTCGTGCCGTTCTTCGACCCCGGAGTATGGGGCGGCCAATGGATGAAGAAGGTCATCGGTCTCGATCCGGCGAAGGACAACTACGCGTGGTGCTTCGACTGCGTGCCCGAGGAGAACTCGCTGCTGCTGGAGGGCGAGGGCGGCGTCATCGAGATCCCGTCGATCGACCTCGTGTTCGCGCAGCCGGTCGAGCTGCTCGGAGCCAAGAACTTCTCGCGCTTCGGCGCGGACTTCCCGATCCGCTTCGACTTCCTCGACACGATGGGCGGTGGCAATCTCAGTCTGCAGGTGCACCCGCTGCAGGACTACATCCGCAACACCTTCGGCATGGCGTACACGCAGGACGAGAGCTACTACCTGCTCGACGCAGACGATGACGCCGTGGTGTACCTCGGCACGAAGACCGGTATCGACCAGCAGCAGATGGTCGACGACCTCCACACCGCGCAAGAGGGCGGCGCGCCCTTCCCCGCCGAGAAGTACATCAACTCCTTCCCGGCGCGCAAGCACGACCACTTCGCGATCCCGGCCGGCACGATCCACTGCTCCGGCGCCAACTCGATGGTGCTCGAGATCTCCGCCACCCCCTCCACCTTCACCTTCAAACTGTGGGACTGGGGCCGGGTCGGGCTCGACGGCATCCCGCGGCCGGTGCATCTGGATCACGGCATCCGCAACATCCAGTGGGATCGCGATACCGAGTGGGTCGACGAGAACCTCATCGACCAGGTCGAGACCCTCCGCACCGAGGGTGACGTGATCGAGGAGCGCACCGGGCTGCACGAACTCGAGTTCATCGAGACACGTCGCCACTGGTTCAGCCAGGCAGCCGACCACGACACCGACGGCACCGTCAACGTGCTCAACCTCGTGGAGGGCGACGAAGCACGCGTCGTGAGCCCGACCGGCGCATTCGCGCCGTTCGTCGTCCACTACGCCGAGACGTTCATCATCCCGGCGTCCGTCGGCCCCTACCGGATCGAGCGGACCGAGCGCTCCCAGAGCGAGCGATTCGCAACTTTGAAGGCCTACGTGCGGGGTTCCCGCACGAGCGACAACTGAAGACACCCACCACCAGCACACAGCACGAACGAAGGAGTTCCGAATGATCTCGCGACGCAAGATCGCCATCACCGTCACCGGCCTCGTCCTGGCCGGAGCAGCCCTGGCCGGCTGCTCCGGCGGGTCCGGATCGGGCGGAGACGGTGAGACCACCGGCACGCTCGACTTCTACACGGACAAGGCCGCGTGGAAGCCCGACTTCGAATCCCTCAACGAGACGAGCGGATCCGACGTCGACATCACCCTGAAGACGACCGGCTACTCGGATGCCAACCAGTACGACGCGTTCATCAAGCAGTCGTTCCGCACGAACAAATCCCCGGGCCTGTTCACCTGGCACACCGGCCAGTCGCTCAAGGAGCTCGTGGATGACGGTCTCGTCGCCGAGACGACCGACATCTGGAAGAAGGCCATCGATGAGGGCTGGGTGAGCGAGGATCTCGCCGCCGGCTACACATTCGACGGGAAGCAGTACTGCGTGCCGATGAACATCGCCTACTGGGTGATGTTCTACAACAAGGCCGCCTTCGCCGACAACGGCATCGAGGTGCCCACGACGTGGACCGAGCTGAACACGGCGGCTGAGACGCTCAAGGCTGCGGGCGTCACGCCGTACTACCAGACGAGCACGCTGTTCACGTTCCAGTGGTTCCAGCACCTCGTCGCCTCGAGCGATCCCGACCTGTACGCAGGACTCACCACGGGCGAGGTGAAGTACACCGACCCCGAGATCGTCGACATCATGAACATCTGGCTCGATGAGCACGAGAACGGCTGGTTCAGCGACGCCGGCAGCTCGACTGATCCCGCCGTCGCGCTCAAGCAGGGCGACTTCGCGATGATCGACTTCGGCACGTTCTACGCCGGCAACCTCGAAGGCGCAGGCATGAGCACCGACGACTACGGCATGTTCGCGATCCCCGCCGTCAATGAGGACCTCGAGAAGACGCCGGTCGCCGTCGAGTCGGGCCCCATCTGCGTCGCCGAGAGCTCCTCGCAGAAGGACCTCGGCCTCGCGTACTCCGAGTGGTGGATGTCGGACGGCGCGCAGAGCGCTTGGAACGACGCCCACGGCGATGTCGCCTTCAACCCGAAGGCCACCGTCGCCGACCCTGCCCTCGCCGAGCTCGGCACGGCGATCGCCGGTGACGACTACGAACTGTACGACCGCTTCTTCGAGGCGATGCCGACCGCGGTCGTGACCACCGCGATCGAGCAGTTCGGCGCGTTCAACGCCAACCCCGGTGACCCGGTGCCGTTCCTGGAGAAGATCCAGGCCACGGCCGACAAGTACTGGGCAGAGCAGGAGTAAGGGGTCCGATGGCGCGCCAGAAGACGCCGTACCAGTGGTCCGCCCGGGGCTTCATCGCCCCGGGCGTACTGCTCATCGCGGTCCTGCTCTACCTGCCCCTGCTGTGGACGATCTACCTCAGCTTCACCGACTACAACGGCCTGGGCAGCCCCGACTGGATCGGGTTCGACAACTACGTCGAGATGTTCACCGACGGCGACTTCCTCACCTCTGCCCTGAACACGGTGCTGTGGGTGATCGGGACGCTGATCATCCCGGTCGGAATCGGCCTCGCGGTGGCGCTGCTCACCTGGAACCTCGGCGGCGGCGTCTGGCTGCGCCTGCCCTTCCTCATCCCCTACGCCCTCTCCGGCATCGGCGTGGGCGTCGTGTGGTCGTTCATCCTGTCGTCGGGCGGTGCGCTGGATCAGGCCCTCGCCGCCTTCGGCATCATGGATCCCCCTCGTTGGCTGCTGGATGCTCCGCTGAACACCGTCGTGATGATCTTCGCCGCCGCCTGGCAGGGCGTCGGCATGAACGCGCTGCTGTTCACGATCGGGCTGCAGGCGATCCCCAAGGAGCCGCTCGAAGCGGCCCGAATCGACGGCGCGAACGGCATCCGCCTGTTCACGAGCATGCTGTGGCCGATGCTGCGCCCGCTCACCGCGGTCGTCGTCGGGCTCTCGATCGTCGCGAGCCTGAAGACGTTCGACATCGTCTGGGGCATGACCAAGGGCGGGCCCGGGACGGTCTCCGAGACCCTCGCGCTGACCATGTACAAGGAGACGTTCGTCAACAGCGACTACGGCCTGGGGTCGGCGATCGCCGTGTTCCTCACGGTCATCACGCTGGTCGCGTCCGTGATGTACCTGCGCCAGCAGCTCTCGCCGAAGAAGGAGATGTGACATGAAGGCCCTCCGCTACGGCATCCTCGTCGTCCTCGGGATCGTCTGGCTGCTGCCCGCGTACCTGCTCATCGTCAACGCGATGAAGGACCCGGTGACGTTCACGTCCAAGCAGTCGTGGATCCCCACCGACTTCCACCTGTTCGAGAACGTCGCCGCCGCGTTCGAGCTGTCCGGCCTCGGCAGCAGCGTGGTGAGCACCCTGCTCTACGCGATCATCTCGCCAACGATCGCCGTGCTCGTCGGCGCCGCCGCCGGCTTCGCGATCGTCGCCCTGAAGCTCAAGCACGGGTTCACCTGGTTCGTCGTGATCTTCGGCGGCTCGGTGTTCCCGCTGCAGATGATCCTGCTGCCGCTGTTCGATGCGTATTCCCGGACCGGAATGTTCGACACCCGCATCGGGATGGTGATCATCTACACCGTGATCTCGATCCCGTTCTCTGCCTTCGTCATGCGCAACTTCTTCACCGGGGTCGCGCACTCGACGTTCGAGGCCGCGGTGCTCGACGGCGCAACCACGTGGCAGATCTTCACGCGCATGTACCTGCCGATGGCATCCAGCGCGCTCGTGGCGATCTTCATCCTGCAGGCGACCTTCGTGTGGAACGATCTGCTGCTCGGCCTCACGCTCAGCCAGTCCGACGACATCCGCCCGATCATCACCACCCTGTCGGGCATGCAGAGCACCTACGGTGGCGCGCAGATGTCGACCGTTCTCGCCGCGGCCGTGATCGTCTCGCTGCCCACCGTCGTGCTGTTCCTGTGCACACAGAAGTTCTTCAGCAAGGGCCTGGCCCTCGGCCAGTACTGAAAGGCAACTCTTGACTCCCCTCATCCCCACCGTCGACGACCTCTCCGCAGACCCGATCACGCACCACTTCGATGACATGGTCGCGCCCGCCGGGCTCACGAACATGCTGGGCACCGTGCGCGTCGATCACGATCTCACGGCGCTGTCCGCCGTGCAGTTCCCGCCGGTCTCGCAGGGCCTCACGCAGACCGCGGTGCTGTTCGTCGACGGACGGCTGTTCGCCTCGTACGGCGTGCCGGTCACGCACGAGTGGCGACCGGACCGGGTGGTGCGGCGCGGCGTCCTCGGCGATCTGACGATCGAGACGACGACGGTGTGCGTTCCGGGATCGGCGGCGGTCGCCATCGACATCGTCGTCTCGTCGACATCTGCTCGCACCGTCGAGATCGGTCTCTCGGCCGCGGCCCGCGTGACACGGTCGGCTTCCGCCTGGTTGGACGCCGAGTCGCCCTCGGGCACGGATGCCGCGACCGTCGCGGGCGAGACGATCGAGTTCTCATCGGCGGATGCCGCTGCGTGGAGCGTGCAGGGACTCGTCGACGGGGAGGCGGCGCTGAGCGGGGTGGCGGCCCTGCCCGCCGAATTCGAGATCGGCATCGGCGGCAATGGCCGCGGCGGCGACCTCTCGGTGGTGCTCGAGGTGGCGGCGGGTGGATCCGCGCGCACCGGATACGTGCACGCGATCGGCACATCGGCGGATGCTGCGCGCGAGACCTACGCGAAGGTCGCCGCCGACGTGCCGGGAGCGGTCGCCGCGGCCGAGGAGTTCTGGAACCGCCAGCTCACCGCTGCCTTCACCCCCGGGAACGGAGAGTTCTCCGGTGCACTGCCGGTGCTGGAAACGGCATCCGAACCGCTGCGCCGGATCTACTGGTGGGCCGCGCTCGGCGTGATCTGGTTCCGCCGCGACTGGGAGGGCAACGTGCTCGGCCGGTCGTACGACACTCTCATGCCGAACTACTGGGGCACGACGACCTTCATCTGGGACTACAGCCTGAGCTCCTTCAGTCACGCGCTGCTCGATCCCGCCGAGATGCGGAACCAGATCCGGCACTGGATCTCGCTCGACATCCACTCGCACTTCGGCACCTCGTCGATCACCGGCGGCCCGGTCGGGCGCTGGTACTCGGTCAACGACTACGCCATGATCCGGCTCGTGCACGACTACGTGCGGCTCACCGGTGACCTGGACTTCCTCTCCGAGAAGGTCGGCGATGCCACGATCGCCGAGTCGGTGCAGGAGTGGGCGACCGCATGGAAGGCGCTGCGCCGCGATACGGAGCTCGCCGACTACGGCGAGATCGACAACCTGCTGGAGTGCGTGAGCTCGTACACGCACGAGGTCGCGAGCCTCAACGCGGCGAATGTCTGGAACATGCGCACCGCCGCGGACCTCGTGGCGGCCCAAGGGCAGGATGCCACGGCATCCGACCTGCGCGCTTCAGCGGACGACCTGCTGCCCTCCATCGTCTCGCGCTACCTTCCCGGGCAAGGGATCTTCGCCGCCGGTCAACCCGACGGCACCCTGCTGCCGGTGCGGCACTGCTACGACTTCAGCGTCGTCGGAACAACGATCGCCGGCGACCTCGAGCCCGGCATCCGCGCCGAGATGGTCGAGTTCTTCCAGCGCGAGCTGCAGACCGAGAACTGGATGCGGGCGCTGTCGCCATGGGATCCGGATGCCAGTTACAGCGTGCGCCCCGACCATCAGTGGAACGGTGCCTACCCCGCCTGGCCCGCGGATGCCGGTCGCGCCCTCGCGGCACTCGGAGCACCCGAAGTCCTCACGGACTGGATCGCGGGCCTCGCGCAGACCGCGAACCAGGGGCCGATGGGGCAGGCGCACTTCGTGGAGGAAGCGGTACCCGGTATCGGCGGCGGCGCGCGCAAGGCTCCGCCGCAGCTGCCGTACATCACCGATTGGGCGTGCTCGTCATCCGGCGCCTGGATCGAGCTGGTGATCGAGTCGCTGTTCGGGGTGGATGTGGCGCTGGACGGCACGGTGACGGCATCCGGATGCGTGTCCGCGCTCGATCCGTCGGCGGTCCTCCGCGGCCTCCGCGTCGCGGGCGCGGCCTACGACGTCCACGCGGATGGCCAGGTGACGGCAGCCGAAGCGCCGTGATGGGAGGAAAACGGTCGTTCTGAACGCCCGGATCGACCACTTTCCTCCCATCGACCTCGCCATGGCGAGTACTGCAGTACCGACGAACACGAAGGAGTGGTCATGAAGAACATCAGAACGATCGCGGGAGCAGTGACCGCGGCGTCCTTGCTGGCGAGCGCGCTCATCGCGGCTCCGGCGAGCGCGACCGTCGCTCCGGCCGGGCACGGGGACGGCCAGTGCTCGCTGGCGGGCAAGACGCTGACGGCGACGGCATCCGTCAATCAGACGCTGACCGACCAGTTCACCAGCTACGCGGAGACCGGCGGCGCGTGGACCGGCGGTGACAGCACGTACACGCTTCCGCTGAAGGGCGGGCGGACGGGCTGGTTCTTCTCCGACACCTTCCTCGGCACGGTGAACCCCGACGGCTCGCGGCCGACCGATTCCCCGTTCGTCAACAACTCCGTCGTGGTTCAGACGAGCAAGGGGCTGTCGACGATCACGGGTGGCACGCCTGACGAGCCGGCAGGGATCATCCCGCCCGAGCCCGACGGCCGCTGGTACTGGATCGGCGACCCGGCGGAGGGCCCACACAAGACGGTGCAGGTTCCGCTGCTGCAGTTCGAGCGCACCGGACCCGGCAGCTTCGACTTCCAGTGGGTCGCGAACCGGCTCGCAACGCTCGACGGCGACTCGCTCCAGCTCGAGTCGATCGTCGACCTGCCGTCGGCGACGGGGATCAACTGGGGCTCGTGGACCCTCCAGGAGGGCCGGTACACCTACATTTACGGTGTCGCCGACCCCGAGGGCGTTCGCTCTTCCTATGTTGCACGCACCACGGGCAAGGATGCCCTCGCGGGTGACTGGTCGTTCTGGAACGGCACCGACTGGGTCTCCGGCGAAACGGATGCCGTTCCCGTCGTGCCGTACGTCGCCAACGAGGTCAGCGTCGCGAAGTACCGCGACGGGTATCTGCTGATCACACAGGCCACGTCCGAATTGTTCAGCACCCGCATCGTGGCGCGCACCTCCTGCTTTCCCACGGGACCGTTCTCTGAACCGGTGGAGGTGTACCGCACGCCCGAGACGGGGCTCGCCGGCAGCTACGGAGACGCCGACGTCTTCACGTACAACGCTCACGAGCATCCGAACCTGCGAAAGGGCAACCGGCTCCTCGTCACGTACAACGTCAACACGTTCGATAATGTCGGCGACGTGTACGACGACGCGTCGATCTATCGGCCGCGGTTCATCGACGTGGAACTGAAAGTGGGCGGATGAGCGATACTTCGAAGCTGCAGGAGTTGCTGGGGGCCGAGCGGCCGCTCACCTGGGTGATGACGGGAGACTCGATCACCCACGGGCTCCTGCACACGCGCGGGGCGCGAAACTACGTCGATCACCTGCACGAGCTGATCCGCGGTGACCTCGGCCGGGTGCAGGATGCCGTGATCAACACGGCGATCTCCGGATGGCGCATCCCGCTGATCCTCGAAGACTTCGACCGCCGCGTCGCGACCTGGCGCCCGGACGTCGTGACGCTCATGATCGGCACGAACGACTGCTCGACGGTGTGGGTCGACCCGGTCGTCTCGCCCGCCGAGTTCGCCGCCGATCTCGTGACCTTCGTTGCACGAGTGCGCGAGCTCGGTGCGATCCCGGTGCTGCAGACACCCCCGTTCGCCGATCTCGCGCACGCGCCGGATCGCGCGCGCCTGGGCGAGTTCGCGGAGGCGATGCGCGCCGTCGCGGCCGCGGAGGAGACGATTCTCGTCGATCAGTTCGCGCTGTTCGCGGAGTTTTCCGTCGGCACCGGGCCGGGGAACGAGGGGATGCCGTGGGGCCTGCTCGGCGATGCGTTCCACCCGAACGCGGACGGGCACGCCGCGATGGCCCTCGAGCTTGCTCGCTCGCTGGGGCTCGAGCTCGAAGGCTCGCGCGTGATCACCGATCTCACCGCCCGGGTCGCCGTGGCGCGGCATCCGCAGTGGCCGCCGTCCTGAGCCTGCGACGCGTCAGCGCGGGGTGATCCGGAACGACGCCTGCTGGTTCGCGATGAGCGCGGACGGCAGCTCGGACAACGGCTCTTCGAGCACGCCCACGGCATCCACGGCGCCGAGCGCTCGCAGGGCGTCGAGCGGGACCTCGACAGTGGAATCCGTATTGTTCCGCAGCCGGACGATGAGACCGTCGCCGAACGTGGCCGGCTTCACGCTCGCCTCGACTCCGGCGATCTCGGGCAACGCGAACAGGATGCCGCGCTCGTCGCCGATCGGGACGTAGTCGCGCAGCACGATCGGTGCGATCGACTCCGTCTCAGCGAAACGCTGCGCCTGCGCGGGATCGCACTCTCCCTCATGAGTGGTGAGCCGGTATCGAAGCGCCGCGACACCCTCCTGGCTGGCCTTGAAGTTCACCATCCAGTGGTTGTTCATCGCCCACGACACGAAGCCGGGGCGCGCCGGCGAGACGACTTCGATGATCTGATTCGTCGAGATCCCACCCAGCTGAAGGAGCGGAGCATCCAGCGCCACGATGGTCACACCGTTCGCCCCATCGCTGACATCGGCCCAGCGACGCAACGGGAAGAAGTCGCGGACGGCACCGGGAAGCTGGTCCGTCTCCGGCGCCAGCGGCACACCGTTGACATCAAGCGTGTACGTCTGCTGGTCGAGCTTCGTCGGAAAGAGTACGTAAATGGACTCGGGGTCGGTCACGGGGAGGCGATCGAGGTGCCAGTCCACGTGCAGTGCGTCCTCGCGGCTGGGCAGCGCGATCCGAAGCTTCGCCGAAGAGCATCCGCGCAGTTCGACCTCGATCTCCGCGACCGCGTAACCGGGCTCGAGGAACGTGCGCACACTGCGCACCGCCTCGGGCGCGCGGCGGTCGAACGGCGGGTCCTGCTGCCAGTAGCCGAAGTCCCAGCTGCCGAAGTCCTGAAGGTAGAGCGCATCCCGGCCGAGCGGAGAATCGACCGTCTCGTGCACGATCTGGGCGAACCCTCCCTCGGGCATCGTGTCGGCGTACTCGCGTCCCGCGCGCTTGTCGAACCAGGAGGCGATGGCGCCGGTGGCGCCGTCGATGTCGACGCGGTAGGCCTCGTTCTCGATCCGCAGATCCTCGGCGACGAGGTCGTCGTCGTCGATGCCACCGTCGATCGGCGTGAACGCGTATCCACCCCCGGGGACCGTCAACCGTCTGCGAGCCAGGTCCGTGTGCGGTGGGCCGCCCCACGGAACGTCCCGCGGGAAGAAGCTCTCCACCATCCCGCCCGGTGCTCCCCCGGAGCGGAACTCGGGAACCTCGACGATCATCGTCCGCTCGTACGGCAAGGTGTTGAACACCAGCAGCTGCGCATCCGGATCCGTGGGATAAGCGGCGTCGGTGTCGAGGTCACCGAGGTTGAAGCGGCCTTCCGGCAATCTCGTCGCAACCCCGTCCGCGAGCCGGCGGGCCGAGCGGGTGAGCATGTCGTGCGTGTGCATCGCGGCGTCGTACGCGAAGTTCGCCTTGCGGTTCCACTGAGCCTTCGTGAACAGCGAGTCGGGCGCGTCGATGCTCGAGAACGCACCCCAGGTGTGCTCGTCGTAGAGCGTCATCGTCTCGTAGACGCGCTCGACGAAATCGCCGGCCAACTCGGGCTGCCGTCCGTCCGCGACGAGCCACGACGCCAGGGTCTCAGCGGACGCGAGCAGTTCATGGGTCACGCGGTTCAGACCGGTCTCGTAGGCGCTGGAGGCCGCGCCATCCGCCCACCAGTCGGTCCAGTCGCCGCGCCACGTGGGCAGTCGATCGCCCCATTCTTCGCGCAGATGATCGCGGAAGATGCGCGGCGTCGAGAACTCAAGTACGGGCGTGCGGCCCTCATCGTTCCACTGCCGGACGAACTCTGCCATCCTCGCGTCGGGCGGGCCGTTGTCGACCCGCATCGGATGCGTGGACTCGACGTAGAGCGTGTCGAACGGGAAGGACTCGTCGCGCTCGAGGGCGTCGAGGTACGGCGGCAACGATTCGTCGACGAAGCGCCAGTCACCGAGCTTGGCCTGGCTGCGCCCGAAGAGGTAGTGGAAGCCGTTCCAGGTCAAGAGGCGATTGCCTGCGGGCCCCTCCCACCAGAAGCCGCCGGGGAAGGGCCGTGGCGCACGCCCTCGCGACTGGTTGATCGCCAGGGTGAGGAAGTCGACGCCGATCATCGGCAACAGGTCGGCGAAGAGCCAGCTGATCCCGTTCACGTCGTCCTGCATCGCGGTCTCGACCTCGATGCCCATCTCCTCTCGCAGGACCCGCACCGGGTACAGCGAGCGACGCATCTGCTCGGGAGTGAGCAGCGGTGTCAGGTTGTACTGCATCGCGGCGACGTCGATCGCGCCCTGCGCCTGCCAGTAGCGGAAGCGCTCCTGCTCGGCAGGCCCCGCCTCGCGCAGGTACTTCATGAGGGGACCGGTGACCTCGCAGACCCACCGGTACCGGTCGCTCGGACGTCGATCCGCCGTGGCCTCGATGAGGTCGAGAGCGTCGCGCACGAACTCGCCGTGCTGCCGGAAGGCGACGTCCTGATAGTCGTTGAACCCGATGTCGTGATGGGTGTGATTGGCGATGAGGATGCGAGTGATCTGGGTCAAGAATCCCTCTCCGTTCTCGAGTTCGGGGTGGCGGATCGGATGGCGCCGTCGCGGGCGGCGGCAGCGACGCCGGATGGTCGGGTCAGCCGTGCCATGAGCACAGCCTGGTACGCGTGATAGAGGTCGGGCTTTCCTTCCCACGTCGTGGACGCCGGTTCGTTCTGCGCATCGAGCTCATGCCACCACGAGCCCCCGCGCGAGTCGACGAAGTGGGTCGTGATGTCCTTCCAGAACTCGGAGTAGTGATCCGCATAGGCCGGTTCGCCCGTCGTGCGTGCGAGCCAGACCGTCGCACTGAGAGCCTCGGCGGCGACCCAGTGCATACGTGCATCGCTGACGATGCTCCCGTCGATGTCGACGGTGTAGGCCAGTCCGGCGCCGATCTGCGTCCTGCCGTCACGGATGGCACCGGCGTAGAGACGCTGGGCGGCTGTGAGAAGCGCTCCGTCATCGTTCGTGTGAGCCACGATGTTCAGCAGCAGACGCGCCCATTCCACAGCGTGGCCAGGCATCGTGCCATAGGGACGGAACGGGTCGAGCGGGGTGTCGCGACCGTAGTCCGCATCGACCTGCCAATCGGCCGTGTAGTGCTCGGGTACGCGTGCGTCGTACCGATCGAGCGTGCGCAGCACGAGCCGTTCCGCGAGACGCTGCGCACGGTTGAGCCACTCGCCATTCCCATCCAGCTCGTAGGCGGCGAGGAACGCCTCCGTGAGGTGCATGTTCGCGTTCTGACCCCGGTACCGCTCGAGGACGCGCCCGCTCGACGCGACAGCATCCACGGCCGCACCGACGTCGTCGCGCCACAGCAGGGCGTCGATCGCCGTCATAGCCCGTCTCTGCAGCTCGCGGGCGCCCGGGATGCCGGCCTGACCCGCCGTCGCGCCGGCGAGCAGCGCGAACGCGTGCCCGTATGCCGTGCGCTCCGAGGCGATCACCGCGCCGCCTGAGCCGATCGCCTCGACGAACCCCGCGGCATCCGCATCGGCGAACCGATCCAGCAGAAGTCGGACGCCGTCCTCGGCCCACCCTCCGGCGTCAGGATGCCCGAGCAGGTGCGCGACGCCGAAGCAGTGCACAAGTCGTGCAACGCCGTAGAGCGCGAGCGGCCGCCCGGGATCGATGTCGCCGTCGGCGTCGCGCCACCCGAAGCGCGCAACGCCTTCCGGCTCGTCGAAGAAGCCGAGCAGACGCGCGGACTCCGCCGCCAGCTCGGCTCGGTGCGCCTCGCTGTCGAGAAGTGCCCCGGATCCGGCGTCGGCCCATCTCATGCGGCCGCCCGCAGACTGCTGACGAAGAACCGCTGGCACGAGAGGAAGAGGATCACGGTGGGGAGCGAGACCAGCAGCGCACCGGCGAGCACAACCGGCGGGCCGAGGCTCACGAAGCCGCCGCCGATCTCAGCCATCGCCGCCATCACGGGGCGACGATCGGGGCTCGTCGTCAGCGTGATGCCGAACAGCAGGTCGTTCCACACCCAGGTGAACTGGAAGATGAACGCGGCGAACAGAGCCGAGCGGATCAGCGGCAGGTGGATCTGGAAGAAGAGCCGCCCCCATCCCGCCCCGTCGAGCTTGGCCGCCTCGGCGATCTCCGGGGGAATCGTCGTGAGGTAGTTGCGCACGACGAAGAACGCGAACGGCACGCAGATGGCGCTGTAGATGAGGATCATGCCGAGCGAGGTGTCGTAGAGGTTCGTGTCGACGTACGTCTGGAACAACGGGGCGAGGAAGATCTGCAGCGGCAGCAGCGTGCCGAGGTAGATGAGCCAGAACCACAGCGACGGACGCCGCACCGGCATCGTCACCACGGCGAAGCCGGCGAGCCCTGCGGCGAGGACGGCGACCAGGGCGGATGCCGTTGAATACAGGAGGCTGTTCAGCATCCCGAGCCCCAGCGAGGACTCGTTCCACGCCGAGACGAGATTGGTCCACAGATCGAATCCGACCGGGAACCAGAGCGGCTCGCCCTGGTACTCGGAGAGCGGCGTGATCGCGTTGACGATCAGCAGGTACACCGGGACGAGCCAGAGCAGAGCAAGAACCGTGAGCACGGTGTTGCGGACGATGCGGAACACGGTCACGCCTCCTTCAACTGCTGGCGCAGATAGGCCCACGACGCACCGACGACGATGATGGTCAGGACGACCGCGACGGCGGCGCCGTACCCGTAGTCGCTGAGGATGAAGGTGTTCCGATACATCGTCACGGCTAGTGTCTCGGACGACCCGCCGGGTCCGCCCTTCGTGAGCAGCCAGATCATGTCGAACACGCGCAGGCTGTTGGCGATGGACATGCCGATGACGACGACGGTGACGGGCCGCAGCTGCGGCACGATGATGTTCCAGAAGAGCCGCATGCCGGATGCGCCGTCGAGCGTCCCCGCCTCCACTGTCTCCACGGGGATCGCCTGGAGCCCGACGAGGAACAGGATGACGGCGACGCCCGTGGCCTGCCACGTGTTGGCGAGGATCATCACGACCGTGTTCGTCGGCCATTCCAGCAGCCAGCCCGATTCGGGGGCGATGCCGCCGAAGAACGTGATGGCCTGATTGAGGGCGCCGTTCGACCGGAGGATGAAGCCCCAGATCACCGCGGTGGCCGTGCCGGAGAGCGCGTACGGCAGCACGAACGCCAGGCGCACCCACCGCCCGGCCTTCATCTGCGAGGTGAAGACGGCCACGAGCAGCCCGATGCCGACCGGCAGGATGAGCGTGCCGACAGTCCACATCACGGTGTTCAGCACTGAACGGCCGAACATCGGGTCCTGCATGAGCCGTACGTAGTTCTCGAACCCGATGAACCCGGCGTCGAACCCGTTGTCGTCGGTGAGGCTCTGATACACCGTCGCGACGAACGGGATCAGGAGCATGACCCCGACCAGGGCGACAGCCGGTATCAGGAACGGGATGCTGCGGGCACGCTCCATGTACCGTCCGGCACGACGGTCGGCGGGTCGGGGCGACCCGGCCGGCCGACCCGTCGTGACGGATTCGGTCGTCACTTGCCGTCGGCCTTCCAGTTCGCCCACTCCGTGTCGGCCAGCTGCTGGAGCTTCTCCAGGGT
The DNA here is from genome assembly GCF_020682665.1 of Microbacterium tenebrionis. Classification (NCBI taxonomy): domain Bacteria; kingdom Bacillati; phylum Actinomycetota; class Actinomycetes; order Micrococcales; family Microbacteriaceae; genus Microbacterium; species Microbacterium tenebrionis. The sequence goes on along the minus strand of NZ_JAGTTM010000001.1, from coordinate 653,625 downwards.
CGGGTCGATGTTGTCGGGCGACGGGTTCGCCATGAACGCGCCGAGGAACTGCACACCGCCTTCGATGAGGGCAGGGGGCCCGGCCTCCCAGTAGCGCACGAGCTCGGCCGGTTCGGCATCCTTCACCTGATCGAGCACGGACGCGAGCACCGGGTCCTCGGTCGCGACTTCCGGATTCGCGGAGGTGTCCTTGATCTCGTTCGCCCACGGCTCCTGCACCTCGGGGTTCAGCCAGTTCGCCATGACCTCGCGTGTGGCGTCCGCGTTGGGCGCCTTCTCCGCCATCGAGATGACGCCGGACTCCACGATCACCGAAGGGGCGACACCCTCGTCAACGGTCGGCAGGAGGTAAGCGCCGTACTGCGATTCGTCCATCGACTCCGCGAACGTGCCGTTGCGCCAGGTACCCATCGGCACCTGTGCCACGGTTCCCGCGGCGAACAGCGCCGGCTCGGTGTCCCACGCCGTGTCGGGCGAGGTGAACCATCCCTTGGCGTACATGTCGGCCCAGATCTCCATCGCCTGACGCGCCGTCGGATCGGTGTACTTCGCCTCACCCTCCATGAGCTTCTGATAGAACTCGGGATCCAGCTTCGACAGGATCTCGGCGAACCAGATGAACGAGGTCCAGCCGGCCTCCTGTGTGGCGAACAGCGGAGTGACCCCGGCGGCCTTGAGCTTGTCGTTGTTGGATTCGAACTCGGCCCAGGTCGTCGGCGGAGTGATGCCGGCATCCTCGAAGACCTGCTTGCTGTAGAAGATCACCCAGTACGACTTGTAGATGGGCAGGCCGTACACCTTGTCGTCGTAGGCGAAGCTGTCGCGGGTGTCGGGGTTGACCCAGCCCTCTTCGACCGCCTTGTCCCACTCGTCGCTGAGGTCGGCAAGACCACCGGAGCGGGCGAGCTCCTGCAGGCGGTAGCCGTTCCACCACTTGACGATGTCGGTGGTGCTGTTCGTCTTCAGAGACGAGCGCACGATCTGCTGGTAGTTCTCCGTCGATGGCACGTCGCGGGCTTCGAGCCCGTAGCCAGTGATCTCCTGCAGCGCGTCGCTGGCGAGCGCGAATCCCTCTGCAAAGTCAGCTCGGTCACCGTTCAAGGTCACCGTGTCGCCACCGCTCCCTCCTCCGCCGCTCGCTGAACCCTGCGAGCACGCCCCGAGGGTGAGGGTGAGGGCGAGAGCAGCGGCTACCGCGCCCAGTCGCTTCTTTGCTGTGTCTGTACGGCCCATGGATCCTCCTTGATCGTTGGTAACGATACCAGTGGAGGGATGCGCGTCAAGACCGAATTCTCCGGTGGGCGTTGCGAACGGGCGCTCGTCAGTGGCGATGCGCGCCGAATATCTACTGGTCCTGCTTGCTGAACGCGCTGCGCAGCAGCAGGAAGACCAGCACGGCGACCACGGCGACGATCGCGAGCTTGGCGATGAACCACAGCAGGTTGAACAACACACTGACGAGCGTCCACGCGACGATCACGGCGATGACCACACCGACGATCGTCCACACGCTGTTCTTGTTCATCCCTCCAGCGTAACCGTGCGACCCTCCCCGTTCGCCGAGATCGCGATCAGGCCTGATCACCCTCAGCCCTGTTCGCTCTCCTCCTGGAGCAGCCTCTGCACCTGATCGACGCCGGGGAAGGCCTCGGCCCCCTCGCGCACCGGCGCCGGGTCTTCCGCGGCGGCCCGCGGATCCAGCATCCGGCGCAGTCCGACGCGGATCACGGCGGGATCGAGCGATGAGATCCCGCTCAGCGCGAGAACGGAGACGCCTTGATCGAGCGCGGTCATCAGGCGGGCGATATCAGCCGGGGGAAGCGTCTCATCGGCCGGTCGCGATTCGGTCGCGATTCGCTCGTAGGCGCCGATCATCACCTGCATGCGCTCGCGCAGCGCACGGACGAGCTTCTCGTCTCGCGCCGCCGTCGCGATGAACTCGAGCGTGGCGAGCGCGAAACCTCGCACCATCGCCGTGACATCCATCCCTCCGGTGGTCTTCTGCGGTGCGACGCCAGCCCCATCGGGCGTCGAGAACGGATCCCACCCCCCGTCGCGCATCATCTCGAGGTTGAAGTCCATCAGGGCGAGGAACAGATCCGACTTGCCGGCGAAGTTGGAGTACACGGCGCCCTTCGAGAATCCCGCCTCATTGGCGATCCCTTCCAGGCTCGTCGCGTGATATCCGTCGCGGGAGAACGCATCGAGAGCCGCGAGGATGAGCGCTTCGCGGGTCTCCCGCTGCCGCTCGAGGCGGGTTCGTGGGGTGCGCGAGGCAGGTCGTGTCGCCATCCCTCCACAGTAGCCGTTGACGTACCGTGCGAATCTGGATACTCTCGGTATCTGAGATACCAACGGTATGCGAACTGAGGGCGAGAGACGATGACCGAAGCGGTGCTGGAGGTGAACGACCTCACACGACGATTCGGAGCGGTCGTCGCCAATGACGGGATCGAGCTGCGGGTGCGAGCGGGAGAGGTCGTCGGCCTGCTCGGCCACAACGGGGCGGGCAAGACGACCCTCGTCTCCCAGATCGTCGGCCTGCTGCGGTCGGACCAGGGGACGATCCGGGTGGCCGGCGTCGATGCGATCGCGGCTCCCGCGGCAGCGCGTCGACGGGTGGCGCTGCAACCGCAGGCGCAGGCGCCGCTGGACGGCCTCACGCCGAGGACCGCCATCGAGATCGCGGGACGGATGCGCGGTCTCTCCCGCGCGGACACGCGGCGCTCGGCACGCCTGCTGGCCGAGGAGCTGGACATCGGCGAGTGGCTCGATCGCCGCGCGACTCCGGACGGCGGCGGGCTGTCCGGAGGCGTCCGCCGTCTCACCGCGTTCGCCATGGCCGCCGTCGCCCCCGTACCATTGGTCGTCCTCGACGAGCCGACCAATGATGTCGACGCCGGTCGCCGGCGCCGCCTATGGAAGACGGTACGGCGCCTCGGAGACCAGGGCGCCGGTGTGCTGCTCGTCACGCACAACGTCACGGAGGCCGAACGGGTCGTCGACTCGCTCGTCGTGCTGGATCGCGGTCAGGTGGTCGCGGCAGGCTCCCCCAGCCAGTTGCGGGGCTCGGCTGACGATGACCTGCAGCTCGAGCTGTCGCTTCATCCGGAAGGTGCGGACCTGGCGCTCCCTGAGCCCGCGATTCCGGTCATCCGTCGCGTTCGTTCCGGACGCCGGGTGCTGATGACGCTGGCTGCCACCGATGCTGAGCCTGCCGTCGCCTGGACGACAGCTCTACGGTCGTCCGATCTCATCGACGGGTATTCGCTGGCTCCCGCCACGCTCGAGGACGCGTATCTCGCGGCGACCGCGAGCACCGACGCACTCACGAAGGATGCCGCCGATGTCTGAGCTTTCCGTTCTCGAGCCGACCCGCTCACCCGCGCGCGCGCCGCGGAGAACCAGCCTCTGGGTCGGGTATGCCACCCTGCTGCGATGGACGATGGCGCAGACCGGTAGCATGCTCCCGTTTGTCATCGTCGCGCAGGCGGTCCTCGCAGCCGGGATCATCATCGGGTTCGGGCTGCTCATCCCCGACATCGACACCGCGTCCGCGCAGTTCCTCTCCACGGGCGCGCCGACCGTGCTGCTGATGATCATCGGACCCGTCATGGTCGCGACGGGCGTCGCCCAGGCGCGCACGAGCGGCACCTTCACCTACCTGCGCGCACTGCCGGTGCCCAGGGTGCTGGTGCTGTTCGCCGACCTGACCGTGTGGCTTGCGGTCATGCTCCCGAGCGTCGCGGTCGCGGTCGTCGTCGCGCAGCTGCGGTACGGATTCGGCTACTCGTTCGACTGGCCGCTCCTGCTCACGGCATCCGTTCTGACGGCCCTCACCGCCAGCGCGATCGGGTACGCGATCGCGGTCGCCCTGCCGCCGCTGCTCACACAGCTCGTCACGCAGGTGCTGGTGTTCTTCGTGATGCTGTTCTCACCGATCACGTTCCCGACGAGCAGACTCCCGGAGTGGTTCCAGATCGTGCACGACGTCCTCCCGTTCCGCCCGGCCGCAGATCTGATCCGTGCGGGGCTGCTGTCGGACACCTACGCCGCGAGCGGACGGGATTTGTTCGTGCTCCTCGCCTGGTGCGCGCTCGCACTGGCCGTCAGCATCCGGGCGATGGTTCGCCGGGGGTGAGGACCGCCGAGGGCTCGGCTTCAGGGCGAGAAGTCGACACGTAATGTCGGCGGTGCGACGTACGCTCACCGCATGGATGCCGGACGCGCACTGCGAGGACTCATGGTGGCCATCGACGAGCATCGATGGGATGACCTCGGAGCTTTCCTGCATCCGGATTTCGTGTGCCGGCTCGTCCACACCGGCGAGTCCTTCGGTCGCGAGGACTGGATCCGCTTCAACCGCGACTACCCCGGGTTCGAACACCTGTCGATCGAGGACTTCGTGTCCGGCACCGACGAAGCGGTGTGCCGGTCGCACGTCACCTGTCGGGGCGATGACGGCCTCCAGCACTTCGAATGTGCGAGCTTCGCGCGCATGCAGGACGGCATGATCGTGCGGCTCACCGAGGTCTGGACCGATGTCGAACAGCAGGCACCTCCTGGCACGCGTCCGCACATCGTCGCCGACGCGGGTTGAGTCCGGCGCCGACATGGGCCGAGCCACGATGCTGTCAGCGACCTGAGACGGATGCCGTCGCGCGCACGCCCGCGATGATCATCGCGAGTCCGGCGTCGAAGTCGCCAGCGCGATCGTCGAGCCCCTCCGGTACGAGATCGACCGACGCGTCGGCTGCGCCGACGACCGCCGCGTGGAGCCGCTGCTGCTCGTGGAACGTGTAACCGATCACGTAGTGCACGATCGTGTCGGCGGCGACGTCGGCGGCCGCGGCATCCAGGCCCATGTCTCGCGCCGCACTCACCAGGGCGGCGCGAGCCGGCAACTCGAGCAGTCCGAGCGCGAGCGAGCTCGAGACGATCTCGGCGCCGTCTCGATGCGCGAGCAGGCGGTCGCGCAGGGCTTGGGCGATGGCGTCCACCTCAGGGGGCGCCGATCCGGCTCCGACGATCTGCGCGCTGACCGCGGCGAGCAGAGCCTGCTTGTTCGGGAAGTGCCAGTACAACGCGCTGACCTGCACGTCGATCTCGTCTGCGATGCGGCGCATGGAAAGACCCGGAAGACCGCTGTCGGCGAGCACGCGCATGGCCGCGGCCACCACGTCGGTCTTGTCGTTGCGGGCGGATGCGGGTGCGGCGCTCATCCTGCTACTCTACCGAACAGTGTTCTATAGAACGGTGTTCAGGAGAACAGCGTTCGGGATGATCTGAAGGAGAATCATGTCCGCACCCGCAGCCCGCCTCGCCACCGCGCCCGTGCTCGCCGACCTCATCCGAGTCGACTCTCGGCAGACCGCGCGTGTGCGCGATGCGATCCTGACCCTCGCGGGGACGGCGTTCATCACGATTGCCGGGTACATCATCATCCCGCTGCCGTTCACGCCGGTGCCGATCTCACTGGCGACCTTCGCGGTACTGCTCACGGGCGCGGCCCTCGGCCCCCTGCGCGGCGGGATGAGCGCCGGCATCTACCTCGCACTCGGCCTCGTCGGAGTGCCGCTGTTCGCGAACGGGCAGTTCGGCTGGGCGTTCGCCTCGTTCGGCTACATCATCGGATACATCGCGGCAACGCTGCTGGTCGGCATCCTGGCCCGGCGCCGATCCGATCGGAACGTCTGGACGACGCTCGGACTCGCGACCCTCGGCTCCCTGGCGATCTACGCCTTCGGAGTGCCGTGGCTCGCCGTGTTCCTCGGCGTCGACCTCGCGACTGCTCTGATGCTCGGGGTGGTTCCGTTCCTCATCGGCGACGCCATCAAGATCGTGGCCATGTCGGCACTGCTCCCGACGACCTGGCGCATCGTCGACCGCACGCGGTCCTGAGTCGCCGCGGCGGCGGGACGGCACCCCGGTCAGAGCACGTCGCCGCCGAACCGTTTCGCCGACGCGACCTGCTGCGCCACGCGCCGCAGCGCCAGCAGCAGCGGCTCGACGAGCGCCGAGCCGAGGACGACGTACTGCACCGCCGCCTCGGGCGATGATGTCGGGACGCCGGCGATCTCGGCATCCGCGATCTCGCGCATGCTCGTGAGATACGTGGCCATCAGCGCGGGCGCGACCTCGAAGCCTGCCGCCTTCAGCCCATCGAGTGCACGCGCCACGGCGTACAGCACGGACTCCTCGCCGGTTCCTGGCTCCCACCCCAGCTGCCGTGCCAGATCTTTCGCCGCCACGAGGTCGAGAGCGTCATCGGCGGGCGGTGCGATCGCGACGTGAGCGGAGCCGAGCAGCAGGTGCGCGCTGGTCGGCGGATCATCGAGGGTCTCGACGACGCGCCGCACGCCGGCGATGCTCACTCCGGCAGCGACCAGAGCGCGGATCACACCGAGTCGCTTCACGTGCGCCTCGCCGTACGACGCCTGCGTCGGTGCACTGCGCTCGCCCTCCGGCAGCAGTTGCTCGCGCAGGTAGTACTTGATCGTCGGCACCGGGACGCCGGACTTCGTCGACAGTTCTGAGATTCTCACGATCACCTCTTGACATCGATAGTAGCGCTATCCATTATGGATAGTGTCGCTATCCAATCGGGAGGAAGCCATGTCGAAAGCCATCTCGGGCCGCATGACCCATCGCTACGAGGGCGAACTGGTCGTCTTCCACATCGGGATGCAGATCAACCGATGGTGGCGTCCAGATGTCTGGATGCCGGCATTCTTCGCGATGCCGGGAATGCTGCGCGAGCTGTCGCAGGACGCCGATTCGGGCCTGCTCGGCTATGAGCTGCTGTTCGGCCGTGGCGGTCCGTACGTCGTGCAGTACTGGTCGTCCATCGACAAGCTCTACGCATACGCCGCAACACCGACGCAGAAGCACCGCCCGGCATGGACGCGGTTCAACCAGGCCGCGCGCAAGAAGCCCGGCGTCATGGGCGTGTGGCACGAGACGTTCCTCGTCGAGCGCGCCGAGAGCATCTACGTCTCCACGCCGCTGATGGGGCTGCCCAAAGCCACCGAACTCGTCGAGGTAGGTCGTCGCGGCGATCGGGCGCGCGCACGGTTCGAAGAGGGGCGGACGGTCGCCACTCCGTGATGGTCATGCGGCTGTGCTGTATGACCTTTGCTGGCCTCGCCGCCTGAGAACCGACAGAATCCATACCTCACGACGCCAGTAGACTGAAGAGGCCCCGCCACACCTCTTCCCTTGGAGCGCGCGTGACCACCGCCCCCGAAGCATCCGCTCGTCAGCACGTCCCCGACTCCGTCTCGAACGCCGAGGCGACCCCCGAGAAGGAGCAGCCCTACGGCGCGCTCGGGCTCAAGGACGACGAGTATGCCCGCATCCGCGAGATCCTCGGCCGCCGCCCCACGAGCGGCGAGCTGGCCATGTACTCGGTCATGTGGTCGGAGCACTGCTCGTACAAGAGCTCGAAGAATTACCTCAAGAGATTCGGCCAGAAGGTCTCCGACGAGATGCGCGAGCGCCTCATGGTCGGCATGGGCCAGAACGCGGGCGTCATCGACGTCGGCGAGGGCTGGGCCGTCACCTTCAAGGCCGAGTCGCACAACCACCCGAGCTTCATCGAGCCGTTCCAGGGCGCTGCGACCGGCGTCGGCGGCATCGTCCGCGACATCATCTCGATGGGCGCGCGCCCCGTGGCCGTGATGGATGCTCTCCGCTTCGGCGCGATCGACTACCCCGACACCGCCCGCGTCGTGCACGGCGTCACCGCCGGCATCAGCTTCTACGGCAACTGCCTGGGCCTGCCCAACATCGGCGGCGAGACGGTCTTCGACTCCGTCTACCAGGCCAACCCGCTGGTCAACGCCCTCGCGGTCGGCGTCCTCCGCCACGAGGACCTCAAGCTCGCGAACGCCGAGGGCGTCGGCAACAAGGTCGTCCTGTTCGGTGCGCGCACCGGCGGCGACGGCATCGGCGGAGCCAGCATCCTCGCCTCCGACTCCTTCGACGACGGCGGCCCCACCAAGCGCCCCGCCGTGCAGGTCGGCGACCCGTTCGCCGAGAAAGTGCTCATCGAGTGCTGCCTGGAGCTGTACAAGAAGGAGCTCGTCGAGGCCATCCAGGACCTCGGCGCGGCCGGCATCTCGTGCGCCACCAGCGAGCTCGCCGCCAACGGCAACTCGGGCATGCACGTCTCGCTCGACAACGTCCTGCTGCGTGACCCCACCCTGACCGCTGAGGAGATCCTCATGTCGGAGTCGCAGGAGCGCATGATGGCGATCGTCGCCCCCGAGAAGCTCGACGCCTTCATGGAGGTCGTCACCAAGTGGGACGTCGAGACGAGCGTGCTCGGCGAGGTCACCGGCGACGGCCGCCTCGTCATCGACTGGCAGGGCGAGCGCATCGTCGACGTCGACCCGTCGACGGTCGCAGTCGACGGGCCGGTCTACGACCGCCCGGTCGCCTACCCGACGTGGATCGACGCTCTGCAGGCGGATGCCGCCGAGCTCCTGCCCCGCACGGATGACCCCGACGTGCTGCGCGAGCAGTTCCTGCGGCTGGTCGCGAGCCCGAACCTCGCCGACACCCGCTGGATCACCAACCAGTACGACTACTACGTGCTCGGCAACACCGCCCTGGCGTTCCCCGACGATGCCGGCATGATCCGCGTCGACGAGGAGTCCGGCCTCGGCTTCGCGATCTCGACCGACGCGAACGGCCGCTACTGCCAGCTCGACCCGTACGCCGGCGCGCAGCTGGCCCTGGCCGAGGCGTACCGCAACGTCGCCGTCACCGGCGCCGAGCCCACCGCGATCACCGACTGCCTGAACTTCGGATCCCCCGAGAACCCCGAGGTCATGTGGCAGTTCGGGCAGACGGTCGACGGCCTCGCCGACGGATGCTACGAGCTGGGCACCCCGGTCACCGGCGGCAACGTCTCGTTCTACAACCAGACCGGCGACGTCCCGATCCACCCGACGCCGCTCGTCGGCGTGCTCGGCATCATCGACGACGTCTCGCGCCGCATCCCGTCGGGCTGGCAGGACGAGGGCCAGAACATCTACCTGCTCGGCACCACCCAGACCGAGCTGTCGGGCTCGGCCTGGGCCGACGTCGTCCACGACCACCTCGGCGGTCTCCCGCCGAAGGTCGACCTCGCCGCCGAGAAGACCCTCGCCGGGCTGATCGGCGCGGCCCGCGACGAGTGGCTGATCTCGTCCGCGCACGACGTGTCCGAGGGCGGCCTCGCGCAGGCTCTCGCCGAGGGCGTCATGCGCTTCGGCGTCGGCGCGCGCGTCTGGCTCACCGAGCTCATGGAGCGCGACGGGGTGGATGCCGCATCCGCTCTCTTCTCGGAATCGACCGGCCGCGTCATCGTGACCGTGCCCCGCGAGGAGGACGTGAAGTTCCGCGGCCTCTGCGAGGGACGCGGCTACCCCGTTCTGCGCATCGGCGTGACCGACACCGTCGCCGACCTCGAGGTCACGGGGCTGTTCACGGTGAGCGCCGCCGAGCTGCGCGAGACGTCGCAGGCCACGCTGCCCGCCGCCTTCGGCCCGACCGTCGCGGAGCCGGTGGCATGACCGACGACCTCAGCGAGGACTACGGCGACCTCGGGGAGCGGCGCAACCGCCGCATCCGCGTGGTCGCGTGGATCGCGATCATCTCACTGATCCTCGTCGGCGGCGGCGCCACCGTGCTGAGCCTGCTGTTCGGCTGACGCGCTCCCGACAGCAGCCCGCCTCAGCGCGCGAACAGGAACCGCGCGAGGCTCAGGATCGCGTCGCGATCCTGAGATCCACGCCCCAGCGACTCCACGATGATCGCCCCGAGGATCGCTCCGCCGATCTGCTCCACGGGCGCGTCGGCGGCGAGCTGACCGTCGCGGATGCCGCCGCGCAACCGGCCGGACAGATGCTCCTCCACGCCCAGGCTCTCACCGAGATGCGCACCGACCGCTGCATTTTCGGTCGCCGCGGCGACGAGCGATCGCAGCAGCGCACCGCCCTGTGGAGCATCCAGGATCGACAGCACGCTGCGCGGCGGGCCGTACGCTGGGGTCATGACCGATCCCGAGCTGCGCACCCTGCTGGAGGAGCTCCGCCGCCAGGCGAGCGAGCGGAGCGCGGCGCTCGAGACCGCCCTCGCGCAGCTCACCCACGACCGCAGCAGCCAGAGCGATGACGACGAGCACGACCCGGAGGGCGTGCCGCTGTCAGCGGAATGGTCGCGTCTGAGCGGACTGCTCGACGGCGCCCGCGAAGAACTGCAGCAGGTCGACGCAGCGCTCGCGCGAATGGATGCCGGAACCTACGGCTTCTGCACGAACTGCGGTCGCCGGATCCCGTTCGAGCGTCTGCGCGTGCGTCCGTTCGCCGAACTCTGCGTGCCGTGCGCCGAGAAGCTCGGGCGCTGACCGGAATCTCGCCCTCGCGCGTCGAGCCCGTTGGGTCTCGAGGATGGTCATCGTGTCGATGTAGTCATCCAGCGGCATCGCGTGCGGATCGTCGGCGCGACCGGGCATGAGGTCGGTCTGCACGGACGGCGGCACGACTCGACGATCCGCACGCTCGTGCCGGCGAACTGCAGGTCGACTGCCAGGTGCTGTTCACCGAGGACCGCGGGCAGGCGCTCCTCGTGCTCACCGCGGCACCCCGCAGCGACGACGAGGAGAAGATCCGGCTGCTGCGAGTGGTCGGCGCCCAGCGGTTCTGAGCGGCTACTCCGAGTCGGCCTTGCGCGCACCCGCTTCGAGCACGTCGCCGGCAGGCAGCTCCTGGTGACCGCCGAACTGCAGCCGCATCGCCGAGAGCACCTGGTTCGCGAACTGGTCCTCGTCGCGCGAGGCGAACCGCTCGAACAGGGATGCCGCGAGGACGGGAACCGGCACGCCGACGTCGACGGCGGCTTTGACCGTCCAGCGGCCCTCACCCGAGTCCGAGACGCGGCCGGCGAGCCCGTCGAGGGTCGGGTTCTCGGCGAGCGCCGCCGCCGTGAGGTCGAGCAGCCACGATGAGATGACCGATCCGCGACGCCAGAGCTCCGAGACCGCGGCCGTGTCGATCGGGAACTGGTAGAACTCCGGCTCCTCGAGCGGAGCGACCTCGGCGGAGTGCTCGGCCTCGCGCACGCCGGCATCCGCGTTGTGGAGCAGGTTCAGGCCCTCGGCGATCGCGGCCATGATGCCGTACTCGATGCCGTTGTGCACCATCTTGACGAAGTGCCCCGAACCCGCGGGACCGGTGTGCAGGTAGCCCTGCTCCTCGGGGGCCAGGTCGCCGGTTCGGCCAGGGGTGCGCTCGATCTCGCCCGGGCCGGGGGCGATCGTCTTCAGGATCGGCTCGATGTGCGCGTAGGCTCGCTCGGACCCGCCGACCATGAGGCAGTACCCGCGCTCGAGACCGAAGACGCCGCCGCTGGTGCCGATGTCGACGTACTCGATGCCCTTCTCGCCGAGGGCTTTCGCCCGCCGCACGTCGTCGCGGTAGTTCGAGTTGCCGCCGTCGATGAGGATGTCGCCGGGCTCGAGCACGGCCGCGGCTTCGTCGGCGACCTTCCCCGTGAGCGAGGCCGGAACCATCATCCACACCACCCGCACGGGTGTCAGCTTCGCGACCAGGTCGCCCATGCTGTCGGCGCCCGTCGCGCCCTCCGCGACGAGTGCGGCGACGGCGTCCTGATTCACGTCGTAGACGACGCACTCGTGACCGTCGCGCATCAAGCGCCGGACGATGTTCGCGCCCATCCTGCCGAGTCCGATCATGGCCAGTTGCATGTCTGCTCCTCTCAGTCAGGGCTCACCGAGAGCCGATCCGTGGTCATCCTGGCACGGCATCCCGGGCGACGCCACCAGCTTGCCGGGCGTTGCCGCACTTCCCTCCGCGCGGGACCCGCCCCCGCTAGGATGAACGCATCATGGACGAGTTCCTCCAGGGTTTCTGGAACTTCGCGGGCAACTTCTGGTGGCTGATCTTCCCGATCATGGGGATGGCCGGAGGCATCGCGAAGGCCTGGGAGCGCGGCTCGAAGCGCCGGCACGAGCGCCGGCTCGAGACGTTGCGCCTCAAGGGCGAGATCAAAGCCGCGCAGTACGCCGCGCGAGGCCAGTCGGTGCCTGCGCGCGCCGCGGCGAAAGAGGTGGCATCCGGTGCGCAGCTCTCGTCGAAGGAGCTGCTGGAGCGTCTGTTCGCCGAGCACGACGAAATCACGGCGCGGTGGCTGGACTACGAGCTCGACGTCGCGAAGCTCATCGCCTACCCCGCCATGAGCGACGGCCGCCAGCCGCTGACCGCCGCGTTCCTGCGGGCGAAGAAGACCGCCGACAACCTGCGGCCGTCATCGTCGAGCGCGAAGGTCAGTGAGCAGCAGGTCAGCGAGTACCTGGATGCCGTCGGCAACGCCGCCGTCGCGTTCGAGATCGCCGAGAAGGATGCCCGGCGGCTGCGGAACTCCACGTTCTCCGAGGCGGAGCGCAAGAAGCTCGACCGGGCGCAGAAACTGCTGAAGGTCGCCGTCGACGAGTCGGCCACGCAGGCCGAGCGCAATGTCGCCTACAAGCGCGTACGGGAGGAGCTCGATGGTCTCATCGTCCTGAGTGACCAGGCCGTCGAGGTGCTCGAGAAGCAGGTCGCTCGCGAGATCACGGCGCCGGCCCAGGCAGCGCCGGCTCACGCGGCGTCGGCACCTGCGCAGGAGCCGGTCCCCGAGCCGATGCCGGTTCGCGACCGTCCTGTCCCGAACCGTGAGGAGCAGACCTGACGTGAAGATCGATCTGAGCGGCAGAACCGCGCTCGTCACGGGATCCACACAGGGCATCGGTCGGGGCGAGCTGCGGGATGCCGGCGATCAGTGCCGCAGCGACAAGGATCCCAGTTGTGCGGGTGAACCGAGCAGAAACGCGACGCGGGCACGCAGAAGCCCCGGCCGATCCGCCCGCAAGGGTCGGCCGGGGCTCGGTTGAGCCGAAGGCTTACTCGACGACCCAGTCGAACTGGTCGCCGTTCTCCTCGAGCCACTTGTCGACGGCGTCGGCCTCCTTGCCCTCGCCGAACTCGTTCACGACGAGGTCTTCGAGCGAGCCGTACTGCGCGTCGTCGAGCTTGATCTGCTCGACGAGCTCGGCGGCCTCGGGGAACTCCTCGGCGAAGCCCTTGTGACCCATGAAGTTCAGGGTCTCAGGGGTGCCCATGGCGCCCTCCGGGTCCTCGAGCGTCTTGACGTCGTACGAGCTGTTGGCCCAGAACGGCTTCCACAGCGTGACGACGACGTCCTCCTTGTTGTCGATCGCCTCGCCGAGCACGGTCAGCATGGCGGCGGTCGACGAGGTCTCGAGCGTGTACTCGTCCTCGAGGCCGTAGGTGGGGATCATCGAGTCCTGGGTGACACCGGTGAGGCCGGCGCCCGGCTCGATGCCGATGATCTTGCCGTCGAACATGTCGGCGTTGCCCTTGAGGTCGGCGATCGAGTCGATGTCGGTGTAGCTGGGCACCGCGATCGTCAGGACGGCGTTCTCGTAGTACGCGCCGAGATCCTCGAGGTCGTCGCCGTACTCGTCCATGTACTTCGCGTGGGTGACCTCGGGCCACGCCGACGGGTACATGTCGACGTCACCCTGGGCGAGGCCGGTGTACAGCGGGCCCGCCTCGGTCAGCGTCTGCATCTCGACCGTGTAGCCGAGCTTCTCGAACTGGTCCTGAAGCAGGTACGCCATGCTCAGGCCGTCCGTCCAGGAGGGGAGGAACCCGAGCGTGATGGTGCCCTTGCTCTCCTCGCCGCCGTCGCCTCCGGCGGTGTCGTTGCCCGTGGCGCACCCCGCGAGGGCGAGGGATGCCGTGAGGCCGAGTGCTGTGATGGCTGTGATGTGCCGGAACTTCTTCATGGTGCTTCCTTTCGTATGTTCTGCTGCGTTTCGTATGGGTTCAGGGGTGTCAAGCGACGTCGCCGCCGATCGGTGCGCGACGGGGAGAGGCCTTTGCGCGCTCGGCATCCCGCCGAGCATCCGCTGCATCGTTGCGCTGTGCAGCCCGACGGCGCGACAGCATCCCGAGCAGCGACGACGGGTAGTCCCCCGGCGTGCCGAGCGCCGCCGTCACGCGGTCGAGGAACACGGCCAGCAGCACGACGCCGAGGCCCGCCTCGACGCCCTTGCCGATGTTGACCGTCGAGATCGCCTCGACGACGAGCTTTCCGAGACCGTCGGCCCCGGCCATGCCGGCGATGACGGCCATCGACAGGGCGAGCATGATCACCTGGTTGATGCCGGCCATGATCGTCGGCATCGCGAGCGGCAGCTGGATGCCGCGCAGGATCTGCCCCGGCGTCGCGCCGAACGCGTGCCCGGCCTCGACGGTCTCGGAGTCGACGCCGCGGATGCCGAGCTCGGTCATGCGCACGCCCGGAGGCAGCGCGAAGATCACCGTGGCGACGAGGCCAGGCACGACGCCGATACTGAAGAACACGATCGCCGGGATCAGGTACACGAACGCCGGCATGGTCTGCATGAAGTCGAGCACCGGCTTGAGGATCATGCGCACGGTGTCGTTGCGCGCCGACCAGATGCCGAGCGGGATCGCGATGATCACGGCGACGAGGGCCGCCACGATCACCAGCGCCAACGTCTGCATGGCCGCGACCCACAGGCCCATGCTGAGGATCAGCAGGAACGAGACGACCGTGCCGATCGCCATCCAGATCGAGCGGACCGCCCACGCGATGAGCGCGGCGATGATGATCACGACGACCAGCGGCGTGCCGGTGAGGATGTCGGTGAGCCCGTCGACGAGGAACCGGACGATGAAGGCGATGAAGTCGAGCAGGCCCTCGAGGTTGTCCTTGATCCAGTCGACGCCGGCCTTGACCCACTCTCCGAGCGGAATGCGGAAACCGTCCATCAGCGCACCTCCTCCTCGGTCGCGGCGGCTTCGCCGGTGGCGGCATCCGCCTCTCCGAGCACGGCGTCGATCTCAGCCTGCGGAACCGGCAGGTGCGGCAGGGTGATCTCCTCGGTCGAGTTCGGGCCGGGGCCGAGTGCGGCCAGCAGGGTGATGCGCGGGATGACGCCGACAAGGCGCCCCTCGGCATCCACCACGGCGAGCGGCAGCGGCGACTCCACGGCGGGCACGAACAGGTTCATGAGGACCTCGTCCTCGGACACCGACTGCGGCACGGGCTTGATGACCGAGCCCAGCGCCGCCTCGCCCTTTCGGACGAGCTTGACGGCATCCCGGTCGGTGACCATGCCGAGGAGCTTCCGGTCCTTGCCGGTGACGTACGCGGCCGACATGTACGCATCGCGCATCTGACGCAGCGCCGTGCGGGGGCCGGCCGACTCGGCGACGACGGGACGCGGGCGCTCCATGACGTTGGATGCCGTGAGCACGCGTGCACGGTCGACGTCCTGCACGAACTGCTCGACGTAGTCGTTGGCGGGGTCGGTGAGGATGTCCTCGGGGGTGCCGATCTGGACGATGCGGCCGTCGCGCATCACGGCGATGCGGTCGCCGAGGAACATGGCCTCGTTGAGGTCGTGGGTGATGAAGACGATGGTCTTCTGCAGCTTCTCCTGCAGCTCCACCAGCTGCTCCTGCATCTCGCGACGGATCAGCGGGTCGAGGGCGCTGAACGCCTCGTCCATGAGCAGGATCTCGGTGTCTGCGGCGAGCGCACGGGCGATGCCGACGCGCTGCTGCATGCCACCGGAGAGCTCGCTGGGCAGCTTGTCGCCCCAGCCGTCGAGCCCGACCATCGCGAGCACCTCGTTCGCCTTCGCGCGGCGCGCGGTCTTGCTGACGCCCTTCAGCTCGAGCGGGTAGGCGACGTTGTCGGCGACCGTGCGGTGCGGCAGCAGCGCGAAGTGCTGGAACACCATCGACACGTTGTCGCGGCGGATCTCGCGCAGGCGGGATGCCGGGACGCCGGCGATCTCGTCGCCGCCGACCACGACCGAGCCGTCTGTGATGTCGTGCAGCCCGTTGAGCATGCGGATGATGGTGGACTTGCCCGAGCCGGACAGGCCCATGATGACGAAGATCTCGCCCTTGTTGACGGTGAAGCTCGCGTCGATGACGGCAGCCGTTCCGGCATCCTGCACGTCGGTACGGGATGCTCCGGACTTCAGCTTCTGGACCGCCTGCTTCGGATTCCTTCCGAAGACTTTGAACAGATGGCGCGCTTCAAGTGCGGTTTCGGTCACATTTCCCCCGCGGCCGCCGATTGTTCGGGTCTCGGAAGCCGGCTTCGATTTGCGCCCGGGTGATGTTCGCATGACCGTTTCGACAAGCTGCGCTGGCGGCGCTGACGGCGGGTTTCGGCCCCACCGCACGAACATCGACCATACGTCCACGCCTCTTCGCAGCACAGCACATTCGAAAGAAGGACGCGGCCGCGGACTGGTCTCAGACCAAAAGGCCTACATTTCAACGTAACAACTATGAGGACCTTTGTCTAATGTCGACAATCTGCGGAGCAGACAGAAGTCAGCGTCGGATGCTGCGCGTCACGGTGAACTTGGGGGTGCGGTGCAGCTGCTCGGTGGGCCCGACGAGCGTGCTGAGTTCCGGCTTGTAGCCGAGGTGAGAGTTGTAGACGGTGAGCAGCTCGCCGCCGGGCTTGAGGATGCGGGCGGCGGCCTCGAAGAGCTTCGTCGCCGCCCCCGCGTGGATGCTCGCGCCGAGGTGGAACGGAGGGTTCAACAGGATGAGATCTGCGGCTTGACCGGGAATTTCCGAACCCGCATCGTCATGGGTGACCTCAGCGTCGATCCCGTTCGCGGCGAAGGTGGCGCGAGCCGATGCCACGGCCGCAGCCGAGCGGTCGGTGGCGATCACCCGGGCACCGGGGTGCGTCAGCGCGTAGGTCGCGGCGAGGATGCCGGTGCCGCAGCCGAGATCGACGACGCTTATGGGACGTGGAGAGTCCGATCTCTGACGCTTCGACAGGCTCAGCGGTCGAACGGGCGGACGCCCCAGCACCTCCAGCAGCACGCGCGTGCCGATGTCGAGCTTCGCACCGGCGAATGCGCCGCCGTGCGCGACGATCGCGAGCGGGCGGTCGAGCCCCGGAACCGAGAGGGATGCCGACACCGGATACGGCGGCTGCGCCGGAGCATCCCGGACTCCGCTCGCCACGATGAGCCGCGACTTCCGCTCCGCGCGCTGCGGTTGCACGGTCTCGAAGCTCCGCCCGAGCACCTCGTTCTGCGTCAGCGTCATGTGCTTCACTCGCCCGCCGGCGATCACCGTGACACCCGGCGCCGCCCACCGCGCGACGGCATCCGCGATCTCCTCGAGCTCGGCGAGGGACTTCGGCAGCTGCAGCAGCACGAGCCGCGCGCCCGTCAGCAGGGCGGGCCCGAGTTCGCACTCCACGAACGCCGGCCCGTCGGTGCCCACTCCCAGACGCTCGGCGCCCGTGTCTGCGCGGTGCTCGTCGATGCGCCGCTCTTCCCCCGCATCGTGTGAGGCTCGGGACGGCCGCCCGAGCCCGAGCGCCTCGGCGTTGCGGGCGAGTGCCCGGCGCCCGGTCGCGAGGTCCTGGTGCACGCGGATACCGCGCATGCCGGCATCCGTCAGGGCCAGCGTGATCGCGCCGTACTCGTCGCCGATCACAGCGATCTCCTCGCCCGGGAGTCCGGCGGCGAGCGCGGCACGGACGAGGAGCTCGTCCGTGCCATCCCACGCCTGCAGATTCGGTGCCTCGACATCGGGGAAGCGGCTCAGCGCGGCGTAGGAGAAGTCCACCTCCCCAGCGTAGGTTCAGCGCCTCTTGACAGCTACTGAACGGCGACCTCCGCGGCTGACGCCCGCACCCTCTCCGGCCTCCCTTTCCCCCCGGGCACAACTTCGGATCCGGCATCCGACACGCCGGTGCGCACGGCGCCGGCCCGGCGCGTCGCGTCCCAAATCCGAAGTTGTGCCCGTGCGCGACGAGAGGTTGACACGTTCCAGGTTTAGTGGTTTATTGGTCAAGTAACTAACCACCTAACCCGCGGAGGCACCGTGATCGAAGAAGGCAAGGCGCTCTTCATCCAGATCGCCGAGCAGATCGAGGACCAGATCCTCGACGGTTCGCTGACCGAGGAGTCCAAGGCGCCCTCGACCAACGAGCTCGCAGCCTTCTACCGCATCAACCCCGCCACCGCCGCCAAGGGAGTCGCCATGCTCACCGACAAGGGTGTGCTGTACAAGCAGCGCGGCATCGGCATGTTCGTCGCCAGCGGCGCACGACAGGCGCTGCTCACCGAACGGCGATCCGCCTTCGCCGACCGCTACATCGACCCCCTGCTCGCCGAGGCCCGCACGCTCGGGCTCGGCGCAGACGACCTCGCCGCCCTGCTGCGTGAACGCGCAGTCGCGGCATCCGCATCAGAAGGGAACCCCGCATGACCGCCGTCATCGAGGTGCAGAACCTCACCAAGCGCTACAAGGACACCGAGGCGCTCGCAGGCGTCTCGCTCAGCATCCAGCGCGGCGCCATCTACGGCCTGCTCGGACGCAACGGCGCCGGCAAGACCACGCTCATGTCGATCCTCACCGCACAGAACTTCGCCACCTCCGGCGAGGCGCGGGTGTTCGGCGAGAGCCCGTACGAGAACCCGCGGGTGCTGAGCCGGATGTGCTTCGTCCGCGAGAGCCAGAAGTACCCCGACGACGCGACGGCCCGCCACGCCTTCGCAGCGGCGCGGCTGTTCTTCGCGAACTGGGACCAGGCGCTCGCCGACCGCCTCATCGAGGACTTCCAGCTGCCCATGAAGCAGACCATCAAGAAGCTCTCGCGCGGCCAGCTCTCGGCCGTCGGAGTCATCATCGGTCTGGCATCCCGGGCCGAGGTGACGTTCTTCGACGAGCCGTACCTCGGACTCGACGCCGTCGCCCGGCAGATCTTCTACGACCGCCTGATCGAAGACTACGCCGAACACCCCCGCACGATCATCCTCTCGTCGCACCTGATCGACGAGGTCGCGAACCTCATCGAGCGCGTCATCGTGATCGACAAGGGCCGCATCCTCCTGGACGAGGAGACGGATGCCGTGCGCGACCGCGCCGTGACCGTCGTCGGCGACGCGGCGAAGGTCGATGCCTGGGCCGAAGGTCGCGAGGTCCTCCACCGCGATGAGCTCGGCCACGTGGCATCCGTCACGGTGCTCGGCCATCTGACCGCCGAAGAGCGGGCGGAGGTCGCGGCATCCGGCCTCGATCTCGCCCCCGTCTCGCTCCAGCAGCTCATCGTCCGCCTCACGCAGAAAGCCGGCGCCTCGTCCGAGAGCGCCGCCGACACCCAGGAGGTCCGCTGATGTCCCGCACGCTGAACGTGATCCGTCTGCAACTGATCAACAAGCAGACCTTCATCTGGGTGCCGCTGATCGTCCTCGCATCCGCCGTGCTCGTGTCGGTGCTCATCTACGCGATGATCCCGACCTCCGGGCCCAAGTACGGCGGCGGAGGCCAGGCGCCGCTCTGGGTGTTCTTCGCTGTGGGCCTGTCGGCCATGACCATGACCTTCCCGTTCTCGCAGGCCATGAGCGTCACCCGGCGCGAGTTCTTCCTCGGCACCCTCATCACCGCGGTGCTCGCCAGCGCCTTCATGGGCGTGCTGTTCCTCATCGGCGGCGGCATCGAGATGCTGACGAACGGCTACGGCGTGAACGGCTACGTGTTCCATCTGCCGTGGCTGTGGGAGGCGGGCCCGTTCGGAGCCTTCATCGTCTACTTCGCGCTCGCGCTGTTCTTCTTCGTCGTCGGCTTCACGGGTGCGACGGTGTACAAGCGCTGGGGACCGGTCGTCCTGACGATCGCGTCGCTCGCACTGGCGCTCGTCCTCGTCGGGCTCGCCTTCCTCGTCACCCGCCTGGAGATGTGGGAGCAGGTGTGGGCCGGCATCCTCGATCTCGGCGCCCTGGGCCTGGCGCTGTGGGGACTGGTCGTGGTCGCCCTGCTCTCGGTCGTGTCGTTCCTCGCGTTCCGGAGGGCGACGCCGTAGGACTCTGTTCACAACTCCTCAGGAATCGGCCCGATCGCGCAGGCCAGTGCCGCGACCGGGCCGATTCACGCCTTCTCCGAGGAGTTGTGGACCCTGCTCGTGCCGCGCCGCCCTCAGATCGTGTCGTCGGCGGCGATGATCTCGAGGCTCCAGAAGCGCGAGACGGGGTCTTGCGGGTCGTGCGCCTCGGTGATCTCGCCGATCGCCAGATTGACTCGGCGGATCATCTCCACGAACTCGGCCTCGGTCAGCCGCAGATTGCGCTGCGAGAGCTCACCGTGCGTCGCGGGGTCGCGTCCAGAGACGTACTCCCCCGCCCAGACCAGCACCCGACGCAGCACCGCGGTATGATCGTCGGCGAGGACGGCCATGAGCGCGGTGCCCAGCACCTCGTCCTCGACCGGCTCCTGCGGGGAGCCAACCCGCCACGCGACGATCATCAACCTCGGCTTCAGCGTCGCGATGACGACCGTCATCTACGCGCTGCAGCAGCAGGGTCACTCGCCTGTGACGATCGGATTCCTCACGACCGCCGCCGGCGTCGCCATGCTCGTCGGAGCCCTTTTCACGCCGCTCATCGTCTTGCGCGTGCGCGCCGGAGTCGTCATCATCGGCGGCCTCGCGGTCTCGGCCATCGGGGTGTTCGCGCTGATTCCGGTGCACGCACCGCTGATGCTCACACTCGTGCTCGCCGGCATCGTCCTCTTCATCCCCGCCGTCAACGCCGTTCTGATGGGCTACTTCACGGTCGCCACTCCCACCGAGTTGCTGGGCCGCGCCAACAGCGCCTCCGCCGTGCTCGGCATGGGCGCGATGCCGCTCGCACCGCTCGTCGCCGGGGTCGGATTGTCGCTGATCGGGCGGGAGGCGACTCTGTTCGTCGGCGCCGGCCTGTGCGCCGTCTCGGTGCTGCTCGCGGTCTCGACCGCCGCGCTGCGGGCACTGCCGGCCGAGTCCGGCTGGTCCGCTCACGCCGCCCAGTCCGTAACGCGCTGACCCGCACGGTGATGGCAACCATGCACAACTTCGGACGGCGCAGAGGACGCGCCGCAGCATCCGGCCCGCCGTCGGCGTGTCGCGTTTGAGATCCGAAGTTGTGCACGGCGGCAGGCCGAGGCGGGCGCGATACTTGACCCTGACACTGTGGGAGGCGGTCGAGTAGAAGCATGTTGTCCATCGGAGCGTTCGCGCAGATCGGCCAGGTGACCCACCGGATGCTTCGGCACTGGGACACCGCCGGCCTGCTCGTGCCCGCTCACGTGGATGAGTTCAGCGGCTACCGCTCGTACGATCCTTCGCAGCTCGCCAGGCTGCACCGGATCGTGGCTCTGCGTCAGCTGGGTTTCGGCCTGAATGACATCGCGGTGATCCTCGAGCAGAAGATCGACGCCGAACGCATCGGCGCCCTGCTGCGCGTGCGCCGCGCCGAGGTCGAGGAGGAGCATCGGATCGCAGCCGACCGGCTCATCGACGTCGAGCGGAGGCTCCACCTCATCGAGAAGGAGAATCAGATGTCTCAGATCGAAATCGTCGACAAGGCTCTTCCCGCCGTCCGCCTGGCCGGCCGCCGCGCCGTCGTCGCAACGCAGCCCGAGGTCGCCGGCGTCGTCGGGCCTGCGTTCGACGCCATCGCCGACATCATCGGAGACGAGCGGGGCGCCCTGTCCACCCCGACCGCGCAGTACGACACCGTCGAGGACGGCATCTCGATCGTCGTCGGGTACGAGTACGCGGGCCCGGCGCGCGACGGATTCGAGGTCGTCGAGCTTCCGGCCGTGGATGCCGCGGTGTGCGGCATCCACCTCGGATCGATGGCGGGAATCGCCGCCAGCTGGCACGCGATCCACTCGGAGATCGTGGCGCGCGGCCTCGTGCCGGCGGGACCGTGTCGCGAACTGTACGTGCGCGCCGTCTCCGACGATCAGTCCGACTGGGTCACTGAGCTGCAGCAGCCCGTCGCGCGCGCCTGATCACGCGAAGCTCGTCGGTCGCCCACCTGTCGCGCTGTCGATTCCTGCTGGCGCTGCGGAAGTCTCCGCCGCGCCAGCAGGAAAGAGCAGCGCGAGCAGGAAAGGGCAGCGGGAGCAGGAAAGAGGAGCGCGACCCTCTGGTCTACAGCGCCCCGGTGAGGGCGGCGATGCCGGCAAGCACCGAGACGAGCGCGAGCACGAGGGCGACGGCGATGAGCACCGCATGGACCGTGAGGAACGCGGTGGGCTTGCCGGCGGCATCCCGGGCCCTGGGGTCGCGCGCCACCCGCTTGTAGAACTGGGGCCAGACCACCGCGTTGAAGGCGGCGTTGACGAACAGCAGCACGGCGAGAGCGATCACCCCTCCAGCGTAGGCGCCCGCGCCGGCCCGTCGAGCCCGGGCTGAGATCCGAAGTTGTGCGCGGGGAGGAAGTTGTGCACGGCGAAGGTGAGGCGGGTGAAGGCGCTCAGCTCAGTTCGCGTGCGTGCAGCGCCGCTCCGAGCAGGCCGGCATCGTCGCCCAGCTGAGCGGGCACGATCTGCGGCATCCGGTGGAAGCTGAGTCTGCCGGCCAGTCGCGTGCGCACCTCGTCGAACAACGCATCGCCGGCCCGCGAGAGCCCGCCGCCGATCACGATCGCCTGCGGACCCAGCACCGCCGTCAACTGCGCGAGCGCCAGAGAGAGGGCATCCAGCGCCTCGTCCCAGATCCGCGCGGCCACGGCGTCGCCCGCACCGGCCAGAGCGATGACCTCGCGGGCGCCGTCGGGCGTCGCCCCGGTCTCGGCGGCGTAGCGGCGGGCGATCGCCCCGGCCGAGGCCACCGTCTCGAGGCATCCGTATGCGCCGCATGTGCACAGCAGCGCCTCGCCGCGCGGCGGTCCTTCGGAGATCGGCGCATGCCCGATCTCGCCCGCGTACCCGCCGGCGGTGTAGGGAACCCCGCCGATGAGGATCGCACCGGCGATCCCGGTGCCGATGATGAGGACGACGACGTCGTCATGCGCGCGGGCGCCGCCCAGCTCGTGCTCGGCCCAGCTCGCCGAGCGCACGTCGTGATCCAGGGCGATCGGCAGCTGCAGCCGCTCGGCGGCGAGGGCGCGCAGCGGGGCGTCCCGCCATCCGAGGTTGCTCGCGAAGACGCCGATCCCGGCAGCCGCGTCGACGATCCCCGGCACGACGAAGCCGCCGGCCGCCGGCACGACATCCGGATGCTGGGCCCGCAGTTCGCCCGACAGGCGGGCGAGCTCGTCGATCAGCGTCGTCGCGGGTTCGGATCCCAGCGGCGGCGTCGGCGTGCGGCGCATTCCGAGCGCTGTGCCGTCCGCGTCGAAGAGGCCCGACTTGATGTCGGTTCCGCCCACGTCGAAGGCGAGGACCGGTGCTCCCCGTCCGATCTCTCGCAGTGTCATCGGTTCCGATCCCGTCCTGTCGACCATGTTTGTTCACACACTTCACAAATAGCGTAGTCGCCCGGACGCCCGAGGAATAGGATCGAGCACATGCGCATTCTCGTGATCGGAGCAACAGGACACATCGGCAGCGTCGTCACGGCGACGCTCACGTCGCACGGGCACGAGGTGCTGCCCGCGTCGCGCAGCAGCGACCTCGGCGTGGACATCACCGATCCGGCATCCATCGAGGCGCTGTTCGACACGGTCGGAGAGGTGGATGCCGTGGTCGTGGCATCCGGCTCGGCACCGTTCGCGCACGTCACCGAACTGACCCGCGACGACTACCTCGCGGCGTTCACCGCCAAGGCGCTGCCACAGCTCGACGTCGCCCGCATCGCGCTCGGCCGCATCCGCGACGGCGGATCCATCACCCTCACCTCCGGTGTGCTCGCCCGCGAGCCGATCGCCACCGGCGCCGCCGCCGCCGTCGCCAACGGAGCCCTCGAGTCGTTCGTGGTCACCGCGGCGGCCGAGGCGCCGCGCGGCATCCGCATCAACGCCGTGTCGCCGAACGTCCTCGAGAGCTCGGCCGACCTGCATGCGCTGTTCGCCGGCCAGCGGCCGGTTCCGGATGTCGAGATCGGCCGTGCCTACGCCCTCGCCGTGGAAGGACTCGTCCGAGGGCGCGTCATCACGGCGTAGGCCGCGGGGCGCCCGCCCCTTCGACGGGCTCAGGGATCGGGAACCGGGCCCGGGCCCGGGATCCCCGGGCGTCATGTATCAGAATTCGCTTGCCGTGCTCCTGGTAGATGTGAGCACAATGATCTTCATGACCGACGCTTCCCGCGGGGGCGCCGTCAGCGATGGCTCGGCGCGCTGGGAACGCGCCGCCGATCTCTTCGCCGATTGGCGCGCCGGAGAGACGCGCGCCATCGACGATCTGGTGCGCCTGATGACACCCGTGCTCTGGCACGTCGTGCGCGCCTACGGCTTGGAGCGCTCCCTCGCCGAGGACGTCGTGCAGTCCACCTGGCTCGCCCTCGTGCGCGCGAGCGAGTCCGTCGCCGATGCCCGCGCGATCTCGGGCTGGCTGACGACGACGGCCCGCCGCGAGGCGTGGAAGGTGGCGAAGGGGCACAGGCGAGCGGATGCCACCTCCGACGAGATCCTCGAGCCGATGCTGCCCGCACAGGAGTCGGCCGAGGCCGAGGTCGCGGCATCCGACGAGTCCCGCCGGCTGTGGGCGGCGGTGGGAACGCTCGACGAGCGGTGCCGCCGGCTGCTGCGCATCATCGCCTTCGACGACCGACCCGACTACGCGAACCTCGCCGGCGAGCTCGAGATGCCGATCGGCAGCATCGGGCCGACGCGTCGGCGCTGCCTGGTGAAGCTGCGCGCCGAACTCGTGCGCACCGGAGCGGCGACAGAGGGGGACGGCGATGGCTGACGCCGATGCAGAGCTGTTCGCCGGCATCCGCACGGCCGCCGAGCGGTTCGATCCGCCGCCCGCTGATCTCGCCGATCGTGCGATCGCGGCGATCGCCGTAGCTGACATCTCGCGCGAGTACGCGATGCTCACCCTGATCGAGAACGCTGAGGCGCCCGTGCGCAGCCGCGGCGACGGCGAGACGACGACGCTGCAGTTCAGCGACGGGGCGGCGAGCATCCTCCTGCACGTCAGCCGGACGGAGCGGGGGCGGCGCCGCGTGGACGGCTGGGTCGACCCGGCCGCCGTCGAGGTGCAGCTCACGCAGGGCGAGCGGACCCGGACGGCCGCCCCCGACGACCAGGGGCGGTTCGCGTTCGACGACGTCGCCCCGGGCCTCACTCACGTGCGCCTCGTCGCAGGCGGGGAACAGAAGGACCTGCTCACGCCGCATTTCGAGGTGTGAGAGCTGAAGCGTCGAGCCGAAGGGGAGAGCGATGGCGCAACCCGAGAAGTGGAGTTGGCAGGACAGGGCGGAGGGGTCGATCCCGCGCGGATCGGCTCTGGATCCCTCCGTGGAGCCGGTGGAGGGCATCCGCGCCTTCCCCACCGCCTACCTGCCGGATCGGATGCTCATCTCCGAGCGCAAGGACGGTGAGAACGGCGCCTACGACCGCGACCTGCGCGCGCTGACGCAGGCGGCGGGGTCGTTCGGATGGGAGCTGAGGGTCGAGAGCGAAGACGTGGTCCGCGCGGGGCTGACCGAGCGGATGCTGCCCGGCATCCCCGGCGTCCGGCGCGCCATCCTGACCACCCCCGACATTCCGCGCGAGGGCGAGTCCCCTGTGCCACCCGACGCGTGGCGCGTGCTGCAGCGGGCGCGGCGCATCGTCGGAGGGCCGATGCCGCGCGCGAGCCTCGAGCACGTGCTCGCGATCGACCCGGTCGGGCTGAATCCGTTCACCCGCACGAACCCGTTCACCCGGACCAACCCGTTCACCCGCACGAACCCGGTGCGCGGGGCCGGCGCCGTCGGCAGCGACGACTACCTGGAGCCCGGACGCGGCGGGCGCCAGCCGATCTGCTGGATCGGGGCCGCCCCCGTGCGGAGCAGGCTCGCGCGCAAGCAGCGCAGAGCCGTCGTCGCCGTGCTCGACACGGGATGCGGCGAGCACGACTGGCTGCCGGACTCGATCGTCACGCGCGGCGCCGAGCTCGACGGCGTCCCGATCGGTCTCACCGGCGACGACGACCCGGAGCGCTACCCCGATCTGTACGGACAGCTCGACGGCGAGATCGACGCGGTGGCGGGGCACGGCACGTTCATCGCGGGGATCATCCGGCAGACGGCACCGGATGCCGACGTCCTCGCGATCCGGGTGGCGAACTCGCTCGGCGTGGTGGACGAGAGCACGTTCCTGCAGGCGCTCGCGGCGGTCATCGAACTGCAGCGCCGATTCGTGCACGGCGAGGACGGCGGACGCCCGATCGACGTGCTGAACCTGTCGCTCGGCTACTACCACGAGACGCCGATCGACGGGCACTTCTCACTCGTGCTGCACGAGATGCTGCAGACCGCCAGATCGCTGGGGACGGTCGTGGTCTGCTCCGCCGGGAACGACGCGATCGATCGTCCGTCGTTCCCGGCATCGCTGTGGGCGTGGCCCGGCGCCGACAACGGGATCGTGGCCGACAAGCACCTCCCGCTCGTGTCGGTCGGGGCCCTCAATCCGTCGCAGCGCTCGCTCGCGCTGTTCTCGAACGTCGGTCCGTGGGTGCGCACCTACGCGCCGGGGGCGATGGTCGTCTCGACGACGCCGGCGTTCACGGGCGGCACGCAGGCCGTGACCCGCGCCGACGTCGACGGGTTCGAACGGCAGACCGTCGACCCGGACGACTACCGCGGCGGCTTCGCCGCGTGGAGCGGGACGTCGTTCTCCGCGCCCTACGTCGCCGGCAGGGTGGCGGCGCTGCTGGGGGCGCTGCCGGCGGATGCCGCGGCGACGGATGCTGCAGCGGCCAAGGCCGTCGAGGAGGTGCTGGCGGCGCTGCCGCCGGATCGCCCGCTGAGCTGAGGCGGCGGCCCGGACTTCCGCGCCGGCCCCGGACACGGCATCCTGAACGGATGGGGACTTCGGCGGCGGAGCTGTACGAGCGCGGGCGCGCGGCGTCCAACGCGCAGCGCTACCCCGAGGCACGCCGCCTGCTCGCCAGGGCCGAAGCGGCCGCCGACGACGACGCGGATCTGCGCGCCCGCATCCACGGCACCCTCGCATACGTGCTCGCGCACACCGGCGAACCCGCGCGCGCCGAAGCCCTCGGCCGCGCCGCCCTCGCGAAGGACGGCGTGAGCGAGGAGACCAGGGCGATCCTCGCCGGGCAGCTCGGCGTGCTGTTCACCCGCGCCGGCCGGCTCGACGAGGCCGAACACATGCTCACGCACGCGGTCGACGTCCTCGAGGGCACGGCGCTTGCGAACTGCCTCCTCAACCGATCTCTCGTGCACATGCACCGCCGCGCGTTCGACGCCTGCACGGCGGATCTCGAACGCGCCACCGCGCTCTACGAGCAGTCCGGCGATGCCGACGCCGCCGCCGAAGCCCGCCACAACCTCGGCTACGCCGCCCTGCTGCGCGGCGACCTCGTCGAAGCCCTCGACCTCATGGCGCGCTCGCGCCCGGTGATCGCCGCAGGATCCCCCGTCGGTGCGGCGATGAGCGACCTCGACCGCGCCGAGGTGCTGCGCGACGCCGGGCTCGTCGACGAGGCCGAGAACCTGCTCGAGACCGTCGCCGCCACCTTCGGCGCCGCCCGCATGACACAGGCGCGCGCCGAGGCCGAGTACCACCTCGCGCGGTCGCTGCTGCAGCACGACCCGGAGCGCGCGCGGCAGATTGCACGCACGGCCGCGCGCCGGTTCCGCCGACTCGGCGCCGACAGCTGGGCCGCTCGCGGCGACGCCATCCGGCTCGACGCCGAACTGGATGCCGGCACCGCCCCGCCGGCCGCGGATTTCGCCGCCACGGCCGCCGAGCTGCGCCGAGCAGGGTTTCCGAGCGAGGCGAGCGCCGTGCGGCTGAGCTCCGCGCTGGCGGCGACCCGTCGCGGCGACGCGACCCCGCCGATCCGGCTGTCCGCCGACGCGCCGGTCCCCCTGCGATTGCGGGCGGCCGAGGTCCGCGCAGCCCGCGCCGGCTCCCGGTCGAGGCACGCGGAGTCGCGCCGCCACGCCGCCGCAGGTCTCGACCTGCTCTCGGGCTGGCAGCGTTCCTTCGGCGCGCTCGACCTGCAGGCATCCCTCGCCATGCACGGCACGCGCCTCGTGCTCGCCGGGCTGTCGGCCGCCTCGCACAGCCGCGACCCCGAGGTGCTGTTCGACTGGTCGGAGCGCGCCCGCCACCTCAGCCAGCAGGTCGCCCCGGTGCGCCCACCGCACGACGACGAGCACGCCGCCGACCTCGGCGAATTGCGGATGCTGCGCGCCGAGCTGACCGGGCAGGAGTGGACGACGCATCCACGCGTGCGTCTGCTCCGCGACCGCGTGCGCGAGCATCAGTGGACGGCGACCGGAGCCGGAGACACCCGCCCTCGGATCACCCTCGAAGCACTCCGGGACGAGTTGCGCCAGGAGCGACGCGACGACGCGCGCACCGAGCTCGGCGACGATGCCGGCACGGCCGCCCTGTCGTTCGTGTACTCGGGCGACAGCATGCTGTGCGTCGTCACCACCGATGCCGACAGCACGATCGGGACGCTCGACCGCGCGGCGATCGGGGCGGCCACGGACGGCCTGCGCGCCGACCTCGACGTCTCGGCATCCATCCGCAGCGGGCCGATGGCCGCGATCGTCGCGCAGGCGCTGGACGAGCGGATGCGACGGCTCGACGACCTGCTGCTCGGACCCGCCCGACCACTCCTCGGCGACCGGAGGATCGTGCTGACCGTGCCGGGCATCCTCGCCGGCATCCCGTGGGCGATGCTGCCGACGATGGCGGGCCGCCCCTTCACGATCGCCACCTCGATGTCGCGCTGGGCGCAGGAGCGCCACATTCCCCGGGGGCTCACGCGAGCAGGGCTCGTTGCGGGTCCCCGCGTGCCGCGCGGCGCCGGAGAGGTGCAGGCCGCGGCATCCGTCTGGGGCGAGGTGACGGTGCTCGCCGGCAACGATGCGCGCGTGGATGCCGTGACCGCGCTGGCGGCGGACGTCGACGTGCTGCACATCGCCGCGCACGGCCGGCACGCCGCGGACAACCCGCTGTTCGCCGGGTTCGAACTGGCCGACGGCGCCCTGTTCGGCTACGACGTCGACCTCATCCCCCGCGTGCCCGACACGGTCGTGCTCTCGGCGTGCGAGCTCGGCCGCTCATCGGTGCGCTGGGGCGAGGAAGCGCTGGGGATGACGCGCGTCTGGCTGCACGCGGGAACCCGCAGCGTCATCGCCGCACCGGCCGTCGTCGCGGACGACGTGGCGAGCGACCTGCTCAGCGCGGTGCACTCCGGTCTCGCCGGCGGCCAGTCCCCGGCTGCGGCGCTGGCCGCGGCATCCGTGCAGACCGGATTGCGCACCCCGTTCCAGTGCCACGGAACCGGGTTCTGAAACTTCCTCGGGCCGGATGTATCAGAACGGCGGTACCCCGCTCTTGATAGTCGGAAGGTGTCACGCGGAATGCCTGACGGGCATGAGGAGGCGCGGTCGCGCTTGGGGATGCGTTGGGGGACGCAGCGACAGACACCGACCGCTTCAGGAGGGCGTCGTGGATGCATCCACGGCGCCCTCCGCCATGCCCTTCGACCTGCTCAGGGGTCAGGGCGCGTGCTCAGCGCCGTTCGGCCGCCTCGGTGTGGTGGCGGATGACCTCGGCGACGACGAAGTTGAACCACTTCTCCGCGAACTCCGGATCCAGGTGCGCCTCTTCAGCCAGAGCGCGCAGACGCGCGACCTGCTGCTCCTCACGGGCGGGGTCGGAGGCGGGCATGGCGTGCTCCGCCTTGAGGATGCCGACCTCCTGCGTTGCACGGAAACGCTCGGCGAGCATGTAGATCAGGGCGGCGTCGATGTTGTCGATCGTGCCGCGCAGGCGCTGAAGTCGTGCGGTGGCATCCTGGTCGGTCATGGCTCCCCCTGTTCGTCGGCCCTCTGACGATATCGCGACGGCACCCCCTAGAGTTGGCGCATGACCAACGATCTGCCGGAGGAATCCGAAGTCGCCGTCGAGACGGAGCCGCCGACGCGGAAGGCGTCGAAGGCCCCGAAGCCGACGAAGACGAAGAAGCCCGAACCGACCGATCAGCCGATCACCCCCAAGCCCGTGGTCGAGCCGGTCCCGTCGACGAGGTCGTTCTGGACGCGTATCGACAAGCCGTTCGTGTTCGGGTTCCTCGTCACGCTCGGCGGTCTGGCCGCGATCCTGCTCGGACTCGCGCTGTCGAACCTGTCGACGGTCATCATCTACATCACGCTCGCCCTGTTCGCCGCCCTCGGTCTCGACCCGGCCGTGCGCTTCCTCGAACGCCGAGGGCTGGCCCGCGGATGGAGCGTCGTCGTGGTGCTCGTCGCCCTGATCGCCGCGCTCGCCCTGATCCTGTGGATCATCATGCCGGTCGTCGTCGAACAGATCACGCTGTTCGTCAAGAGCGTTCCCGAACTCATCGCCGACTTCACCGGAAGCGACCTCTACGCGACGCTCGAGGCGCAGTTCGGCGATCAGTTCCAGGACCTCGTCTCGGACGTGCAGGGCTTCCTCACCGACCCCAACAACATCGCGGCCATCGGCGGCGGGGCGCTCCAGGTGGGCGCATCCATCGCGAACGCCATCTCGGGCGTCGTCATCGTGCTCGTGCTCGTCATCTACTTCGTCGCGACGCTGCCGACCATGAAGCAGGCGATGCTGCGCCTGGTGCCCGCCCGCGACCGCGAGAACACCGCCATCATCACCGATCAGATCACCGACTCCGTCGGCGGCTACGTCATGGGCATGGTCACACTGGCGTTCATCAACGCCGTCGTCGTGCTGCTGCTGTACACGGTGATGTCGCTGCCGTTCCCGCTGCTGCTGGCTGTGGTGGCGTTCCTGATCACGCTCATCCCGCTGGTCGGATCCCTGATCTTCTGGGTGATCGGCACGGGCATCGCGCTGTTCGCCGACCCGGTCCTCGCGCTCGTGTTCGCGGTGATCTACCTGGTCTACATGCAGCTGGAGTCGTACTTCCTCACGCCGCGCGTCATGAACAGGGCGATCTCGATCCCCGGTTCGCTCGTCGTCATCGGCGCCCTCGTCGGAGGAACGCTGCTCGGGCTCCTCGGAGCCCTCGTCGCCGTGCCGGTCACGGCATCCATCCTCATCATCATCAAGAAGGTGTGGATCCCGCGCCAGGACTCCCGGGTGTGACCGGGAGCCCTGTGCGGGCGCGCTCGGATCAGCGCGGGATCAGATCAGGCCCTTCTCGGTGAGCCATTCGGTCGCGATGTCCTCGGGCGACATCTGATCGACCGTGCTCTGCACGCCCATCGCGACGAGGTCGTCGACACTGAGCTCGGCGCTGATGCCGTCGATGACATCGGCGATCTCATCGGCCACGTCGCTGGAGGCGATCGGCACGACGTTCGAGGCGAGGATCAGGCTCTCCGGGTCCTCGAGCGCGACGATGTCCTCGGTCTGGAAGCGCGGGTCGGCCGAGTAGATGTCGGCGACCTGGATCTCGTCGGCGAGCAACGCATCGAACGTGGTGTCGCCGGTCGCCGAGAACGCCAGGTCGAGACCGTAGACGGTCTTCGCGCCCGACGGGCCGTACGGGCGCTGCTCGAGCTCGGGCGCGCCGCCGAGGGTCACGGTGCCGTCGACCTTCGAGAGGTCCGCGATGCTCTTCAGGCCGTTCGCGTCTGCGAACGCCTTGGTGACCGTGTAGGTGTCCTGATCGGATGCCTCGGCGTAGTCGAGCGCCGTGAGCCCGTCGGGCAGCGCCTCCTGCAGCGCGGCGTAGACGTCGTCGGGGCTGGTGGCCTCGGAGCTGTCGTCGAAGTACTGCAGCAGGTTGCCGGTGTACTCCGGGAACAGATCGATCTCGCCGGACTCGACGTCGGGCATGTACGCGTCGCGCTGGCCGATGTTGAACTCGCGGTCGACGGTGTGCCCGGCGTTCTCGAGCGCCTGGGCGTAGATCTCGGCGATGATCTCGTTCGAGTAGTAGGCCTGCGAGCCGATGACGATGGTGTCGGAACCACCGCCTGACGTATCGCCGGACGGAGTGTCGAGCGGGTTGCTGCTCGCGCAGCCGGCGAGGACGAGGGCTCCGGCGAGCGCGACGCCGGTCGCGAGGGTGAGATGTGTCGTGCGTGCTGTGAACATGATGTTCCTCTCTGGTGGGGGTCAGGCGGATGCTGTGGATGCTGATGCGGTCGCGCGGCGTGCGGTCCGAGCGGACGTGCCGGGCTTCGCGACGCGGATGCCGGCTGGCACGGCCAGACGCTGGGCGAGGGCGAGCAGCAGGTCGGCGATGAGGGCGACGACGGCGACGAGGATGGCGCCGCCGAGTACCTGGTCGAAGCGGCGCAGCGGGATGCCCTGGATGATCGGCCAGCCGAGGCCCCCGAGGTTCACGTAGGCGGCGATCGTGACCGTCGCGATCACCTGCAGGGTGGCCGAGCGCAGACCGCCGACGAGAAGGGGCAGCCCGAGCGGCACCTCGACCTTCCAGAACACCTGCCACTGGGTCATGCCGGTGGCGCGGGCCGCGTCGATCACGCGGCGGTCGATCGCCTCGAGCCCCGTGTACGCGCCGGCCAGAAGCGACGGGATCGCGAGCAGCACGAAGGTGATGGTCGCAGCCTCGGGAACCCTGAGCACGCCCATGAGCAGCACGAGCAGCACCATGAGGCCGAACGACGGCACGGCGCGGGCGGCGCCCGAGATCGCCACGGCGGCCTCGCGGCCACGACCGGTATGACCGATCGCCCATCCCGCCGGCACGGCGATGGCTGCGGCGATGAGAACGGACACCACGGTGTAGAACAGGTGCTGGCCGAGCAGCACGGGGAGGGCGTACTGGCCCTCCAGCCGCTCGGGCGAGAACAGCCAGGCGAAGGCTTCGGCGAACAGGTTCATGCGGCCGCCCTCATCGAGACGATGCGGCGACGGGCGGTCGCCGCCGACGCGGTGCGCGTCCACGGCATGATCGCGCGGCCGGCGAGCATGAGGAGCAGATCGATCACCAGGGCGATCACGACGACGGCGAGGACGCCCGCGAACACCTCGGGGATGATGCGGCGCTGCAGACCGTTCGTGAACAGGTAGCCGAGGTTCTCGACGCCGACGAGGATGCCGACCGTGGCGAGCGAGATCGTGCTGACCGCCGCGACCCGCAGACCCGCGAGGATTACGGGGCCGGCCAGCGGAAGGTCGATGGTCCAGAACCGGCGGGCGCCGCCGTAGCCGACCGCCGTCGCCGCCTGGCGGATGTCGGGGTCGACCGAGTCGAGGCCGTCGGCGACGGAGCGCACGAGGATCGCGACGGCGTAGATGGTGAGTCCGACGATGAGGTTCTCCTGGCTGCGCGCCGAGTATCCGATGACGGAGGGCAGCAGGATCAGCAGGGCGAGCGACGGGATCGTGTAGAGCAGGCCGGTCAGCACGACGATGGGGCCGCGCACCAGACGGTACCGCCAGGCGACCCAGCCCAGCGGCAGCGACAGCACGAACCCGCAGACGATCGCGATCGCGCTCTGACCGAGGTGGGTGAGCGCGAGACCGAGGATCAGGTCGAGGTTGTCGGCGACCCAGTTCACGGGGTGGGACCGGACCCTTCGACGGGCTCAGGGGCCGGCGCGCGCTCAGGGGCCGGCGCGCGCTCAGGGGCCGGCGCGCGCTCAGGGATCGGGGCGCCGATCGCTGAGCCTGTCGAAGCGCTCGACGGCTCATCGTCCGCGTCATCGAGGAGCGTGCCCTGCGTGCGGCCCTCGGAGTCGACGACGAACCGGCCGCGCGGGGTCTGCTTGATGCGCAGCGCCCGGTGCCCGCGCTCGGCGCCGATGAACGCCGAGACGAAGTCGTCCGCCGGGTTCTCGATGATCTCGCTGGGGCTGCCGACCTGGACGATGCGGGCGCCCTTGTCGAGGATGACGACCTGGTCACCAAGTAGGAACGCCTCGTCGATGTCGTGCGTGACGAAGACGACCGTCTTGTCGAGGTCGCGCTGCAGGCGGATGAGCTCCTGCTGCAGATCGGCGCGCACGATCGGGTCGACCGCGCCGAAGGGCTCGTCCATGAGCAGGATGTTCGGGTCGGCTGCGAGACCGCGCGCGACGCCGACGCGCTGCTGCTGCCCGCCCGAGAGCTGGCTCGGGTAGCGCTCGGCGAGGGCGCGGTCGAGCCCGACGGTGTCGAGCAGTTCGAGGGCGCGCTGGTTCGCCTGCTTCTTGGGCGTGCGGTTCAAGCGCAGGACGGTCGCGACGTTGTCGATCACCGAGAAGTGCGGCATGAGGCCCGAGTTCTGCATGACGTAGCCGATGCTGCGGCGAAGGGCCACCGGGTCGCCCGCCAGCACGCTCTCGCCGTCGATCTCGACGTCGCCGGCGGTCGGCTCGACCATGCGGTTGATCATGCGCAGCAGCGTCGTCTTGCCGCATCCGGACGATCCGACGAACACGGTCGTCTTTCGCGAGGGCAGCACGAGGCTGAAGTCCTCGACGGCGAGGGTGCCG
Organism: Microbacterium tenebrionis; assembly: GCF_020682665.1. Lineage (NCBI taxonomy): Bacteria > Bacillati > Actinomycetota > Actinomycetes > Micrococcales > Microbacteriaceae > Microbacterium > Microbacterium tenebrionis. The sequence goes on along the minus strand of NZ_JAGTTM010000001.1, from coordinate 619,185 downwards.
TCGGGGAATCTCTTGGACACCGAACGGAACTCGATCATGAGCTGGCCCGCGCCCCGGCTACGGCCCGACCTCCACCTGGCGAGGGTCGAACGCGATGTGGGCGGAGATGTCCTTTCCGACACGCTCGAAAGCCGAGGGGTACGGGTTCGGGTACCCCCATGCCGCGTCGGCGTGGGTCTCGCCGTCGACGACGGCCGAGTAGTACTGCGCCTCGCCCTTCCACGGACAGGTGTACGGCGTCGGGCTCGTCAAGAGCACGCCGTCGGGAACGGACGAGAGCGGGAAGTACCAGTTGCCCTCGATGGAGATGAGATCGGCGTCGTCGGCTTCGGCGATGACGGTTCCTGCGAGTACAGCCTTCATGGTCGTGTCTCCTCGGATCAGGTTTCGAGCGTAGGGGATGCCGCGGACAACCGAGGCAGATTCAGCGGGTGTTGACAGCTCAGCGTGTTCGGAGCGGAGCCGTGAACGGATGGGTCACGCGGACTCCCGACCATACGCCTCCAGCAGCCGCAGCCAGATCTCGTTCATCGTCGGGTACGCGGGGACCGCGTGCCACAGCCGGGGGATCGGCACCTCGCCGACGATCGCGATGGTGGCGGCCTGGAGCATCTCGGAGACGTCGGGGCCGACGAATGTCACTCCGAGGATGACGTCCCGGTCGGTGTCCACGACCATTCGCGCCGTACCGGTGTAGCCGTCCTCGTGCAGGCTGGCACCGGCGACGGATCCGAGCTCGTAGTCGACGATGCGGACCGTGTGCCCGGCATCCTGCGCAGCCTGCGCGGTGAGCCCGACGGAGGCGACCTCCGGAGAAGAGAAGACGACCTGCGGCACCGACGCCTCATCAGCGGTGGCGACATGGCGGCCCCAGGCGGCGTCGTCGACGTCCTCGCCCTTCGCGCGTGCGGCGATGACATCACCCGCCGCGCGGGCTTGATACTTGCCCTGATGGGTGAGCAGCACCCGGCCGTTGACATCGCCGACCGCGTACAGCCAGTCGTGGCCGGGAACCCGCAGCGTGTCATCCGTCGCGATGTACTTCCCGGGTTCGAGGCCGATCGTGTCGAGCCCGATGTCGTCGGAGCGCGGCTGCCGGCCGGTGGCGGCGAGCACCTCGGCGGCGCGGATCTCGGTGCCGTCGTCGAGCGTGATCGTCACGCCGTCATCGTCACGAGCGACGGATGCTGTGCCGGTGTCGATGCGGACATCGACGCCATCCGCGCGCAGCCCCTTCTCGACGAGTTCGCCGGCGAACGGCTCCATCTTTGCGAGCAGCGCACCGCGTGAGATCACTGTGACCTTCGCGCCCAGCGACGCGTACGCGGTCGCCATCTCGACCGCGACCACGCCGCCGCCGATGATGGCCAGGGATGCCGGGACCTCGGCCGCGCTCGTCGCCTCGCGGCTCGTCCAGGGCTCTGCCTCGGCGAGGCCGGGGATCGGGGCGATCGCGGCATCCGTTCCGGTGGCGACCGCGACCGCATGGCGTGCGTGCAGGACCCGTGTCGACCCGTCATCTGCCGTGACGGTGACCTCGCGCTCGCCACTGATGCGGCCGTGTCCGCGGGCGAGATCGATGCCCGCAGACCGGAGCCACGACACCTGCCCGTCGTCGGACCAGTCGCTCGTGAAGGAGTTGCGCCGGGCGAGGACGCCAGCGGGCTCCAGGGCACCGCCGGTCACGCCCTGCACGTGCTGGGCGGCGCGCAGCGCCTGGCCGGAGCGCAGCAGCGCCTTCGAGGGCATGCACGCCCAGTACGAGCATTCGCCGCCGACGAGCTCGCTTTCGACGACGATGGCGGTCAGCCCGCCCTGGACGGCTCGGTCGGCGACGTTCTCGCCGACCGGTCCTGCTCCGATCACGATGAGGTCGTACTCATTCTGCGTCATCACTCCGCCCTCCTGCGGCCGCGCTCGAACAGCACCGCCCAGTCTTGCTGATCTGCAACGCCGTGTCACCGGGGTCTTGTTCCCAGCCGCGTCCCGTCTACCCTGTGCACAGCTTCGGAGCCCGGGACGGACACGCCGACGGCGAGGCGGATGCGGCGGCGTGTCGCCCGCCAGGTCCGAAGTTGTGCCCAGGAGGAGGGGCGAGAGGGACAGAGAGGGGTCAGCGGGCGAGCAGGATGCTGCTGGGCGCCGGAGCCGCGGTGCGGTGACGGATGCCACGGGGCGCACCGGTGCGCTCGTCGAGGTCGAGGATGCCGATCTCGTCCGACCGCTGTCCCGCGACGAGCAGCGCCCCGTCGTGCACCAGGTGGTGGCGTGGCCAGTCGACGCCGGAGTCCGCCAGTGCGAGCGGCTCGACGACCTCGCCGGCGCCGCGCACCCGTAGCGCCGCGATCGTGTTGCTGCCACGAACGCCGGCGTAGAGCGTCTCGCCGTCTCGCGAGCGCGAGATCTCGGACGGGTAGTCGACGCCCACCTGCGCCGTCGGGCTGACCGCGGTCGCCGCGACGAGCCCCCACCGTCCATTCGCACCGGCGGCGAGTGTGAACACCTCGCACGAGTACTCGGTGACGACGTGCAGGTGGCCGCTGGGATGCACGACCATGTGCCGCGGGCCGACACCGTGCGGCAGCACGATCTGGTGGTCGACGACGAGCCCGGCGGAGGTCGCCCGCCAGATGCGCACGAGATCGAACCCGATGTCGGTCGTGGCGATGCGCCCGTCGGTCAGGAACGCGGCGGCATGCGCTCGCGAGGTGCGATCCGGCACCTCGCCTGCGGATGCCGGAGCGAGAGCCGCGGCGAACACCGCAGCGGCCGGTGAAACGTTTTCCGCAGCCCCCGGCGTCAGCCCCAGCTCCTCATCGAACAGCAGCAGCCCGGATCGCGCCGGCGCGGATGCCGCGGGCGCCAGCGATGCGAGCACGTCGTTGAGGTCGGGACCGGGCACCGCGGGCGCCCCCTGCGCCGCCGGGACGGCGTTCGTGCCGTACGGGTCGGTCGCGGCATCCGCCACCGACGCCTCGCCCAGCAGCCCCGAGGCGTCGAGCCCCACCCGCACGACCCGGCCGTCGCCGTAGCAACTGGCCACGAGGTACCCGCCGTGCGGCGCGACGGCGAGGTGACAGACGCCGTCGCCGACCTCGACGGGAGCGCCGAGGGCAGTCAGCGACCGCTCACCGCTGCGGGCGAACGCCTGCACCGTGCCCGAGCCCTCGAGCCCGGCGTAGACGACATCGAGCGTCGGGTGCGCGGCGAGCCACGACGGCGAGGCCGCGGCTGTCACGGCTCCCCGGTACGCCAGAGTCGTCGGCGCGCGGCCCTCGTCGCCCTCGAGCAGGCCGATGCCGGTGGCATCCCCGTCCATGTCGGGGCCGTAGCCGCCGACCCAGAACCGCGTCACACGTGCATCCTCACGCTCGAGCCCTCCGACAGGGGACGCAAGTGGTCGTATCCCCGTCGCTCAGGCGACAATTCACGACCCCTCGCTCGCCGCGCGGTTCGGGAGGGGGCGCATCTGGTCGCCTCTCCGTCGCTGAGGCGACGATTCGCGACCCCTCACGCCCTCGCCCATCACGTCAGACGAGGTCGTGGCGGACGATCACCTGGTCGCGCTCGGGGCCGACGCCGATGACCGAGATGCGGGTCTTGCTCATCTTCTCGAGCGCGAGCACGTAGTCCTGCGCCGTCCGCGGCAGGTCGTCGAACGTGCGCGCGGTGGAGATGTCTTCCTTCCAGCCCGGGAAGTACTCCAGGATCGGCTTCGCGTGGTGGAAGTCAGTCTGGTTCACGGGAACATCGTCGAAGCGCTCGCCGTCGACGTCGTACGCGACGCACACCGGGATCTGCTCGAGGCCGGTGAGGATGTCGAGCTTGGTGAGCACGAGGTCGGTGATGCCGTTGATGCGCGTGGCGTAGCGGGTGATCGGGGCGTCGTACCAGCCGACGCGGCGGGGGCGGCCCGTCGTCGTGCCGAACTCGAAGCCGGCCGAGCGCAGCCAGTCGCCCTGCTCATCGAACAGCTCGGTCGGGAACGGGCCCGAGCCGACGCGGGTCGTATACGCCTTGACGATGCCGACGATGCGGTCGAGACGCCCAGGTCCCACCCCGGAGCCGGATGCCGCGCCCGCCGCTGTCGCGGTGGACGAGGTGACGAACGGATAGGTGCCGTGGTCGATGTCGAGCATGGTCGCCTGGCCGCCCTCGAACACGACGACGTCGCCGCGGTCGAGCGCCTCGTCGATGAGGTGTCCGGTATCGGCGACCATCGGACGCAGCCGCTCGGCGTAAGACAGCAGGTCCTCGATGATCTCGTCGCACGTGACGGCGCGGCGGTTGAAGACCTTCACGAGCAGGTGGTTCTTCTGCTCGAGGGCGCCCTCGATCTTCTGGCGCAGGATGTTCTCGTCGAAGAGGTCCTGGACGCGGATGCCGACGCGGTTGATCTTGTCGGCGTACGCCGGTCCGATGCCGCGGCCCGTCGTGCCGATGTTGCGCTTGCCGAGGAAACGCTCGGTGACCTTGTCGAGCGTGCGGTGGTATTGCGTGATGATGTGCGCGTTCGCGCTCACCTTCAGCTTCGAGACGTCGATGCCGCGTGCCGACAGCGCGGTGAGCTCGTCGAAGAGAACCTCGAGGTCGATGACGACGCCGTTGCCGATCACCGGTGTGACGCCGGGAGAGAGGATGCCGCTGGGCAGCAGGTGCAGCGCGTACTTCTCGTTGCCGACGACGACGGTGTGACCGGCGTTGTTGCCCCCGTTGAACTTCACGACCCAGTCGGTGCGGTCGCCGAGCAGATCGGTCGCCTTGCCCTTGCCTTCGTCGCCCCACTGGACGCCGACGATAACGATTCCTGGCATGGGTTGTCCCCCTTGCTTTCGCCGGGTTTGCACCGGCCGATGAGCTGGCCCTCTTCGGGCGGATCCATCCTATCGGAGGGGGTCCGACGCACCGCGGGCGGTGACCGCTGCACTGACCGCAGGTCAGGATCCGTGACGACCTGGTGGCCCTCCTTCCGACTCGCCGCGGCCGACGGGAACTCCTACCCATCCCCAGCCCCGCCGCCACGGGCGCGCCCCGATTACGCTGGCAGGATGAGCGAGTCGAACGCCGCACGGACCGGAGTGCCCGCAGCCCCTCCCCCTCCGCCGCGCCCGCCCGCACCACGGGTCGCCGCACCCGCGACCCCCTCGACCGCCGCAGGAGCCGGGAGCGCCGCGACATCGACCGGGAGCGCCGCGACAGCGACCGGGAACGCCGCGACAGCGACCGGGAACGCCGGCACAGCGACCAGCGCCGGCCCCGCCGTCGCGACGGCCCCGACCGACACCGAGATGCGCCGGGCATCCGGCATCCTCGATGTCATCTCGAAGGCGTACTCGGCGAAGATGGTCGGCCAGGAGCGGCTGCGCACGAGCCTGCTCATCTCGCTCATCGCCGGCGGTCACATCCTCCTCGAGTCCGTCCCGGGCCTTGCGAAGACGACCGCAGCATCCACCCTCGCCGACACGGTCAAGGCGAGCTTCAAGCGCATCCAGTGCACCCCGGACCTCCTGCCCAGCGACATCACCGGCAACCAGATCTACGACGCGGCGACCGGCTCGTTCCGCACCGTCCTGGGTCCCGTGCACGCGAACTTCGTCCTGCTCGACGAGATCAACCGCTCAAGCGCCAAGACGCAGTCCGCCATGCTCGAGGCGATGCAGGAGCACCAGACCACGATCGGCGGCGAGGTGCACCCCCTCCCCAAGCCGTTCCTCGTGATCGCGACGCAGAACCCGATCGAGCAGGAGGGCACGTACGAGCTGCCCGAGGCGCAGATGGACCGGTTCCTCCTCAAGGAGATCGTCGAGTATCCGAGCCCCGCCGACGAGGTCGAGATCCTCGGCCGCATCGACTCCGGCGTGCTCGACCCCGACCGGCACGTCGCCGGCGCCGTCTCGCTCGCGGACGTCCAGGCCCTGCAGGCGACGGCGTCCAAGATCTACGTGGATGCCGCGATCCGCAACTACATCGTCGGCATCGCCTATGTCACCCGCAACCCCGCCCCGTACATCGGCGAGGAGCGCGCGCGGTTCATCAAGTACGGCGCCAGCCCCCGCGCGAGCATCGCGTTCCTGCAGGCGTCGCGCGCCCTCGCGCTGCTGAACGGACGATCGCACGTGCTGCCCGAGGACATCCGCACCCTGCGACACCTCGTCCTCCGCCACCGCGTGCTGCTGACCTTCGAGGCCGACGCCGAGGGCGTGCGCAGCGAGGAGATCATCGACGAGATCTTCTCCGTCGTCCCCACCCCGTAACCTCAGGCAGGCTCAGGGATCGTGTCAAGTCTGATCACCCAGGTGAAGAGCAAGCTCTTCATCCACTCGTCGCAGAAGTCGATGCACGCCCTCGACGGCGCGTACGCGTCGCTCCTGCACGGCCGCAGCCTCGATTTCGAGGATCTGCGCCAGTACGAGTACGGCGATCAGATCCGCGACATCGACTGGCGTGCGACGGCCCGCCAGGGCGAACCGCTCGTCAAGCGCCACCGCGCGAACCGGATGCACACGATCTTGTTCGTCGTCGACACCGGGCTGTCGATGACCGCTCTCGCGCACGACGAGAAGCCCAAGAAGGACCTCGCGATCCTCGCCACCGGCGCCCTCGGCATCCTGGCGCTGCGCCACGGGAATGATTTCAGCGTCGTGCACGGCGACGCCGAGCGCATCCGCCGTCGTGCACCCGGACGCAGCGAAGGGGCCCTCGAGCATGCGCTGCGCACGCTCGACGACGCGATCACGACGGCATCCGCCCCCAGCGATCGCGACGCCCTGCTCGCCTTCGTCGCGCGCACGATCGCGCGCCGGTGCATCGTCGTGATCGTGACCGACGACGCACCCGTGACCGACGAGACCGAGCGGATGCTGCGCCGCCTGCGCGTGCAGCACGACGTGCTCTGGATCACCCTTCACGACGCCGATCCCGTCCTGGCAGGGCGGTCTCACGCGGCCAGGGCCGACGTCGATTCGCACTGGACGATCCCCGACTTCGTGCACGGAGACGCGGCCGTCCTCGACGAGGTCGCCGCCCACGCGCAGGCGGATGCCGCGCGGCGTGACGCCCTCCTCGACCGGCTGGAGATCAGCAGGGCCGCGCTCGACACGCAGGATGCCGCCGTGGGCGCACTGCTGCGCATGCTGAATCGGAGGGCGCATGTCCGCCCCTGACGAGCTCTACCCTCCCGTCCAGTACGGCTGGGGCTGGATCCTGCTCGCCGTCGGGATCATCGCGGTGCTGATCCTCGCCGGATGGCTCGTCGTGCTCCTGACCCGCCCGAGGCGCAGCATCACCGTCGTCGGAGCACCGCCGGTCACCCCGCCGACGAGCGACATGCTGTCTATGCTCCGAACGGAATACGCCACGGCGATCGACCGGATCGAGGCGGCCTTCCAGGCCGGAGTGATCGACGCCCGCGCGGCGAATCTCGAACTCAGCCGCTCCGTGCGCTCGTTCGTCAACGAGTACAGCGGCCTGGAGGCACCTGTTCTCGCCCTCGACGACCTCGTGCGGATGGGCGTCCGACCCGAGCTCGTCGATGCAATCGGCCGGCACTACTACCCGAGCATCTTCCAACGGGGCGCCGCCATCGATCCGCACGCCGGTGCCGAGGCCGCGCGGAAGGTGGTCTCGACATGGCACTAGCGAACGGGTGGGTGATCCTCATCGCGGCCGCGCTCGTCGTCGCGGCCATCGTGATCGGGCTGCTGATCGGTATCCGCCGCAGCGCACGGCACCGCGCGCAGGCAAGCGCACCGATCGCGCGGGCCGAGCGACTGCGCACACTGCCGTCGTTCCGACGGGCGGTGAACCGGCGAACGGCCGCTCTCGCCGGGATCCTGTCGCTGAGCGTCATCGCGGCGATCGTGGCCGGCGTCGTGGCGGCGCGCCCCCTGTCGTCGCAGACCATCCAGCCCGTGAACACCAGCCGCGACATCATGCTGTGCCTGGACGTCTCCGGTTCCATGAGCGACGTCGACGTCGAAGTGCTCAGCGTCTTCGAGGAGCTGCTGGACGGCTTCGAGGGCGAGCGGATCGGACTGACGATCTTCAACAGCTCCCCCGTGCAGGTGTTCCCGCTGACCGACGATTACGAGTTCATCCGCACGCATCTGCAGAGCATCCGAGAGAGCTTCGACTTCGTCGACGAGATCCCCGAGCACTGGGTCGGCACGCTCAACGGCCCCGGCGCGTCGCTCATCGGCGATGGCCTCGCCGCATGCGCCATGCGGTTCGACCATCAGGACGACGAGCGCAGCCGGTCGATCATCCTCGCCACCGACAACGAGCTCGCCGGAGCATCCATCGTCACCCTGCAGGAGGCGGCCGACTACGCGGCATCCACCGGCATCCGCGTGTTCGCGCTCAATCCCGTGCAGGGCGTGAACACGCAGCTCAGCGACGAGCTCGTCGCCGCGGTGCAGTCGACCGGCGGCGAGGCATACGGCCTGCGCGACACCACCACCGTCGCCGACATCATCGACGACGTACAGGAGCAGGACGCCACCGAACTGCGCGGTCAGGCGCAGGTGGTGCGGACCGACACCCCGAATGCGTGGATCGCCGTGCTGCTCGCGTTCGCGCTCGGCTTCGTCGTGCTGATGTGGAGGGTCAGACTGTGATCTTCCAACCCGTGCTCAACGTGTTCCTGCTGGTGCTGCTGTTCGCGCCGGCGTGGGCGCTCGCGGTGTGGATGCTGGTGCGCGGGGCGCGCGCATCCGGCGCTGGAGCGGGCTCCACGTCGTCGGCCGCCCCCTCGACGGGCGCCGGCGCAGGCTGGTGGGCGCTGCGCCTGGTCATGCTCCTCGCCTGCTTCCTGATGCTGCTGCGGCCGGGCATCCCCGGCGGCACGTCAGAGACCCTCGCGACGGACACCGACATCGTCATCGTGCTCGACACCACGGCGAGCATCGTGGCGGAGGACTGGGACGGCGATCGGCCGCGCCTCGAGGGGGTGCGCGCCGACGTCCAGTCGATCGTCGACGAGTACCCGGGGGCGCGCTTCGCGCTGATCACGTTCGACGCGACGGCCGAGCAGCGACTGCCGCTGACCACGGATGCCACGGCCCTCATGTCGTCGCTCGAGATCCTCCGCCCCGAGGTCACCTCGCAGTCGCGGGGCAGCTCGATCGGCATCGCCGCGGCCATGGCGCAGGAGACCCTCGCCGGAGCCGCGGAGCAGTCCCCGGAGCGTTCGCGGATGGTGTTCTACCTCGGCGACGGCGAGCAGACCGTCTCGAGCGACCCCGAGTCGTTCTCCGGCAGCGCCGCCTACGTCGACGGAGGATCCGTGCTCGGATACGGCACGACGGACGGCGGCCCGATGAAGGTCACCTCGGGCTCGTTCAGCGGGGATCAGGGCTACATCGAGTACCAGGGCGAACCGGCCATGTCGGTCATCGACGAGGCGAACCTGCAGACGGTCGCCGAGGAGCTGGGCGTGCCGCTGCAGGTGCGGGATGCCGCCACAGCGATCGACCTGCCGGCGGCCCCAGCGACCACGACGAACCACGCCGAGAGCGGTTCGGTCGGCAACGTCATCGAGCTGTACTGGGTGTTCGCGGGGCTGATCGCCCTGCTGCTGTGCGTCGAGATCGCGCGCGCCGCGATGCTCGTCGTGCAGTTGCGCGGCCTCGCGATCCGCGGGGGTGACGCATGACGATCACGACCACGCAGGCGCAGCAGGATGCCGCGGCGGCACTGCTGGCGGCGAACAGGCGGCGGCGCAGCATCCGCCGCTGGATCGCGCTCGGCTCCCTCCCGATGACGCTCGCGGCGATCCTGCTCGTCGGCAAGCTGCTGAGCATGTACGGGTTCGCGCATCAGGCGATCTCGACCTACGTCGCCGGCGACTACGCCGGATCGACCGCAGCGGCCCGGGGTCAGGAGCTGCTGAACTGGTTCGAGCCGTACAAGGCCCCGTACAACGTCGGCACGGCGCTCGCCGGTGCGGACGAACTGGACGCGGCCAGGGCGAAACTCGAAGAGGCTCTGCCCCTGGCATCCGGGCTGGAGGTCTGCGCCGTCCGGGTGAACCTAGCGCTCGTGATCGAAAGACAGGGCGATGCCGCGCGCGCGGACGGTGACGGCGAGGCGGCGGCGCAGCTGTACGGCGAAGCCCTCACGGTCACGGCCGAGACGCCCGCGGAGTGCAGCAGCGACGAGGCGGATGAGCAGTCTCCCGATCCGCAGCGCGACATGAGCGACACGCTCGACGACCTGGAGGACAGGCTGCAGGAGAAGCAGCAGGACCAGAACGGGCAGCCCGCTCCGCCCGAGGACGAGGGCGAGCAGGAGCAGCCGACCGGCCCGGATCAGGACAAGCTCGACGAGCTGCAGGACAAGCTCGAGCAGGGCGCCGAGGAGCGTCAGCAGAACGAGGACGGCGAGGACGGCCCCGGCGGCGGGACGGACAGGCCATGGTAGATCCGAAGCGCGCGCGCTACCTCACGGGTGCCGAAGGTGCACCGCCGGTTCCCCCGCCCGGCGGGTATCACGGCGCCCGGCGCACGGCGGCCGCAGCCCCCGCACCGATCGTCGGCACGGTCACGGAGACGACCGAGAAGCAGTCCGCCAACGCGATCGGCTGGATCGCCCTGGTCGCCGCGATCCTCTTCGCCCTCGTGCTGCTCGGCGCGCTGCTGGCCGGCGGCACCGACCTGCTGTACGGCGTGACGATGCTGACGCTGCAGCTGGTGGTGCTCGGGGTCGTCGTCGCGGCGCTGTGCACCTCGCGCGGCCGAGTGCTCGGCGCATCCGCCCTGGTCATCGTCCTGCTGCTCAACGTCGCGACCGTGGGAGCGGCGAGCGCGCTGCAGACCTCGGCATCCGGCAGCTACGGCGGCGAGAAGACCGCCGAGCAGAAGCACGAGGAGGCCTACCCCGGCGTCAAGGACCGATCGGCGGATGAGATCCTCCTGCAGCCGTCGCTCGAGGAGGTCAGGGAGCAGAGCGACGCGATGCTCGCCGAGATCCGTCGCCGCCTGAGCGACCGGTTCGGGTACACGTGGTCCGAGATCGGCCAGGAGGATCTGCGCCCCGAGCGCAACGGCTACGGAGGCGAGTCGATGCTCGTGCAGTACACCTCGGTGCCGTGGGCGACGAACGAGCCCATCCAGGACTACGACCGCAAGCTCGAGGTGATGGGCGTGATCGAAGAGGTGGTCACGCAGTACGACATGTACGGGCTGTACTGGTTCAACGATCCCTCCTCCAGCCTCGACGACACGATCCTGCAGAAGTTCTACGGGTCGAGCGACCCGCGCACCCAGCACACCTGGGAGTGGTACTCCGACAACTACCCCGACCCGCTGCGGTTCTACGCCGTCATCCACGACCTCTCGAACGATCCGGCGGACGAGTTGCGCGCCGAGCGTGAGGCCGAGAGCGCCGGGTCCGGCGAACCGCTCGAGGGACTGCAGATCTACTTCCTCGCCCCCGAGCTGCTCAGCGACGCCGACCGGGCCGAGTTCCAGGAGCGGATGCAGGAGTACCCGGGGTTCTGACAGCGGAGCCATTCGCGTCGGGCGCGACCGGTCAGGAAGCGAGCGACAGCCCCGCGGCGAGCGCGAAGCCGAGGACTGTGGCGAGCCCGGTCGACTCCTTCGCCTTGGACTGGGCGTCGGGCACCATCGAGTCCACGAGCATGACGAGAAGCGCACCGGCGGCGAAGCCGCTGGCTCCGGCGCGGAAGTCGGGGCCGACGGCATCCGCCAGGGCCGCACCCGCGACGGTCGCGAGCGCGCAGACCACGGCGACACCCGCCCACAGCCAGAACACCCGCGCACGCTTCATCCCGCCGTCCAGGAGATCGGCGGCCGAGCCGATCGACTCGGGCAGGTTCGAGACGACGATCGCGATGACGAGGGCGACGCTGACGCCCTCTCCGGATGCCAGGCCGATGCCGAGGACGAGCTGCTCCGGGATGCCGTCGAGCAGTGCGCCCACCGCGAGCGGGCCGCCCGCGCTCTTCTGTCCGGATGCCTGGCGCTCGACGATCCGGTCGGCGACGTAGTACGTCAGCGCGCCGGCCGCGACCCCGATGACGAGGGGGATGGGGCCGCCGAGGTCCAGGCCCTCCTCCCACAGCTCGAACGCGATGGACGCCATGAGGGCCCCTGCGCCGAAGCCCAGGACGATGCCGACCAGACGCTGCGGCCACGTCCGCAGCATCGCGAGCACGGCCCCGACGAGCAGGGGCGCAGCCGCGACGGCTCCCCACAGGATCGCCTCTCCCATGCACTCACCCTAGCCCCGGCATCCGTCCGCCGGCATCGGGCCTACGGCAGCAGCCCCGCGATCGCCGGTTTGAATCCGAGCCGCGGGTTCGCGCAGCATCCGCCTCGGCAGACGTCGAACCACGGTCCGAGCTCCGTCTCGTTGAGGCGCCGTTCGACCGGGATTCCGGCGATCCGTTCGCGGACGAGGTCGACCAGGGCGCTGACGAAGGCGGGATGGGTGCCGGGCGTCGGCGTCCGCACGAACCACAGATCGTGCTCGTCGGCGGTCTCGCGCGCCTCGGTGTCGAGGTCCCACATGACCTCCATGTGGTCGCTCACAAACCCCAGCGGCACGACGATCACGGCGGTGCGCGCGTCCAGAGCCTCGATCGCGTCGTTGATGTCGGGCTCGAGCCACGGCTGCGTGGGCGGGCCGGATCGCGACTGGAACACGAGCTGCCACGAGATCCCTGGGGCCGCCTTGGCGATCACCTCGCGCGCGACGGCCAGATGCTGCGCGACGTAGCCGCCGCCGTCGACGCCCGCGAACGTCTCGCCGCCGGAGAGCGCGGCATCCTCGGTCGGGATGCTGTGCGTCGAGAACAGCACCTCGATCGCGTCGTCCGCGTGACCGGCCTCTCGCGCCCCGGCGAGCGCATCGCGCAGCCCGTCGACGAACGGGCGGATGAAGCCGGGATGCGAGAAGTACTGGCGCACCTTGTCGATCTGCAGGCTCTGCTGCAGGCCCGCGGCCTCCAGCGCATCGGCCCAGTCCTCTCGGTACTGCCGGCACGACGAGTACGACGAGTACGCGCTCGTCGGAATGGCGATCATCGTGCGGATGCCGTCGGCGGCGGCCTCGGTCAGCGCCTCGTCCAGGTACGGCGCCCAGTTGCGGTTGCCCCAGTACACGGGCAGGTCGATGCCCTCGTCTGCGAGCGCCGCGCGCAGCGCCTGCAGCAGCTCGCGGTTCTGCTGGTTGATCGGGCTCACGCCGTCGAAGTGCCGGTAGTGGTGGGCGACCTGCTCGAGCCGCTCGTCCGGGATGCCGCGGCCCCGGGTGACGTTGCGCAGGAACGGCAGCACGTCGTCCTGACCCTCAGGTCCCCCGAACCCCGACAACAGGATGGCGTCGTAGGGCATCGGGACCGCGGTGTGCTCGGGACCCGCGCTGGTGGCCCTCGTGGCGGAGGGGACGAGCGCCCCCTCCGCCCGATATGCCCCAGTGGCGGCGGCGGGTTTGGTCTCCCGCCGCTGGCTCGTGCTCTCGTCGCGCTGGTTCATCGTGCTCGCTCCTTCTCGCCCGTACCGGCATCCGCGGCGGGGCCCGCCTGGTCCGCCTTCTCCGTCTGCTCCGCCTCGCGCAGGATGCTCGCGGCCATGCCGTTGAAGATGATCCCGTGGAACGGCAGCAGCACCAGCCAGTACAGCCGGCCGCTGAGCCCCTTGGGGAAGTACACGGCCCGTTGGCGGTAGGTGCTCCCGCCCTCGGCGGGCTCCACCCCGAGCTCCAGCCAGCCGCGCCCCGGCATCCGCATCTCGGCACGCAGCCGCAGCATCCGCCCGCGCTCGATGGACTCCACGCGCCACACGTCGATGACGTCTCCGCTGTTCACCCGCGAGGGATTGCGCCGGCCGCGGCGCATCCCCACCCCGCCGACGAGCCGGTCGATCCATCCGCGAGCAGCCCACGCGAGCGGGAACGAGTGCCAGCCCTTCTCGCCGCCGATCGCCTCGATGACGTTCCACACCGCTCCCGGTGACGCGACGCTGCGGCGCTCCCGCAGATCGGTGAAGACCGTGTGCCCGGCCCAGTCGGGGTCGCTGGGCAGCGGGTCGCTCGGAGCGCCGGGAACCGTCGCGCTCTGCCAGCTCGTCTCGACCTCGCCGTCGGCTTCGCGGCGCAGCGCGAGGCGCACGGCCGTGCGATACGGCAGCAGCCCCTCCTTCGGCGGCGGGATCACCTGGTCGATGTCGTGCTCGCGCACGACGCAGTCGTTCTGCAGCGACGCGATGATGGGCACCGCGATCTGGCGCGGGATGGGGCTCACCAGGCTCACCCACTGGGAGGCGAGCCAGGGCGTGAGGACGGGGAGGGCTGCGATGTGCCGCTGCGGCAGGCCCGCCTCGACCGCGTAGCCGTTCATCATCTGCCCGTAGCGGAGCACGTCGGGCCCGCCGATGTCGAAGGTCCGGTTGAGGTCGCCATCCACGCCGACTGCGTGCACCAGGTACCGCAGCACGTCGCGGACGGCGATGGGCTGCACCCGATTGCGCACCCAGCGGGGAGCCGGCATGTACGGCAGCACCTCGGTGAGGTGGCGGATCATCTCGAAGGATGCCGAGCCGGAACCGATCACGATCCCGGCCTGGAACACGATCGCAGGCACCGGGCTGGCGAGCAGCACGCGGCCGACGTCGGCCCGCGACGCCAGGTGCTCGGACAGGTCGTCGGTGTCGGGGTGCAGCCCGCCCAGATAGACCAGGCGGCGGACACCGGCCGCTGCGGCGGCATCCGCGAAGGTCTCGGCGGTCTGCTTCTCGGCCTTCCGGAAGCCCCGCCCTGCGCTCATCGCGTGCACGAGGTAGAAGGCGACGTCGACGCCGTTCATCGCCCGCCGGGTCGCGACGGGGTCGGCCAGGTCGCCCGAGAACACCTTCACGCGGCTGCGCCATGGCACGTCCCGCAGCTTCCACGCCGACCTCACGTACACGCTGACGTCGTACCCGGCATCCAGCAGCTGCGGCACGAGGCGGCCGCCGATGTATCCGGTGGCTCCGGTGACGAGTACGCGGGTCATGCGAAGAGTCCTTCCGTCCAGCACAGGATCAGCAGCATCGTGATGCCGAATCCCACGGCGTAGTTGATGACGAGGAAGCGGCGCCAGGCACGATTGGCCGACGCCGACCGACCGTCGTCGATGTTCAGATACGGCGCGACGATCGCGATGTACGGCAGCACGGCGAGCGCCGCCAGGTTCGCCGGCCACGGCGCGAACAGCATGAGCAGGCCTGCGACGAGCCAGAGCCCGACGGCGATCCGCACCGTCGCAGCGGCGCCGAGCGCGGTCGCGATGGAACCGATCCCGGCATCTCGATCGGGGACGATGTCCTGGACTGCGCCGAACGCGTGACTGGCCATGCCCCAGCAGAAGAACGCGATCAGCGTGAGGATGAGCGCAGGCGTGAGCGTCGTGCCGGCGAGCGCTGCGGCGTAGAGCGCCGGGGAGACGAAGTGCGTGCTCGAGGTGATCGAGTCGACGACGGGGATCTCCTTGAAGCGGAGGCCGGGTACCGAGTAGGCGAGCACGGCGAACAGGCTCACGGCGAGGACGACCCACGACACCGGCCGGCCGGCTCCGAGGACGACGAGCGCGACCACGAACGCCCCGCCCAGGACGGCCGACGCCCACAGCGTCGCCCGGTGCAGGGAGGGAGGGAGCTTCGCCCCCTCGGCTCCGCCCTTGCGGGGATTGGCGAGATCGGATTCGTAGTCGAACACGTCGTTGACGCCGTACATCGCGAGGTTGTACGGCACGAGGAAGAACAGCGTGCCGACGACGAAGGCGGCGTCGATGGTGCCGGTCGTCAGCAGGTAGACGGCGGCGAAGGGGTAGGCCGTGTTGATCCAGCTCAGCGGCCGCGACGCGACGAGCAGGGTCCGGACCGCGTTCTCAGGCATCCGCCCTCCTCTGCGGTTCGCGCTCGCCGCCGAGCAACCGCCAGACACCGGCGAGCAGGAGGGAGCCGGCGATCGGGTAGAGGAAGTCCTCGACGGGCATGAGAGCGAGGCGGATGCCGGAGATGCCGTCCTCGCGATAGTCGAAGAAGCCGGCGGCGATCATGATGTTGTCGAACACCGCGGTCAGGACGACGAGCACGACCGTCGCCGCAGCCCAGGACGAGAAGTACGCCCGGACAGCACCGGTGCGATGCGCGGCGGCTGCCCCGATGAGGAACACGACGATGCCGACGGCGAGGAACGGCAGCGACAGCAGGAGGTACGTCATCGTGAACCCTCCCTGGTGCGCAGGCGCTGCCAGCCGCTCAGCAGGATCAGCGTGAGGTAGCTGAGGAAGACGAGGAACAGCAGCTCCTCCACGGGGAACTCCGGCGCCAGGAGCAGGCCGGTCGCCCAGTGCGAGTCGACGTGGCGGAAGACGCCGAGGGAGATGCCTGCGGCATCCCACGCGATGAAGAAGAGCAGTCCGATGACGAGGGCGGCAACGCCCGCGAGCGGACGCCGCCGGAAGACCAGCGCGTAGCGCAGGTCGAGCAGCACGAGACACGCCGTGCTGACCACCAGCGCGGCCCCGTAGACGAGGTTCATCGCACCTCCGCGCCCGATGTCCCAGGCTCCGCGGGCGTCGCCAGCGGGCCGGGGCCATGGTCGCCCCGCACATGCTTGAGCACGAGTTCGGCGCTGATCAGGCACATCGGCAGGCCGACCCCCGGGACCGTCGTCGCACCGGTGTAGAAGAGCCCGTCCACGCGACGCGAACGGGTCACGCCGCGGAAGAACGCGCTCTGCGCGAGCGTGTGCGCCGGCCCCAGCGCGCTGCCCCGGAAGCTGTTGAACTGCGCCGCGAAGTCGGCGGGTCCGACGGTGCGGCGCACGACGATGCGTGAGGCGAGATCGGGGATGCCCGCCCACTCGGCGATCTGCGCGATCGCGGCATCCGCGACGGCGTTCACGGCGGTATCGCCCTCCGTGCCGATCCCACCGTGCCCGATACCCACGTCCGGCGGCAGCGGGACGAGCACGAACAGGTTCTCCGCGCCGGCGGGCGCGACGTCGTCGTCGGTGGCGCTCGGCCGGCAGACGTAGATCGAGGGCGTCTGCGGCACCCGCGGGGACGCCCCGAAGATCGCGTCGAAGTTGTCGTGCCAGTCGTCGGAGAAGAACAGCGTGTGGTGCAGGAGTTCGGGCAGCGGCCCGTCGATGCCGAGCATGACGAGCACGGCGCCCGGTCCCGAGACCTGGGCGTCCCAGCGGCCTGCGGGATACGAGCGGTCGGAGGGAGCCAGCAGCACGGTCTCGGTGTGGTGCTCGTCGATCGCCGAGACGATGATGTCGGCCTCCAGCCGCTGCGTCCGGCCGCACCGCTCGACCTCGACGGCTCGTGCCCGCCCGTCCTCGCTGATGATCGCCGTGACGTCGTTGCCGGTGAGGATCTCGACGCCGTTCTCGCGGGCGAGCGCGGTGAGCGAGGCGACGAAGGCGCGGAACCCGCCGCGCGGATGCTGCACCCCGTCGACGAGGTCCATGTGGCTCATCAGGTGGTACAGCGCCGGAGCGTCGAACGGCGAGGTGCCGAGGAACACCGCGGGGTAGCCGAGGATCTTCCGCAGCATCGGGTCGCGGAACCGCCGCGCGACGAACGACCACAGCGACCGGGACAGCAGCGGGACGACGGCGGGGACGGAGGCGAGCACCGCAGGAGATGCGAAGTCGCGCCATGAGGAGAACGGGTTGTAGAGGAAGGAGCGCACCGCCGCCCGGTACGTCTTCGACGCGGAGGCGAGATAGCGGCGGGCACGGATGCCGGCGCCGCGCTCGCGGCTCTCGAACAGTGCGCCGGTGGCGTCGACCCCCGTGCTCACGTCGACGGGTGCCTGGGGGTCGTTGTGCCGGGGCTCGCCGTAGACGCGGTAGCCGGGCTGCAGCGGAACGAGGTCGAGCTGCTCGGCCGTCGTCGTGCCGAGCATCCGGTAGAAGTGCTCGAACACCTCGGGCATGAGGTACCACGACGGTCCGGTGTCGAAGGTGAAGCCGTCCTGCTCCCAGGCCCCCGCCCGCCCGCCGAGATCGGGGTTCTTCTCGAGCACGGTGACACGGTGACCGTCGCGCGCGAGCAGACAGGCGGTGGCGAGGCCGCTCACGCCGCCACCGATGACGATGACGCGGGATGCCGGTCGCGCCGCTCGCCTGCCGCGAGCGCCCCTTCCCGTCCTCACGCTCCAGCCGCCTTCATGGCCAGGGCGCGCGCCAGGATGCGGGCCTTGACGGATGTCGGAACGCTCACCCGCGTGCGCATGAGGGTCGCCGCCGGGGCCGAGTCGATGCGGTCGGCGAGTTCGCCGAACATCGTCTTCGCGGCCCAGACCGCGGGCCGGCATCCCGCCGTCAGTAGAGGGATCGCCTCGTCGGCGGCCTGCAGATCAGCACGGATGGAACGGATGATCTCTCCCTTCGCCTCGTCGGTGAGCGCTGTCGATGTGCCGGGGAAGTAGGTGCGACCGAGCTGATCGTGATCCTCGGCGAAGTCGCGCAGGAAGTTGACCTTCTGGAACGCCGCACCCAGGCGACGGGCGCCGGAGGCGAGCTGCTCGCGCGCGGCCGCCTCGCGGGTCGCGCCCGCCTCGAACACGGCCAGGCACATGAGTCCGACGACCTCGGCCGAGCCGTGGATGTACTCATCCAGTCCTGCAGCATCGAGAGCCGAGGTGTCGAGGTCCCGGCGCATGGAGGCGAAGAACGGTCGGCACAGGTCCATGCCGATGCCGTGCGCGCGGGCGGTCAGCGCGAACGCGTGCACGACGAGATTGGTGCTGAAGCCGAGAGACAGGGCGCGCTCGGTGTCGGCCTCGAGTTCGTCGAGCAGGATGCCCCGGGTCGCGGCATCCACCCCGACGCTCTCGGCCGGGCCGTCGACGAGCTCGTCCGCGAGCCGGACCAGCGCGTAGACGTGGGCGATGTCGTCGCGCATGGCCGCGGGCAGGAGCCTGCTCGACCATCCGAACGAGGTCGAGTAGCGCCGGATGACCGTCGCGGCGCTGACGTCCGCGGTCGCGTTGTAGAGGTCGATGCCCGCGGCTCTCATGCGTCCCTCGAACCGCACGCCCGGGTGATCGCGGCGAGTCGCTCGCGGAGGGCGTCGGGCAGCTCCGCCTCCGCGATCAGTCGATGGACCTCGTCGCAGCGCCCGGCGATGACGGATTCCACGATCGCGAGTGCGCCGGATTCCCTGACCACCTGCCGCAGGCGCTCCCCGCCCGCCTCGTCCAGCTGCGCGTCGCCGAACAGCGGCTCGACCTCGGACCAGCGGGGGGCGGAGCGCGCATACGCGATCAGCAGCGTCTCCTTGCCCTCGCGCAGATCGCTCACCGTCGACTTGCCCGTGCGCCCTTCGTCTCCGAAGAGGCCGAGCACGTCATCGCGCAGCTGATAGACCACGCCGATCCGCCGGGCGATCCCGGTGAGTTCGGCGATGACGGACGGCGCTGCGCCGGCGAGGATCGCCGCGAGCACGAGCGGCGCCTGGAACGAGTACGCGGCGGTCTTCTGCTCCATCATCGACAGCACCTCGTCGGGGCCGGCGGGCTCGAGGTGCATGCTCAGCCACACGTCGCGGTGCTCTCCGGCTGCGCTCTCGTGCACGGCGTCCTCGAACGCGTCCAGCAGCGCGTGCCGGCGCTCGGCATCGACATCGATGCGGGCGAGGAGCGAGTGGGCCCTCGTGAGCATGAGGTCGCCGGCGAGGATCGAGGATGCTTCGCCCCAGGCGCGCGCGTCGTCGTGGCTCGCGCCGAGCATCACGGCATCCATTGCGAACGCCCCCGTGATGTTCAGCTCGCCACGTCGGGTCAGATCACGATCGATCACGTCGTCGTGGATGACGAACGCCAGGTGGAGGAGCTCGACCGCGCACGCGGCATCCATCGCCGCCCGCTCATCGGACCCGCCCAGGGCCGCGTAGGCGTCCAGCAGGAGGCGGGGACGGAGCTTCTTCCCGCCCGCCGTCATGGCCGCGAGCGTGCTCCACAGGCGTTCGAACGCAACCGAGGACGACGGGGCACGGCGCGTCGCGGCAGTCAGCGCCTCGCGCAGTCGCTCGTTCAACGCGGTCTCGTCGGACGTGTTCTCATCGAACGCGGTGCGCTCGATCGTGCGCTCAGACATGGGCGCCCGCCGTGGTCGTCGCCGTCAGGTGCGGCGCGAGATCCGCGAGGTGCGCCACGAGCCAAGGGCTGAAGGCCCAGGGAGCGGCGCCCACCGCCGCCACGAGATCCGCCGGATCCACCCAGCGGAACTCGGCCACCTCGTCGGGATTCGGTTCCACGGCGGAGACCGCTCGGGCGACGAAGACGGGGCAGAACTCGTTCTCCTGGATGCCGGACGCATCCCGCGCCGAGTAGCCGAAGTCCGGCAGAGCGCAGACGATTCCTGCAACCCCGAGCCCCAGTTCGAAAGCGGCGCGGCGACGGACGGCGTCCTCCATGCTCTCCCCCGGCGCCGGATGACCGCACACGGAGTTCGTCCACACGCCCGGCCAGGTGCGCTTGCTCAGCGCCCTGCGCGTGACGAGCAGACGCCCTTCCGCATCGATGACGTGGCACGAGAAGGCCAGGTGGCGCGGGGTGGACTCGCCGTGCACGGTCTGCTTGTCGTGCATCCCGATCGGTGCACCGGCGTCATCGACGAGAACGACCATCTCCACCTCGACACCGCCTTCCTCGACTCCCATTTTTTTAGCCAAGCGAGAAGTATGCCAAGCGTAACAGTTATGATGGGATCGCGCACCGTCGACAGAGAGAAGTCGATGAGAGGCAGCAGCGCAGAAGGGGGCGGCGATGCAGTACTTCTCGCGCGACTCCGACCTCGGCCACCGCTCCGACCTCACGGCTCAGGATATCGAGCAGTGCTATCGCGTGCTCGAGGCGCTGCGCGAATGGCAGGTCGCATCCCGAGCGCTCGCCGAAGCGTCCAAGCGGTACATGAAGCTCAACGAGAGCGACATGCGCGCCATCCGCATGATCATCCGCGCCACCGAGAGCGGCGAGATCGTCACGCCCAAGGACGTCGCGCACGAGGTCGGCATCTCCAGCGCCTCGACGACCAAGCTCGTCGACCGGCTCGTCGCCGGCGGGCATCTCGTGCGCGTCCCGCATCCCCACGACCGCCGCACCACATGCCTCGAGGTCACCGAGAGCACCCGGCTCTCCGCCCATGAAACGATCGGCCGGCAGCACGCCAGACGCTTCTCGGCGGCGGCATCCCTCAGCGCGGACGACCGCGAGGCCGTGATCCGCTTCCTCGAGGCGCTCACCGACGCCGACACCCCTCAGGGCGAGCTCGCCTCGGGATGACGCGACCGCGTCGCGGCATCCCGACGCCGGACCCGCGCGCACGGCGCCCGACCCCGCGTCATCCCACCAAGTCGCCGTGCCGCGCGCCGATAGACTGGAGGGCATGTCCAAGGTCCTGCAGTCCCTCCCCGTCGGCGAGCGCGTCGGCATCGCATTCTCCGGAGGTCTCGACACCTCTGTGGCGGTCGCGTGGATGCGCGACAAGGGCGCTGTCCCCTATACCTACACCGGCGACCTCGGGCAGTACGACGAGGACGACATCGCCTCGATCCCGGGCCGCGCGCTCGAATACGGCGCCGAGGCCTCGCGCCTGATCGACGCGAAGACCGCGCTGGTCGAAGAGGGCTTCGTCGCACTGCAGTGCGGTGCGTTCCATATCCGTTCCGGCGGCAAGACCTACTTCAACACCACGCCGCTCGGCCGCGCCGTCACCGGCACGATGCTCGTGCGCGCCATGAAGGAGGACGGCGTCGACATCTGGGGCGACGGCTCCACGTACAAGGGCAATGACATCGAGCGGTTCTACCGCTACGGGCTGCTCGCCAACCCGCGCCTGCGCGTGTACAAGCCGTGGCTCGACGCCGACTTCGTCACCGAGCTCGGCGGTCGCCAGGAGATGAGCGAGTGGCTCGTCGCACACGGCTTCCCATACCGCGACTCGGCCGAGAAGGCGTACTCGACGGATGCCAACATCTGGGGCGCCACGCACGAGGCGAAGACCCTCGAGCACCTGAACGTCTCGCTCGAGACCGTCGACCCGATCATGGGCGTGAAGTTCTGGGACCCGTCCGTCGCCATCGAGACCGAGGACGTCACGGTCACATTCGAGGCTGGCCGCCCCGTCGCCATCAACGGCGTCGAGTACTCCGACCCTGTGGCCCTGGTCATGGAGGCCAACACGATCGGCGGACGCCACGGCCTGGGCATGAGCGACCAGATCGAGAACCGCATCATCGAGGCGAAGTCCCGCGGCATCTACGAGGCCCCGGCCATGGCGCTGCTGTTCATCGCGTACGAGCGCCTGGTCAACGGCATCCTGAACGAAGACACCCTCGCGACCTATCACGAGCAGGGCCGGCGCCTGGGCCGCCTGATGTACGAGGGACGCTGGCTCGAGCCGCAGTCGCTCATGCTGCGCGAGTCGATCCAGCGCTGGGTCGGGTCGACGATCTCGGGCTCGGTCACGATCCGCCTGCGCCGCGGCGACGACTGGACGATCCTCGACACGGTCTCCCCCAACCTGTCGTACGGCCCCGAGAAGCTCTCGATGGAGCGTGTGGGCGACGCCGCCTTCGGTCCCGTCGACCGCATCGGGCAGCTCACGATGCGCAACCTCGACATCGCGGACTCGCGCGCCCGTCTCGAGCAGTACGCGGGCCTCGGGCTCGTGGGCGGCGCGACGGGCGAACTCGTCGGACGCGTGACGGCGGGCGAGGCATCCGAGATCACGGGTGCGGTGGAGGAGAACGACGAGGCCCTCGCCGAGGCCGTGGATGCCGCATCCGAGGGTGCGGCGTTCGATTCCGGCACCGACTGACCCCCACGGTACGAGGAGGGCGGGTGCTTCGGCATCCGCCCTCTTCTGTGTGATCGTCAGCCCGCTTCGGCTTCCCCTTCCCTCGCTGAGAATTCACCGAACTATGTTGCACATCACTGTGCAACATAGTTATCCTTGAACCATGACCCGTTCGCTTCGTTCCGACGCGCTCGCGAATCGCGCCGGCATCCTCGATGCCGCGCGCAGCACCCTCGCACTCGACCCGCACGCGAGCGTGGACGTCATCGCCCGCAGCGCGGGACTGAGCCGGCGCACCCTCTACGGCCACTTCGGCGACCGCGACGCCCTGATCCGCGAGCTGATCAGCACGGGAGCGCAGCGGTTCAACGCGATCGCCGAGTCGGTCGCAGACGCCGACGCCTGCATCGCCCTCGCCCGGCTCACCGCGCGCCTGTGGCAGGAAGCCGCGCACGTGCAGTTCGCCGCCGCGCTCGCCCTCGACGAGGCCCACGTCGAGCACACCGCCGCCGCTCTCGCGCCCCTGCGCAGAGCCGTCGCGCAGCTCGTGCAGCGCGGCCAGGACGATGGCAGCTTCCGCACCGACATGGCGGCGCCCACACTCTCGCGCCTCATCGAGGAGGTCGCGCGCACTGTCGTCGCCCGCACCGACGCTTCCAGCGTGCGTGCAGCGAGCCTCGCTGTCCGCACGGTGCTGAGCATCGCCGGACTGTCGTGGCGCGAGACCGACAGTCTTCTCACCGCCCACCCCGACGTCACGGAGACACCCGCGTGAGCGACCCGACCATCGACGCCAAGCCGAATGCCTGGAGCGTCTACCGCCGCGACCTCGGCCGGCTGGCCCGCGTCAGCAAGGCCTGGATCATCATCATCGGCGTCATCGTCACCCCGTCGCTGTATGCGTGGTTCAACATCGTCGCTTTCTGGGACCCGTACTCGAACACGCAGCAGGTGAGCGTCGCCATCGTCAACCAGGATGCGGGTGCATCCTCCGACCTCACGGGTCACATCGACGTCGGCGGCGAGCTCGTCGACCAGCTGAAGCGTAACGACCAGCTCGGCTGGCAGTTCGTCGACGAGGACGATGCGATGGATGCCGTGCGCAGCGGTCGCAGCTACGCCGCGATCATCATCCCGCCCGACTTCAGCCGGGACTTCCTGAGCATCACCACCGGCGAGTTCACCCGCCCAGAGCTGAAGTACTTCGTCAACGAGAAGGCGAACGCGATCGCGCCGAAGATCACCGACGTCGGCGCCTCGACACTCGACCGCCAGATCAACAGCACGTTCGTGTCGACGGTCGCAGAGGCGATCAGCGAGCAGCTGAAGGATGCGGGTCTGAGCGCAGAAGACCGCCTCAGCGACGCTCGAGACTCGACGGTCAGCGCACTCGACGACGCGACCGGGAAGGTCTCGTCGGCGCGCGACCGGCTCGTGGAGCTGCAGGCGGGCCTCGACGATGCCGCAAACGGCATAGACCGGGCATCCGGGACGCTCGGCAAGGTCGACCGCACACTCGGCGAGGTGCAGACCGCCGTCGGCCAGGCGCAGAAGATCGCCGCCGAGGCGCAGCAGGAGCTGCTCACCGTGACCGACAGCGTGACCTCGGCCTACGTCTCGGGCTCGACGCTGATCGCCGAGGCCGCCGCGAAGATGAACGGCTCGATCGCCACCCTCGCCGCGGGCCTGCAGCAGGCGAACGTGGCCGTCGGCACGACCGTCGACGACCTGACCGCCGTGATCGAGTCCAACGCCACGGCTCTCGACGAGCTGCAGGCCGTGCTCGACGGCACAGAGCCCGGCTCGCCCGCCGCAGAGCGCCTGGGCGCTGCGATCGACGCGCTGAGAGAGCGCAACGCCGCCGACCAGCAGGTGCTGAGCCAGCTCGAGCAGCTCAACACCGACGTCTCGAACACCATCACCTCTGTCACGAAGGCGGCAGACAGCGTGAACGGCGCGGTCGGTCAGGCAGCCAGCTCGGCGACGGCCATCCGCGACGCGCTCACGCACAGCGTGCCGCAGCTGAACCGCGCGATGTCGCAGCTCTCGTCGAGCGCTGACGCCTTCTCGTCGGCGCTCGGCGCGCAGCGCACCCAGGTCGAGCAGGCGCGGAGCCTGCTCGACGGCCTCAGGACCCAGCTCGCCGGCACCTCCGACGCGCTCACCGCTCTCGACGGCGACCTCGCCGCGGCGGAGGGTGGGCTCGGCACCGTGCGCACCGACGTGCTCGCCCTCGGCTCGGCCGAGATCTGGAACAAGCTCAGCACCATCACCGGGCTCGAACCCGATGCGATCGCCCGATTCATGGCCTCGCCCGTCGAGGTGGACACGAACGTGATGTTCCCGACGGCCGCCTACGGCTCGGCGATGGCCGCGCTCTTCACCAACCTCTCGCTCTGGATCGGCGCGTTCGTGCTCATGGTGATCATGCGCGTCGAGGTCGACACCGAGGGCGTCGAGGGCATCACCGTGCGACAGGCGTACATCGGCCGCTGGCTCCTGTTCGCGACGATCGTGATCTTCCAGGCCGCGCTGGTCACCATCGGCAACCTCGTGATCGGCGTGCAGACGGCGAATGCGCTCGCATATGTCGGCACAGGCATACTCATCGGACTGGCGTACCTCAGCATCATCTACGCACTGTCGGTGTGCTTCGGGATCGTCGGCAAGGGCCTGTGCATCCTGCTGGTGATCTTCCAGATCCCCGGCGCCTCGGGTCTGTATCCGATCGAGATGATGCCCGACTTCTTCCGCGGGCTGTACCCGTTCCTTCCGTTCACGTACGGCATCGACGCGATGCGCGAGACGATCAGCGGCTTCTACGGCCTGCACTGGTGGCGCTTCATGGGCGCGCTGTCGATCTTCGTCGCCCTGGCCTGGATCCTCGGGATCTTCCTGCGTGGCCGCCTGAGCAACTTCGCCCTGCTCTTCAACCGCCGTCTCGCCGAGAGCCAGCTCATGGTCAGCGAGGAGGTGCAGGTCACAGGTCGCCGTCGCACCCCGGAGATCATCCGCGCCCTCACGGACGGCGACGGCTTCCGCGCTGACGTCGCCGGGCGGGCGCAGCGCTTCGGCGAGCACTATCCCACGCGGCTGCGCCTGACGCTGCTCATCGGCGCCGCCGGTCTCGTGGTGCTCGCGCTGTGCGGCTGGCTGATCCCGGATGCCAAGGCGGTCGTGCTGGGCCTCGCCGCCCTCTGGTGCCTGCTGCTCATCGGCTTCGTCGTCACGCTGGAGTACATCAGGCAGAGCATCGAGCAGGCCGCCGAGATCGGCGCGATGCCGGATGCGGAGCTGCGCCGTGCCCTGTCGATGGATGACTCTGCGAAGGGCAAGGTGCTCACGGATGGCGATGGGACCGCGCCCGTGGGGGCCGCGACCTCGGCGTCGGCCGCGGCAGCCGGTGTCTCCGCCACCGATCCGGTCGACGCCACCGATCCGGACGACGCCACCGATCCGGGCGACGCCGCCGATCCGGACGACGCTGCCGTCGCCTTCGACGAGCTGTTCGCGCACGAGGAGGCGACGCCGGAAACCGAGGACCCGGCTGCAGAAGACCCTGCCTCCGAGGCGGTGGACGCCGCTCCCAGGCATCCGGAACCCGAACCGGAGCCGACTACCGCCACCGACACGCCGCACGAGAAGGAGGGCGACAAGTGAGCCACGTCATCGCCGTCATGCGCCACGATATCCGCCGCGCGACCAGCAGCGTCATGGCCATCATCGTGCTGTTCGGGCTCGTCGTCATCCCATCGCTGTTCACCTGGTTCAACGTCATCGCCAGCTGGAACCCGTTCGACAACGCCCGCAACCTGACCGTGGCCGTCGCGAACACGGACGACGGATATCAGAGCGATCTCGTGCCGATCCGGCTCAACGTCGGCGAGCAGGTCGTGTCGGCGCTGCGCGCCAACGACGATCTGAACTGGGTCATCACCACCGAAGAGGACGCTGTCGACGGCACCCGCTCGGGCGAGTACTACGCCGCGATCGTGCTTCCGCCGACCTTCAGCGCCGACATGATGACCTTCTACACGAGTGGCGCCGACCGAACGCGCATCGACTACTACCTCAACGAGAAGAAGAACGCCCTCGCGCCGAAGGTCACCGACCGGGGCGCGAGCGAGGTGTCGACGAGCATCAACGAGGTGTTCACCGAGACTCTCGGCGAGGCGGGCATGAACATCCTCACCTCTCTCTCCGACTACCTCGACGACGCCGACACCCAGGCCGCGCTGTCGAAACTGCAGGCGCGTGTCGACTCGGTCGCGGCTCAGCTGCGCGCAGGGGCGTCGACCGCAGACATGTTCGGCTCGCTGATCGCATCGAGCAGGCCGCTGGTCGACAGCGCCTCGGGTCTCATCACCGGATCCGGCGACGCTCTGCGAGACGCAGGAGGGGCGCTCGGCGGCGGGAAGGACGCGGCCGCGTCACTGAAGAAGGTGCTCTCGTCGTCGACCTCTGCGCTCGGCGACGCCCTGGCCCAGACCTCCGCCGGCTACCAGGGCGTGTCAGACAGCATCGACGAGGTCTACGCCGCGATGGACTCGCAGTCGGCGAGCGCCGCCGGCACCATCGGCTCCCTCGCCGACCGGGTGCAGGTGCAGATCGACCAGCAGCAGGAATTGCGCGACGGACTCGTGAACGATGTGCGTCCGCAGCTGCCCGAGAGCCTGCTCGACGCCTTCGATGCCTCGGTGTCGCGCATCGACGCCGCCATCGCCCGTCAGCAGGCGCTGCAGGATCGCCTGGACGAGGCCGCCTCCCAGGTGATGGATTCGAGCGAGTCGAGCCAGGCGACCCGCGACGAGATCAAGAAGCTCACCGCTCAGGCGAAGGCCGCCGTCGACGATGCGCGGATCTCATACACCGACGGTCTGCAGCCTAAGCTCGACGCGCTCGCGTCGACGCTCTCGAGCATCGGCGGCGGAATCGACTCGATCTCAGGCGACCTGACATCGGCCGCGAACTCGCTCACCGGCTCGTCGTCGACCGGTTCGGCCCTGGCGGATGCCCAGAAGCTGACCACCGGCATCTCGGATTCGCTCACCGACACGGCCGACCGCTTCGCGCAGCTCAGCGCGGCGCTGACCACCGCGATCGACACGGGCGATCTCAGTGAGCTGACCGACGTGATCGGCGCAGACCCGCGAGCGCTCGCGATGCACCTCGCCGAGCCGGTCGAGCTGACCCGCATACCGGTGTACTCGGTCGTGAGCTTCGGCGCCGCCATGACGCCGCTCTACACCGTGCTCGCCCTCTGGGTCGGAGCGCTGCTCACCTCGGTCGCGATTCGCGTCGACCCGCCCCGGGACGGATCAACCGGACTTCCCGACCTCTCCCCCGCCGAGACCTATCTCGGACGGTTCGGTATCTTCGCGCTCGTCGCCTTCCTGCAGAGCACGCTCGTGTGCCTCGGCAGCGTGTTCTTCACGCAGGTGCAGCCGGAGCATCCGTTCCTGCTCATCCTCGCCGGATGGGTTGCTGGTCTGGTGTTCACCCTGATCATCTACACGCTGGTGGTGACCTTCGGCAACGCCGGGAAGGCACTCGCGGTGCTGCTGCTGGTGATGCAGATCTCCAGCTCCGGCGGCGCCTACCCGCTGCAGGTGCTGCCGCAATGGTTCCAGAACGTCAGTCCGTTCCTGCCTGCCACTCACGCTGTGAGCGCGATGCGCTCCGCCATCGCGGGCATCTACCAGAACGACTACTGGGTCTCGCTGGGCTGGTTGGCTGCATTCGCCGTGCCCGCGCTTCTGCTCGGTCTGGTGCTGCGTCTGCCGCTCATAGGCTTCAACCGGAAGCTGCTGAGCGCTCTGGAATCCACCAAGCTCATGTGAGCGCTCCGCACGACGCACACGCATTCGGATAGGCTTCCAACGCGCGTCCCCGAAGCGCGCCGGGGGTTCGGCAGGTTCGAATCCCGCGATCGATCTTGAAAGCTGTGCGATGACGACTGAATCCGCCGAGCCCGCCCCCCGTCATCTCGGTGCGAAGATCGGGAGGATCGCGTTCCTCGTCGTCGCCGCCCTCCTCGTCGCCGCGGTCGCGGCCGCGTTCTTCGTGGTCTGGACGATCCAGCGCTCCTTCCCCCAGACCGCGGGCGAGCTGCAGGTCGACGGGCTGCAGTCCGAGGTCGTCGTGCAGCGCGACGCGCTCGGCGTGCCCACCATCACGGCCGACTCCTCGCACGACCTGTTCTACGCGCAGGGCTACGTGCACGCGCAGGACCGCTTCTTCGAGATGGACTTCCGCCGCCACGTCACCAGCGGGCGCGTCGCCGAGATGTTCGGGGAGTCGCAGGCCGCCACCGACATGTTCCTGCGCACCCTCGGCTGGCGCGACGTCGCCGAGCAGGAGGTCGAGGCCCTCGACGACACGACCCGCGCCTATTACCAGGCATACGCGGACGGTGTGAACGCCTACCTCGCCGAGCACGACGGCGCCGAGGCATCCCTTGAATATGCCGTCCTCGGCATGCAGAACCCCGAGTACGAGATCGAGCCGTGGGAGCCCGCCGACTCCGTCGCATGGTTGAAGGCGATGGCCTGGGACCTCCGCACCAACATCGAGGACGAGACCGAGCGGGCGCTGCTCGTCGCCGAGACAGGAGACCCCGAGGCACCGGCCGACAGCATGGCGATGCTCGAACAGCTTTATCCGTCGTATCCGTTCGATGAGAACCCGGTCATCGTGCCGAAGATCTCGACCGTTCCGCAGGTCGTGAGCGGGACGGATGCCGATGCTGCTTCCTACGACGACGGAGGCGACGACGCGGGTGGCCAGAGCGCCATCACCACCGTCGAATGGCAGCAGGCCGACAACGTCATCGAGGCGGCCGGCATGCTCCTCGGTGATGCCGGTGAGGGGATCGGCTCGAACTCGTGGGTCGTATCGGGTGCACTGACCGCGACGGGGATGCCGCTGCTCGCCAACGACCCGCATCTCGGGGCCGCACTGCCCAGCGTCTGGTACCAGGTGCAGCTGCGGTGCTCGACCGTCAGTGACGAGTGCCCGTTCGACGTCAGCGGATTCTCGTTCTCGGGCCTGCCCGGCATCGTGATCGGCCACAACGAGCAGGTCGCCTGGGGCTTCACGAACCTGACCACCGACGTCGCCGATCTGTATGTCGAGAAGATCGACGGCGACCAGTACTGGCGCGACGGTGAGCTGGTGCCGCTCGATGTGCGCGAAGAGACCGTGAAGGTCGCAGGCGGCGACGACATCCCACTGACGATCCGCTCGACCGTGCACGGTCCGATCGTGTCGGGCCTCACCGACGACTTCACCTCGGTCGCCGACGGCCTCGTCGCGGCCGACGGGTCGGGCCTCAGCCAGGGCGAGACGGATGCCGCGAGCGGCATGAGCGGCGAGTACGCCGTGAGCCTGCGCTGGACGGCACTCGACACCGGGACGACGGCACAAGCGCTGTTCGCGCTGAACACCGCGAAGGACTTCGACGACTTCCGCCATGCGGCATCCCTGTTCGACGTCCCGGCGCAGAACCTGATCTATGCCGACGTCGAGGGCAACATCGGGTACCAGGCGCCGGGGCGTCTGCCGATCCGCGGTGCCGGCGACGGCTGGCTACCGCAGCCGGGCTGGGACAGCGCGTACGACTGGACGGGGTTCATCCCGTTCGAGGAGCTGCCCGTGTCGTACAACCCGAGCTCGGGATACATCGTCACGGCGAACAATGCGATCGTCACCGACGACTACGACCACTTCCTCTCCCGGGACTGGGACTACGGGTACCGGGCCGCGCGCATCGCCCACCTCATCGAGCGCAAGGCGGCCGCAGCTCCCCTCACGAGCGCGGACATGCGCGCGATCCAGAACGACAACGAGATGTGGATCGGCAAGAAGCTCGCCACCGTCATGGGCGACGTCGCCGTCGACGGCGAGGGCCCCCAGGAGGCGGTCGACCTGCTGCGCACCTGGGATGCGCAGAACAACGCCGATTCGGCGGCGGCCGCCTATGCGAATGTGCTCTGGTCGCACCTCGTGACGAACCTGTTCGCCGAGCGCGAGGAGCCGCTGCCCATCGGCGGTCAGGGCCGCCTGTTCACCGTCGTCGACGGCATGCTCGACGACCCGTCCGATCCGCTCTGGTCCAACGACGCGATCGGCGCGAGCGGCATGGACGAGATGCTCGCGCTGTCGGCCGAGGAGGCCTACGACGAGCTGGTCGCCCTGCAGGGCGACGTCACCTCGCGGTGGAACTGGGGGAGCCTGCACGCCATCACCCTGCGCAGCGACACCCTGGGCTCCTCGGGCATCGCGCCGATCGAGGCGCTGTTCAACCGCGGCCCCTACCCCGTCGGCGGAGGCGCGTCGGTGGTCAACGCGACGGGATGGGACATCGGCCAGTCGTACGAGACGACGACCGTGCCGTCGATGCGCATGGTCATCGATCTGTCCGACTTCGATGCCTCGTCGTGGAATCATCTGACCGGAGCATCCGGGCACGCGTTCCACGCGCACTACACGGATCAGACCGAGAACTGGTCGCGCGGCCTCCAGACGGTGTGGGCCTACACGCCGGATGCCGTCGACGAGGCGACCGTCGACACGCTGGTGCTGGCGCCGAAGGGCTGATCAGCCCTCGTCGTCGACGACCTCGATCGGGGTGATCACCGCGATCGCCTCGGTCACCGGAGTCTCGACGGTGTCGACGTCGCCGGCCTGACCGGTGTGCCGTGCGACGGCTTCGGCGAACTGGCGTTCGAGAGCCGTGAAGGCCGCGAACGCGTCACCGGCGGCGAGCGCGTCGAGCAGCTGACGATAGGTCTCCGAGACCGAGCGGCGTGCGGTGTAGCCGTCGCCGTCGCCACTGAGTCCGGCGATGCGGGTCTCGATGACGAGAGTCGACATGTACAGCCCGAGACGGTCGCTGCCCGCCACGTCGACGAGCAGCCGGTGGAATTCGAGGTCGGCGTCGCTGATGGCGAGCGCATCCGTTCCCTGACTCACCTCGACGAGCGCCGCGTAGGCGGCTTCGAGCCGGTCCAGGACGGACTCGGCGCCGGCCTTGATGATGAGCCTGGCCGCCTGAGCCTCGATGGCGAGGCGTGCGTCATAGACATCGGCGATGCGATCGGGCCCGATCTCGCTGACCCTCATGCCGCGACCGGGGGATGCCGTCAGCAGCCGCTCCTGCACCAGCCGCTGCATCGACTCGCGCAGGGGACTCCGGCTCACTCCGAGCTGGGACGCCATCTCGACCTCGCCGATCGGGCTGCCCACAGGGAGGGCACCGGAGAAGATGGCGCTGCGGAGCTCTGCGGTGATCAGGTCGACCGTCGACGGGCGCGGCACGCGGACCATCGGCGTCGCAGCACGCGGAGGCTGTACGGCCATCGGCATCCTTCCCGTTCTCGGTGCGCCGCTTATCGTGCACGACGCCAGACAACCATTGTCCACGACGACGCCGTCCGATGCCTGACCGCGCTGGATTATGCTCGAACGGTGCCAGAACGTCTGCTTGCTCCCGAAGGCACCCCTGCATCCGTCGTCGAGTTCGAGCACGGCGGCGCGACCCTGATCGCCGAGGATTTCGGCAGCGGCCCCAGACCCTACGTGCTGATCCACGGCATCGGCATGGGACGCAGCGTCTACCTCGACTTCGTCGAGCGCCTGCCGGGCCGCATCATCGCCCTCGATCTGCCCGGTTTCGGCGAAGCACCGGAGCCGGCCAGGACGCTCACCATGGCACGGCACGCCGATCTCATCGCGGCGTTCCTGCGCAGCATCGATGTCTCCGACGCCGTCGTCATCGGCCACTCGATGGGCAGCCAGATCGGCGCGGAGCTCGCGTCGCGGCATTCATCCCTCGTCGACGGACTGGTGCTCGCCGGTCCCACCGTGAACAGTGCATCGCGCAGCGTCAGGGAGCAGGCGACGTACCTCATGCGCGATCTGATCGGCGAGCGTCCGATCGTGCTGTGGCGCGGCGCGCGCGAGTATCTGCGCGGCGGACCGCACCTGATCAGGAAGATCCGCGCGACCGTGGTGCACGAGCCCGAGAAGGCGTACGCGAAGGTGAAGTGCCCCGTGCTCGTGCTGCGCGGCGAGCGCGACCCGCTCGCCCCTGTCGACTGGTGCCGCGAGATCGTCTCCCTCGTACCGGGGCGCGCCGAGCTGCGTGAGATCCCCGACCACGGGCACGGGACGCTGCTCAGCGACGCCGAGCTCGCCGCCGACCTGATCACGGAGTTCGCCGCGTCGCTGTGAGCCGCGCCGGATCTTTCCCGCGCAGCAGGCGCCGCGGGCGGGAGGCGCCGCGCAGGAGGCACCGCGGGCCTCAGCCCGCGGCGGGCGGGGTCTGTTTCGACTGAGCGAGCTCGTCGATGACGAGCGTGCGCTGCTCCTCGGTGCCGTTGCGATAGGCCTGCCGCCCGACGATGTGCGCCGACAGCGGGGCGGTCGCGAACTGCATCAGCACGATCGGCGCGACCAGCGCGAGGCCGAGCAGGATGCCTCCGACCGACCGCTGCGACAGCGCCACGGCCAGGCAGATCAGCAAGAGGCCGAGCACCTGCGGCTTGGTCGCCGCATGCAGCCGCGAGGGCACCGCGCGGAAGCGCAGCAGTCCGACCGCGGCCGACAAGCACAGCAGCGCGCCGAGCAGGATCAGCACGAGCACCGTCGTGTCGATCACGGCATCCGGGATCTCCAATCCGAGCACGTTCATGAGGTCGTGTTGTCCCTCCGTGCGACGTAGCGGGCGACCGCGATCGATCCGAAGACGCCGACCGCGGCGATGATCAGCAGCACGGGGATGCTGCGCGTATGGCCGCCTATCGCCATCTCCGCACCGATCACGCACATCACCTCGGTCAGCAGCACGTCCGACGCGACGGCGCGGTCGAGGATAGACGGCCCGCGGATGATGCGGACGACGGTCAGCACGGCGGCGATGCCGAAGATGACGATGATCGCGATCATGAGTCCGTTCATCGGGCGCCTCCCATCCGCTCGTCCTCTTTCAGCGCACGATACTGCGCCGGGCTTCCGAGCGCCCGCACGATCCGGCGCTCCCACTTCAGCACGCCCTGGCGCTGATGCTCGACGTCATCCATGTTCCGCACCCCGATGATGTGCAGGTAGAGGATGCCCCGGTCGCGATCGGCCTCGACGACGAGCGACCCGGGGATGAGCGACGAGGTCACCGACACGTGCGTCATGATGAGGTCGTCGGCATAGCGCAGCGGCACGCCGATGATCGCGGCCCCCGGCTGACGGCGGAAGTCGAACACCTGGATCGTCACGGCCACGGCACCGCGGACGATCGCCCCCAGGAACTGCACGGCGAACAGCGCCGCGTACCAGAGGTTGACCCGCCCCGACAGCTCGATGGTCGGCAGCCGGAACACTCGGGTGACGAAGATCGCGACGACGAGGCCGGTGACGAACGAGAGCACGGTGAACTGGTTCCATACGAGCATCCACAGCACGATGAGCCAGGCGAGGAACGGCAGCTGCAGCGCGACGTCGCGCAGCACGCTCCGCGAGGATTCGGGCCTCATGGGTTCACCTCCTCCTCGAGCTGGACGAGGTTGACCGGCTGCAGCAGCGATTCGCCGATGCTCGTGCACAGGGCGTAGAGAGGACCCGCGAACACGGTCAGGGCGATGGTGACGCCGACCATGCCGCCGGTCGCGATCGTCATGATCTTCGGGATGCGCCGCCGCTCCTGCTGCTCGTCGGCGGCGGGTGCACCGGCGAGGTACGCGGTGCGCGCCTCGGTCTCGGTCGAGTCCTCCTCCTCGCGCCAGAACGCGAGGTTCCACGCGCGCATGAGCGCGTAGAGGGTCAGGAGAGAGGTCAGGATGCCGCCGAAGATCAGCACGATCATGATCGGCGTGCCGACGGATGCCGCGGCCTCGAACAGCGCGAACTTGCCGATGAAGCCGGAGAACGGCGGAAGGCCGCCGAGGTTGATCGCCGGGATGAAGTACAGCACCGCCAGGAGAGGCGCGACCTTCATCAGCCCCTTGACGCGCAGGATCGACGTGCTGCCGGCCCTGCGCTCGATGAGTCCGACGGCGAGGAACAGCGTCGTCTGCACGATGATGTGGTGCACGATGTAGTACACCGTCGCGCCGATCGCCTCGGGCGTCGCGATCGCGAGGCCGAAGATCATGTAGCCGACGTGACTGACAAGCGTGAACGAGAGGATCCTCTTGAGCTCTGCCTGCGCGACGGCGCCGAGCACGCCGACGATCATGGTCGCCAGCGCGATAATCAGCAGCACGAAATTGATGTCGTTGCCGGGGAAGAGCTGCGTCTCGGTGCGGATCAGGGCGTACACGCCGACCTTGGTCAGCAGACCGGCGAAGACGGCGGTCACGGGTGCGGGAGCGGTCGGGTAGGAGTCGGGCAGCCAGAACGACACGGGGAAGATGGCGGCCTTGATGCCGAACGCCGCGAGCAGCAGCAGGTGCAGCACGAGCTGGGTGTCCTGCGGGAGCTCGCTCATCCGCTCGGCGATCTGCGCCATGTTGACGGTGCCGAGCGCGCCGTAGATCACCGCGATCGCGGCCAGGAACAGGATCGACGACACGAGTGAGACGACGATGTACACGGCGCCGGTGCGGATGCGCGACTCGGTGCTGCCCAGCGTGATGAGCACATACGAGGCGACGAGCAGGATCTCGAATCCGACGTAGAGGTTGAACAGGTCGCCGGCGATGAAGGCGTTGAAGATGCCGGCCGCGAGGATCAGGTACGAGGGGTTGAAGATCGAGATCGGGGTCTCATCCATGCCGTCGGCGGCGCCCTGTCCGATCGAGAACAGGAGGACGGCGACGAGCACGATGCTCGAGATCATCACGAGGAGGGCGGCGAGCCGGTCGACGTAGAGGACGATGCCGAACGGCACCGGCCACCCGCCTACGGAGACGGCGAGCGGGGTGCCCTGATCGACGGCGACGAGCAGGACCGCGGCGATGATCGCGACCGCTGCAAGGGTGGCCACGGTGACGAACACCTGCAGGCGCGGGCTGCGCCCGAAGACGAGCGTGATGGCGGCGCCGAGAAGCGGAAGGGCGACGAGCAGGGGGACGAGCGCGCTCATGGGCGGTCCCCCTCGTCGTTCTCATCGGCTGCCGTCGTCGACGGCGAGTCCGTCGAAGCATCCGGAGCCCACGCCCGGTCGACCGGGGCGTCGTCGTGGATCGACGGGTGGTCGCGCATGTGCAGGACGGTGATCGGCGCCGTCTGCACGCCGACGAAGTCGGTCGTGGCGTCGTCGTCGCCGGCGTCGTCCTCGTCATCCAGGACGTCTTCGTCGGCATCCGTGCGCTCACGCAGGGCGATATCGGCGTCGTCGTCCTCGACCGTGTCGGCCTGGCCGAGCTGCCACGACCGATAGATGAGCGCGAGCAGGAACGCCGTCACCGCGAACGTGATGACGATCGCGGTCAGAGTCAGCGCCTGAGGCAGCGGATCGCTGAGGTCGCTGTAACCGAAGAACGGCGCGTTGCCCGGTACCCCCATGACGATGAGCAGCAGCAGGTTCGTCGCATTGCCGAGGAGCATGAAGCCGATGAGCACGCGGGTGAGGCTGCGCTCGAGCATGGCGTAGACGCCGGCGGCGAACAGCACGGCCATGACGATGATCAGGGTGAGCGAGACATCCATCAGATCGTCACCCCCCGCGTGCGCATCGCCTGCGTCTGGCGGTCGACCTCGGCGCCGAGGCTGCGCAGCACGTCGAGCACGAGGCCGATGACGACGAGGTAGACGCCGATGTCGAAGATGGTCGAGGTGACGAACTCCATGTGTCCGATGCCGGGGATCTCCCACTCCCAGAACGTGCTGGTCAGAGGCGCGAGCCCGAAGAACAGGGGTACGACGGCGGTGCCGACCGCCAGGATGAGACCGGCGCCCAGCAGGCGCCCGGCATCCGCGGGGGCTGCGGCACCGAGCTCCCAGCGTCCCCCGGCGATGTAGCGCATCACGAGCGCCATGCCTGCGACGAGGCCACCCGCGAATCCGCCACCCGGCTGGTTGTGCCCGGCGAAGAGCAGGTAGATCGACACGACGATGATCGTGTGGAACAGGATCCGCACGATCACCTCGAGCAGGATCGAGCGGTTCTCGGGCTTCATCTGCTGCCCGCCCACGAGCCAGGCGCGCGGGCTGCTGCGGTTCTCGGCGGTCTGGAAGCGGACGCCCTCGGTGGTCTCGACCAGCGGCGCGATGCGGGCTTTCCGGCGGACGCGCTTGGGCAGGGCCGGACGCTGCGCGAGCATGTCGGCGCGGTGGGTGACGAAGACGAGGGATGCGACGCCGGTCGCGGCGAGCACGAGCACGGACAGCTCACCCATGGTGTCCCACCCGCGGAGGTCGACGAGGGCGACGTTGACGACGTTCTTGCCGTGACCGAGTTCGTACGCGAGTTCGGGGAACGTGATCGAGATCGGGTCGGCGATGCGGGACTGCGTGGCGACGATGACGACGAACGCCATCGTCAGCCCGGTACCGATCGCGAGGAGGGCACGCGGGATGCGCGAGACCGAGGCGTTGTGCTCACCCATGCGCGCCGGCAGCCGCCGCAGCACGAGCGCGAAGGTCACCATCGTCACGGTCTCGACGAGGATCTGCGTGAGGGCGAGGTCGGGAGCGCCGCTGGTGGCGAACAGCGCGACCATGCCGAGGCCGGTGACTGAAACCAGCACGACGCCGGTGTAGCGCTTGCGGGCCTGCACCGCGAACACTGCCGCGATCGCCATGATCGGCGCCACGGCGATCTGGGTCGGCGTGTGCCAGGCCGAGAGGTTCAGCCGGTCGATGTCGCTGGCGAGCAGCGCGGTGACCTCGGCGGCGACGACCACCACGAAGATCGTGCCGACGTAGACCGGCAGCGAGCCGCGCTGGGTGAGCGTGGTCGTGACCACCGAGAGCCGGTCGACGCCGCGCATCACGAACGCGTACGCGTCGGCGGCGGTGAAGGGCAGCAGCCGTCGCCTGCGGTCCCACCGGGTGCGGACGGCGAGCAGGAAGAGGCCTGTGCCGACGAGGATCGACAGGATCGAGATGCCGAGCGCCGGCTCGAACCCGTGCCACAGCGCGAGGTGGCCGGGGCCCTCGGTCGCGGCACCCTCGGCGTCGAGGCCGGGCAGGGCCGTGACGGCGTAGGGATGCAGGGCGATGTCGATGGCCGGGGCGGCGAGGCCCGCGGCAAGGGTGACACCGGCGAGGATGATCGGCGCGGACAGGAAGCCCACGGGCGGGTCGGGCCAGACGGTGTCCGGCATCCGCTCGCCCTGCTCGTCGCGCTTGCGCCAGAACGCTCCCCACAGGAAGCGGATGCCATATGCCGTTGTGAGCATGGATCCGAGGATGACGCCGATCAGGGCGATCAGACCCCAGACCGAGCCGCCCATCGCGTCGTCGAGCAGGGATGTCAGCGCGGACTCCTTGGCGACGAACCCGATGGTCGGCGGGATCCCCACCATGGATGCCACCGAGATGAATGCCGCAACGGCCATGACCGGGGCCTGGCGTCCCACGCCCGACAGCTCGGTGATGTCACGGGTGGAGAGCTGACGGTCGATGATGCCGACGATGAGGAACAGCGCCGATTTGAACAGCGCGTGTGCGATGACCAGGGCGAGACCGGCGAGCGCCGTCGCCTGCGTTCCATACCCGGTCATGATGGTGAAGAAGCCGAGTTGGCTCACCGTGCCGAAAGCCAGGACGCGCTTGAGGTCGGTCTCGCGCAGCGCCTGGATGCCGCCGAGCAGCATCGTGAACACTCCTAGGGAGATGACGATCGGACGCCACGGCTCGGAGAGCGCGAACACGGGGGCGAAGCGCGCAATGAGATAGATGCCCGCCTTCACCATGGCGGCGGCGTGCAGATAGGCGCTGACCGGGGTGGGCGCTGCCATGGCGCCGGGCAGCCAGAAGTGGAACGGGAAGATCGCCGACTTGCTGATGGCCCCGACCAGAAGCATGACGATAGCGGCATCCACCACCGGCCCCGAGGGCGCGAGCTCGAGGATCGCGGCGATGCTCGTGGTGCCGGCATCCACCGCGAGGAGCACGACGCCGACGAACATGACCAGACCGCCGAGGGTCGTGACCAGCAGAGCCTGCAGGGCCGCACGACGGCTGGCCGCGCGGCGCCGGTAGTGCCCGATGAGCAGGTACGAGAGGATGCTCGTGACCTCCCAGAACATCACGAGCATGATGATGTCGTCGGTGAGGACGAGGCCGTACATGGCGCCGGCGAAGCCGAGCAGGACGCCTGCGAACTGGCCGAGCTCGGTGGTGTCGTCGAAGAAGTACCAGCGGCAGTACAGCAGCACGAGCGCGCCGACGCCGCTGACGATCAGGGTGAGGATCCACCCGAGCACATCCATGTGCATCGAGAGGTTCAGTCCGAGCTGCGGGATCCACGTGACGGACTCGAAGGGCGCCGGGTCGGCCTCCAGCACCTGCGGCGTCAGCATGAGCGCGTGGACGAATGCCGCTGCGGGAATGAGTGCAGCGGCGGCGAATGCCTGTGCTCCCAGCCAGCGCACCAACGCGGGGAGAACGAGAGCCCCGACGAGGAACACAGCAAGGAGCACGATCATCGGCGGCTCCTCAATGGCTCGTCGGCCCCGAGGGGCGCAGGCGGGCAGGTTTTTCCCAGTTTACCCGCCGGAGCCGATGCATTCGCCCGGATCGTGAAGCTCGTGCGGGGAGATGGGAGAGTGGGAGCGTGCGCGGAGATCAGATCCGGGAGCTCGGCGGGTGGCTGGGCGCGCTGCTGCTCGCGACGGCGACGGCGGCCCAGGTCGCGTCGACCGAGCGTGCCGAGCTGCTGTTCCGAGACGGCGATTCGCTGGTCGTCGCGCTGCTGGTCAGGTCGATCACCGAGGGCCAGCCGTTCGACTGGGCGATGTCCAGCGTGCTGTTCATTCCCGAGACCCTCGCGTTCGGGATGCTGTGGATGCTCAGCCGTCCGTTCGATCCGGGCGTCGACATCGTGCTGGCCGCGGCGGGTGCGCTGAACCTCGTGGGCCTGTACGGCGGCATCCGCCTGGCGGCTGGACGCCGGCGAGACGGGGCCGCTCCGGTGGCCTGGTCCCTCGTGGCCCTGGCCGCATTCTGCCTGCTCGCGGCGACGGAGACGTCTTCCTCCCGGGATGCGCTGGAACTGGCCTCGCTGCAGCTGACGACGACCTACTACGCGGCGACGGCCGTGGCGGTCGTGGTGAGCGTGGGCATCGTCCGGCGAGCCTTCGATCGATCCGGCATCGGGCGATCGCTGCCCGTGTGGCTGGCGGCGGTCGCATCCGCATCGGTGCTGTCGAACCCGCTGTTCGTCGCATGGGCCACTGTGCCGCTCGCTGCGATTCTCGGCGTCGCAGCGGTCTATCCGACGTCACGGCGGAAAGCCGTGCTGCTGCTCGCCTGGCTGCTGGGCGGCACGGTCGTCGGACTCCTGGCGCGCATCCCCCTCTCGCCCTGGATCGCGAACAGCGGGACCGGGTATGCGCAACCCGGCCAGTGGCCCGAGTCCGCTCGCTACTACGGCGACCTGCTCGCTCAACGGCTGTCGAACCCGCTGGGCGTCACCGCCGCATTCCTCGCCGCGGCTCTGCTCGTGCTCGCGATCCGTCAAGCCCTGCGGGCCCAGGACGCCGGCGCCCGCGTGGTCGCCGCATCGGCGTTCGTGCTGCCGCTGCTCGTGACGATCGGGGCGATCGCCCTGGGCACGCATGCGACCCGTTACCTCGAGCCCGCCCTGTTCGCCCCCGTGCTTGCGCTGGTCGCATCTCCCCGGATCATGCGGGTGTCGCGACGGGCAGCGACTGTGCTGACGGCGACGGTCGCCGGCGTGCTCGTGGTCGGCGGCGCGCTCAGCGTGCCCCGCATCCTCGCCGCGGCGCAGCATCCGGATCCCGACCTCACCTGCGTCACCGACTGGGTGACGGAGTCGGGCCGGACGGGAGGAGGGCAGTTCTGGACCGCTCGCCTGCCGAAGCTGCACCTGGACGACCCGTCGCAACTCGTGCAGGTCGATCACCGGCTGAGTGCCTACGCGTGGCTGGTGAACCGCTCGGACTTCGCCGCCGGCGAGGTGACGTTCCTCATCGAGGACGCGCATAGCACGCCCTGGCAGCTGGGATCGAACGCGGTGCCGACCGACACGGTGTCGTGCGGTCGCTACACGATCCACGATTTCGCACCGGCGACCCTGCCGCTCGGACCACAGCACTTCTGACGGCGTTCGGGATCGCTGACCGACGTTCGGGACGGCGGAATCAGGGCCGCCGCGGTGCGGTCGTCGTCCCGGCCCGGAACAGGCACGTGAAGTGGAGCGATGCGGCCGGTTCTCCGCGCAGCATCCGGGCCACCTGCTCCCCTGCGGCTCTTCCCTTCTCGACGGCGGGCTGCACCATGGTCGTCAGCACGTGATCGCCGATGCCGTCGACGCGCACGCCGTCGAATCCGGCCACGCTGAGGTCCTGCGGCACGCGGAGTCCGAACTCTTCGGCAGCGCGGATGACGCCGACCGCGAGCAGGTCGCTCTGCGCGAGCACGGCGGTGGGTCGGGATGCCGGGGCGCCGAGCAGTGCGCGACCGGCGATGAGGCCCTCGTCGATCGAGCTGGTCGCGGCGGAGATCGCCGGCGCGTCGGGGTAGACGTCGCGCACGCCGCCCAGGCGATCGACGGTCACGTCCACGGTGGCCCTGGCAAGGCGATCCGGCGAGATCCCGCCGCGCTCTCGGCGGCTGTCGGTCGCAAGCGTCACGGCGACGACATCGGTGTGCCCGAGGTGCCGCACGTGCCGGGCGATCTCGGCGGCCGCCTCGCGGTTGTCGAGGGTGATGCGCGGGATCCCCTCCCCCGCATCACCCTCGATGACGACGACCGGCAGCCCGCGGCTGCGCAGCACGTCGAGCGACGAACGGGTGCGGGTGGAGCATCCGATCAGGACGGCGGCGTCGACCGGGGCCGTGGTCAGCGCCGACGCGCCGTCCTCGGTCGGGTCGTCGCGCAGCAGCAGGATGCCGGCGCCGAGCGAGGCGACCCCGTCGGCGAGGCCGTCCATCATGGGGATCGTCACGGGGTCGAGGAATGCCTCGCGCAGCTGTCCCTCCAGTACGACGGCGACGATGCCGCTGCGGCCGCGGCGGAGCGAGGCGGCCATCGGATCAGGGCCCGTGTAGCCGAGCGCGGTCGCGGCGGCGAGCACGCGATCGCGCGTGGCATCCGACACCTTGGTCTTGCCGCTGAAGACCACCGAGGCCGTCGACATCGACACCCCGGCCTCCTGGGCGACGTCCGACAGCGTCGCTCTGCGCGGTGCGATCTCAGCGGCCATGATCCGAGGATAGCCGCTCCCGGTTCCGGGCATCGAATCGATTCGATACACTCGAGGCATGGACCAGACGCTCACCGGGGCCCAGTACGTCCGCTGGCGCAATGCGATCTTCGCGATCTTCCTCGCCAGCGGCATGTCGATCGCGACGTGGGCGTCGCGCGTTCCCGACATCAAGCTCGCGCTCGACATTCACAACGCGCAGATCGGCCTGCTCCTGCTCGGCATGGGCGTCGCCTCGATCATCGGCATCTCGACGGGGCCGGCCGTCATGGCGCGCACCGGCGCGCGGCGCGGGATGCTGACCACAATGATCATGGTCGCGATCGGGCTCGCCCTCATCGGCCTCGGCACGACCGTTCTCGCATCGTTCCCGATCGTGATCGCCGGGCTCGTGCTCTTCGGCCTCGGCAACGGAGCCCTCGACGTCATGATGAACGTCGAGGCGACCGCGATCGAGCAGGAGGCCGGCAAGACGATCCTGCCCCTGTTCCACGCCTTCTTCAGCTTCGGCACCGTCATCGGCGCGGGCATCGGCTGGCTCGCGACGAACTTCCACGCCTCGGTCGTCATGCACGCGACCGCCGTCGGTGCGGCCATCGTCATCGCCGCATTCGTGTGCTTCGCGAACGTGCCATCGCGAGACGCGGTGCTCGACCCCCAGGAGCCCGGCGAGAAGCCGCACTGGCGTGAGCGCATGCACGTCGCCCTGTCGGCCTGGCGCGAGCCGCGCACCTACGCGCTCGGCGTCGTGATGCTCGGCATGTCGTTCGCCGAGGGCGGCGCCAACGACTGGCTGGCGCTCGGGACGGCCGAGGACCACGGCGGCGGGACGGCCATGGGCGCCGCCGCGCTCACCGTGTTCTCGGTCTGCATGACGGCCGTCCGGATCTTCGGCGGACCGCTCGTGGACCGCTTCGGACGCGTGCTCGTGCTCCGCGTGCTGTCGGTCGCTGCGGCCGGCGGCATCCTGCTGTTCATCCTCGCGCCGTCGCTGCCGCTCGTGTTCGTCGGCGCCGCGCTGTGGGGCATCGGTGCATCGCTCGGCTTCCCGCTCGGCATGTCCGCAGCGGCGGACGACCCGGCGAAGGCGGCGGCGCGCGTGAGCGCTGCGGCGACCATCGGCTACATCGCCTTCCTCGGCGGCCCGCCCGTGCTCGGCGTCATCAGCGAGCACATCGGACTGCTGAACACGCTGTTCATCCTCGTGGCGCTGGTCGTGCTCTCCGGCTTGTTCTCGGGTGCGGCCAAGCCCCTGAAGGAGACGGCGGCCGCCGCCGCGACGAAGTAGGCTCGTCGGGTGCGTCTCGTCATCGCCCGCTGCTCCGTGGACTACACGGGCCGCCTCAACGCTCATCTGCCCCTCGCCACCCGCCTGCTCGTGCACAAGGGGGACGGGTCGCTGCTGGTGCACTCCGACGGCGGCAGCTACAAGCCGTTGAACTGGATGAGCCCGCCGTGCACCCTCGCGACCGAGGAACCCGGTGAGGAGGAGGCGAGCGCCGGCGTCATCGACGTTTGGCGCGTGACCCACAAGAAGACCGGCGACGCGCTGCGCGTGCAGATCTACGAGGTGCTGCACGACTCGGCGCACGAGCTCGGCGTCGACCCCGGACTGCAGAAGGACGGCGTCGAGGCCGACCTGCAGCGCCTTCTCGCCGAGCAGGTCGAGCTCGTCGGCGCGGGCACCACCCTGGTGCGTCGCGAGTACCCGACCGCGATCGGGCCCGTGGATCTGATGGTCCGCGATGCCGACGGCCGGGCGATCGCCATCGAGGTCAAGCGCCGCGGCGACATCGACGGCGTCGAGCAGCTCACCCGCTACCTCGACCTGCTCGGCCGCGATCCGCACCTCTCCCCCATCACCGGCATCTTCGCCGCTCAGGAGATCAAGCCCCAGGCGCGCGTTCTCGCCGAGGACCGCGGCATCCGCTGCCTCGTGCTCGACTACGACGAGATGAAGGGCATCGAGTCGGGCATCCCCCGCCTGTTCTGAGACGTGCGGGGCGGCGGCGTCCGCGCCCATAGGCTGAATGCATGCCTCTCTCCCCCTTCTCCTGCGTGCTGTGGGACGTCGACGGCACGATCGCCGATGCGACGCCTGGAATCTTCCCGCGGCTCCGCGAGGTGTTCGCCCAGTTCGGGCTCCCCGAACCCGACCAGTCCGTCCTGCACCGGTGGGTGGGCCCGCCGATGTACGAGTCGTTCCAGGAGCTTGCGGGCCTGAGCCCCGAGAAGGCGTCCGAGGCGCTCACCGCGTACCGGGCGCTCGCCGCCCGCGACGGGTACGCGGCATCCGTCGACATCTACCCCGGTGTGCCCGACGTCATCCGCGCGGTCGCGGCCGCCGGCGTGCCGCAGTCCACGGCGAGCACGAAGCCCGAGAACCAGGTGCGCGCGATCCTCGAGCACAACGAGCTGCTCGAGCTGTTCACGGCCGTCTCGGGAGCGCGCGCCGGTGAGGTCGGCCGCAGCGACAGCAAGAAGGAGGTCATCGGCTGGGCGCTCGAGCGACTGGAGGCTGC
Source organism: Microbacterium tenebrionis (assembly GCF_020682665.1). Taxonomy (NCBI): domain Bacteria; kingdom Bacillati; phylum Actinomycetota; class Actinomycetes; order Micrococcales; family Microbacteriaceae; genus Microbacterium; species Microbacterium tenebrionis. The sequence continues at coordinate 574,514 of NZ_JAGTTM010000001.1, read as the reverse complement.
CGGTGCCGACGTCACGCGTCCGGTGCTCATCGGCGACCGGCATCATGACGTCGAGGGCGCCGCGGAGTTCGGCATCCCCGTCATCTTCGACGAGTGGGGTTTCGGCGACCCGTCAGAGGGGGATGCCGCGGCCTTCCGCGTCGCCGACGCATCGGCGTTGCGGGCGATCCTCCTGCCGGAGCAGGCCTCCTGAAACACAGCACTCCCCGCCCAGGCACGCGGATGGCGTGCTCCCGGACGAGGAGTGCGGGTGAAGATCTGCCTCAGAGAGGGCGGATGTTCTCGGCCTGCAGGCCCTTGGGGCCCTGCGCCACATCGAACTCGACGCGCTGGTTCTCGTCGAGCGAGCGGTAGCCGGTTGCTTCGATGGCGGAGTAGTGCGCGAAGACGTCGGCGCCGCCGTCATCGGGGGAGATGAAGCCGAAGCCCTTCTCCGAGTTGAACCACTTGACCGTGCCTTGGGTGCTCATGTACTGCCGTTCTGCTGGAATGTCGCCGGGGTGCCCCGACGATGCCCAGATTATCTGCGCGTGCTCCGAGCGGAACAGCTGTGACCAGATGGTGATCCAAATGTTGCACAGCCCGAGAACGGATGCGGCCCTCACCGCGGGGGGGAGCGGTGAGGGCCAAAGACGACCGGAGGGTGCGTCAGAGACAGCCTATATCCAAACGCAAGTGTTTGTCCCCCATATGGGGGACAAACTCAGAAACCTCATAACCGAGGCGCTTCGATGTTCCTCGGCCACCAGATCCGATCGCCGAGAACGCCGAACAATGCAGGCACGATGACGGTGCGAACGACGAGCGTGTCGACCACGACGCCCACGCCGACGATGAGCCCGAGTTGGCCGAGCGTGACCAGCGGCAGCACGCCGAGCGCGGCGAACACCGCGGCCAGGACGATGCCCGCGCTCGTGATGACGGCACCCGTGTGCGACACCGTCTCGACCATGCCTCCGCGGGTGCCGCGCGCCTGCGCCTCGGAGCGCGCACGGTGCACGAGGAAGATCGTGTAATCGATCCCCAGCGCCACGAGGAACAGGAACGCCAGCAGCGGCACCTGCAGATCCAGCGCCGGCTGATCGAACAGCACGCGACTCAGCCACGCCCCGGCGCCGATCGCCGCCGCGGCGCTCGCGAGATTCACGAGCAGGAGGACGACCGGGGCGAGGAGCGAGCGCAGCAGCACGAGCAGAACGATGAAGCTCACCGCGAGCACGAGCGGGGCGATCAGCAGAAGATCCTGCTGATTGCCCGCGCGGGCGTCGAGATCGGTCGCGATCGCGCCGCCGACGAGCGCATCGGCATCCGGCACGGCGTGCGCGACCTCGCGCAGCTCGGTGACGAGGTCGAGGCTCTCCGGGGTGCCGGGGGCGAACTCGCCGGTCACCATGATCCGGGTGAGCTCGCCGTCGTCGGTCTCACCGGTCGGATGCGCGCGGACCACGCCGTCGACATCGGAGACGGCATCCACGACCTCGTCCGCCTGATCGGATGCGGCCACGATGAGGATCGGCTGCGCTTCTCCCGGCGGGAAGTGATCCGCGAGCACCTCGAGCCCCGCCGCGGACTCGGATTGGACCCGGAACTTGTCGATCTGGTCGAGACCGATCGACGTGCCCAGGAGCCCTGTGGCCATGACGGCGAGCAGCGCGAGGCCGCCGACGAGGCTGACGGCGGGTCGCTTCATGACGCGCGTCGCGATGCCGCGCCACACTCGTCCCTGCTTCACCGCGCTGCCCGGTTTCGGCACGAACGGCCAGAACACCTTCCGCCCGCACACTGCGAGCACCGGCGGCAGCGCGAACAGCACGGCGGCGAGCGCGATGAGCAGCCCCGCCGCCGACGAGATACCCAGGCCGCGCGTGCCCGGGATCACGGCGAGCGTGAGCGTCAGCAGGGCGAGGACGACCGTGACGTTGGACGCAACGATCGCCGGCACCGTCTTGCGCCATGCCGTGCTCAGGGCCACCCGGTGGTCGTCGTTCACCGCGAGCTCCTCACGGTAGCGGGAGATGAGCAGAAGGGCGTAGTTCGTGCCCGCGCCGAACACGAGCACGCTGATGATGCCGGCGTCGAACTGCAGGTCGAGCCAGGCACCGAGCGCCGCGGTCGCCTTCGATGCGAGCTGGTCGGCGAACGCGACCACGACGAGCGGCAGCAGCCACAGGATCGGGGAGCGATAGGTGACGATGAGCAGCAGCGCGACGATGAGGATCGTCACGCTGAGCAGCGTGAAGTCCGCGCCGTCGAAGGATGAGGTGATGTCGGCGCCGAAGGCCGGCCCGCCGGTGATCTGCAGGGTCAGTCCGTCGATGCCCGGGAGCGCCTCACGCAGATCCTTCACGATCTCCGCGGTCGCGGCGTTGTCCTCGCCGACCGTGATCGGCGCGACGATCACCGCGGCCTCGCCGTCGTCGCTCACGCTCGGCGGCGAGGACTCCAGTCCGGTGTGCTCTTCCAGGACGGGCACCAAGTCGGTCAGAGCATCGAGATCGGATGCCGTGAGCTCGCCGGCATCCTCGCGTGAGGCGACGACGATCACGGACTGCTCGTCCGCATCGGGAAAGTCGTCGAGCAGCGCACTCACCCGGCTCGACTCCGAATCCGCCGGGGCGGTCTCGTTCGAGGACGGCGCCTCGATCCTGCTGAACAGGCCGAACAGGGCCACGAAGACGATGAGGACGATACCGAGGGAGACCCATGCTCCCCGCCGGGACGTGAGCCGGTCGGGAAGGCGCGTGCGCGTTGCTGTCATGATCTCCAGCCCACCAGCGCACGCGCATGCGGACATCGCTCGAAAGATGGAGACCCGCGCATCGCGCGCGCGGATGCCGCCGCATAGGCTGACCGCATGTCGTTCGAAACCCTGTTGCAGCGGCTCGATCGCGTCGCCGGCGGCCGCGCCGCGGGCGTCGCGATCCCGGACGAGGCGCGCACCCACCCGAAGACGAAGCGGGCGTTCACCTGGATCATGTGGCTGCTCGCCGTCGAACTGATCCTCGGCGTCGGCGCCGTGGTGATCGCGCTCGTGCTGGCGATGGGCGGCGAGCCGGTCTCGTTCGCGGTGTGGATGCGGACGGTCGTCGTCCTCGCAATGACGGCGACACTGTTCTACTTCGCCTGGCGGGCAAAGCTCGGCTGGCGCTGGGGATATCAGCGGCTGCGGCTGTTCGCGCAGATCTTCCCGGTGATCACCCTGGTGATGGCCGCGATCCCCGGGCTCTACCCGGCGTGGATGGTCACCGAGCAGATCGTCTTCAGCCTGATCATGATCGGGATCGCGGACTTCCTCACGAGCGACCACATGCGCGACGCATACCGGAAACCCGCGCCTGAGAATCCCGCGTAACGTGCCAGGACGCCCGCGTCAACCCCTTGGCACGGCGGCTCTGCCGTGACAGCCTGGAGGGAACGGATCACCTGATCCCCGACGAAAGGAACGCATCGATGGGTATCGGAGACAAGGCCAAGCACGCCGCTGAGGACATCGCCGGGCACGCGAAGGAAGCCGCCGGCAAGGTGACCGGCAACGAGAAGCTCGAGGCCGAGGGCAAGGCCGATCAGGCCAAGGCCGAGGCGAAGAAGATCGGCGACGACATCAAGGACGCGTTCGACAAGTAGTCCGCGTCATCGAGACGGGGTCTGCCGCACGAAACAGGTGCTGGCAGGCCCCGTCTCGTGCAGCAGACCCCGTCTCGCGGATCCCTGCGGGTGGCGTGCCGCGGGTCGCGGCCGCACCGGTCAGACCGCGAAGTGCTCGATCCCCGTCACGAGCAGCGCCAGCGCGGTCGTCCAGCCGACGATCGCGACGGCCTGCCAGATGAGGATCCGGCCGCGGCCGATGCCGATCGCTGCGAGCATGGTCGCGGTGAAGTGGGTCGGCAGCAGCAGCGGGCCGAGCAGGCACACCCCGGGGACGCCGTAGCGCGTCAGCGCCCGCTGGAACTTCTGCTTGCGGGCGGCCTTCCGCTCGCTGTCGCCGGTTTCGACCTGGATGCCTGTGTCCGCGGCATCCGCGACGACACGGCCCTCGACGTCGACCAGCACCTTGGCACGCTGGCGGTTCACCACAGCGTCTCGCGCCTTGGCGCTGAGCAGCACGAGGAGGGCGACGCAGACGAAGTTGCCGACGATGGCGGCGATCGCGGCGATGACGGGCGGGATGCCGCCGAGAATGCCGATGGTCGCGGCGCCCTCGCCCTCGATGAAGGGCACGGCCCCGGCGAGCGCCACGATGAGCGGCTGGACGAGCTCTGGCACGTGGGCGACGAGGTTCTGGAAGGTGTCGATGAGGTTCATGCCTACAGTCCACCGTGCGCCGCGGCATCCGGTAAGTGCCTGCCTGTCACCTCTGTGCGGGCACTGTGCACGTCCGATGGGTGACATCTGTCACGCCCCTAAGCTGAGGGCATGACGGATGCGATCGGCGCCCGCCGCTTGAACCGCGGCATCACCGCGACGTGGTGGTACACGGTCTCGGGCGTGCTTGTGTTCCAGGTGATGATCCTGTTCATCTGGCTGAGCATCTTCGCCCGGATGCGGGTCGACCCGGTGGCGCTCACGCTGATCGGAGTGGGCGGACTCATCTGGTGCGCGGCGAGTGTTCCGCTGCTGCTGCAGTATCGGCATCGCGACGACTCGGCAGGGCCCGTCGCCGGGTGGCGCGGCATCCTCATCCCGCTCGCGATCGCCACCGCGTTCGGTGTGCTCTCGGGCCTTGCCAGCGGCCTGTGGCTCGTGGGTGCGATCCCTCTCATCCAGTCGCTGACGCTGCTGAACTGGCCGCGCGGGGTGCGGCTGCGATTCGTGATCGCGTGCGTCGCCGTCATCGCCGCGCTGTGGTTCATCGACTTGAAGATGACGTTCGACGGTGCGGATGCCGAGGTCACGAGCGCCTGGTTCCTGTTCGGCTTCTTCGCGGCGACGCTGCCGCTCATGACCGTGACGTCGCTGTGGTGGTGGGACGTGCTCGTCACGCTCGATCGTGCGCGGGCGGCGGAGGCACGGCTCGGCGCGACGCAGGAGCGTCTGCGAGTCGCGACCGACGTGCACGATCTGCAGGGGCACCATCTGCAGGTGATCGCGCTGCAGCTCGAGCTCGCCGAGAGGCTGCTCTCTCCTGGCGGTGAGAAGCAGCGCGATCCGGATGCCGCGCTCGAGCAGCTTCGGCTGGCCAGGGCGAGCGTCGCGGAAGCGCGCCAGGGAACGCGCGACCTCGCGATGCGGTTCCGCGGTGTGCCGCTGCCGGACGAGATCGCCAACGCCGTCGATCTGCTGCGCGCGGCGGGGACGACGGCGGATGCCACAGTGTCGCCCGACGCGGTGGCCGCGCCGGCATCCGTCCTGGGCCCGGTGATTCGCGAGACGACGACGAACGTTCTCCGGCACGGCGGAGGGAACCGTGCCCGGCTGACCCTCGGTCGTACGGACGGCATGTGGCGGTACGAGATCGTCAACGATGCGGCATCCGCGAACGGCGACGGCGCCTCGGGCAGTGGTTCCGGTCTTGACGGCATCGCGCGCCGCGTGGCGGAGGCCGGCGGCGAGGTGCGGGTCGAGCGCGAGCGCGGCGAGTTCCGGGTGATCGCGACGGTTCCGGATGCCGCGGGTGCAGTCCCGATGCAGGATGCCGCCTTCGGGGATGCAGCGGCCGAGCCGGGGTCCGCGCGGTGATCCGGGTGCTGCTTGCCGACGACGAGGCGATGATCCGCTCGGCGCTCGCGGCGCTGCTGCGGCTCGAGGATGACATCGACGTCGTCGCGGAGTGCGCCGACGGGCTCCAGGCCGTCGCGATGGCCGAGAAGCTGCAGCCCGACATCTGCCTGCTCGACCTCGAGATGCCGGGACTCGACGGCGTCGAGGTGGCGGAGCGGCTGAGCCGGACGATCACCGCGCGCTGCGTCGTGGTGACCCGGCATGCCCGCCCCGGCGTACTGCGGCGGGCACTGGCGTCCGGTGTGGCCGGGTTCCTGCCCAAGTCGCGGGGCGCGGGCGAGGTGGCCGAGGTCATCCGCCGCGTCGCGGCAGGCGCCCGCTACGTCGACCCCGAGGTCGCGGCCGACGCGCTGAGCGACGAACGCTGCCCGCTGACCGACCGCGAGCTCGACGTGCTGCGTGCCGGGCGCCGCGGCGAGACGACGGGGCAGATCGCGAAGAAGCTCCTGCTCGCGCCGGGGACCGTGCGCAACCACGTCTCGGCCATCCTGTCGAAGCTGCAGATCACCACGCGTCAGCAGGCCGTTCTCATGGCGGAGGAGCGCGGCTGGATCTGAGCGCCGCCTCGCCGAGACGGGGTTTGCAGCATGAGACCCGGGCCATGCGCCCCCGTCTCGTGCGGCAAACCCCGTTTCGCCGTTCCGCGCGCGGGGCGAGCGGGCGCGAACGTATCCGCTACAGCGGCGGCTCCTCGAGGTGCTCGCGCGGCCGGCGGCGGCCGCTGAGTCCGAGCAGCACGAGGGCGGCGACGATCGGTGCGTAGACGAAGGCATCCGCGCCCGTGAGGATCTCGCCGAGCAGCAGGGATGCCCCGAGCACGAGGACCGGCTCGAGATACGACAGCAGCCCGAACAGCGACAGCGGCAGCAGGCGTGAGGCGAGGATGTAGAGGATCATCGCCGCCGCGCTCAGGCTCGCCATGAGAAGGAGGGACGGCCAGGATGCCGCAGCGCCCGCCGGCGACACGAGATGCCCGCCGGCGATCACGGCGGAGGGGATGACGAGCAGGAGGATCTCGATGAGGAACACCTGCATCGAGTCGATGCCCGCCCAGCGGCGCAGGGCGAAGTAGACCGGGTAGAGGCCGGCGATGATGAGCACCGGCCAGTTGATGCCCCCGGCGATGAGGGCCTGCGCGAGCACGCCGACGGCGGCGGCCGCGACGGCCGCCCACTGCAGCACGCTGAGATGGTCGCGGAAGAACACCCGGCCGACGACGACCATGACCAGAGGCAGCAGGAAGTATCCGAACGCGATGTCCTGCGTGTGCCCGTTCGCCGGCCCCCACATGAAGACCCAGAGCTGCACCCACATGATCACCGTGTTGACCACGACGATGACGACGAGCTTCGGGCTGCGGATGATGCGCCGCGTCACCGACACGAACGCCGCGCGACGGGTCCCCGTGGCGTGCAGCACGCCAAGGGCAGCGGCGATGAACAGTACCCGCCAGGCGGTGGTCTCTTCGGACGTGAAGCCGTCGAGATGGCCGCCGAGCAGGCTGATCGCGCCGAACAGGACGGATGCGAGAACGGATGCGGCGACCCCGCGCGATGCGGTGGAGGCGAGGTGGTGGCGGCGGATGAGAGACTCCAGGAGATGACGGGGCGGGATGTCGTCCACCCTGACGAGCCGCATCCAGCCTAGCGGCGGCGGATCCGACTGCATCCGTTGTGCATCCGTTGCTGTAGTGAGTACGGCGCGGAGATGCTGGGACGGCACTCTTGCAGCACGGCAGATATTCGCTCTCTGGCCGTTGCTTCCATCGATTTCGTTTCGTGCGCCTATCTCAAGCCGTAAAGGTGATAACCATGCGTCATCTACGTTAGAAAATCGCGGGGGTCGCCATACTGCTGGCGGTCTTTCTTCCTGCTAGCGCCGCCTACTACTTCAACAGTTCGTTGACAGTGGTGCCCCATAAAGTGGTGTAGGGCGTGGTGGTCCGGCTCGTCGTTCACGACGTAAGCGCGGTCACCGTGTGATCCTTCGAGAAAGCTCTCTACTTCTCACTCGAATGGAGTCATCACTTGCGCGGGTCCAGAACGCCGCGGCGGTCTCCTTGCGCTCGTCGGCCAGCTGCTCGGAGTAGGCCAGTCGGGTGCAGTCATCGACCGCGTGGTGCAAGAACGCGTAACCCAGCCCCTGCTTCTTGCTGTTGCACTTGCCGGCCTGCAGACCGAGCATGCGCCAGCCGCCGCCGTCCGGCGAACAGCCCCTGACCTGCGGAAACGCAGGGCAGGGGCTGTTCGGTTCTGGTGGTCGCGCGATCCGCTGGCCTCACGGCTCTGCCCGACACCGACGTCGCTCTCCTCTGCGACGGACCCCTCGCCGGCTGAGCGCTCGCGGCCGGCATCCTGTCCGTGTGCCGATAGGCCTCGCACCGCTCGGCAACGCAGCGTGGCGTTGCGTCGCGACCTGGCGACGGCTCGGCGGGGCGCGATCGTCTCGTGCGTTGGCGGACTACGGGAGCTTGGACGCGAGGACGTCGGCCGCCAGGATCTCGGGTGCTGCGCCGAGGAGGTGCTGGTTGGCCGTCAGGGCTGCGACGATGGCGCCGTTGGCGTGGGCGTCGCGAGCGGCCTCGTCGGGGAATGCATCGAAGATCCAGAAGGTGTCGGCGTCGGTCCTGACCGCGAACCAGACAATCGTTCCTACTTCTTCGTTGGCGAGTGCGACAGCGCCGGCGAGCAGATCGGCGAGCGCGTCGTGCTGTCCATCGGCCGCGACGATCTTGGCGACGAAGGCATACGGAAGTGATGCGGGTGTGGACATGAGGGACTCTCCTTGAAGTCGGGTTTTTCGTGGGACGAAGTCAGCGTATGACGAGCGAGGGCCGGTAGGTAGTGGCGTATACGGCAGTTTTGCTATTATTCACGTCATGCGTATCGGACTGATCGCGATCGACGGCTGCTTCGGTTCGGCCATCGCGTCGATCATCGACATCGTGCGGGTGGCCGACGGAGCCCGCGGCGATGTCGACCCCCAGATCGAGCCGATCGAACTCGCCATCCTCGGACCGAGACGGCGAGTGACCACGACGGCGTCGATGACCCTGTCGGTGGACCACCCGCTGTCGGAGTCCGGAGACTTCGACGTTGTCGTCGTCCCTGCGCTTGGAACCCTCACGGCCGCCGCTACCAACGACGCCCTGCAGAGCCGAGATGCTCGTTCAGTCATTGCCTCGCTCGGGCGCCTCGACGAGGCGACCACCCGGATCGCCGCGGCGTGCACCGGCGTGTTCGCCGTCGCCGAGACCGGACGGATGCATCATCGGCGGGCGACGACCAGCTGGTTCCTGGGGCCGGAGTTCCTGAAGCGCTATCCGACCGTCGCCCTCGATCTCGACACCATGGTCGTGGTCGACGGGAACCTCGTCACCGCAGGCGCCGCATTCGCCCACATCGACCTCGCGCTCTCACTCGTGCGATCGATCAGCCCCGACCTGGCCCAACATGTCGCCAAGCTCCTCCTCATCGACGAGCGCCCGTCGCAGGCGGCCTTCGTCGCCTATGAACATCTCCGGTACGAGGACCCGATCGTCGTCGAGTTCGAACGCTTCGTGCGCGCCCGCCTGGACGAACCGTTCAACGTCGCCTTCGTCGCGCAGTCGCTCGGCACCAGCCGGCGCACCCTCGAACGACGAGTCCGTGCGGCGCTCAACCTCACTCCGCTCGGCTTCGTCCAACGGCTTCGCATCGAACGAGCTCGGCACCTCTCAGCAACCACGGACCTCACCTCCGCCGAGATCGCGCTACGGGTCGGCTACGCGAACGCCGAGACTCTGCGCTCCCTCCTGCGCAGGGAGCGACGCCGTTCCTGACCTATCGCATCATCAGCGACACTGGCCTTCCCGCGATGTTGCCACCCGGTGCGGAGATGCGGCGCGTGATTCAAGGATCTCCCTGAAATGTGATTGCCCGCAACGTTCTCTTCACCAGTTCGGACGGCCGTCAATGGATACGGAAAGTCGACGAACAGCGGTACGCCAATGCGTTTGCCCTGCTGCTCTGTTTCGAACGCGGGATGGAGCGAGCTCTCGTCGCCGTCGTCAGCGCGCGAAGCGCGGGAACCCGGCACCCCCCCTTCCGGTGAGTGATAGAACGCCTTGAGACGGTGCCGACACCCAGGGTGACGTCGTCGGCGACCGGATGGTTGGACGATGTCAATCGCGATATTCAGCCTTGATGGGTCGTCAAGCGGAACCGAGAAGTGGCCTCAGGGGTACTCATGTCACGACGCTACCTCCACCGCCGTGGGACGAGCGCCTCACTTCGAAGAACGCGAGCACCGCGGCACAGATGGCGCCAACACTGAAGGGCACGTACGTGTAGTCCGGAATGAAAACCGGACTCAACAGCGGGGGCATCATGGAGCCCAGCGACCCAAGCAGAAGCGGCACCGTTGCGCTACCCGCCGATAGCGCGCCATGCACGAAGTATGCAATCGCCGCCGACAGGTAGGCGAGTGCCGCGATGGCGGCCCAGATCCAGAACGGAACGGGGAACACCAGCCCTGCATGCCAGGCCCACGACCAACCCACGAGCCAGGTCGCGGATCCCGCGATCATGAACGCTCGCCCCAGAGATGAGCTGCGCGACGCGGCAAGGGTGGTTCCAGTCACGACAAGGGCGAACCCGACGAAGTCTCCGAGGTTTGTCAGGATGAATATCGGCAACGTCATGTGATCGACGGAGCGGACCATGCTTGCCAAGATGACGCCACCGATCCCCAGCAGAAGAGCACCGATTGTTCCCGCTCGGCTCTGCCTTCTCACTGCCGTGGACGTCATAACTGCACGTTGACCTTTGCTGTACACACAGGGCCACCATAGAGACAAACGAGGGTGTAGAAATCGTGCGTGGAGTACGAGATCTTGTACTCCGAGAGCTGCGGTCCCCACATGAACTGGTGCACGGGCATGAGATCGTGCTTACCGGTCAACGTCCACGCGCGTGGAGTGAGCTTCACCGTCATCTCACCGTTGATCGCCGGTGAAAACGCCTGCAGAGGATTCGTCGTGTCGACGTTGTACCGGATCGTCGTTGTACTGCCCGAGATCGTTGAAGATGCGCTCAACTCTGAGACCGGTGCAGTTGCCGTCGCATAAAGAACACATGATGTGGTCGAGCAGTGGTAGCGACGAGTCTGACCGATGTGCTTCGTGAACGTAACGCTTGAGGCACCAACTATGGCTCGGATGTCGAACTTGTTGTCGCCGGTGACACTACGCCGTCCGCTCGACGCACGAACTCCGCAAGGGTCGGCAGGTGCGCTTCCGCCATCTGCTGGTAAAACTGCGTCGGCGGCGCCACGAAGCTCCACCAGCCTCCCCTCGCGGCGATGAACTGTCCTGCCGCCCGGAGGTAGAGAGCGACGAGCGCGAGGGCGTCGACCGGTGCGGCGACCTGGCAGTTCCCGCGCTGCAACAGCCGGGTGTTGAGGAGCGACGCCCGTTCCGTGATGAGTAGATCGGCACCGACTTCCTGGGCCACGGTGATGAGCAAGGCATCACGCTCATCGCCCATGGCTTGCTCCTGCTCGAGCACCATGCGCGCGGCGAAGACTTGGTCAGCGAAGAGGGCCTCCCCAGAGACTGACTCCTCAGTAGCGGTAGTGATCTTGTACGGAACCATCAGGTCGTCGTTCATCGTGACCACGGTCCAGCCGATAGCCTCACCGCCGCCGAACGGTGAATCGTCCGGGCAACGCTCAACGTCAGGCGGTGGGCCATCGTCTCCGTAAAGAGACATGGATATCCGCTCACCCTGAAGCAGCGCCCGGAGCAAGAGGAATGCATGGCCTTCGCTCTCGCGAAGCATGTCCCAGACCGGTACATCGACGAGCACCTTCAAATCTCGCACCGCACGACCGTCTTGAAGCAGCGGGTGCTTGACGAGGTGATGTGCTCGAAGTTGAAATGGCAGGTTCACCGTGATCGCATGCCTTTCGCTCGACGTAAGCATGGCACGGCGAAACAGAAAGAGCCGGTCAGATTATGCACCTGACCGGCTCTTTCAATTTACGAATACATCGGGCTGAATTTACGAATACAGCACAGCGTGCGCGAGGGGGGACTTGAACCCCCACGTCCATAAGGACACTGGCACCTGAAGCCAGCGCGTCTACCATTCCGCCACTCGCGCGAGCGTCTCGTTCCGAAGAACTCAACTTCACGAGGATATCACGCACTTCAGCCCCTCTCGTACGCTCCCCCCGTGTCACCGAAGCGGCGTACTTTCAGGACACCTGGCTACGATGTTGCTACCACCGCCATGCCAGAGGAGCCCCGTGGGACTACTTGACAGCTTTGAGAAGGGTCTTGAGCGCGCCGTCAACGGCGCTTTCGCCAAGACCTTCCGCAGCGGCATCCAGCCGGTGGAGATCGCTTCGGCCCTGCGCCGCGAGGCCGACATCAACGCGGCCGTGGTCAGTCGCGACCGCATCATCGTGCCCAACAGCTTCGTCGTGCGCCTGAGCGCCGACGACCACGACCGGATGCGCGCCCTCGGCGGCGCGCTCACCGACGAGCTGCACGCCCTGCTCACCAAGCACGCCAAGGCACAGGGATACAGCTTCGCCGGCCCCGTGTCGATCGCGCTCGAGTCCGACGAGAAGGTCGCCACCGGCACGGTGCGCGTGAGCTCCGGCACGATCGAGGGCCGCGTCAGCTGGCAGGCCGTGATCGACGTCGACGGACGCCGCCACCCGATCTCCCGTGCGCGCACCGTCATCGGCCGCGGCTCGGATGCCGACATCACCATCGCGGATGCCGGATCCAGCCGCAAGCACGTCGAGGTGCTGTGGGACGGCGAGCGCGCCATGATGCGCGACCTCGGCTCCACCAACGGCACCAAGGTCAACGGAGAGAAGGTGCGCGAGGCACCGCTGCCGACCGACACCACGATCACGATCGGCCGCACCGATCTCGTCTTCCGCGTCGTCGCGGTCGCCGACCCTTCGACGGGCCCAGGAAGCAGCGGCGGCTCAGGGAGCGGGGTGGCAACCCGATGAGTGAGCTCGTCCTCCTCCTGCTGCGCATCGGCTTCCTGGTGCTGCTGTGGTTCTTCGTCTTCGGCGTCGTCTACTCCCTCCGTGCCGACCTGTTCGGTGTGAAGGTGCGCAAGCTGCCCGCCGCGGCCGCCTCCGGCGGCGTCGCCCCGACCTCCGCGCCCTCCGCGCCGACAGCTGCGGTTCCGCGGTCGGCACCCCGGGGCGGCGCGCGCACGAGCGGCCCCGCCACGACCTCCACCGTCTCCAAACTCGTCATCACTTCGGGTCCGAAGGCGGGGCTCGAGCTGCCCCTGGGCACCGAGGCGATGACCATCGGCCGATCGAGCGAGTCGGGCCTCGTCATCCGCGACGACTACACGTCCAGCCACCACGCCCGCCTGCTGCTGCGCGGCGATGCCTGGGCGATCCAGGACCTCGACTCGACCAACGGCACCTTCCTCGGCGGAAAGCGCCTGGGCGGCACCCCGGCCCCCATCAGCATCGGCGACACGATCAAGGTCGGCGCAACGACCTTCGAGCTGCGGGCCTGAACCCGGCATGGTCTTCGAAGGATCCGCCTCCGCGATCTCCCACACCGGGAAGGTCCGGTCCAACAACCAGGATTCCGGTTACGCCGGAGCGAACCTGTTCGCCGTCGCCGACGGCATGGGCGGGCACGCGGGTGGCGACGTGGCATCCACGATCGCCATCCAGCACCTCGAGCGGCTCGACCAGGCCTTCTCCTCAACGGATGACGCGCAGGCCTCCCTGCAGGCCGCAGCGACCAGCGCAGCCGGCGACCTCATCCGCGCGGCCAAGGAGCAGCCCGAACTCGCGGGCCTGGGCACCACCGTCAGTGCGATCATCATGGTCGACGACCACGCGGTCATCGGGCACATCGGCGACTCGCGCATCTACCTCTATCGCGATGACGAGCTGACCCAGATCACCGCCGACCATACCTTCGTCCAGCGCCTGGTCGACTCCGGCCGCATCACGCCCGAAGAGGCGCGCTACCACCCCCGCCGCTCCGTGCTCATGCGGGTTCTCAGCGACATGGACAACGACCCCGAGCTCGACATGTTCGTCATGCCGACGCTCCCCGGCGACCGCTGGCTGCTGTGCTCCGACGGCCTCTCCGGCGTCGTCGACGAGGCCCACATCCTCAAGGCGATGCGCCTCGGTCTGCCGCCCGGCCGCACCGCCGACAACCTGCTCAAGCAGGCCCTCGACGGCGGAGCCCCCGACAACGTCACGATCGTGCTGGTCGACGTCGGAGGACAGCATCCGCTCTCCTCCGGCACGCCCACCATCGTCGGCGCGGCATCCACGCCTTCCGGCGTTCTCATCCCGCCGGAGCGCGCTCCCAGAACGAGCTGGCTGCACCCGGTGCGCCAGGCGGCCAACGAGCCGTCGCACTTCGAGCCGGCCGCCGACTACCTCGAAGAGCTCATCGAAGAGGATCGCCGTCGCGCACGGCGTCGCCGCATCGGCTGGATCGCCGCGCTCGTCGTGTTCGTGCTCTCGCTCACCGGAGCCGGCATCCTCGCGTACAACTGGACCCAGACCCGCTACTTCGTCGGCGCCGACGAGGACAGCGTCGTCATCTTCCAGGGAGTGCAGCAGAACATCGGGCCCATCTCACTGTCGGCCGAACTCGAGGACACCGGCATCCTGCTGGCGAACCTCCCCGCCTACCAGCGCGCCACCGTCGAGCGGACCATCACCGCCCGTTCGCTCTCCGACGCGATGGCGATCGTCGAGCGGCTGCGCGCCGGCGAAGAGGCCGTCGTCGGCCAGACGCCCTCCCCCGCCCCGACGACCTCGCCGGTACCACTGCCGACCGAGACCCCGAACGGCTCCCCGGCCGAGTCCGGCACCACCACGACGAACGACGGTGAGGTGATCGGATGAGCACCGACGTCTCCGCGGACACCGCCGTCATCAAGGCCCTCAAGCGCATGCGGATGCCGCAGACCCAGCGCAACCGCGAGTTCTGGCTGCTGCTCTTCGCCTGCGCCATCAGCGGTGCAGCCCTCGCGCTCGTGCAGCTGGGGGCGCTCGGCCTCATCGACCCGTTCATCCTCTTCATCGGCGGCGGACTCGTCGTACTCGTCTTCGCCCTGCACTTCGTGCTTCGCGCCGTGGCATCCGACGCCGACCCGTTCGTGCTCCCGATCGCGACGCTGTTGACGGGCCTGGGCATCGCGATGATCTACCGGCTCGACATCGCCGAGCACTACACGGGCTGGGCCGCCTTCTCGACCAAGCAGCTCGCCTGGACCGCGATCTCCCTCGCCGGCGCGATCGCCGTCGTCATCCTGCTGCGCAACTACCGGATCCTCTTCCGGTACACCTACCTGTTCGGCCTCGCCGGCATCCTGCTCCTGCTCCTGCCGTTCATCCCGGGTCTCGGCGTCTCCGAGGCGAACGCCGACGTGTGGGTGTCGATCGGCGGGATCTTCTCGTTCCAACCCGGTGAGATCGCCAAGATCTGCCTGGCGATCTTCTTCGCCGGCTACCTCGTCCGCACTCGCGAGAGCCTCGCCTCGGTCGGCAAGCGGTTCCTCGGCATCACCTGGCCGCGCATGCGCGAACTCGGACCCGTGATCGTCGTCTGGCTGATCTCGCTGGGCATCATCGTCATCCAACGCGATCTCGGCACCGGGATGCTCATCTTCGGCCTGTTCATCGCGATGCTCTACGTCGCCACGGGCAAGACGAGCTGGGTGCTCATCGGTCTCGGCATGGTCGCCGCCGGGGTCGCCGCCGCCACCCAGATCCTCCCGTACGTCCACGGGCGCTTCACGAACTGGCTCTACGCGTTCGACCCCGAGGTCGTCGACCCGCGCGGGCCCGGCTTCCAGCTCGTGCAGGGCATCTTCGGTCTCGCGCACGGCGGACTGATCGGAACGGGCCTCGGTCAGGGCCGCCCGCAGATCACCCCCCTGGCCGAGAGCGACTACATCATCCCGAGCCTGGGCGAAGAGCTGGGGCTGATCGGCCTGTTCGCGATCCTCTGCCTCTACATGGTCTTCATCAGCCGCGGCGTCCGCATCGGCATCGCAGGGCAGGACGACTTCGGCAAGCTCCTCGCGACCGGCCTGTCGTTCACGATCGGCCTGCAGGTGTTCATCATGGTCGGCGGAGTGACCCGCGTCATCCCCCTCACCGGTCTCACCACGCCCTTCCTCGCAGCGGGTGGATCGTCGCTCGTCGCGAACTGGCTCATCGTCGCACTGCTGCTGCGGATCTCCGACGGCGTGCGCCGCCAGCCCAGGGTGGTGATCGGCTGATGACGAAGGAGATGCGCCGCCTCAGCATCGTGATGCTGTTCATGTTCCTGTCGCTGTTCGTCGCGACGAGCTGGATCCAGGTCGTCGCGGCCGACGATCTCGCGCAGGCCGACGGCAACACCCGGTCGCTGCTGGACAGTTACGAGATCCAGCGCGGGTCGATCATCGTCGACGGGATGCCGATCGCGAGTTCCGTGCCTTCGGACGACGAGTACCAGTACCAGCGCGAGTACGTCGACTCACCGATGTGGTCGAACATCACCGGGTTCTTCAACCCCGCCCTGCAGTCGTCCACCGGTATCGAGAACGCCCTGAACGGCGACCTGTCGGGCACCGGTGCGAGCGCCTTCCTCGCCGAGATCGAGCGCATCGTCTCCGGTCAGCCGCAACGCGGATTCAGCGTCGAGCTGACCCCGGATGCCGATGCGCAGCGCGCCGCGTACGAGGCATTCGGCGACAAGCAGGGCGCGGCCGTCGCGATCGAGCCGTCGACCGGCCGCATCCTGGCGATGTACTCGACGCCCGGATACGACGCGAACGAGCTCGCCGTGCACAGCGCGGCGGAGGCCGAGCAGCGGTACAACGAGCTCGACGCCCTGAAGCCCAACCCGCTCGTGAACAACGCCACGGCCGACGTCAACCCTCCCGGCTCCACGTTCAAGGTGCTTGTCGCCGCCGCGGCGTACGCCACCGGTGAATGGACACCGGAGTCGACACTGCCCAACCCGGCCCGCTACGCGCTGCCCGGCTCGAACAACCAGGTGCGCAACGCGTGGGGCGGCACATGCGGATCCGGCGACACCGTCACGATCGCCGAGGCGATCAAGCTCAGCTGCAACATCCCGATGGCGGAGCTCGCCGTCGAGCTCGGCAGTGAGACGATCTTCGCCATGGCCGAGAAGTTCGGCTTCAACCAGGACTTCACCACGCCGCTCCCCGTCGCGGTCTCCAGCTACCCGCAGGGCCTGGACGACGCCCAGACGGCACTGAGCGGATTCGGGCAGGGCCAGGTGACCGCGACGGCGCTGCAGGTCGCGATGATCTCCGCCGGGCTCGCCAACGACGGCCTCATCATGAAGCCGAGGCTCGTGGATGCCGTGATCGGCAACGACCTGTCCACGGTGCGGGAGTATCCGGACGAGGAGTTCGGCCGCGCCGTCGATGCGGACGTCGCGAACGACGTGACCGCCGCCATGGTCGCCAGCGTCGCGGATGGCGCGGCGCAGGGTGCAAGAATAGACGGGGTCGAGGTCGCCGGTAAGACGGGAACGGCCGAGATGGGCGGCAGCAATCCGTACACACTGTGGTTCACCGGTTTCGCGCCGGCGGACGACCCGCAGATCGCGGTGGCCGTCGTCGTGGAAGACGGCGGCGGAATGGGACAGTCGGGATCCGGTGACACACTCGCCGCCCCGATCGCGAAGAAGATCATTGAGGCGGTGCTGAACAAATGAGGCCGACGCAGGGTGTGTCGTTCGGTGGTCGATACGAGCTGCAGTCGCGTATCGCGATCGGCGGTATGGGCGAGGTCTGGGAGGCGACGGATCACGTCATCGGGCGTACCGTCGCGATCAAGATCCTCAAGGACGAGTACATGGGGGATCCCGGATTCCTCGAGCGGTTCCGCGCTGAGGCGCGCCACGCCGCGCTCGTCAACCACGAGGGCATCGCGAGCGTCTTCGACTACGGCGAGGAGAACGGCTCAGCCTTCCTCGTCATGGAGCTCGTCCCCGGGGAGGCCCTCTCCACGATCATCGAGCGCGAGGGATCGCTCAGCGCCGACAAGACCCTCGACATCGTCGCCCAGACGGCATCCGCTCTGCAGGCGGCTCATGCCGCCGGTCTCGTGCACCGCGACATCAAGCCGGGCAACCTGCTGATCACCCCCGACGGCCGCGTCAAGATCACGGACTTCGGCATCGCGCGCATCGCCGACCAGGTGCCCCTGACCGCGACCGGTCAGGTCATGGGCACGGTGCAGTACCTCTCCCCCGAGCAGGCCTCTGGCCACCCGGCATCCCCGGCGACCGACATCTACTCGCTCGGCATCGTCGCGTACGAATGCCTGGCAGGCAAGCGCCCGTTCACCGGCGAATCGCAGGTCGCGATCGCGATGGCGCAGATCAACGAGCAGCCCCCGCCGCTGCCGGTGACCGTGCCGATACCGGTGCAGAACCTCGTCATGGCGATGATCGCCAAGAAGCCCGCCGATCGTCCGTCGTCGGCGGCGACCGTGGCGCGTGCTGCGCAGGCGCTGCGCCGCGGCGACCTCAACTCGGCCGCGATCGCCGTCCCGGCCATCGCCGGCGCCGCTGCCGGTGACGATGCGACCCGCATCCTCACCTCGGCCGCAGGCGACGGCACGACCCGCATCCTGCCGACCACCGCCCAGCTGCCCACCGAGCAGCAGGGCGAGGCCGAGGAGGGCAAGAAGAAGAAGCGCAGCCCGTGGACGTGGCCGCTCGTCGCCCTCATCGTCCTGCTCGTGATCGTGCTGGCAGGCACGCTGTTCGCACTGCTGAACCAGGGCGAACCCGAAGCCGACCCGTCGACGCCGCCGGCGACCACGGCATCCAAGTCCCCGTCGCAGACGCCATCGCAGACGCCGTCGGCCGAACCGGTGAACGTCGACGCGCTGAACCTCGTCGGCATGACGTGCGACCAGGCGACCTCCACGCTCGAGGCCGAGGGACTCGTGCCCAACTGCATAGCGGGCGATCCCGCGCCGCAGGAGTCCGACCAGGGCATCATCTACCGCGTCAACAGCGGCGGAAACCAGCCTGTCGGCGCGACGATCGACTTGCTCTACTACGGCGAGCAGACGCCCCTGCCCGACCCGACGGCCCCGAACCTCCCCGACACCGCCGATGCCGGCAGCGAGGTCCAGGTCACGTGGCCCGGCTACAGCTGCCCGTCCGGGCAGGGCCAGGTCAGCGCGTACAACTTCACGGTCAGCGGCGGCGTCTTCACGATCAACGACTCCGCGACGGCGACGTTCGGATCCGAGGACCGCACGGCCGCGATCTCGGTCACGGGCAACCCCGGTGAGGCCCTTGTCGTGAAGTACACGGTGACCTGCTCCGGCGGCAGCGCGGGTGCCCGCACAACCGTGGAGTCCCCCGAAGATGTCGCGTCGATCCAAGAGGGTGCCGCCCTGCCCGATCCCGGTGACGGGGTGACGCCTCCTCCCGCTGGATGACCAGGTTCCAGCGGATAGGGTTGCAGAGCTAGTCGGAGTGATTTTCCAGGGGGACGGACGTGTCAGCAGAGCCGCGCATCATCGCTGAGCGGTACCGCGTGGATGAGCTCATCGGCCACGGCGGCATGGCCAAGGTGTACCGCGGCTACGACCTGACCCTCGGCCGCGACGTCGCGATCAAGATCCTCGACCCCGAACTCGCCCGCGACACGGCCTTCCGCACGAGGTTCCGCCTCGAGGCGCAGGCGGCATCGCGCATGTCGCATCCCTCGATCGTGCGCGTGTTCGACGCCGGCGATCCCGGTTCCGCCGACGGCAGCACGGCCTCCACCAGCGAGCCGTACATCATCATGGAGCTCGTCCAGGGGCAACTGCTGAAGGACATCATCGCCGCCGGCCCCGTGCCCGTCGAGGACGCCGTGCGGTACATCGACGGCATCCTGGAGGCGCTGGACTACTCGCACCGCGCCGGTGTCGTGCACCGCGACATCAAGCCGGGCAACGTCATGGTCACCGCCGCCGGCAAGGTCAAGGTCATGGACTTCGGCATCGCCCGCGCGGTCTCGGACTCGTCGTCGACGGTCGCCGAGACGACCCAGATCCTCGGCACAGCCGCGTATTTCTCTCCGGAGCAGGCCAAGGGCGAACCGGTGGACGCCAGGGCCGACCTGTATTCGACGGGCGTCGTGCTGTACGAGCTGCTCACCGGGCGCCAGCCGTTCCGCGGCGATTCACCCGTGGCCGTCGCCTACCAGCACGTCAGCGAAGCGCCGGTTCCGCCGACCGAGGTGAACGAGGAGGCGCCGCGGACGCTCGACCCGATCGTGCTCCGCGCACTCGCGAAGGACCCCTACCAGCGGTATCCGGATGCCGCGAGCTTCCGCGTCGCGCTCGACTCGGCCGTGACCGGCAAGGCGCCGACGAAGAAGCAGCTGGGAGAGCTCACCAGCGAGCTGTACGGTCCGAGCCCGCGCCAGGCGCAGGAGACCGCGCGGTCACTGCGGCAGCTGAGCTCGGACACGACCATGACCCGCACGCAGTCCGGTCCGCCAGTGGCGTGGATCTGGGCCGGCGTCGCACTGCTGGCCGTCCTGCTCATCTCGGTGCTGCTGTGGGTCATCATGATGCCCCGCGGCGAGGAGATCCCGTCTTCATCGCGGATCATCCCCGACCTCGTCGACGTCTCGGCCGAGCGCGCGCAGGCAGACCTTGCCGACATGGACCTGCAGGCCGAGGTCGTCTACGAGGCGAGCTCCGACGTCAGCGAGGATAACGTCATCCGCACCGACCCCGAGGCGGGCCAGTCGGTGAAGGTGGGCGAGACGGTGACGCTGTACGTCTCGTCCGGCGCGGAGACCGTCGAGATTCCCCCGCTCGTGGGTCTCTCGCTCACTGCGGCGAAGCAGGAGATCGCGGATGCCGGACTCGAGCTCGGCAGCGTCACCCCGCGCAACGACCCCGAGAGCCAGACCGACACGGTGCTCGAGCTCACGGATGCGAATGAGGGTGACGAGGTCGCGCCGAACACGGTCGTGAACCTCGTCGTGGCCAGCGGACGGGTGACTCTTCCTGACGTGACCGGCTGGACGCTGGATGCCGCATCCGCCCAGCTCGAGGAGCTCGGGCTGAACGCCATCCCGATCGAGTCCGCGGACTGCCCGGCCACGAATCCGGCCACCGTCGCGTCGATGTCGGCCCCTCCGGGCGATGTCCCCGTGCAGTCCGACGTCGAGCTGCGCTACTGCACCGGCCAGTAGCGCAGGTCGTCCGGACCACTCAGCAGACGGAGCCGAGGGAGCCCAGCCAGTTCGCGAGCAGTCGGTGACCGTGCTCGGTGAGGATGCTCTCGGGATGGAACTGGACGCCCGTGATCGGCAGCTCGCGGTGCGTGACGGCCATGACCGTGCCCGAGTCACTGCGCGCCGTCACCCGCAGTGCGGCGGGCAGGTCCTCCTCGGCGAGCGCGAGCGAGTGGTAGCGTCCGACGTCGAAGGGCGAGGGGATGCCGTCGAACAGCCCCGTTCCGGTGTGCACGACGGACGACGCCATGCCGTGCATGAGCTCCGGCGCCTCGGAGACCTCTGTGCCGAAAGCCGCGCCGATCGCCTGATGCCCGAGGCACACGCCGAGCAGCGGCATCCCGATGTCGGCGCACAGATGCACGACGTCGACGGATGCTCCGGCATCCCGCGGCCTGCCGGGCCCCGGCGAGAGCATCACGCCGTCGTAGCGGGGCATCATCGCGGCGAACGCGCTCGCGTCCGCGGCATCCGCCTCGACCAGATCCACCGAGGCGCCGAGGTCGCGCAGGTACCCGACGAGGGTGTGCACGAAGCTGTCATGGTTGTCGACGACGAGGATGCGCGCGCTCACTCGAGATCGACCTCGTCGGGCGTGATGAGCGGGCTGACCCACGGGAACACATAGAAGAACAGGCCGTACAGGATCGCCGCGACGACGACGAGCAGGATCAGCACCCGTAGCCACCACGGGCCGGGGAGGATCCGCCAGAGCGCTGCATACATGAATACTCTCCTACCAGGACGGCGGGGCGACGTCGTCCACCGGGCTCAGGGATTCGGGTGCGCCCTCGGCGCGGGGCTGGAAGCCCTCGAACACGGCGTATCCGACGATGCGCTCGGCGAGCGAGTACAGCGGCGAGCAGGCGGTGAGGGTCAGGTACCGCTCCCCCGTCTTCACCTCGGGCATCTGCGGCACGTCCGCCAGGACGTCGACGGCGCTGGGCTTGACGTACTCGAGGTTGCGGAACCGGTAGGTGAACCAGCCTTCCGGGGTCTCGACCACGATGGCGTCGTCGACGCGCAGCTTGTCCATGCGGTTGAGTGGAGCGCCCCACGTGGTGCGGTGGCCGGCCACCGAGAAATTGCCGACCTGACCGGGCATCGCCGACTGATCGTACAGGCCGATCCATCCGTGGTCGAGGGTGATGGGCCTGGTCGTCCCGCCGGCGATCGCGACGTTGTAGTCCGAACCGAACCGAGGGATCAGCATCTGCGCGAAGCGGACGCCGGCGCCTGGATGCTCCAGCGTCGGCGGCTCGTACCAAACGGTGCCGTCCTCCTGCGGGGTCGCTGCCGGAGGCTCCGGTGCGGGCAGCGCCGCCCACTCCTGCGAGACGGCGTGACCCTCGTTGTTCTGCTGGGCCCCGATGATGATGTCGCCGATCCACATCTGCCAGGCGACGAACAGCAGCACCACGACGCCGGCCGTGAGGAGCAGCTCGCCGAGCACGCTCGTGAACGTCGCGCGTGAACGCGGACGACGTCGGCGGGACCGCGGCGGCGGCTGCGCGACGGATGCGGTCATAGGTGCGATCCTATCCGCGCCGGGTGACCGCCGATTCCGGGAATGGGAACGGGCGGGCTCTTGGGTAGAATGACGGCATGGCACGTGACCGGAAGAGCGAAGAGCCCATCGTCGAGCGCACCGAGAGCGAGCAGGCACCCAACGCCGTCTGGTTCAAGCCCGTCATGCTCGGCTTCATGCTGCTCGGCCTCGCCTGGATCCTCGTGTTCTACTTGTCGGGGGCGACCCTGCCGATTCCGGGCATCGGGTCGTGGAACCTCGCGATCGGCCTGGGCATCGCGCTCATCGGCTTCCTCATGACCACGCGCTGGCGCTGACCGCCTGCCAACCAAAGCCCTCCGGTTCGCCGGGGGGCTTTTTCGTGCTCCTGCGCGGGCGCGACCCAGATTTATCCACAGGCTTGTGCACAGGGTGGGGAGAATTACACCGGTGTTATTCACAGGGGTGGAGAACCCTGTTAACAACGCCTGACCAGGATTTCGCCGAGCTGCGCGGTGGTGGCCTACGCGGTGATGAGGATGGGGGGCACGACGAAGACGATGACGAGCAGCAGCACGGCGATGGCCGCGAGCAGGACGATCTGCCAGACGCGCTGATCCCTGCGGCGGGTGCGCGTGTAGACGAGCGCGACGATCGCGCCGACGATCGCACCGCCGAGGTGCGCCTGCCACGCGATCCCGCCGAAGACGAACCCGATCGCGAAGTTCACACCGAGCACGATGAGGATGCCGGTGACGTTCCCGCCGATGTGCCGGCCGATGATGAGCAGGGCCGCCATGAGACCGAAGATCGCACCGGATGCCCCGACGGTCGCGACGTTCGGAGCGAGGAGGGCGACCATGACCGAGCCCCCCAGGCCGCTGATCAGGTACAGGGCCAGGTAGCGGGCGCGTCCGAGCATCGGCTCAAGGATCTGGCCCAGCATCCAGAGCCCGAGCATGTTCAACGCAAGATGGATGAAGCTGCCGTGCACGAGCAGGGTCGTCAGCATCCGCCATGGCTGGAACGGAGCGCCGGACAGGTCGGGGTAGAGATACGCGGCGGCGAACAGCAGCGCGTCGCCCACGGCGTCGCCGACGCCGGGGATGAGCTGCACGAGGCTGATGAAGGACGTGATGATCAGCAGCGCGTAGGTGACGACGGGCTTGCCGCTGCGGGCTGTGGCGATCGGCGATGCGGATGCTCCGCCCCAACGCCGCGCGGCCTTCTTCTGCGCGGGGGAGCGATTCGCTCGGTCGTCCTTCATGCACTCCGGGCAGATCACGCCGACGGCGGCCTGCGTCTGGCATTCGGGGCAGATGGTGCGCATGCAGCGCTGGCAGAGCACGAAGCTCTGCCGATCCGGATGGCGATAGCAGTAGTTGTCGCTGTTGCTCGCGAACTCAGAGGACGTCATCCGGATCGGCCAGGCTTATCGCGTCAGACGGCGGCGATGTCGACGGAGTGCAGCACGACGGGCTCGACCGGGCGGTCGCCGGCGCCGGTGCGGACGGCGGCGATCTCGTCGACGACCTTCTTCGAGGCGTCGTCGGCGACCTCGCCGAAGATCGTGTGCTTGCCCATCAGCCACGGCGTCGGGTCGGTGGTGATGAAGAACTGCGAGCCGTTGGTGCCCTCGAGCTCGCCCGTGATGGCGTTGCGGCGCAGACCCGCGTTGGCCATGGCGAGGATGTAGGGCTCGTTGAAGTTCAGCTCGGGGTGGATCTCGTCGTTGAAGTTGTAGCCGGGGCCGCCGACGCCCTGACCGAGCGGGTCGCCGCCCTGGATCATGAAGTTCGGGATGATGCGGTGGAAGATGACGTCGGTGTACAGCGCGCCCTCGCCGGGCTTGCCGGTGGCCGGGTCGGTCCAGGCCTGCGTGCCGTCGGAGAGCCCGACGAAGTTCTTGACCGTCTTGGGGGCGTGGTCGCCGAACAGGTTGATGACGATGTCGCCGTGGTTGGTGTGCAGAGTTGCGACGTGAGAGTGCTGAGGCATGTGTCCATTCTCGCAGAGCATGCGGCGCGGCGGCCGGAACCGGGCCGGACAATAGCGGGGACGTCCCGTCGTGACAAGGGGCGGCAGAATCAGTGCCGGTACTCAGACTCTTCTGGCAAGATGGTGAACCCGTACTCCCCATCGACAGGAGAACAATCGTGAGTCTGACCCGCAAGCGCAAGAAGCAGCTGCGCCGTCTGCAGAACGACGCCAACGAGCTCTGGGAGCACCAGCAGGAGCTCGTCGGCCACGCCGCCGACATCGCTCGTGAAGCCGGTCGCCAGCTCGGCAACGTCGGCCGCGAGCAGGTTCTTCCCATCGTCCAGCATGCCTACAACCGCCGGGTCGCCCCGACCGTCGACCGCGGCATCAAGCTCGGCCGTCACGTCGTCGACGACAAGGTCGTGCCGATCGTCGGCGGTGTCGTCGGCAGCGCACTGTCGGCATGGGATGTCGCCAACGCGAAGCGCCAGGGACTGACCGTCTCGAAAGGCCGCATCGTCAAGAAGAAGCAGGGCCCGGGACTCGGGTCGATCATCGCGATCGTCCTCGGCGCCGCTGCGGCCGCCGGCGTGCTCTACGCCGCCTGGCAGGCGCTGCGCACCGACGACGAGCTCTGGGTCGCCGACGACCCGCTGTCCGCGCCCGACGCGTGACATCCGCACCGGCCGCTCCGCGCCCTGAGCCCGTCGAAGGGCCGGAGCGGCTTTCCCGCGTCCGGGATGCCGCGGCCGCCCGTGGTCTCGAGATCGAGATCCGCGAGCGGCCGAACGCGCGCAGTCTCCACGAAGCTGCGGAGCTGCTCGGCATCCCGGCATCCGGCATCGTCAAGACCCTCGTCGTGAAGCGCAGCGACGATACGTATCTCTTCGCGCTGGTCCCGGGCGGCCGATCGATCTCGTGGCCCAAGCTGCGCGCCGTCGTCGGCGTCAACAAGCTGCGCCTCCCTGAGCCCGAGCTCGCCCTGGCGGCGACCGGCTACGAGCGCGGCACCATCGTGCCGATCGGCAGCACGACGGACTGGCCGATCTACGCCGATGAGTCGATCGTCGGCCAGCGCATCGCGATGGGTACCGGCGCCCACGGCTACAGCCTGTTCGTGGATGCCGACGACCTCATCGCCGCCTACGGCGCGACGGTCGCCGACATC
Organism: Microbacterium tenebrionis; assembly: GCF_020682665.1. NCBI lineage: Bacteria > Bacillati > Actinomycetota > Actinomycetes > Micrococcales > Microbacteriaceae > Microbacterium > Microbacterium tenebrionis. The sequence continues at coordinate 548,857 of NZ_JAGTTM010000001.1, read as the reverse complement.
TCGGTTCCGGAGTAGTCGACGGTCAGAGAACGCCGCCCATCCGCAGCGCGATGTCGACGAGCTTGACGCGCTGCAGGTTCGCGACCTCGTCGAGCGTGAACCATCCGGCCATGTCGGTCGAGCCGTTCTCCTCGAAGCGGAGGCTGCCGCCGATGATGTCCGCCGCGTAGACGATGCGCAGGGTGTGCAGCGGAGCATCCGCGTGATGCGTGCGGCGTCCGGCCGGGATAACGCGCGAGTGGATGCCGAGCAGCTCGCCGACGCGCACCGCGTAACCGGTCTCCTCGTCGACCTCGCGGCGCACGGCGTCCTCCGGATCCTCACCCGGTTCGAGCCCGCCGCCCGGCATGGTCCAGGCGGCGCGGCGCCCCTCCGTCCAGCGCGCCAACAGCACCCTGCCGTCATCGTCAGTGATGACGGCGTACGCAGCGACGCGCAGATCCATGGGTTCACCATACTCGGCGCCGCAGGCATTCCTCTCCGCGGGAGGTGGCGTGAATCGTCAACTCACCGGACGCGACCGCTCGCGAGTCCTCCGGCCCGACGACCCGCGTTCAGCGATGCATCGCGTCGAGCGCAGCCTCCAGGCGGGCGACCGTGCCGTCGACGTCGGCGAGCTTGTCTAGTCCGAACAGGCCGATGCGGAACGTCGAGAACCCCTCGGGCTCGTCGCAGTGCAGCGGCACGCCGGCCGCGATCTGCAGACCCTGCTCCCTGAACGCCGCGCCGGACTTCAGAGCCGGGTCATCGGTGTGCACGACGACGACGCCGGGGGCGGCGAACCCGTCCGCGGCGACCGACGGCAGCCCGCGCGCGGCCAGCAGTTCGCGCACGCGCGACCCCAGCTCGACCTGCGCGTCTCTCAGGGCGGAGAAGCCCCGGTCACGCGTCTCGACCATGGCTGCGAGATTGCGCACCAGGGCATCCGTCGGCATCGTCGCGTGATAAGCAGGCCTACCAGCCCGGTACTCGTCGGCGATCGCGAGCCACCTGGCGAGGTCGATCGCGAAGCTCGTGGACGGGCGCGTGGTCACGGCCTCCCGCCCGGCCTCGCTGAGCATGACGTAGCCCGCAGCGGGTGTTCCGCTCCAGCCCTTCTGCGGCGCGCTGAGCAGCACGTCGACGCCGAGGTCCTTCATGTCGATCCACATCGCGCCCGAGGCGATGCAGTCGAGCACGAACAGACCGCCCACCTCGTGCACGGCATCGGCGAGCGCGCGGATGTAGTCGTCGGGGAGGATCATCCCGGCCGCGGTCTCGACGTGCGGTGCGAAGACGACCTCCGGGCGGCGAGCGCGGACGGCGGCCACCGCCTCGTCGATCGGGACGGGCGACCACGCCGCCTGGACGTCGTCGCCGTCGGGGCGCGCGGTGAGCACGGTGACGTCGTCGCTGATGCCGGCGGCATCCAGAATCTGCGACCAGCGGAACGAGAACAGTCCGTTTCGGATCACGAGGGTGCGGCGCCCGGTTGCCAGTTGACGGGCGACGGCCTCCATCGCGTACGTACCGCCACCGGGAACGACCGCGGATGTGTGGGAGGCGTACGCCTCGTCGAGGATGCCGAGCAGTTGCTGCATCGCATCGACGAAGCGCGCCGACATGTGGTTGAGGGACCGGTCGGTGAAGACCACGGAGTACTCGAGCAGGCCTTCGGGATCGACGTCGTCGTGCGGGAGGGTCATGCGCCCAGCATTCCATATCGCACGGCCGACGCCCCTCCTGATCGTCCCGCCCTGGGGGAGGCGTGGATCAGGAGGGGCGCCGGGGCTCAGCGGGCCCCGGGGAGCCCGCGACCATCAGGCCGCGTCCGGAGAGCGGCGGCGACGGAACAGGAACAGCGCTCCGCCGGTGACCAGCAGTCCGAGGATGACGATGAGGAGGGCGACCGGCACCGAGCCGCCCGTCGACGGCAGGCCGCCGTCCGCGCCGGCCGCCGCGGTGACCGCGAGCGCGGCCTCTGCGGACAGACCCGAGTCGGATCCGGTCACGACCAGCGTGTGATCGCCCACCGGCGCATCCAGCGGCACGGTCACCTGCGCCCGGAATGAGCCGGAGCCGTCGACGGTGACCTCGGCCAGCCGGATCGGGTCGGAGTGCAGGTCGACCTGCACGACCTCGCCCGCCTGGAATCCGCGGCCGATGACCTCGATGGATCCGCCCTGCACGACCGTGCTCGCCGACACGTCGATCTCGGCCTCGAGCACGGGAGCGTCGCGGACGGTGATCGTCAGCGTCTCCGACACGGATGCCTCGAACTCCTCAGGATCGGAAGGGGTGAACCGGGCGACGTAGGTGTGCTCGCCGGAGGTGGCGATGCGCACATCCGCGCTCGCGGTGCCGCCGGTGACGCTCGCCGCGCCGACCACGGTCTCGCCCTCGACGATCTCGACCTGTCCGGCAGCGGATGCCGGGTCGACCGTCGCGGTCAGGGTCACCCGGTCTCCGGCGACCGGGTCGGACGCGTCGGAGCGCAGGGCCGTCGTGGTCTTCTGCGCGCTCTCGGCCGGTGCCGTCACGCGGATCGTGGCGCTGGCCGGGGTCTCGGAGACCTCGCCGATCGCCGTGACCGGATACGCGCCGTCGGCAGCGGCATCCGGAACGACGACCTCGGCGGCGAGCGCGCCGTCGGCGTCCGCCTGCGCGCTCACATCCTCGCCGTCGCCGAACCGGACGGCGATGGCCTCCTCCGGAGCGAAGCCGGTGCCGGTGACCGCCACGACCTCACCCGGTGCCGCCTCATCCGCACCCAGCACGATCTCGGGGGCGTACTCGGGTGCGGGGTCGTTCACCTCGATCTTCACGGACGCGTCGGCCGACCGGACGCCGTCGTCCGCCGTGACGGACACCGTGTAGGTGCCGGCTGCGGCATAGGCGTGCGTTCCGACGATCGCGCCGTCGACGACCTCGACAGAGGTCACGGCCGAGCCGTCGCCCCAGTTGACGATCGCGGTCTGCCCGGGCTCGCCGCCCGTCGCCGTCGCCAGGGTCGCGGTGAACTCCTCACCCGTGATCTGCGCGTCGACCGCGGCGGGCTCGAGGGCGAGGGGAGTCGCGCCCGTGCGGTCTCCGTCGGATGCCACGGCGAACACGTGCACGCGTCCGTCGCGCAGCGTGCCGGCCTCGGTCGGCATCGTCAGCGACTCGACGATCTTCGGGGCTCCCGAGGCGTCCGTGTCGAGCATGATCGGGGCGGTGGCGTAGATCGCGGTGTTCTTCACCGTCGACTCGGCCGACGTGCCGGACAGGCGGCCCTCCGAGACGGCGACGACCGTGTTGCCGAACGCCGGGTTGCCGGATGCTCCCACCCAGTCGCCGAACGAGATCTTCACGGTCTGCTCGGTGCCGTCGGTGAAGTGCAGCACGGCCTCGGGCTCGCGGTTCTTCTCGGTCGCGGTCCCGACGAACCCGATCTGCGTCGCGCCCTCGCCGAGATCGATGCGGACCGTCTGACCCTCACCGGTGATGTTGTCGGGCTTGCCCGGCTCGATCGCGGGGAGGTCGTAGGTCAGGTCGGAGCCGGGAACCGTCACGGTCTCGCCCTGGACGAAGCCGTCAGCGGCGAGCTTGTCACGGAAGTAGCCGTAGTTCTGGCCGTCGCAGTTCGCAGCGGTGACGCCCAGGTCGCCGATGCAGACCACGTTGAAGGATCCTGCGAGCGTGTCGTCGCGGAACACCGTGATCGTCGTGGATGCCGCCGCGGCGGCTCCGCCGGAGTCACGGACGGTCACCGTCGCCGTGTAGACGCCCGGGGCCGTGAAGGTGTGCGGCGCGCGTACCTGCCATCCGCCAAGGTCGTCCCTCGTCAGCGTGACCTCGTCGACCTCCGAGCCGTCGCCGTAGTCGACCGAGACGTCGTATCCGGAGGCGTCGTCCTCGGTGCCGACGACCGTCGCGAGCACGCCTGTGAACGATGTGTCCACGGCCACCTGCTGGTCGGAGCCCGCCGTGACGGTGAGGCCGTCTGCGGCATCCGCTTCGGCGAACAGCTCGACCTCGGCGAGCGCGAGCGCGCCCTCCTGGGACGACGCCTGGAGTCGGATGCTCGTGAAGGCGCCCGTCGCCTGGGGGCTGAACGGCCGCGTCTGCGTGCCCCAGCCGAAGCTCTGGCCATCGCGGCTGTCGAGCTCGACCCAGTTCTCGCCGTCCATGGAGCCGGACAGCGTCCAGCTGCTCGGGGCCGACGCGGCCGCGGCGCTCGTCAGCGTGTACTGCCCGATGCTCACCGGGCCCGACTGGGAGGTCCACACGAGGTCGGCACTGCCGCCTGAGAACGTCGCCGAGGAGCGCATGCTGTCGTCCACGAGCGCAGCGACGTTCGTTCCGTCGGCGGCCGTGAGAGTGCCGCGCCCGGTCTTGGTCGCGTCGACCATGGTGTCGGGAACCGCGAGGTCCTCCTCGAGATCCTTGGCGCCCCACGAGCTGGCGGTGTCGCTCATCGAGAACTCCAGCGTGCCTCCTGCTCGCAGGAGGTCGCCGTCGAAGGTCGTCTGGTCGATCGGCTCGCCGTTCAGCGTCACGCCTTCGACGTAGGTCTTGCCCTCCGATGCACCGGGGGCCTTGATCACGATGTCGCGGTCGCCGAACGACAGGGTGGCGCTGTCGAACAGCGGAGTGCCGATCGTGTAGTCGCCGGAGCCGACCTCGAGCGGGTAGAAGCCGAGGGCCGAGAAGACGTACCAGGCCGAGAACTCGCCGTTGTCCTCATCGCCCGGGTACCCCTGACCGATGTCGGAGCCGACGAAGAGCCGGTTCTGGATGTCGCGGATGAGTTCCTGCGCCCCGCTCGGATCGCCGGCCTCGGCGAGCACGTACGGGATGTGGTGGGCGACCTGGTTCGACATGCCGAGCATCCCCAGACGCACGTCGCGCGCCTCGCGCGCCTCGTGGATGCCGGAGTGATCGGCCATCTCCCGCGTGGTCAGGAAGCTGTGCAGCTCGTCGACCAGACCGGCGCGCCCGCCGTAGAGGGCGGCGAGGCCGGCGACGTCGTGCGGTGCGTGGAAGGCGAAGGTCCAGCCGCTCGCCTCGGTGAACGCGCCGCCCCAGGCCTTCTTGTCGAAGTCGGCGCCGTCGGGCCAGCTGCCGTCGGCGTTGCGAGCCGTGAAGACCCCTGCATCGGGGTTGTACATCTCGGCGTAGTGCTGAGCACGCGCCTGGAAGTACTCGGCCTCCTCGAGCAGCTGGTCGACGCGGGCATCCGGGGTCTCCGGGTCCTCGGCGAGCGCCGCGGCCATCTCGGCGATGCCGAAGTCGTTGATGAAGCCCTCCAGGCCCCACGATGCGCTCTGATGAGTGCTCTCGGCCGTATAGCCGAGGAAGATCGACTGGTCGAGGCCCTTGCGGCCGACGGCGTTGCTCGCAGGCAGCACCGTTGCGTTCTTCAGGGCGGCGTCGTACGCCTCCAGCGCTGTGTCGGTGTCGAGCGCTCCGGCGAGGTACGCCTCGGCGAACGCGACGTCCGAACTCGTGCCGGTCATGAGATCGGCGTAGCCGGGCGAGGACCACCGGGCGATCCACCCGCTGTCGCGATACTGCTGCACGAAGCCGTCGACGAGTTCGTCGGTCACCTCGGGGTAGAGCAGCGAGTACAGCGGCCAGGCGGTGCGATAGGTGTCCCAGAAGCCGTTGTTGACGTAGATCTTGCCGTCGACGATCTTCGCGTTCGTGTTCGTGTCTGTGGCCGCGCCGGTGGTGCCGGCCACGGGGCTGGCGTACTTGTAGGCGGGATCGGCGGCGGTGCCGACGTTCTCGAACTGCGAGTTCGGGTACAGGTTCAGCCGGTACAGGCTCGAGTAGAGGTTGACGAGCTGGGCGTCGGTCGCGCCCTGAACGTCGTGGACGACCGAGAGGCGGTCGTTCCAAGCATCCTGAACCGCCTGGTGCGCCTCCTCGAACGAGACGCCGTCGAGCTCGAACCCGTGGTTCTTCTGCGCCTGCTCCTGCGAGATGAACGACGATGCGATGCGCAGCTCGACGGTCTTGTCGCCGGTGGTGTCGAACGCGGCGTAACGAGCGGTCTTGTTGCGGTTGCCGTTGGTGGTGGGGCCGGCGGCACCCGGAGCGGTGTCGAACGTGCCGTAGACGAACATGCGGGTGCGACCGGGCCATCCCGATCCGCCGTCGACCCAGCCCGAGACGGTGTCGCCGTGGATGGTGAGCTTGGACGAGTCGACGGTCTGGTCGACGAGCACGGATCCGGCGTCTCCGTCGAACGTGAAGCGATAGATGGCTCCGTGGTCGGTGGCGGTGACCTCGGTGCGGATGCCGTTGTCGAAGGTGACGTCGTAGATGTCGGGCCGTGCGGTCTCGTTCTCGCGGTGGAACGTCAGCCGACGGTCGTTCAGCGTCGAGGTCGGGTTCGCGTTGGCGGCGGGGAGCACGGCGAGCTGGTTTCGGTCGCCCATCCAGATGCTCGGCTCGTGCGAGAAGCCGATGCCCTGCAGCGCGGGCAGGTTCTGCGCGGTGTTCGCGCTCTGGTACTCGTACAGCGTGCCGACGCTGTTGGCGTTCGTCATCGGGGTGATGAAGTTGAACCCGTTGGGCACGGCGGTGGCGGGGAAGTTGTTGCCGCGCGAGAAGCTGCCGGACGAGTTGGTGCCGCGACGGGTATCGACGTACGACACGAGGCCGGCAGAGGTGTCGCGCGGTTCGAGCGCATCGATGGTGATGTCGTCGATCCAGCCCGACACCGAGGTGCCGGCGGCGGCCGGCTCGACGGCCGAGACCTCATCGCCGGGGTGGTCGTAGGAGAGCCGGATGCCGGTGACGGTCTTGCCCGCGAAGGCGCCGAGGTCGACGGTGACCTTGTTCCACTGATCGGGCCAGAGCGCGTTCGATGTGCCCTGGGCGCGTGCGTCGGCTGCATAGCCGTACGAGTCCACGGCCCCGGACTGCGACAGGGTCTCGCCGCCCGCGAACGTCAGGTCCACCGCGACGAACGTCGAAGCGTAGGTCTGCTCACCGTCGAGCTCGGGGAAGACGAGGTACGACAGGGCGGTGTCGGCCTCGACCGCGATGTCCAGGTCGTCGTAGAGCACGCTCGTCGAGGAGGCGGGCCCGTCGGCGATGTGCTGGCCGACGTAGTGCAGCGAGCGGACGCCGGTGAAGCCGACGCCGGTCTTGGCGGTGCTCGAGCTGCGCGGTCCGTCGCCGATCTCGAGCATGAGGTCGGAGGGCTCGAGTTCGGCGTCGAGGGACGTGATCGGCTCCCAGCCGGCGAGCTGGACGAGGCCGCCAGACTGGTTGGCGAGCACCTCGAGGCGGTAGTGCAGGTAGGGCGCGCTGGGCTCGTCGAGGTCGAAGACGCGGGTCTGGCCGCGGCCGGTGAAGGTCTCGCCGCTGCGCTGGTCGATCGTGGTCCACGTCGTGCCGTCGTCGGACCCCTGCACGCGGAAGTCGCGGGGATCGCGCTGGGCGGCATCGTTTCCCGACGTCAGGGTGTAGCGGGCGATCGGCTGGGCCTCATCGAGGTCGTACTGCGCCCATCCCGAGTTCTTGAACATCAGCCACTTCGACCCGGCGTTGCCGTCGGCGAGGTTCGCGGCGACCTCTCCGGGCGGGTTCTCCGCGGATGCGGTCACCTTCGTGACGTGCGAGAGGATGCTGCCCGGCGCGAACTTGGCTCCGGAGATGTTCACCGCGTCGCCCGTGCCGGTCAGGACGGGGGCCGCGTCGTCCGATTCGAAGGACGACGAGAACGAGGTCGCATCGTCCGCCGTCGCGGGGCTGGAGATCAGCATCGCCGCCGTCACCGACAGGGTGATCGCCGTTGCGATCGCTGCGCGCCGTGTGCGCGTCGCTCGTGTCCGGTTCGAAACCGTCATGCCCGCTCCTTGTGCATCGTTGCCCGGGGTCAATGACATCGCTGTCATACGATGAGAAACGTATCACAGCGGACGCGTGCGGGGGAAGGTGCAGTTCGCACCTCGCACCGCGAAGCACATCGCATCGCGTCATAATGAACCACCGGGTTACGGGGGACGAGGAGACCACATGAGCAGGACGGCCGATCCGGCATCCCCTCGGGCGACGCTGGCGCAGGTTGCCGAGCGGGCGGGGGTGAGCCTGAAGACGGCATCGCGCGCACTCGGCGGCGAGGACTATGTCAGCCAGGACACCCTTTCACGCGTGCTCGCCGCTGCCGCGCAGCTCGACTATCAGCGCAATGCCGCCGCGAGCCTGCTCGCCAGCGGGCGTCTCGCCGACTCGATCGGGCTGATCATGGGTGATTTCACGAACCCGTTCTACTCCGCACTCGCTCAGGCGATCGAGGACGAGGTGCGCCCGCGCGGCATCCATCTCTCCGTCGCGAACTCACGGGAGTCCGCCGACGAGGAGAGGCGGGTGGCGAGGGATTTCGCCGACCGGCAGACCAAGGCACTGATCGTCGTGTCAGCCCTGCACGACCACGCCGAATACGCGCAGCTGCAGGCTCGAGGCGTGCCGATCGTGTTCGTCGATCGCCCGGCCGAGAACCTCGCCGCCGACTCCGTCGTGTTCGACAACCGGGCCGGCGGACGGCTGGCGGCGCGTCACCTGCGCGACGCCGGACACTCGCGGATCGCCTTCATCGGCGATTTCGCGTGGCTTCCGACGTCCCGCGAGCGGATGGCCGGGATGGCCGATGTGCTCGACGGAGATGCCCCGGTCTGGCGCGAGCTGCTGCGTACGGACGTGCACGACGTCGCATCCGCGCGCGCGGCGACGGCGGGGCTGCTCGCGCTCGACGAACCGCCGACCGCAATCGTGGCGGGGAACAACCGCATTCTCCTGGGTGCGCGGGAGCAGATCGGCGAGGCCGCGGACGCCCCGGCGCTGGTCGGCTTCGACGACGCCGAATGGGCGCGGTTGCTGGGGATCAGCGTCGTGACCGGCGACGTCGAGGCGCTGGGCAGACGGGCCGCGGCACTGGCCGTGCACCTGCTGGGCGACCGTCGGCACGCCTCGGAGCAGGTCGTGCTGCCGATGACCCTGACCGTCCGGGAGTCGAGCGCCCGTCACGGGACTTCGCGCATGGGGTAGTGTTCTTCGCATGACAACCCGTTGGTATGCGTATTTCGAGTCGGCTCTGGAGGGGCCGGCGATGAACTGACGCATCCCGACACCTTCAGAGCCGACAAGCCAGAGCATTCGCTCTGGCTTTCGCCGTTTCGGCGGGCTCTGCATCCGGGTCCGCCCTCTCACCAGGACAGGACCCATGAGCACCATCACCGCAAGCGAGACCACCGCCGACCTGCACGTCTCGAGATTCACGACGCTCCCGTCGCCCCGCGACATCTCCGCCGATTTGCCGATCGGGGAGGAGCGGGCCGGCCTCATCGCCCGCACCCGTCACGAGGTCAGGGCGATCATGGCGGGGGAGGACGATCGGCTGCTCGTCGTCGCCGGCCCCTGCTCGATCCACGACACGGCGGCGGGACTCGAGTACGCCGGACGCCTCGTCCGAGCGGCCGAGGAGCACCGCGACGACCTGCTCATCGTCATGCGCACGTACTTCGAGAAGCCCCGCACCACGGTGGGGTGGAAGGGCCTCATCAACGACCCGCGCCTCGACGGCAGTCACGACATCGAGGCGGGGCTGCGGATGGCCCGCGGGTTCCTGCGCGATGTGACGGCTCTGGGGATGCCATGCGGCACCGAGTTCCTCGAACCGATCAGCCCGCAGTACACGGCCGACCTCATCACCTGGGGCGCGATCGGCGCGCGGACCACGGAGAGCCAGATCCATCGGCAGCTGGCATCCGGTCTGTCCATGCCGATCGGCTTCAAGAACGGCACCGACGGCGGGCTTCAGGTGGCGCTGGATGCTGCGGCCGCGGCATCCACCCCGCAGGCGTTCCTGGGGATCGGCGCCGACGGCCGTGCGAGCCTCGTGTCGACGACGGGCAACCCCGACACGTCGATCATTCTCCGAGGGGGAGCGGACGGCCCGAACTACGACGCAGCTCACGTCGCCGAGGCAGCCGCTCGACTGGATGCCGCGATGCTCACCCCGCGCGTGATCATCGATGCGAGCCACGCGAACAGCGGCAAGGACCACGTGCGTCAGGCGCTGGTCGCGGCGGAGCTCGGCGAGCAGATCGCGACCGACGGCGTCGCGATCGCCGGCGTCATGCTCGAGAGCAACCTCGTCGCCGGCGCCCAGAAGCTGGACGTCTCCGCACGGACGCGCCTTCAGTACGGGCAGAGCGTGACGGATGCCTGCATGGGGTGGGATGCCACGGCCGACGCGCTCGCCGCGCTGGCGGAGGGCGTGCGGCGGCGGCACGGTTGAGGCCCTGGCGCATCGAGACGGGGCTTAGCACGACGAATCAGGCCCTGCCAGCACAAGTCTCGTGCGGCAGGGGCCCGTTTCGAAGTATCTGTGGAGCCTAGGAGATTCGAACTCCTGACATCCTGCTTGCAAAGCAGGCGCTCTACCAACTGAGCTAAGGCCCCGAAGGGGTATTGAATTGGAGGGAACGGTGGGGCTACCAGGACTTGAACCTGGGACCTCTTCATTATCAGTGAAGCGCTCTAACCGCCTGAGCTATAGCCCCGTCAACCTCCAAGACTTTACCGGAGTTTGACGGAAAATCCGAATCGACGCTGATCAGTCCGCAGCCCGGAGTTCGACGCTCCCGGCGGACAGGTCGACCTCGACCGCGTTGCGGGCGCTCGACGAGGTGCTGAGCCCGTTGTCGAGCGATCCGGCGCTCACATCCTGGGTCACGTCGTACTCGACGTCGGGCAGCGTCAGCTCGAGCGATCCGGCGTTCACGCCCACCTTCACCTCGCTGGGAGCCGAGCCGGTGAGCGTTGCGATGAACTCGCCGGCGGACACCTCGAAGGATGCCGTGTCAGCGTCGGCGATCTCGACATCGGCGTTGCCGGCGCTCATGTCGGCGCTCACCGAGTCAGCACTGCCCGTCAGCCGCAGCGCCCCGGCCGAGACATCGACGTCGAGCTCGCCGAAGTCGCCCTCGACGTCCAGGCGTCCCGCGCTGAGGTCGAGTGCGGCATCCAGACCGGACAGATCCTGCGGCAGCACGAGCTCGACGCTCGCGTCGCTGTTCCAGTCGCCGAACCACGACCAGTCGCCGCCCCAGCCCCACCAGAGATCCGGGTTGTGCAGCCGCAGTGTGTCTCCGTCGCGCTCGATCTTCCAGTCGCGATCGCCCCCCGTCACGTGCAGTTCGGCCTCGTCGACGTCTCCGAAGCGGATCGTGACGTCGCCGGCCGATACGTCGGCATCGAGGTCGGTGACCCCGCTGGCGTCGACGGTGGCGGAACGATCCGCTCGGTCGACGACGGCGTTCACGGCGCCGAACGCGGCGGTCGTCCCCGCACCGGCGAGCGCGATGCTGCCGATCACCGCCGTGACGATCGCCACGGCCTTGAAGCCGGTGTTCTCCTGCTCGTTCATCGTTCTGCTCCTGTCTGCGTGGGCGCGCTTCCGCCCGAATTCTCGATGTGCGCCAGTGCTGCGAGCACGCGCCGGTTGCCCGACTCGTCCGGCTCGAAACCCAGCTTCTGGAAGATGGAGGTGATGTTCTTCTCGACACTCGCCTCCGAGAGGAACAGCAAACCCGCGATCGCCTGATTCGACTTGCCTTCGGCGATCAGGGCGAGCACCGTGCGCTCGCGTTCGGTGAGCTGCTGCATCCGATCATCCCGATTGCGCCGGGTGAGCAGCTGGGCGACGACCTCGGGGTCGAGGATCGTCGCCCCCTCGGCGATCCGCTCCACGGACGCCACGAACTCGGCCACGTCCGCCACCCGATCCTTCAGCAAGTAGCCGAGCGGACCTCCCTGTGCTGCGATGAGGTCGCTGGCGTACCGCTCCTCGACGTACTGCGAGAGGACGAGCAGCGGAAGGTGCGGGTGCGACGCCCGCAGGGCCAGCGCCGCGCGGATGCCCTCGTCGGTGAACGTCGGAGGGAGGCGCACATCAAGGATGCAGAGCTCGGGGTTCGTGGTCCGCACCGCCTCGGTCAGCGTCTCGGTATCGGCGAGAGCCGCGACCACGACGTGGCCGGAGTCCTCCAGCAGTCGCACGAGTCCCTCGCGCAGCAGCACCGAGTCCTCGCAGATCAGGATGCGCATGGCAAACTCACCTCCAGTGACGTCGGACCGCCCTGCGGGCTGTCCAGCCGGAAGGTGCCACCGGCCGCGAGCACCCGATTCGACACCCCGTCGAGTCCACCCCCGGGCTGCACCTGCGCGCCGCCCATGCCGTTGTCCTCGACCCGCGCCCAGAGCGTTCCGCCTTCGCGCAACCGCACCACGACCCGGCATTCGCTCGCCCGCGAATGCTTGGCGGCGTTGGTCAGCGACTCGGCGATGGAGAAGTACACGGCCGCCTCGGCATCCCGGCTGCACCGCCCATTCATGCGCACGTCGAGGCTCACGGGGATGTGCGATCGGCTCGCGAGCGCCGAGAGGGCGGCATCCAGTCCCCGGTCATCGAGCACGGACGCATGGATGCCGCGGGCGAGCTGCCGCAGCTCCGTGATCGCCGCCTTCGTCGAGGTGTGCGCCTCGCCGATCAGCTGCTTGGCGGCATCCGGGTCCGTGTCGATCTTCTGCTGGGCGAGCCCGAGCGTCATTCCGACCGAGACCAGCCGAGGCTGGACGCCGTCGTGCAGGTCGCGCTCGATGCGGGTGCGCTCGACATCGGCCGCGCGGACGGCGCCCTCGCGCTGCGCACTGGTCGTGCGCACCTGCTCGGTGAGCTCGGCCTCGCGGTTCGCGACGACGATCGCCCGGGTCAGCACACGGTGCAGCAGCGCCAGACCCACGATCGCCGCAGCAGACACCACCACGCCGATCGCACCGAGCACCGGTGCCCAGCCGATGGCCGTCTCCGCACCGAAGAACGGGATGGTGACCGTCTCGGCGCCCGTGAGGGGCGCGAAAGCCGCGATGGCCGAGCGGATCATGCCCTCGAACAGGCGCAGGACGATCGCACCCATGATGCACGCGATGACGAAGTTCGCGATCGCGCGCCACGTGCGCCCGTCGATCAGCTGCCGCCACAGCGAGTGCAGCCACCCGCCGAAACCGGTGTGCGGGCTGCCGCGCCAGCGCAGCGGAGGAAGATCGAGACGGTACAGGCTGCTGGCGCGGGCGACCTCGAACCATGCGGTCGCGTAGAAGAGGTACACGAAGCCGACAAGGAAGAGCAGTCCGACACCGACGACGAGGATGAGGCCGAGCCCCAGGCCCAGCAGCCCCGAGAGCATCGTGAGGGCGAATGCGCCGATGACGCCGAGCCCTGCCAGATGCAGGACGGTCATCAGGATGCGCAGCGGCGGAGTCTTCGCCGGGGCAGGCGCCGCGGGCGGAACCGGCGACGCGGGAGGGACGGTCTGAGTGGTCATGCCTCAAAGGTAGGCGGGGGTCCGGGGTCGCCGACACCGAGTCATCCCGAGAGCTGCGGTCGGGTTTTCCCTACCCGTGCGCCATCATGGTGGAGTGAGCGATACACATCCGAATGAACCCCATGGCGCCGGCCTCGGCCAGAGGCTGAATTGGCTGCGCGCCGGCGTCCTCGGCGCGAACGACGGCATCGTGTCCGTGGCATCCCTCGTGGTCGGGGTCGCCGGCGCCACCACCGCCAATGCGCCCGTGCTGCTGGCGGGCATCGCCGGCCTCGTCGGCGGCGCGATCTCGATGGCGCTCGGGGAGTACGTGTCGGTGAGCAGCCAGCGCGACTCCGAATGCGCGCTCATCGAGAAGGAGCGCGAGGAGCTCGAGACGCTCCCCGAAGAAGAGCTCGACGAACTCACCGAGCTCTACCGACAACGGGGACTCAGCGAGGACACCGCGCGCCAGGTCGCTGTCGAGCTCACCGAGCACGATGCTCTGGCCGCTCACCTCGAGGTGGAGCTGGGGATCGATCAGGACGACCTCGTGAACCCCTGGGACGCCGCGATCTCGTCGGCGATCTCGTTCACGATCGGCGCCCTGCTGCCGCTGCTGGCGATCCTCCTGCCGCCCGTGGAGTGGCGGATTCCGGTGACGTTCGTCGCTGTGCTCGTCGCACTCGCGGCGACCGGTGCGATCTCGGCAGGGATCGGCGGTGCGTCCCGTCTTCGCGCATCGATCCGCCTCGTCGTCGGCGGCGCGCTGGCACTCGCGGTCACCTGGGCCATCGGCACCCTGCTGGGCACGTCGGGCGTGGCCTGATCGGCGCCAGAGACGACGAACGGCGGATGCCGGAGCATCCGCCGTTCGTGAGGGGTTCTCAGTTCGACATGAAGCCGACAAGCAGCCCGCCGGTCACCTTCACCGCCAGGTTGTAGATACCGGCGACGACAGCGCCGAGCACCGTGAACACGATGAGGTTGAGGATCGAGACCACGGCAGCGAACGCCATGACCTGGGGCAGGCCCATCAGCGAGGCGAGCGAGACCGAGTTGTCGGTGATCTGGCCGACGAAGTCATCCGCACCGGCGAGCAGACCCGTGGTCTGGAGAACCAGGTAGATGAGGAAGAACGACACCATCGTGACGATGGCCATCGCAACCGCTGCCAGGAACGAGAGCTTCACCGCCGACCAGAAATCGACATAGACCAGGCGCAGGCGGACCTGCTTTCCACCGGTCTTGCGCGTGGACTTCTTCGCCAGCCTGTCGGCTACTGTGCTCATGCGTCTGTTTCCTCAGGGCTCGGGTTCGTTTCGGGGGCCGTGGCCGTTTCAGGGGCGTCGTTCTCTGTCGCCGCCTCCGCCTCGTCGTCGTCGAGGCCCCGCTCTCCGTTGCGGGCGATAGCGAGGATGCGGTCCTTCTCGGACGTGCGGGCGAAGAGCACACCCATGGTGTCTCGACCCTTCGCGGGCACCTCGGCCACGGCAGAGCGTACCACCTTGCCACTGGAGAGAACCACCAAGACCTCGTCGTCCTCGCTGACGATCAGACCGCCCGCCAGGACCCCCCGATCGTCGTTGAGCTTGGCCACCTTGATGCCGTATCCACCGCGGTTCTGCACGCGGTACTGCTCGACCTCGGTGCGCTTGGCGTACCCGCCGTCGGTCACGGTGAACACGAAGCCCTCGGGTGCGGCGACGGATGCCGACAGCAACCGGTCGTCGCCCTTGAACTTCATGCCGGTGACACCCGCGGTCGCGCGGCCCATCGGCCGCAGCGCGGCATCCGTCGCCTGGAAGCGGACCGACATGCCCTTGCGGCTGATGAGCAGGATGTCGTCGGTGGCGTCCACGATCATGGCGCTGACGAGTTCGTCGTCCTCGCGCAGTCGGATCGCGATGACGCCGCCCTGGCGGTTGGTGTCGTACTCGCTCAGGCGCGTCTTCTTCACCAGACCGTCGCGCGTCGCGAGCACGAGGTAGTCCGCGTCGTCGTAGCCGGACAGATCGAGGATCTGCGCGATGCCCTCGTCGGGCTGCAGCGCGAGCAGGTTCGCGACGTGCGTGCCCTTCGCGTCGCGGCCGGCCTCGGGGATCTCGTACGTCTTGGTGCGGTAGACCCGGCCCTTGTCGGTGAAGACCAGCAGCCAGTGGTGGGTCGTCGTGACGAAGAAGTGCTCGACGATGTCGTCGGCACGCAGCTGGGCGCCCTTGACGCCCTTGCCACCGCGGTGCTGCGAGCGGTAGTTGTCGCTGCGGGTGCGCTTGATGTAGCCGTCGCGGGTGACGGTGACGACCATCTCCTCCTCGGCGATGAGGTCTTCCATCGACACGTCGCCGTCGAAGCCGTGCAGGATGTGCGTGCGGCGCTCGTCGCCGAAGCGGTCGACGATCTCGGTGAGCTCTGCGCGGATGATGGCGCGCTGACGCGACTCG
The DNA here is from genome assembly GCF_020682665.1 of Microbacterium tenebrionis. Lineage (NCBI taxonomy): Bacteria > Bacillati > Actinomycetota > Actinomycetes > Micrococcales > Microbacteriaceae > Microbacterium > Microbacterium tenebrionis. Next base: position 533,070 of record NZ_JAGTTM010000001.1, on the reverse strand, counting down.
TCGGCGAGGATCGCCTTGAAATCGGCGATCTTGATCTCGAGCGCGTCGGCCTCGTCGATGATCTTCTGACGCTCGAGAGCGGCCAGACGGCGCAGCTGCATCTGCAGGATCGCGTCGGCCTGACCCTCGTCGATGTCGAGCAGCTTCTGCAGACCCTCGTTCGCCTCTTGAGGGGTGGGAGAGCGGCGGATCAGCGCGATGACCTCGTCGAGTGCGTCGAGCGCCTTGAGGTAGGCGCGCAGGATGTGCATGCGCTTCTCAGCCTCGCGCAGACGGAAGATCGTGCGCCGCACGATGACGTCGATCTGGTGCGTGATCCAGTTGGCGATGAAGCCGTCCAGCGCCAGGGTGCGCGGCACGCCGTCGACGATCGCGAGCATGTTGGCGCCGAAGTTGTCCTGCAGCTGGGTGTGCTTGTACAGGTTGTTCAGCACGACCTTGGCGACGGCGTCGCGCTTGAGGACGACGACGATCCGCTGACCGGTGCGGTCACTGGTCTCGTCGCGGATGTCGGCGATGCCGGTGACCTTGCCTTCACGGGCGAGGTCGCCGATTTTCACGGCGAGGTTGTCGGGGTTGACCTGGTAGGGCAGCTCGGTGATCACCAGGCACGTGCGGCCCTGGATCTCCTCGACGTCGACGACCGCGCGCATCGTGATCGATCCGCGGCCGGTGCGGTAGGCCTCGTGGATGCCCTTCGTGCCGAGGATCTGCGCCCCGGTCGGAAAGTCGGGACCGGGGACTCGCTTGATCAGGCCCTCGAGGAGCTCCTCGCGCGGAAGCTCGGGGTTGTCCAGCGCCCACAGCGCGGCATCCGCCACTTCCCGCAGGTTGTGCGGAGGGATGTTCGTCGCCATGCCGACCGCGATGCCGACGGACCCGTTGACGAGCAGGTTCGGGAACCGCGCCGGCAAGACGTCGGGCTCCTGGGTCTGGCCGTCGTAGTTCGGCGAGAAGTCGACGGTCTCCTCTTCGATGTCGCGCACCATCTCGAGCGCGAGCGGAGCCATCTTCGTCTCGGTGTACCGGGGGGCGGCGGCGCCCATGTTGCCCGGTGAGCCGAAGTTGCCCTGCCCGAGGGCCAGCGGATAGCGCAGCGCCCACGGCTGCACGAGGCGCACGAGGGTGTCGTAGATCGCCGTGTCGCCGTGCGGGTGGTACTGACCCATGACCTCGCCGACGACGCGGGCGCACTTCGAGAACGACTTGTCGGGCCGGTATCCGCCGTCGTACATGCCGTAGATCACGCGGCGGTGCACGGGCTTGAGGCCGTCGCGCACATCGGGCAGCGCACGGCCGACGATGACGGCCATGGCGTAGTCGAGATAGCTGCGCTGCATCTCGGACTGCAGGTCGACCTGGTCGATCTTGCCGTGCTCGTGCCCCTCGGGGCCGGTCATTGAGCCTGTCGAAATGTCGTCAGTCATGTGTTTCTTTCCGTCAGCGCCGTCGGCGTCAGATGTCGAGGAAGCGGACGTCCTTGGCGTTGCGCTGGATGAACGTGCGTCGCGATTCGACGTCCTCACCCATGAGCACGCTGAAGATCTCGTCCGCGCTGGCGGCGTCCTCGATGGTCACCTGGCGGAGAGTCCGCGTGGTGTGGTCCATCGTGGTCTCCCACAGCTCCTTGGCGTTCATCTCGCCCAGACCCTTGTAGCGCTGCACGCCGTTGTCCTTCGGGATGCGCTTGCCGTTGTCGAGACCGTGCTTGAGCAGCGCGTCGCGCTCGGCATCGGAGTACACGTACTCGTGCGGCTGGTTCGACCACTTCAGCCGGTACAGCGGCGGCATCGCGAGGTACACGAAACCGGCTTCGATGAGTCCGCGCATGTAGCGGAACAGCAGGGTCAGCAGCAGCGTCGTGATGTGCTGGCCGTCGACGTCGGCATCCGCCATCAGGACGATCTTGTGATAGCGGGCCTTCTCGATGTCGAAGTCCTCGCCGATGCCCGTGCCGAAGGCCTGGATCATCGCCTGGACCTCTTTGTTGGCGAGGGCCTTGTCGAGGCGGGCGCGCTCGACGTTGAGGATCTTGCCGCGCAGCGCCAGGATCGCCTGGGTGTGCGGGTCGCGGCCTTGCACGGCCGAGCCGCCGGCGGAGTCTCCCTCGACGAGGAAGATCTCGCTGATGGACGGATCCTTGCTCGTGCAGTCCTTGAGCTTGTCGGGCATGGCGGCCGATTCGAAAACGCTCTTGCGGCGCGCGGTCTCGCGCGCCTTGCGGGCCGCAAGGCGCGCGGTCGCGGCGTCGATCGCCTTGCGGACGACATTCTTCGCCTGCCCCGGGTTGCGCTCGAACCAGTCGCCGAGCTGATCCCCGACGACCTTCTGCACGAAGGCCTTCGCCTCGGTGTTGCCGAGTTTGGTCTTGGTCTGACCCTCGAACTGCGGCTCTCCGAGCTTGATCGAGATGACCGCGGTGAGCCCCTCGCGGACGTCGTCGCCGGAGAGGTTGTCGTCCTTCTCCTTGAGGAGGTTGTTCGCGCGGGCGTATCGGTTGACGAGCGTCGTGAGCGCTGCGCGGAAGCCCTCTTCGTGGGTTCCGCCCTCGTGCGTGTTGATCGTGTTCGCGTACGTGTAGACGTTCTCGGAGTACCCGGTCGTCCACTGCATCGCGATCTCCAGCGAGATCTTGCGCTCGGTGTCCTCGGCGTCGAAGTCGATGATCTCCTCGGTGACGACCTCGGCGTGACGCACCTTGTTCAGGTACTCGACGTAGTCGACGAGGCCGCGCTCGTAGAGGAAGACATCCTCGCGCTGCTTCGTGACGGTCTGCCCGTCCTCTTCGATCTCGTAGGTCGCGCCCTCGCGCTCATCGCGCAGCTCGATGCGCAGACCCTTGTTGAGGAAGGCCATCTGCTGGAAGCGGGTGCGCAGCACGTCGTATTCGAACTCGACGGACTCGGTGAAGATCTCGGGGTCCGGCCAGAAGGTGATGTCGGTGCCGGTCGCGTCGGTCGGCTCGCCCTTCTCGAGCTTCTGCTGCGGCACACCGCCGTCGGCGAAGCTGTGGTGCCAGGCGAAGCCCTTCTGCCTGACCGTGACGTCGAAACGGGTCGACAGCGCGTTCACGACGGACGAGCCGACGCCGTGCAGACCGCCGGAGACGGCGTAGGCGCCGCCGCCGAACTTTCCGCCGGCGTGGAGGATCGTGAGCACGACCTCGACAGTCGACTTGTTCGGGTCGGAGGAGTGCGGGTCGGTCGGGATGCCGCGGCCGTTGTCGACGACACGGACGCCGCCGTCGGCGAGCAGCGTCACGAGGATCGTGTCGGCGTAGCCGGCGAGCGCCTCGTCGACCGAGTTGTCGACGATCTCGTAGACGAGGTGGTGGAGGCCGCGCGGACCGGTGGACCCGATGTACATGCCGGGGCGCTTGCGCACGGCCTCGAGGCCTTCGAGGATCTGAATCTGGTCGGCACCGTAATCGGAGGACGGCGGCGTGGCCGCACTGGGTGCGGTTGTGGATTCAGGCTCGTCAGCAGGATTTTCAGGCGTCATCAGAGGGCGTTCTCCACATCGATATCTCGAATGCCCAGTCTACCCTCATCAGACCCGCTTCATCGCGCTGAACGGCCGTGTGTGGCCCTGAAATCGATCCGGACCCCTTCTGTGGTGTCCTACCCGTAGGTATCGCGCGGACCCCGCCCTGGGACGGCTCTGGGCCCCCATTTCCAAGAAGGGACGTCCGGACCGATGAAGCGGAGGTTCTCGACACCCGCCTGCGGATAGCGTCGTCCGATCTCGGTGAGAATGGTCGCGCGCATGAACTGCAGGTTCTTCGCCCAGGCCGTCGAATCGCACTTCACGGTCAGCATCCCGTTCGAAAGCGACACAGGTTCGGAGTGCTTCGCGGTGTCGGCGCCGGCGAGATCCGCCCACTGCCGGACGAGGTCCTCACGGGCCAGCGTGATGTCCCATCCGGACTCGCGGCTGAGCTTGTCGAGCACGGCACCGAGGGCTCCCGGATCACGACCGGGGGTGAACGGCGCGTTCTCGTCGTCGTCGCGGATGCGGCGCTTGCGCTTCCAGCTCTTCGAGCTGGGCTGGAGACCGCGCAGCCGGAGGTAGGTCGCGACGGTCTCTGGGGTGTCGGCATCCGTCACGGCGTCTCCTCCCCGTCATCCGTCGTGCGCTCGTCGCTCGTGCGGTCGTCGCTGATCGTACCCGCATGGATGCGGACGACGTGCCGGTGCAGGGGTTCGGGGATGTCTTCCTCGACCGCGGCTGTGACGATGACCTGCTCGTACCCGGCCGTGAGGCTCGCCAGGCGCTGACGCCGATCCGCGTCGAGCTCGGCGAAGACGTCGTCGAGGATGAGCACCGGGTCGCCGGCGGGGGACTCGGCCCTCAGCAGCTCGGCGGATGCCAGACGCAGCGCCAGCGCGACCGACCACGACTCGCCGTGCGACGCGTACCCCTTCACGGGAAGACCGCGGACCCGCAGCAGCAGATCGTCGCGGTGCGGCCCGACGAGGGTGAGCCCCCGGTCGAGCTCCTGCGTGCGCTTCGCCTGCAGCGCGGCGCGGAACTGATCCGCCAGTGCGCCGCGCGAATCGGATGCCTCGACCTCGCCCTCCTCCGGGTCGCCGCCGCGCACGGACAGTGCCCATTCGAGCTCGGGACTGTGGTCGGCCCCGGCGATCGCCGTGTAGGCATCCGCCAGCGGCTGCTGCAGATCGGATGCCAGACGCATCCGTGCCTCGATGATCTCGGAGCCGAGCGCGACGAGCTTGTCGTCCCACACGTCGAGCGTCGTGAGCGCGTCGCCGCGGATGCCGCGGGCGCGAGCCGACTTCAACAGCGCCGTGCGCTGCTTGAGCACCCGGTCGTAGTCGCCGAGAACCGCCGCCATGCGCGGAGTGCGCTGGATGAGCAGCTGGTCGGCGAAGCGCCTCCGCGACGACGGGTCGCCGCGGACGATCTGCAGGTCTTCTGGGGCGAACAGCACGACATGCGCGTAGCGGGGGAGTTCGCTCGTCTTCGACGGCGAGCCGTTGATTCGCGCTTTGTTCGACCCCTGCCGGTTGATCTGCACCTCGGTGAGGACCCGGCGCTCGCCGACCGAGAGCCGCGCACGGATGACGGCGAAATCCTGCCCGTCGCGGACCATCGGGGCATCCGCCGAAACGCGATGCGAACCGAGCGTCGCGAGGAAGACGACCGCCTCGGCGAGATTCGTCTTGCCCTGGCCGTTGCGGCCGACGAGGACGTTGGGCCCGCGGAGAAGAGTGAGATCGGCGGTCGCGTAATTGCGGAAGTCGACCAGATTCAGGTGCTCCACGATCACGGGTTCAGCCTACTTCGGGGGTGGGACAGGGGAATCGTCCCTGATCCTCTCGAACGGTCAGCGGAGGAGGAGGTTGGGCTGCAGCAAGTACTTGAACGAGTCCGAACCCGCCTGGTCGACCGACGTCTGGCTCGTGATCAGGACGGGGCTGAGCTTGTTCGCGTTGTCGCTCGAGGTGAACGTGACGCGGACGAACTCGCTCTTGACCGCGCCGAGTGCCTCGGTCAGGTACTGCGGGTTCAGGCCGAGCGTCACATCGTCGCCGCCGGAGAGGTGCGCATCGACCGACTCGGATGCGCGGGCCTGCTCGCTTCCCGAGGCATCCATCGTCACGCTGTCGGAGCTGAACGTGAACCGCAGCGGAGCCGCACGGTCGAGCACGAGCGAGACGCGGCGCACGGCCTCGATGAGATCCGCGGTGTTCACGACCGCGTAGTGCTCGGTCTGCTCGGGGAACAGCCGGCGGACGGGCGGGAAGTTGCCCTTGATCAGCAGCGAGGTCACGGTCTTGTTGCCGGCGGTGAAAGCGATGATCTCGCGGTCGCCGGTGCCGGAGAACGCGACCTGGATCGTTCCGGCGTGACCGAACGTCTTGCCGACCTCGGTCAGAGTGCGGGCGGGGACGAGCGCGGTCTGTTCGGACGCCTCGCCGTCCCAGGGGACATCGCGCAGCGACACGCGGTAGCGGTCGGTGGCGACCAGGCTGAGGCTCTGGCCCGAGACCTCGAGCTGCACGCCGGTGAGGACGGGGGTCACGTCATCGCGGGATGCCGCGAAGCCGACCTGCGCGATCGCGGTGCCGAAGTCGTCGGCCGGGACGACACCGGACGAACCGGAGACTTCGGGGATCGACGGGTACTCCTCGACGGGCATCGCAGCGAGGGTGAAGCGGGCGGATCCGCACGTCACGGCGATGCCGCCGTCGTCCTCGACGGCGATGTCGATCGGTGCGTTCGGTAGGCGGCTGGCGATGTCGGAGAGCAGACGGCCGTGGACGAGGATCGTGCCGGGCGTCTCGATGCTCGCCTCGATGGTCGTGCGAGCGGATGCTTCGTAGTCGAACGCCGAGAGGGTCAGTCCGCCGTCACCGGCTTCGATGAGCACACCGGCCAGGATCGGCTGAGGATTGCGCTGCGGGAGCAGCTTGACCACGAACGACACTGCTTCGCTGAAGACATCACGGCCTACCTGAAACCTCACGGGCTCTCCCTCGTCGTGAATGACATGACCTGAGCGGCGTGACCCACCTCAGGGGTTCCCATCGTAGCCGCAGAGCGCACATGCGCCATACGGCCCGTTTCCGCACACCCGACCGCGCTTCGAGGTGATGGGATGCCGTCTTCAGAGGAATGAGTTCTTAACGGTGTTAACAGCTGTGGATACTGTGGATAAGTCGGTGGATATCAGCATTCCGTAGGGAACTACACGGGTGTGACATGTGGAATCGGTGAGGAATCCGCGTGAATACGGCGGTGGCGCAGCATCCGCTTCTGACCGAGTTATCCACAGTATGCCGGGATCCGCACACATCCGTCCCGAACGCGGACCGCATTCATCCACAAGTTATCCACATGTGCAGAGCGGCATTTAAAGGGATGCCGATGCCCGCTGTCAACCCTTCGACGGGCTCAGGGATCAGCGACGGCCGAGCTGCGTGGTGATCTCGGTGACCTGGTTGTAGATCGAGCGGCGCTCCTTCATGAGGTCGCTGATCTTCTTGTACGCGTACATCACAGTCGTGTGATCTCGGTTGCCGAACAGCTGCCCGATCTTCGGGAGGGAGAGGTTGGTCCGCTCGCGGCACAGATACATGGCGATCTGGCGTGCCGTCGCGATCTGCTGCGACCGGCTTGAGCCGTACAGGTCGTCGACCGTGAGCTTGAAGTACTGCGCGGTGGCCGTGATGATGTCGGTCGGCGAGATGATGTTGTCCTCGGCCGTGTCGACGATGTCGCGCAGCACGGTCTGGGCGAGGGAGATGTCCAGCGGCGAGCGGTTCAGGCTCGCGAAGGCCGACACCCGGATGAGGGCGCCCTCGAGCTCGCGGATGTTCGACGAGACGATCGTCGCGATGTACTCGAGCACCTCGTCGGGGATGTGCAGCGCCTCGCTCTGCGCCTTCTTGCGGAGGATCGCGATGCGCGTCTCGAGGTCGGGGGCCTGCACGTCGGTGATCAGGCCCCACTCGAAGCGGCTGCGCATGCGGTCCTCGAAGCCGGTGAGGTGCTTGGGCGCGACATCGCTGGTGATCACGATCTGCTTGTTGTGATCGTGGAGCGTGTTGAACGTGTGGAAGAAGGTCTCCTGCGTCTCGGCACGGCCCTGCAGGAACTGGATGTCGTCGATGAGAAGGATGTCGACGTCGCGGTAGCGGGCCTGGAATGCGGAGCCCCGGTTGTTGGCGATCGAGTTGATGAAATCGTTCGTGAACTCCTCGCTCGAGACGTACCGGACCTTGACCCCGGTGTACAGCGACTGCGCATAGTCGCCGATCGCGTGCAGGAGGTGCGTCTTGCCCAGCCCGGAGTCGCCGTAGATGAACAGCGGGTTGTACGCCTTCGCCGGCGCCTCTGCGACCGCGACCGCTGCGGCGTGGGCGAACCGGTTGGACTGGCCGATGACGAAGTTGTCGAACGTGTACTTCGGATTCAGGCGCGACTCGTGGCGCATCTGCGTCGGCAGCTCGACAGGCAGGTCGGTGCGCGGCGCCTCGGGCCGGCCGAAGTCGGCGACCGCGATCGGCGCGGTCGGTTGCTCGGCGAGCTCATGGTTCACGACCACGCGGAAGGAGGTGACCTCTTCCCCGATGCGGGCGAGCCCCTCCATGAGCGGGACACGGAGCCGCTTGTTGATCTGCGCCGCTGTGAGATCGTTCGGGACGTCGAGGTAGAGCGTGCCGCTCATGACCCCGGCGGGGACTGCGAGACTCAGGAAGCCCTGGAGCTGCGGGGTGACGCGATCATCCTGATCGAGCAGGTCCAGCACCTGCGCCCAGATCGGAACGTCAGGCTGGGCGGGTGTCGACATGGTGCTCCGGGCGGTGGGTCGAGGAGGGCCGGACGATTCTCGCCCCGGCACCCCCTGTGGATAACTTCGGATGCCACGGTAGTCATCCCGGCCGCACGGGGCAACCTGCCTGTGGAGAACCCAGGTGTGTGCTTGCCTCGACAGGCCTCGCACTTGTGGATAATTGACGAACGACACGGGGTTCGTGCCGGGTGCTCAGCGCGGGGAATTTGCTCTCTGCGCCGCCAGGACGTAACCTTAATCGGTTGACTTATGCCCGGATCCGGGCAGTTTCCCCAATGTCTCCGGTCGTACTCATCCGGTGACGCCATTCCCGGAGTGATTCCATGAGCAAGCGTACGTTCCAGCCCAACAACCGTCGTCGCGCCAAGAAGCACGGCTTCCGCGCCCGCATGCGCACCCGCGCCGGCCGCAGCATCCTGTCGGCACGCCGCGCGAAGGGCCGCACCGAGCTCTCGGCGTAAGCCCTCGGCCCGAACCGCTGTGCTCGCCCGTCCGTTCCGACTGACGCGAGGCACTGACTACAGGTCAGTCGTCCGTCGCGGTGTCCGGTGCGGGGGCGGCCGAGTCGTCACCTCGATGCTGACGACCGGCGAAGCGCGCGAACCCCGGTTCGGGTTCATCATCAGCAAGCAGGTGGGTACCGCTGTGATCCGTAACACCGTGCGCCGACGGCTCAAAGCCGTGTGCGCGGACGCGATCGTAGACGTCCCTCAGGGCACGGATGTCGTCATCCGTGCCCTTCCTGCATCTGCGACAGCGACGTTCGCCGAGCTCCAGGCCGACGTGACGCGGTGCCTGGCCCGGCTGAGTCGTCCGGCGGCGAGGTCATGAGCGCCCTGCCGTCCTACGCGATGGGCGCAGGACATCTGCATGCCCGTGACCTCGGGCGCAGCATCCCCCTCATTCCCCGCAATCTCGTGCTCGGATTCCTCACCGCCTATCGCGCCGTGATCTCGCCCATCTACGGGGACGTGTGCGCGTACTACCCGTCGTGCTCGGCTTACGCTGTAGGAGCGGTGCAGCAGCACGGTGCGATCAAGGGAGCAGCGCTCTCGGCCTGGCGCATCCTGCGGTGCAACCCCTGGAGCAAAGGCGGCGTCGACGACGTGCGCCCTCACGACCATTTCCGACACGACCTGACCGCACGAGGTTTCGTCGTACCCTCCCGAAAGGACTGAACAGTGGGTCTTGACCTTCTGCTCGCCTCTGCGACACCCGCCGCTGGCGACACCGGTGGCGGCTTCGACCTCCTCGGCACGATCCTGTGGCCGCTGAAGTGGGCCGTCGAGCTCATCCTCGTGGCCTGGCACTGGCTGTTCACGGCCGTGGGCCTGCCGGCGGCATCCGGCATCACCTGGATCCTGTCGATCGTCGGCCTCGTCATCGTCGTGCGCGCCTCGGTATTTCCCCTGTTCGTGCGGCAAATCAAGAGCCAGCGCAAGATGATGGAAATCGCTCCTGAGATGAAGAAGATCCAGGAGAAGTACCGCGGCAAGAAGGATCAGCTCTCTCGCGAGGCGATGAGCCGCGAGACCATGGGCCTGTACAAGAAGCACGGCACCTCTCCGATGTCGAGCTGCCTGCCGCTGCTCATCCAGATGCCTATCTTCTTCGCGCTGTTCAGCGTGCTCAACGACGTGTCGAAGCACGCGGATGCCGGCATCGGCGGCGTCGGTCTTCTCAGCGCCGAGCTGACGAAGCAGTTCTACGACGCGACGATCTTCGGTTCTGTCTCGCTGCACGGGACCCTCGGTCAGGCCATCGAGACGCAGAACACCATCGCGATCGTTCTGCTCGTCATCCTCGTCGTGCTCATGATCGGGTCGCAGTTCTTCACCCAGCTGCAGATCATCTCGAAGAACCTGTCGCCCGAGGCCAAGACCGGCCAGGCCTACCAGATGCAGAAGATCATGCTCTACGTGCTGCCGCTGGGCTTCATCTTCTCGGGCGTCTTCTTCCCGCTCGGCGTTGTCGTCTACTGGTTCATCTCGAACCTGTGGACGATGGCCCAGCAGTTCCTCGTGATCCGCGAGATGCCGACCCCCGGTTCCGAGGCGGCCAAGGCCCGCGAAGAGCGTCTTGCTCGCAAGGGCAAGGCGATCGACTCCTCGGGCAAGGTCGTGCCGATGGCCGTCTACGAGGCTGAGCAGAAGCGGATGCTGGACGAGGTCGAGAAGGCCAAGCAGGCCGCTCCCAAGCGCGAGCAGCCGATGAGCAAGAAGCGCGCCAAGAAGAAGGGTTCGAACTGATGGCCGTGGAGAACGTCGCAGAGCGCTCGGAGCCGTCGATCGACGAGCTCGAGCACGAGGGTGATGTCGCCGCCGACTTCATCGAAGGGCTGCTCGACATCGCCGACATCGACGGAGACCTGAACCTCGACGTGCGTCAGGGCCGGGCTTACGTCTCGGTGGAGTCCGAGGACTCGAGCCTGTCGGTTCTCACTGACCCCGATACGGTGCAGGCGCTGCAGGAGATCACCCGCCTCGCCGTGCAGAGCAAGACGGGCGCGTTCTCGCGTCTCATCCTCGACGTCGGCGGATCGCGGGATGCGCGTCGTCGTCAGCTCGAGAAGCTGGTGGACGCCGCAGTCGCGAAGCTCGACGAGGGTGCATCGCAGGCGTCACTGCCGTCGATGTCGAGCTATGAGCGCAAGCTTGTGCACGACATCGTGGCCGACCGGAACCTCGTCTCAGAGTCGTACGGCGAGGGCGCGGACCGTCACACGGTCATCCGCCGGCGCTGATGTTTCACGTGAAACATCGCAGAGGATGCTGAGATGACTGTCGAGGTTGAGCCCGACGTCGCTGTGTCACTGTTCGGTGATCGTATCGAGGTGGCACGAGCCTTCACAACGAACCTCGCTGCGCAGGGGGAGGAGCGCGGACTGATCGGTCCGCTGGACTCCCGCGGCTGTGGACCCGACATGTGCTGAACAGTGCCATCGCCGCACCGCTCTTCCACGGTTCGGCTGCGGACGTCGGTTCCGGCGCCGGACTGCCCGGCCTCGTGCTGGCGATCGTCCGGCCGGATGTGTCGTGGACCCTGATCGAGCCCATGGAGCGTCGCGTCGCATGGCTGTCGGAGCAGGTGTCGGAGCTGGGCCTCTCGAATGCGACGGTGCTCCGATCTCGTGCGGAGGACGTGCCGGCGGGGCAGTTCGACGTGGTCACCGCTCGTGCCGTCAGTGCACTGCGCACTCTGTTGCCCTGGACTGCCCCACTGGTGCGCGACGGCGGCGAGCTCGTACTGCTCAAGGGTCAGAATGCGGAGGCCGAGATCGATGCCGCCGCCAAGCCGCTGAAGAAGTTCAAGGTGTCTGACGTTCGGGTCGAGGTTCTGGGTGAGGGAGTGCTCGCCGAGACGACTCGCGTCGTGCGGGGGACCGTTCGGGGCTGAGCCTGAATGGGCCGGTGTTTCACGTGAAACATCGTGGTCCACTGGGATCGTTTCGACGCGGTCGCGCCTCGCTCAACCCGCTTCGACTTGCTGCGCTCACTCAACGACCCGATAAGCAACAACCTCTCCTCTCGTTCCGTTGATCGTCGGGACGCTGCTTGCGGGTCGTTGAGCGGAGGGCGGAGCCAGTCGTTGAAGCTGTCTGGGTAGAGGATGTTTCACGTGAAACATCGACACCTGCTGCTGGCAAGGTTTCGGCTCGGCTGCGCCTCGCTCAACGACCCGCGATACACGCGACGAAGAGCCGTGCGGCGCGTTGATCGGACCGGAGCCCGGACGGTGCGGCGCTGCGATCAACGCGCCTCCTCTCTTCGCTCGCTCAACGACGCGATGGGAACTCTGGGGGGCGACACTTGCGGGTCGTTGAGGGAGCGGCCACAGGGCGAAGGCGAAACGGGGTGAGCGGAGGGCGAGGCCCGGAGTCGAAGCCGCACCAGCACGTCATGTTTCACGTGAAACATGACCGCGGATGCCCTGCGACTTCGGCGGATGCAGAACGGCAAGTAGAGTGGAACGCGGCCATCGAGAGGAGTGGATGTTTCACGTGAAACAGTCCGAAAAGACATCGCCGAACGAGGCTTTCGGGGTGGATACGCCCCTGGCACGCGAAATCGCCGACCTGAGCGCCCGCCGACGCAATCTGGAGGACGTGGATCTCCACTTCACCGGCTCGACCCGCGTCCTCACCGTGTCGAACCAGAAGGGCGGCGTCGGCAAGACGACCACCGCCGTCAACATCGCATCCGCGCTGGCATCCTTCGGTGCGAAGGTCCTCGTGATCGACCTGGATCCGCAAGGAAACGCATCCACGGCCCTCGGGGTTCCGCACAACGCCGAGACCGCGAGCATCTATGACGTCCTCATCGACGACGTTCCGCTCGCCGACGTGGTTCAATCGAGCCCGGAGTCCGAGACGTTGTTCTGCGCGCCCAGCACGATCCACCTCGCCGGCGCCGAAATCGAGCTGGTGTCGCAGGTAGCCCGTGAACACCGACTGCGCCGCGCGCTCGACCAGTACGTCGCCGACAACCCGGTCGATTTCGTCATCATCGACTGCCCGCCGTCGCTCGGTCTTCTCACGATCAACGCCTTCACGGCGGCATCCGAGGTGTTCATCCCCATCCAGTGCGAGTACTACGCGCTCGAAGGGCTCAGCCAACTGCTCGGCAGCATCCAGATGATTCAGAAGCACCTCAACCCCGGGCTTCACCTCTCGACGATCCTGCTCACGATGTACGACGGACGCACCCGTCTCGCGCAGCAGGTGGCCGATGAGGTCCGCAATCACTTCCCGGAGCAGGTGCTGAGCACGGTCATCCCGCGTTCGGTGCGTGTGTCCGAGGCCCCCAGCTTCGGCCAGACGGTCATCGCGTACGACGGGAACTCCGCCGGCGCGATCGCGTACCGCGAGGCCGCTGTCGAGATCGCGTCGAAGAGTCAGACGACGCAGAGCAAGGAGAACTGATGGCGAAGCGTACTGGACTGGGCCGAGGAATCGGAGCCCTCATCCCGACGGCAGATCAGACGACCCAGCGCCCGGTGGACGTGTTCTTCCCCGGTGCGCCGATCCAGGTCGCACCCGAGAAGCCCGATCTGCAGATAGATGACGCTGCTGAGCCGGAGCTGGAATCCGTCCCCGGCATCCACTTGATCCAGGTCGATCCGATGAAGATCGTCCCCAACCCGCGTCAGCCGCGCACGCACTTCGACCCGGAGGACCTGGCCGAGCTCGTCCACAGCGTTCGCGAGTTCGGGGTGCTGCAGCCGGTCATCGTCCGCCGCAACGGCGACGGCGACTACGAGCTCATCATGGGGGAGCGGCGTACCCGTGCCGCACGCGAGGCGGGCCTCGACGCCATTCCGGCGATCGTCCGCGACACCGCCGACGAGGATCTCCTCCGCGACGCACTGCTCGAGAACCTGCACCGTTCCGAGCTGAACCCGCTCGAAGAGGCATCCGCATACCAGCAGCTCCTCGAGGACTTCGGCATCACGCAGGAGGAGCTCGCCACGCGCATCGGCCGCTCCCGCCCGCAGATCAGCAATACGATCCGCCTGCTCCGCCTGCCCGTGCCCGTTCAACAGCGCGTCGCCGCCGGCGTTCTCTCTGCCGGCCACGCGCGCGCCCTGCTCTCCCTCGACGATCCCGAGCAGATGCAGCGGCTCGCCGACAAGGTCGTCAATGAGGACCTCTCCGTCCGCGCGACGGAAGAGGCCGCCAAGGCGCTCCCGGCATCCGGCGCGAAGAAGGTGAAGCCGCAGGCCGGCGCCCGACGGGCGTACCTCGACGAGGTGGCAGGCAACCTCGGCGACCGCCTGAACACGCGCGTCAAGATCACGCTCGGAGCACGAAAAGGCCAGGTCGCGATTGAATTCGCCTCGATCCAGGACCTGAATCGCATCCTCGCCGAACTCGGCGAACAGCAGTACGGATCCTGAACCGCGTCGCGATCCTCCCGCCGTCGCATCCCTCGCGCTCGTAGAGTGGGGAGTGAGCAGGGAGAGATACATGTCTCAGAACAAGGGCACATCAGGGCGCTTCAGTGCCCGTGTGATCGGCATCAGCATCGCGGCAGCGCTCGGCGGCTTCCTGTTCGGATTCGACACGGCCGTCATCAACGGCGCCGTGGATGCGCTGGCCGGGGCCTTCGACCTCGGCCCGGGGCTGCAGGGCTTCGCCGTGTCATCGGCGCTCCTCGGCTGCGCCGTCGGAGCATGGTTCGCGGGCAGCCTCGCGAACAGGCTCGGCCGCATCCCGGTCATGGTGATCGCCGCGATCATGTTCCTCGTGTCAGCGATCGGCTCCGGACTCGCCTTCGGCGTCATCGACCTCATCGTGTGGCGCGTGATCGGCGGTCTCGGCGTCGGTGCGGCATCCGTCATCGCCCCCGCCTACATCGCCGAGGTCTCGCCGGCCAAGGTGCGCGGGCGCCTCGGGTCGCTGCAGCAGCTCGCGATCGTGACCGGTATCTTCACCGCCCTGCTGTCGAACGCGCTGCTCGCGAACATCGCCGGGTCCGCGGCGAACGTGCTGTGGCTGGGCATCGACGCGTGGCGCTGGATGTTCATGGTCGAGGCCATCCCCGCCGTCGTCTACGGTCTCATGGCGCTGAGGCTCCCGGAGTCCCCGCGTTTCCTTGTCGCCAGAGGCAAGGTGGACAAGGCCTCGCAGGTGCTGTTCGACTTCACGGGCGAGACCGATGTGAATCTCAAGATCCAGGAGATCGAGGAGAGTCTCGGCGACGAGAAGAACGAGTCCCTGAAGGACCTGCGCGGCGAAAGGTTCGGGCTGAAGCCGATCGTGTGGGTCGGCATCCTGCTCAGCGTCTTCCAGCAGTTCGTCGGCATCAACGTCATCTTCTACTACTCGACGACGCTGTGGCTCTCCGTGGGCTTCGATGAGTCGAGCGCTCTCATGACGTCGGTCATCACGTCGATCACGAACATCGTCGTCACGATCATCGCGATCGTTCTCGTGGACCGGGTCGGCCGGCGACCGATGCTGCTGATCGGATCGGTCGGCATGGCGGTGACCCTCGGCATGATGGCCGTCGCCTTCTCGTTCGGGACGCTTCAGGACGGCGCCGTCACCCTCCCTGAACCGTGGTCGCTCATCGCGCTGATCTGCGCCAACGGGTTCGTGGTGTTCTTCGGCGCGACCTGGGGGCCGCTGGTGTGGGTGCTGCTGGGGGAGATGTTCCCCAACAAGATCCGTGCGGGCGCCCTCGCCGTCGCAGCCGCTGCCCAGTGGATCGCGAACTTCTTCATCTCGACGACCTTCCCGGCCTTCGCCGAGATCGGGCTGACCTTCGCCTACGGCTTCTACGCCTTCTTCGCCGTCGTGTCGTTCTTCTTCGTGTACTTCCAGGTGCCGGAGACGAAGGGCAAGGAGCTGGAGACGATGACGGATGTCGTGAACCTCCCGCGCCGTGGGGGCAGAAAGCGCGCGTAGGCTTGAGGTATGTCTGAAGCCGTCCCCCGCCGCGCAAGTCTCGAAGTGCTGCGCGCAGAGGCGTCGGACGAACTGGCCGTCCTCATTCAGGAGCGGCTGCTCAGCGGCGAGGACCCCTGGGACTTCATGGAGGATCTCCCGAGCGTCGACGAACTCGTCGTCTACCTGCTGCGCGCCGACAACATCGCCGCGAACGACGGGGTGCGGCCCAACGCGGCCAGGAACTACCGCGTGATGCGCCAGATCGCGCTGGAGTACCCCGAGCTCACGCCCGCCGTGTGGGGGCTCCTCGGCGAGGGGCCCCGCTACCGCCGGTGGGATGCCACGGTGGCCGACGCCTCCTGACGCTGGTCGCGGCGCGTCCTGACACCGCCACGACTGACCCGCAGACGCAGAGAAGGCGCGGACCGCACGGTCCGCGCCTTCTTCGTTCGTCCGGGGATCAGCCGATGAAAGCGGCGAGATCCTGCTCGAGAGCGGGCTTCGGCTTGGCGCCGATGATGGTCGTCTTGACGTCGCCGCCCTGGAAGACCTTCATCGCCGGGATCGACGTGATCTGGTACTTCATGGCCAGCTCAGGGTTCTCGTCGACGTTGAGCTTCATGATGGTGATCTTGTCGGGGTGCTCGGCCTGGATCTGGTCCAGGACAGGGGCGACCATGCGACACGGTCCGCACCACTCGGCCCAGAAGTCCACGAGGACGGGGCCCTCGGCCTGCAGGACGTCCTGCTCGAACGTCGCCTGGCTCGTTACCTTGGCAGTCATCTGCTTATCTCCTTGATCGAAGGTCACCTGCTGCAACAGCAGCGGTGTCGAAACTGTTCCCTACGCGATGATCGCGGCCGCTTCGGCGGCCGGGACCTCGACCGAGGCATCCTCGAGATCCGCGAGGAAGTTCTCGGCGTCCAGCGCCGCGACCGCTCCCGACCCGGCGGCCGTGATGGCCTGACGGTACGTCGGGTCGATGACGTCGCCGGCGGCGAAGACGCCGGGAACGGACGTGCGAGACGAGCGCCCGTCGACCCAGATCGTGCCCTCCGGAGTCAGGTCGAGCTTGTCGTGCACGAGGTGGGTGCGCGGGTCGTTTCCGATGGCGATGAACAGGCCGTCCAAGGCCAGCTCGCGCGACGAGCCGTCGACCGTGTCGCGCAGGGTCACGCCGGTGAGGGCATCGCCACCCTCGATGGAGGTCACCTCGCTGTTCCAGATGAACTCGATCTTCTCGTTCGCGAACGCGCGCTCCTGCATGATCTTGGATGCCCGGAGGGTGTCCTTGCGGTGGATCACGTAGACCTTGTCGGCGAAGCGGGTGAGGAACGTGGCCTCCTCCATCGCGGAGTCGCCGCCGCCGACGACCGCGATCGTCTTCTCACGGAAGAAGAAGCCGTCGCACGTGGCGCACCACGAGACGCCGTAGCCGGAGAGGCGCTCCTCGCCCTCGATGCCGAGCTTGCGGTAAGCGGAGCCGGTCGCGTAGATGACGGTGTGCGCCTCGTGCTCCGCGCCGCTGCCGAGGACGACCTTCTTCACCGGACCGTCCAGCGACAGCGAGGTGACGTCGTCGTAGACGACCTCGGTGCCGAACTTCTCGGCCTGCGCCTGGAACTTCGACATCAGGTCAGGGCCCTGGATGCCGTCGGGGAAGCCGGGGTAGTTCTCGACCTCGGTGGTGTTCATCAGCTCGCCGCCGACCTCGACCGAGCTCGCGATGAGGAGCGGCTCGAGGTTCGCGCGGGCCGCGTAGATCGCGGCGGTGAATCCGGCGGGGCCGGAGCCGATGATGATGACCTTGCGCATGTCCTCTTCCTTCTCGCGTGAAAACGCGTCAGAGTGTGAAACCCATGGTAACCGCGCGGCATTCCCCGGCAGCGTCATGCGTCGGAATCGGCGGCCTTGTCCTTGCGTCGGCGGACGACGGTGCGGATGATGCCCAGCACGAGCAGCAGGCCGATGACGCCGCCCAGGATGCCGAGGCCGATGCCCTCCCATTCGGCGCGCACGGTGACGGTCGCGGTCTGGTCGGTGCCGATGTGCACGCCGGTGGGCGAGACGAGCCCGAAACGCACGTCGAGCACGCCGCTGCCCACCCGGGCCGACACCGGCACCTTGACGCGGGTGTTGCTGGCGGGCTGGGCGACGACCTCGGTGCGCGGTTCGATGTCCAGACGCGCGTCCGACGGCCGCGAGGTCAGCGTGACGTTGACGGGCCACGGCAGGTCGTTGTGCACCCACACCGGCAGGGGGGCGGCCGCGGTGAACAACTGCACGGGGCTCGGCGGCTGCACGCCGACGGCGTTCAGGGTGGCCGTGGTCTCGGTGCGGTGCGTCGCGGTGCCGGGGACGAACTGGTCCGCGGTGCCGACGCCGATGAGGCGCAGGATCTCGATGCGCTCGGGGGAGAGCAGCACGAGCGGGTCGTCGAGGATCGTCGCGAACGACGTCAGGCGGGCCTCGTCGGCGAGCAGGTTCTCGAGGGCGTCCGCGCGGTCGCGCGAGTCGTCCGAGACGATCGTGGCGGATGCCGGGTCGGAGGCGCGCGCCTCCGACAGGGGCGTCAGGTCGGCGATGGAGGACAGCGCCAGGATCGTCTCGCGCAGCGCATCGGCCGTCCGCGTCTCGTCGCGATCGAGCCCGACGAGCAGCGACGCCTGCGGGACGAGGCTCAGCCGGGCGATGCCGGAGGTGATCGTCCGCTCACGGTCGGACTCATCGGCCGTGGCGGCCGCTTCGCTGAGCACGGCTGAGGCATCGGCATCCGAGACGAGGATCCGATGATCGTCGACCTCGACGAGCGCACCGGACTCGGAGGCTACCGACGTCGACGGCAGGATCGTGGTGACGTCGGTGCCGAGATAGTCGTCGAAGGCGGCGAGATCGGCGGTGCGGACATCGCCGAGGGGCCACAGCACGCCGGACTCGGCGCCGCCCAGGGCGGTCAGCTCGGCATCGCTGGGGAGCTCGGGGCCGGATGCCGTCGGCGTGGGGGCGGGGGTCTCGCCGTCAGCCGGCGGCGCTGTGAAGTCGGCGGGGTCGAGGTAGGGGGTCAGCGGCAGCGTCGAGAGCAGCTCGGGCAGTTCGGCACGGGCCTGGACGGTCGCATCCGCGTCGCCGGGCTGCAGGGCGAACCGCTGGTTCGAGAGCGACTCCAGCCGCGCGAGCCACGCCGTGGCATCCGCGGGTGCCGCTGTTCCGAGAGCACGGATCGCCGCGGGGATGAGCGGGTCGACGGCGAGGGCCGCGGAGGTTCCCGCCGCGCCGTCGAGCTGGGCCGTGAGGGCCCCGTCGGGGGCGGTGAGCGCGGTGAGCTCGTCGGCTGAGAGCAGGCCGCCGTCCGCAGGGGTGGCGGTGATCGGCACGACCACGGTCAGCTGCAGGTCGGTGTCGCCGGTGACGACGAGGACGCTGGTGGCTCCGGCGATGCCCGAGATCTTCGGGCCGGAGATCAGTGCGCGCAGGGGGTAGACGCCCTCGGTCAGGTCGCCGAGCACAGCCGAGGTCGCGCTGATCGACGTCGATGCGCTCTCGGATGCCGCGACGTCTCCGGACTCCTCGGATCCGATCGACGTGAAGGTCCCGTCGGCGTCGCCGCCGTTGAGCCAGGCGGTGAGGGATGCGGCATCCGCCAGCGGCGTCTTGTTGATCTCGACCGTGACGCGCCCTGCGGCGAGAGCCGCGTCGCTGCCGTTGTCGATCGTGACGGTGGCGGTGACGGGGGCGTCGGGGGCGACGACGCCGTGGATGCCGGCGGTCAGCGAGAGCTCGACCGTGCCGGTGTCCTCGGGGGTCTGGGTTTCGGCGGATGCGGATGCCGGGGCGAGGAGCTGCCCTGATGCGACCAGCCCGACGGCGAGGGCCGACGCCAGCACGCCGCGGATGCCGCGGTTCGCGCGCGCGCGTCTGCCGGTTCGGGGGCTGATCAAGTCTCTGGTCTTCCTCGGGGCGCGCAGGAGCGACCCGTGAGTGGTGACCCCGCAATTCTAGGTGTGCGGCTTCGGGGAACCCTGAAGGCGCGTAGAGTGACGGCCGTGTCCGACGCCCTCCCGCCTGTCCCGGATCCCGCTCTCGCCTCGGCGCTGGCCGCGGATCTGGATGCCGCCGACTTCCGCTCCGAACCGCTCCGGCGTCTGTGGGGAGAGGAGGCCGACGACGCACTCGGCCGGGGAGTCCGCGAGCCTGTCCTGCGGGCGATCGCCCGCGACGTCGGCCCGCTGGCGACCGCCGGCCGATTCTTCGTGCTCGGGATGCCCCAGCCGGCGTCCCTGGTCGACGCGGCGTTCGCTCGTGTCGGGGTGGACGGCCTTGTCGCCCTGGGACTTGCCCGCGTCGACGGCGCGGATGCGGTGCCGACCGCGCTGGTGCGCCCGCAGTCCTTCGTGGATGCCGACGGCGTCGGGGAATGGTGGATCGCCAGCGACCTCGACGAGCTGGCTCTCGGCACGGCGCTGCCGGCCGATCATGTTCTCGGGGTCGGTGGAGCATCGCGGACGCTCGCGGAGCTCGTCGTGCCCGTGCCGGTCGCGCGTGCACTGGACCTGGGGACGGGATGCGGCATCCAGGCGCTGCTCGTCGCCCGGCACGCCGGAGAGGTCGTCGCGACCGACATCTCCGAGCGCGCGCTGGCCTTCGCGGCGCTGAACGCCCGCCTGAACGGCGTGACGAACATCACGTTCCGTCAGGGCAGCATGTTCGAGCCGGTCGCCGGCGAGGCGTTCGACCTGATCGTGTCGAACCCGCCGTTCGTCATCACGCCGCGGGTGGAGGGCGTGACGGCCTACGAGTACCGCGACGGGGGACTGGTGGGGGATGCGCTGGTCGAGGCGTTCGTCCGGTCGGTCCCAGGCCATCTGACCCCCGGCGGCATCGCGCAGCTGCTCGGCAACTGGGAGTCACGGTCTTCGCTCCCTGAGCCTGTCGAAGGGTCGAAGACGACCCCCGGCCTCACCCGCCTGGAGTCCTGGATCGACCCCGCCCTCGACGCCTGGGTGATCGAGCGCGAAGAGCTCACCCCGCTCGCGTACGCCGAGCTGTGGGTCCGCGACGGCGGCACGACGCCACGCGAGGCGACGTTCGGGCGGATGCTGGAGGCGTGGCTCGACGACTTCACCGCCCGCGGGGTGACCGCAGTCGGATTCGGGTATGTGCTGCTGCGTCGTCCTGCGGCACCAGGGGAATCACTGCGCCGCTTCGAGAAGGTGTCGCAGCCGCTCGCGGCGCCCGGCGGTTCGCTCGGTCGGGCGCTGCGGGACGGCCTCGCGGCGCACGATGGGCTGCGCGACGGCGTCCCGCACATGCTCGTGACGGCGCCCGATGTCACCGAGGCGCGGCACTACCTGCCCGGCAACGACGATCCGAGTGTGATCGAGCTGCGGCAGGGCGGCGGTTTCGGTCGCACCGTCGAAGTCGATCCGGCGCTCGCCGGTTTCGTCGGGGCGTGCGACGGCGAGTTGTCGGTCATGCAGATCGTCTCGGCGATCGCCGACCTGTTCGAGGTGCCGCTGGTGGATCTGTGGGCGGACCTCGAGCCGCGCATCCGCGAGCTCGTGCTCGACGGGTTCCTCGTCCCGGCGCCATGAAGGGGGAATGCCACCGGCATCCATTCGGTTGCATACGACCATGAAGGCTTTCGGATTCCTCTCCTTCGGGCACTACGCGCCCGTGCCCGGTTCGGGCACCCGTACGGCGGCGGACATGCTGCACCAGACGATCGACCTCGCCGTCGGTGCGGATGAGATCGGCGTCAACGGTGCCTACGTCCGCGTGCACCACTTCGCCCGTCAGGCCGCGTCGCCCATGCCGCTGCTGGCCGCGATGGCCGCGAAGACCGAGCGCATCGAGGTCGGCACGGGCGTCATCGACATGCGGTACGAGAACCCGCTGCAGTTCGCCGAGGAGGCTGCCGCGCTCGACCTCATCGCACGCGGACGCATCGCGCTCGGCATCAGCCGCGGATCACCCGAGACCGCGCTGCGCGGCTACGAGGCGTTCGGCTACGTCGGGTCGGAGGATCCGCGCGGCGCCGACCTCGCCCGTGACAAGTTCGAGCTGTTCCTCGAGGCGATCGATGGTGCAGGAGTGGTCCAGGGAGATCCGCAGCAGGTCGGCGAGGGCAGGTACCTGGCGATCGAGCCGCGCTCCGAGACGTTGCGCGACCACATCTGGTGGGGATCCGGATCGCGCGCCACGGCCGAGGAGACCGGCCGCAAGGGTCTGAACCTCATGAGCTCGACGCTGCTGACCGAGGCCACCGGCGCGCAGTTCCATGAGCTGCAGCGCGAGCAGATCGATCTGTATCGCGCGGCGTACAAAGCGGCGGGCCACACCGGGACGCCGCGGGTGTCGGTCAGTCGCAGCATCTTCCCGCTCGTGTCCGATATGGACCGCGCGTACTTCGGGCTGCGCAGCGCCGAGAACGGCGACCAGGTCGGGATCATCGACGGCTTCCGCTCCACGTTCGGCAAGACCTACGCCGCGGAACCCGACGTGCTCATCGAGCAGCTGCTCGCCGATGAAGCCGTGATGGCCGCCGACACCCTGATGCTGACGATCCCGAACCAATTGGGAGTTGCTTATTGTGTACATATTTTGGAGTCGTTCGCGAAGCATGTAGCTCCTGCGCTCGGATGGAAGCCGAACACAGACGGCCCCGTCGAGGGATACGCGATCTGAATACAGTCGATGGCACGACCCCGGATACGCTTGTGGCAAGCATCAGGTCGTTCCAGGCAAAGGCGCGGTGAACCATGGGAATCTACAACCCACCGAAGAAGCGTGTCCACAGAGGGTATGTATATCTTGACGACGCCACCGTAATCAATAGTCTCTCCGCCATTGAATCGGGGAAGATCGATGAAGTGGTGGCGAAGATCGCCCAAGCACGCGACGGTGGCTTCTCGGGCGGTCTCAACGCGGGCACGGCTGCGTTGGGCGGAAAAATCGAAGGTGGTAAGAAGACCACGGCTTCCTTCGAAGAGGAGGTTGTTCGGACACGAACTCGCTTCTCCATTTTTGAGCTCTGGTATCAGAAGATCGTTGACGAGAAGGCTCTCGGCACTTTCGATGGCTGGGGCGAGAGCGCGATCTCCTCGGTAAAACCCGGCGACACTGTCGAAATCACGGGGACCCTCCAGATCGTTCCGCTTCAAACACTGCTGCGCTTGTTTAGATGGTTTGCTGCACAGGCTCAAGATCAGAGCTCACCGTTCTCGCAGAAAGGCGACGAGCTCAAGGCGACGAAGGCCGGACTCAAGAACCTAGAAGCTCTACTCGGCGGAACCGACGAGGTTCTAGCAATGCTCCACCCTGAAGGTGAAGACGGTCCAGCCGTTGCTGTTGTTCTTGACGCCAATTGGCTCATCGGCGCGCTCGGAAGACTCGATGGCACCTACACAGTGGTTGCGCAGGTTGAGATGGTTCTGGGAGTAGAGGACAAATGGCCCACTGTGCGACTGACGGCAGAGGCTCCAGTGACGAAGCTTGAGCGAGAAACCCTCACGGAAGTCGTGGGCAACTTCGTTGAACCAGCGAAGGCTCTTGGCGTCTCGATTACGGCCAACGAGGCCGAACTCGCAGGACCGGCCTTGTTGTTGCGGGCAATCGCTGTCTATCGGTAGCGAAGAGCAGCAATCTTCGATTGCTCAGCGGTGCCCGACCAGCTGGGCGTCGACTACAACCTGCACGTGCTGCAGGCGTTCGCCGAACACGTCGCCCCTGCTCTGGGCTGGAAGCCCAACACCGAGGGCCCGGTGCAGGGCGACCCCGCCTGAACTCCTCCCCTGCACAGCTCCTCTCGTGCACAACTTCGGATTTCGGGCCCGACACGCGGGGCCGGATGCCGGATGCCGCGGCGTGTCGCCCGCGGCATCCGAAGCTGTGCACAGGGAACGGGGCGGGGCGGCTACTGCGCGGGCTGCTCCAGAGGCACGAGCACCCAGGTGGCGCCGTTCAGCGTGAGCTGGGCATCCTCGGGCCCGGTGTACTGACTGTCGATCACCGTGATCAGGCGAGTGGACGCCTGCAGGTTGGCGGTGAAGCTCTCCAACGCGGCGCGGTCGCCCTGCGCGCTCAGGCTCACCGCGATCGCCACGAGCGTCCCGCTGGACGCGGTGTCCAGCGACACCCCGACCGGCGCGACGTAGGCCTGCGCGGGCTCGAATCGCAGCGCCGTCATGGTGACCCCTGCGCTGCCGGCCGCCGCGTTGATCTGATCGATCAGCGCCTGCTGCGAGCGTGCGGCGGGGATCTCGGCCTGCGTGCTCGCCAACTGCGCCTTGTACTCGTCGAGGTGCGCATCGTCCTCGGCGAGGGCGGTGTTCTTCGCCTGCTGGATCTGGTTCAGCTGCCGCACGCTGTCGGTCTGCGTGTTCGCCGTCGAGATCCGGTCGAGCTGCGGCTGCACGCCAATGAACCATCCGCCGATGAGGACCAGGAAGGCCAGCAGGCCGACGACGATGAGGCTGAAGCGGTATCTGGACATGGTGTCATTCCTCCGGGTTCGTCAGATCGTCGGTGGATCCGGCGTCCGCGATCGCGGAGCTCTCGTCGGGAGCGGCTGGTGCCGGCGGTGCGATGACCGAGGATTCGAGTTCGCTGCGGAGCGTCGCGAGGCGGTCCTGGTCAAGGCGCTCGGTGCGTGCCGTGCCGCCCAGGGCCGAGGAGTTCAGCTGGATGACGCCGGTGATGAGGTACCCCTCGTCGTCGCCGGCGACCGCGTCGACGGTCGCGCTCGCATAGCCGGTGATCTCCTGCAGCCGGTTCAGGAGCGGGGTGGGCGAGTCGAAGACGCTCGCCGTGGCCGTGAAGGTGATCTCGATGACTCCCGGTGAGTCGAGACCGGCGGTGGGGGCGGCCGTCGAGGATGCTGCGGCGCCGAGCACGCCCTTCACCGTGATCACCTCGGATGCGAGCGTGACGCCTTCCGGCATGGCGCCGTCGAGCTCGCGCATGATGCGCGACCAGTCCGCCTCGGAGTACAGCGCCGACATCGCGGCGATCTCGTAGTCGCCGAGCAGGGCCCGCACGTTCGCCACCTCGGTGTAGCGGTTCTGCTCGACGATCAGCTGGGCGCTCAGCGCCTGCTCCTTCGCGAGTGTCTGCTCGGAGCCGTTCGCGAGGAACGACGCGGCGAGGCTCCCGGCCGCCACGACGACGGCCAGGCCCACAAGACCCGCCATCAGACCGCGGATGCGCGCGTTCTCGGTGCGCCGCACCTCGATGATCGGCGGGATCAGGTCGACTCTGGCGACGGATGCCACGTTCGCAGAGCCGCGGCGCGGCGCAGGTGTCTTGGTCGTCTTCATCACTTCTCTCCCACCGTGACGCCCAGCGGCGCGGCCAGTTCGAGCGCCCAGTTCTCGACGCCGGACGCCCGCACCTTGCTGCTCACCGAGAACGCCGCGAGCGGGTCTCCGTGCACGGTCGGCACGCCGAGGGCCCGCGTGAGCACCGGCGCGAGGCCCATCAGCCGGCTGCCGCCGCCGGTGAGCAAGACCTGGGCGATGGGCCGCTCGGGGTGCGCGCCGGCGTAGAAGTTCAGGGTGTTGCGGATGCTGTCGATCAGCGCCGCCACGTTCTCGCGGAGCACCGTCTCGGCCTCGATGTCGTGGGCGCTGGTGGCGCCGCCCTGCAGGCCGCGGTTGATCTTGTCGTTCTCGGCCTCGGCGAAGGAGATGCTCAGTGCGCGCTCGATCGCGTGCGTGACGTCGTCGCCGCCGCTGGGCACCATGCGCACGAACTCGGGCATCGAACCGGTCGCGACGACGACGGTGGTGCTGGCGGCGCCGATGTTGATGATCGCCTGCGTGCCGCTGTTCGCATTCGAGAGCGTGCGCAGCAGCGAGAAGCCCGAGAAGTCGACGGCGTCGATGGACCGGCCGGCCTTCTCGATGGCGTTCACGGTGCTCTCGAGGCTGGCGCGGGCGGTGGCCACGAGCAGTCCTTCGTGGCGGGGCTCGTTGTGTTCGGTGACGGCGCGCAGCGGCAGGAAGTCGAGGATCGAGTCGTCGAGGTCGATCGGGATGTGACCTTCGACGGCGAATCGCAGCGCCGACTTGCGCTGAGCGGCGGGCATTGCCGGCAGCGTCATCTCGCGCACGACCACCTTGCGGTTGCCGATGCCGAAGGCGACCTTGTTGGTCGTGAAGCCGGCCGACTTCCACAGCTGCTTGATCGCGGCCGCGCCGCGGCGTTCGTCGGTGATCTCGCCGTCGAAGACCGTGCCCTCGGTGACGCCGACCGCCCCGAAGCGCGTGATCTTGGGGCGGTTCGAGTACGCGCCGTCGACCTGCACCCCTCGCAGCCCGCGTCTGCCGATGTCGAGTGCGACTACTCCTGCCATGGGGATCCTCCGTGAGATGTGGATGCTGGGGCGCGGCCGGTCATGCCAGACCCACCGCGGACAGATAGAGGTCGGCGATCGCGGCGCCGGCGAACACGCCGGTCCACGCGCCGATGATCATGAACGGCCCGAACGGGACGCCCGACTTGCGGCCGGCCTTCCGGGTCGCGATCAGCACCGCGCCGACGATGCCGCCGATGACGAACGCACTGAACCCGCCGACGATGAGCTGCGGCCACCCGAGCCAGCCCAGTGTCAGGCCGAGCGCGCCGGCGAGCTTCACATCGCCCCAGCCCATGCCGTCGCGCCACCCGAGCGCGAGCAGCAGGTACAGGCCCCCGAGGGCGACCAGACCCACGCCGGCAGAGATGAGACGCGCCGGCTCGTCGGTGAGGGCGGTGGCCAGCACGATGAGGACGGCGCTGACGGCGTACGAGGGCAGCGTGATCACGTCGGGCAGCCGGTGATGGTCGAGATCGATGAGTGCCAGGGCGATGCCGGCCGCCGTCCAGTACAGCAGCAGCGGCAGGATCGCCGCAGGGTAGACCGCGCCGTAGGCACCGGCCACGACGCCGGCGAAGGCCAGCGCGGTGAGCAGTTCGACGGCGGGGTACCGCAGCGAGATGCGCGCACCGCAGCGGCGGCAGCGGCCCCGCAGGATCAGGTACGACAGCACCGGCAGGTTGTCGTACCAGGCGATCGCGTGACCGCAGTGCGGGCAGGCGCTTCCGGGGCGCACGATGCTCATGCCCTGCGGCACGCGCCAGATCACGACGTTGAGGAACGACCCGATGAGCGCGCCGAAGACGGCAGCCACCGGGATCGCGAACCACGCGGGGATCAGCGGATCCGTCATCCGATCTCCTTGTAGTCGCCGAAGGTCGAACCGCTCGTCATGGCCGGGGCGTTCCATTTCTGGGTCGCCGAGCCGTTGCAGGTGATCAGGCGCAGGTGCGACCAGGCGTAACCGGGCTCGGGGACGGCAGCCAGGCACATGCTCGGGTTGCTGGCGAGCTGGAACGTGTAGGCGTTCAGGGCGTTGACGGTGTCGGTGTTGCGGATGAACTTCTGCTGGTTGTTCAGCGAGGAGGCGTTGGTCGGGTTGCTGCAGGCGACGAAGTAGACGTCGGTGTTGCCGCTGCTGAGCGTCCGGGTCGTCAGGCAGTAGTACTTGTTGTCCGCGGCGCGGACGTAGATGGCCTGGGCCGCCGAGCTCTTGGCGGAGCCCGTCGGCTCGGAGTAGTTCCACTTGTGGTTCCACCGGAGGTCGTTGCCGGTGCCGGTCGGGTCCTGCTTGCACGGGTAGATGATCATGAAGCTCTTGCTGATCTGCTCGTCGGTCACATCCATGCAGCGGCCGAACTCGCTGAAGTTCACGATCTGCTTCGTGTCGATGCTCGCAGCCCCCGCGCCGACGCTCGGGCTCGGTTCGAAGGAGGCGGCCGCGCTCGTGCTCTCGATCACGGTCGTTCCGCTGATGCCGAGCCATCGCCCGCCGCGGCTCGTGTTCGCCTCGTTCTGGCTCACCCACGACCCCGGGGGCTCCCAGCTCCACAGCTGGTTGCCGTGAGCGGCCTTGTTGGTGGCGGCGCACGCCCGCAGCGTCGCATTGACCTGGTTCGCGCTGGTGCCCCACTGACGTCCCGTGATGCACAGCACCGTGGCCGACTTGACGGTCGAGGCGAGCTTGAGCTTGTAGTCGGTGTCGTACACCCACATGTTCAGGGTGTTGTCGGTGCACTGCGCGATCGGCACGACGTTGATCGTGCTTCCCGCCGTGGCCGACGTCGCCTTCAGGCACCTGGTGCTGTCGGTGTTGCGGATCAGCCCGCCGGGGATGTTCACGGTGGTCGTGGTGAACGTGTACAGGGCCGTGATGGTGCGGGTGCTGCCACTCGCGGCGGAGTCGCTGCCCTGCGAGACGATCCGCACGTACTTCGGCTGCTTGGTGAGGTCCGCCGAGAGCGGGTACGGCAGCGCGTTGGCGGCGAGCCACGCGTCGCTGCGCGCAGTCGGGTCGAGCTGGTAGTACTTCAGGGTGACGCTGTAGCCGAGGGTGCTGCCGGCGACGCCGTCGACGGTGCCGGTGACGGTAGCCGGGAGCTTGGTCGGGTCGCCGTAGGTGACGGCCGACGGCCCGACGCCGACGGTCTTCGTGTTCGAGCGCAGCACCGAGAGGGTCGATTGGATGCCGGCTTGAGCGGCGTAGCCGGTTCGGGTGTTCTTCTGCGCGAGCTGGGCGGCCTGCGCCTGCGAGAGCAGCACCGTGAGCAGCACGAGCATGACACCGCCGGCGAAGACCGAGAAGATGACGGTCATGAGCAGGGCTGAGCCGCGCTCGCCATCGTGAGCGGAGCGGGTGGATGCCGGGCGGGCGAGTCCGCGGAATCTGATCACGGTCGGTACCCCGTTCCTGCGCACACCGGGTTGGCGCTCTGCCCATTCGTGCCCACCGCGTTGGAGATCGAATCGAAGGAGCTGTTCTTGGCGTAGATCGTCGTGGTGGTCTCGGTGCCTGCGGAGTCGGAGGTGCCGGCGATCACGTGCACGGTGAGCCCCTGGTAGTTGCTGATGCCGCCGGCCGCGGCGACGACGCTGAACGGGTAGGTCGTGGTCGCGGCGCCGCGCACGTCGCGGAGGATCACGCCCCAGGTTCCGGTGGCGGGCGAGGCGGAGGCCTTCCAGGTGCGCAGCGCCACCGTGCCGTCGTCGCTGTTGTATCGCAGCTGCGAGCACGTCTCGACTCCGGAGGATGCCGAGACGGCACTGGTGCGCCATTCCACGTAGGCGCGGTGGCCGACGGTGCCGGGGCGGTTGATGGCGTCGGCGTAGCGGACGGAGCGCTCGAGGCGCTGCAGCGAGATGCCGATCGCGCTGGAGGTCTGCGCGTCGGTGCGCGCGTCGTTGGTCACCCGCGAGACGGCGACGATGCCGCCGATGAACATGGCGAGGAAGATCGAGAAGATGCCCATCGCGATCATGATCTCGATGAGGCTGTAGCCGCGCTCGTGCTCTCGCTCGTATTCGCGGTCGTGTTCGTGCCGGGTCACTCGGTCCGCCACTTCAGGTCTCCCCTCGTGTCGAACAGGCCGGAGGCGGTGTAGCGGCAGGTGCTGCCGCTGTCGCAGGCGCCGGGGTAGGTCACGACGACGATCACGCGGATCATCTGGCTGCGGCCGGCAGCCAGGGTCGATTCGGCTCCGGGGTCGTTCGATGCGCCCGAGATCCTCGTGCACGCGCCGCCGGCGACGGGCTGGTAGCAGGTGCCGATGAGCACCGTGGAGGCGTAGGCCGATCCGCTGCGCGTCGTGGTCTGCTGGATCGGGATGGCTGGCGGGCCGCCGGAGACGACCGGCCAGGCGGGGTAGGTCTGGGCGAGACCGGGAACGCCGGATGCCGCGCTCCAGGCGGTCTTCACGGCGGTCTCGCTGCGGCCGGCGACGAGAGTGGCGAGCTGGGCGTTGGAGGTCGTCAGGCGCTGGACCTCGTCCATGCGCTGGGTGGCGACCGTGACGGCCACCTGGGTGCGCTGCTGCTGGGCCGCCAGGCGCAGGCTCTGCATCGCGAAGGCGCCGAGGGCGACCGCCACGCCGAGCAGCAGGGCGACGGCGATGATCACCTCGATGAGGGTGAAGCCCTCGTCGTGCTTCGGTCGGGTGCGCATGGGCGTCCTCCTCTCGGCGCCGGGATGGGAATCGGTTGTGCCTGCACGCCGGGGACGTGCAGGCACAACCGGTTGGGTGATGCTGTGAGCTACGGAGTCACGTCAGTCCCACGCACCGGAGCCGGTCTCGCTGTCGTAGGTGTAGGTCTCGCCCTCCACGTTTTCGTTATCACCGGTGATCGTGTAGGTCTGCCCGGTGATCGTGATCGAGATCGTGTTGCCAGGGGACACTGTGCCGTCGAACGTGCCGACGCTGTAGCCGGCTCCCGGCTCAGCCGAGTTCTCGACGGGGACCGAAGCAAGGCTGCCGTTGTTCGCGGTCGCAGCCTGCTCGACGACGAGGACGGCGTTCGCGACGTCGGTCTCGACCGAGGCCTTCCATGCACCGGTGCGCATGTTCAGGAAGATCGGGATGGCGACGGCGGCCAGGATTCCGATGATGATGACGACGACGAGGAGCTCGATCAGGGTGAAGCCCTTCTCGCCCTTCTCCTTCTTCGCGAGGGTCTCAGCGACCAGCTTGTTCATGGTGATTCCGTTCTTCTTTGTGCAATGACTATGTGCCGGCTGGGATAGACGACAGTCGAAAAATAGCGGGCCATTCAGGCGGATCACAAGAACCGAGAATCCCGGGCGTGTCGCAAAAATCCCTGGTCAGATCACATATTTTTGGGTCGACTTGGAGCGCGATGACCTCGTGTGCTTTTCACCGTCGGTGACGGCGTCCACGCAGCGGATTCGCGTTCGGAACGACGCGGCAACTGGGTCCGATGCCGGTCGTGTTGTGAGCAGTTTTGGTTGTGAGCAGTTTTGGCGGTGAGCAGTTTTTCTTCTGGGTCGGGTATTCGAAATGGGAACAGGTGCTGCAGGGGATTACATGGACTGGATGTTCTGGAAGATCATGAACATGGGCAGGTACAGGGCGACGATCATGTACCCGAGCAGACCGCCCATGAACACGATCATCAGCGGCTCGAGCATGGCGGTCAGGCCCGCGCTCATGGTCTCGACCTCGTCGTCGTAGAAGTCGGCAGTCTTCGAGAGCATGGTGTCGATCGACCCCGACTCCTCGCCGATCGCGACCATCTGCACGAGCATCTCGGGAAAGACGTCCGTTGCGGCCAGCGCCTCGGCGATCGGCCGGCCCTGGCGTACGGCATCCTGAACGCTGGTGAGCGCCTGGTTGATGACGTAGTTGTCGCTGGTCGCCCCCACGATCGCCAGCGACTGCAGGATCGGCACACCCGAGGCGAGCATGGTCGCGAAGTTGCGGGTGAAGCGCGTCAGCGCGATCTTCGAGTTGAGCTTGCCGAACACCGGCATCTTCAGCTTGACGGGGTCGACGACCCGGCGCACGGCATCCGTGTTCTTGCTGCGCCCCCACCAGATCAGGAACGCGACGACCACGACGATCGTCACCGGCGCGATGATCGGCATGGCCTTAGAAAGGTCGACCAGGCCCTGCGTCGGGCCCGGCAGCGCTCCACCCAGATCGGCGAACATCTTCTCGAACACCGGGACGATGAAGATGAGCATCGCCGCCACGGCGAGCACCGCGACGATCAGCACGACGATCGGGTACGTCAGGGCCGATTTCACCTTGCCGCGCAGCTTGCTCTCGGCCTCGAAGTTGTCGGCGACCATGACGAGCGACCGGTCGAGGAATCCGCCGGTCTCGCCCGCGCGCACCAGGTGCACCATGATGGGCGGGATCACCAGGGGGAACTCCTCCAGCGCGACCGACAGGGCCGTGCCGCCCTCGACCTTCGCGGCGATCTGCTCGACCGTGCGCCGCAGCATCGGGTTGTCGATCTGGCCCTGCACGATCGACAGGGTGCGCAGGATCGAGACGCCCGCGTTCACCATGGTCGCCATCTGGCGGGTGAGGACGGCGAGGTCCTTGAGCGAGGCCCGCTTCTCGAGCCCGGGGATCGAGATCTCCTGCTGGAGCCCGGTGCCGGCGCCCTTCGCGGTGAGCTTCTCGGGCATGACCCCGCTCGCGCGCAGCTGCTGGATCGCACTCGCCTCGGACGCGGCATCCACCACGCCCTTGACCTTGTTGCCGCCGGCATCCGTTCCGCGGTACGCCCACTGCGGGGTCTTCGCACTCGTCGCCATGATCAGTCACCGCCTCCCCGGCCGCCCACGCTCTGGCGGGTGCCCTCGGGGGTCAGGTCGACGGCGGCGCCGGCGGTGATGCCGCGCCGCCCGACCAGCTGCTCGAACTCTGTGACGTCCTGCGCGAGCTCCTGCGCCGCCGCGTACTCGATCTCGCCCGCGCGCACGAGGCGGGCGAGATCCTGATCGAGCGTGTGCATGCCGATGTCGTTGCCGGCCTGCAGCGCGGTGCGCAGCTGGTGCGTCTTGCCGGCGCGGATCAGGCTCTGGATCGCCGGGGTCGTGAACATGACCTCCGTCGCCACCGCTCGGCCCCGGCCGCCGGCGCGCGGGATCAGCGTCTGCACGACCACGGCGCGCAGGGTGGCCGCCAGCTGCGTGCGCACCTGGGCCTGCTGGTGCGAGGGGTAGACGTCGATGATGCGGTCGATCGTCTGGCCGGCATCCTGCGTGTGCAGGGTCGCGAAGACGAGGTGACCGGTCTCAGCCGCCGTCAGCGCCGTCGAGATGGTCTCGAGATCGCGCATCTCGCCGACGAGGATGATGTCGGGGTCCTGACGCAGCGCGTGCTTGAGGGCATCCGAGAAGCTGTGGGTGTCGGCGCCGATCTCGCGCTGGTTGATGATGCCGCGCTTGTGGTGGTGCAGGAACTCGATCGGGTCCTCGACGGTGATGATGTGCGAGGCGCGCGTGGAGTTCGCGCGGTCGATGATCGCAGCGAGCGTGGTCGACTTGCCGGAGCCGGTCGGGCCGCAGACCAGCACGAGGCCGCGCGGCAGGTTGGCGAGGGCGACGAGCTCGCGCGGCAGGCCCAGCTGCGAGACCGACTTGATCTCGGTGGGGATGATGCGCAGCGCCGCGCCGATGCCTCGCTGGTCGCGGAAGACGTTCACGCGGAAGCGGGCGATGTCGCCGACGGCCCACGCCAGGTCGAGCTCGAGGTCGCGGGCGAACGCCGTCATCATCGTTTCGGGAACGAAGCCGCGGATGACGCGCTCGGTGCGCTCGCGGTCCCACACCGACGTGTCGGTCACGGTCTTCAACTGGCCGTCCAGGCGCACGACCGGAGTCGACTCGGCCACGATGTGCAGGTCGGATGCGCCGAGATCGAGGATCGCTGTCACGGCCGCGACGAACTCCGGGTCGACCTCGGGATTCTCGGCGATCATCGCCTGTTCGATCTCGGTGGCGCGGCTGGGGCGCGCGGGCCGGGTCGAGCGCTCGCTGAAGTCGGGCAGGCCCGGTGCCAGTTCGGCGTCGACTGCGGCGTCCAGCGCCCTGGTCGGAGCGGCGGCGATCGCGTGGGCGGTGTCGAGGATGCTCGGGGGCGCTGGCGCCGCTGCGGTCGGTGCGTCGGCAGCGGGGTCCGTCGGCGCCGGGGCCGCCGCAGGCGGGGTCTGCGCGCCGGGCAGGGTGACTCCGGGGATGCCGGTGAGGAAGGAGTGCAGCTCGGTGTCGGCCTCGGTGCCGCCGAACAGCGCATCGAAGCGGGAGACGCCCGGTGGGAAGGCGGGCTCGTTCTCGGTCGTCACTGACGGACCTTTCGTGATCTGGGGAAGGGGTGCGCCTGGGGAGCGCACCTGGGTGAGCAGGAAGTGGGAGGTGAGCAGGAAGTGGGAAGCGGGTGGGTCAGACGGTGACGCGGAGGATCTCGTCGACCGAGGTGAGGCCGAGCAGCACCTTCGCCCAGCCGTCCTGACGGAGCCGGGTCATGCCCTGGCTCGTGGCGTACTCGGCGATCCGGGCGGTGGGGGCGTTGGCGACCGCCATCCGCTCGACCTCGTCGTCGACGGCCATGACCTCGTGCACGGCGATCCGGCCCCGGTAGCCGGTGTTCGAGCACTGCGAGCAGCCCTTGGGACGGTGGATCATCGGCGGATCCTGCAGCATCTCGGGCGGCGCGCCCACGATGCGCAGCTCGGTCTCGGTCGCCGGCGACGACGTCTTGCACCGCTCGCACAGCCGGCGGGCCAGACGCTGGGCGACGACCGAGTCGAGGGCAGAGCCGACGAGGAACGGCTCGACGCCCATCTCGATCAGTCGGGTGACCGAGCTCGGGGCGTCATTGGTGTGCAGCGTCGAGAGCACGAGGTGTCCGGTCAGCGACGCTTCGATCGCGATCTTCGCTGTCTCCTCATCGCGGATCTCGCCGAGCAGGATCACATCCGGGTCCGAGCGCAGGATCGAGCGCAGGGCGGCGGAGAACGTCAGCCCCGCACGGTTGTTGACCTGAACCTGGTTGATCCCCGGCATCCGGTACTCGACGGGATCCTCGACCGTGATGACGTTGACCGTCGGCTTCGCGATCGCCGCGAGCGTCGTGTACAGCGTGGTCGACTTGCCGGATCCGGTGGGGCCGGTGACGAGCATCATCCCGTACGGCTTGGTGAAGCTGTTGCGGAAGACCTCCATGTTGCGGTCGAGCATGCCGAGATCGCTGAGCTTCAGGCTCGCGACGGGCGAGTCGAGCACACGGGCGACGACCTTCTCGCCCCAGACCGTCGGCAGGGTCGCCACGCGCAGGTCGACCGTGCGGCCGCCGTGCATGATCGAGATGCGGCCGTCCTGCGGCTTGCGGCGCTCGCCGATGTCGAGCTCGGCCATCACCTTCAGACGGCTGATGACGCCGGCGACCATGTTGCGCGGCACGCGCTGCACCTCGGTGAGCACGCCGTCGATGCGGTACCGCACACGCAGATCCTCGCGGCCCGGTTCGATGTGGATGTCGGAGGCGCGGTCCATGACGGCCTGGCTGATGATCAGGTTCACGAAGCGGATGATCGGCGCCTCGTCGTCGCCGGCGGCATCCGCGACGTCCTGCGTCCACACCTCCTTCTCGAGCGGCGAGTCGCTCTCGAAGGCGGAGGTGAGCTCTTCGAGCTCGGAGTCGACGCGGTGATAGCGGTCGATCGCGGCGAGGATCGCCTCGCGCTCGGCGACGACGGGAGCGATCGGCATGCGCACGACCGCGGCGACGTCGTCGAGCACGATGACGTTCTCGGGGTCTGCGACGACGACGACCAGGCGTTCTCCGACGCGCGAGATCGGCAGCACGGCCTGACGGCGGCACATCTGGTCGGGGATGAGGTTCACCACACCCGGCTCGACGACGAACTCGGTCAGATCGACGTAGGCCAGCCCCAGGCGCTCGGCGAGGGCTACGGCCCGCTCGCGCGGCGTGCGGGTGTCTTCCTCCTCCACCGGTTCGACGACCGCGGCGGGGATCTCGGGTGCCGCAGGGGTAGTGGCCTCACCGGCGGCGCCGTCCGGCGCGACTGGAGCCGCAGCCGGCGCGAAGGTGGAGGCGATGGACATCGCTCGGCGGCGGGCTCGCCGCGAGGTCGGCGCCGGTTCAGCCAGCTGCGCGACGGTGGCATCCTCGGTGAAGAGCTGGTCGGCGGCATCGGTCGCCTGCGCAGCCGGAGCGCTCTGCTGCGCGGGCGCGCTGGGCGTCACGGGCAGGGGGGATGCCGGCGCCAGGGTGTCGACGGCGGTCGCCGTGCCCGCAGCGGCAGAACCTTCGGCGGTGAGCAGCGCGTTCCAGGCGAGGTCGCGGGTGGTCGGGTGCGGCTCCGCCGCCACCGTCAGCTGTCGGCGTGGACTCGGACGCGTGTTCTGAGCCCCACCGGATGCAGCATCCGGACGCTCGCGACGGAATATGGACACGGCTTTCCCCTTGTTCGCCCTGAGTCTGGCTCGCTGACGAAGCGCTGGTCAGCGCCTCGACTGCGATTCGTCTCAGGCGAAACTCGGATAGTGCCTGAAACGATGTCACGGGTCGACAGAGCAAGCCCCGAAAAATCAAGCACGATCTCCCCTAATGACTCACTATGGAGCAAAACCGGCTGTCAAGCCAAGCGCTTCTGTGAATTCGCTTGCATAGACGCCGCTTCGCCGCCTGCCGTTCACTCGCCGTCGCCTTCCCCTCCATGTTCGGCAAGACCTACGCCGCGGAACCCGACGTGCTCATCGAGCAGCTCGAGCAGGTCGACGCGGTCATGGCCGCCGCCACCCTGATGCTCACGATCCCGGCCCCCCTCCGTGCACAGCTTCGGATCGTGGGCCCGACACGCCGGGTGGGTGCTGGATGCCGCGGCGTGTCGCCCTCGGCATCCGAAGCTGTGCGCGGACCGCAGCGGGCTGCGCTGGAGCACGGCGCCGCTACGCTTCGAGCATGGGTGTGATGTCCCAGCCGCGTGCACAACTTCGGACGCCCCGTCTGACACGCCGCTCGATGGCCGCATGCCGCGGCGGGTCGCCCACAGCATCCGAAGCTGTGCACGGGGGAACCGGCGATCGTGCGCCCGGTAACCTGGAACCCATGCTGAACATGGCCGAGGGGCTTGCACGCCTGCGCGCGCTCGCCGAGGCACCGGTCGTGTCCGAGGTCGCCTCCGCGTTCCAGGCCGCCGGTTTCGAGCTCGCCGTCGTCGGAGGACCGGTGCGCGACGCGTTGCTCGGCCGCGAGACGAACGACCTCGACTTCACGACGGACGCCTCGCCCGACGAGATCCTGCGCATCGTCACGCCGATCTCCACCGCGCAGTGGGACATCGGCCGCGCGTTCGGGACGATCGGAGCCCGCGTCCAGGGCGAGCAGGTCGAGATCACGACCTACCGCGCCGACAGCTACGACGGCGTGACGCGCAAGCCTACCGTCGAGTTCGGCGACACGATCGACGGCGACCTCGCGCGCCGCGACTTCCGCGTCAATGCCATGGCCCTGCAAGTCGCGTCCCCGGAGTCCGGGCGCGAGATCAAGCTCATCGACCCGACCGGCGGCGTCGAGGATCTCGTCGCCGGCATCCTGCGGACACCTGCGGACCCGACCGTGAGCTTCGGCGACGATCCGCTCCGGATGCTGCGGGCCGCCCGCTTCAGCGCGCAGCTCGGCTTCGACATCGACCCCGCTACGCACGACGCGGTCGCGCAGTTGCGCGAGACGCTGAAGATCGTCAGCCCCGAGCGGGTGCAGGGCGAGCTCGTACGGCTCATGCAGACGGATGATCCGGTGCGCGGCATCCGCGTCCTCGTCGAGACCGGACTCATCGACGAGTTCCTGCCCGAGATCAGCGCGCTGCGGCTCGAGGTCGACGAGCACCACCACCACAAGGACGTCTACGAGCACTCGCTCACCGTGCTGCAGCAGGCGATCGAGCTCGAGCACTCCCGGCATGCCGGCGAGGCGCCGGACGTCGCGCTGCGCATCGCGGCGCTGCTGCACGACATCGGCAAGCCGCGCACCCGCAAGCTCGAGCCCGGGGGAGCGGTGACCTTCCACCACCACGACGTCGTCGGATCGCGCATGGCGCGCAAGCGCCTGCAGGCGCTGCGCTTCGACGGCGAGACGACGGATGCCGTCGCGAAGCTCATCGAGTTGCACCTGCGGTTCTTCGGGTACGCGGAGGGGGCGTGGACGGATGCCGCCGTCCGCCGTTATGTGCGCGACGCGGGCGATCTGCTCGAGCGTCTGCACATCCTGACCCGGGCCGACGTCACGACGCGCAATCGGCGCAAGGCGGCCCGGCTCGCGAGCGCCTACGACGACATCGAGACGCGCATCTCGGCCCTCGCCGAGCAGGAGGAGCTCGACGCCATGCGGCCGGAGCTCGACGGCAACCAGATCCAGGAGATCCTCGGCATCGGCCCCGGCCGGGAGGTCGGCGAGGCCTACCGGTTCCTGCTTGACATCCGCCTCGATGAGGGGATCATCGGGCCGGATGCCGCCGAGCAGCGCCTCCGCGACTGGTGGGCGGCCCGGGCGTAGCCCGCGAGAATTGCTCTGCGTGCCGAAAACGGCGCCGTCAGCGGCAGTCTCGTGCGACAGGGCGATTCTCACTGCGGCCACGCTCGCGACGGTGCGCGCGTCCGACGCCGAGGGCGCTCTCACCGGCGTTCTGGATGCCGTCACGGAGTCGTGGGCGAGGACCGCATGATCTCGCGCTCGGAATAGTTCCGACCGAGATTGGTTGCATCTGCAAGTAGCACATCGCAGAGGAGCATCCATGACCGCCATCGTCTCGGACGATTGGGAGCAGCCGGCCCCCGCCGCAGCGCTGTTCCTGCACGGCTACGGATCGAACGAGCGCGACCTCGTCGCCCTGGCATCCGCCCTTCCCGAAGGGATGCCGTGGGCGTCTCTGCGCGCCCCGATCGAGCTCGCCCCTGGCGGCTACGCGTGGTTCCGGATCGTCACACCGGGGCATCCCGACCAGGACGCGTTGGATGCCGCGACCGCCGCGATCTGGTCATGGGTGGATGCCGCACTCCCGACCTCGACGCGAATCGTGCCGATCGGATTCTCGCAGGGCGGCCTCATGGCGACCCAGTTGCTGCGCACGGCGCCGGAGCGCGTGCTCGCCCCCGTCGTCCTCGGCGGATTCGTGGCCGCGGGGGAGCAGAAGGCGGATGCCGTGCTGCGCGCGACACGTCCCGCGATGTTCCTCGGCCGGGGCGAGCAGGACAGGGTCATCGCGCCCGATGCGGTGCGCCGGACCGACGCGTGGGCACCCGAGCACACCGAGCTCGAGGATCGCCGATACCCCGGACTCGGCCACGGGATCGACGCCCGTGAACTCGCGGACGTGCAGGCGTTCCTCGCTCGCGAGACCGAGACGGGGTTTCCAGCATGAGACCCGTGTCAGCAACCCCCGTTTCATGCAGCAGACCCCGTCTCGCGACGGCGAGCAGGAGAGACGACACGCGATGACCTCCCCCTTCGAGATCGGCATCTTCACGTTCGGCGAGCTCAGCCGCACCGCGGGCGGCGCCTTCACCCCTCCGGCGGCGCGCCTCGAGCAGCTCCTGGAGTGGGCGCGCGTCGCCGACCAGGCGGGCCTCGACGTCTTCGGCGTCGGCGAGCATCATCGCCCCGACTTCGCGGTCTCCTCTCCGCAGATGGTGCTCGCAGCCGCGGCGCGCGAGACCGAGCGGATCCGCCTGACGAGCACCGTCACCGTGCTCTCCAGCGCCGACCCGGTGCGCTTGCACGAGGAGTTCGCGACCCTCGATCTGCTGAGCGCCGGCCGCGCCGAGATCACCGCCGGTCGCGGAGCCTACGTCGAGTCGTTCCCGCTCTTCGGCCAGGACCTCGCCCGCTACGACGAGTACTTCGACGACCGCCTCGACCTGCTGCTCGCCGCCCGCGAGAATGCCGAGGTCACGTGGTCGGGCACGACGCGCGCTCCGCTTCAGGATGCCGGCGTCCACCCGCGCCCGCTGCAGGAGAAGCTGCCCGTGTGGATCGCGGTCGGCGGCACACCGGCATCCGCTGCACGCGCCGGCACCCTCGGGCTGCCGATGTATCTCGCGATCCTCGGGGCACCGGCGCGGTTCACGGCCCTCGCCGACCTGCACCGGAAGGCTGCGAGCGCGGCCGGGCATCCGGCCCCGAGGCTCGGCGTCACCTCGCACTTCCACGCGGCCGAGACGACGCAGGCCGCCCGCGACGCGTTCTTCCCCCACTACGCGGCGTACTTCGCCGAGAACATGCCCCGCGGCGGACGCCTCGACCGCGACACCTTCGACGCCTGGGCGAACCCCGGCGGCGCCCTGTTCGCCGGCAGCCCCGCCGAGATCGTCGACAAGATCCTGTGGGAGCACGAACTGCTCGGGCACACGCGCTTCCTCGCACAGGTGGGTCTGGGTGGGATCGGCCAGCGCGAGACGCTCCGGTCGATCGAACTGCTCGCCACCGAGGTGCTGCCCGAGGTGCGCCGGGTGATCGGGTAGGCGGGACGCGCACCGGGCTGCAGCCGCGAAGATCCGTCGGAGCCCCTGTCCCCACGGCATCCGCCCTCGTACACTGGCCGTAGCTCCGTCACCGACGATCGGAGGCCTCATGCCGTCACCGTGGGCATCGTCACGCGATGCCGGGAGCCCTGCGTCGCGTCTGATCATCGAACGCGCGCACGAGGAGCTCGTCGCGGGCAACGTCGACGACCACCGGCTGGAGCAGGTGCGTCCGCTCGTGCGCGAGTCGTGGAAGCGCGCGTGGCAGCTGCGCGTGCGGGCCGAAGGGCTCCCGACGATCGACCTCGGCGGCGACGAGCTCGAGACCTATCGAAGCGGGCATCCGCTCGCCGGCGTCATGGACATGATCCGCGGGCTGCTGCTCCCCGGCGACCCGACCGACTCCGGGGTCATGGTCGCCGTGGGCGATCACGTCGGGCGGCTGCTGTGGGTGGAGGGCGATCTGCATCAGCGCGTCCTCACCGGCGAGATGGGCTTCATCGAGGGCGCGAACTGGTCGGAGGAGTCGGTCGGCACAGCCGCCCCCGGACTCGCCATCGCGCTCGGTCAGTCGGTGCAGGTGCACGAGGCCGAGCACTACAACCGGCTCGTGCACCCCTGGTCGTGCACGGCAGCGCCCGTCTTCGACCCCGAGACCCGAAGCCTTCTCGGTGTCATCGACGTCACCGGCGGCGCCGAGGCGGCAACGCCCCAGGCGCGCATGCTCGTGGATGCCACCGCCAGGGCCGTCGAGTCCGAACTGCTCGTCTCGCGACTGAAGGCGCGCAGCGCCGAGACTCCGGCCGTCCGGCTGCCGCGTCGCCCCGCCGTCACCCGCGCGATGCTCCGGGTGCTCGGTCGCGACAAGGCGCAGCTCGAGGTCTCCGGTCCCGAGTCGGATTCGGTCATCGCGCTCAGCGCCCGGCACGCAGAGATCCTGCTCATGCTGGCCGTGCACCGCCAGGGGCTCTCCGCCGACCGCCTCACCCAGCTCGTGTACGGCGAGGACGCCTCACCCGACACGCTCCGGCCCGAGGTCGTCCGGCTGCGCAAAGTGCTCGAGCGCCTCTCGCCCGACCTCGCCCCGGAGTCGCGTCCGTACCGGCTGACCGTGCCGCTCGAGACGGATGCGCAGAACGTGCTCTCCCTGCTGGCGCGCGGCGCGCATCGCGTCGCGCTCACCTCGTACCGCGGGCCGGTGCTGCCGGATTCGGCATCCCCCGGGGTCGAGGAGTTCCGCGACGAGGTGCGCGGCGCACTCCGCGAGGCGATGCTGACCGAGGCCAGCGTCGACGTGCTGCTCGCGTACGCCGAGATCCCCGAAGGCGCCGGCGACGTCGAGGCCCTGCGGCTCTGTCTGGAGATGCTGCCGCCGCGTTCGCCTCGCCGCGCCGGGCTCGTCAGCCGCATCGAGCGCCTCGAGCGCGACTGACCGCACCCTGCAACCGGATGCAACGTTGCGCATCTGCGTGCAACGTCCTGCGGCCTACCGTCGACGCAACGATGCAGCACCGAGGCTGCGCGAGCGTCGAAGGAGACAGCATGACCATCGTCGAAGAAACCACGTCCACGGCCTACGCCGCTCCCGGTCAGCCAGGAGCCGTGGCGAACTATCGCCCGCGCTACGGCCACTACATCGGCGGCGAGTTCGTCGAACCCGTCAAGGGCCAGTACTTCGAGAACATCAGCCCCGTCAACGGCAAGCCCTTCACCGAGGTCGGCCGGGGCACCGCCGAAGACATCGACCGCGCCGTCGACACCGCGTGGAAGGCGTTCCAGGGCTGGAAGCGCACGACCCCCGCCGAGCGCAGCGTCATCCTGAACAGGATCGCCGACCGCATCGAGGAGCACCTCGAGGAGATCGCGGTCGCCGAGACGTGGGAGAACGGCAAGCCGGTGCGCGAGACGCTCGCCGCCGACATCCCGCTCGCCGTCGACCACTTCCGCTACTTCGCCGGCGTCCTGCGCGGACAGGAGGGTTCGCTCAGCCAGCTCGACGAGAACACCGTGGCGTACCACTTCCACGAGCCGCTGGGCGTGGTCGGCCAGATCATCCCGTGGAACTTCCCGATCCTCATGGCGACGTGGAAGCTCGCCCCCGCGCTCGCCGCGGGCAACTGCGTCGTGCTCAAGCCCGCCGAGCAGACGCCGGCATCCATCCTGTATCTGTTCGAGATCATCGGCGACCTGCTGCCGGCCGGCGTCGTGAACATCGTCAACGGCTTCGGGATCGAGGCCGGCGCTCCGCTCGCGCAGCACAAGCGCATCCGCAAGATCGCCTTCACCGGCGAGACGACCACCGGTCGCCTGATCATGCAGTACGCCTCGCAGAACCTCATCCCCGTCACGCTCGAGCTCGGAGGCAAGTCCCCGAACGTCTTCTTCGAGGACGTCGCCCGTGAGGACGACCCGTTCTACGACAAGGCGCTCGAGGGCTTCACGATGTTCGCGCTGAACCAGGGCGAGGTGTGCACGTGCCCGTCGCGGGCGCTCATCCAGCGCTCCATCTACGACGGCTTCCTCGCCGACGGCCTGGATCGGGTCGGGAAGATCGTGCAGGGCAACCCGCTCAACCCTGACACGATGATCGGCGCGCAGGCCTCGAACGACCAGCTGGAGAAGATCCTCAGCTACATCGACATCGGCAAGCAGGGCGGGGCCCGTCTGCTGACGGGCGGAGAGCGGGTCGACCTCGGCGGCGACCTCTCTGGGGGCTTCTACGTCGCCCCGACGGTGTTCGAGGGCACCAACGACATGCGCATCTTCCAGGAGGAGATCTTCGGGCCGGTTCTCTCGGTGACGAGCTTCGAGAACTTCGACGACGCCATCTCGATCGCCAACGACACCCTCTACGGTCTGGGCGCCGGCGTCTGGAGCCGCAGCGGCGACACCGCGTACCGGGCGGGCCGGGCGATCGAGGCCGGTCGGGTCTGGACGAACACCTACCACCAGTACCCGGCGCACGCCGCGTTCGGCGGATACAAGCAGTCGGGCATCGGCCGCGAGAACCACCTGAAGATGCTCGACCACTACCAGCAGACCAAGAACCTGCTGGTGTCGTACGCCGAGGGCCCGATGGGCTTCTTCTGAGCTCATGGTCAGCATCGGCACCTACCAGCGGGTGGATCTGACGGATGCCGCCGCCGTGCTGCTGCGTGAACTCACGCAGCAGCACGGCCCGCTGATGTTCCATCAGTCCGGCGGATGCTGCGACGGCTCATCGCCCATGTGCTACCCGGTCGGGATGTTCATCACCGGCCCGAGCGATGTGCTCCTCGGGACGGTGGATGCCGGAACGGATGCCCCGGTCGAGGTGTACAT
This sequence comes from Microbacterium tenebrionis, assembly GCF_020682665.1. Lineage (NCBI taxonomy): Bacteria > Bacillati > Actinomycetota > Actinomycetes > Micrococcales > Microbacteriaceae > Microbacterium > Microbacterium tenebrionis. Next base: position 490,174 of record NZ_JAGTTM010000001.1, on the reverse strand, counting down.
GTCGGAGTCGCAGTTCGAGTACTGGAAGTACACCCACCTCACCATCGACGTCGTGGAAGGACGCGGCGCCGGATTCAGCGTCGAGGGCCCGACGGGGAAGAGGTTCCTCATCCGGTCCCGGATGCTGAACGACGCGGAGCTTCAGTACTTCGGACTCGCATAGAGATCCGGCGTCGCGGGGGCACGTTGCGGTCTCGTTACGAATGGCGCGCCGGATTCGTGTTGCGTCGCCCCCGCGCGCATTATTGATGGATCGCCGCGTCCGCCCGACGCGGCACCCACCTTCACAGAAGAGGGAGATCCATGTCTCTGCACATCCACAGCCGGGGCCGAGTGAGCCTGGCGATCGGCGCGATCGGCGCCACGAGTCTGATCCTGGCCGGCTGCGCAGCCGGCGGCGGAGGAACGGGCGACGGTGACGGCGGCGGAGGCGGCGGAACGGTCATCGTCGGCACGACCGACAAGGTCACCACCCTCGACCCCGCAGGCTCCTACGACAACGGCTCCCTCGCCGTCCAGACCCAGGTGTTCCCGTACCTGGTCAACACCGACTACAACAGCACCGAGGTCGTGCCCGACCTCGCCGAGTCGGCCGAGTTCACCTCGCCCACCGAGTACACGGTCACCCTCCCTGCCGACCTGAAGTGGGCCAACGGCAACGACCTGACGTCGGCCGATGTCAAGTTCTCGTTCGACCGCAACCTGAAGATCGCCGACCCGAACGGCGCGTCGAGCCTGCTGTACAACCTCGACAGCATCGACACCCCCGACGAGACCACCGTGGTCTTCAACCTGAAGACCGAGAACGACCAGGTGTTCCCGTTCATCCTCACGAGCTTCCCCGGCGCCATCGTCGACGACGAGGTGTTCTCGGCCGACGCACTCACCCCCGACCAGGACATCGTCGACGCGAACGCGTTCGGCGGCCCGTACGCGATCACCTCCTGGGACTTCAACAAGACCGTCGAGTTCGCACCGAACGAGAACTACAAGGGCCTGTTGGACGCACCCGTCAACGACGGCGTCATCCTCAGCTACTACGCCGAGTCCTCGAACCTGAAGCTCGCCGTGCAGCAGGGCGACGTCGACGTCGCGTACCGCAGCCTGTCGGCCACCGATGTCGAGGACCTCGGCAAGAACGACAAGGTCCAGGTCATCGACGGCCCCGGCGGCGAGATCCGCTACATCGTTTTCAACTTCAACACGCAGCCGTACGGCGCGACGACCGCCGACGCCGACCCGGCCAAGGCACTCGCCGTCCGCCAGGCCGTCGCCGACCTCATCGACCGCGACGCCATCTCCGACCAGGTCTATAAGGGCACCTACACCCCGCTGTACTCCTACGTCCCCGAGGGCTTCGCCGGTGCCACCGAGTCGCTGAAGGGTCTGTACGGCGACGGCAACGGAGCACCGGATGCCGACAAGGCCAAGGCCACGCTCGAGGCAGCCGGCGTCACCACCCCGGTATCGCTGAGCCTGCAGTACAGCCCCGACCACTACGGCCCGTCGTCCGGCGACGAGTACGCGCTGATCAAGTCCCAGCTCGAGGACAGCGGCCTGTTCACCGTCGACCTCAAGTCGACCGAGTGGGTGCAGTACTCCAAGGACCGCACCGCCGACGTCTACCCGGCCTACCAGCTGGGCTGGTTCCCGGACTACTCCGACGCCGACAACTACCTGACGCCGTTCTTCCTCAAGGAGAACTTCCTCGGCAACCACTACGACAACGCCGAGGTCAACGACCTGATCCTGAAGCAGGCCGTCGAGCCGGATGCCGACACCCGCACCGCGGACATCGAGAAGATCCAGGACCTCGTCGCCCAGGACCTGTCGACGGTGCCGTACCTGCAGGGCGCCCAGGTGGCTGTGGCCGGAACGAGTGTGGACGGCGTCATCCTCGACGCTTCGTTCAAGCTCCGGTTCGCTCCGATCACCAGCAACTAGCGTGTCTGGCCGTCGGGTGTGCGTGGCAAACGCACACCCGACGGCCGATGCCTGTACTTCGTCATGACGACAGATATCTCCGTCCCCTCCGCGGGCGCGCCCGACGCTCCCGGCTCTCCCGCCGCACGCCGTCGCCGCAGCGGCGGCAACTCGCTCGGGCGCTACATCCTCGTGCGGTTCCTCCTGATGATCCCCACGGTGCTGATCCTCGTCACCCTGGTGTTCTTCCTCATCCGCCTCACCGGCGATCCGATCACGGCCGCCCTCGGCGGCCGGCTTCCCGCCGACCAGCTCGCCGACCGCATCCATGAGGCCGGCTACGATCGTCCGGTTCTCGTGCAGTACTTCGAGTACCTCGGGCAGATCCTCACCTTCAATTTCGGCAACACGATCACCGACAACCAGCCGGTGACCGACGTGCTCATCAACTACGGCGGCGCCACGCTCGAACTGGTCTGCTACGCCCTCGTGATCGCCTTCCTCATCGGCATCCCGTTCGGCATGATCGCCGCGGCCAAGCGCGACCGCTGGCAGGACGCGACGCTTCGCGTCTCCGCGATCCTGTTCTACGCCACACCGGTCTTCTTCTCCGGTCTGGTCGCCAAGCTCATCTTCTCGGTGTGGCTCGGCTGGCTGCCCGTCTCCGGGCGAGCGGACGTGCGCACCGAGGTGGCGCTCAACCGCAGCGGTGGCACCGGGATCTACCTGATCGACGCGATCGCGTCCGGCAACCCGGCGTACATCCAGGACGTCCTGCTGCACGCGATCCTCCCCGCGATCACGCTCGGGCTCCTGACGGCCGGGATCTTCCTGCGCCTCGTGCGCACGAACGTCATCGGCACGTTCAACATGCCGTACATCGATGCCGCACGCTCGCGTGGCGTGCATGAGGGGCGTCTGGTGCGCAAGCACGCGTACCGGCCAGCGCTGATCCCGATCATCACCGTGATCGGACTGCAGATCGCCCTCATGCTCGGTGGCGCCGTGCTCACCGAGACGACGTTCGAATGGAACGGCCTCGGTTTCCAGCTCGCCGGGTATCTCGGATCCCGCGACTTCGTCGCCGTGCAGGGCATCGTCGCGATGATCGCCGTGATCGTCGCCGTGACGAACTTCCTCGTCGACATCATCGCGGCCTTCATCGACCCGAGGGTGAGGTACTGACATGGCTCGCACCGGCTTCTTCGCCCGGGTCCCCGTGATCCGTCAGCTGCGTCAGAGCGTGGGGCTGCAGCGCGGGATGCTCGTCGCCGGCCTGGTGCTGACAGCGGTGTTCCTCATCTGCGCGATCTTCGCGCCGTGGATCGCCCCGTACTCGTTCAATCAGCTCAAGGGCCCCGACGGCGGCTTCGGCGCGCAGCAGCCGCCGAGCTCCGCACACCTGCTCGGCACCACAGTGGGCGGCTACGACGTCCTGTCGCGAGTGATCTGGGGCGCGCAGACCGCGCTCTTCGTCATCATCGTCGCCGTCGCGCTCTCGGTCGTGGCCGGCGTGCTGCTCGGTCTCCTCTCCGGTTATCTCGGCGGCTGGATCGATCGCGTGGTCGTGGTCATCGCCGACGCCATCTACGCGTTCCCGACCCTGCTGCTGGCCATCGTCGTCGCGATCGCGATCTCGGGCGGGCAATCCGGCCTCTGGCCCGGCGTGATGGCCGCCGCCGTCTCGATCACCGTGGTCTTCATTCCGCAGTACCTGCGCGTCGTACGCGCAGAGGTCGTGCGCGTGAAGGCCGAGGCGTTCGTCGAGTCGGCCAGGGTGATCGGCGCGTCGAACGGACGGATCATGTTCCGCCACGTGCTGCGCAACTCCACGAGGACGCTGCCGCTGATCGTCACGCTCAACGCCTCCGAGGCGATCTCCACGATGGCCGCCCTCGGCTTCCTCGGATTCGGCATCGAGCCGACTGCGGCCGCTGAGTGGGGCTATGACCTGAACAAGTCGATCAGCGACGTCTCGGCGGGGATCTGGTGGACGGCCATCCCGCCAGGGCTCGCCATCGTGCTGGTGGTGCTCGGCATCACGCTCATCGGTGAGAGCCTGAACGACCTCGCCGACCCGCGCCTGCGGGCACGGCGCCGCGCAGGCAAGACTCCGGCCGACGCCGTCGCCGCGTCTCAGCCGGTCGCGCGTGAGTTCATGGGAGAGGTGGAGTGATGGCATCCGCTGTGGAGATTCGCGATCTCGACGTCACGTTCGTCACCGACTCCGGTGATGTGCACGCCGTGCGCGGCGTGAGCCTGGACGTGCGTGCCGGCGAGGTGCTCGCCATCGTGGGCGAGAGCGGATCGGGCAAGACCGTGACGGCTCGCTCGATTCTCGGGCTCCTCCCCGAGACGTCGACGATCCGCGGTGCCGTCGTGGTCGACGGCACCGACGTGACGGCTCTGGATGCTGCTGGACTGCGGTCGCTGCGCGGCGAGAAGGCCGCGATGGTCTTCCAGGAGCCGTCCACAGCGCTGAACCCGGTTTTCCCGTCGGGTGGCAGATCGCCGAGGGACTCCGGGCGCACGGCAACGTCTCCAAGCAGGAGGCCCGTCGCCGAGCCGTCGACATGCTGCGCCGTGTCGGCATCCCCGAACCGGAGCGCCGTGTCAACGACTACCCGCATCAGTTCTCGGGCGGTCAGAAGCAGCGCGTCGTCATCGCGATGGCGCTCGCGCTCGACCCCGCCGTGATCATCGCGGATGAGCCGACGACGGCCCTGGACGTCACGGTGCAGGCCGAGATCCTCGAGCTGCTGCGCACGCTCCGCGACGAGGAGGGCACGGCGATCGTGCTCATCACGCACAACATGGGCGTCGTCGCCGACCTCGCCGATCGCGTCGCCGTCATGCTCGAGGGAGAACTCGTCGAGACCGCTCCAGTGGGCGAGCTGTTCGCCCACCCGCAGCACGAATACACGAAGCGGCTGCTGGCCGCTGTGCCGCGGCTGCAGATCAGCGAGCGCGAAGCGCCGGTGTCCGAGACGGGTCCTCTGGTCAAGGCCGAGGGGCTTGTGATCGAGTACCCGGGACGCTTCGGTCGCAGTGCCTTCCAGGCCGTGAAGGGCATCGACTTCACGCTGTCGCCGGGTGAGGTCGTGGGGCTGGTCGGTGAGAGCGGATCGGGCAAGACCACGATCGGACGCGCGATCGCCGGCCTCACCCCGGTCGCCGGAGGATCGCTCGAGGTGCTCGGCGTGGAGATGAACGGCGTGAAGGAGCGGCAGTTCCGCCCACACCGCAAGGACCTCGGTTTCGTCTTCCAGGACCCGGCGACGAGCTTCAACCCGTTGCTGACGATCGCGCAGAACGTCGCCGAGCCGCTGATCGTGCACGGGCTGGCGAAGAACCCGGCGGATGCCAGGGGCAAGGTGGACGAGCTGCTCGACGCCGTGCAGCTGTCGGGGGCGTACGGCGACCGCTTCCCGCACGAGTTGTCGGGCGGTCAGCGTCAGCGCGCCTCGCTCGCCCGAGCCCTGGCCCTGGACCCGAAGCTGCTCATCGCCGATGAGCCGACCAGTGCGCTGGACGTGTCGGTGCAGGCGAAGGTGCTCGAGCTGTTCGGCGAACTGCAGGAGCGGTTCGGGTTCGCGACGCTGTTCATCACGCATGACCTCGCCGTCGTCGACATGCTCGCGCACAAGGTGGTCGTGCTGCACCATGGTGAGATCGCCGAGGCGGGCCCTACCGCCGAGGTGCTCGGCAACCCGAAGGACGACTACACGCGCAGGCTCATCGCGAGCCTGCCCGTCCCCGACCCGGAGGAGCAGGCCGCCCGCCGTGCCGCCGCCCGCGCCTGACTGCGAGACGGGGCTTGCTGCACGAGACGGGGGTGTATGGCCCGGGTATCATGCTGCAAACCCCGTCTCGTCCGTCTGGTAGCGCACGAGGACGCGCGCGGCCGCGCGTCAGCCGAGCGTGAAGTCCACGACGCGGCCGAACACCCACACCACGGCGAAGAGGATCGCCAGGGCGATGAACACCCAGCGGCCGCTGCGCTTGAGTCGACGGCCCTGCCGGGCGACACCGGGCGGCGGGCTCAGCATCCCCGCCGGCGCGGCGAACGGCAGCGCGTGCGATCCGGCGGTCGGCGTCGAGGATGACGCGGCACCGACCGTCTGCGCGTAGGTGCGCCCCTGCTCCTCGAGCAGGCGGTCGTCGCGCCACCGCGCCCACTGGTCGAGCTTGGTCATGAGCGCTCCGACGGCGCCGAACAGCCAGGCCCAGGTCGCGGCATCCAGCGTCGACGCCTCGCGCTTGGTGTACAGGAACAGCCAGTCGTCGACGATCTCGACGTCGAGCTGGGCGGCGCTGTCGATGAAGCGCGCCATGATGTCGGGCGTGAACAGGTACAGGGCGTCCCGCTCGTAGCCCTGCGGGCAGTACAGCGTGAAGTACTGGTCGAAGTCGCCCTCGAGCGACAGGCGCTGATCCTTGCCGAAGGACGCCGGCAGGTTCGACCCGAACCCGTTGTTGCCGAGGGCGTCGAGCACGATGTTCGGCAAGGGAACGTCGAGCTTCACGGCGACGTACCCCCAGCGGTACGTCGTGGAGTTCTTGCCGGACTTCACCGTGTACCGGTAGTTGCCGAACTCGACGAACCGCGGCGTGCTGCCCCGCACGAGCTGCTCCGAGACCCGGGAGCTGCCGATGCCGAAGATCATCCCCGGCAGGGGAGGGTCGAACACCTGATCCTCGTACGTCATGCCGTTGGCCGCCGCGAACCGGCTGATCCGGTAGCGGGCGACCCGCTTTCGCCGCGAGGTGACGAACGCGGCGACGCCGATGCCGACGAACACCACGAGGAACAGCACGAACGGAAGGCCGATCACGCTCGAGCCGCTGCGGATCGCCGCCGTCACCCCGAACACGAGCATCGGCACGGCGATCGCCGCCATGATCACCACGACGACGATCGCGATCACCGTTCCGGCCGCGATCCCCCGGCCGGACGAGCGGGCCCGCATGTCACGGACGAACGCCGAGACCGCCTTCGGATCGACGGGCTCGGTGAGCGGTCGCGCGTCGAATGCGATGGGCTGGGGTGCAGGCGTCGTCACGCCTCCACGGTAGCCGCCGCGACGTCACCTCGCGTTAAGGTGCGGGTGCCAGCATCCGAACCCATGCGCAGCGCACAGGTCACCGCGATCCTCCCCGCGAAGGATGCAGAGCCCTACATCGGCACGACGCTCGAGACGCTGCTGCGCCAGTTCGACGACGCCTCCGCCCTCAAGCTCATCGCGATCGACGACGGCTCGACCGACGGCACCGGCGACATCATGCGCGCGTACGCTGAACGGTTCGCGCACGCCGAGGTGCTCGTCAACGCCCGGCCGAGCGGACTCGCCACCGCCCGCAACCAGGGCCTCGGCCACGTCGAGGGCGACGCGTTCTGCTTCATCGACGGCGACGACTGGATGCAGCCGCGCCGCCTGCAGGTGCTCGCCGAGCAGTTGCAGGCCCTGGACTGCGACTTCCTGCGCACCGATCACGTGCGCGTGAGGGGGCAGGATCGCCGGCTCGTGCGTGCACCGCACCCGTGGCGCGGCATCGCCGCCTCGCCGCGCGAGGCGATCCTCCCCGCCGACGACAAGACCATGGTCGACTACCCGTACGCGTGGGCCGGCATCTTCCACCGCCGCGTGATCGACGAGGGACTCGCGGCATTCCCCGACGGGCTGTTCACCGCCGAGGACCGCCCCTGGATCTGGCGCCTGCACCTGCAGGCCAGCCGGTTCGCGGTCGTCGACGCGCCCGCGATCCTCTACCGCCGCGGGGTCACGACCTCGCTCACGCAGGTGCACGATCGCCGCCAGCTCGACTTCGCGCGCGCGATGGCGCAGGTGCTCGAGATCGTGCAGCAAGACGCCGAGGCCGAGCGCTTCCTGCCCAAGGCCGTGCAGACCGTCCTGGCGCTCAGCTCGCACCACATCGTCCGCTCGCGCCGTATGGACCCGGGGCTGCGCCGCGACATGCGCCGGAGCATCCGCGGTCTTCTCGCCACCCTTCCCGTCTCGGATGCCGCGCGGGCCCTCGCGCGGCTGGACGGCTCGCGCAGGCGAGTGCTGGCGCGATCGCTGCGCACGGCGGGGCGCGCCGCATGACGGTCCTGTTCGCGCTGCACAGTGCGTACGGTCTGGCGACCGCCGCAGCCGCGATCGACGAGGGGCGCTTCGAGGGCGGCGGCGAGCGAGTGCTCGTGCCGTTCAACTCGGCGCGCGTGCCCGAGACGACGATCGGCATCGACGAGCATCCGCAACTGGCGACCCTGCGTGCGCGCTTCGATCCCGTCGAGTCGCTCGACGCGCTGCTGCAGCCGCGGCATCCGAGCGCGTGGGAGCCGGACGACGAGGAGTTCCCTGTCCTCCAGCGGCTGCTCGAGCGGGCGTGGAGCATCGACGGCGACCTCGAGCTGTGCGTGCAGAGCCCGCAGGTGGCCCCAGCCCGCACGCTCATGGCGCTGTTCCCGGGCGCCCGGCTGACGATCATCGGCGACGGACTGATGACCTATTCGCCGATCCGCGTCGAGCTGCCCCGATCGATCGTCTCGCGCGTCGGCCGCGTCGTCTACGCCGATGTCGTCCCGGGTGTGGAGCCGCTCGTGTTCCGCGAGACGGGGGCTGCGCGGACGCCGGTTCGCGCCGCGGCGTTCGCCGCCGCACTCGCGGAGACCGGGGGAGAGGATGCCGAGCTCGACGCCCTCGTCGACGGCGCCCCGACCGCCCTCGTGCTCGGCCAGTACCTCGCGGCGCTCGGTCTCGTCTCGCCCGACGAGGAGATCCGGATGCAGCAGGACATGATCGATCGCGCGCGGCCATGGAAGCCCGCCCGCATCGTGTTCAAGCCGCATCCGTCCGCGCCTCCCGCGCTCACCGACGCCGTGCGCGAGCGCGCCGAGGAGCACGGCCTCGCGTTCGTCGTCTACCGCGGCCCGGTGCCCGCCGAGATCGTCGCCGAACGGCTGGGCGTCGTCGGCGTCGTCGCGGGGTTCTCGACCGCGCTGCCCACGATCCGCACGCTCTACGGCCGGCCCATCGCGTCGGTCGGAACGCTCGGGATGCTGCGCCGGCTGAAACCGTTCGAGAACAGCAACCGCGTGCCGACCACGATCGTGGACGCCCTGACCCGCGCGGATTCGCCGTACGCCGAGCCTGCACGGCTGCAGCTGCTGATCGACGGCGTCGGATACGCGATGCAGCCGAAGCTCGCGGCATCCTTGCGTCCGCGCGCGGAAGAGCTGCTGCGGGGCATGCCCCTGGCCGAGCGCGACCGGTATTTCGACCCTGCTCGCCTTGCGCGGCTGCGGCTGCCGGGCGCTCCCGCCGAGAGCCTGTCGCGGCGCCTGCTGCGCTCGGCAGGAGGAGTGGGGCGCGTTGAGGAGCTGCGCCTGACGGTCCACGCCGCCCGCCGCCGGCTGGCACGAGCATGGAAGGCGGTGCGGGGCCTGTGACGCACGCACTCACGGTCGCGATCATCCCGGCCCGCGGCGGGTCGAAGGGCGTTCCGCGCAAGAACCTGCGGCCGGTCGGGGGCGTGCCGCTCGTCGTCCGAGCCGCGCGGGCGGCCGCTGCGGCATCCGCCGTCGATCTCGTCGTCGTGACCACCGACGATGCCGAGATCGCGGAGGCCGCCGCCGCAGCCGGCGCGCGCATCGTGCGGCGCCCGGCCGAACTGGCCGGCGACACCGCATCGTCGGAGAGCGCCGTGCTGCACGCCATGGACGAGCTCGAGGGCGATGGCCTGACGGTCGGCGCTGTGGTGTTCATCCAGGCGACCTCGCCGTTCATCCCGTCAGGCGGGGTCGACGAGGCGATCGAGCACATTCGCGCTGACCGCTTCGACAGCGTCTTCTCCGCCCACGAGACCTACGGGTTCCTGTGGCGCCGCGACGACGACTACGCAGCCGCGATCAACCACGACGCCGCTCATCGCCCGCGCAGGCAGGATCGTGAGCCGCACTACCTCGAGACCGGTGCGTTCTACGCCTTCACCGCTGAGGGGTTCCGCGCGGCGGGGCACCGGTTCTTCGGACGCATCGGCATCGTCGAGGTTCCGGAGCGGACCGCGATCGAGATCGACGACGAGCAGCAGCTCGCCGTGGCATCCGCGATCGCCGACGTCGTCGAGCCGGGCGACGAGCCGATCCCGGCGAAGGCGATGGTCACGGACTTCGACGGCGTGCACACCGACGACACCGCATTCGTCGACGCCGACGGCCACGAGTTCGTGCGGGTGAGCCGGTCGGACGGCATGGGGGTCTCGCGGCTGCGCCGTGCCGGCATCCCGATGCTCATCCTCTCGACCGAGACGAACACCGTCGTCGGTGCGCGGGGGCGCAAGCTCGGCGTGCCGGTGGCGCAGGCGATCGACGACAAGGCGAGCGCGCTCGCCGCGTGGGCGGCGGACGAGGGGATCGACCTGGCCGATATCGCGTACCTCGGCAATGACGTCAACGATCTCGGCGCCATGGGGATCGTCGGGTGGCCGGTCGCCGTGGCGGATGCGCGCCCGGAAGTGCGTGCGGCAGCCCGCGTCGTCCTGACCCGCCGCGGCGGCGACGGCGCCGTGCGCGAGCTCATCGAGCGGGTTCTCGTCGCCGCGCCCCCTGCCGCCGAAACAGGTCCTGCCGCCTGAGACACGTGCCGTGGCACGGCCTGTGTCGGCGGGGTGGACCTGTTTCGAGGCGGACGGCCGCACGTAACCTGCCCGTCGCGCGCTGTTCAGAGTCGGAGCGTACCCAGGAGGGATGGGGGCTCGACGACAGGAGGCGACATGACCGTCAGCATCGGATCGCGCGTGATCGGCGGAGGCCGGCCCACGTACGTCATCGCGGAGATCGGCCTGAACCACAACGGCGACGTGGAGATCGCGAAGCGGCTCATCGACGTCGCCGCGAACGCCGGCGCGAACGCCGTGAAGTTCCAGAAGCGCACGCCCGAGATCGCCACCCCGGAGCACATGCGCGACGTCCCGCGCGAGACGCCGTGGGGCACCATGAGCTATCTCGACTACCGCCGCCGCGTGGAGTTCGGCCGCGACGAGTACATCGAGGTCGGCGACTACGCCACGATGCGCGGGCTCGACTGGTTCGCGTCGCCGTGGGATGTGCCGAGCGTCGAGTTCCTCGAGGAGCTGAACGTCGTCGCCCACAAGGTCGCGTCCGCCAGCCTCACCGACATCGAGCTGCTCGAGGCGCTGCGGGCCACGGGCAAGCCGATCATCCTCTCCACGGGCATGTCGACGCCCGAGCAGATCGACCGGGCGATGCAGACGCTCGACACCGATCGGGTCATCCTCATGCACGCCACCTCGACCTACCCGATGGAGCCCGAGGAGGCCAACCTCCGCGTCATCACGACGCTCCGCGACCGGTACCCCGGCGTTCCGATCGGCTACTCCGGCCACGAGCGCGGACTGCAGATCTCGCTTGCGGCCGTCGCCCTGGGCGCGGTCGCGGTCGAGCGGCACATCACGCTCGATCGCACGATGTGGGGATCGGACCACGCGGCATCCCTCGAGCCTGGTGGTCTCGAGCACCTCGTGCGCGACATCCGCATCATCGAGACAGCGATGGGCGACGGCGTCAAGCGCGTCTTCCCGGGCGAGCAGGCTCCGATGGCGAAGCTGCGCCGGGTGGGCGTCTGAGTCCATGAACGCGGAGCTTCGCGTCGTCGCGATCGCGGATGCCGACTCCTTCGTGAAGTGGTCGGCGGCGCTGCTGGATGCGGTGCCCGGCATCAGCCGGCACATGCTGCTCGTGCGGACGCCGCTGACGGTCAGCCGCGAGCAGGAGCACATGGCTCTGGCCGGTACCGTCTTCGGCACCGATTCGGTCACACGCCTGGGGTTCGACGAGCTCACCGGATGGCTGAACGGACACCTGCCCGACGTCGTCGTCCTCGCCGGGAGGGGACCGTTCGTGCGACTCGTCGCCCGGGTCATCGACCGCCTGAGGCGGCGGCCGGTCGTCGTGAGCGGCCTGCCGGGGATGTCGATCCCGGCGCTGCGCGGAGCACTGGAGTATCGCCGCGAATCCGACCTGCTCGTGCTGCACTCGCACCGCGAGATCCGGGCGTTCGAGGTTCTCGCCGACCGGCTCGGCCTCGTCGTGCCGATGGCCCTCGCCACCCTCCCCTATGCGCGGCCGGCTTCGGCGCGGGGTGCGCGCGGGCGGGCGTCGCGGGGCAGGGCGGAAGGTTCGGATGCCGTCGGCACACCCCGTTCGCACTCCGGCGGCGTGCTCGTGGCCGAGCGCGAGCGTCGGGGCACGGATCTCGTGTTCGCCGCGCAGGCGCTCGTTCCGGCGCAGCGTCACGAGCGGGAGGAGCTCGCCTGTATCCTGCGGCGCGCGGCTGAAGCGCGGCCGAACCGGCGGGTCGTCGTGAAGCTGCGCTCGCGGCCGGGGGAGGCCGAGACGCACCTCGAGCGCGATGCGTATGCCGAGCTGCTCGCGAACAGGCCCGCGAACCTCGTGCTGTCGTACGAGCCGATGGCTCTCGCGCTCGCGCGCGCCGAAGGACTGGTCACCGTCAGTTCGACGGCGGCGGTCGAGGCGATCGCCCGCGGCGTCCCGGTCATCGCGCTCGACACGTTCGGTGTCGAGAAGCGGCTCCTGAACACCGTGTTCACGGGCAGCGGCCTGCTCGCCGGGGCGGATGACGTGGTCGCGCGCCGGTTCCGGCATCCCGACCCCGCGTGGATGCAGGACAACTACTTCCACGCCCCCGAGCAGTCGGAATGGTGGATGCGCGTCGAGGAGCTCGTGATGCTCCGCCGGGGCGGAGCGCTGCCGGCGAAGACCGTGCCGACCGGACGCGGGGGAGCGCTGCGCGCCGCCTGGCATCGCAAGAGCGTGCTGGGTTCGGAAGACCGCTCGCTCGCGGGAGCCGTGGCGCTCGGCGTCGGGGCACCTCTGGTCGACGGCATCCTCGGGATGCGCCGTGCGCGCGGCCGCGCCGGCGAAGACACCTGGTCGGATGCCACGACCGACTACACGCTCGAACCCCGCCCGCAGCGCGACCCCGTCCGCCGCTGAGCATCCGCCCCACCTACCCGCCGCTACCCGTCGCCCTCACGAGACGGGGTTTGCGGCACGAGACCCGGGTCACCCACACGCGTTTCATGCTGCAGACCCCGTCTCACGCTCGGAGGCGTCGCTGTTCAGCGGTTGATCTCGTCGTCGTCCCAGTTCAGCCACGAACCTTCCCGGATCGGCAGCGCCTCGATCGCCGGATCCGCGCAGATCGCGCGGACCAGTTCGCGCGAGCCGGCCACGATCGTCGAGTCGTAGTCGATCTCGCTCACCATCACCCAGGCGAGGTCTTCGGGCCACAGGATGCTGGGATGCTCCGCGTCGGGGGCGAAGCCGCGCGCTTCGGCCTCGTGATCGCGCCAGGGCACGTCGAGGATCCAGTCGGGGTGCGCGAACGCCGAAGGGGCGGCGCTGAAGAGCACGTGCGAGCGGTCGGGCAGCTCGAGCCGAGGCCCTTTGGAGATCTCGTCGGAGAGGATGCCGGGGTGCCACCGGGGCTTGCGGAACGGGTTCTCGAAGCTCGTCTTCAGGCTGCTCCACCCGGACGGTTCGGGGAGCGGGCCGTCGCTGAACTCGAAGAACCCGCGACCGTTGCCGCCGCGTCCGCCGAGCAGCCCGCCCCAGCCCTCCCAGACCGCGACGAATCCCGCGTCCGGAGTCGAGGTGTGCGCGATGAGTGGCACGGAGAGGGCGGCAAGCAACGAAGGGGGCATCCGGCCCTCACCCGGACCGGTGTACTCGCGTCCGTCCGGTGCGATGCGGACGTCGCCGTCGCGCGGAGTGCGGACGAGCGGGTACCACTGCGCGAGCGCGTGCATGGTCGTGCCGAACACCTCGGCAGTGTCGGCCCACGTGATCTCTTCGTCGATCACGAGCTCCATCAGGTGCTGCTGCTCGGCATCCGGCATCCGGACCCAGTCGTCCATCGGCGGCATCGCACGATCCGGCAGCGACCGCACCTGTGCCGGGTGGAACACCCGTGCATACGCCTCGTACCCGTGCGGCACGAAGTGGTGCATCGACCAGTCCTCGTCCAGGCGCTCGCACAGCCACCCACCCGCCGTCGCCGGGTCCGAGATCCATTCCATGCCGCTCACGCTACCCGCCGCCCATGCGAGACGGGGTTTGCAGCACGAGACCCGCGTCACCCACACCCGTCTCATGCTGCAGACCCCGTCTCACGCATTCGGCGATGCGCGGAGCAGCACCAGGCGTACCCTGGGCGAGTGACGGTGCTCATCGCCTTCCTCGCCAACGTCCTCGTCGCGATCGCCAAGACGGTCGCGGCGATCATCACGTCCTCTGCCTCCATGGTCGCCGAGGCCGCGCACTCGTGGGCGGATGCCGGCAACGAGATCTTCCTGCTCATCGCCGACCGTCAGGGAGCGCGCAAGAAGGATGAGCGGCATCCGCTCGGCTACGGCCGCAGCGCGTTCGTCTGGTCGCTGATCGCGGCATTCGGCATCTTCACCGCCGGGGCGATCGTGTCGATCATGCACGGTATCCAGGAGCTCGGCTCCGACGAGCCCGTCGAGAGCCCGGTGATCGCGTACATCGTGCTCGGCATCGCGTTCGTGCTCGAGGGCGCGTCGTTCACGCAGGCGGTCATCCGCTCGCGCCGTCTGGCGCGCGAGCGGGGCTCCTCGACCTGGGACTTCGTGATCGAGACGAGCGATACGACGCTGCGGGCAGTGTTCTTCGAGGATGCTGCGGCGCTGATCGGCCTCGTGATCGCCGGTGGCTCCATCGCGATCCATGAGGCCACGGGCGAGGCGATATGGGATGCCGTCGGCTCGATCCTCGTCGGCATCCTGCTGGCGGTCGTCGCGGTGCTCCTCATCGGGCGCAACCTGGCGTTCATCGTCGGAACCAGCGCTTCGCCCGAGCTGCGCTCGCGCGTCGGGCGGGCGCTGCTGGAGGATCCGGCGATCGAACGGGTCACCTACCTGCACATCGAGTACGTGGGTCCGAATCGGCTGTTCATCGTCGCCGAGATCGACCTCTCCGGTGACGAGCGCGAGCACGACGTCGCCCGCCGGCTGCGGGAGGTCGAGCGGCAGATCGAGGCGCACGAGGTGGTCGAGACCGCCGTGCTGTCGCTTTCCGTCGACGACGAGCCGTCTCTGGATTTCGGCCGCGACGCTGAGGCTCTCGATTACAGCGCCACGTTGCGTGCCGGCGCTGCGACCGACCTCGTCGACCCGGGTGTGGTCGACGGCGCGCAACGATGACCCGGTTCGCGACACGCCCGCAACTGAAGTAGACTTCTGTGGTTGTCTGCCCTCCGGACCGCACTCTGCGGCGAGAATGGCCGGCACGTGCAACACACCCTCCTGCTTCCGGGAAAGTCTCGGAAGCCGTTCAAGTCCGAAGGAGGTGGGTAAGTGACGCACCAGTACGAACTCATGGTCATTCTGAACCCTGAGATCGACGAGCGCCAGGTCGCACCCACGCTCGACAAGTTCCTGAAGGTCATCACCAACGATGGCGGTTCTGTGGACAACGTCGACGTCTGGGGCAAGCGCCGGCTCGCGTACGAGATCCAGAAGAAGAACGAGGGCATCTACGCCGTCGTCAACTTCACCGCAACCAGCGAGGCCACGCAGGAGCTCGACCGTCAGCTCAAGCTGAACGAGCAGATCATGCGCACCAAGGTCCTCCGCGCTGAAGAGGCACAGGCGATGATCGCGTCTGAGGCCAAGCGCTCCGAAGAGAAGGCTGCCCGCAAGGCGGCCAAGGCTGCGAAGGCTTAAGGCTCATGGCCGGCGAAACCGTCATCACCGTGGTGGGCAACCTCACGGCCGACCCCGAACTGCGCTACACGCAGAACGGGCTGCCGGTGGCGAACTTCACCATCGCGTCGACCCCGCGGACCTTCGACCGTCAGGCGAACGAGTGGAAGGACGGCGAAGCGCTGTTCCTCCGTGCGTCCGTGTGGCGCGAGTTCGCCGAGCACGTGGCAGGGTCACTGACCAAGGGCATGCGCGTCATGGCGCAGGGCCGGTTGCGTCAGCGCTCCTACCAGGACCGTGAGGGCAACAACCGCACGGCCATCGAGCTCGAGGTCGACGAGATCGGTCCGTCGCTGCGCTACGCGACCGCTCAGGTCACCCGCGCGGCATCCGGTGGAGCCGGTGGCGGCGGCGGACAGCGTCCGGCGCAGCAGCAGCAGGTGTCGGAGGAGCCGTGGTCCACGCCCGGTTCCTCGACGAGCGCGGATGCCTGGAGCACTCCGGGCAGCTTCGGCGACGACACCCCGTTCTAACAACTTCTGGATGCCTCGGCATCCGTTCATCCCAAAGGAAAAACCATGGCTGGAAAGTCGAGCGGCGACCGCCGCAAGCCGCGGAAGGGTGGCAAGCCCACCGCTCCCGCGAAGTCGATCCGGGTCGGCGTCATTGACTACAAGGACGTCGCGACCCTTCGCAAGTTCATCTCGGAGCGTGGAAAGATCCGCGCCCGTCGTATCACCGGAGTCTCGGTGCAGGAGCAGCGTCTGATCGCCAAGGCGATCAAGAACGCGCGCGAGATGGCTCTCCTGCCCTACGCCGGCGCTGGCCGCTAAGGGGTACCGGACAAATGGCAAAGCTGATTCTCACGAACGAGGTCGCCGGGCTCGGAAGCGCCGGTGACGTTGTCGAGGTCAAGAACGGGTACGCCCGCAACTACCTCATCCCCCAGGGCTACGCGACCGCGTGGACCCGTGGTGGCGCCAAGCAGGTCGAGTCCATCCAGGCCGCCCGCAAGGCCCGTGCGATCCACGACCGCGAAGAGGCCGTGGCGCTCAAGGACAAGATCGAGGCCGCGAAGGTCCGCCTGACGGTCAAGGCCGGCAACGGCGGTCGACTGTTCGGCTCGGTCAAGACCGAGCACGTCGCCGACGCCGTCGAGGCCGCAGGCCTCGGCAGCATCGACAAGCGCAAGGTGACCATCACCTCGCCGATCAAGTCGACGGGTGACCACGAGGCCACCGTGCGTCTGCACGAGGACGTCGTCGCCGTCATCGCCCTTCAGGTCGTCGCCGCCAAGTAAGCGGCAAGGCTGGACGGATGCCCCGGAGTCTTCGGACTCCGGGGCATCCGTCGTTTGCGTGCGACATGCATCCGCTGGGGACGGATGCCAGTCACCGGATGGGGATCAGCCGGTGACCTTGCGTCGCAGCAGCCCGGCTCCGATCAGGAGCAGCGCCGCGGCGAGCAGAGCCGGTGCGACAGAGATGTCCACTCCGGTGGTGGCGAGCATGCCGCCGTCTGCTGTCGCGATGGCGCCGCCCTGCCCACTGGGGATGGGTGCGGAGCCGGGGTCTTCGCCCGGCATCGCGCCGGGATCTGTGCCGGGGTGGGTGCCCGGGTCTGTGCCGGGATCCGTTCCCGGGTCGGTTCCGGGGTCCGTTCCCGGGTCGGTGCCGGGGTCCGTTCCCGGATCGGTGACCGTCGAGTCTCCGATGATGCCGATGGCGTTGCCGCCGAGCGTGACCGGGATCGAGATCGGGGCGACGATCTGCGTGCCCCCGAGGAGCGAGTCGAGCCCGCTCGTGACCGGATCAGTCCGCGTGGCCGGTGCAGGGGCCGCCTGACCACCGTCGCCGATCACCGCACTGGTGCCTGCGACGCTGATCGCGTTACCGGTCGCCGTCACGGGTGCTGTGACCGGTGCGACGACCTGGGTGCCGCTGGCGACACTGTCGGTTCCGTCGGTGGATGCCGCGGGAGCGGTGCTGTCGGCCGGGGTCGTTGCCGCGGGGGTCGACGCCTGCGTCACATCGCTGTCGCCGAGTACTCCGATCGCGTTACCGGTCGCCGTCACGGGTGCTGTGACCGGTGCGACGACCTGGGTGCCGCTGGCGACACTGTCGGTTCCGTCGGTGGATGCCGCGGGAGCGGTGTTCTCGGCCGGAATGGTGGCCGCCGGTGTCGACGCCTGCGTCACATCGCTGTCGCCGAGTACTCCGATCGCGTTCCCCGTGACCGTCACGGGCACGTTCACGTCGACGAGTGCCTGCGTGCCGCTGAGCACGCCGTCCACGCCCGAGGTGGTGGCGGACGGCGAACTCGGCGCCGGTTCGGCAGGTGGCGTCTGTGCGGGCGACGACTCCGCGACGTCGGATGTGCCGAGGGCGCTCACGGCGTTCCCCTCGACGACGACCGGAACATCGACGGTGACCACCGCCTGTGTACCGGATGCCGTGCCGTCCGAGCCGCTGGTCGTGGTGGACGGGGCGGGCGCGGATGACGCGGGGGCCGCGGCCGGTGCGGCATCCGCTGAAGACGTCCCGAGCAGCGAGATGGCGTTTCCCGTCACATCGACAGGGACGTCGACGGGCACGAGCGCCTGCGTTCCGGAGAGGAGGCCGTCCTCTCCGTCGGTCTCCGCCGCGTTCGCGGCGGTGGCGCCGAGCAGGGTGATCCCGCCGGCGATGGCGACGCCCCAGAGGGCGCGCTTGACGAATGTGCGCATGATGTTTCAGCTCCTGACTGATCGTTTCGGATGGCGCGTGCGCGATCGACGGCACGCGTGTGCATGTCACCCCGAAAGGTGACCCGATCCTGATCAGTCGGGTGAGGCGTCGGTCTCGAAGACCGGAGCGGATGGCAGGTCGTCGTCTGTCGGACCGCGCCCGCCGAGCAGCGATCGAGTGGTGGCGGATGCCGCGAACGTGTCAGCGGCATCCGTGACGACCCCACCGCCCCCGCCGACCGGTGCAGCCGAAGCCGGCACAGCGGACGGTGCGTGAGCGGCAGGCACGGGTGCGCCGGGGAAATCGGTCTCGTTCGAGACGAGAGCATCCGCGGAAGCCTCGACGCGCTGGGCGTCGAGGAAGAGCTGTGCGGTGATCGAGGCGGACAGCGACGGGCTGCCGGCGGATGCGCTGAGCACCGACGCCTGGGCGGCGGGGGCGGCATCCGGCTGCGCGGCCGGTTTCTGGTCCGTCACGGCGGGATCGGGCGGATCCTGGACGGTCGAGTCATGGACGGGCGAACGCGGCGCGACCGGGTCCGGATCGCCTGGTGCCGACGGGACGGCGCGATCCACGACGTCGACCGCGGCGGGGACGACGGCCTGGGCGGTGCGGCCGAGCGAGGCTGTCGTCGCGTCGAGCGCTGCGGTGGCTTCGGCGACGGCATCCGCAACGGAGAGCTCGTCGAGCAGGTCGCCGACGACCGGCACGGAGCGCGCGGTCTCGACGACGGGATCCGTGAGCCGCGAAGCCGGAGAGTCCTGGAGAAGATCGGTCACCGGCGCTGTGACGGTCGGGGGGACCTCGACGACGGCATCCGAAACCGGTGCGACGGCAGCGGGGACGACATCGCGGACGACAGGAACGGCCTGAACCGTGGTGGACACGGCGGCCGAGACCGGCGCGGCCGCTGCCGGGAGGGTCTCGGTGACGGCAGGGGCGACATGATCGACTGCGGGGAGCACGACGTCGTCGACGACGGCGCCCGCGATCTCGGCGCCAGCGCCGACCGTCGACCCGACGACCGAGGTGAGGCTGTCGAGGGGGCCGCCGGGATTCTCTTCGGCGTGCGCGGTGCCCGTGGACGAGAGCAGGGTGAACGCGGCCCAGCCGAGCACGGCGAAAGCCCCCCATGCGAAACCGCCCCTGACGCGGCGAGATGCGATGGTCTTCACGTTCACCTCCCCCTCCGAGGGAAACGTCATCGACGAAACCTGTGTCGCGGCCGACCATACCCCCGGGGCAGCCGTGTGTCCAGGGGCACTCGGGTTCACCGGGTGATCCGGCGGGCGAATCACGGCCGGGAACGCGGGACGCGCCCGGGGAAAGTCAAGGCTTGACTTTCCCCAAGTTGTACACATGACGCACCGGCGGGGGAAAC
Source organism: Microbacterium tenebrionis (assembly GCF_020682665.1). Classification (NCBI taxonomy): domain Bacteria; kingdom Bacillati; phylum Actinomycetota; class Actinomycetes; order Micrococcales; family Microbacteriaceae; genus Microbacterium; species Microbacterium tenebrionis. The sequence continues at coordinate 470,377 of NZ_JAGTTM010000001.1, read as the reverse complement.
CTTCAAGGAGTCGTTGAAGCAGGTTTTCATCCACAGCCTGAGGAAACCGAAAAGCCCAGTTCCCGCGGCATAAAATAACTTCGCATCTCCGGTCAGCACAGGGTTATCCACATCGGTTCTGCACAGACACTCCGAAGTTGTTCGCATCCTCTCCACATAGTTATCCACAGGCCGTTTTGCATGGGGAAAATGCGACTCCTAGCGTGGACGGGCGACGAGATGTCGGTGGTGCGTGGTTCGCTCGAAGTGGCCGCGGAACGCATCCGCTGTCGCCGGGTCGGGAGCATCCTTGACCTCACTGCCAACCGCACCGAAGGGAGCCCCGTGTCGATCGCCGACATCTCTGAGGAGCGCATGGGTGGGCAGCGTCAGCCGGAACGCACCCCGCCGCACGATCTCCTCGCCGAACAGAGCGCGCTGGGCGGCATGCTGTTGTCGAAGGACGCCGTCGCCGACGTGATCGAGACGCTCAAGGGCGCCGACTTCTACATCCCCAAGCACGAGCTCATCTTCGAGGCGATCCTCTCGCTGTACTCGCACGGCGAGCCGACCGACGTCGTGGCCGTCACTGACGAGCTCATCAAGACCGGCGAGCTCGGTCGCGCGGGCGGTGCCGACTATCTGCACACGCTGACCTCGATCGTGCCGACGGCCGCGAATGCCGGCTACTACGCGGGCATCGTGTCGGAGCGCGCGATCCTGCGCCGCCTGGTGGATGCCGGCACCCGCATCGTGCAGCTCGGCTACGACGGCCAGGGCGACGCGACCGACATCGTCAACAACGCGCAGGCCGAGATCTACTCGGTCACCGGCACGCAGGAGGCCGAGGACTACGTCCCGCTGACCGTGGCGGTGGATGCCGCGGTCGAGGAGATCGAGGCGGCCAGCGGCCGCGACGGCTCGATGACCGGCGTCCCCACCGGGTTCAAGGAGCTCGACGAGCTCACCAACGGCCTGCACGGCGGTCAGATGATCGTCGTCGCGGCGCGCCCCGCTATGGGCAAGGCGCTCGCCCTCGACACGCCTCTGCCCACTCCTACCGGGTGGACGACGATGGGCGAGGTGCAGGTCGGCGACGAGCTGTTCGACGCCGACGGACGCCCGACGCGCGTCGTCGCGGCGACAGAGGTCATGCTCGATCGCACCTGCTACGAGGTCGAGTTCTCCGACGGCTCGACGATCATCGCGGATGCCGAGCACCAGTGGCTGACCGAGACCAGGGCGACGCGTCGCTCGCCCGCAGGCGGATCCGCGGTCATCACGACCGAGCAGATCCTCGAGACGCTTACGGTCGGCGCCGACGAGCGGGCGAACCATTCGATCCCCAACGCGGCACCGCTTCGCGCAGCCGAGGCAGAGCTTCCCATCCCGCCGTACGCGCTCGGCGCGTGGCTGGGCGACGGGCACAGCGCCGGCGCACGGCTGACGAGCGAGTCCGACGAGATCCCCGGATTCGTTCGGGATGCCGGCGTCCGCGTCGAGGCGCGCGGGGGGATGCTCTACTCGCTCAAGCTCGCCGAGCGCCCTGTGCTCGTGCGCGAGTGCGAGGTGTGCGGTGCCGAGTTCACAGCACGGCACCCGCACGTGCGCACCTGCGGTCGCACGTGCGGTCCGAAGAACAAGGGCGCGCATCCCGAGCGGCTTTCGTGCCCCGACTGCGGTGAGCCGTTCTCCGGCGAGGCGCAGGTCTGCGCGAGTTGCTACCGCGACCACGGGTCGTTCACGGCGCTGCTGCGCGGCCTCGGCGTGCTCGGCGACAAGCACGTGCCGCAGCAGTATCTGCGCGCATCCACTCGTCAGCGCCGCGAGCTGCTCGCAGGTCTCATGGACACCGACGGCACGGTCGTCAAGGGCGTCGGGTCGTGCCAGTTCGCCGTGACGAGCAAGCACCTGGCTGACACCGTGTACGAGCTCATCGTCAGCCTCGGCTACAAGTGCGGGCGGACGACGAAGCAGGTGGCGGGCCGGTCGGAGGAATCGTCGACCTCCTACATCCTCAACTTCTCCACGGTCGACGACGTCTTCCGCCTCGAGCGCAAGCGCCAGTTGCACGAGCAGGAGCGTCCGGTGAGCCTGGTGCGCATCGGGCGACGCTACGTGAAGGCAGTGCGTCCGGTGGAGAGCGTGCCCGTGCGCTGCGTCCAGGTCGACAACGCCGACCACCTGTACCTCGCGGGTGAATCGATGATCCCGACGCACAATTCGACACTGGCTCTGGATTTCGCGCGCGCTGCGGCGATCGGCCACAACCAGCCCGCCATCTTCTTCTCACTCGAGATGGGCAAGAGCGAGATCGCGATGCGTCTGCTCAGCGCCGAGGGCGCGATCCCGCTGCAGCACATGCGCAAGGGAACGCTCGACCCGCGAGACTGGACGACGGTCGCCGCGACCCGCGGTCGCATCAACGACGCCCCGCTGTACATCGACGACTCTCCGAACATGACGCTCGTCGAGATCCGCGCCAAGTGCCGCCGGCTCAAGCAGCGCGCGGGGCTCAAGATGGTCGTGATCGACTACCTGCAACTGATGACGAGCGGCAAGCGCGTCGAGTCGCGTCAGCAGGAGGTCTCGGAGTTCTCACGTGCCCTGAAGCTGCTGGCGAAGGAGCTGCAGGTTCCGGTCATCGCGCTGTCGCAGCTGAACCGCGGCTCGGAGGCCCGGCAGGACAAGAAGCCGCAGATCAGCGACCTGCGCGAGTCGGGATCGATCGAGCAGGATGCCGACATGGTGATCCTGCTGCACCGCGACTCGGTCTACGACAAGGACGTGCGTCCTGGCGAGGCCGACCTCATCGTCGCCAAGCACCGCAACGGTCCGACGGCGACGCTTCAGGTCGCGTTCCAGGGCCACTACTCGCGCTTCGCCGACATGGCGCCCGGCGACTTCGGAGGCGGCGGGGGCGGCGACTTCAACTAGATGTGGGTGTGGGCTCAACGTGAGTTCGGCAACACCCACCGCTAACTTGGCAGGAATGCCGAGTTTGTCTGGCTGTGGTTGAAGAACGACACGGGGTCGTCACCGGTCGCTCGTGAGGCATCTCCGCGTGACGGGTTTGATCGACATCGAGAGTAGTTAGTAACGCGGCTCGGGCGGCACATCACGATTCGCGGTCCGTGCGCCAGGATAGGGAGATGAGGCCTGATCGGTCTCGTCGAGCTGTCAGGAGTCCCCGCCGTTGGTCAATCACGTCAACTTCATCTGGAACATCGCGGAGTCGCTGCGTGGCCCGTTCAAGCCCGCGGAGTACGGATCGGTTGTCCTTCCGTTCACGGTGTTGCGGCGACTGGATGCTGTGCTCGCGGAGACCAAGCCGAAGGTGCTGAACGTCGCGAAGACGACGGAGTTGATGCCCGACATGCTGCGGCATCTCCGACTGACCGAGACGGCCGGGCACCAGTTCTACAACACCAGCCCGTTCGACTTCTCGAAGCTCGTCGCCGACCCGCAGGATCTTCGCGCGAACCTGTCGGCCTACCTCGCGGGGTTCTCGGAGAACGTCCGTGACATCTTCGAGCGCTTCGAGTTCGACAAGACGCTGAACAAGCTGGCTGAGAAGAACAAGCTGTTCGCGGTGACGGAGATCCTCATGAAGCTGTGGCTGCTGGAGCAGAACCACCCGCATCAGTTCCGCGATCTTGTCGGGACAAGCGCGGACCAGCGTTCGCAGCTGCTCGCTGATTGGGAGGCTGACTCTGAGGACGTGCCTGCGGAGATTGCCGCCTGGGCGAACGAGCCACCCAAGGCCTCGGACGTCGTGGGGGACTGCTGCACGAGTAGGTGACATCTGATCTGGCTTGCCCGAGGGGTTGGCCTGGAAGGATGTTGCTGTGCCCAAGCCCTACCCGAGCGAGTTTCGTGACGACGTGTTGCGCGCAACCGCGAGCCCGGCGTGACAATCGAGCAGATCGCGAAAGACTTCGGGGTTCACCCGATGACGTTGCAGAAGCGGTTGCGTCGTGCTGATGTCGACGAGGGCGCAAAGCCGGGCCACTCTCGGGCTGAGGCAACCGAATTGCGGGAGGCGCGCAAACGGATCCGGCTGCTGGAGCAGGAGAACGAGGTCCTGCGGCGGGCGGCGGCGTATCTGTCGCAGGCGAACCTGCCGGGAAAAGGCTCTACCCGCTCGTGAGAGAGCTCGCCGTTGACGGGGTTCCCGTCGTGGTGACGTGTCGGGTGCTCAAGCTCTCTCGCCAGCCCTACTACCGCTGGCTGGCTGAGCCTGTCACCGCGAGCGAGGTGGCGGAGGCGTATCGCGCGAACGCGTTGTTCGACGCGCACCGGGATGACCCGGAGTTCGGGCACCGGCTCCTCGCCGACGAGGCCCGCGACAACGGTGAGCCGATGTCGGACCGGACGGCGTGGCGGATCGCTTCGAGCAATGGCTGGTTCAGCGCGTTCGGGAAGCCCAAGCGGGGCAAGGCCCGTAGGCCAGGGCCGCCCGTTCACGACGACCTGTGCGCCGTCGTCGACGAGCACGGCCGCACTCGGCACGTCTTCGCCGCCGATGCGCCGAACCAGCTGTGGCTGACGGACATCACCGAGCACAAGACCGCCGAAGGCAAGCTCTACCTCTGCGCGATCAAGGACGTGTTCAGCGGCCGGATCGTCGGTTACTCAATCGACTCGCGAATGAAGTCCCGTTTGGCCGTCCAGGCGCTCGACAACGCCGTCGCCATGCGCGGCGACGTCTCCGGCTGCGTGGTCCACTCTGACCGCGGCTCTCAATTCCGAAGCAGGAAGATGCTCCGCGCCCTGGCCCGTCATCGCATGGTCGGAAGCATGGGAAGAGTCGGGTCCAGCGGGGACAATGCCGCTATGGAGAGCTTCTTTGCGTTGCTGCAGAAGAACGTCCTCAACCGCCGGTCCTGGACCACCCGGGATCAGTTACGCATCGCGATGGTCACCTGGATCGAACGCACCTACCACCGCCGCCGACGCCAGGCACGCCTGGGCCGTTTGACGCCCATCGAGTTCGAGACCATCATGAACACGACCGTCGCATTGGCGGCGTGACTACAACCTGTCACCTACTCGTGCAGCAGTCCCTGGAGTGGGTGGATCGCTATGTCTCCTTTGCCGCGGCGACGGTGGCCACGCTTCAATCAGCGGCGGTTCTGGATGACGAGCAGAGCTCTCTTCTAGCCCAGCTGACCGATGCGAGCAGCGTGATGCGAGCGCGGAGGCCATCCAACGGCTGGTCGATGTGCCCTCGACCGGAGATGAGGACGTTGCACGGCACCTTGCGACCGCGATCGTGGGTGATCGATCAGACCAGGCCCTGGATTCTCCGCAGACGTTGGCGGTGAAGCGTGCGGATCTCAGATCGGCGATGAGCTCCTCGCTCCTGGACGAGTTTGTCCTCGGGGCGCTCTCGGTGCAGCACGTCCCATGGCTCGCGGCTTCCTTCCCCGAGGTTCTCGCGGCTCTACGTAGCGGGAGACGGCTTTCGGCGGTTCCGATTGCGTACGTAGCCTTGGATGGCGACGACGGCTGCGCCCCGACACCAGCTTTCGTTGCCGCCAGGGACCAGCTCGACGCGCACCGCGGATGCGCGAGGATCTCTGTTCTCCTCGATGCCGGCCAGCATGGCATCGTGGGCGACGGTTGCCAGTCCGACACCTTCCCCGCCGATGACCACCAGGTCGGGCGCGGTCAGGTTTGCGACGGCTGCGATGAGCGCTCCCAGTGCTCTCCCGGACGCGTCGAGGATGCGAGTGACGGCCGGTTCTCCCGCGGCCGCCAGTTCCAGGACCTCGTCCCACAGCACCTCCCGCCCGAGTGCCGTCGAGACGTCGCGCTCGATCGCAGGGACGGTCAGCATCGCCTCAGCGCAGCCACGGTGGCCCCTTCTGCAGAGCGGGCCGAGCGGGTCCAGCGGCCAGTGACCTACCAGGCCGACTCCTGAGTCGGCGTTGCTGAGCAGCCGGCCGTTCGCGATACACCCGTAGCCGATGCCCACCCCGAGGGTGAGGGTGGCGAAGTTCGAGTGACCGGTGCCTTCGCCGAACCAGTGTTGTGCTTCGGTGAACGCGGCCAAGTCGTTGGCGGCAAACGCGGGGATGGCAAGTTCGCCTTCCACCAAGGTGGCTAGTGGCACGTTCGTCCACTCCAGGAACGGAGCGCTGCTGACCGTCCCGTCTGCGTCGACGACACCGCCCAGTCCGATGCCGATAGCGTCGATCGGATAAGCATCAGCGGCCCTTCGCGCGAGGCGTACGATCTGGGCCGTGACGGCCGCAGGATCACGAGAGCCCAGTGGTTCCTCCTGGTACTCGATGACCTCCGCGCGCAAGTCGGTGATGGCACTGGCGATCTGGTCGCCCGACAGCTTCACCCCGAGGAAGTGGTGCGCGTCGGGAACGACATCCAACGGGATCGAGGGGCGTCCGGCGCCGCGCTTGATTGCGTGCGGAGCTTCGATGAGCAGGCCCGCGTTGATGAGCTCCGTGCTGATGCGTGTCAGCGTCGCGGGGGCGAGGTCCAGACGCCTGGCAATCTCGGATCGCCCGAGTGGTCCGTGCAGCAGCACCTCGAGTGCTACCGCCTGCGCGAGCTCGTCAGTCGGCTGCCACGCCATCATCGGCCTTTCTTCCACGGCGAAGGAATATGTCTTCGAAGCCAGCATATACGTACGTCTTGACGCGATCTTTTTTCCTGTGATGAAATAAGCACGCGGTCAACCCGTGGCCGCTCCTGACAATGGAGACACTTGCAATGAGGCAATCACGTTTCGCCGCCACTGGCGCATTCGCGCTCGCTGGCGTCCTGGTGCTCGGCGGATGCGCGGCGTCCGGCGGCAGTGCTGATGAGCCCGTCACTCTCACGTTCTGGGGAACGTATGGCAACGGTGGGAACAGTGCGCAGACCGAGGTCCTGGAGAACGAGCTGATCCCCGCCTTCGAGAAGGCGAACCCGGGCATCGAGGTCGACTACGTCGACATGCCGTACGACGGTCTGAAGCAGAAGCTCACCACCAGCGCGGCAGGCGGCGAGCTCCCCGACCTGATCCGCTCCGACATCGGATGGGTGGCGCAGTTCGCCGAGCTCGGCGTGTTCAAGCAGCTGGACGGCCAGATGCCCGACTTCGAGGATCTCGCGAACGCGGTGTACCCCGGCACCCTGCAGACGACATCCTGGGACGGTCACTACTACGGTCTCCCGCTGAACACCAACACGCGGGTTCTGGTCGCCAACCAGAGCGCGTTGGACGCTGCCGGGGTCGCGGCCCCGCCGGCGACGTTCGACGAGTTGCGTGCCCTGGCTGCCGGGCTGGCGGGGAAGGGGATCGCCGCGTTCGCCGACAGCGGGCTGAACGCGTGGAACGTGATGCCGTGGATCTGGTCGGCAGGTGGTGACATCGCCGACGAGGACCTCACCACCTCGACCGGCTATCTCGACTCCGACGAGAGCGTGGCCGGCGTGCAGCTGCTGGTCGATCTGTACCAGGACGGCGCCATCCCGAACCTGATCACGGGCAACACCGGCGCGACGTCCACCAGTGACGGACTGCCGTCGGGCGAGTACGCCACGATCCTCGACGGGCCTTGGATGCAGGACATCTGGGCGGGTCAGTATCCGGACTTCACTCCGATATACGCACCCGTTCCCGCGGGTGACGGCGGGTCGATCAGTGTTGTGGGTGGTGAGAGCATCGTGGTCACCGAAGCCACCGAGCACGCCGACGCGGCGTACAAGTTCGTCGAGTTCACGCAGTCCGAGGAGTACCAGCTCGGCATGGCCAAGGCCGGCCAGATGACGGTCAAGCCCGAGTTCGCGGCCGCGCAGGCCGAGATCGCCCCCTACTACGAGGCGTTCTCCAACCAGCTCGAGACCGCGCGTGCACGCCTCCCCATCCCGCAGGCCGGCGAGGTCGACACCATCCTGAACACCGAACTCGTCCCGGCCTTCGAAGGCGAAGTCTCCGTGAAGGAGGCGCTGACCGCAGCAGCCAAGCAGATCGACGCCCTGCTCGCAGAAAACCAGTGATGACCGTACTCGAGCACCGACAGCGCGGGGCGGCTCCGGCCGCCCCGCGCCCCGAACCACCCACCCCGCGGCGTCGCCGCCAGGTGTCCCTGACGCCCTACCTGTTCCTGCTGCCTGGCGTGATGCTGTTCGGGTTGTTCATCCTGTACCCGATCGTGCAGGCCGCACAGATGAGCTTCTACGACTGGAACATCCTCCGCGGCTCCGCCAGCGAGTTCATCGGACTCGACAACTACATCCGCGCGTTCCAGGACGACCGATTCTGGCTCAGCCTCAGTAACAGCGGCATCTACATGCTCCTCACGGTGCCACCGCAGATCATCCTCGGCCTTGCCGTCGCGATGCTGCTGCGGTCGAAAGCACCCGCGCAGCCGCTGTTCAGGGTGCTGTTCTACCTGCCGGTGGTCACCAGCTGGGTCGTTGTCTCCCTGCTGTTCAAGTATCTGTTCGCCGACGAAGGCCTCATCAACTACACCCTCGGTGATCTGCTCCACCTCACCGACGGCGACACCTCCTGGCTGTCCGGACGGTGGACCGCGATCGTCGCGATCTGCGCGCTCGGAGTGTGGAAAGGCGTCGGCTGGTCCATGATGATCTTCCTGGCCGCGCTGCAGGGCGTGCCCCAGTCGCTCGAGGAAGCGGCACGCGTCGACGGCGCAGGATGGTGGCAGCGCTTCCGCGCCGTCACACTGCCCGCGATCTGGCCGGCCATGATCTTCGTCATCGTCATGCTCGTCATCGGCGGGTTCAACGTCTTCACCTCCGTACTGCTGATGACCGGGGGCGGACCCGGCGGGCAGACCGAGGTGCTGCTGACCTACATGTACCAGCAGGCGTTCTCCGACCTCGACTTCGGATACGGTTCCGCGCTCGCGGTCATCCTGACGGTCATCGTCTTCGTGGCTTCCGTCATTCAGCTCCGCGCGTTCCGCGACCGAGACGGAGACGCCGCATGACCGCTAAGACCTCCCGTCGCGCCCTGACGTCGCTGCGCGTCGTTGTCCTCATCGTCGGCGCGATCGTCATGGTGACGCCGTTCCTGTACATGCTGTCGACGTCGTTCAAACCGCAGGCGTACGTTCTGACCACGCCGCCGCAGTTCATCCCCGACCCGTTCACGTTCGACAACTACGTCCAAGCCTGGACGACGCAAGACTTCTCCCTCTATGCGATGAACTCGCTCATCGTTGCGGTCATCGCGACCGGGCTGTCGGTGCTGTTCAGCTCGATGATGGCGTACGCCTTCACCCGGTTCGAGTTCCCCGGCCGCGAATGGATCTTCCGGATTCTCCTGATCGGGCTGATGGTGCCCGCGATGATGCTGATCATCCCGCAGTTCGTGCTCGCCAAGTACTTCGGGCTGCTCGACTCGCTGGCCGGACTGATCGTCTTCTACGTCGCCGGATCGCTCGCCCTGAACACATTCCTGCTGCGCGGATTCTTCGCCGCGTTGCCTGCAGAGCTGGATCAGGCAATGCAGATGGACGGCGCGAATGCGTGGACCCGGTACTGGAAGCTCGCGCTCCCGCTTGCCCGGCCTGCGCTGGCCACCGCGACCATCTTCACCTTCCTCGCCTGCTGGGACGAGTTCGCGTGGGCGCTGACCATCATCAACAGTCCGCAAAACCGCACGCTGCCGATCGCGATCCAGCTCTTCCAGGGTCAGAACGCCACCCAGTGGGGGCTCGTGTTCGCCGCTTCCGTCATCGCGATCATCCCCGTCATCGTCGTCTACCTGATCTTCCAACGCCACTTCGTACAGGGCCTCACCTCCGGGGCCGTCAAAGGATGAACATGCCGCTCACCCTCCTGCCCACCCGCGCGAGCTACGGTCTCGCCGACCCGATCCACATCGAGGTCCGCGACGCCGAAGCACCGCTCGACGGAACTCTCACCGTCTGGAGGCTCGGAGAGCTGGTGCATACGCAGCCGCTCCAGCCGGGCCCCATCCAGACATTGCCGGACCTTGCGGCGGGCGGTTACGGCATCGAACTCGACGGCCCCGTGGGCACGGCCCGCACCGCCGTAGAGGTCACCGCCGATCCCCGATCGCGTCTGCGCTATGGTTTCGTCGCGTCCTACAACCCGGGGAAGGACGTTGGCGCGGTCGCCGACTTCGCCCGCCGGCTGCACCTGAACGGTATCCAGTTCTACGACTGGGCGTACCGGCACGCCGACCTGCTCGGTGGCGGCGAACAGTACGACGACGCGCTGGGCCAACCGATCACCCTCTCGACCGTTCGGGAGCTCGTCGCGGCGCTCCGTGACGCGGGCTCAGCATCCTACGGATACGCCGCGGTGTATGCGGTCGGGCCGAATGAATGGCCCGACTGGCAGCAGCATGCGCTTCTCCGCCCGACCGGTGAACCCTACGCGCTCGGCGACTTCCTCTTCATCCTCGACCCGGCAGCCCCCGAGTGGTTGGCACACTTCACCGCCGACCTGACCGCCTCGGTCGACACGGTGGGCTTCGACGGCTTCCACCTGGATCAGTACGGCTACCCGAAGCATGCGGCCACCCCCGACGGGACCGCCGTCGATGTCGCCGCCTCCTTCACGCGCCTGATCGACGACGTGCGGCAGGCCCTACCCGACAGCCGCCTCATCTTCAACAACGTCAACGACTTCCCCACCTGGGACACCGCATCAGCGCCTCAGGACGCGGTCTACATCGAACCATGGAAACCGGTCGTCACGCTGCAGGCACTGGCGAACGTGGCCACACGTGCTCGCGCCGTCGCCAGCGGACTGCCGGTGGTGCTCGCCGCCTACCAGCACACCTACGACCTCGCGCCCGCCGAGGCCTCCGACCGCGCGGCCGCGTTCACCATGGCCACGCTGCTCTCCCACGGTGCCACCCAGCTGCTGGCCGGTGAGCACGGCAAACTGCTCGTGGACCCGTACTACGTCCGCAACCACGACGCTGAGCCGGACACCGTAGAGTTCCTCACCCGCTGGTACGACTTCGCCGTCGAACACGACGCGCTGCTGCTCGACCCGAGCATCGTCGATGTCACCGCCTCCTACGTTGGGGACTACAACGACGATCTGGACGTCACGTACGACGGAGTCGAGGTGACCGAGACCGCGGTCGCGGGTTCCGTGTGGCGACGTGTCACCCGCACCAGTGAGGGAACAGTCGTTCACCTCATCAACCTGGTCGGTCAGGACGACATCCTCTGGGACGCACCGCGCAACACGCCGGGGGCGACCGGAGAAGGAGAATTGCGGTTCAAGTTCGTCCGCGGACAGATCCCACGCGTTCGCGTTGCCGACCCGGACCACACTCCTCGGCTCGTCGACGTCCCCATACGTCTCGACGGCGACCACGCCGTCGCCACCCTTCCCGCACTCAACATCTGGCAGGTCGTGCATGTCGCTCTCTGAAATCCTCGTCGCCGAGAACGCCGCTTCAGCATCGTCCGAGTGGTGGAAACGCGCGGTCGTGTACCAGGTGTACCCCCGCAGCTTCCAGGACAGCGACGGTGACGGCATCGGCGACCTGCGTGGCATCCTGCAGCGCCTGGACCACCTCGAACGCCTCGGCATCGACGTCATCTGGCTCTCTCCGATCTACCGCTCCCCACACGCCGACAACGGGTACGACATCAGCGACTACCAGGACATCGACCCCGCGTTCGGCACGTTCGACGACTTCACCGAACTCCTCGACGCCGTCCACGCCCGGCGCATGAAGTTGGTCATGGATCTCGTCGTCAACCACACCTCCGACGAGCACCCCTGGTTCCTCGAATCCCGCTCGAGCCTCGACAACCCGAAACGCGACTGGTACTGGTGGCGGCCGGCCCGGGCAGGGCACCACCCGGGTGAGCTCGGCGCGGAACCTACCAACTGGGAATCGTTCTTTTCCGGCCCCACCTGGACGCTCGACGAACGTACCGGCGAGTATTACCTCCACCTGTTCGCTAAGAAGCAGCCAGACCTCAACTGGGAGAACCCCGAGGTCCGCGAGGCCGTCTACGCCATGATGCGGTGGTGGCTGGACCGCGGCGTCGACGGATTCCGCATGGACGTCATCAACCTGATCTCCAAGCACCCCGGGCTGCCCGACGGGACAGTCACCGAGGGCAAGACATACGGTGACGGATTTCCGCACTATTCGGCGGGACCGCGGCTGCACGAATACCTGCAGGAGATGCGGCGGGAAGTCTTCGACGGCAGGGGTGCGCTGCTGACCGTCGGGGAGACCCCGGGCGTCACCACCGAGGAGGCGGCGCTGTTCTCCGACCCGGCACGACGCGAGCTCGACATGGTGTTCCAGTTCGAACACGTCAGCCTCGACCACCAAGACGGGAAGTTCCGGCCACGCGAGCTCGAACCCGGCGAACTCGCCGGCTCCTTCACCACTTGGCAAGACGCGCTCGCCCAGGTCGGTTGGAACAGTTTGTACCTCGCGAACCACGACCAGCCACGTCCAGTCAGCCGCTTCGGGGACACGGCCGAGTGGTGGCGTGAATCGGCCACCGCATTGGCGACCGTCCTGCATCTGCAGCGTGGAACGCCCTATGTCTACCAGGGCGAAGAGCTCGGGATGACCAACGCGCCGTTCGACCAGATCGGCGACTACCGCGACGTCGAATCTCTCAACCACTTCACCGACGCGGTCGGGCGGGGCGAGCAGCCCGACGCTGTGATCGCCGGGCTGCTGCGAATGAGCCGCGATCACGCCCGCACCCCCGTGCAGTGGGACGACAGCTTCAACGCAGGTTTCACGGACGGGAGGCCGTGGATCCGGGTGAACCCGAACCACACCCGCATCAACGCTCTTGCGCAGTACGACGACCCGGGCTCCGTGTTCGAGCACTATCGGGCGTTGATCGAGTTGCGCCACCGGCTCCCGGTCGTCGCCGACGGCGACTTCGTGCGACTGGACGCCGGCACCCCGGCGGTGTTCGCGTTCCAACGGACCCTCGACAACGAGCGCCTGCTCGTCGTCGCCAACCTCTCCTCGTCCGCCGTGACCCCGCTGCTGCCCGACGCGATCCGCGAGGAGTGGCACGATGCCCGGCTTGTGTTGACGAACCTGGCCGGCGAACGCGACGTCGATGCAGCACTGCACCCCTGGGAAGCGAAGGCCTACACGCGTTAAGTCGCCCCAACCTCGGTCTGGGCAACCGAAACGACAACGAAGTCAGGAGTACACCTATGCGTTCTTCCCCCTTCCGACGCCGAGTCACGGCGGTCACAATCGCGGCACTCGCTGTCGCAGGAATCGTCGTTCCCGCGGCCCCCGCCGCGGCCGCCGACCTCGGCGACGCGTGGACCGACAAGGCACGCTACGCACCCGGCGAGCAGGTCACCGTCACCGCCGAAGTATCCGGCACCGGGCCCGTCCAGTTCTCCCTGGTGCACCTGGGCACCGTCGTGGACACCGGAACAGTCACCGCCACCGGCTCCGGGCAGGTCAACTGGACGGTAACTCCGCCCACGGACGACTTCACCGGCTACATGGTGCACGTCGACGCCGGAACCAGCACCGCCCAGACCGCGGTCGACGTGTCCAGCAACTGGACGCGGTTCCCCCGGACCGGATTCCTCGACACCTACCCCGCCGACCTGGACGCCACTGAACAGGCCGCCGCAGTAGACGAACTGTCCCGCAAGTACCACCTGAACTCGCTGCAGTTCTACGACTGGATGTGGAGGCACGAGAAGCCGGTGCAGCGCGAGTCGAACGGGGATCTTGTCGACACCTGGACGGCATGGAATGGTGACGTCATCGCCCCGGACACCGTCGCCGGACTCATCGACGCCACCCATGACGTGAACGCGGCCGCGCTGCCGTACTCGATGAGCTACGCAGCGCTTGAGGGCTTCCAGGCGCACGGGGTCGACGCCGACTGGCGGCTGAAGTACCGCAACAGTGGGGATGACTGGAAGTTCCAGATGCTTCCCAACGAGCCCGACACCACCCTGTGGATCATGAACCCCCAGAACCCCGACTGGGTCTCCCACATCACCGAACAGTACGCCGACCAGATCGACGCGCTCGGGTTCGACGGCACCCACATCGACCAACTCGGCAACTGGGGAGGGGCAGCCGACGGAGGCATGGACGACGTCGCCGGCGACCCGGTCGACATCCCCCAGGGATTCGCGAACCTCGTCGCGGCGACCAAGGACGCCACCGGCAAGACCACCGGGTTCAACGCCGTCGACGGATTCGGCAGCGACTGGCTGGCCGGGTCCGAGAGCGACTACCTGTACACCGAGTTGTGGGAAAACCACGAAACCTACGCGCAGGTGCAGCAGTACCTCGCCCAGCAGCGCGCAGCATCCGGCGGCAAGGGCGCCGTGCTCGCGGCCTACCTGAACTACCGCAGCAACACCGGCGACCGGTACGAAGCGGAAGCCGGAGTGCTCACCGGCGGCGTCCAAGTGGACTCCGACCACACCGGGTACACCGGCACTGGGTTCCTCGACTCGTTCGGGGCTGCCGGCGACGCCGTCACCGTGACGGTGACCGTCCCGGAGGGCCGTCGGTACGGGATCGTCCCGCGGTGGACCAACGGAACGGGAGCGACAGCGACCCGGACCGTCACCGTGGACGGCGTCAACGTGGGGCGGATCAAGCTGCCTGCCACCGCCGACTGGGACACCTGGAACATCGAGGGCGGCACCGCCGCGTACCTGACCGCCGGAACCCACACCATCACGCTCTCCGTGGGCTCCGGAGACACCGGCTACGTCAACCTCGACAGCATCACGCTGGGCACCTTCGACACACCCTCAGTGCAGCTCGCCAACGCCGCGTTCGCCGCCAACGGGGCATCCCACATCGAGATGGGCCAGGGCGACCAGATGCTCGTCGCGCCCTACTTCCTCGACGAAACCAAGCAGATGAACCACGAGCTGCAAGGGTGGATGGAGACGTACTACGACGTCATCACCGGCTACGAGAACCTCTTCTACGGCCCCACGCTCCGCCAGCTTGCCAACACCGTGACCATCAGCGGTCAACCGACCAGCACGGACGGCGCTGCGAACACGGTCTGGACCAACGTGATGCGCAACGACGGCATCGACGTCATCCACCTCATCAACCTGAAGGGCAACAACGGCACCTGGCGCGACCCCGCAGCCACCCCGCCCACCCTCACCAATCTGCCGGTGAAGTACTACCTCGGCGACAGCCCGATGCCCGCATCGGTGCACGTTGCGAGCCCCGACCGGGACGGCGGCCGTTCCACCGCACTGTCCTTCACCACAGGATCGGACGCGAACGGCACCTACCTGAGCTTCACCGTGCCCGAGCTGAAGAGCTGGGACTTCGTCTACCTTGGAAACTCCACCGCCGGTAACGGCAATGTGGTCACCAAGGCGAGCAAGTGCCTCGACGTCGCCGGCGGCAGCGCCGTGAACGGAACCGCTGTCCAGATCTGGGACTGCGCCAGCGTGCCCGCGCAAGACTGGGCATACGCGAACGAGAAGCTCACCGCGCTCGGCAAGTGCCTCGACCTGTCCCAGGGTGACACCGCCAACGGGACCGTCGCGCACCTGTGGGACTGCGCCAACGTGCCCAGCCAGCAGTGGGTGCGCACCGCCCAGTCCCAGTACTACAACCTCGCCAGCGGCCGATGCCTGGACACCGTGGGGGGTGGTGTGGCGAACGGCACGCGCGTCCACATCTGGGATTGCCACGCCGGACCCAGTCAGAAATGGACGCTGCCCGGCTGAGCACGCATCGGTGGGCGGGCGTCGGTGTCGGTGCCCGCCCACCGACCAACGGCAGTTATCAACCGCAACTACCTGACGAGCACACCGATAGGAACGAAGGCCGTGTCGATCGGGCCTGGCATGGGATGGGCTTTCAGCCGGGCGCGACTTTCAACGCGAGAGTGGCGGCCGTCGCTGGCTGTAGGAGTCCGCCATTCTCCGTGGAATCCTGACCTCGACGCCGTCGCCAACTACCGCGGAATCCGGGTCAAAATCGCCATTTCGTCGCGGAACCTACAGCCGTTGTACGTTCCGCGCCGAAATGACATATTCCACGGGTAGTTGGCAGGCGCTTGGCATCTCTGCCATTTGCTGTGGACGAAGGGGTGCGGGGGCATCGTTTCCGCGGGAGCCCCGTGGGGTGCGCGGCGGCCTATAGCCGAGAGAGAAGTGGGAGTCCGTCGTCTGGCATCTGGACGGTAAACGGACACGCCCAATCCGCGACGTTCGCGACCCGGGGTGGTCGAACGGGAGCGCATCCGATGTGGTGGGCGGGAGCGGGCCCGCCATCGGCATCTCTCCGATCCGAAAAGTAGCGTACGATGGTACTGTTGCGTACAGCGTTATCGTTAGGAATGAACATGACACAGACTGGCACAACGATCAGTCCCGCGAAGCTGGGCTTGGCGTGGGCGGTAGTTGCCGTCGTTCTTCTGGGCGACCTCCTCGATCTTCTCGATTCGTTGGTGACGACGATCGCGGGGCCGTCGATCGTTCGCGATCTTGGAGGTGGCGACGAGTTCATTCAGTGGCTGGCGGCAGGGTACACACTTGCGATGGCGGCGGGTCTTCTGATTGGCGCCCGGCTGGGCGACATGTTCGGCCGGAAACGCATGTTCCTCACCGGGATCACCGGGTTCACTCTCGCCTCGTTGCTGGCCGCTCTTGCCGTGTCGCCGGAGATGCTGGTGGCGGTGCGCATCGCTCAGGGTTCGGTTGGAGCGATGATGGTTCCCCAAGCGTTGGGGCTCATCAAGCAGAGCTTCCCCCCGGATAAGGTCGGCGTGGCGTTCGGGCTGACCGGCCCGGTGCTCGCACTCGGGGGTGTCGCCGGCCCGATCGTGGCGGGGTGGCTCGTCGATGCGAACTACTTCGGCTGGGGGTGGCGCATGATCTTCGCCATTAACGTCCCCGTCGGCATCGCGATCATCATCGCCGGCGCGATCATCCTCCCCGCGTCGACTCCCGACCGAAGCATCCGTCTCGACGTCGGCGGCGCGCTGCTGGCAGCGGTCGGCATGGGCGCGGTCGTGTTCGGGCTCGTGCACGGCCGCGACTACGACTGGGCCTGGTGGGTCATCGCGATCATCGTGGCGGGAGTCGCGTGCCTGATCGCTTTCGCACTGACGCAGCGAGTACGTGGCCGTGCAGGCAACCCCACCTTGGTCACGCCGTCGCTGTTCTCCAAGCGTGCCTTCCTGGCCGGGCTCGGGGTCGGGGCGTGCTTCTTCGGTGCGATGATGGGCTCCTCCCTGATGTTCGCACTGTTCTTCCAGCTCGGGATGGGACTGAGCCCCCTGCAGGCGGGACTTGCCGCCGCACCGCAAGCGGTCGGGATGATCGTGGGGTTCGTGCTCTCGCAGGTGTTCGGCCTCTCGCGCCGCACGATGTTCATCGGGTTTGGCGCCGTCGCGCTGGGGTTTGCGGCCCTGATCGTGCTGACGACGACCATCGGGGGAACTCTCACCGTCTGGCCTCTCCTGCTCCCTCTCGGCATCGTCGGTATCGGTATGGGTCTCGCCATCGCTCCGTTCTTCGACATCGTGCTCGCAGGTGTCGACGACAGCGAAGTGGGGTCCGCCTCCGGCAGCCTGACGGCGGTGCAACAGCTCGGGAACGCTGTCGGTGTCGCAGCTCTCGGAACCATCTTCTTCACCGCTCTGACTGGCGCTGCGGTAGACGAAGCGGCCTATGCTCACGCGCTCAGCATCACCCTGGGGTGGGCGATCGGCCTCGTGGTCCTCGTCGCGGCGATCACTGCACTTCTCCCGCGGCGCGCGCGGGAGAACGCCGTCCCGACCCATTGACCCGATAGGAAGATCAGGACATGACGACACCTGAGCGCACTGCGGCATTTGTGCCGATCTGGGACGTCGCAGCTCCGCGCCCGCGATCTGGGCCCGGACTTGACCGTGCCCGCATCGTCACCGTTGCGATGGCCGTCGCGGATGCGGAGGGGGTCGACGCGCTCACAATGCGTCGCCTTGCGGCCGAACTGGGCTCGAGTCCCATGTCTCTCTATCGCCATCTTCCCGGCGGGAAAGACGATCTGATTGACCTCATGCTCGATGCCGTTCTTGGAGAGCACGACCTCTCCGGGCTTCCGAGCGGCGATCCTGCCGCGGATCTGTCGCGACTCGCCCAGGAGCGCCGCGCCGCGGCCCTCCGCCACCCCTGGTCGATCACACCCCCCGCGCGCCCGACACTCGGCCCCCACGGCATGCGTCGGCTCGACACCGCGCTGTCGGTCTTCGGAACCGACAACACGCTCACGCCCGAGTATCGCGGCTGGGCGATCGGCGTCGTCGACGCTTATGTGATTGGCGCTGTCAGCCAAGAGCTCGCGGAGCACAACGAGCAACTCCGCACCGGGCTCGACGACGAGCAATGGCAGCACGCGGTCGCGCCATACGTCTCCCGAGTCTTGAAGGCCGGCAACTACCCTCACCTCGCCGCGTACATCACCGAGGCGCCGCGTCGCGACATAGATGCAGACTTCCGTCGAGGTGTCGACGCGGTCGTTCAATCGGTGCTGCAGGGGCAAGCGATTCAGCCTGATAGACCCTGAGCTGAGCGGAACGATTGCCATCTTCCGCGCGAACACTTCTGGTCAGACAGGCGGAGCAATACATTGCCTCCGAGGAATCCGCCATTTCGCGTGGAATCTCGACCCGCAAACCACTGCCAAATGCTGTGGAATCGCGGCGTAGCTCGCCATCTTAAGCGGGAACCTACACGGCGGAGGCGGCGACTTCAACTAGTCGACCGCGATGCCTGGGTCGGCGCGACGCCATCGATCAGCGCGTGCAACGTCGCTCCCTCGGTGTCCAGGCTGCGCGATGCGTGCACGAAACCGGTGTCGTACAGGTGCTGGCAGAGATCGCGGCACAGAGTCGAGATCGCCTTTTGCGCACCCGCGGCCACTTTGGCCAGGCGGGTTCGGTCTCGGCATCCGCTCGCCTGCGCTCGGTCGAGCTGTACGGGACGCAGGTCATCCCGCGCGTTCGCGAACTGCTGGCCGAGCAGAGCGACGGGATGCCGCGATGACGACGACCATCGGCATCCTCGGTGCGGGCAAGGTCGGCACGGTGCTGGCCCGCCTCGCCGTCGCGGCCGGCTACCGCGTCCTCGTCTCCGGGTCCGGCGACCCCGCGCGGATCGCGCTGACGGCCGAGGTCCTCACGCCCGGCACGACGCCCGGGTGGCCCGCGCAGGTGGCCGAGGATGCCGGTGTCGTGGTCCTCGCCCTCCAGCTCGGCAAGCACCGCACGCTCCCCGTGGAGCACCTCCGCGGCAAGCTCGTGATCGGCACGATGAACCATTGGTGGGAGGTCGACGGTCCCCGCAAACAGAACCCGGCGTTCGGTGCGAACGTCGACGCCGACCGGCTCCGCGCGCTCGTCGGCATCCCGTCGCTGACGCCGGGCGGCTGACCGGGCGAACGACCCGGCGCACGACCACGACCGGCTCGATACGATCGAGCCAGAGCATCCGTCCTGACGACCCTTCCGATGATCGGAGAATCCATGCGACCGTTCCTCGACAAGACCATGCCCGACGCCTGGAAGGCGGCGTCGACCTTCTCGACGGCGGTCCGCGAGGCGGCGGAGAAGGGCGGATTGAGCATTCAGGAGTCCGAGCTCATCAAGGTGCGCGCCTCCCAGATCAACCAGTGCGCCTTCTGCATGGACCTGCACGCGCGCGAGGCCCGCCATGCCGGCATCCCGCAGCAGAAGCTCGATCTGCTGCCCGGATGGCGCGAGACCGACCTGTTCGATGAGCGCGAGAAGGCTGTGCTCGCGATCGCGGAGGCGGCTACGGTGCTGCCACTGAGCGAAGAATCCAGAGCCGACCTCGAAGGCGCCCGGTCCGTGCTCGGCGATGAGACCTTCGTCGCCGCCGAGTGGGTGGCCGTGACGATCAACGCCTTCAACCGGATCTCCATCCTCAGCGAGCATCCGGTGCGTCCTCGTGATGCCGACGGGAAACTCGTGCGATGACGAACCTCGAGCGGTCGCCCGACGTCGAGGTCCTGGACGCCGGCGAGCTGTGCACGGCCACCGAGGTGCTCGAGCCGCGCCTGGTGCCGCTCGGCGGGCCGCGCGCCATGACCGTCTACCGCACCTTGCCGCAGAAGCAGCGCTCACTCGTCGGCGCCTGGTGCTTCCTCGATCACTACGGGCCCGACGACGTGTCGGAGACGGGCGGGATGCAGGTACCGCGGCATCCGCACACCGGCCTCGCCACGGTCTCGTGGCTATTCAGCGGACGGATCGACCACCTCGACTCCGGGGGTAACGCGGCCGCGGTCGTCCCCGGCGAGTTGAACCTCATGATCGCCGGCCGCGGCATCACGCACCAGGAGCTCAGCGACCCCGCGACCACCACCCTGCACGGCGTGCAGCTCTGGTACGCGATGCCGGACGCGACCCGGTTCGGCGAGAACGCGTTCGCCCACTACGAGCCGGAGCCGGTGCAGATTCCCGGTGCGACCGTGCGGGTCTTCATCGGCTCGCTCCTGGATTCTGTCTCTCCCGTCGACACCCGGACACCCGATCTGCTGGGCGCCGAGCTGATCCTCGACCCCGGCGCCGTCGTGCGGCTGCCGGTGCGCGCCGACTTCGAGCTCGCCGTGCTCGCCGAGAGCGACGCCGTGTCCGTGAACGGGGCGGCCGTCGCCCACCGCTCGCTCGCCTACGTGCCGCCCGGGTCCGACGCGATCGAGATCACAGCATCGGATGCCGGTGCCCGCATCATCCTGCTCGGCGGCGTCCCGCTCGGCGAGCAGATCGTCATGTGGTGGAACTTCGTCGGGCGCGATCACGACGAGATCGTCGAGTTCCGCCGCCGGTACCAGGCCGAGCTCGGCTTCGAGCCCGCCGACCCGCAGGATGTCGGCAAGCGAGCCCTCTTCGGAGAGTTCCCACCCGACCAGCCGAAGCCGCTGCCGGCGCCCGCGCTGCCGGCGGTCCGGCTGCGGCCGCGCGAGTAGCGGCTTCCTCCCGCCGACCCAGGACCGCTACCGTGTAGCCGTGCCCTTCGCGCTCGCACTGACGGTGATCCTCGCCCTGCTCGCGGTGTTCCAGATCGCGCTCGCCGCGCGAGCGCCCTGGGGACACTTCGCCTGGGGAGGTCAGCATCGGGTGCTGCCGCGCAACCTGCGCATCGGCAGCGCCGTCTCGATCGTCATCTACGCCCTGATCGCGTTCATCGCGTGGGAGCGGGCCGGCATCACGTCGCTGCTGCCGGACGCCGTCGCGCAGGTCGCCATGTGGATCGTCTTCGCGTACTTCGCGATCGGCATCGTCATGAACGCGATTTCGCGCAGCAAGCCGGAGCGGTACACGATGACCCCGGTCGTCCTCGTCCTCGCCGTGCTGTCGCTGCTGATCGCGATGGGGTTCGGCGAGTACGCGATGGCCATCTGACTGCGGCCTCAGAGCACGATGTCGGCGGCTGCGTCCATCACCCGCCAATCACCCGGACGCACGCCGCGCGCGCTCAGCACGTCCGCCTCGGCGAGTGCACCGAAGTCGACCCCGGTGATCTCGGCGACGTCGCCGATCGGAACCTGGAACGTCCGGAACGCTCCCAGCGGCGGCACGGCGAGAACACCCTGAGAGGTGTCGACGAGCTCGGTCTGATCCAGCACGAATCCGGCCGCCGCAGGCCCGGCAGACCCTTGCCAGGCCGCCACCTTCCAGAAACGCAGCGGCACCCGGACGCCGCGATACGGCGGATCGTCGTCCGCGAGCACCGGCGCCGTGAACACCGAGACGCGCTGATCGGTCGCCTCGGCATAGGCGAGGACATGGTCCTCGAGTCCGAGCCACAGCTCCTTCGACTGGTTGAACCCGGCGGCCTGCGGTGCGGCGTTCGTGTAGAAGAACGTCGCCTCGGTGGCATCCCGCGCCTCGTCGGCCGTGCCCCACCCGGGGTCGCGGCGGCGCACGAGGTGGCCGCGGTCGAGATCGTTGTGGGAGTACACGTCGGGGCCGGCCTGCTCATCGGCATCCACCCGTGAATCCAGACGCCAGTCGCCCGAGCGCGGCACCTCGCGCAACTGCGCTCCGTCGATGTTCACGGCGGTCACGGCGGCGAACCGCCGCGCGGGGTCGAGCAGCACCGAGAACCGCGGGTAGGCGAGGTCGCGCACGACGTCACGCGGACGGGGGAGCGGCACGGAGGTGGCCAGGAACTCGGAGTCGTACCCGTCGGTCATGCCTCCATCGTGCCCGAGACCACCGACGCCGTCAGCCCCAGAACTCTGCGAGTGCGGGCACCGCGGCGCGTCATGATCGCGGCGGCTCGAGCGGCAGCTGCGGACCGTGGTTCCACGCCAGGATCGCCGGCTGCTCGCGGTCGTATCCGAGCACCGAGACGGAACCGGCGCCGAAGGTGATGGATGCCCCGAACCGCGGGGCCTGCCGCAGGAACACCGCGGCGAGGATGCGCAGATAGTGTCCGTGCGCGACGAGGGCGACGTCTCCGTCGACCATCGCAGGGAGAACGCGGGTCAGCACGCGTGATGCCCGGGCGGCGACCTCCTCCACGGTCTCGCCGGGGGTCTCGCCGCGGATCACGCCGTGGGTGAACGCCGACCAGTTGTAGCCGAGCTCGGCGCGGATGTCCTGGGTCGTGCGGCCCTCGTACCCGCCGTAGTCCCATTCGATCAGCTGCGGATCGATCTCGGCGTCGAGGCCCGCGAGTTCCGCTGTGCGGCGCGCGCGCTGCAGGGGAGAGGTGAGCACGAGCCGGAAGTCGTAGCCGCGCACGAGCTCGCCGGCCGCACGCGCGAGTTCCTCGCCGTGCTCGGTAAGCGGAACATCGGTGCGGCCGGTGTGCCGCCCAGCGCGCGACCACTCGGTCTCGCCGTGCCGGAGCAGCACGAGCTTGCCCTGCGGGTTGTCGGGGGCAGGGCGATCGGGCAGCGGGTCGGCGGCATCCACACGGCGAGCGTACTCGCCGCCGGGCGTGACGGTGTACCGCGCCGAGCCGTGCGGCGTAGGCTCGCCCGCGAACGTCGGCCCGGCCCTCTGCGCCGTGCCAGCATCCGTCTCACCGCATAGCAGTTCTCGCGGCTCGGGCGGGAGTCACGGCCGGACGCGAACCGTCCGGCCCTCGAATGAGACGAGGTCGCCGTCGCGGAGCTGGCGCCCGCGGCGGCGCTCCTCGTCGCCGTTCACAGTCACGTATCCGTCGATGATGACCTCCTTGGCGTCGCCGCCGGAGTCGAGCAGTCCCGAGAACTTCAGGAACTGGCCGAGGCGGATCATCTCGCCGCCGATGGAGACGTCGTCTACCGGTTCGTCAGTCATTCCTGAATGCTAACCGGCGCCGGTGCGTAGGCTTGAGCCGTGAACAAGAACTCCCTGTGGACCATCGTCGGCGTGATCGTCGCCGTCGTCGTCGCCTGGTGGCTGGTCGGGGTGCTGTTCTCCGTGCTCTGGTTCATCGCGAAGCTCGCGATCGTCGCCGTCGTCGCGGTGATCGTCTACCTCGTGCTGCGCGGGCTGTTCCGCTCCGACGCGGAGTGAGCCCGGGCCTGGGACCTCAGACGAAGCGCACCGTCTGCTGCAGGCGGGTGCGCACGTCGAACAGCTCGTTGCCGCCGATGTCGCGCGCACCGGGAACGCCCTGCCGCAGGACCATGCCGAGCGTGCTGCGACGCACGACGACGACGGGGATGCCGCGCACCTTGCCGAGCGCGGTGACGGCCTGCTCGAGGTCGTCGTCGGGCAGCACGATGATCGCCCCGCCGAAGCGCACCTTCGCCGCCCGGGCGATCACGCGCATGCGGGCGAGGAGGCTGGCCACCGGAGCGCGGCCGTCGACGTTCTGGCCGATGATCTCGCCGCGTCGGAACCGGGCGGTCTCGGCGAAGTCCTCCGACATCACCCCGTACAGCCCCGACGGGCTGAGCACGACGTGGTCGAGCTTCTCGCGCGGGTCGGTGCCCGTGGCGACGTCGTGCCAGACCGTGAACCCCATGCCGAGGTCGGACACCGTGCCCGCCGTGGCCTCCTCGGCGAGGGCGTCCGCCAGCAGGCGCCGGATCTCGAGCGGCGCCGAGCGCACCAGCGCCGGGTCGTAGGGGTCGTCGAGGTCGACGCCGCGGCCGGCCCATTCGCGCATCAGGGAGAGGTAGCGCTCGCGGCGCCAGCCACCGGGATGCCCGTAAGCGCGGGCCTTGGGGCGCGTGTCCGTGCGAGGGGCCGGTGCTCGCCAGCCGCTCCAGTCCTGTTCGGGCGTCGACGCGCCGGGTGCCGTGCCGAATCCGTGCCCGCGGTCGTAGACGGACCGGGCCTCGGGGGTGCCGACGAGCTCCCACGCTCGCTGCACCTGGATGAACGCTGCGGCGTCGCCGCCGGCATCCGGGTGGGTCTGGCGGAGGCGGAGCCGGAACGCCTTCTTGATCTCGTCAGCCGTCGCGGTGGGGTCGACACCGAGCACCTCATACGCGGAGGCGGAGAGCGGGCTGTCGAACATCAGTCGTCATTCTCGTCTGCGCCGCCGATGCGCGGGTCGGGCATGATCGTCTCGATGTGCGGCTTGGCGTTCGCCTGCGCCCGCCACCACACGACGAAGCCGACGGCGGTGAACGCGCCGTAGAAGACGTACATGAGGCCGGTCGCGTAGTAGCCGGCGCTGAACAGGAGCGGCACGCCCACGACGTCGACGGCGATCCAGATGAGCCAGAACTCCGTCCAGCCCTTCGCCATGCCGTAGGTCGCCAGGAGCGACCCGACGAAGGTCCAGGCATCCGCCCACACCGGCTCGTACGAGCCGAGAAGCCGGAACAGGGGAGTGAGGGCGATCGTGCCGATGACGAGCACGAGCACGAGTCCTATGCGCGCACTGTTCGGCGCCCAGCGCGGCGTCACCTGCCCGGTGCCGGATGCCGCCTGCCGCCAGCGGACCCATCCGTAGATCGCGACCGCGATGAACATGACCTGCCGTCCGGCCTGGCCGAGCAGGTGCGGCAGGTCGTGCTCAGGGCTGAGGATGCTGCCGAGGAACACCGTCAGCAGCAGCAGATTGCCGACGATGCCGACCGGCCACGCCCACACCTTGCGGCGCATGCCGCCGAGTGCACTGGCGAGCCCGAACAGGTTGCCGACGACCTCGCGGATGAGGAGTTTCTGCCCGCCGGGGAGCATCCACTGCGAATTGAAGGCGTCGACCACCCAGTGCAGCACGTCCATCGCGGAGCTCAGTGCGCGACGACGTTGGCCGGCGACTCGCCGCCCTCGGTGAACGAGGGCTTCTTGCCCAGCATCCGCCCGATCAGCACGACGACGCCGACGACGATGAGACCGACGACGAGACCCGCCAGGGCCGAGACGAAGGTCTCGCCGATCCACGCGATCACGGCACCGGCGGGCGCGAGGAAGTCGTGGATGCCGTGCAGCATGTCGCTGAAGAAGTGCAATCCGACCTCGCCGAGGTTCGCGAGCAGCAGGTGCCCGCCGACCCACAGCATCGCGACGGTTCCGATCACGCTGATCACACGGAACACCGCAGGCATCGAGCGAACCAGACGCGTTCCGGTGTGACGCACGCGCTGCGATTCGCTCTTGGCCATCTTCAGTCCGATGTCGTCGATCTTCACCAGCAGCGCCACGGCACCGTAGACGACGAGGGTCATGATCGCGGCGATCACGGCGAGGATTCCGAGCGTCATCCAGATGCTCAGCCCGCCCTCGAGGTTCGACAGCGAGATGAGCATGATCTCGGTCGACAGGATCAGGTCGGTGCGGATCGCACCCAACACGAGCTTGTTCTCGTTGCGCGCGCCCTCGTCGTCGTGTCCGTGGAGGAACCCGAACCACTCCAGCACCTTCTCGGCGCCCTCGAAGCACAGGTATGTTCCGCCGAGGATGAGCAGGAACGGCAGCACCCACGGAGCGAACGCGGTCAGCAGCAGGGCGATCGGGATGATGATGATGAACTTGTTCGCCAGCGACCCGAGCGTGATCTTCGCGACGACGGGCAGTTCGCGCGCCGGAGTGATGCCCTGCACGTACTGCGGGGTGACGGCGGCGTCGTCGATCACGACGCCGGCCGCCTTGGCCGACGCCTTCATCGCCGCGCTCAGGATGTCGTCGACGACGGCGAGCAGACCAACCGACATGTGTCCCCCTCGTGGGTCTCAGGGAAGCAACTCTACTGCCGGAACACGCGGCGGCGATGTCACCCGCGGCCGGTGAAGTGGTCCATCGACGAGTACACCTTGAACACGTGCCGGGCCAGGAAGTCCCACGCGCCGGTCGGCAGGATGCCGCGGAGCGCCATCGACAGCTTCACGGTCCACGGCCGCAGCACGAGCGGCGTCCCGTGCAGCATCCCGTTCCAGGCCGCGGCCGTCGCGGTCTGAGGGGTGAGGATCGGCGTCAGCAGCGGCCCTCGCGCTCCTTCGAACATGCCGGTCGAGACGTAGCTCGGGCAGAACGTCGTGATCGCGATGTGCCGGTGCCCGTAAGAGGCGAGCTCCAGGCGGACCGACTCGCTCCAGCCGATCATCGCCCACTTGGATGCCGCGTACACGCTCATGTTCGGATTCGCCAGAGTCCCGGCGGCGGACGCGATGTTCAGGATGCGCTTGGGGCGTGAAGCATCCGCGATCATCTCGGGCAGAACCTCACGGGTCAGCCACATCGCCGCGAGGGTGTTGATGCGCATGGTCGCCTCGATGTGCGCGACCGGGTCGTGCTCCCAGAACGGCGCGCCGCGCACGATGCCGGCGTTGTTGATGACGACGTCGGGGGAGCCGAGATCCGCCCGAAGCTTCTCGATGCCGGCGGCGATCTCCTCGCGCTGCGACACGTCGACGCGGTAGCCGCGCACCTCCACACCGGATCGGGAGAGGTCGGCGGCCAGAGCGGTGACGGCATCCTCATCGATGTCCCACAGCGCGACGGCGCGCGCGTGCGCGGCGACCGCGCGGCGTGCGTAGAGTTCGCCCATGCCGCGGGCGCCGCCGGTGATGAGGACGAGAGCGTCGGTGATCGGGTTCTCAGTCATGGTGACGAAGCTATGCGCCCCCGGCATCCGCCCTCGTGTTTCTTGTGCCTCCCGCACAGGCCGGATGCTTTCGGTCGGTTCTGAGCGCCTCGAAACCGACGAAACGCATACCGCACGCGGTTCCTGAGTGTTCGTCCAGAACGGCTCCCGCCCCGCGATCCTGCGTCAGACTGGAAGGGCGAAAAGGAGTCCACATGACCGACACCGGCACCATCACCCGCACACCCGGCACCGAGACCGCTGTCCTCGCGGGCGGCTGCTTCTGGGGCATGGAAGACCTCATCCGCCGCCAGCCCGGAGTCCTGGACACCCGCGTCGGCTACACCGGCGGTTCGAACGACCACCCGACCTACCGCAATCACCCCGGCCACGCCGAGGCCGTCGAGATCGTGTTCGACCCGACGAAAACGACATACCGCGACATCCTGGCGTTCTTCTTCCAGATCCACGACCCGTCGACGCTGAACCGACAGGGCAACGACATCGGCTCCAGTTACCGCTCGGCCATCTTCCCGCTGAGCCCCGAGCAGGAGCAGGTCGCCCGTGACACGATCGCCGACGTGGATGCCTCGGGCCTGTGGCCCGGCAAAGCCGTCACGACGATCGAGCCCGAGGGCCCGTTCTGGGAGGCCGAGCCCGAGCACCAGGACTACCTGCTGCGCATCCCGAACGGCTACACCTGCCACTTCCCGCGCGCCGGGTGGGTGCTGCCCAAGCGCGAGGCCTGAGCCCCGGCGCTTCGGCGTCGCCGCTCAGGAACCCGCGAGGAACTCCAGCGCGGCATCCTTGAACGCCCGCGAGCCGGGCGCGTTGAAGTGGTGGCGCCCGGGGATCTCGAAGAACGTCCCGTTCGGTGCGGCCTCGGCCAGCGCGCGGGAGCCCTCGATGATGGCGTCCTCCGTGCCCGTCGCGAACAGGATGGGACGGGTCGGGGCATTGGCCGGGTCGGGGTCGACTGTGCGCGTCCGGCGCATGCCCTCGGCCAGGGCGAGAAGCGAGCGGAGATCATTGCCCGGCACGCGTTCGGTGAGGGCGATGTAGTCCTGGGTCGCCTGATCCGTCACGGGTGTGCCGTCGTCTGCATACGCGCGCACCTGGTCGAGATCGAGCCGCTCGAGCGGGATGCCGTCGGGCACGCCGCCCAGCACCGCCCGCTCGATGCGCTGCGGAAGATCGCGCACGACCTCCCACCCGACGCGCGCGCCGAGGGAGTAGCCGACATAGAACGCGTCCTCGACGAGATAGGTGTCCATGACCGTCTCGACGTCCGACACCAGAGTGCGGATGGCATAGGCATCCGGCTCGTGCGGCTTGTCACTGTTGCCGTGCCCGCGCTGGTCGAGGGCGAGCACGCGGTACCCGGCCCTGGTGAGCTCCCGGACCCAGCCGGTGAGGACCCAGTTGTCGCGCACGTTGGACGCGAACCCGTGCACGATCACCACAACCGGGGCATCGAGCTCTCCCCAGGTGTAGGTCGCCAGGCGGGTTCCGTCGGCGGCGTAGACGAGTTGCGGATCCGGCATCCGCGTCAGTTCGGAGAGAGGAACGGCCACCCCTCCATCATGGCCCTCGAGGCACGTCCGGGTGGCGTTTGCGTAACATCATCCTTCCGATGGATGCGGATGCCGGCGGGCCTGCGTACCGTGGGAAACACGAAGGCGACCGGGGGGTCACAATGTCATCGATCGGGCTGATCAGGGATCTTTCAGAGCTTTTCCTGTGGGTCGGAATCGCGGGGGCGGGCATCGCCCTGATCTGCGCGATCGTCGCCCTGATCGCGCTTGCGATGGGGGCCGCCGGCGTAGCCGGCGGAGCATCCGCGGCGTGGATCGGCGGCGCACTGCTCAGCCTTGCATCCGGTTTCTCCGGGCAGTGGGTTCCCGCGATCGTGGCCGCGGGCGGCCTCGTCGTCGCGCTCGTGCTCGGCGCCGTCGCACGGTCCATCGTGCAGGCCTTCGAGCGGCGACCGAAGCCGGAACCGATGGCCTCCTCCGCAGCAGCGGCACCGTCGTCCGCGCCGGCACCGGTGCTGGCGACGCCGCGCATCGTCGGCGTGCACAGCGACCTCTGAGACCGGCCGGTCTCTGAGGCGGGCCCGGCTCGCTGCGTTCACCGCCGTGTGGGTCATCGATCGTCCGAATCGATTCGATAGACTGGGCGCTCGCCGCACTCCGGCGAGCCGTCTGCCCCGATCCTCGTCTCCGGAAGCCGCTTCCCCCGCATGGCAACCTCCCTCACCACAGGCCGTCCCTGGCGCGTCATCCTGACCTTCGCCGTCCCTCTGCTGATCGGCAACGTCGTCCAGCAGCTCTACCAGGTCGTCGACACGGTGGTGGTCGGGCGCGAGCTCGGCGTGAACTCGCTCGCCGCCGTCGGCGCGACGGGGAGTCTCCTGTTCCTGCTCCTCGGATTCGCCTGGGGCATGACGAGCGGTTTCGCGATCCCGACGGCGCAGGCGTTCGGGGCGAAGGATGCTGCGGGCGTGCGGCGATCCGTCGCCACGGGCACCCTGCTCTCGGCCGCCGCCAGCATCGTCATCACGATCGGCGGCCCGCTGCTGGCCGAACCCGTGCTCGTGCTCATGCAGACACCGCCTGAGCTGCTCGCCGAGGCGACGCTGTTCACGCAGGTGAGCTTCCTCGGCGGCGGGGCGACGATGTTCTTCAACTACCTCTCGGCGATCATCCGCGCGATCGGCGACTCGAAGACGCCGCTGGTGTTCCTCACGATCGCGTGCGGGCTGAACGTCGTGCTTGTCATCGTGCTCGTGGGTCCCGTCGGATGGGGCGTGGCCGGCGCCGCGCTCGCGACCGTCGTCGCGCAGGCCGTCTCGGTGCTGCTGTGCCTGGAGTTCGTCCGCCGACGGATGCCGATGCTTCACATTCGGCGCGAGGACTGGCGCGTCACCCGCGACGACATCGCCGACCACCTGCGGCTGGGCCTCCCGATGGGGTTCCAGGCCTCGATCATCGCGATCGGCACGCTCGTCGTGCAGGTCGCCCTGAACGTCCTCGGCGCCGAGGCGATCGCGGCGTACACCGCGGCATCCAGGGTCGACAGCCTCGCGACGGCGCTGCTGGCCTCCCTGGGCCTCGCGGTGTCGATGTACGTGGCGCAGAACTTCGGCGGCCGGCGGCCCGACCGCATCCGCTCCGGCGTCGTGCAGGCGACGTGGATGGCCATCGTCGCCTCGCTCGTGCTCGGCATCGTGCTCATCGCCTTCGGCACGCACCTGGTGCGGCTGTTCGTCGGAGACGGTGCCGACGAGGTCGTCGAGCTCGCGCACCTCATGCTCATCATCAACGGATCCACCTACGCCCTGCTCGGCGTGCTGTTCGTGCTGCGCGGTGCGCTGCAGGGACTCGGTCAGGCGATGATCCCGACCATCACGGGTGTCGTCGAGCTGTTCGCCCGCGTGGCCGCTGCCGTCGTGCTCGGAGCTGTTCTCGGATTCGCCGGCGTCGCGATGAGCAACCCGCTCGCCTGGGTCGGCGCGGTCGTGATCCTCATCCCCGCATACGTGCGCGCGCATCGGGCGCTGGCGAAGATGCCGGTGGATCCGCTCGAACCGACGCTGACGACGCCGATCGCGATCGTCGGCCCCGACAACAGCTCCCTGAACGTGGATGCCGTGGTCACCCAGCCCGTGCCCGTGATGGTGCAGCGCCGCTGGAAGAAGCTGCTCCGCCGCTGAGACCTACCCCAGTACGCCGCGGCCGTCGCGCAGATCGAAGACCAACTGGGTCTCGGTTCCGCGCACGACCGGATGCACCGTGATGTGCTCGAGGACGATGTCGCGCAGTGCCGCGGCATCCTGCACCGCCACGTGCACGAGAAAGTCGTCGACGCCGGCGACGTGGAACACCTGCAGCACGCGGGGAGTCGCGACGAGCGCGTCGAACAGGGCGTTCACCTTCTCGCCGGTGTGGTTGGCCAGACGCACCTTGATGATCGCCTCGAGCGGGTAGCCGAGGGTCGCGGCGTCGAGTCGGATGCGGGTGTCGCGGATGACGCCGCGGTCGCGCAGGCCCCGCACGCGGTGCGCGCACGTGGACTCGGCGAGCCCCAGCCGGGCGGCGAGCGCCTTGTTCGTCAGGTCTGCGCGCGTGCTGAGCGCAGCCAGGATCTGCAGGTCGAGCTCGTCGAGTTGTGCTTTCGCCAAGATCGTCGCCCCTGTTCAGTCGCCCGTCATCGATAATCGCGGATCTGCCGTGATAGTCGGCGGATGCTGTCGAATTCTCCCACTCGCATTGGGATTCCGGCAACGTAAAGGCATGAGCCTGCACCCTGACACCGTCGCCGTGCACAGCGGCCGCGACGACCTCAACGCGCTCGGCGTCCACGCCCTGCCGATCGACCTCTCAACGACCAACCCGCTTCCCGATATCGAACGGGGTGGCGACGCCTATGAGGCGATGGCCACCGGCGGCCGTCCGATCGAGAACGGCAGCCTGGTGTACCAGCGGCTGTGGAACCCGACGGTCGCACGCTTCGAGGAGGCGCTGGCCACGATGGAGCACGCCGAGGCGTCGGTCGCGTTCTCATCGGGGATGGCGGCGATGACCGCCGTGATCCTGGCCATGACATCCGCCACCGGCAAACGCCACGTCGTGGCGGTCCGTCCCCTGTACGGCGGCACCGACCACCTGCTCGGCTCCGGGCTGCTGGGCACCGAGGTCACGTTCTGCCATCCGTCGGAGGTCGGCGTCAGCATCCGTCCCGAAACGGGCCTCGTCATCATGGAGACGCCGGCGAACCCCACTCTCGAACTCGTCGACATCGCCGCAGTCGCCGCGGCGGCGGGCGGCGTTCCCGTCGTCGTCGACAACACCTTCGCGACGCCGATCCTGCAGAACCCGCTCGATCTGGGCGCGGCGATGTCGCTGCACAGCGCGACGAAGTACCTCGGCGGGCACGGCGATGTGATCGCCGGGGTCGTCGCCTGCAGCGAGGAGCACGCCGAAGCGCTGCGCCGCGTGCGCGCCGTGACGGGAGGGCTGCTGCATCCGCTCGGCGCGTACCTGCTGCACCGCGGCCTCACGACCCTTCCGGTGCGGATCCGGCAGCAGCAGGCGAACGCGCAGCGCATCGTGCAGTGGCTGATCGACCGGCCGGAGGTCGACGAGGTGTTCTACCCGGGACTCGACGGCGACCCGCAGGGCATCCTCGATCGGCAGATGCGGGGAACGGGGGCGATGATCGCGATGCGCATGCGCGGCGGCTACGCGGCGGCGAGCTCCGTGGCCTCCGCGGCCGAGCTCTTCACGCACGCGGTCTCGCTCGGGGGAGTGGACTCGCTCATCCAGCATCCGGCCGCCCTGACCCACCGCCCTGTGCCTGCTGACGCCCGCCCGGATGCCGACGTCCTGCGTCTGTCGATCGGGCTGGAGGACGCCGATGATCTCATCGCCGATCTGGCGCGCGCATTCGCCGTTGTCGAAACGCTACAAGAAACCAAGTCTCAGAGAATCTGAAACTTAGTACTGGTCGCAAAGGCCGAGGGAAGTCGGCATCCGCACTCCTACACTCGCGGGTGGCAACGATGCCATTGACCCCTGGAGCCTCGATGATGAGTTCTCAGTCCCACGCGCACGGCAACGGCGTGCGCATAACCGTCGTCGTCCTCGCCCTGCTTCTCGCGGCGATGGTGACGATCTTCTTCCTGACGACCGGAAAGATCGCCGCGGGTGCCGCTGAGCTGTCGGACGGGACGGGCACCGCCCGGGACGGATCGGCTCAGCTCGCTGCCGGAGCGCAGGAGCTCTCCAGCGGAGCGCAGCAGCTCGCCGACGGCTCGCAGGACCTCGCCGACGGCGCGCAGAGCGCTCACGAGGGATCGCAGAAGCTCGCCGCCGGTGCGCTGAAGGCCGAGTCCGGAGCTGCGGCACTCTCCGTCGGCGCCGGCACGCTCGCCGCCGGCACCGCCAGCGCCGAGTCCGGCGCCGCCCGCCTCAACGGGGGAGCGCGGACGGCGCTCTCCGGCGCGCAGGAACTCGCCGCCGGGCTGCTGCGTGCAGATGCCGGTGCGCAGAAGGCTGTCACCGGTGCGGAGAAGCTTTCCGGCGGCGCTGCCCAGGTGGATGCTGGCGCGCAGAAGGCCGTGGACGGAGCGCAGAAGCTCTCCGGCGGCGCCGCGGAGCTGGATGCCGGTGCGCAGAAGGCCGTCACGGGTGCGCAGAAGCTTTCCGGCGGGGCTGCCCGAGTGGATGCGGGTGCCCAGAAGCTGCTCGACGGTGTGACCAGCATCGCCGCCGGCGTGGGCGGTGCGCACCAGTACGCGCAGTCGCTGAACGCCGGGGCCCAGAACCTCAGTTCCTCGCTTGCCGCCGGAACCGGCGACCAGGTCCGCTACCTCGCCGCCAATGGCGCCACCATCACCGGCACGGTCGGTTCGCTGTCGCAGAACTCGCAGGCGCTCGCCGACCAGCTCGCCGTGCTCGCGCAGACCAAACCCGAGCTCGCGCAGCTGGCGGCACTGGCTGCCGGTGTCGACAAGCAGGTCGACGGCATTGCGCCCGCAGCGGCCGCAGCGCCGCAGCTCGCTCAGGGCCTGATCAACGCCGGTGACGGCGCTGCGTCGCTCGCCGCGGGAACCAGCGCGCTCCTCAACGGCGACTCGTCGAAGGGCTGGCCCGGAACCATCGGCCTCGCCGATGCGCAGAACGGCGCTCCGGCGCTCGTTCTCGGCGCTCAGAACCTCAAGAAGGGCAGCGGCGACCTCGCCACCGGTGCGTCGGAGCTCGCCACGGGCATGGCGCCGCTGAAGTCGGGAGCATCGCAGCTGGCCTCGGGTGCGAAGGAGCTCGCCACGGGCATCGCCCCGCTGAAGTCGGGAACCTCGCAGCTGGCCTCGGGCGCGAAGGAGCTCGCCACCGGTCTTGTTCCGCTGAAGTCCGGCACCGCCGACCTGGCATCCGGCGCCGGCCGCCTCAGCGGCGGTCTGACCACGCTCTCCGAGGGCGCGGCAGCGCTGCACGACGGAGCGACGCGTCTGAACTCCGGCGCATCCAGCCTGAACGAGGGTGCGGCATCCCTTGCCGAGGGCACCTCGACCCTGCAGCAGGGCGCGTTCGACCTCGACAACGGCCTCGGCACGCTGTCCGAGGGCGCGACCGCCGTCGCCGACGGCTCGGGTGAGCTCGCCGACGGCGGCACGAAGCTCGAGACGGGCGCCGTCGCGCTCGCCGACGGCAACGGACGCATCGCAGACGGCTCGGGAACGCTCGCCACCGCGACCGCGGGTGCCGCGCCGTCGATGCTGCCCTGGATGCTCGGGATCGCCCTGATCGGTCTCATCGCGATCGGCTTCTGGGTCGGTCACCGGATCAGCCACCGACGCGCGCTCGCCGCGGGGTAGGCCGGGCAGAACGGCCAGGCGGGGGCCGCAGGACCACGAGTCCTGCGGCCCCGTCCCGCGTCGGCCGCGTGCCGTCCGCCGCAATCGCCAGCCACCATCTGCTCAGGGCAGAGCCGCCCTGAGCAGATTCCGCCCACCGGCGGACGGATGCCGCGCACAGTGGGGGCATGAGCGAAGAGAATCCGATTCCGCAGTTCGACCCCGAGGCCAGGCGCGCGCCGTTCCACGAACGCGTCCTCGTGCTCGACGACGCCCTCGATGACGACAACGGCACGCTGCTGATGACGTAGCTGCTCACCCTCTGGAATTTCCGGAGTCCGCAGATCCGGAGTTGTATGGAATCACACACCGAAGCACACATCAGAAGGAGTGCACACATGCGTGGAGTAGTCATGCACGGCCCCGGCGACGTCCGCGTCGAGGACCGCGAGAAGCCGACCATCACGAGGCCGACGGATGCCGTCATCAAGCTCGCCGCGACCTGCATCTGCGGCTCCGACCTCTGGCCGTACCGCGGTGCCGACAGCGTCGATGCGACGCCCATGGGCCACGAGTACGTCGGCGTCGTCGAGGAGATCGGCGCGGACGTGAAGAACCTGAAGGTCGGCGACTTCGTCGTCGGCTCGTTCATGGCATCCGACAACACGTGCGAGATCTGCCAGGCCGGGTACCAGTCCCGATGCGTGCACGTCGTGCCGATGGGCCGGTACGGCACCCAGGCCGAGTACGCGCTGATCCCGCATGCAGACGGCACGCTCGTCGCCACCCCTGGGCAGCCCGACGCCGACCTCATCCCCGCTCTGCTCGCCGCGTCCGACGTGCTCGGCACCGGATGGTTCGCCGCCGTCGCCGCTGAGGCCGGACCGGGCAAGACCGTCGCCGTGGTCGGCGACGGCGCGGTGGGCCTTCTCGGCATCCTCGCCGCGAAGCAGCTCGGCGCGGAACGGATCATCGCGATGAGCCGGCACGCCGATCGCCAAGAACTCGCGCGCCGTTTCGGCGCGACCGACATCGTCGAAGAGCGCGGCGACGAGGGCGTGGCGAAGATCAAGGAGCTCACGAACGGGCTCGGAGCGCACTCGACGATCGAGGCCGTCGGCACGCAGGAGTCGATGATGCAGGCGATCCGCTCGACGCGGGCCGGCGGGCACGTGGGCTACGTCGGCGTCTCGCACGACGTGGCGCTGCCCGGCGACGAGCTGTTCTTCTCCGGCGTGCACCTGCACGGCGGGCCGGCCCCTGTGCGGCGATTCCTGCCCGAGCTCATCCAGCTCATCTGGGACCGCGAGATCGACCCGGGCGTCGTCTTCGACCTGACCCTGCCGCTCGAGGACGCGGCCGAGGGTTACAAGGCGATGGACGAGCGGCGCGCCACGAAGGTGCTGCTGACCGTCTGAGCGACGACCGCGGCGCATCCACCCGTTCAAGTAACGCAAATGACCCCATCCGCGTGCGGAATGGGGTCATTTGCGTTACTTGAAACCGGCGAGCCGCTCCGCGAGGAAGGCGGCCTGTTTCTGCCACTGCAGACCCAGGCCGCCTTCGTGCTCGTTGAAGGCGTACTCGACGATGTCGGCGGTCCCGCCCCAGTGGTTCCGGGCGGCGAACACCGTCGACGGCGGGCACACCGGGTCCATGAGCGCCACCGAGAACAGAGCGGGCGCCGTGGCCCGGCGGGCGAGGTTCGCTCCGTCGAAGTACGACAGCGTCCGGAAGGTGTTCTCGACGGCGTCCCGATGCACAGCCAGGTACCGCACGATCTCGGCGTAGGGGTCGCGGTCGGTGAGTCCGACCGCCCGTTCGAAGTGACAGAGGAACGGCACGTCCGGCATCGCGGCGATCAGGCCGCTCGAGAGCGCCGCGGCGGCGATCGCGACCCCGCCGCCCTGGCTGGTGCCGGTCACGGCGACCCTGGATCCATCGATCTGATCGAGCGAGCGGATCGCGTCGATCGCGAGGACGGCGTCGGTGTAGACCCGGCGGTAGTAGTACTCGTTCGGGTCCTGGATGCCGCGGGTCATGAACCCCGGCGCCGCGGGGCCGGAGCCGTGCGGGTCGGGCGTGATGCCGCCGGTGCCCCATCCGCTGCCCTGGCCGCGGGTGTCCATGAAGAAGTGGGCGTACCCGGATGCCGCCCACCCGAGCCGCTCATGCGGAAGGCCGCGCCCGCCGCCGTACCCGTTGTACTCGACGACCGCCGGCAGAGCGTCGTCGGCATCCGCCGGCAGCAGCAGCCATCCGCCGACCGGATCTCCGCCGAACCCGCTGAAGGTGACGTCGTACACCTCGAACGCCTGCAGCGGCGAGTCGATCCGGCGCAGCCGGACGGGGGCGGCGAGGGCACGCGACTCGCCGAGGGTCTGCTCCCAGAAGTCGTCGAAGTCGGCGGGCTCCGCCACCTCGGGCCGGTAGGAGCGCAACTGCTCCGCCGGCAGGTCGAAACGCGGCATCGCTGAATCCTTCACTCGGGGTCGACCGCAGTTTATCGCCGCGACGCTGTCGCCTCACAGGCGCACTGGTTAGGCTGAACCTCCGGGTCTCTCCCGCATCTCTCCCCCGCTCTGAAAGGCGTCCATCGTGACCGAATCCGTTGAGAACACCGCCGAGCAGGGCACGGACTTCTTCGATCAGCTCGCCCAGGGCCCCGCGCGCGAGCAGGAGAGCTTCACGATCGGTTTCCGCGGCTACGACCGCGGCGAGGTGGATGCCGCGATCGCGGGTCTGCGCATGCAGATCAAGCGCGCCGAGACGGAGCTCACCGAGGCCCGCTCCGGTGTCAGCCGCGACGTCGAGTCCGTGCGCGCCGAGCTGGAGACCGCGCGGTCCGAGAGCGAGAGCCGGGCAGCCGAGAGCGAGGCGCGCATCGCCGAGATCGAGAAGCAGCAGGAGGAGCGGGTCGCTGCCGCCCGCGCGGACGATGAGAAGCGCATCGCCGCCCTCGAAGCCGATCTCGCCGCCGCTCAGGCTCGGGCCTCCGAGTCCGAGCAGCAGGTGGCGGCGCTCTCGAACGAACTCGCGGGCGCCCCGAAGGACGAGACCGACACCGAGGGGTCGCGCCTGCAGTTCGAGGCCGTGCTCCGCGTGGCCGAGGAGCAGGCATCCGTCCTCATCCAGAACGCCGCCGTGCAGGCGGAGCGCCTGCTCGAAGCCGCCCGCGACGAGGCCGAGGCCCGCCGCGCAGAGCTCGCCGCCGAGGTCGACCGGCTGACCACCCAGGCGCAGAACGACGCCGACCAGGTGCGGCTGCGCATCGAGACCGAGTACACCGCGCATGAGGCGCGCATCGAGCGCGAGGCGGCGCACGCGGCCGAGAAGGTCAATCAGGCCGAGCAGGAGGCGGCGACCATCCGCACCGAGGCCGAGAAGGGTGCGGCGGCCCTGCGCTCCCTCGTCACCCGCGAGACGACGCAGCAGCGCACGGATGCCGAGCGCGAGGTCCGCGAGATGAACGCCCGTGTCCTCGAGTTCGAGGAGACCCTGACCCGCCGTCAGGATGACGCGCAGCAGGAGTTCCTGCTGCTGCACAATCAGGCGGTCGCGCACGCCGAGCGCATCACGGCCGACGCGAACGAGCAGGTGGCGTCGTCGCTCGAGCACTCCAAGCGGATCGCGGCGAAGGCCGACGACTACGAGAAGCTCATGCGCTCGCAGGCGCAGTCGATCGAGGCGGATGCGCAGGTGCGCGCCCGCGCGACGCTCGAGCGCGCTCAGGTGAAGGCCGAGAAGATCGTCAGCACGGTGACCGGACACACCGCCGATGTGCTCCGCGATGCCGAGGACCGCACCCGTCAGCTGCGCTGGCAGCAGCAGCAGCTGAACAGCTTCATGGCCGAGGTGCGCGAGCTCATCCGCCCGGAGGGCGTGCTCGCGGCATCCGCCGGCGAGACGGAGGACGCCGACGACGTGGACGTCCTCGAGGAGGGCGACGAGGTCATCGAGCTCGCTCCCGACGCGGACGAGACGGATGCCGACGAGGACGACCGCGCCTGATCGGTCGGCGCTGCAGCCATGTCTCACCTCGTCGACGCCGCGCGGCTCACGGACCTGATCGCTGCGGATGCCCGGATCCTCGACGTCCGCTGGAAGCTGGGCCGGACCGACGGTCGTGACGCCTATCTCGCCGGCCACATCCCCGGCGCGGTGTACGTGGACCTCGAGACCGAGCTGTCACGGCACGGGCATCCCGACGAGGGCCGGCACCCGCTGCCGTCGACAGGGCAGGTGCAGGATGCTGCGCGCCGCTGGGGCCTGAACGCGGGCGACGTGGTGGTCGCCTACGACGACGCCGGGGGACTCCCGGCAGCCCGAGCGTGGTGGATCCTGCGGCAGGGCGGTGTCGACGTGCGCGTTCTCGACGGGGGCTGGCAGGCCTGGCAGACCACCGGCGGAGCGGTCGAGGCAGGCGATGTCGTGCCGGAGCCCGGACACGTCGTGCTCGCCGACATCAGTGGCGGCAGCCTCACGATCGACGAGGCCGCGGCGCTCGCCGCATCCGGCATCCTGCTCGACGTGCGCGCACCCGAGCGCTTCCGCGGCGAGGTCGAGCCGATGGACCCGATCGCCGGCCACATCCCCGACGCGGTCAATCTGCCGACGACCGCGCACGTGGATGAGTGCGGGATGCTGCGCGAGCCGGACGCCCTGCGCCGCACGTTCGCCGAACGGGGCATCACGGACGGCGTCGCGGTCGGCGCGTACTGCGGTTCGGGCATCACCGCCGCGCACACGGCGCTGGTGCTCGCCGAGATCGG
The DNA here is from genome assembly GCF_020682665.1 of Microbacterium tenebrionis. Classification (NCBI taxonomy): domain Bacteria; kingdom Bacillati; phylum Actinomycetota; class Actinomycetes; order Micrococcales; family Microbacteriaceae; genus Microbacterium; species Microbacterium tenebrionis. Next base: position 431,302 of record NZ_JAGTTM010000001.1, on the reverse strand, counting down.
CATCGACGCGAAGCTGTTCCACGGCTCGTGGAGTCAGTGGTCGAACACCCCGGGCCGGCCGGTCGCGACGGGGGAGTGAGCACTCAGTCCCGGTCGTCGTAGCCCCAGCGGTCCGCGCGCAGCGTCGCGGAGAAATCGGCACGCGAACCGATGGCGGCAGGATCCCGAGCCCCGCGTCAGCGCCGGCCGTTCGCCCCCGCGTAGACTGGAGAGACCACTCCGACCGAGGATTCGTCATGTCTGCGCCTGCTCGCACGTTCACCGTGCGCCACATCCAATTGCTGCGCGCTCTGTTCGCGGCGGCCGCGGCGCTCATGATCACCTTCTCGCCCGATCACTCAGCAGCGATCGGCTTCTCAGTGTTCGGCGGCTTCGTCGCCGCGAGCGGGTTCATCCTCATTCTCGGCGCCTGGGTGGTGGCATCCGCCGGCCACCGATGGCCGTTCATCCTGCTCGCCGCGATCGATCTCGCCGCGGCGATCGTCAGCGGCATCCCGACCTGGCGCAACGACTCGGCGTTCTTCATCGTCGTGATCATCTGGGCGGCGGCATCCGGCCTCGTCGAGCTCATCGCCGGCCTCCGTGAGCGCCGCACCGACCCCGCAGCGAAGGACGCCATCGTCGTCGGCGCCCTCGGTCTCGTGCTCGCCGTCGTGCTCCTGCTCATCCCGGCGAACTACGCGCTGCAGTACGTGGTGCCGGGAGCGGGAGAGCTGACCCTCACCGGGATCATCCTCGCCGTCGGCATGTTCGGCGGATACTCCGCGATCGTCGCAGTCTTCCTGGCGATCGCCGGGTTCTCACCGCGCCGCAGCGTTACGGCGCAGGATTCGACCACGGCGGGAGACGCCGCATGAGCGACAAGAAGTCCACCCGGCGCGAACTGCTGCGGCCGCTGCACCTCCTCGGGATCGCGCTGGCGGCCGGCATCTTCGCCGCTGTCGTCACCCTCGTCTCGACCGGTGCGTTCACCGCACGCGTCAACAACGCGATCGCCAACGGCACCTACCAGGGGCTGACCCCGGTCGGCCTCGGCCTCGTGATCGGCGGCGGTGCGTTCATCGTGACGCTCCTGATCCTCTCGATGCTCATCCTCGCCGTGGATCCGCGCCAGTACGACGAGAAGACCCTCGACCGACCGGTGCTGTTCGACGAGGACGCCGATGCCTCCGCCGCCGGCCCCGAGACGAGCCGCCCCGACACGGGCGCTCCCGGCACCGACCCCGCCTGACCGACCGAATCCGGCTCCGAAAGTAGACTTTCGGGGCCTTCTCGGCGGCGGTAGCCCCGAAAGTCTTCTTTCCGGGCGCGGGCGAGGCCGGCCGACGCGCGGGACGACGGGGCGCGAGGACTACTGCGCGAGGCGCTCGGCGAGGCCCGTGTACGTCGCGGGGGTCAGGGCGAGCAGACGCTGCTTCGCGGCATCCCCGATCTCGAGGCCCTCGACGAACTCCGCCAGCTCCGCTGCGCCCACGCGGTGACCGCGGGTGAGTTCCTTCAGCAGCGCGTATGGATCGCTGATCGTCGAACGTCCGGCCACCACCTCGGCGCGGATGACGGTCTGGATGGCCTCGGCGAGGACCTCCCAGTTGTGGTCCAGGTCGTCCAGCAGCACCTCGCGGGCGAGGGAGATCTCGCCGAGGCCGCGGCGCAGGTTGTCGAGCGCGAGCAGCGAGTGCCCGAACGCGACGCCGATGTTGCGCTGCGTGGTCGAGTCGGTCAGGTCGCGCTGCATGCGCGAGGTGACCAGCGTCTGAGACAGCGAGCCGAGGAGTGCCGCTGAGAGCTCCAGGTTCGCTTCGGCGTTCTCGAACCGGATCGGGTTGATCTTGTGCGGCATCGTCGACGAGCCGGTGGCGCCCGCGACCGGGATCTGCGTGAAGTAGCCGATCGAGATGTACGTCCAGATGTCGGTGGCGAGGTTGTGCAGGATGCCGCCGACGTGACGCACGCGGTCGTACAGCTCGACCTGCCAGTCGTGCGACTCGATCTGCGTCGTGAGCACGTTGAAGCCCAGCCCCAGGCCCTCGACGTACTCGCGGGCGATGGTCGGCCAGTCGGCATCCGGGTCGGCAGACAGGTGCGCCGACCAGGTTCCGGTCGCGCCCGAGAACTTCGCGAGGTAGTCGGATGCCGCGATCTGGGCGCGCACGCGCTCCAGACGCCACGCGAACACCGCGAGCTCCTTGCCCATGGTCGACGGGGTCGCGGGCTGGCCGTGCGTGCGGGAGAGCATCGCGGCATCCGCGTGCTCCACGCCGAGTTCGCGGAGCTTCGCGATCACGGCATCCAGTGCCGGCAGCCAGACGTTCTCGACCGCGCGCTTGACGGTCAGCGCGTACGAGACCGAGTTGATGTCCTCGCTCGTGCAGGCGAAGTGCGTGAGTTCGGCGATGGCATCCAGGCCCAGAGCCGAAAGGCGGTCGCGCACGAGGTACTCGACGGCCTTCACATCGTGGCGGGTGACCGCCTCCTTCTCGGCCAGCCAGTCGATCTCGGCCTGGCCGAAGTCGCGGTACAGGCCGCGCAGCTGCTCCTTGACGTCTCCCGGGAGCGGCGAGGTCTCGAACAGCGAACGGTCGGTCAGCGCGATCAGCCACTCGACCTCGACCTCGACGCGGGCGCGGTTCAGTCCGGCCTCGGAGAGGTAGTCGCCGAGCGGAGCGACGGCAGGACGGTAACGGCCGTCGAGCGGGCTGAGCGGCTGGACGGGGAAGGCGTTCGGGGAAGTCAGGGGAATCCTCCTGATCGGGCCCCTCAGATCCGGGGCATCGTGCGGGGCGTGCGGCTCTGACGCAGGGCGGGTTCGAGCTGTCGGAACAGGCCTCGGGTCGCCGACTCAATCATAGCCAGCACCGAATCGAACATCGCGGCGTCGGCGTAGTAGGGGTCGGGGACGTCCAGGCCGTCCGCGTCGCGGTCGTACGACAGCAGCAGGGTGACCTTGCCCTCCTGGTCGTCGTCGCGCGCCCACTGCTTGAGGATGCGCTCATGCGTGCGGTCGAGCGCGACGACGAGGTCGTTCTCGGCGAAGGAGGCTGCGGTGAACTGCTTCGCGCGATGGTTCGACCCGTCGTAACCGCGGCGCTCCAGCGCCGCGAGGGTGCGGGCGTCGGCGCGCTCGCCGACGTGCCACTCGCCGGTACCGGCGCTGCTGGAGACGATCAGCGGGCCGAGCCCCTGGTGCTCGGCGAGGTCGCGGAATACCGCCTCAGCCATGGGGGAGCGACAGATATTGCCCGTGCACACGAAGATGACGCGGAAGGGGTCTGTCGGGGACACTCGTCCATTCTGCCGCGCGGGGCGGCATCGCACACCCACCAGATCAGCTCGCGTCTCGTTGTGCACATTCGGACCGGTGCGCCCACTGTGCACCGGTCATGGGATTCCCGCTCATGGCCGATGCCAGGTCGGAGGATGCTGAGCGCATGCTCAACATCGTCGCCGCCGAGGCATGGGCTTCGGACTCCCTGTGGTTCTGGCATTCGGCGCAGCGCGCGCTGCGCGATGCGATCATCGAGCTGGAGGATGCGGGTGCCGCGCTGCTTCCGCTGATCGACGCGAGCCAGTGGCATGCGAAGGGGGCGATGGCTCTGTGCGCGCTCCTCGTCGAGGAGAGGGCGCGCACTGCGGCCGAGATCGGAGAGCTCAACACGAGGCTCTGGGAGATCGAGACGATGGTGACCTCATGAGCGACGACCTCGAGATCCGGCACGGCGGCATCGTCTCGGTCGACCCCGAGGCGCTGCGCGTCGTCGCCGACGCGCTGGTCGCGCTGGCGCCGAAGTTCGCGGATGCTGCGGCCGCCGTCCGCCAGGCGCACGGATGCCTCCTCGCCCTGCCGCCGGCGACGCTGCGCGTCGACACGTCGGCATTGTGGGGGAGTGCCGAGCGGGCCGAGGCGCTGCACGCGGAGTGCCGAGAGGCGGGGGAGAACACCCGGCTCATGGCCGATGTGTTCGAGCTGGTCGAGCGCCGGGCGGAGCTCGACGCCCTGGAGATCCAGGGCAAGGCGGTGCCGGATGCCCTGTACGACCGCATCGACGATCTCGTGGCATCCGACCCGCGGATGCTCGACATGGAGGCATGGCTTCTCTCGGAGTGGGAGGACGGGCACTACGACGGTCCCGTCATCGGCGGGATCACCGCGTTCGCGGCGCTGGGACTCGGGCGCATCCCACCCGGCGTGAAGCTGGCGGGCAGCGGCGGTCCCGTGAGTCTCACGCCCGTCAGGCAGAGCGCCCCGCTCGTGCCGCCGGGCAGCCTCGCCGAGGCGTTCCGACGCTTCCCGACCGCCGATGGTGCGCAGTTGAAGGTCGAGAAGTACACCATGCCCGACGGTGCTCGTCAGTTCGTCCTGTACTCGAAGGGCACGCAAGTGAGCCTCGATCCGGACGAGCCGTTCGACATGAAGTCGAACGCTCAGTTGTACCTGAGGCAGGAGTCGGCTTCTTACGTGGCGACGGTCGAGGCTCTGGAAGCGTCAGGGGCTCGGGCGGGAGACGAGGTGCATCTCTACGCTCACTCCCAAGCGGCGATGAACGCGGCCTATCTCATCGCCCAGAGTGATTTCGACGTGACGGTGTCGGTGACGGCGGGCGGTCCGATGCAGACGGCGGCGGGTGACGACGTGCTGAAGATCGACTTCGTTCACACCGGCGACATCGTCGGCAGCCTCGCCGACGGCGGCTTCCCCGGCGGTACTGGCTCACCCGACAGCATGGTGATCACCCGCGACACCAGCTCGGTCGATCTGGGTATCCCCGATCACCTGATGTCGGAGTACGAGCACACGGCCGAACTGGTGGACGAGTCCGGGGACCCCCGCCTGGAGGCGTGGCGCGACAAGCAGCGCGTGCTCACCCAGGCCATCTCGATCGAGTCGACGGAGTACGTCGCGAAGCGGGAGTGACGCGGGTCAGTCGCGCCGCTTGCGCTTCTGCGGACGCAGGATGGCGCCGAACACGGCGTTGATGATCGAGATGATGATCGCGGCGAGCACGCCCCACCAGAAGCTCCCGACGGAGAGCCCCCAGCCGAAGCCGGAGGTGATCCAGGCCGTCAGCCAGAGCAGGAACCCGTTGATCACCAGGCCGATCAGGCCGAGAGTCAGGATGTACAGCGGGAACGCCACGACTTTGATCACCGTGCCGATGATCGTGTTCACGAGGGCGAAGATCGCACCCACCGCGAGCAGCGTGAGTACGAGCTGCAGTGTCTCGCCGGGCGGGAACGCGACGATCGCGACCTGCAGAGCGGGGATCAGCGTCACCACCCAGATGGCGAACGCGTTGATGACGACTCGGATGATGAAGCGCATGGTGGGTTCAGTCTCGCATGGTGCCAGAGGAACTGTCGCAGAATCTGCGACGATTCGAGGTCACCGGATGTGCGCGCGGAACGCTTCGGCGATCTCTGACAGTTCGAGTCGACTCTGTGCGACGGCGAGGACGAGATCAAACGCCTCGTCGTTCGTGAACGTGATGTCGAGTCCGTTGATCCGAATGAACGCGAACGTCACATACAGCGACAGTCGCTTGTTGCCGTCGAACAATGGGTGGTTCTGGGCGAGCGAGCTGATGAGCGCTGCAGCCTTCTCCGGGATATCGGGGTAGGCGTCAACGCCGAACATGCTGGCTGAGGGGCGGGCGAGCGCCGAGAACAGCAGTCCCTGGTCGCGGACGTGGAGTCCGAGCTTTTCGACGACCGCGAGCGCCTGCTCGGGTTCGATGTACTCGATCACGCGTCTTCAAGGCGGGTGATGGTCTCGGCGTAACGGTCGCCGATCTCATCGATCGCGGCGAGCACGCGCGAGGTCTTCGACTCGGTTGCGCTGAACCGCTCCGCGGCCTCGATGAGCACCGCGTGCTTGGAGATGTGTCGGGCGCGGGCGATCGCCTCGAGCTTCGCGTCGAGTTCTTCGGGGAGGCGCACCGTCATTGCCATACCAGAATGATACCACCGCGAGTTCCGTGGCGACCACGCCGGCGCTCGTAGACTCATCTCGTGACCGAGCCGATCCTTCCCCGCATCCGCCCCGAGATCGCCGCCCTGGCGCCGTACCGACAGGGCAAGCAGGCGGGCCCCGACGCGTTCAAGCTGTCCAGCAACGAGAACCCGTTCGAGCCGCTGCCCTCGGTGCTCGAAGCGCTGCAGGCGACGACGCCGATCAACCGCTATCCGGATGCCACGGCCACCCGTCTGCGCGAGCGCCTCGGCGAGCGCTACGGCGTCGGCGTCGACCAGGTGCACGTCGCGAGCGGCAGTGTCGCGATCCTCTATCAGCTCGTGCAGGCCGCGGCCTCCGTCGGCGACGAGATCGTCTACGCATGGCGCTCGTTCGAGGCGTACCCCGGGCTCGTCCTCGTCGCGGGCGCGACAGGCGTGCCCGTGCCGCTCACCGGCGACGGCCGGCACGACCTCGACGCCATGGCGGATGCCGTGACCGACCGGACCCGCGCGATCATCGTCTGCACGCCCAACAACCCCACCGGGCCCATCATCACGAGCGACGAGTTCGAGGCGTTCGTGAATCGGGTGCCGCAGGACGTGCTCATCATCCTCGACGAGGCCTACACCGAGTTCGTCACCGCGCCCGACGCCGTCGACGGCCTCGACGAGCGCGTGTTCGACAAGCACCCGAACGTCGTCGTGTTGCGCACCTTCTCGAAGGCCTACGGGCTCGCCGGGCTCCGCGTCGGCTATGCGATCGGCCACGCGAAGGTCCTGGATGCGGCCCGCTCCACCGGCATCCCGCTGTCTGTCACTTCGGCCGCCGAGGTCGCGGCGATCGCGAGTCTGGATGCCGAGGCCGAGCTGCTCGAGCGGGTCGCCGCGATCGTCGACCGGCGCACCGCGCTCGCCGAGGGCCTGCGGGCTCAGGGGTGGGACGTCCCCGACACGCAGTCGAACTTCGTCTGGCTCCCGACCGGCACTCGCACGGACGAGATCGCCGAGGCCTTCCGTGCCGCCGACATCATCGTCCGGCCGTTCTCCGGCGACGGCATCCGCATCTCCGTCGGCGAGGAGGAATCGATCGAGAAGGTGATCCGCGTGGCCGCCGAAACGCGCGGTTGAGGCCCTATCATCCGGATTCCGGGCATTTGCAAGGAGCCCCTAATTATGCGTGACCGGGCATGCCGACGTGGGTAGCGTGGGGCCCGTGACCTCGTCAGAGACCGAATTCGTACGCGTCCTGGAGGCGGACGGCAGCTACGCGCCGAACGCCGCCGCCGAGCAGTATCTACCGTTGATCGACGCGATCAGCGACGCCGAGCTCGAGCAGTTCTACCGCGACATGGTGGTTATCCGCGCCATCGACAACCAGGCGACGAACCTGCAGCGTCAGGGGCAGCTCGCGCTGTGGCCGCCCAGCCGCGGGCAGGAGGCCGCCCAGGTCGGATCCGCCCGTGCCGCCCGCGCGCAGGACACCGTCTTCCCGTCGTATCGCGAGCACGCCGTGACCCGCGTCCGCGGCGTCGATCCGCTCGGCATCATCAAGATCATGCGCGGCGTCTCGCACGGCGGCTGGGACCCGACCGACCCCGCCAACGGCAACACCCGCCTGTACACGCTCGTGCTCGGATCGCAGACCCTGCACGCCACGGGCTACGCCATGGGTCTCGCGTTCGACGGCCGGAGCGGCACCGGCGACCCCGAGCACGACGAGGCGGTCATCGTCTACTACGGCGACGGCGCATCCAGCCAGGGCGACGTGCACGAGGCCATGGTTTTCGCCGCGAGCTACCAGGCGCCGACCGTGTTCTTCCTGCAGAACAACCAGTGGGCGATCTCGGTTCCCGTCTCGACCCAGACGCGGGTGCCGTTCGCGCAGCGCAGCAGCGGATACGGCATCCCGAGCGTGCGCGTCGACGGCAACGACGTGCTCGCCAGCTACGCCGTCTCCCGCGTGGCGCTCGACGAGGCGCGCGCCGGCAAGGGTCCGCGCGCGATCGAGGCCGAGACGTACCGGCTCGGCGCGCACACGACGAGCGACGATCCGACCAAGTACCGCACGAGCGACGAGGAGCGGTCGTGGGAGCGGCGCGACCCGATCGCGCGCATGCGGGCGTTCCTCGTCGGCAGGGGCGCCGCGGAGTCGTTCTTCGACGACGTGGATGCCGAGGGCGCCGCCGCCGCGGACGATCTGCGTGTGCGTACCCTCGAGCTCGGGCCGCCGCCCGCGAACACGGTGTTCGACCATGTCTACAGCGAGCCGCATCCGCTGATCGCCGAGCAGCGCGCCTGGCGTGAGCAGTACGAGGCATCGTTCGAAGGGGGCCAGGCATGACGCTCGAGGCGATGCCGTTCGCGAAGGCGCTCAACGCCGGACTGCGCAAGGCCATGGAGGACGACCCGAAGGTCCTGCTCATGGGCGAGGACATCGGAAAGCTCGGCGGCGTCTTCCGCATCACCGAGCACCTGCAGCGCGACTTCGGCGACAGGCGCGTGCTGGACACGCCGCTCGCCGAGTCGGGGATCGTCGGCACGGCGATCGGCATGGCGATGGCCGGGTTCCGCCCCGTCATCGAGATCCAGTTCGACGGGTTCGTCTTCCCGGCGTTCGACCAGATCACGACGCAGCTCGCGAAGCTGACGAACCGCCACGAGGGCGCCGTGTCGATGCCGATCGTCATCCGCATCCCGTACGGCGGGCACATCGGCGCCGTCGAGCACCATCAGGAGAGCCCGGAGGCGTACTTCGCGCACACCCCGGGTCTGCGGGTGGTGTCGCCATCGACGCCGAACGACGCGTACTGGATGATCCAGGAGGCGATCGCGTCGAACGACCCGGTCATCTTCATGGAGCCCAAGAGCCGCTACTGGCAGAAGGGCGAGGTCGATCTCGAGCAGTCGGCCGTTCCGCTGCACACCTCGCGGGTCGTCCGCACCGGCACCGACATCACGCTCGTCGGACACGGGGCTATGGTCACGACGCTGCTGCAGGCGGCCGCGATCGCCGAGGGTGAGGGCACGAGCTGCGAGGTCGTCGACGTGCGTTCGCTGTCGCCGGTCGACTACGGCCCGATCCTGGACTCGGCGCGCAAGACCGGACGCATGGTCTACGCGCAGGAGGCGTCGGGCTTCACGAGCATCGGCAGCGAGATCGCCGCCACGGTCATGGAGCGCGCGTTCTACGCGCTCGAGGCGCCCGTGCTGCGGGTGTCGGGCTACGACACCCCGTTCCCGCCGGCGAAGCTCGAGGGAACGTTCCTGCCGGATGCTGACCGCATCCTCGAAGCCGTCGACCGCTCGATGGCCTACTGATCCCGTCGGAATGAAGGGCACCTCATGACAACGCAGAACTTCAACCTCCCCGACGTCGGCGAAGGACTCACCGAGGCCGAGATCGTCGCGTGGAAGGTCGCGCCCGGCGACACCGTCGCGGTCAACGACGTGCTCGTCGAGATCGAGACGGCCAAGTCGCTCGTCGAGCTGCCCTCGCCCTACGCAGGCGTCGTCGGCGAGCTGCTGGTGACCGAGGGGACGACCGTCGAGGTCGGGGCGCCCATCATCAGCTTCGAGTCGGATGCCGCGGCACCTGCCGCCGCTGCTCCGGCCGTGCCGCCGACTGAGGAACCGGGCGGATCCGTTCTCGTCGGCTACGGCACGGGCGGCGGTGCCACCTCGCGCCGGACTCGCCCGGCCGTCCGCCCCGTGCGCTCGTCGGTGGGTGTGATCGCCAAGCCGCCGATCCGCAAGCTCGCCCGTGACCTCGGGGTCGACCTGTCGGCCGTGGCGCCGACCGGTGCCGACGGCGAGGTCACGCGTGACGACGTGGTGAAGCACGCATCCCAGGCGAGCGTCTTCCGCAACATCGAGACTCCGGAGTGGGGCGACGTGCGCGAGGAGACCGTTCCCGCATCGATCGCACCCGTGGGCCTGTCGCGCGGCTCAGGCCCGGCTGCGCCAGGCGCGGATGCCGAGCGCACGGAGTCGATCCCCGTCAAGGGCGTCCGCAAGGTGACTGCGGCCGGCATGGTGCGCAGCGCCTACACGGCCCCGCACGTGACGGTGTGGAAAGAGGTCGACGCGACCCGCACGATGGAGCTCGTCAAGCGGCTGAAGGCCTCGCCCGACTACGCGGACATCCGGGTCTCACCGTTGCTCGTCGTCGCGCGCGCCGTGATCTGGGCGGTGCGCCGCAACCCGATGGTCAACGCCGCATGGGTCGAGACCGAGGACGGCGCCGAGATCGCCGTGCGCCACTACGTGAACCTCGGCATCGCCGCGGCGACCCCGCGCGGACTGCTCGTGCCGAACATCAAGGACGCCCACGAGCTGAGCATGAAGGACCTCGCCCGTGCGCTGAACCGGCTCACGCTCACCGCGCGCGAAGGCAAGACGCCGCCGGCCGATCAGCAGGGCGGCACGTTCACGATCACGAACATCGGCGTGTTCGGGATGGATGCCGGCACCCCGATCATCAATCCCGGCGAGGCCGGCATCCTGGCGATGGGGACGATCAGCCAGAAACCGTGGGTCGTCGACGGCGAGGTGCGTCCGCGCTACGTCACGACGGTCGCCGGATCATTCGACCACCGCGTGGTGGACGGCGACGGCATGAGCCGTTTCATCGCCGACGTCGCCGCGATCCTCGAGGAGCCCGCGCTGCTCGTGGACTGAGCGGTCTCCGCTTTCGACTCGCTCCGCTCGCTCAAGCCGTTTCGACTGCGCGCTGCGCGCTCCACTCAACGACCCGCAACGGGCTGAGCGAGCCGCAGGCGAGTTGAAGCCGCACAAGCCTCCACTGCTCGTGTTGAGAATGGTTATCATTAGCGTGTAGCATCGGAGCATGCACAAGTTCCGCGCCGCCGTCATTCTGTCCGCATCCGCCCTCGTCCTGGCCGGATGCTCGACGACGGCGAGCGCCGGCGGCGGCGATGGCGACGGTCTCATCCGCGTCACGGCATCCACGAACGTCTACGGCTCGCTTGCCGAGCAGATCGGCGGCGATCGCGTCGAGGTCACGACGATCATCGACTCCGCGGCGCAGGACCCGCACTCCTATGAGGCGACCGCCCGCGACCGCCTCGCCGTAGCCGATGCCGACCTCGTCATCGAGAACGGCGGCGGCTACGACGCGTTCGTCGACACGCTCCTCGACGGATCGGACGCGCACGTGTTCACAGCCGCCGAGTTCTCGCACGACTACCCGGGCAATGCCGGGCACGACGACGAGGCGACTGAAGAGGGCCACGACCACGCCGAGGACGAAGCGCACGACCACGAGGGCGAAGAAGACCACGAGGGGCACGATCACATCGAGGGCTTCAACGAGCACGTCTGGTTCGACCCGCACACGATGATCCACGTCGTCGAGGGCATCGCCGACGAGCTGTCCGAGCTCGACCCCGACGGCGCCGCCGACTTCACCGCCGCGGCGGACGACATCATCTCCGACCTCGAGGACGCCGAGTCCGAGCTCGAGACCATCAAGGCGGACGCCGCCGGCGCGGGGATCTTCATGACCGAACCGCTTCCCGGTTACATCGCCGCAGCCGCCGGACTCACCGACCTGACGCCCGAGGGCTTCGCCGAGGCCGTCGAGGAGGGAACCGACGTCGCCCCGGCCACGCTGCTCGAGGCGCTCGATGTCATCGGCAGCGGCGACGTGAGGGTTCTGCTCACGAACGCGCAGACCGGCGGGTCCGAGACGGACAAGGTCGAGCAGGCCGCGCAGGATGCCGGCATTCCCGTCGTCGCGTTCAGCGAGCTTCTCGAGGACGGATCGTCGTACGCTGAGTGGATGCACGACGCGATCCAGAGCCTCGCCGACGCACTGAATTCGTGAGTGCGGACGACGCGGCGCGCGGTACGAAGCGCAGCGCCCCGATCCTCGAGATCGCGGGCGCTGCGCTCCGGCGCGGAGAGCGGGAGCTCTGGTCAGGACTTGACCTGACCGTCGAGCCCGGGGAGTTCATCGCTGTGCTCGGCCCGTCCGGCTCGGGCAAGACCACCCTGATGCGGGCGATCCTCGGCCTGCAGCCCCTGAGCGCGGGCAGCATCCGGGTCGGGGGCGAAGCGGTGCAGCGCGGCAATCCGCGCATCGGCTACATCCCGCAGCAGCGCCCGCTCCCGCCGGACACGAGCATGCGCGCCCGCGACGTCGTCGCACTGGGCGTGAGCGGCACCCGGTTCGGTCTGCCGATCCCGCGCCGCGGCGACCGCGAGCGCGTCGACCGACTCCTCGAAGGAGTGGGAGCCGCGCACTTCGCCGACCGCCGCGTCGGCCTGCTCTCCGGCGGCGAGCAGCAGCGGCTGCGCGTGGGCCAGGCCCTCGCGGACGAGCCGACCCTGCTGCTGTGCGACGAGCCGCTGTCGAACCTCGACCTCGCCAATCAGGTCGGCGTCACCGAGATCATCGACCGGCAGCGGCGCGAGCGCGACGCCGCCGTGCTGTTCGTCACCCACGACATCAACCCGATCCTGGGGCGGGTCGACCGCATCCTCTACATCGCGGGAGGCCGGTTCGTTCTCGGAACCCCGGACGAGGTGCTGCAGAGCCGGGTGCTCACCGACCTCTACGGCACGCCGGTGTTCGTGCTGCGCGCCGGCAACCGGCTGGTCGTCGTCGGAGCTCCGGACGCCACGCCGCACCACGATCACGACCACGACCACGACAAGGGCGAAGCATGATGGTCCCCGCGTTCGACTGGAGCGACATCTTCTCCTTCCAGGACTACGGAGCACTCGTCGCGCTGCTGGCGAACTCGATCATCGCCGGCGCCGTGCTCGGCGTCGTCGGCGGTCTCATCGGCGTCTTCGTCATGCAGCGCGACCTCGCCTTCGCCGTGCACGGGGTCAGCGAGCTGTCGTTCGCGGGTGCCGCTGCGGCCCTGCTGTTCGGCGGAAGCGTCGTCGCCGGCTCCCTGGGCGGCGCGCTGGTGGCCGCCATCCTCATCGGCATCCTCGGTTCGAAGGCCCGCGACCGCAACTCGATCGTCGGGGTCCTCATGCCGTTCGGCCTGGGCCTGGGCATCCTGTTCCTCTCCCTGTACGAGGGACGCAGCGCCAACCGGTTCGGCCTGTTGACCGGCCAGATCGTCTCGGTCTCGAGCCCCGACCTCGGCTGGCTCGTCGGCATCAGCGCATTCGTGCTCGTCGCGCTCCTGCTGATGTGGAACCCGCTGCGATTCGACTCGCTCGACCCGGTCGCCGCGTCCGCCCGCGGCATCCCGACCCGCTTCGTGAGCCTCGCGTTCATGGTGCTGCTGGGTCTCATCGTCGCCGTCAGCGTCCACATCATCGGGGCGCTGCTCGTGATGGCGCTGCTCGTGACTCCTGCCGCCGCCGCGATGCGCGTCACCGCAGGCCCCCTGGCGGTGCCGCTGCTTGCCGCCCTGTTCGGCTTCGTGTCCGCGGTCGGCGGCATCCTGCTCGCGCTCGCCGGCACTCTGCCGGTGAGTCCGTACATCACGACGATCTCGTTCCTCATCTACGCCGGATGCTGGGCTGCCCAGCGCATCCGCGGACGCGTGCGCCGTGCCGCCTCTCCCAGGCCCGGCACAACGCTTCCGGCCTAGAATCAAGGGCATGGCTCAGCGGAACACCTGGCAGCGCGAACGCGTGCGTGAGGCGCTCTCGGACGCGCGCGGATTCGTCAGCGCGCAGACCCTGCACGCCACTCTCCGCGAGGAGAACACCGGTATCGGTCTGGCCACTGTCTACCGCGCCCTGTCCGGGCTCGCGGCATCCGGCGACGCCGACTCGCTGCAGAGCCCCGAGGGCGAAGCCCTCTACCGCGCCTGCTCGACCGAGGGCCACCACCACCACCTCATCTGCCGTTCGTGCGGGCTCACCGTCGAGATCGAGGCCAAGGACGTCGAGGCCTGGGCCCAGCGGACTGCCGCGCTGCACGGATTCAGCGAAGCCGAGCACGTCGTCGACATCTTCGGGCTCTGCACGCCCTGCGCCAAGAAGCGCGCAGGCGCCGAAGGCACCGCGTGAGCACGGCGACCGCGACACGTCCGCCGTCGCATCGACCGCCGGCACGGCGCTCACCGTGGATCGGGGTGGGCATCGGCGTCGTCGTCATCGCCGCGCTGTTCCTCATCGACCGGTTCGCCCCGACGCTCTTCCAGGACTCCCTGCCCGACCGGGCGCAGGACGGACTCACCCTCGCCCTCAGCGTGCTCATCGAGGCGCTGCCGTTCGTCGTCCTGGGTGTCGTGCTCTCGATCGTCGTTCAGGTGTGGCTGCCGCCGGATCTCATCCACCGCTGGCTGCCGCGCGCCGGGTGGGCCCGTCGCGCCGTGCTCTCGCTGCTCGGGATGCTCATCCCGGTGTGCGAGTGCGGAAACGTGCCGTTCGCCCGCGGCCTGATGATGCGAGGGCTCGCCCCGGCCGAGGCGCTGACGTTCCTCATCGCGGCGCCCATCGTCAACCCGATCGTCATCATCACCACGCACGCTGCATTCGGCTTCGACGGCGGCATCCTCGTCATCCGCCTCATCGGCGGCTACCTCATCGCGAACCTCATCGGATGGATCTACAGCCGCCATCCCGATCCCGACGCGCTGCTCACCCGCCAGTTCACGGCGACGTGCGAGCGCGTCGTGCACGAGCACGGCACGCCGACCCGCCGGAGCCTCACGCAGTTCCTCATCGAACTGCGCGCGGTGATGCCTGCCCTCGTGATCGGATCGGCGCTCGCCGGAGCCGTGCAGGTGCTCGTGCCCCGCGACGCCCTGCTCGCGATCGGCTCGAACCCCGTGCTCTCGATCGTCGCGATGATGGCGCTCGCGATGACCGTCGCGATCTGCTCGAACGTCGACGCGTTCTTCGCGCTGTCGTTCGCATCGACGTTCTCGTCGGGCGCTCTGATCGCTTTCCTCCTCGTCGGCCCGCTCGTCGACATCAAGATGCTCGCGCTGCTGCGCACGACCTTCACCGCCCGCACGCTCGTCGGCATCGTCGCCGTCGTGCTGACGAGCGCCTTCGCGATCGGGATCGGGGTGAACGTCTTTGGCTGAGTCCTCCTCCCTGTGGGCAGCGGTCGGCAACCGCTGGCTCGGCATCGGCCTCGCCGTCGTCATCTCGATCATCACGCTCGGCCTCGCCGTCACCGGTCAGCTCACGCTCTACATCAGCCCTGAGTCGATCTGGTTCGCGTGCGCGGGCGCCGTAGTCGTCATCCTCGGCGCGATCTGGTCGTTCGCGCTGCCGCTCGGTGCGGAGTCCGATCACGGTCACGATCACGGTGACATCGACGCGTCCGCCGAGCCGTCGCGGCGCCCGCTGGCGCTCGCCGGCACCATCTCTGCCGGGGTCGTCGCGACCGGTGTCGTCGTCGCAGCGCTCGTGCTGCCCCCGGCGTCGCTGTCGGTGCAGCTCGCCCTCTCTCGAGCGGATGCCGGAGGCACGCTGTTCGCCGGCGCCGACACCCCGACCCTCGGGGTCGCCGACACCACGACGTTCGGGATCGGCGAATGGTCGAGCGTGTTCGCGACCGCCTCGCGCCCCGAGGCGTACGACGGCTCGCCCGTCACCCTGGTCGGCTTCGTCACGCCGGGCGAATCGGATGCCGTGAACCTCACCCGCATGATCATCACGCACTGCGTGATCGACGCGCAGCCGGCCGCGGTGCCGGTGACGATGGATGCCGATGAGTTCGGAACCGGACAGTGGATCGAGGTCACCGGCACAGTCAAGGCGGATGACGACGGATCGCTGCGCGTGCTCCCCACGTCTGTCGAGGCCGTGGACGAGCCTAAGGACCCGTATGAGTACTGACGACCAGCCCGGCCGTCCGCAGACCCGCGCCGAGGCCCGCGCCGCGCGCGAGGCCGCCGAGCGCGAGGCGGCTGAGGCCGCGGTTCCCGAGATCCCCCAGGCTCCCGAGGACGCGAAGCTTCGATTCCCTCCGGTCGCTCAGCCCGTTTCGGCTTCGGAGGCTTCGCCTCCTCCGCTCAACGCCCCGCATGAGTCTTCCGCTGAGGCCGGGGCTTCATCTCACGGATCGTTGAGCGACCCGCAGGCGAGACGAAACGGGTTGAGCGACGAGCGGAGCGAGGAGTCGAAACCGGCATCGCCCCGCGACCGCCGCTTCCTCACGACGATGCTCGCGGTGGTCGGCGTGCTCGTCGTGATCGCCGCTGGTCTCGGCGCCGTCAGCCTGTTCCAGGGGCCGCGCATCAGCCAGGTGACGGTCGACCCGGCCGAGGCGATCCAGGTCTCGGGCAGCCGCGTGATCCTCACCGCGAATCAGTCGCTGCAGCAGATCGATGAGTCGCAGGTGACCGTCGAGCCCGACGTCCCGTTCACGGTGGATGCCGCCGGGCGCAGCATCGGCATCCGATTCACCGTGCCGCTCGACGACGCGACCGACTACACGGTCTCGATCGCCGGCGTCGCCGGTGAGGGCGGCGGGCGGGCATCCGACCTGCGCACGTCCTTCTCGACGCCGGCATCCGAGGTCTTCCTGCTGAACCGGTCCGACAAGGACGACTCGATCTTCCGCACCGACCTCTCCGGCGAGAATGCGGTGCCGGTGTTCACGCACGCGCGCATCAACGACTACCGCGCGACGGCCACCTCGCTGGTCGTCGCGGTCGAGGACGACGACGGGTCGCGCGTGCTCGTGATGGATCACCAGGGCGAGAACGTGCACGAGTTGACCCTGCCCGGCGACGGTTACGTCAGTTCGGTGCAGGTGTCGGACCGCGGCGGACTGGTCGGCTACATCTACTCCGACCGGACCATCACGGAGGACAGCGGCCGGGCGAGCGTTCTGGTGACGCAGCTGCTGAGCGGGGATGACGAGCCGCACATCGTGGAGGTGGGCGGCGAAGAGGCGAGCATCGCCGAATGGCAGTTCGTGCCCGATTCCGCCGCCGTGCTGTTCATCGACTTCGCCGGGACTCTTTCGCTCGATGACCGCTCCGGCGATGCCGGCGCACAGAACATGGGTATCGCGATGCAGCTGCTCGGGGTCTCCCGCGGCACCTACACCGCGATCGTCGAGCGCGCCGACCAGAGCATCGTGGAGCTGAACCTGGCCGACGGGTCGGAGACGCCGCTGGAGGCATCCGATCCGGATTACGGACCTGCGACGTCGATCTCGCCGTTCCCCGGCGGAACCCTGCGCCACATCGTCGCCCGCGACGAGAGCGGTCTGCCGACCGGACAGGCGATCATCCGCGTGGACGACGACGGCGCGGCCGAACCGATCATCGAGGTGGCCGCAGGCAGTGCGATCCTGCAGGCGTGCCCGTCGCCGAGCGGTCAGTACGCGGCTGTGACGGTCGCTCCGGACCTCGTCGACAACGCGTATGACGACATGCTCGTGCCGTTGCCGACCACGCTCGAGACGCACCTGATCGATCTGCGGTCCGGCGAGGAGCTGGTCGCTCTGACCGGTTTCGACGTGTCGTGGTGTCAGACGGCGCCGGCATTCTGATGCGGCGCGCGCAGCGCTCAGACCTCGAAGGCCTGCCGCTCGAGGTCGCTCCGCGTTTGCTCGGAGCAGAGCTGCGCACGGTCGTCGACGGCACCGAGGTGCGGCTGCGCATCACCGAGGTCGAGGCGTATCACGGTCAGGGGACAGGCGATGTGCCCGACCCCGGTTCGCACGCCCGTATGGGCCGCACCGCCCGCAACGACACCATGTGGGGCGAGCCGGGTCACCTGTACGTCTACCTCAGTCACGGCATCCACTCGTGCGTCAATGTCGTGTGCGGTCCGGAGGGCCTGGCGGGCGGTGTGCTGCTCCGCGCAGGTGCGGTGACCTTCGGGGCGGATGCCGCGGCATCCCGCACCGCATCCGCGACCGGCGCCGTGCGGTCAGGGCGCGACCTGGCGCGAGGACCGGGGCGGTTCGGGCAGGTGTCGGGCCTGCGGCATCCGCTTCACGATGGCATCGACGCGATCACCGGCGAGTCGTTCGCGGGGGCGACCGCGGAGCTGTGGTGGGACGAAGCGCCGGTCGACGTCGTCTCGGGCCCGCGGGTCGGGGTGGCCGGGGTCGCGGGCACGGATGCCTTCCCCTGGCGGTTCTGGATCGACGGCGATCCCACGGTGTCGCCGTTCCGCTGGGGCCGTGGCGCGGCCGAAGCGCAGGCCGTGCTAGACTGACTCCTTGTCTGTGCACACTCCTGTGCGCAGTTCGTGTGCCGCTCGATCGCTGAGCCTGTCGAAGCGTCGGCGGCGCGCAGACAAGGGATCTTGGGTGAGGCCGTCCGGTCTCACGGTAATGAAGGAGTAATCACATGGCAGCAGTGTGCCAGGTGACTGGAGCAGTTCCCGGCTTCGGTCACAACGTCTCGCACTCGCACCGCCGGACGAAGCGCCGCTTCGACCCGAACGTGCAGAAGAAGACCTATTTCGTTCCGTCGCTCGGTCGTAAGATCACGCTCAACGTGTCCGCCAAGGGCATCAAGGTGATCGACGCCCGCGGCATCGAGAACGTCGTCAAGGACCTCCAGGCGAAGGGTGTGAAGCTCTAATGGCCAAGAAGGCTCAGGACGTCCGTCCGATCATCAAGCTGCGTTCGACGGCAGGCACCGGTTACACCTACGTGACCAAGAAGAACCGTCGTAACACCCCCGACCGTCTCGTGCTCAAGAAGTACGACCCGGTGGTCCGCAAGCACGTCGAATTCCGCGAGGAGCGCTAAACATGGCGAAGAAGAGCAAGATCGCTCGCAACGAGCAGCGCAAGGTCATCGTCGCCCGCTACGCGGAGCGCCGTGCCGAGCTGAAGAAGACCCTGGTCGACCCGAACGCGACCGACGAGGCCCGCGAGGCCGCACGCGTCGGCCTGCAGAAGCTGCCGCGCAACGCGTCGCCGGTTCGCGTGCGTTCGCGTGACGCCATCGACGGACGCCCCCGTGGAATGCTGACCAAGTTCGGCATCTCGCGCGTGCGCTTCCGTGACATGGCCCACCGTGGCGAGCTGCCCGGTGTGACCAAGTCGAGCTGGTAAGCACCGCTTGAAAGGGGCGAGGATCTTCGGATCCTCGCCCCTTTCGCGTTTCCGGGGCCCGCCTGCGGAGGGGGCGCATATGGCGGCCTGCCCCACGTGATGACGGCCACCTGCGACCCCCGCCTCTCGCTGCACGCGGGGAAGGGGCGCGTATGGCGGCCTGCGGCGTGCGACAGCGACCACACGCGACCCCTCCCGCGTGCGCAGCACCCCCGAAACGTGTGACGGATGTGACTGATGTGACTCGACACGCCTGAAAAAAGCCCAAAACCCGCGAAATGACGCGGAAATACGGGTGTCGGTTGGTACATTCGAGGCGGTCGATCGACCAGGAGCATCCGCTCCGACAAACACGACAATGCGACGTGACATCGTCGCTGGAGGATGACATGGCTGACAAGTCCATCACCAAGACCGAGCTCGTCGCGAGCATCGCTTCCGCCACCGGCCAGAGCCAGGCCACCGTCTCGGGCGTCCTCGACTCGCTCTTCGCCACGGTCTCGGACGCTGTTGCCAAGGGCAGCAAGGTCTCGATCCCGGGCTGGATCTCGTTCGAGCAGGTCGACACCGCTGCCCGCACCGGCCGCAACCCGCAGACCGGCGCCGAGATCAAGATCCCGGCCGGCAAGCGCGTCAAGGTGACCGCCGGCTCCAAGCTCAAGGCTGCCGTCAAGTAAGACTGCTCCCTTCAACGAAGGCCGCCCCGATCGGGGCGGCCTTCGTCGTTTCCACTTCGAGCGGGTGGATGGCACCCGTATTGAGCGTATAGCTGTCCAATCATGCCAAGATCACAAGTATGGTGCTCGTGGCGGGAATCGATTCCTCGACCCAATCCTGCAAGGTGGTCGTGGCGGATGCCGTCTCTGGTCGGGTGGTGCGCGAGGGGCGCGCCCCGCACCCGCCGGGCACCGAGGTCGACCCCGAGGAGTGGTGGCGGGCCCTGCGGGCGGCGATCGCGGCGGCCGGCGGTCTCGACGACGTACACGCGTGGGCCATCAGCGGGCAGCAGCACGGTCTCGTCGCCCTCGACGGCGACGGCAGGGTCGTGCGTCCGGCCCTGCTGTGGAACGACCTGCGCTCGGCCGACGCCGCCGAGGCGCTCATCGCCGAGCACGGCGCAGCGACCCTCGCCGAGCGCACCGGTCTCGTGCCGGTGCCGTCGTTCACGCTCACGAAGGTGCGCTGGCTGCGCGAGCATGAACCCGAGCACGCGGCCCGGGTGCGGGCGGTGGCGCTGCCGCACGACTGGCTGATCTGGCGATTGCGCGGATTCGGCCCGGACGCCGAGCGCGGACCCGACCTGGACGAACTCGTGACCGACCGGTCGGAGGCGTCGGGAACGGGATACTGGACCGACGCCGGATACGACCGCGAACTGCTCGGTGCAGCGCTGGGCAGGGATGCGATCCTGCCCAGGGTGCTCGCCCACGACGCGTCCGTGCGGGATGCCGCCGGTCGTCGCGTCGGCCCCGGCTCCGGCGACAACGCAGGCGCGGCGCTGGGACTCGGCGCCGGTGTGGGCGACGTGGTGGTCTCGATCGGCACCAGCGGCACGGTGTTCGCGACGAGTGCGCACCGCACGGTCGATCCGTCCGGCACGGTCGCGGGATTCGCCGACGCGGTGGGCGGCCACCTGCCCCTCGTCGCCACGGTCAGCGCCGCGCGCGTGCTCGACACGCTGGCCACCCTGCTCGGCGTGGACCACGAGGAGCTCGGTCGGCTGGCGCTCGCATCGACTCCCGGTGCGGGCGGGCTGACGCTGGAGCCGTACTTCGAGGGCGAGCGCACGCCGAACCTGCCGGATGCCACCGGCACCCTGTTCGGCATGACGCTCGCCTCCACCACGCGGGAGAACCTCGCCAGGTCCGGCTTCGAGGGCGTGCTCGCGGGCCTACGGCACGGGCTCGACGCGATCCGCGGACTCGGCGTGCCCGCGCGGCGGGGCATCCTCATCGGCGGAGGGGCGCGCTCAGCGGCCGTGCGAGCGATCGCGCCGCTCATCCTCGATATCCCGATGACCGCGCCGCCCGCCGGCGAGTTCGTCGCGTGGGGCATGGCGCGGCAGGCGGCCCGCACCCTCGGGCACGAGCTGCCGCCCGCGGCCTAGCTGTACTGACCTCGACCGTTGTTGATTCGGTCGATGGGGGTCTTGCCTCCGATGCCGAGGTGGGCTCTGTCTAGGTTGTAGTGGTCGAGCCAGGTCGTCAATGCTGCTCTGCGGTCGGTGTTGGAGGCCCAGGGGCGGGCGTAGGCCCATTCGGCGGCGAGGGTGCGGTTGAGGCGCTCGACCTTTCCGTTGGTCCAGGGGCAGTGCGGCCGGATGAACTTCTGTGTGATGCCGTGTGCGTCGATCACGCCTCGGAACGCGGTCGAGTGGCGATAGGCGAAGGCGTTGTCGCTGATCACTCGCTCGACCGTGACGCCGAGGGCCTGGTAGAACGCGATGGCCCGCTCCAAGACACCGGCGGCGGTGACGCCCTTCTCGTCGTCGTGGATCTCCGCGTATGCAACCCGGGAGTGATCATCGATCACGGTGTGGATGTAGTCGTAACCGATCCCGCGGCCGCGGACCTTCTCGCTTCGCCCGTGTGCCCGCCACCCACCACCGTCAGGGATCCGACCTAGCTTCTTCACGTCGATATGAATCAACGAGCCGGGATGGTCATACTCGTAACGGCGGGCAGAGCGGCGGGTGGCGCGGATCACGGTCCCGGTCACCGGGTCCACCTCCCGCAGCAGCGCGGCGTGATGCCGACGGAGCACTCGACCGACGGTCGAGGCCTGCATCCCGAGCTTGCTCGCGATGAACACCGGGCCGCGACGGGTGAGGTGCCGCATGATCCGCACCCGCGTCTCCCGACACGGTTCCGTCCGGCAGGGTGAGACCTGGCGACACTGGACCGATCCGCCAACCCCGCAGGGCCAGCCTCTCTGAACCTGCGCCACCACCGCCATGCCGTCGTGCGAGAGATGCCCATCTCAGCCGCCACATGCGCGACCGCACGCCCTGACTGGATGCGCTGAACCATGATCAACCTGCCGGCTGGAGTCAACCGGGCATTAGCGTGGGACACGAGAAGCCTCCGTGTGTTCGAGCTGAAGAACTAGACAGCTCCAACTCGACACCGGAGGCTTCTCCTACGTCAACAACGATCCGGGTCAGTGCACCTAGCGCTCGAGCAGGTCGGCCCAGGCCGCCTCGCCGTCGAACACGAGGTCGGTGCCGACGACGACCCAGTCCGCGCCAGCTCGTGCGAGGGCGTCCGCGTGCTCACGCCGCACGCCGCCGTCCACGCCGAGCAGGCGATCGGGCGAGGCCGTCCTGAGTGTGTCGAGCTTCGCCAGCACGCCGTGGTCGAAGGCGCTGCCGGCCTGCCCCGGCACGATCGACATGCACAGCACCGCGACGTCGGAGGGCACGGTCGCCGCATCGGTCTGAGGGGAGACGGCCAGCCCCGGTCGTGCACCGCGGCGCACGACGCGATCGAGGGCCGACTTCCAGTCGTCGCTCTCGAGATGCACGATCACGAGGTCGCAGAAGTCGGCCCACGCATCGACGTCCTGCGCCGACCGGTGCGCCATCACGTGTGCCTCCGCCTCCAGCCCCGACGCGGCGGCGAGAGCGGCGGCGGCTTCGGGCGAGAACCCGCCGGCCGCCGCGAAGCGACCGTCGGTCGTGTCCCAGTGCAGGTGGCGCAGGCCCGCGTCGCGCAGCCGCAGCGCGGTGGCGAGACGTGCGCCCTCCGGAACCGACCACAGCGACCCGGCGATCCGCATCAGGAGTCCTCCGCCAGCACGGCCTGCGCGAGTTCGTGATCCGTGAACAGCTCGGTGATGAGGCCGACGCGGGAGACGGTGCGGATGGCGTCGGCCTTCGCCGCGCCGCCAGCGACCGCCACCACCCGCGGCACCTTCTGCAGCTGCTCGTAGGAGATGTTGACGCAGCGGTCCTGGAAGTCGGCGTCGACGGGGGTGCCGTCGCTCTGGATCAGGATGCCGGCGATGTCGGCGACGCAGCCCTTGCTGAGTGCGTTCGCGAGGTCGTCGATCGGCAGCACGTCGCGCACCTGCGACACCGGCGGGTTCCAGGCGCCGACCGAGAGCAGGGCCGTGGTGACCGCGGGGAACAGGTCCATCGCCGACCGGATGTCTGGGTGGCGGCGCAGGCTGGTGGCGGTCTCCCTGTCGTCGACGATCAGCGGCGAGAAGATCGGGTACACGTCTCCGCCGGAGCGCCGCGACGTCTGCCGCACGACCTCGATGGGGGATGACGCGAGGTCGCCGGCGACCACGCCGGTGAGCTGCACGATGGACAGTCGCGGCAGGTGCTCGAACTGGCTCGCGGTGGCGGTGAGGGTGCGGCCCCACGTGACGCCGAGCACCTCGTCCTCGTGCAGCGTCTCGCTGAGAGCACGGGCCGCGACGGCTCCGATCTGACGGCGTACGTCGTCGTCGTCGCCGTGTGAGCGGACGACGAGGCAGTGGTCGAGGCCCAGCTTCTCCTGCAGGCGCTGACTCAGCTCCACGTCGGGCAGCCCCCAGTCGTGGATCTCGATCGTGACGATGCCCTCCTCCTTCGCGCGGGCGAGCAGGCGGGCCACCTTGAAGCGGGAGATGCCGAGGGAGCCGGAGATGTCGACGCGGGGGCGGTCGTCGATGTAGTGGGCTCTGGCGACGGCCGCCATGAGGGCGCGGTCCTGATCCACGCCCTTCGTGGCTTCGCTCATTTGAGCGTCGAAATCACGAAACTGTGACATATGTGACGGTTGCCTTTCCTCCGGCCCGAAGCATTTCCTATGCTCAAACGTACATCCAAGCATCACAGATGAGCGCGGCTGAGTTTCACTGCGTGATCGAAGGAGAACGTGTTGACGGTCAATGACGACATCCTGGCGGTAGCGCGCGAGCGGCTCCGAGCCGAAGCCGACGCCGTGACGGCCCTGATCGACACGCTCGACGACTCCCTCGTCACCGCCGCGTCGCTGATCCTCTCCGGCACGGGCAAGCTCTTCATCGGCGGCTCCGGCACCTCGGGCACCGTCGCGCGGCGCATGGCGCACATCCTCTCCGTCACGGGCACACCGTCGCTGCCCTTCTCGCCCATGGACGGACTGCACGGCGCATCGGGCGCCATCGCCGCGGACGACATCGTGCTGCTGATCTCGAACGGAGGCGCGTCCGACGAGGTCGTGCAGCTGGCCCGCATCGCCCGCGGTCGCGGAGCCCGCGTGATCTCGCTCACGCGCAGCCACGAGACACCGCTCGCCCTGCTCGCCGACCACAGCGTGGCCGTGGCCGTGCGGCCGGCAGCCGACATCGGTGGCATCGTCGCGACCGGCATCACGATCGCGCAGTCCGCGTGGGGCGACGCGCTCGCCGAGGTGCTCATGCGCGGACGCGGCTATACCTGGGCCGAGTTCATGACCACGCATCCCGCCGGAGCCGTCGGCCGGCTGGAGGATCTGCCCGCCGACCCCGAGCGCATCGCGGTGCCGCCGTTCGAGGGAGCGACGCGATGATCGAGGTCGTCGCCGGCGTCGACAGCTCCACGCAGTCCTGCACCGTCGAGCTGCGCGACGTCATGACCGGTGCGCTGGTCGCGACGGGTCGCGCCCCGCACCCGGTGACCCACCCGCCCGTGAGCGAACAGGACCCCGAGGCGTGGTGGAGTGCCCTAGTCGCCGCCATGGCCGATGCTCGCCGAGACGTCGACGTGCGCATCGTGGGCGTGGGCGTCGGCGCCCAGTGCCATGGGCTCGTCGCGTCCGGCGCCGACGGCACGGTGCTGCGCCCCGCGCGACTCTGGAACGACACGACCTCCGGCCCGCAGGCCGCCGCCCTGCTCGAGCGCCACCCGGCATCGTGGTGGGCGCAGCAGATCGGCATCGTGCCGTCGGCCGCCATCACCATCTCCAAGCTCGCGCTGCTCGCCGAGACCGAGCCGGAGACCTTCGCGCGCGTGCAGCACCTGTCCGTGCCGCACGACTGGCTCACCTACCGCCTCACCGGCCGTCGCATGACGGACCGCTCCGATGCATCCGGCACCGGCTACTACTCGGCAGCGACTGGGCAGTGGCGCACCGACATCCTCGACGCGCTCGTCGCCGAACGCGACTGGACCCCGCTGCTGCCCGAGGTGCTCGCGCCCGACGAGGCGGCAGGGCGCATCCTGCCCGATGTCGTCGCGGAGCTGGGCATCGATCCGTCCGCCCTGGTCAGCGCCGGAGGCGGCGACCAGCACCTCGCGGCCCAGGGCATCGGTCTCGGCGAGGGCGACATCGCCTACAGCCTCGGCACGTCCGGCGTCGTGTTCGCCACCACGCCCGACCCCGTCATCGACGTGACGGGCGCGGTCGACGGCGTCGCCAACGTGACCGGCGGCTACCTGCCCCTCGTGTGTACCCTCAACGCCACGAAGGTCACCGACACGGTCGCGCGGCTGCTCGCCGTCGACCACACCGAGCTGACAGCGCTGGCCCTCGCCGCGCCCCTCGACGCCGAGCGCCCCGTGCTCGCCGCCTACCTCGACGGGGAGCGCTCGCCGCGACTGCCCGGCGCGCGCGGCATGCTCGCCGGCCTCACCACCGCCACCACTCGCGAGGAGCTCGCGCTCGCCGCATTCGAGGGCGTCGTGCTCGGCCTGGTCCGCGGGGAGCGGGCCCTCGACGCGCTCGGCATCCCGGTGTCCGGCCACACCATCGCGATCGGCGGCGGCGCGCGCTCCCTCGCCTACCGCCAGATCATCGCCGACATGACCGGTCGCGCCGTGCACACCGTGGACGCGCCGGAGGGCACCGCCCGTGGCGCCGCGATCCAGGCCGCGGCGGTGCTGCGCGGCGAGACCGTCGCCGACGTGACGGCCCAGTGGCGCCCCGAGGTCACCTCCGTGACCGAGCCCGCCGCCGACCGCAGCGACGTGTGGGACCGCTACATCCGCGTCGCCGATCTGCAGGCCGACGGCGACCGCTTCTAGGAGGACCCATGCTCTACATCGACAGCGCCGACCGCGACCAGCTCGCCCCGCTCCTGGACACCGGACTCTTCTCCGGCGTGACGACCAACCCGACGATCCTCGACCGGTCCGGCCTCTCGGCCGCCGACCTGCCGGCGCTCGCCGCGTGGCTGCGCGACCGCGGTGTGCGTCGCTTCTACGCCCAGGCCACCGGCGAGACCGTCGAGGAGGTCCGCGCGACCGCCGCACGCATCGCCGACCTGGGCGACGACGTGGTCATCAAGCTCGTGTCGACCGCTCCGGGCCTAACGGTGGCGCGCGAGCTGACCGATGCGGGACGCTACGTGCTGGTGACCGCGGTGTACCACCCGACCCAGGCGCTGCTCGCGGCCGCGGCCGGAGCACAGGAGATCGCCCCCTACGTGGGGCGCACGAGCGAGAGCGGCCGTGACGGCATCGCGCTCGTCGCACAGATCGCACGATCCGCGCCGGACGTGCGCATCCTCGCGGCCAGCCTGCGTTCCGCCGACCAGGTGGCCGAGGTCGCCGCGGCCGGAGCCCACGACCTCACGCTCGCCCCCGCCGTCGCCCGCGCGCTGTTCGAGGACGAGCTCACCCTCGCGGCCAGCGCCGAGTTCGAGGCCCTGGTCGCCGCGGCGGTGCCGTCATGACGTGCGACGGGAACTCAGGCGCGGGGCGGCCCGCTGGTCGCCCTGACCTCGAGCGACGTGGGCAGGAAGCGACGGCGCGGCGCGTCGGCGAGTGCGCGGCTCAGCAGCATCTCCCCGGCGATGCGGCCCTTGTCGACGAGCGGCTGGCTCACGGTGGTCAGCCCGACGCGCCCCGCCTCGGGGATGTCGTCGAAGCCCGTGATGGTCAGGTCGCCCGGCACGCTGAGGCCCTGCCGGCGCGCGGCCTCCAGCGCGCCGATGGCCAGCACGTCGCCGAAGCAGCACACGGCGGTCAGGTCCGGATGGCGCTGCCGCAGCGCCTGCAGGGCGGCGGCCCCGGACTCGACGGCGTTCTCGAAGCGCTCCTCCACGACCAGCGGTACGCCCCCGAGGCCGTCGCGCAGGCCGGCGATGCGGTTGCGCTGCACGGAGTATACGGCCTGCGTCCAGCGCTCCTCGTCTGCGGGACCGTTGTACCGGCTGCGGCCGAGCCGCGACGTGATCACGCCCACCTTGCGGTGTCCGAGGCGGGCGAGGTGCGCGCCGAGCTCGGCGGCGGCCGCCCTGTCGTCGAGTCCGACCCAGTCGGCCGTGTGGTCGTCGCGGGGCTCGTCGACGACCACGGTCGGGAGCTGTCGACGGAGCGCAGCGCTGAGGTGCGGATCGCCCTCGGGCACAGAGTAGAAGACGAAACCGTCGACGACGGCCCCCATCACGTTGGAGACCCGCGAGTCGTCGAGCGGGGGACCGGCCGGCAGCAGCAGCAGGTTCAGTCGCGCCTCCTGCAGCGTGGTGGAGAGACCGGCCAGCAGAGCGACGGACGCCGGGTCGGCGAGCGCGAACGGCATCTCGTCGGTGAAGACCACGCCGATGGTCTCGGACTTGCCGCGGCGGAAGCGCCGCGCGGCCGCGTCCGGCCCGGCGTAGCCGACCGCTTCGGCCGTCGCGAGCACGCGGTTCCTGACGTCGTCGCTGACGCGCTCCGGGTGGTTGTAGACGTTCGAGATCGTCGCAGGGGACAGGCCGAGGGAGCGGGCGATGCTCGTCAGCGTCGGCGGCGTCGTACCCGGCGTCTTCGTCATTCCCTCAGCGTAGTTGATTTGACGTTTCAACAACCAGACGGTGCCGTCGTGCGCCGCAGATTTCCCGGAAAATCAAGAAAGCAAGGTGCTCTGTTGACGTCCCTAGATTTACGTTCTAATATCAACACGGCACCGAACCCCCTGCATCACCCCCGTCTCATAGGAGAGAGAGGACACTCATGACTGAGATCCCGTCCACGATGACCGCCAGCGTGCTACGAGGGGTGAAGGACCTGACGCTCGAGGAGCGTCCGGTGCCGGTGCCGGCCGCCGACGAGGTGCTGGTGGAGGTCGCGAGCGTCGGCGTCTGCGGTTCCGACGTGCACTACTACGAGCACGGCCGCATCGGCCCGTACATCGTCGAGAGCCCGATGATCCTCGGCCACGAGGTCAGCGGTCGCATCGTCGCCGTCGGCGCCGACGTCGACCCGGCCCGCATCGGCCGCCGCGTCGCCATCGAGCCGCAGCGTCCCTGCCGCCGCTGCGACTTCTGCCGGGCTGGCGATTACAACCTCTGCCCGAAGATGGAGTTCTACGCGACCCCGCCGATCGACGGCGCGTTCTGCGACTACGTGATCATCCAGGACGACTTCGCGTACGACATCCCCGACGCGATCAGCGACCACGCGGCTGCCCTCATGGAGCCGCTGTCGGTCGGCATCGCCGCATCGCAGAAGGGCGGCGTCAAGGTCGGCGACACCGTGCTGATCGCCGGCGGCGGCCCCATCGGCATCATCGCCGCGCAGGTCGCACGGGCGTTCGGCGCGGTCGACGTGGTGATCGCCGACATCAACCCGGCCCGCCGCGAACTGGCCGCCTCCTACGGCGTGCGCGTCGTGGACCCGGCCGCCGAGTCGACCACCGAACTGGCGGCGAACGTGTTCATCGACGCGTCGGGCGCCACGCCCGCCATCGTCAACGGCATCCGCTCCACCCGCGCCGGCGGCACCGTCGTGCTCGTGGGCAGCGCCGACGAGTTCCCGCTCTCGGTGCCGGAGGTCGCCATGCGCGAGCTCAACGTGACCGGCACCTTCCGCTACACCGGCACGTGGCCCATCGCCCGCGCGCTGCTGGAGTCCGGTCAGGTGGAGCTCGACTCGCTCGTCACCCACGTGTACGGCATCGAGCAGGTCGAGGAGGCGCTGTCGGGCGAGGGCGCCGTCGACTCGCTCAAGCGCATCGTGCTGCCGCGCACCCGACGGGTAGAGGAGCCATCGGTCAGGGCCGCATCATGAGCGACACCCTGCTGTCCGTCGAGGGCGTCTCGAAGTCGTTCCCCGGTGTGAAGGCGCTCGACGACGTGTCGTTCGACGTGCGTCCAGGAACCGTACACGCCCTGTGCGGCGAGAACGGTGCGGGCAAGTCGACGCTGATGAAGATCATCAACGGCATCTACCAGCCAGACGCCGGTGTGATCCGGGTGCGCGGCGAGGGGGTGCGGATCAAGAACCCGATCGACGCCCGCGCCCGTGGCATCGCGATGATCTCGCAGGAGCTCAACTACGTGCCGGGCATGACCATCGCGGAGAGCTTCTTCCTCGGTCGGCTGCCGATGAAGTTCGGCAAGGTCGACTGGAAGTTCATCCGCAGCGAGGCCCGGCGCATCCTGGCCGAGGAGGGACTCACCTTCTCGATCAACCGCCGCCTCGGCACGCTCACCGTGTCGGAGATCCAGACCCTGGAGATCCTGCGCGCCGTCTACCACAGCGCCGACGTGCTGATCATGGACGAGCCGACCTCGGCCATCGCGCACAAGGAGGTCGAGTCGCTCTTCGCGAAGATCCGCGACCTGCGCGCCCAGGGCAAGTCGATCATCTACATCTCGCACAAGATGGACGAGGTCTTCGAACTGGCCGACGACATCAGCGTGCTGCGCGACGGCACGGTCGTCAGCTCGCAGCCCGCAGCGGACATCACCTCCAGCCAGGTGATCGCGCAGATGGTCGGCCGCGACCTCGACCACCAGTCGTACCCCAAGGAGCAGGTGGAGATCGGCGACACGGTGTTCCGCGCCACCGGGCTGTCGGCCGCGCACATGTTCGAGGACATCGACCTGCACATCCGTGCCGGCGAGATCGTGGGACTGGCCGGACTCATCGGTGCCGGACGCAGCGAGGTCATCCGCGCGGTGTTCGGACTCGACAGGCTCGACGCGGGGGAGATCGAGATTGACACGCAGACCGTGAAGATCAAGAACCCCACCCAGGCGATCAAGGCGGGCGTCGCGATGCTCTCCGAGGACCGCCGTCTGGTGGGGATTGTGCCGCAGCTGAGCATTATGAAGAACGCCACGCTCGCGAGCCTCCGCAAGGTGATCCGCGGCGGCTTCGCGCGGCGCCGCGAGGAGGAGCAGCTCGTCGCCGAGTACTTCCAGAAGATGAACGTCAAGGCACCCAGCCTGCAGACGCGCATCGCGAACCTCAGCGGCGGCAACCAGCAGAAGGTGCTGCTCGCCCGCTGGCTGATCTCCGACCCGAAGGTGCTGCTGCTCGACGAACCCACACGCGGCATCGACGTGGGAGCGAAGTTCGAGATCTACAAGATCATGACGGAGCTTGCCCGCCAGGGCCGCGGCATCCTCATGATCTCCTCCGAGCTCCCCGAGCTCATCGGCATGTGCGACCGCATCTACGTGATGTCGGCCGGACGCCTCACCGCGGAACTGACGCCCGATCAGTTCTCGCAGGAAACCATCCTCACTTACGCCATGAATGAAATCGAGGTGGCATGACAATGCTCCAGACACTGAAGAGACTCGAGGTGAACCGCTTCTCGATCTACATCATCCTGTTGGTGGTGATCGTCGCGGCGAGCTTCCTCAGTCCGAACTTCCTGAGCTCGGACAACATCTTCAACGTGCTCCGCCAGGTGGCCGTGATCACGATCCTCGCTTTCGGCGCGATGACCCTCATCATCGGCGGCATGATCGACCTGTCGGCCGGTGCCGTGATGGCGTTCGCGGGCGTGGTGTCGGTCATGGTCTACAAGTCGACGGGCAACCTGCTGCTCGCGATCCTCGCCGGAATCCTTATCGGTATGCTCTGCAACCTCGTCAACGCGTTCCTCGTGGCGACGCTGAAGACACCAGCGTTCATCGTGACGCTCGGCATGATGCTGATGGCCCGCGGTGCCGTGCTGGAGCTGACCCAGGGGCAGAACATCCTGCAGCTCGGCGACTTCGTGCTCGTCGGCCAGGGCAACCTCGGCTGGCTGCCGATCCCCGTGCTGGTGCTCATCGGCGTGACCATCGTGATCTGGTACCTGATGAACCAGACCCGCTACGGCCGCTCGGTGTACGCCGTCGGCGGCAACGAGGAGGCGGCCCGTGCCGCCGGCATCTCGGTCGAGCGCGTGAAGTACCAGGCGTTCCTCGTGAACGGCGCCCTCGTCGGCATCGCCGGTGTGATCTTCATGTCGCGCGTGAACGCCGGACTCCCCAACGCGGGCGTCGGCTACGAGCTGCAGGCGATCACGGCCCCGATCATCGGTGGCACCAGCTTCTCGGGCGGTGTCGGCACCGTGATGGGCACCCTCGCCGGTGCGCTGATCGTCGGCATCCTCGGCAACATCATGAACCTCATCGGGATCGGCTCGTACATCCAGCAGATCGTGATGGGCGCCATCATCGTCGTCGCCGTCGCCTACGACGTGTTCAGCAAGCGCGGCAAGGCGAAGACCACCATCCTCAAGTCCGACGCGAAGGGCGATCCCTTCCCCGTCGGAGCATCCTCACCCGCATCCGATCCGGGAGGCGGCAGGGCGAAGTCCTGACCCTCCTTTCCGCACCATCGCTTCACCCACCCACAGAAAACAGGAGAAGACAATGAAGAGTCTTACCCGCAGGATCATCGCGTTCGGTGCTGCCGCCGCCGCAGCGATCAGCCTCGCCGGCTGCGCCGTCACCACCGGAAACCCGACCGGGAACGGCGGCGGAGGCGCGTCGGAGGACAAGGACGAGTACCGCGTCGCGTACATCGCCCGCGCCCAGGCCGACTCGTTCGCCGCGTGGCTCGCGAACGAGATGAAGGCGGAGGCCGGCAACTACGACGACATCACTCTCGAGGTGTTCGACGGCCAGGCCGACGACGAGATCGAGAACAAGATGATCGAGAACGCGATCGCGAACAAGTTCGACGCGATCATCATCCAAGCGAACAACGCCGACGCGCAGCTGCCCTACATCCAGCAGGCCATCGACGCCGGGATCGTGACCATCACGACCAACCCGCGCGTGGAGGGTCTGACCGGCGGCAGCTCGGTCGACGCCGACCCGTACAAGCAGGGTGCCGTGGTCGCCGAGCTCGCCGTGGAGCAGATCCCCGACGGCGCGAACGTCGTGGTGCTGAACGGCCCCGCCGGCAACTTCCACAGCACGGCTCGCCGTGACGCGTGGCAGGCCGAGTTCTTCGAGAAGCGTCCTGACGTGACCATCGTCGCCGAGGACATCGCGAACTGGAACAAGGACGAGGCCATGACCCTCATGGAGGACTGGTCGCTCGCCAACTCGAAGATCGACGCGATCATCTCGATGAACGACAACATGGCGTCGGGCGCCCTCGAGGCCGTGAAGGGCAAGGGCGGCTTCGACGGCATCCTCGCGTTCGGCGTGGACGGCACCCCCGAGGCCACGCTGCTGATCGAGGCGGGCACGATGACGGCGACGTCGCTGCAGAACGCCCGCGAGCTCGCGCAGCTCAACCTCAAGGCCGTGCATGACCTGCTCACCGGTGCCGAGGACGAGGTCAACGTCGACATCGGCAACCCGCTGATCACGAAGGACAACGTGCAGGAGTACATCGACCTGTACAAGGAAGCCGGACTGCTCGACAAGTGACGCCGGGTCGGGGGAACGGACGTCCGCCCGTTCCCCCGACCGCTGCCCGACACCCGCACCGAACCGGACGAAGACCCGATGCTCGCACTCACCGCCGCAGGCGCCCCAGCCAGGGTGCGCACGCTCTCCCGCGACGGACGGCCCTTCCTGCTGGGCATCGTCGGACCTCCCGGTGCCGGCAAGTCCACGCTCGCCGAAGCCCTCGGCCAGCCGATCCTGCCGATGGACGGCTTCCACTTCGCGAACGAGCACCTCGACCGCCTGGGTCTGCGTGACCGCAAGGGCGCTCCCGCGACGTTCGACGTCGACGGGTTCGCCTCCCAGCTCGCCCGCCTCCGGGCGGGGGAGGACGTGGTCGCACCGCGGTTCGACCGCGACCTCGACGCCGCCGTCGCCGGCGCGCTGCCCCTCTCCGCCCGCGACCGCCTGGTCGCGGTGGAGGGCAACTATCTGCTGCACGACGCCGACGGGTGGGAGCGCATCCGTCCGCTGCTCGACGAGGTCTGGTACATCGACGTGCCGGACGAGCTCCGTATGCGCCGGCTCGTCGCCCGCCACGAGACGTTCGGCCGCCCGCACGACGACGCCGTGCGCTGGGCCACCGACGTCGACGGCCCCAATGCCATCCTCATCCGCGCGACCCGCCACCGGGCCGACGCGATCATCACCCTGACCGAAGGAGACGACGCATGAGCGTCATGGACACATTCGCCCTCACCGACCGGACCGCCCTCGTCACGGGTGCCACCCGCGGCCTCGGACGAGAGTTCGCCCGCGCGCTTGCCGAGGCCGGGGCCGACGTGGTCGTGCACGGCCGGGACGAGGCGGCGGCCTGTGAGACTGCCGCAGAGATCGAGGCCGTCGGCCGTCGCGCCTGGGTGGTGCTGGGCGACCTGACCGAGCGCGAGAGTGTCGACCGCATCGCCGCCGAGGCGATCGAGGCCGCGGGCGGGAACCTCGACATCCTCATCAACAACGCCGGCGCATGTATCCACCGCCCGGCGCTCGAGGTGACCGACGACGAGTGGTCGCACGTGATCGACACGAACGTCACCGCGCTGTGGCGCATGTCGCAGACCGTCGGCGCGCACATGGTGGCCCGTGGCTCCGGGTCGATCGTGAACGTCGGCTCCATCTCGGCGCAGATCGTGAACCGTCCGCAGTTCCAGCCCGCGTACAACGCCTCCAAGGCGGCCGTGCATCACCTCACCAAGTCGCTCGCCGCCGAGTGGGCGCCGTCCGGCGTGCGCGTGAACGCCGTCGCCCCCGGCTACATCAAGACCGACATGTCGCCGGTGGACGAGCCGAAGTACCGCCGGTTCTGGATCGAGGACTCGGCTCAGCAGCGCTACGCCACCCCGAGCGAGGTGAGCCCTTCTGTCGTGTTCCTCGCCTCGGATGCCGCGAGCTTCATGTCAGGCACCGTGCTCGTGGTCGACGGCGGTTACACCCTGTTCTGATTCGCGCGCCGGTCGATCGGGCACAGGCGCGAGCTTAGGCTTGAGGGGTGAGTTCCTCCGGCAAGCGCACGCCCACTGCGGCCAGCGGCGCGCCCGCGTCGTCCTACCGCGCCGCCGGCATCCTGATCCTCGCCGTGACAGCTGCGATCGCCCTCGTGGTCGCCCTCGTCCTCGGCGGCGGTGCGGCGCCTCTGCTCGTCGGCGATCCCGGCGACGCCATCCGCTGGGGCCTGCCGATCGCCCGCACCGTGAACAACATCGGCGCGGCCCTCATGATCGGCCCCATGGTACTCGCCCTGTTCGCCCTGCGCGCGGGCGAGAAGTCGTTCGACACCGCGATGGATGCGGCATCCATCGGCGCGGCCGTGTTCACCGTGTCATCGGCCGCGACCGGATTCCTCACCTTCCTCGCCGCGTTCAACCCGCAGATCAGCCTCGAGCAGCAGTTCGGCGAGCAGCTGGGCCGCTTCCTCCTCGCCCTGCCCCTCGGCCAGGCGTGGCTCATCACGACCATCATGGGCGCCGCCGTCACGATCCTGGCGTTCGCGTGGCGCAGCTGGACGCCGACGCTGTTCACCGCGATCATCGCGCTCGCAGCCCTCCTGCCGATGGCGACGCAGGGCCACTCCGGCGAGCTGTCCGGTCACGTCGTGGCGGTCAACTCCATCCTGCTGCACACGATCGGCGCGGCCGTGTGGCTGGGCGGCCTCATGCTCCTCGTCATCCTGCGCCTGTCCGGGGGCGTCGACGAGAAGCACCTCGTCAGCCGTTACTCGAGCCTCGCGATCGCCGCGTTCTTCGTGGTCGCCGTCTCGGGTGTCGTGCGCTCTACCGTGGGGCTCGGCAGCTGGGATGCGCTGTGGTCGCCGTACGGACTCATCATCGTCGCCAAGGCGGTGCTGCTGAGCGCCATGGGGCTGCTCGGCGCCTGGTACCGCACGCGGCTGATCCCGAAGCTCGAGACCGAGCGCGCGTCGAACAGGTTCTGGATGCTCGTGCTCGGCGAAGTCGCCCTCATGGGCCTCGCATCCGGTGCCGCCGCCGCCCTCGCCCGCACGCCTCCACCGGTCGGCGACACGGCCGCCGTCCGGCAGACCCCGGCCGAGATCCTCACCCGCTCGCCGCTGCCGCCCGAGTTCACGCTCGACAAATGGTTCACCGGCTGGGACATCGACATCCTCTGGCTGCTCGCGGCGATCCTCGGCGCGTTCTTCTACCTCGCAGGTGTCTGGCGGCTGCACCGCCGGGGAGACCGCTGGCCCATCCACCGCACCGTGTCTTGGATGCTGGGCCTCCTCCTGCTCGTCTGGGTCACCTGCGGCCCGATCAACCTGTACCAGGAGTACCTGTTCAGCGTGCACATGCTGGGCCACATGATCCTGTCGATGGCGATACCGCTGCTGCTGGTCTCCGGGGCGCCGATCACGCTCGCCCTGCGCAGCATCCACAAGCGAGACGACGGCACCCGTGGCGGCCGGGAATGGATCCTGTGGGCCGTTCACTCGCCGTTCTCACGTGTCGTGACACACCCGTTCGTCGCGGCCGGCATCTTCATCGGCTCGCTGTGGGCGTTCTACTTCACCGATCTCGTCCGCTGGTCGATGTACGAGCACCTCGGCCACGAGTGGATGATCATCCACTTCCTCATCTCGGGCTACCTGTTCGTGATGAGCCTCGTCGGCATCGACCCGGTGCCCTACCGTCTGCCGTACCCGGGCAGGCTCATCACGCTCATCGCCGTCATGGCCATGCACGCGTTCTTCGGCATGGCGATCATGATGCAGGAGGGGCTCATGGTCGCCGAATGGTTCGGGTCGATGGGGCGCACGTGGGGCCCGACGCCGATGTTCGACCAGTACGTCGGCGGCGGCATCGCCTGGTCGGTGGGCGAGATCCCGACGCTCATCCTCGCGATCACGGTGGCGATCCAGTGGAGCCGCGACGATACCAAGGTGCAGCGCCGGCGTGACCGGCACGCCGACCGCACCGGGGAAGCCGAGCTCGAGGAGTACAACGCGAAGCTCGCGGCGCTCGCCGAGAAGGACGCGCGCGAAGCCGCCCGCTGATCAGGCGCCGTCGGGGTAGCCGACGCGGATGGACGCCGATCCGTCAGGCAGGATCGTGATCGACCCGTCGATCCGGAACGGCACGTCCTCCGAGACGTGCTCGACCGAGCCGTCGTACAGCGACTGGATGTCGACCTCGATGTGCGCCACGGCATCCGTGGGCGGAATCATCCAGTGCGCGCCCGAGGGCTCCACCGTCACGGACGGCTGCGCCGCGATCGACCACACCGGCGGGGCGACGATGCGGTTCTGCACCTCGAGTCCGAACGGGCAGGCCGTCGGCTGCAGCACCCGCTGCGTCGTGCACTCGCCGAGGAACTCCTCGACCTGCTCCTGCACGACCGCGACGAACTTGTCGGTCGGCTCGGTCTGCAGCTCCACCGGTGTCTGGGTGAGCGGCGAATCGGCGAGGAAGCTCACACCGGCAGCCCTCGAGATCGCCGTGTCGACGGTCACCGAGTACAGCCCGGGGGTGAAGACGAGAAGCGGCAGCGGATCTTCGCCCGCGGCATCGGCACCGGCGGCGGAGACCTGGTTCCGATCGACCTCGAATCCGTTCACAGCGAAACGGTCGGCGCCCAGCACGGTGAGCGCGACGGCGGCGAGCGGCGACTGCGCGAACCGCCAGTTGGGTGTGATGCCTGCCCAGCCGTCCTGTTCGACCTGGAAGGTGGAGGTGCCGGGGTGGGTGCCGGCGACGTATTCGACCGTCACGGAGGTGACACCGCGTTCCGAGGTCTTCTCCGACACGACGGCGACGTCTGTCAGCGGTGCCAGTGCGGCCTGGCGGAGCAACGCCTCGGATGCCGTCTCGTCGATGCCCGCGTCGGCGAGGGTCTCGCGGTCGATCGAGACGCCGGGCATGCGCAGGGCGTCGGCGGCGTGGCCGGTAGCGAGCAGATCGATGTAGCGCGTGACGAAGGCGGACGGGCCGTAGAACTCCTTGTACAGCACGGCGATGCCGGCGCCGAGGGCGGCGAGCAGCAGCACGCCGATGACCGCGAGGGCGGTCAGATCGAACCAGAGGCGGCGGCGCGCGCGGGGCGTCGTCGAGGGCTGATCCATGGGCCAAGTCTAGGAGCGCGGGCTGGGACACTGCCGAGCGCCGAGCGATCGGCGACGTACCATGAGAGGCGTGTCCCTCCCCGCCCTCTCCGACGAGCAGCAGGAGCTCTTCCGGCTCATCGAGGACACCAGGGAGCACGTGTTCATCACCGGCCGTGCCGGGACGGGCAAATCGACCCTGCTGCAGTACTTCGCGTGGAACACGCAGAAGCAGATCGCCATCTGCGCGCCGACGGGCGTGGCGGCGCTCAACGTCGAGGGACAGACGATCCATTCGCTCTTCCGGCTGCCGATCGGGCTCATCGCCGAGAGCGAGATCGAGCAGAACGACGCCACGCGTCGCATCCTGAACGCGATCGACACACTCGTGATCGACGAGGCGTCGATGGTCAACGCCGACCTCATGGACGGCATGGACCGCGCTCTGCGGCAGGCGCGCGGGCGCCGAGCCGAGCCGTTCGGCGGCGTGCAGGTCGTCATGTTCGGCGACCCGTATCAGCTCGCCCCCGTGCCGCCCCGCGGCGACGAGCTGCGCTACGTGCAGGACCACTACCGCTCGTTCTGGTTCTTCGATGCGAAGGTCTGGGCAGGTGCCACGATGGGCGAAGCCGACGGCCTCATCGATCTCGGCAGACACGGGGCGCCGCTGCACGTGCGCGAGCTCGTGCAGATCCATCGGCAGTCCGACGACGGTTTCAAGGCGATGCTCAACGCCGTCCGATACGGCCGGGTCACCGCCGACATCGCCGAGGTGCTCAACAAGCAGGGCACCAGGACACCCCCTGACCCCGAGCCCGGCGAGATCCCCATGATCACGCTCGCCACCCGCAACGACATCGTGAACAACATCAACCGCCGCCACCTGGCGGCCCTCCCCGGCAAAGAGCAGACCGCCCGTGCCGAGATCAATGGCGACTTCGGCAGGGGGGACGGCAACTACCCCGCGGATGCCGAGCTGAAGCTCAAGGTCGGCGCGCAGGTGATGTTTCTGCGCAACGACGTGTCGATGACCGGAGAGCCACCGCGCTGGGTGAACGGCACGATCGGGACGGTCAAGCGCATCCTCGGCGGATCTGTGCGCGTCGAGATCGACGGCGAGGACGTGGATGTCGAGCCGGCGGTCTGGGAGCGGTTCCGCTACTCGTACGACGCGAACTCGAAGACCCTCAGCCGCGACGTGAT
The DNA here is from genome assembly GCF_020682665.1 of Microbacterium tenebrionis. Lineage (NCBI taxonomy): Bacteria > Bacillati > Actinomycetota > Actinomycetes > Micrococcales > Microbacteriaceae > Microbacterium > Microbacterium tenebrionis. The sequence continues at coordinate 393,066 of NZ_JAGTTM010000001.1, read as the reverse complement.
CGCGGAGTTCATGCAGTTCCCGCTGCGCCTGGCGTGGGCGGTGACGATCCACAAGTCGCAGGGCAAGACCTACGACAGGGCGGTCATCGATCTCGGCAGCGGTGCGTTCGCGCCGGGGCAGACGTACGTGGCGCTCTCGCGCCTGACATCGCTCGACGGCCTGTACCTGTCACGGCCCCTGCGGCCCAGCGACATCCGCGTCGATCAGGACGTGCGCCGATTCATGCGCGAGGCGTGGGAGGCGCGGCAGGGATCCACTCCCGAGGTCGCGGGCTCCTGAACGGCGAGGGTCACGCCGCGAGGCGTGCCCGGTCGAGGTCTTCGAAAAGCTCGGTGTTGAACCGGTACGCCAGCAGCACCTCGTCGATGACGCGCTCGCGCTCGGCGTCGTCCCACGGTGCGGCATCCAGCTGCTCGCGGTAGACGTCCTTGAACGCGTTCGGGTCGGCGATGTCGTCGAACAGGTAGAAGCCCACGCCGTTGGTCTCGAACCCGAAGCGGCGCTGCATGACGCGGCCGATGAAGATCCCGCCCGAGAGGTCGCCGAGGTAGCGGGTGTAGTGGTGCGCGACGAAGCCGCCGGCCCAGGTGGCGCCGACCCCGTCGATGCGTGCGACGTACCGTTCGGTCGTCGGCAGCGGCGCGATGCGCTCGCGCCAGTCGGGGCCGACGAGGAACTCGAGGTCGGCCTCGAGCGCGGGAAGGCGCGTGAGCTTGTCGCTGAGGAAGACCGATGCCACCGGGTCGCGGCGCATCCGCTCGCCGGCGGATTCGAGCGCCTCGTAGATGAAGTAATGCTGTGAGACGAGCGCGATGTAGTCCTCACGTGAGCCTTCGCCCTTGAGCAGGTCGGCCATGAACCCGGCGTGCTCGCTGCGGGAATGGGAACCGGAGGAGCGTTCGCGCAGTGCGGCGGAGAAGGAGAGGATATCGGCCATGCGTTCAGTGTAAGGGTCGCCTTACCTGTGGCGGAAGTGCCGAGTTCTCAGGCGTGGGGTCGCGGCTCGATGCCGAGCTTCTCGCAGGCGGCGTCGTAGAGCGCGACGACTTCGCGGCGCACTGCCGGGCGCTCGTCGATCGATCCGCCCGGCCACGGCACACGCAGTTCCTCGGGGATGCCGGCGCGGGTGATCTGCCACACGCCGCCGTCGCCGTCGAGATCGGTCATCACGGCATTCGTGATCGGCAGGTCGGATGCCGAGGCGAAGGCGCGCGCGATGAGGAGGTTGTCATCGGAGTGGTCGCCGTTCATGTGGCCGAGGATGGCGTCTGTCACGTCGGCGTCGAAGATGTGAGGCATGGTCATCACTGTACGTCTGCCGCGAGGGCTCCGCCGTGCGCGGGACTTCTCAGCACCGCACCTTAGACTCGGTGGGATAGAACATCGGGGAGTCCGTACATGCACCTTCTCTCGTCGCGCCGGATGCGCGCCGTCGTCGCCGGCGCCGCTGCGCTCGTGCTGGTCCTGACCGGATGCTCCTCTGACGAGACGGTCTCGTACACCCCTCCCGCGCAGGTCGATCAGAAGCTCTCCGACGACACGGCGGCCCAGCTGCAGGCTGCCGTCGAGAACGCGATGCAGAAGACCGGCGCGACCGGCGCGATCGTCGGCGTCTGGGTGCCGTGGAGCGGCACCTGGGTGACGGGCCTCGGGACGCAGTCGGTCGAGGACCAGACCCCGGTGACCAAGGACATGTCGTTCCGCATCGGCGACACCACCCGCCTGATGACCTGCGAGGTGCTGTACGCGCTCGCCGACGAGGGCGTCGTCGAGCTCGACGGCTCCGTTCCGGAGTACGTCTCGGGCGTCGCAGGACTCGCCGATGTCACGCTGCTCGAGCTGTGCAACGGCACGAGCGGGATCGGGTCGTCCGAGGCCGCCGTCAGCGGCATGTGGCAGAACACCCCCGAGCGGGTGTGGGCGCCGCTCGAACTCGCCTCGTACGGCCTGGGAAAGAACCTCGCGGAGTCGGGCGTCTCGTACGGCGACTCGGATGCGGCGTATCTCCTGCTCGGTCTCGCCCTGGAACGCGCATCCGGGATGACGGCATCCGAGCTCATCGCGAAGTACGTCACCGAACCGTTGCAGCTCGAGAACACGTCGCTGCCGTCGAGTGCCGCGGCCGCCCCCGGGGACGACCCGCTCACCGGCAGCTACCTCCCTGCGATCGAGGGCGGTTACGACTGCACCGCGCCGGTCGACATCACGAAGCTCTCGTCGAGCACAGGATTCACCGATTCCGGTGTGGTCTCCACCATCGACGACCTGGGCCGCTTCAGCCAGGCTGCAGCCGCCCAGGCTCTGCGCGAGGGCAAGGAGCCGAGCCAGTTCGCGAATCCGCTCCCGACGGCCACGGACGCGCCATCGTGGTACCAGGCCACCGGCGGTGCATTCCTCGTCGGCCCGCTCATCGGCCAGCACGGCTGGACGCCGGGATACGTGAGCGCATCGTACTCCGACCCGGAGACCGGGTTCACCGTCTCGGTCGTGCTGAACTCGTCATCGATAGGCGGCAGCCCCGCCGCGTACCTCGCCTGGGAGCTCGCGGCGATCGCGTCCAAGGCGCCGGCCGCCGAGGGCCAGACCGCTCCGGAGTTCGGCCTGCCGTTCACCGCAGAGCAGTACCACGAGACGATCTCCAACCTCGCCGTCTGCGCCACGCCGCCCGCCGGCTGAGCGCGCGCTGCGGTCGCCTCTACCCTGAGGGCATGACCCAGACGGAGAAGTCTGATCGTGTCCGTCGTGCCGTCGTCCTCCTGACGGTGGCCGGTTCGCTCGTCGCGGCCGTGATCGGCTCCGGGCTGGTCGGAGGGACGAGCATCGCGGATGCCGCGGGCGGAGCGTTCGCGGCGGACGCCACGGTGCTCGCCCCGGCCGGCTTCGCGTTCTCGATCTGGTCGGTCATCTATCTGGGGCTGCTGGCGTACGCGATCTGGCAGGCCGTGCCCGCACAGGCGGCGAAGCCGCGTCACCGGGCGGTCGGGTACGGCGTCGCGGCATCCGCCCTGCTGAACGCCGTGTGGATCGTCTGCGTCCTGGCCTGGCGGATCGCCGAGTCGTTCGTGATCATCGTCCTGCTGCTGTGCGTGCTGCTCGCGACCTTCGTGCGCGCGTGCCGCAGCCCGCAGCGCCGCACGGTGGCCGAGCTCGTGCTGATCGACGGCGTCATCGGGCTGTATCTGGGCTGGGTGACGGTGGCCGCGGCGGCGAATCTGGCGGCGTGGCTGGCCGACATCGGCATCTCGGCGTGGTCGGAGGCGCCCGGAGTGCCCGGCACGCTGACGCTCATCGCCGCAGGTCTCGTCGCCCTGTTCACGGCGTGGCGCGGCGGGCGCTGGGCGCCGGCGGTCGCGACGGCGTGGGGCCTCGTGTGGATCGCGGTGGGGCGCTGGGCAGAAGACCCGGCTGCTCCCGTCGTGGCATCCACGGCCATCGTGCTCGCGGTGCTGGTGGTGCTGCTCGCGGCGTGGCGCTTCCGGGCGCGCACTCGTGTCGAGAGCGCGGACGCGGCTCGGGAACCCGCCGCGGCTCAGTATGCGACCGAGCGCTGAGCCGGACCCGTCGCCGACATGACGTGCTCGGCGAACAGGCCGGGCCACGCCAGGACGTCGTGCGGGGTGCGGGCGACCGCCAGGTGGCTGCCGCCGATCAGAGAGTGGAGCCGGCGGGCCGTCTTCAGCGGGTGCGCGCGGTCGCCCGTCCACGCGAGGATGAGCGTCGGCACGGTGATGCCGGCGATCACGGCTCTCGCGGGAAGATCCGTGGTCGCAGCCCCGCGCAGCACGGTCGGCAGCAGCTCCGGTACGACCTGGGGAGAGGTCGCGGGAGACCCTGCGATGGCCGGCGGCACAGGTGCGGTGCTGCCCGCCTGCGTCAGGGCGTCGACGCCGTCGCGCTCGACGAGCAGGGCGCCCGCCCGGTAGACGTCGGCCTGCGCCGCTCTGGTCTTCCACGCGGTCGGCGGCACGGCGAAGCAGAGGCTCTGGAAACGATGCGGCTCGCGCGCTGCCGCATGCAGCAGAGTTCCGGTGCCCATCGACGGGCCGACGGCGTGAACCCGCTCTCCGGGCGCGACCTCGTCGAGCAGTCGCAGCAGGTCGTCGGCGAGCCGGTCCCAGCCGTAGTCGGCGGGCTCGGTCGAACCCGTGGAGCGGCCATGACCGCGTGCGTCGTAGCGCACGACGCGGTGCGCGGGCAGCGCCCTCGCCAGATCGAGGCCCAACTGCGCGTCGCGCTCCCTGCTCGATGTCAGCCCGTGCAGCTGGACGACGAGGGGGCCGGTGCCGTCCGTCATGTCGAAGTCGATGGTGGCGCCGTCGAGAATCAGAGATGGCATCGCGGCTCCTGTTCACATGACTGGAATCGAGTGTCCCTAGACTACGGCGATGCGTCTCACCAACGTCGCCCAGATGGAGCTCCCCCAGGGAGAGCTGCACAGTCTGCGCCTGCGCATGGATGAGGGGCGGGGCGAGGATCTGCCGGTGTCGTTCGATCAGCGACGGCACGTCGAGGCGGGGGAGCGGCCGGGGTCGTGGATGGCGATCGCTTTCCGCGTCCGGGGCGCTGATCGCGATGCGCTCGCCGCGGCGTGGATGCAGGTCGTGCGCCGCCACGGCGCGCTGAACACGGTGTTCGATCGCACCGGATCCGGCCGGCTGGTGCTCGAGCGCAGACCGGTGACCGGATCGGTGTGGCGACGGCATCCCGTCCCGGAGGGAACCCGATCACGCGATGCGCTGCGCCGGATCCTGGATGCCGACTGCACGCCGCTCTCGCGCCCGTCGCACCTGCTCGCCCTTCTCGTGCCGGATGACGGCGAGGACGATCCGCGACCGGTCGCGGTGATCGGATCGGATCATGCGCACGTGGACATGTGGTCGCTGCTGATCCTCACGCGCGACCTGCTCTCGGCGAGCGAGGGGATGCTCGACGCGGAGCCTGCTGCGTCGTTCGCCGAGCATTCCGCGCTGCTCGAGCAGGCGCCGTCGGCGCCCGCCGAGATCACGGCGCGGTGGCACCGCGTCCTCGACGACGGCGCGGGGGCGATGCCGCGCTTCCCGCTCGATCTGGGCGACCTCGACGAGCTGAAGGACGAAGTGGTCGTGGTGCGCGACGTCATGGATGCCGCCGAGTTCGCCGACTTCGAGGAGCGGGCCGCCGAGCACGGCGTGCGCCCGACCGCTCTGGCACTGTCCGTGCTCACCGCGCTCACGCGATCGATGGCCGACGCTCCGCTGCGTGCCGTGTTCCCCGTGCACAGCAGGAACGAGTCGCGCTGGCACGACAGTACGGGGTGGTTCATCACCAATTCCGTGATCGAGTGCATCGATGACGACCCGGTCTCGTGCGCTTCGGCCGTCCGCGACGCGCTGACGCTCGGTTCGCACCCGCTCGCGCCGATCCTCGCCCCGTACGGCGGGATGCCGGAGGCCCCGGGGATGTTCGCGATCTCGTGGCTGGACACTCGCCGGCTGCCGGCCGTGCAGGACGATCTGTCCATCCAGTACGTCTCCGCGGTGACCCGCACCGACGGAGTGATGATCTGGTTCATCGTCAACGGTTCCGGCATGCACCTGCGCTGCCGCTACCCGGATACCCCGCAGGCGCGCGCCTCGGTCGGCGCGTGGCTGGACGGCGTCGTGCTCGGAATGCGCGCCACCGCAGGAGCCGCGGCTCAGCCGAGCGGCCAGCCGGTGTAGGCCTCGGCGAGGTAGGTGCGTCCTGCCTCGGAGTCGACGACCGAGCGGAGCTCGCCGAGCTGCCGACGGCTGTCGAACTCACCTGCCTCGGGCAGCTGGTGCGAGCGGACGACTCGGCGCCGCGTGAGCGCCGACCGCTGCGGGCGCATCATCGGGCTCATGCGGCGGCGCCGACGCGATGCGAGTTGCCTGCGTGCACGAGCGCGTCGATGCGGCGCTCGATGGCGTTGAACTCGGGCGAGTTGACATCGCGTTCGGCGGGCAGATCCACCGTGACGATCTCCCGCACATGCCCGGAGATGCCGTGCGCGGTGCCACCGGCCATCACCATCACCCGGTTGCCGAGGTAGACGGCCTCTTCGATGCTGTGCGTCACGAACAGCACGGTGATGCCGGCTTCGCGCTGGATGCGCTGGAGCTCGTGCTGCATCTCGGTACGAGTGAGGGCGTCCAGGGCACCGAATGGCTCATCCATCAGCATGACCGAGGGAGTGTTCGCGAGCAGACGTGCGATCGCCACGCGCTGCTGCATCCCGCCCGAGAGCTGGTGGGGAAAGGATTGGGCGACCCGGCTCAGCCCCACGGAGTCCAGCGCGGCGCTCGCGCGCTCCTTCACCACGGGCCTCGGCATCCGCGCCTGGCGTGGCCCGTACTCGATGTTCTCGCGCACGGTCAGCCACGGGAACAGCCCGTAGTCCTGGAATACCACTGCGCGGTCCGGCCCCGGAGCGGTCACGGCCTTGTCGGCGACGGTGAGCGATCCCGCGGTGATCGGCTCGAAACCGGCGACCATTCGCAGCAGCGTGGATTTTCCGCATCCGGATGCCCCGACGATGCAGACCACCTCACCGGCGGCGATGGTGATGTCGACGCCCTCGACCGCGGCGATCGGCGCTCCGGGGTAGGTCTTTCCCACGCCGCTCATCACGATGTCGGCGGCCTGCTTGACGGGGGTACTCATGAGCGTTTCCTCACTTCTGGATCGGTCGACGCCCGAAGGCGATGGTGAACACGAGCGACAGCAGCCGGTCGGCGATGAATCCGGCCAGGCCGATGACGATCATGCCGACGATGATGAGATCGGTGCGCGACTGCTCGCGGGCCTGCGTGATCAGTGCGCCCAGCCCGGTGCTGATGCCCACCGTCTCGCCGACGACGAGGATGACCCACGACAGCCCCATGGCGATCCTCATGCCGCTGATGATCTGCGGTGCGGCAGCAGGGAGGACGACCTTGTAAAGCGACTGATACTTCGGCGTCCCCAGCATCGCCGCTGCTTCCAGAAGACGTCCGGGAACCTGGTGCACTCCGCTGATCGTGTTCAGCAGGATGGGGAAGACCGCGGCGATGAAAACGAGGAAGACGGTGGAACGGTCGCCGAACCCGATGATCAGCAGCGTCAGCGGCGCCCAGGCCGTGACCGGGATCGGCCGGATGAGGTTGACGGTCGGTTCGAGCATCCGGAACAGCAGCCGGGAGCGCCCCATCAGCACGCCCAGCGGAACGGCGACGAGCACGGCGAGACCGAACCCCTGCAGCACGCGTACGGTCGAGGCGCCCAGATGCGTCCACAGTGTGCCGCTGAACGAGTCATCGAGGATGCCGCCCACGGCGAAGTCGGCGCCGCGTACGGCCACTTCGGCGGGTGTGGGCAGGAACGCCATCTTGATGTCGAAAGGCAGCGTCCATCCGTACTGCACGCCCAGATGCCAGCCGATGAGGATGAGGATGGGGACGGGGAGGGCGACACCCCACCCCCACGAAAATCTTCTCGGCTTCCGGCGCCGCTGCGGAGCCGCGATCGCGCCCTGGGTCGCTTGCGCGGTGACATCCGGTGGGGGTGTTTCGCGGGTCGTGGCGATCGTCGTGGTCATGATGCCCTCTCCTCTGGTCTCACTCGGCGGCGTCGACGAACGACGTGTCGGTGAGCAGGGACTGGTCGACGGCGGTCGAGATCTGATCGAACTCGAGCATCTCCTCGCTCATCGCGCGCAGGGTGTCCAAGTAGTCGGCATCCAGCTCCCATGTCGGCCAGATGTTCTCGATGGCGGTGTCTACGATCGCGCGATCGAGGGCGAACTCCTCGACGAGACCGGACGCCCAGGCGTCGGTGTCCTCAGCCATGTGCTCGACAGCAGCGACGTGGGTGTCGACGACGCTCTGCACGAGCTCCGGGTTGGACTCGATGAGAGAGGCGCTCGTGGCGAGCACGATGTTCGTCCGCCCGATCGCCGTGTCGTACGCCGACAGGAGTTCGTGAGCGCCGCCCTCGATGGCGATCGAGGGTCCGATCTCGGCGGAGATGAACGCGTCGATCTGGCCCGACGCATAGGCGGTCGCCATATCGCTGAACGGCAGGTTCACGAGTTCGACATCCGTCGCCGGGTCGATGCCCTCCGCCTCGAGGGTGCGCTTGAGGAGGATCTCCTGCGTCGCGCCCATCGGATATCCGACCTTGGCGCCCACGAGGTCGTCGGGTGACGTGATCGACTCGTTGGCGACGATGCGGGTGCCGCCGTCGGCTGCGGCGGCGACGATGCGGACGTCCTGTTCTTCGGCGACGCCCGTGATCACAGCCGCAGCCCCGGTGACGCCGAAGTCGATCGACCCCGACACGATGGCGTTCTTGATGTCGCTGGACGAGTCGAACAGCACGATCTCGAAGTCCAGGTCGTCGCCCAGCTGCTCGTAGAAGTAGGGGCTGAACAGGTGCGGCTGGGCGCGGAGAGTGCCGATCGTGATGGTCTGCCCGGAGGATTCGCCGGAGGCGTCGGCTGGCGAGGACGCCGAGCATCCGGCGAGCAGGATCGCGGCCGCGGCGACCGAGGTGAGGGCGAGGGCGGATGTGCGGATTTTCATGTGATCTCTCCAGTGCTGGTGGTCAGACGGCGGCAGGGATGGTGGACGATGCGCGGAAGGCTCGCCATCCCCCGCACTCGGTGATGTCGGGCTGGGTCAGGTCGACGGATGCGGTGAAACCGATCGTGCTGCTGCCGTCGGCCAGTTCGATCTCGCCGAGGGCGAGGGGGGCGGCGATGCTCTGCAGCAGGGATGAGAGGGCAAGCGGGGACATCCGCCACAGCTCCCCGGGGAGCTCCGCCCCGTCCGTCGAACGGACGACGGCCGGTCGCTCGACCTCACCCTCGACCAGCAGCATCCGGAAGTGTGCTGCGGTGCGGATGCTGCGGACGAAGCGCGCACCGAGCGCTTGCAGCTGCGGGTTGAGCGGCTCGCCGGCCATATGCGCACCGAAGACGGCGACCTCGACGCCGTCGATGTCGTAGCCGGTCGTAGCCGTGTCTCCGGTGGCGGTCGTCACGGGAGCCTCATCGAGGAACCGGGCGGCGAGGTCGAGGGCGACCTGGTCGTGGAAGGCGGGGACGACGAACGAGATGCCGAACGCGCCGACACCCGGCACCAGGCCCAGCGGCACGGCGACAGCGGCCATGTCCATGAGATTGACGAAGTTCGTGAAGGTTCCCACGGTGCTGTTGACCCGGATCGGGTCGGCTGCGACCTCGGCCACGGTCGGATGGATCGGCGCCGTCGGGATGAGCAGGGCGTCCGTTCCGGCGAGGACGTTCTCGGCGTGCAGCTTTGCGCGGGCCACCGCCTGCTGCGCGTCGATGACGGCGATGCCCTCCACCGTCATGGCGGCGGTGGCAATCGTCGCGACGGACGGGTCGGCGGATTCCGGATGCTGTGCCAGGAACTCCCCATACGACCAGGCGCGCTCGCTCACGAGGCCCCCGCCGTACAGCAGGGCGGCGGTGGCCAGGAACGGGGCGAGGTCGATCGTTCGCACCTGCGCGCCCATAGCCTCGAGCCTGGCGATTGCCGTGTCGAAGGCGGAGAGCGCGGCAGGGGAGAGGGAGGCGAGACTCGTGCGATCCGGAACGGCGATGGTCGGGCGAGAAGGGGCGGCGTGCCGGGCCGCGGCGCTCCAGGAGCGGCTCTTCGGGTCGCTCGGCGACGGGCCGACGACCTCGCGCATCACCAGCGCGGCGATGGACAGGTCGGCTGCGAACACGGAGACGGTGTCGTACGAGGGTGACGCCGGCACGACGCCGTCGAGCGGGAGCAGTCCCAGCGTGGGCTTGATCCCGAGGATGCCGTTGAATGCGGCGGGAACACGGCCGGAACCCGCCGTATCGGTTCCGAGTGAGAAGTCCACGAGCGCGTGTCCGACGGCCGCCCCGGAGCCCGAGCTGGAGCCGCCGGCCACGCGCTCGGGGTCCAGGGAGCTGGTCACGACCCCGTAGGGGCTGCGCGTGCCGACCAGTCCCGTCGCGAACTGATCCATGTTGGTCTTGCCGATGAGGATCGCTCCGGCGGAGAGCAGGCGCTCGACGACGGTTGCGTCGCGGTCGGCGATCCGGGAGAAGGCGGGATGCCCCGCGGTCGTGGGGAGCCCCGCCACATCGATGTTGTCCTTGACGGCGAAGGCGAGTCCGGCCAGCGGCAGGTGCTCGCCGGCGCGGACGCGCCCGGCGACGGCATCCGCATCGGCGCGCACTGCCGCCTCGTCGCGCACCGTGATCCAAATGGATGCCGGTGCGGCGTCGATCGCCGAGAAGATCTCCGAGATGTCGGCGGCTGCGGCGGCGGGGGCGGTGAGATCGATCATAGGTGCGGGTCCAATCCGGGAGTCATGTGCGAGATCTGCATGGCGCGCGCGGCACGCGCCTCAACGATGGACTGCGACTGACCGACGTGGGTGCGCAGGAAGTCCCGCGCTTCGCTCAGGCGACCGGTGAGCACGAGCTCGAGGATCTCGAGGTGCTCGCTGATCGTCGCGTCGACGCGGTCCTGGGTCAGGTAGTCGTGCATGCGGATGGGGCGGATGCGGCGGTTGACGCGCTCCAGTGCGCTGACGAGCTCGAGATTGCCGGCAGCCCGGAGCAGCGCGATGTGGAACTGCTCGTCGGCGTCCACGAAGCCGGCGTCGGGGGCGACGCCCTGCTCGAGCCGAGTCGTCCACACGAGCTGTTCGGCGGTGATCCTCTCGCGGTCGTGGTGCACGGTCGGGTCGTTCAGTGCCCGATCTATTCCCTGCACCTCGAGCAGGATGCGCAGCTCGTACAGATCCGTGAATTCTTCGAGCGTCGGGGTGTAGCGGAAGAGGGCTCCGTCGCGTTTGATCAGCAGGCCGTCGGCCTCCAGCCGGGCCAGAGCGTCGCGGACCGGGGTGCGGGACACGACGAAGCGTTCAGCGACGTTCTCCTCGGTGAACCGGTGGAAGGGCGAGAACACGGCGCTGAGCAGCTCTGAGCGCAGCTGCTCGTAGATGCGGATCCGGGCGGGGCGCCGATCTACGCTGCCGGGATCCGAAGATGTGGCCAGTGATGTATCCATTGATGGATATCGTGCGGGACGCGTGTTTCGAATGTGTGTACGCACTGTCGCTCGGGTGTAACAGGTGGCGTCCGTTTGTTACAGTCCGTTGAATCCGCGTTCCAACCCGCAGCGCCCAGCCGCGACCTAGAGTGAGCATGTGGCCGAGACCTACATCTATGACGCCGTGCGGACGCCGTTCGGTCGTGCGGGCGGTGCGCTCGCCGGCGTCCGTCCCGATGACCTCGCCGCCACCGTCATGCGCGCTACCGCCCTGCGCACCGGTCTCGACGCCGCGCGCATCGACGACGTGATCTTCGGCGACGCGAACCAGGCGGGCGAGGACAACCGCAACGTCGCCCGCATGGGCGCGCTGCTGGCCGGGTTCCCGACGTCTGTGACCGGTGTGACCGTGAACCGGTTGTGCGCCTCGAGCGTCGAAGCGGTGATCCAGGGGTCGCGGGCGATCGAATCGGGGGATGCCGAGATCATCCTCGCCGGCGGCGTGGAGTCGATGAGCCGCGCGCCGTTCGTGGTCGAGAAGTCCGCGAAGCCGTACCCCGCGACCGGAAACCAGACGATGTGGAACACCGCGATCGGATGGCGCATGACCAACCGGGCCCTGCCGACGGGTTGGACGATCTCGAACGGCGAAGCTGCCGAGAAGACCGCCAGTACGTGGGGCATCAGCCGGGAAGATCAGGATGCCTTCGCCGTCCGCTCGCACGAGCTGGCCGCTGCCGCGTGGGCGGCAGGGGTCTACGACGGCGAGATCGTCCAGGTCCAGGGCGCCGAGCTCGCCCGTGATGAGGGCATCCGTGACGGGTCGACCGTCGAGAAGCTCGCCGGGCTGAAGGCGTTGTTCGCCGAGGACGGCACGGTCACCGCCGGGAACTCGTCGTCGATCAACGACGGCGCTTCCGCCGTGCTGCTGGGCGCCGAGGGCGCCCTCGACATCGAACCGCTGGCGCGGATCGCCGGCCGCGGCGCGCACGGCGTCGACCCGGACGAGTTCCCGACCGCGCCGATCGAGGCCGCGAACAAGGCCCTCGCCCGGGCCGGACGCACCTGGGCCGACGTCGACCTCGTCGAACTCAACGAGGCCTTCGCGTCACAGTCGCTCGCGTGCCTGCGCGGGTGGCCGGAGTTGGACCCCGAGAAGCTCAACATCCACGGCGGGGCACTCGCGATCGGGCATCCGCTCGGCGCATCCGGCGGCCGCATCATCGGCCACGCCGCCCACGAACTCGCCCGCCGCGGCGGAGGCGTGGCCGTCGTCGCGATCTGCATCGGCGTCGGTCAAGGCCTCGCCGTCGTGCTCGAGCGCTGAGGGGGGTCGCCCCGAGCAGAGCAATTCTCGAGCTACGAGCGCGACTCGAGCACGAACCGGTCGCGTCCGGCGAAGATGCCGAAGGCGGTCTGCGCGCTCATGCTCACCAGCAGGATGGTCAGCGGCAGCGTCCAGCTGCCGGTCGCCGCGTGCACGGCGCCGAACAGCGCGGGACCGATCGCCTCGATCGTGTAGCCGACCGACTGCGACATGCCCGACAGCGCCGACGAGGCGGTATGGTCGCGGGCACGATCGGCGATCAGCGTCAGCGAGACGCCGAGCGACAGCCCGGAGGACACGCCGAGCGGCACGACCCACAGGCCGATGCCGTCGGGCCACACCATGAGCCCCGCGAGGCAGGCTCCGCCGAGACCCAGTCTGCGTCCGAACCCGTGCGCGAACGGCGAGACGATGGCCCAGGTGATGAGCACGATCGTCGACAGAGAGCCCAGCAGGGCCAGCGGGACGCCGGTGTCCGCCGAAATGCGGTCGATGACGGGCCCGACGGCCGTGACCGCCGGACGCATCAGCGTCGCGACGAGGCACAGGGCGATGATCGCCGCGAGGGCGCGGCGAGATCCAGTGTCCGAGATGTCCGTGTCCCTCTCTTGCGCAGCGGCGTTCCGTCCAGGTCGCGCTGTTCGGTTGTTCTCAGAATCTCACAGCAGCAGGGTGCGCGAATCCGAGCGCCCCGCCCGCGCGCAATATCACGCGGAACGCCGAATCGCCTCCGAGGACGTCAAGAACAGGCCGTTAGGTTTGACGGCGTTCAAATTCGGCCCAAGGGAGTGATTTCAATGTCCAGCCGAAAGAAAGCGGTCACGAAGCGCAGGAGGCTCGAGGTCGACGACGTCCTGGTCGTCAAGAAGTCGAAGCTGCGCACGGCGATCTCCGGAACCGTCGTCGGCAACTTCATGGAGTGGTTCGACTTCGGAATCTACGGATACCTCGCCGTCACGCTCACCGCCGTCTTCACGTCGGATGCCCCTGGCGGGCTCGGCCTGCTGCTGACGCTGCTCGGATTCGCGATCTCGTTCCTCGTGCGTCCGCTCGGCGGCTTCATCCTGGGGCCGCTCGGCGACAGGATCGGCCGTCAGCGCGTGCTGTTCCTGACGATGACGATGATGGCGATCGCGACCGCGCTCATCGGTCTGCTGCCGACCTCCGAGGCGATCGGCCTGTGGGCGATCGTGCCTCTCTACTTCCTGAAGATGGTGCAGGGCTTCTCGACCGGCGGCGAATACGCCGGTGCGACGACGTACGTCTCGGAGTTCTCGCCCGACCGCTCGCGCGGGTACTGGTCGTCGTTCCTCGACGTCGGATCGTACGTCGGCTTCGCCGCCGGTGCCTCGACCGTCGCGATCACGACCTGGATCGTGGAGGGCATCTCGGGCGCCGGCGCCATGGTCGACTACGGCTGGCGCATCCCGTTCCTCGTCGCGATCCCGCTGGGTGCGGTGGCGATCTGGTTCCGGATGAAGATCCCGGAGACCCCCGCCTTCGAGGCCGAGGAGAAAGACGCCCGCCCGGAGGACGGCAGCGACCCGCTGGGCCGCCTCGGCATCATCGGCATCTTCCGTCACCACTGGCGCGTCATCCTCATCGGCATCGCGCTGGTGTCGGCGACGAACACGGCCGGCTACGCGCTGACGAGCTACATGCCGACGTACCTCGAGACCGAGGTCGGTGTCTCCAACCTCATGGCCGCGATCGCCACCGTCCCGGTGCTCATCGTCATGAGCGCCTGCCTGCCGCTGATCGGAAAGCTCTCCGACAAGATCGGCCGCAAGCCCGTGTACGGCATCGCCGTGGTGTCGACGATCGTGCTGATGATCCCCGCGTTCACGGTCATGCAGATCGGCCAGGAGTGGGCGGTCATGCTGGCGCTGGCGATGGTCGCGATCCCCGTCGCGTTCTACGTCGCGATCTCGGCATCCGCTCTGCCCGCGCTGTTCCCGACAGCCTCGCGCTTCGGCGCCATGGCGATCGCATACAACCTGGCCGTCTCGCTGTTCGGCGGAACGACGCCGCTGTTCAGCCAGGCGCTGATCGATCTGACCGGCAACACCTACATGCCGGCGTTCTACATCATGTTCTTCGCGGCTCTCGGCGGCATCGCGATGCTGTCGATGAAGGAGACGGCCAAGCGTCCGCTGCTGGGCTCGTTCCCGACGGTCGAGACGAAGGCCGAGGCCAAGGAGCTCGTCGCCGAGCAGGACGAGAACGAGCTTCTCGACACGAGCACGATGCCGCTCGAGATCATCGTCCCGGCCGTCGCCGAGATGGAGAACGAGCGACGGGATGCCGATCCCGAGGCCGACCCGTCGGGGAAGAAGCCCGAGCCGGTCTGATCCCGAACATGCCCCGAGTGCGGCCGACGGTTGACCCGTCGGCCGCACTCGTATTGTCTGGAGTGATGCTCTCGCATCCATTCGACCAGCTCACCTCTGCAGACCTGCGTGCCGCGGGAAGTCTCAAGTGGACGATGTTCCCCGACACGATCGGCGCCTTCGTCGCCGAGATGGACTTCGGCGTCGCGCCGGTCATCACGTCGGCGATCGACGAGGCCCTCGCGGCGGGGCTGACCGGCTACCTTCCGCAGCATCTCGACGCCGCGTTGCGGGAGGCGACGGCTCGGCGCTACACCGAGCGCCACGGCTGGACGCTCGCACCCGACCAGGTGCGTCTCGTGCCGGATGTCATCGTGGCCCTCGAGTTCACGATCAAGAACTTCACCTCGCCGGATGCTGCGATCATCGTGCCGACTCCGGCATACATGCCGTTCCTCTCCGTGCCGCCTCGGCATGGCCGCGGAGTGATCGAGGTGCCCAGCATCCGTGACGGAGACCGCTGGGTGATGGATCTGGACGGCATCGCGGCGGCGTTCGCCGCGGGCGGCGAGATGCTCGTGCTCTGCAACCCGCACAACCCGCTTGGCACGGTGGCGACGCGCGACGAACTGGTCCAGGTGGCGGCGGTCGTGACGGATGCCGGCGGCCGGGTCTTCGCGGACGAGATCCATGCCCCTCTCGTCTACGCTCCGGCGACGCACATCCCTTATGCGTCGGTCTCACCCGCGGCGGCGGCGCACACGGTGACTGCGGCATCCGCCTCGAAGGCGTGGAACCTCGCCGGACTCAAGTGCGCGCAGATCATCTTCTCCGCCACGGAGTCGCTCGAGAAGTGGGAGGCAGATGGCGGCTGGACCGGCCACGGCACGTCGACGCTCGGCGCGGTCGCGAACCTCGCCGCGTACACCGCGGGTGAGGCCTGGCTCGACGATGTCGTCTCGTACCTCGACGGCAACCGACGGCTGCTGGCCGAGCTCGTCGAGGATCTCCCGGGCGTGCACGTGAGCATGCCGGAAGGGACATACATCGCGCTGCTCGACTTCCGGGAGACCGGACTGTCGGGCGATCTCGGCGCGTGGTTCCGCGAGCACGCCGGTGTCGCGATGACCGACGGGGCTGCGTGCGGCGAGGCGGCGATCGGATTCACGCGGTTCGTTTTCGCGATGCCGCGGCCGATCCTGCGCGAGGCTATCGAACGGATCGGGCGGGCGCTGCGAGAGCGGTGAGAGCCGGCGCTCTCACGAGCGCGCCTCCGAACGCGTCCCCTGACAGCCGCGTCCCGCAGCACGCGTCAGCCACCGCATGCGGCGCGTGCCGGACGAGCAGCGAGCCCTGCAGCGCGAGGGCGAGGAGAGTGGTGACGAGGCGTCGCGCCGAAGCATCCGGAACAGGGGCGGATGCCACCTCCCGAGCGAGCCCGCGCGTGTGCTCGATCCAGGCATCCAACTGTGCGTCCGCCCCGACGGCGCGCGAGAGCTCGATGTCGAATGCCGTCATCGCGGGCTGGTCGATGAGCACCCGGCCGAACGCCGAGCGGTGGCGAGCATGCCAGGCGGCCTCGGCGGTCGCCTGCCGAGCTTGTCCTTGAGGCGCTGGACGCCCGGTGATTCACGACGTCGTGAGGCATCAGGCCATGCACTCACGCCGCCCCGGATGCCGGAAGGCGCCGCGTCACGCGAAGGAGGAGGTGACAGCGATCGTGCCCAGCGCCGTCAGGGTGACGAGCATCCACAGGATGCCGCCGAGCGCGAGTGGCCGCCAGCCCGCACGCCGCAGCGCCGGGATGTCGGTAGACAGGCCGATGCCCGCGAGCGCCATCGCGATGAGGAAGACGCTGAGAGTCACGAGGACCTCGCGCGGAGCATCCGGTATGAGCCCTGTCGAATTGATCACGGCCACGACGATGAACCCGATGAGGAACCACGGCACGAGCTTCGCGATCCGCTTCCCGTTCAGACGCTGTCCGTTCCCGTCACGACGGGCCTCCATCACGGAGAGGCCGACGCTGATCGGGATGATCATGAGGGTCCGCACGAGCTTGACGACGACCGCGAAGCCGAGGGCGGCGGTGCTGTACGCGCCGGCGGCGGCGACAACGGAACTCGTGTCGTTCACGGCCGTGCCCGCGAACAGGCCGAAGGTGTGCGGGTCGAGGTTCAGGGCGTGACCGATCACGGGGAAGACGATGACGGCGAGGATGTTGAACAGGAAGATCGTCGAGACCGCGTAGGCGATCTCTGCGCTCGCGGCGCCGATGACGGGGGAGATCGCGGCGATGGCGGATGCCCCGCAGATCCCCGTTCCCACGCCGATCAGGGTGGTGAGCCGGCGCTCGGTGCGCAGCATCCGTCCGATCAGCCAGGCGCCCAGCAGGCAGACCGTCAGCGTCGTCAGCATGATCGGCAGCGACTCGAGGCCGACCTGCAGGATGCTGCCGAGCGAGAGCTGCACGCCGAGGAGGACGACCGCGAGCTGCAGCAGGAACTTGCTCGAATACGCGATGCCGGGCTGGATTCGGGCGTCCGTCTTCTCGTGCGTTCTCATGATTCGTGGTCGCAGGAGGGAGAGGAGCACGCCGATGATGATCGCCGGGACGGCGGAGCCGAGGACCGGCAGCACCGATCCGATTCCGGTCGCGACGAGGGCGATCGCCGCCGTGAGCAGGACGCCGGGGAGCACCTCGAGGCCGCGCGAGGTCAGACGCCGGGGGAGGGTGGACGCGGGAGAGAACTGCACGGTTCCACTCTTCTGCAGGCGGTGGCCCAGCGGTACGGGTCTAGGTTCGATAGGGGTACACGATCAGACTGTGGGGTGGGTGATGCAGGGAGTCCCGGACATCGAGGCGCTCGAGCTGCTCGTCGCGGCGGTCCGCCGCGGATCCATCTCGGCAGCGGCGCGCGACTGCGGGGTCACGCAGCAGTCCGCGTCGGTGCGCCTGCGCGGCATCGAACGCCAACTCGGGATGGAGCTGCTGCTGCGCACCCCGCGGGGAGTCGCACCCACGGCGGGCGGGGAGACCATCGCATCCTGGGCCGAGGACGTGCTGGCCGGGGCCGAGCGCTTCCGCGCGGGCGTCGAGACACTGCGCGGCGAGAGCAGCCGTGAGCTCACGGTCGCCGCGAGCCAGACCGTGTCCGCCCACATGATCCCTGAGTGGCTCGTCGCGCTGCGGGATCGACAGGTCCGCGCCGGTCGTGCACCGACCGCTGTGCGGTTACTGACGGCGAACAGCACCGAGGTCGAGGCGCTGGTCCGCGAAGGCACGGCCGACCTCGGCTTCATCGAGTCGTCCGCTGTGCCTGCCGGGCTCTCCCGCACGACCGTCCGCATGGACGCGCTCACTCTGGTCGTCGCGCCGTCGCATCCGTGGGCTCGGCGGCAGGCGATCCCGATCGAGGAGGTCGCCGGCGCAGAACTCGTCGCCCGCGAGGCCGGCAGCGGCACGCGTCAGACGTGGGAGGACGCGGTGCGCAGGATCATCGGGCGGGATGCCGTGGCGCCGGCCGTCGTGCTGCCGACATCGGCTGCTGTGCGCATGGCCGCAGCCGAAGGGCTCGCTCCTGCCGTGCTGTCCACGCTCGCCGTCGCCGACGACATCAGGCTCGGGCGACTCGTCGAGGTGCCGCTGGAGGGGCTCCCGATCGCTCGCCCGATCACAGCGCTCTGGCGTGGTGGTGCGCGGGATCTCGCATCGGTCAGCCGTGAGCTCGTCGAGGTCGCGGCGGAGTGACGGCGGTGCGTCGAGGGACTGACGGGAATCGAACCCGCGCTGTCTGCTTGGGAAGCAGAAGTTCTACCATTGAACTACAGTCCCGGAGCCTTGCGGCGTCTGGCCAGCATAACAAACGCACGAGGCGTGCCCGACACTCGACAGGCTCAGCCTTCGGCATCCCAGTAGGCTGATTCCCGTGCTTCTCAGCGATCGCGACATCAAGGCAGAACTCGCATCCGGCAAGATCGGGCTGAGCCCGCATGAGCCGGAGATGATCCAGCCGTCGAGCATCGACGTGCGCCTGGACCGGTACTTCCGTCTGTTCGACAACCACAAGTATCCGTTCATCGACCCGGCCGAGGACCAGCCCGAGCTCACCCGCCTGATCGAGGTCAAGCCGGACGAGCCGTTCATCCTGCACCCCGGAGAGTTCGCTCTCGGCGCCACCTTCGAGCAGGTCAGCCTCGCCGACGACATCGCAGCACGGCTCGA
The DNA here is from genome assembly GCF_020682665.1 of Microbacterium tenebrionis. NCBI lineage: Bacteria > Bacillati > Actinomycetota > Actinomycetes > Micrococcales > Microbacteriaceae > Microbacterium > Microbacterium tenebrionis. The sequence continues at coordinate 374,147 of NZ_JAGTTM010000001.1, read as the reverse complement.
GGGCAAGTCCTCGCTCGGCCGCCTCGGCCTGATCACGCACTCCACGGCGGGGTTCATCGATCCCGGCTTCACCGGGCACGTCACGCTCGAACTCGCGAACGTCGCGACGCTGCCGATCAAACTGTGGCCCGGCATGAAGATCGGTCAGCTCTGCTTCTTCCGGCTGACCTCGGCCGCTGAGAATCCCTACGGCTCCGGGCCGTACGGCAACCGCTACCAGGGGCAGCGCGGGCCGACGGCATCCCGTTCGTTCCAGAACTTCCACCGCACCGACGTCGGCACGATCGACGCCGGATCCCTCGGCGGCTGACCGTGACTCGGGCGCGCCGCGCCCGTAGGATCGAGGCGTGACCGGCGACGAAACCGAGAACGTTCCAGACCCGACGACGGATGCCGCGTCAGCGGCTCCCTCCTCGGACGCAGCCGCTGCGGCCGCGGAGCCGCCAGCGCCACCGGTGGCATCCGGTGCCGTGGATCCTTACGCCGTCCCGGCGCCCGAGACCGTCGCCACCCCCGACGCGGAAGCGGCCATCGAGGGTTTCGAAGTCCCGCCGCCGCCTGAGTTCGAGGCGGCGCCGCCGCCTCCCATCCCGGAACCCGTCATCCCGCCGTCCTCGACGGAGGACGCCGAGCCGGCGGATCCGGATGCTGCCCCAGGACTGCGCAGGCGCCGCACCTGGGCGCCGAACGACACGTGGACGACGGCGTCGTCGCACAAGCACGAGGGTGTGCTGCCGACCGCGGCCGAGAAGGCCCAGACGAGGGCGGCCGCATCCCGGGCGGCGACCGAGCGTGACGAGGCGACCCGGAACGACGTCCCCAGCCCGGCCGCGGGCGGAACAGAGGGCAACAGCTATCGCGGCTGGACCGTCGCGATCTACGGCGGCCTCGCGGTGCTGTTCCTCGGCGCGATCGGCCTGATGGCCTTCCTCGGCCTCAGCGGCTGACCTCGTCCGCGACCGCGTCCGGTCGCACGGGTTGAAAGAAGGGTTTCCGGGCCGGCGATGCACCGTGAGCCCGGAAACCCTGCTTTCATGGAGCGGATTCAGCGGTCGTCGCGACCGCGGCTGAACCCGGCGTCGAAGCCGCGTTCGTAGGCGCCCTGCACGAACCGTGCGACGCGCGCGCGGCCCTGGCCGTGGCGCTTGTAGCCGTGACCGTGCGGGCCGTGACCCGGGTGCGGGTGGCGGCCGTGCTCGGCGTCGTGCGCGAACGCGTGCTCGCCGTGGCGGCACTCGTCGTGTCCGTCGAAGCCGTGTCCGTCGAAGCCGTGCTCGCCGTGAGCATGCTCGGCATCGCGCGGACCGAATCCGCGGCCGAAGCCGCGTCGGAATCCGCGCGGACCGAACGCGGGGCCGAAACCAGGACCGAAACCACGGCGCCCGTGGCGGTGTCCGCGGTCACGTCCGCGCCCCCGGGGCAACGGAGTGTTCTCGTCCCAGCCGAACGCGCGAGCGATCTGCTCGAGCGTGGCAAGGGCGGTGGCGAGGTCCTCAGCGGGAACCGCTTCGCTGACCTTCGCCCGGATGCCGTCGACGATCGCGCCGAGGCGCTCCTTCGCCTCGCGGCCCTCGTCCGTGAGGTTCCAGGTGCCATCGGCATCCGTCACCCAGCCGAGCTCGAGAAGCCGGCCCATCTTGTGCGCCGGGATCGGCTGGCCGTCGGAGACGGTTCGGTCGATGCGGTTCAGCATCCGCCAGTCGCGACGGGTGATGCTGAACGACTCGAAGGCAGTGGCGAACTCGGCGGCCATGAGGCGGTCGACGGCCTTCAGCCAATAGCCGAACGGACGGAGGTTCTGTTCGTTGTTCTCAGTGGTGTTCATGGGGGAATCCTTTGCTTGTAACTGTGCATGTATATGTAGTGTGACATGCAATGCGAATGCATGTCAAGTCGCATGTAATATCACAGATGTGAGCACCGACAACCCGGACCCTGCCGAAGCCATCGCACACGCCCTCTCGCGCCTGCGCGGGCGCCGATCCTCCGGCCCGCGAGGACGCGGCCACGGCGGTACGTTCGGCGAGCACGGCCCGCACGGCCACGACCACGGACACCACGGTGCGCCGCCGTTCGGTGGGCCACCGTGGGGCGGCCCCGGCGGACGCATGGGCGGAGGCCCCGCGCTGTTCCGCATGCTGGATGCTCTGGCTACGGCATCCGAACCGCTCAGCGTCAGCGAGATCGGCGAGGCGATCGGCGTCGATCAGCCCCGGGCGTCGCGCCTCGTGCAGCAGGCGGTCCAGCGCGGACTCGTCCAGCGCGAAGCCGATCCCGAAGACGCGCGCCGCACCCGCATCGCCCTGACCGACGACGGGCGCCGCATCGCCAAGGGCATGCGCGGTGAACGCCGTCAGGTGCTGAGCAAGGCCCTCGAGTCGTTCACCGAAGCGGAGAAGGCAGAGCTCGCCCGACTGCTCGGCAAGCTCGCCGACAACTGGGACTGAGGGCTCAGACCCCGACGTCCTTCGGGAACCGCACGAACAGCAGCAGCACGAGGCCGATGAGCAGGATCAGCCCGATCCCGAGCACTCCGTAGACGATCCCGCCGAACCACATGAGGAACAGCGACCAGGCCAGAGGCGAGAGGAACGACGCCACGCGCCCCGTCGTCGCATACAGTCCGAAGATCTCGCCCTGCTGGCTCGGCGGCGTCAAACGCGTGAGCAGACTGCGGCTGGCCGCCTGCGTCGGCCCGACGAATGCGCACAGCAGCAGGCCGCAGATCCAGAAAACGATGGTTCCGAGATCCTTGAGCGCGTAAACGACGAACGCCATGGCGACGAGGCCCGAGAGGGCGATGACGATGAGGCGACGCGGTCCGATCCTGTCGTCGAGGCGCCCGGCGAGCAGCGTCGAAACGCCGGCGACGAGGTTCGCGGCGAGGCCGAAGACGATGACCTCGAGGAACGAGAAGCCGAACCCTTGCGCTGCGAGCACGGCGCCGAAGGCGAACACCCCGGCCAGGCCGTCGCGGTAGACGGCCGCCGACAGCATGAACCAGAACGTCGAGCGGTTGGTGCGGAACAGCTTCGCGATGTTCTGCCCCAGCACGACGTAGGAGCGGAAGAAGCCGACCTTCTGCGAGGTTCCGTGCGCGGGCGACTCCGGAACGTTGCGGAACATCGGGATCGAGAACACGATCGTCCACACCGCGCAGATGACGGCGACGAGCTTGAACGACAGCGGGTCGCTCTGGCCGACGATGAACAGCACCGGGATGCAGACGATCAGGGCGACCACGCCGCCGATGTAGCCGAGGCCCCAGCCGAGACCCGAGATGCGCCCGACGTTCTTCGGCGTCGACACCTCCGAGAGCATCGCGTAGTAGCTGACATTGCCGATCTCGCTGACCACGGCGGCGATCGCGACGGCGAAGGCGCCGAACCAGAAGTACCGCGGATCGGCCTCGACGAAGAACAGCGCGAACTGCAGCAGGGCGACGCCGATCGTCGCGCCGATCACCCACTTCTTCTTGTTGCCGCGGGCGTCAGCCTGCTGACCGAGCACCGGCGCCAGCACGAGGATCACGATGCCGGCGGCGAAGTTCGCCCAACCCCACCAGGCCGACAGGTCGGTGAGGCCCCGGCAGTAGTCGGATCCGATGTACTCGGCCTGGTTGCAGTTCATGTAGCTGCCGTCGGCGAGCTGCCCGGATGCGCGGACGTCCTCGTCGAGGAACATCCGCGACGTCAGGTAAAGCGCGATCCAGACGAAGGTCAGGATGACGGTGTTGAACGGCTGCATCGCCCAGTCCCACATCGCCCACGAGACGACCTGCTTGCGCGTGGCCTGCGGCGCGCCCTCGTGCTCGCGGCCGAAAGCGGTCATCGCGGCCGTGGTGACCGGCGTATCCGCAGGCTCGGCGTGCTCATCGGTCATGTTCGAAGTCTGGCGGGGGCCGGTGAACAGCGGGTAGCGGCGCGCCGACGGCGCCTCGCTGCCCCCAGTCCGTGTGGATCGGCCTGAGGACGCGGGTGCTCCGTCGGGTGCATCTCCTCTGCCCCTGCGACCGTGGAAGCGTGACAACGACCGTGCGCATCCTCGTCGCCCCGTGACGCCCATGCAGCGCATCCGAGGCGATGCTCCGGGTAGCGTGGAACACACCGCCGACGAACGAGGAGCGCGATGTTCAGAACCCCCGCCCGCCTGTACCGAGTCCTCGCCGTCGCCGAGGCGATCACGTGGACTTTGCTGATCTCGGCGCTCATCGCCCGGGCTGTCGGAGCTCCGGGAATCGTGGTGACAATCGCCGGCGGCATCCACGGGTTCGTGTTCCTCTCCTACGGCGCGACCGCGATCCTCGTCGCCTTCAACCAGCGCTGGTCGATCGGCGTCGGCATCCTCGCCGTCGTCAGTGCGATCGTGCCGTACGCGACGATTCCGATGGAGATCTGGCTGCACCGCACCGGGCGGTTGACCGGCCCGTGGCGGCTCGAGGCGAGCGACCACCCGCAGGACCGCACCTGGTACGACCGGACGATGCGCTGGTTCCTCAATCGCGCGTGGGTGCTCGTCGCGCTCATCGCGGTCGCCGTCGTGGCGCTGTATGTGATCCTCCTGATCGCGGGGCCCCCCGGCGGGAAATGATTCCCGCCCACCGCGCGGAGTCAAAGTTGAGCCAATTCATATCAAGTTCACTTGACACCGCGAAGGGGCGGGAGTACAGTTGAGCCATCGCGGCTCAGGTTTCTGAGTTGCCCTGAACTTCATCCACGTACTTCCGACCAGAAGGAGAATCACATGGCACGTGCTGTTGGAATCGACCTCGGAACGACGAACTCCGTCGTCAGCGTCCTCGAGGGTGGCGAGCCTAAGGTCATCGCCAACGCCGAGGGCTTCCGCACGACCCCCTCGGTGGTCGCATTCACCAAGGACGGCGAGGTGCTCGTCGGCGAGACCGCCAAGCGCCAGGCCGTCACCAACGTCGACCGCACCGTTGCATCCGTCAAGCGACACATGGGCACCGACTGGACCTTCGACGTCGACGGCAAGAAGTGGACGCCGCAGGAGATCTCCGCGCGCATCCTCATGAAGCTCAAGCGCGACGCCGAGTCGTACCTGGGCGACACGGTGACGGATGCCGTCATCACCGTCCCCGCGTACTTCAACGACGCCGAGCGCCAGGCCACCAAGGAGGCCGGCGAGATCGCGGGCCTGAATGTCCTGCGCATCATCAACGAGCCCACAGCCGCGGCCCTCGCCTACGGCCTCGACAAGGGCAAGGAGGACGAGCTCATCCTCGTCTTCGACCTCGGTGGCGGAACGTTCGACGTCTCGCTGCTCGAGGTGGGCAAGGACGACGACTTCTCGACGATCCAGGTCCGTTCGACGGCCGGTGACAACCGCCTCGGCGGTGACGACTGGGACCAGCGCCTGGTCGATCACCTGATCAAGCAGTTCAAGGAGACCAGCGGCGTCGACGTGTCGGGCGACAAGATCGCCCTGCAGCGTCTGAAGGAGGCCGCGGAGCAGGCGAAGAAGGAGCTGTCGAGCTCGACCAGCACCTCCATCAACCTGCCCTACCTGTCGCTCACCGAGTCGGGCCCGGTGTCGCTGTCCGAGACGATCACCCGCGCGAAGTTCGAGGACCTCACCAAGGACCTGCTCGACCGCACGAAGAAGCCGTTCGAGGACGTCATCCGCGAGGCGAACGTCAAGGTCTCCGACATCGACCACGTCGTGCTCGTCGGTGGCTCGACCCGCATGCCCGCCGTCGCCGAGCTCGTCAAGCGCGAGACCGGCAAGGAAGCCAACAAGGGCGTCAACCCGGATGAGGTCGTCGCCGTCGGCGCCGCACTCCAGGCCGGTGTCCTCAAGGGCGAGCGCAAGGACGTGCTGCTGATCGACGTCACCCCGCTGAGCCTCGGCATCGAGACCAAGGGCGGCCGGATGACCAAGCTCATCGAGCGCAACACGGCCATCCCGACCAAGCGCAGCGAGACCTTCACCACGGCCGACGACAACCAGCCGTCCGTCGCGATCCAGGTCTTCCAGGGCGAGCGCGAGTTCACCCGCGACAACAAGCCGCTGGGCACCTTCGAGCTGACCGGCATCGCGCCGGCTCCCCGCGGTCTGCCGCAGATCGAGGTCACGTTCGACATCGACGCGAACGGCATCGTGCACGTGTCCGCCAAGGACAAGGGCACCGGCAAGGAGCAGTCGATGACCATCACCGGCGGCTCGTCGCTGTCGAAGGAAGACATCGACCGGATGGTCCGCGAGGCCGAGGAGAACGCCGCTGAGGACAAGAAGCGTGCCGAGGCCCTCGAGCAGCGCAACCAGGCCGAGACCCTCTCCTACTCGATCGAGAAGCTGATCAAGGAAAACGAGGACAAGCTCCCCGCCGAGGTCAAGGACGAGGTCCAGGCCGACGTCGACGCTCTGAAGACGGCTCTGGCCGGCGATGACGACGACGCGGTCAAGACCGCTCTCGACAAGCTGAACGAGTCGCAGAGCAAGCTCGGCGAGGCGATCTATGCGCAGTCACAGGCGGATGCCGCGGCCGGCGCATCCGCTGAGGGCGAGGCTCCTGCGGGCGACGCATCCTCCGACGAGGATGTCGTCGACGCCGAGGTCATCGACGACGAGGACGAGAAGAAGTAACCATGACGGACAAGAACTTCGAAGAAGTTCCTGAGGACGCGGGGTCGGATGCTGCGGCATCCGGCCCCGCGCCGCAGGAGAACGCCGGAACCGGGCAGAACCCGGCCTCCGCCGAGGCGAAGGCTGCCGAGGGATCGGATAGCGACCTCACGGTCGACGACATCCTGAACGCGGGGCAGACAGATGAGGCAGCAGCCTCTGACGACGCCTCGCTCGCTGATGCCGAGAATGCGCTGCTGACCGACCTCAAGCGTCTGCAGGCGGAGTACGCGAACTACCGTCGCCGGACGGAGGAGCAGCGGCACATCGAGATCGCCCGCGCCAAGGGCGAGGCCGCCAAGGGCCTGCTGCCCGTGCTCGACGACCTCGACCGTGCCACGCAGCACGGCGACCTGGTCGAGGGCACGCCTTTCTACGTGATCGGCGAGAAGGTGCGCGCCGTCGTGGAGCGTCTGGGCGTGGTCTCGTACGGCGAGGCGGGCGAGGAATTCGACCCGCAGCAGCACGAGGCGATCTTCCAGCAGCCGACCCCGGGTGCCGAGAAGTCCACGATCCTCGAGGTGGTCGAGGTCGGCTACCGCCTGGGCGATGTCGAACTGCGTCCTGCGAAGGTCGTCGTCGCCGTTCCAGCGGAGTAGGTGATCGATGGCCAGTCAGGATTGGTTCGACAAGGACTTCTACAAGACGCTCGGCGTCGCCAAGGATGTCAGCGATTCGGACCTGAAGAAGACGTACCGCAAGCTGGCGCGCAAGTATCACCCCGACTCCAATCAGGGCGACGCTGCGGCCGAGGCGAAGTTCAAGGAGATCAGCGAGGCCTACTCGGTTCTCTCCGATCCGGAGCAGCGTGCGGAATACGACGAGATCCGGGCCATGGGCTCGGGTGCGCGTTTCACCGCCGGCGGCACCGGCGCAGGCGGCTTCGAGGACGTCTTCAGCCGCTTCGGCCAGGGCGGACGCGGCCAGAGCGCGGACTTCGAGGACATCTTCGCGATGTTCAATCAGGGCCAGGGCGGTTCGTTCGGCTCCGGCCGTTTCGGGCAGACGAGCGGCGGGTTCCGCGGGTTCGGCGGCCCGCAGAAGGGCGCCGATGTCACCGCGCGCACGACGCTCGACTTCGCCACGGCCGTGCAGGGCGAGACGATCACCCTGCAGGGCGAAGACGGCAAGCCGTTCAAGGTGAAGATCCCCGCCGGTGTCAAGGACGGGCAGAAGATCCGTCTGCGCGGCCGCGGGCGCCCCTCGCCCGACGGCGGCGAGAACGGCGACATCGTCGTGTCGATCACGGTGCGTCCGCATCCGGTCTTCACCCGTGATGGCCTGAACCTGCGGCTGACCGTTCCGGTGAAGTTCACCGAGGCGACGCTCGGTGCAACGATCGAGGTGCCGACGCTCGGCGGCGATGTCGTCAAGCTGCGCGTCGCACCGGGAACGCCGTCGGGGCGCGTGCTGCGCGTCAAGGGGCGAGGCGTGAAGAGCTCGAAGGGCACGGGAGACCTGCTCGCCGAGCTCCAGGTCGCGGTGCCGGCGCACCTCGACGATGCCGCGCGTTCCGCGCTCGAGGCGTTCGCCGCCGTGGAGCCGAAGGAGAACCCGCGCGCTGAGCTGATGGCCAAGGCGCGCGCGTGATGATGATCGCGCCCGAGATCAGGAGACTCGCCCGAGATCAGGAGGATTCCTCGCGGATGCTCCTGATCTCGGCGCATCTCCTGATCCGAGGCTCGGCGCGAGGAGGCGAGTGCTGTGGTTGACGATGAGGATGCCCCCGTCTTCGCGATCACCGTCGCGGCCGAGCTCGCGGGCATGCATCCGCAGACGCTGCGACAGTACGACCGGATCGGCCTCGTCGTCCCCGGTCGTACGCGCGGAGGATCCCGTCGATACTCGGCACACCACATCGAACAGCTCCGCGAGGTGGCGCGACTCTCCGGCGAGGGCATGAGCCTGCCGGCGATCGCGCGGCTGCTCGATCTGGAGGACGAGGTGCGGATACTGCGTCGCCAGGTTCGCGAACTCGAGGGCGCGCTGCGCGCCGAGCGGCAGAATCGCCCCGGCATGCGCGTCTTCGCCGCCGGCGCGACCGGGGTCGTCCCCGTCACCGGTGGCCGCCGCATCCGCCGTTCGACGGAAGTCGTGCTCTGGCGTCCTGCGCCGCGCGCCGACGAGGACTGACCGAAACAGGTCCTGTCAGCTGATACAGGCCGTGCCACGACCCGTCTCGGGTGGTCGGACCCGTTTCGACGAGCCGTGTATTCTGTTGACAGTCGACAGGGAGGTCACGGTGACCCAGACAGTGAAGCGCGGCGAGTCGCTCGGCGCCCAGATTGCGCGCGTGCTGCGGCACCGGATCGTCCGTGGAGAAATCGCGCCGGGTGAGCGCATCACCGAGGAGGCGCTCGCCGACGAGTTCGCCGTCAGTCGCGGACCCGTGCGCGATGCCCTGACCCAGTTGAGCTTCGAGAAGCTCGTCGAGGTGCAGCGCCCGCGCGGCGTCTACATCGTCGGACTGAGCCGGGACGACGTCGATCAGCTCTACAGCCTGCGCGGCGCACTCGAGCAGCTCGCCCTCTCGCGGGCCATGCGCGTCGAGGATCCGGCGCGCTGGACAGGCATGGCTGCGGCGGTGGGCCGCATGGGAGAAGCGGCGGATGCCGGAGATCACGCCGCCTTCGTGGCGGCAGACCTCGACTTCCACTCGCAGATCTACGCGCTCGCCGACCATCCGCGTCTGGAGGGCGCGTGGAGTCAGTACCTGCCGACCTTCGCGGCACTGCTCGAGGTCACGATCAATCACGACGAGGACCTGCACGAGTCCTCCGGCGATCACGTCAAGCTCATGGACGTCATGCGCAGCGGCAGCACCGAACAGGCCGCGAAGGTGCTCACCGATCATCTCGACGGCGCCCGCGATCGGATGCTCAACGAGCTCGAGCAGCGCCGGTCCTGAGCGGTCGTCCGCCGCCATCGCCGACTGCGCGTTGACTGTTAACAGTAAACACTGCTAGCCTGACGATGCCGCACAGGTCCCTGCCTGTGCGACCCGCCTGCACTCAACGAGGAGCGAAGATGACTACCCAGCGCCTGAAGCGCGTGCTCACCGCAGCCGCAGTCTTCACCACCGCAGCGATCGTGCTGTCCGGCTGCACCAAGGTCGAGGAGGGCGATGCCGCCTCGACCTTCCCCGAGAAGGACATCCGGCTGATCATCCAGGCCAACCCCGGCGGTGGATCCGACCTGTCCTCGCGAGCGCTCGCCACTGAACTCGAGGGCATCCTCGACGTCAGCGTCATCCCCGAGAACATGCCCGGCGCCGCCGGCGCGCTCGCGATGGAGTACGTCGCCGAGCAGGACCCCGACGGCTACGTGATCGGCTTCGGGCCGGTCGAGATCGCGATGCTCAACACCACGCAGGACGCGAACGTCCTGCCCGAGAACTTCGACCTGCTCGGTCAGATCATGCTGGCGCCCGGTGTCATCACGGTCTCGGCATCCAGCGACATCGAGACCCTCGAAGACCTCGTCGAGCAGTCCAAGACGGCTCCCATCACCGTGGCCAACTCCGGTGCCGGGTCGATCTGGGAGGCGGCGAGCATCGCTCTCGGCCAGGAGGCCGGCGGCGAGGTGACCCCCGTCCCGTACGACGGCGGCGCTCCCGCTGTCGCCGCCGCGGCATCCGGTGAGACGGTCGCGGCCGTCTCGGGTCTCGGCGAAGCGCTCTCGCAGGGCAGCGCGGTGCGCATCCTCGCCGTCATGAACGACGAGCGCCACCCTGACGCACCCGATGTGCCCACGGTCGAAGAGGCCATCGGCGCCGACGTCGTCTTCGGCGGCTGGGGCGGCATCTACGCACCCGCAGGCCTGCCCGACGACGTGCACGCGACGCTCGAGGCAGCGATCAAGGAAGCCGTCGAGTCCGACACCTACACGACGTTCCAGGAGGACGCCGGAAACCTCGTCGTCTACCGCGACTCGGCCGAGTTCACCACGTTCGTCGAGGACCAGTTCGCCCTGTTCCAGGAGCTGCTGGGCTGACACCGGTGGGGCCGGCTCGACCGGCCCCACCACCCGACCCGTACCGACCATCGTCCGAGGAAGCACATGTCGACGTCAGAAGTCGCCGAGAGCGACGAGTACCAGGGGGCGACGCCGTCGCGTCCCCTCGAGATCGGGTTCGCGGCCGCCGCCCTCGCATTCACCGCCGGATACCTGGCACTGTCGACGCAGATCGATCTGCGTCGCGAAGCGGCACCCGGACAGATCGACGCACGATTCTGGCCGATGGTCCTCGGCGTCTCCGGCGTCGCCGTCGCCGTCGTCCTGCTGGTCATCGCGATCACGCGCCCGGCGCCGGGGCGCGAGGACATCGAGCGGATGCAGCGCGACGGCGTCATCCGCGTCGGCGCCACGCTCGTGATCGCGGGGGCGTTCATCGCCCTGTGGTCGCTGGGCTCCGTCATCCTGTTCGGCTACCGCATCGAGGTGTTCCCGATCGCGACGGCCCTGCTCATGGCCGCGCTCATGCTCCTGTACGGGCACCGGCGCTGGCTGAGCCTCATCATCTACACCGTGTCCGTGACGGCCTTCGTCTACGTCGTCTTCGGCATGCTCCTGAGGATCCCGCTGTGACTCCGCTGCTGGAGGGGCTGAACTCGCTCCTCGACGTCTCGATGCTGCTCTACGGGGGAGTCGGGCTCGTGCTCGGTTTCATGGTCGGAGCGTTCCCCGGCATCACCGCGACCATGGCCGTCGCGCTCGCCGCAGGATTCACGATGACGCTCGAGCCCGTCCAGGGCCTCGCCGTGCTGCTGACGATCTACGTCGCCGCGAACTTCGGCGATCGCGTGCCGTCGATCCTCATCAACACGCCGGGCACCCCGGCATCCATCGCCACCACTCTCGACGGCTACCCGATGGCCAAGCAGGGGCGCGCCGGACTCGCGCTCACGATGTCCGCGATCGTCTCGGCGATCGGCATCCTCGCCTCGCTTGTGCTCTTCTCGGTCGCCGCCGTGCCGATCGCCAGCTTTGCCCGCGACTACTTCAAGTCGCCCGAGCTGTTCGCGCTCGTCATCTTCGGCATCGCGATCATGATCGGCATCTCGTCGAAGTCGATGCTGAAGGGCATCCTCGCCGGACTCTTCGGGCTCATGCTCGGAACGGTCGGCACGTACGCCGCGACCGCGGACAAGCGCTTCACCTTCGGCGTGCTCGAACTCGTCGAGGGCGTGAACTTCATCGCCGTGATCATCGGGCTCTTCGGCATCGCCGAGCTCTTCGACCAGCTGCTCACCTACCGCAAGAGCAACGTCCGGCCGATCTCGAGCCTGGGCCGCTGGTGGCCGAACCGCTCGGAGCTCAAGCAGAGCGGACGCGCGACGGCCGTCGGCGGCGCGGTCGGACTCGGCGTGGGGCTCATCCCCGCCGCCGGCGGCGACATCGCCGGCCTCATCGGATGGGAGCGCGCCCGCAAGGCCTCGAAGACCCCCGAGCAGTTCGGCAAGGGCTCGATCGAGGGCGTCGCGGCATCCGACACGGCATCCAGCGCGACGCTCGGCGGATCGCTCACGACCACGATGGCGCTCGGCATCCCCGGCGACTCGGTCATGGCCGTGATGATCGGCTCCATGATCATCTGGGGCATCACCCCCGGCCCGACGCTCTTCACGGAGCGCCCCGACCTCGTCGTCTCGATCGTGGGCATCATGCTCGTCGCGACGCTCCTCTCGCTGGCGTTGAGCCTGGTCCGCATGCGCGGCATGGTGAGGCTGCTCGACGTGCCGCAGCCGTACCTGTGGACCGGCATCCTGATCTTCTGCATCATCGGCACGTATGCGACCTCGAACAGCCTCTCGACGGTCGTCACCATGCTCGTCTTCGGAGTCATCGGCGTGCTGCTCAAGCGCATGCAGGTTCCGGCGGGCCCGGTCGTGCTCGGCCTCCTGCTGGGTCCGCTCGCGGAGGAGAACCTCGCTCGCACGCTCGCGATCCTGCCGACGCGGCCGTTCTTCGAGGTCGTCAGCCCCATCGCCATCGTCCTGCTCGTGCTCGCGGTGCTCTCGATCGTCATGCCGGCGATCCGAGCCGCACGCAAGCCCCGCGCCGAGCGGGCATCGTTCGCCGACTCCGTGCTCGACACGGACAGCATCACGCAGATCTCGAAGGCGCACGACGAGCTCGCCGCGAACCCCGACCTGCTCACCTCGACGGTGCGCAGCATCGGCAAGAAGAACATCGCCGAGAAGAAGAGCTCCAAGGAGAAGAAGAAGTGACCCGCTACGACATCCTCACCGCGATCCCCACGGCGTTCCACCGCGATGGGAGCCTGGACGTGGACGGGTCGCGCGCGATCTTCCGGTTCGTGGGGGAGTCGGGCAACGAGGGAGCATTCGTCCTGGGCACGACGGGGGAGTTCCCCTCGGTGGATGTCGCGGAGTTCACCGCCCTCGTCGGCGCAGCCATGGACGAGCTCGCCGACAAGATGCGCGTCATCGTGCACGTCGGGCAGCCCAGCGCGTTCGAGGCCGTGCGCCTCGTCAAGATCGCCCGCGGACTGGGTGCGCGCGAGTTCGCGGCCCTCACCCCCTACTACCTGCGCTCGGCCGATGACGCGGTGTTCGACTACTTCCAGGCGGTGTCGGATGCCGTCGGCGACGGCCGCCTCTACGTCTACATCTACCCGGCGCGCAGCGGCAACCCCGTGACGCCCGAGCTGCTTGCCCGCCTGGCGGAGCTCCCCAACGTGGTCGGCGCGAAGATCAGCGAGCTGTCGCTGGACGACATCGCGGCGTACCGCGCGGTGGTCCCCGCCGACTTCGACCTCTACACCGGCGCCGACCGCGAGCTCATCGCCGCTGTCGAGGTGGGCGCGCAAGGCGTGGTGTCCGGTGTCTCGTCCGTCACGCCGAAGCCGTTCCGTGCGCTGGCGGATGCCGGTCGATCCGGCGACGCATCGGCGATCGCCGCGGCGCAGGCGGACGTCGACGACGTCGTCTCGCTCATCGGCGGCGACATGGCGCGCATGAAGGAGGCGTACCGGGTGCTCGGCGTCACGGACGCGCATTGCCGCATGGCGATCGCCGAGCCGACGGATGCCGAGCGCGAGGCCGTCGCGCAGGTCGTGGCGCGGCACCGCTGAGGCCGGAGCTGTTGCTCTCGAGTTCCTCGCTGTTCCTCTCGAGACGGGGTTTGCTGCACGAAACGAGGGCTGCTGGCTCGGGTCTCATGCCGCAAACTCCGTTTCGTCGTGCGGGATGCCGCGCCTCAGACGAAGCGGACCCAGTTCGCCTTGCGGCCGACCTCCGCGCGGTCCTGAAGCTCGAGGCGGTCGCCGTCGACGGCGTACAGCGACACCGTCGTCGATCGCTCTCCGGCGGCGACGAGGCGGGTGCCGCCGGCGTTCAGTGCGAAGCCCCGCGGTTGCGGTTCGGTGACCGTGAAGCGTGCCGGCGCCGACACCGACCCGTCGGGTGCCACGGGCAACGCGCCGAGCGTGCTCTCCGTCCGTTCGGATGCCCACAGGTGGCGCTCTCCCGCGCCGAAGTGCAGGTCCGCGCCCCAGATGTAATGGTTTTCCATCGGGTCGGCGCCGAACTCGCTGCGGGCGAGGCCCTTCGTGGTGTCAAAGGCCGTGGCCGCCCCCCGGAACTCGAGCCCGCCCGCGGCGGTGTCGCGTGCGTAGTGCAGCACTTCGCCGGAGAACTCGGTGAGCACGTAGACGGCGTCCTCGGCACGGTTCAGCACGAGGTGCCGTGGCCCGCTCCCCGCGGGTGCCGGAACCGTCTCGGGCGACAGCGGCTGCAAGCCCCCGTCGCCGCCGAGCGCGTACTGCGCGATCAGATCGGCCCCGAGTGAGACGAAGTACGCGAACCGTCCGTCGCTGCTGGGCAGCACCGAGTGCAGGTTCGGGAAGTCCACTCGTGCGACCGGGCTGCTGACGACACCGTCGCTCACCGTGCAGCTGATGCCGTACCCGCCGCCGTATGACGCGCCGAGGAGCCGCGTGCCGTCGGCGGTGAGCGCGAGATAGTTCATGCCGCCGTCGGGCAGATCGAGACGGGACTGCGGCGTCAGGCGACCGGTCGCACGATCGAGGGACAGCGTCCGGATGCCGGCAGGGGAGCCCTTCACACCGGCGTAGACGAGGTCACGGGCGGGGTCGACGGCGAACGTGGAGCACCCGTCGAGGCCCTCCGCGGCGGCGAGGCGCTCGAGGCGATCGCCGTCGAGACGGTACGTGACGATGGCGCCGTCCCCGGAGGCGGCGACGAGCACGAGCGGCGAGTCTGTCATGCCTCGATCGTAGGGCCGGCTCGGGCGGAATCGGTTTCAGATACTGTTTCATGACGACGGGTCGCACCGGGGCGGGAGAATCACATGGCCACGATCTACGACGTCGCGGAGTTGGCGCGGGTGTCTCCGGCGACCGTGTCGCGCGTGTTCAATGGGACCAACGTGTCTCCGGAGAAGCTCGCGGCGGTGCGAGCCGCCGCCGAGAAGCTCGACTTCACCCCGAACCGGGCCGCCCGCACGCTGCGCCGACAGAGCTCCGAGGTCATCGCGCTCGTCATCCCCGACATCGAGAACCCGTACTTCACCGAGATGGCCCGCGGCGTCGAGGACGTCGCCTCGGAGGCCGGTTACTCCGTCGTCCTGTGCAATTCGGACGCCCAGGTCGACAAGGAGTCGACGTACTTGCGGATCGCGATCGCTGAGAACATGTCCGGAGTCATCATCGCCACGGCATCCGAGACCTCCGACCTCGACCCGATCCTCGCGACCGGGCGTCCGGTCGTGGCCGTCGACCGCGGCACGGCCTACGACGTCGACGGCGTTGTGATGTCGAACCGGGCCGCCGGAGCCGCCGCCGCTCAGGAGCTCATCCGCGCCGGGTACCGCCGGATCGCTTACATCGGAGGACCGTCCCACATCGACACGGCGGCTGAGCGCGCCGCCGGCTGGCAGGACGCGCTCACGGCGGCGGGTCGCGCTATCGATCCGGAGCTCCAGCGCTTCAGCACCTTCGGCGTGGAGGGCGGACGCGAGGTGATGGCGGAGCTGCTGGCTCTTCCGGAGCCGCCGGACGCCGTCGTCGCCGGCAACAACCTCATCGGAGTCGGAGCCATCCAGGTGCTCACGGAGCACGGGCTCACTCCTCCGGCCGTGGGTGTGGCGGTCATCGGCTCCCTGCCGTTCACGACGCTGTCGCCGAACGCGGTGACCGTGGTGCGACTGCCCGCCCGGCACATGGGAGTGACGGCGGCGCGGATGCTACTCGAACGCATCCGCGGCGACGATCAGCCCGCGCGCATGGTCGTGCTGCGCGGCGAGCTGCGGTCGGCCAGCATCCCGCGCTGAACGCACGCCCGGCTGACGTCGGGGTCGCAGTATGTCGCCATGAGCGTCGGATGACGACGTTCTCCGCGACCTGGACGCGGTCCCGCTTGCGGCGTGAAATCGATTTCGCGTAGTCTGTCATCACAACTCGCGATCGAGGAGGACCGCCATGCGCTGCACCCTGGGCGTCGACGTCGGCACGTCGAGCACGAAGGGCGTCCTGGTCGCTGACGATGGGACGATCGTGGCATCCGCGACCCGTGCGCACGACGTCGTCCGGCCCCGCTCCGGCTGGGTCGAGATGGATGCCGACGTCTGGTGGGACGAGTTCGTCTCGATCGCGCAGGAGCTCGTCTCCGCGATGCCGGATGCCGAGATCGCGGCGGTCGGCGTCAGCGGCATGGGGCCGTGCGTGCTGCTCGCGGATGCCGACGACCGCCCGGTCCGCCCCGCGATCCTCTACGGCGTCGACACCCGCTCCGGCGCCCAGATCGCGCGCATGAACGACGAGCTCGGCCTGGACGAGATCACCCGCATCGGCGGCTCGGCCCTCACCTCCCAGGCCGCCGGCGCGAAGATCGCGTGGGTCGCCGACGAGGAGCCGGATGCCTACGCCGCAGCCGTGCGCCTGTTCATGCCGGCATCCTGGCTCGCCCGCAGGCTCACCGGCGCCTATGTGCTCGACCATCAGTCCGCCAGCCAGACCACACCGCTCTACGACATCGAGAACGAGCGCTGGTACGAGCCCTGGTGGCAGCGCTACGCCTCATCGATCGAGCAGCCGCGCCTCACCTGGGCGGGCGAGATCGCCGGTGAGGTGACGGCCGCGGCGGCCGACGTGACCGGCATCCCGGCAGGCACGCCCGTCATCACCGGCACGATCGACGCGTGGACCGAGGCCGTCAGCGTGGGCGCCCACGAGGCCTCTGACCTCATGCTGATGTACGGCACCACCATGTTCATGGTTTTCACGGACGCAGTGGCGACGGGGGAGGAGACGCTCCGCACCCCGTCGATGTGGACGACCGCGGGCGCGTTCCCCGGCACTCGCAACCTCGCAGGCGGCCTGTCGACGTCGGGCGCGCTCACGGCCTGGTTGAAAGACCTCACCGACGCCGACTACCCGCAACTGCTCGCCGAGGCCGAGGCATCCGGTCCCGGTGCTCGCGGGCTGCTCATGCTGCCGTACTTCGCGGGGGAGCGCACGCCCATCCAGGACCCGGACGCTCGTGGCGTCGTCGCCGGGCTCACCCTGCAGCACACGCGCGGCGACCTCTACCGCGCCGCCCTCGAGGCGACGGCGCTCGGCGTGCGCCACAACGTCGAGACGATGCGCGCCGCCGGTGCGGACATCCGCCGGATCGTCGCGGTCGGCGGCGGCACGCAGGGGCGGCTGTGGATGCAGGTCGTCTCCGACGTCACCGGGCTCGTCCAGGAGGTCCCGGCGACGACGATCGGTGCCAGCTACGGCGCGGCGTTCCTCGCGGCATCCGCCATCGCCGCGGACGGCGAGGCGCCCGTCATCACCGACTGGAACCCGATCGCCGAGACCATCAACCCCGACCCCGACCTCGCCGACTTCTACGACACTCTCTTCGACCGCTACGTGCGGCTGTACGAGGCATCGAAGGACGTCGTCCACGAACTGGCTGCGCAGCAGCGCGACTGACCCCCACGGAGGAACCATGACCTACACCCTTCCCACCCCGGCGACCCGCCCGGCATCCGCACCCAAGACCGCCTACCTGATCACGTCCGGCGACCTGCGCGAGTCGGCGAACACGGCCGGCTGGCCGACCCAGCAGGCCCTTGAAGCCGGGGTCACCGGCGTCTTCGAAGACCTCGGCTGGAGCGTCATCCGTGCCTTCGACGTCGACCCCGAGACCGGCCACGGCTTCATCTCGAGCCAGCGCATGGGCATGGAGGTGTTCAAGAACATCCCGGTGGACACGCCGCTCATCGTCGCGATCGCGAACTGGCAGTACTCGCACCACGTGCTCGCGGGCCTGCGCACGCACGAAGGGCCGATCCTCACCGTCGCGAACTTCGCCGGCGACTGGCCGGGTCTCGTCGGACTCCTCGGGCTCAACGCGGGACTGACCAAGATGGACAAGCCGTACTCGACGACCTGGTCGGTCGACTTCACGGACGACTGGTTCCGCGAGGGGATCAAGGAGTGGACAGAGTCCGGCACCATCACGCACGACTACTCGCACGTGCGCGAGCTGCCCGCGCTGCCGGACTCTCCCGAGAAGGAGCTCGGCGAGGCGCTCGCCGCCCAGCTGCGCGATGAGAAGGCCATCATCGGCGTCTTCGACGAGGGCTGCATGGGCATGTACAACGCGATCTTCGACGACGAGCTGCTCAACCACACCGGCATCTACAAGGAGCGCCTGTCGCAGTCGGCCCTGTACGCCGAGATGCTGAACGTCACCGAGGACGAGGCCGACGCCGCCTACGACTGGCTGATCGATCACGGCATGACGTTCAAGTACGGCGAGGACGGCGCCACCGAACTCACCCGCGAGCAGGTGCAGTGGCAGATGAAGATGTACATCGCAGCCCTGCGCATCGCCGACGACTTCGGGCTGGACGCCGTCGGAATCCAGTACCAGCAGGGTCTCAAGGATCTCGTGCCGGCATCCGACCTCGCCGAAGGCATCCTGAACTCGACCGAGCGTCCTCCGGTGACCTCGCGCGACGGCTCGCGCATCCTGCACGAGGGCCGCGCGTTCCCGCACTTCAACGAAGCGGATGAGGGTGTCGCGGTCGACGCGCTCGTCACCGACCGCGTCTGGCGTGCGATGGGTCTCGTGCCCGACAACACGCTGCACGATGTGCGCTGGGGCGAGGACTACGACGGCCGGTTCGTGTGGGCGTACGAGATCTCGGGCTCCGTTCCCGCCTCGCACCTCGGCGGCTGGGACAAGGCCGAGGGCTGGCGCCAGGGTCACGTGTTCTTCCCGGCCGGCGGTGCCACGATCAACGGCGTCTCCAAGCCCGGGGAGGTCGTGCTCTCGCGCGTCTTCATCGCCGACGGCATCCTGCAGGCGGACATCTTCCGCGCCTCGGTCGTCGAACTGCCCGAGGAGGAGACCCAGCGCCGCCACGAGGCGACCAACCCGGAATGGCCGATCGCCCACGTCGTGCTCCACGGCGTCTCGCGCGACCAGTTCATGGCTCGTCACAAGGCGAACCACGCGCAGCTCGTCTACGCCCCGGATGCCGAGACCGCTGACAAGGCCCTGATCGCCAAGGCCGCGATGTTCGACGGCATGGGCATCAAGGTCAACCTGATCGGTGACGTCGCAATCTGAGGTCGCCCCTGCCGGGACAGGCCCTGCCGCGCCGAACAGGTCGTGGCAGGGCCTGTCTCGTGCTACAAGGCCTGTCTCACGCGCGAGGGAGGGCTACGGCAGCAGACCCGCCACCAGCGCATCCACGATCTCGTCCGTCGTCGTGTCAGGGTCGATCGGTCGCGTCAGCCGATCGAGGATCAGCCCGTCGATCGCGTAGTGGAACAGGGCGATCTCTCGGCGGCTGCCCGGGAGCCCGGCCCCTTCGTTGAACGCGACGTCCGCGTCGAAGCCCTCGCGCTGCCAGGCGCTGAGGGATGCCGCGAGTTCAGGATGCCGCGCCGCCTCGAGACGGAGCTCGAGCAGCGCGAGCGTCACCTCGCGCTGCTCGAGAAGCCGTCGGACGATGTCGCGGACGTAGTCGGCGAACAGCTCCCGCGTCGGGGGAGCGGATGCCCGCGCGGCGAGGTCCTCGTCGGTGGGCGCGAGCCGCGTGCCGATCCGTTCGAAGATCCCGGAGATGAGCTTCTCGCGGCTGCGGAAGTAGTTGGATGTCGTGCCGATCGGCACTCCCGCCGCAGCGTCGATCGCGCGATGCGTCAGGCCGCGCGAGCCCTCGGCGGCGAGCACGGCGATGCCGACGTCCGCGAGCAGGTTCCGCCGCGCCTCGTTCTTCGCCATACCTTGACCCTAGCGCAACCACTGCACCTGTTGTAGTCTCTCAATCACTGCACCTGTGGTGATTGGAAGATGATGCGAGAACTCACTTACTACGTGGCCGTCAGCATCGACGGCTACATCGCGGGGCCCGACGGCGAGTTCGACCGCTTCCTGGTCGAAGGTGATCATGCTGCGCCCATCTGGGCGCGGTACGGCGGCACGGCTCCGACCGCGCTGGCCGAAGCCGCCGGTCTCCCGGTCGAGGGCGGCCCCTTCGACACGGTCCTCATGGGCTGGAACACCTACGCCGTCGGCCTGCCGCAGCTCCCGAGCCCGTACCAGCATCTTCGGCAGATCGTCTTCACGCGCGGGCACGAGGCGCCGGCCGGGGCGGAGGATGTCGAGTTCACCGATCGCGACCCCGTCGAGGTCGTGCGTGAGCTCAAGGCCGAGGAGGGCTCTGGCATCTGGCTGTGCGGAGGGGGTGCTCTCGCCGCGGTTCTGCGCGACGAGATCGACCGGCTGGCGCTCAAGCGGAACCCGGTCGTGTTCGGTGACGGCATCCCGCTCTTCGCTCGCAGCTCGTACGCACCCGAGGCGTTCCGCCCGACAGCCGTGACCGCGTTCGACTCGGGGGTCGTGCTCGCCGAGTACGCCCGGGGCTGAGAGCGCACGGAGCACATCGACGCGAGCAGGTAGTCTGGCGCGGGTGAGGATGACGCGTCGCGAACTGCTGGTCGGCGCCGGTGCCGGAGCGCTCGGCGTGCTGCTCGTGTCGTGTTTCCCGGAGCCCGCCCCGACGCCCACGACGACGCGCACGCCGTCCCCACTGCCCACCACCGCCGTTCCCGCACCGGCGGCGAGTCTGCGCAGCACGTGGGCGAGCGACCCGTTCTCCCGCGGCGCCGTCAGCTACACGCGCATCGGCGTGCAGGGCGGCGTGCGCGACCAACTGGCCGCACCGGTCGAGGATCGCGTGTTCTTCGCCGGCGAGGCGACGGATGTCGACGCCCCGGGCACGATCCTCGGGGCGATCCGTTCCGGGGGGAGCGTCGCGATGCGCGTGCGCGCAGCGGCCGAACCGGGTGAGCGGATCGCCGTGATCGGCGCCGGCCTCGCCGGAGCCGCCGTTGCCGCGAAACTCAAGGATGCCGACCTCGAGGTCACCGTCTTCGAAGCCCGCGACACCGTCGGCGGGCGAACGCCGTCGCGCTCCGACGACGCCTGGGGGATGCCGGTTCAGCTCGGTGGCTGGTTGCTGCCCGCGCTCGCCGAGGGCGAGGACCCCGCGCGCGAAGAGCTCGACCTCCCCGAGACGGCAGACCTGCCATCCGCCCTGTGGCGCACCCCCGAAGCCGACCTCGAGGCCGTCGACGACGCCCCGCTCGCCGCCGCCATCACCGCCGCCGCCACCGGACCGACCGATGTCTCCCTCGCCGAGGCGCTCACCGCCGCCGGTGCCGACCTCGAGGATCCGAGCCTCGCGGCTCTCCTCACCTATCTCGCGACGACCGCGGGTGCGGATGCCGACGCCCTCTCCTCCTGGTTCCCGCCCGCCCTGCCGTCCGCTGCGCGCCGTGCCGTGATCGGCGACTTCGAGGAGCTGATCCGGGAGCAGCTCTCGGACGCCCAGCTCACGCTGTCGAGCCCCGTGACGCGCATCGCCTACGACGACGCCGGCGTCAGCCTGAGGCTGGGCACCGGCGAATCCACCTCATTCGACCGCGTCGTCGTCACCGCCCCGCTCGGGGTCCTGCAGAACGAGCGGATCGAGTTCTCCCCGCCGTTGCCGTTCGCGCACCGCGGCGCGATCAACGCGCTCGGCATGGGGCACATCGAGAGCATCTGGCTGCGCTACGACGAGCCGTTCTGGGATACCGAGGCCACGCTCTGGCATCTGGCCGGGGGTGATGACGACCAGCCAGTACGCACCTGGATCAACCTGCAGCCCGTCACCGGCGACAGCATCCTCGTCGGCATCCTCGGCGGAACCGCCGCTGAAAAGTTCGCCGAGCTCGACGAACGCGACGCGCTCGTCGCGGCTCTCACGTCGCTGTCGCCGTTCCTGCCTTCCGAGACCGACTGAGCTTCCCCTCGCGCCGCGACGCCGCACGATCGACCTTCGCCGGGCTGATCCTGCTGATCAGCGCGAGCACGGTCGCGATGAGGGCGAACATCGCCAGGGCGAGACCGCTGGTCACGGCGAACTCCCCGAAACCGCTCACCTGGCGGAGATCCAGGAAGTAGTACGGGTACCAGCCGATCTGCGGCCCGCGCCACATCGTCACCCCGCCCCACGCCAGCGGGAACAGCAGGCAGCCCGGCACGATCCACCACGTGACCGCCCGATGACCGGGCGTGAGAGTCCAGACGATCGCCGTGAACGCCGGCAGCCAGAAGTGCAGCACCTGATCCGACCACGGCACATCCACCCGGATGCCGCGCAGCCCCGCCTGCCAGACGATCAGCGCGAACGCGATCCCGGCGGTGATGGTCCAGGTCAGCACCAGAGAGAGCGCGACGCTGAACCAGCGCGGATCGTTCGCCCGGCGCAACGCCACCACACCCCCGAAGACCAGCACGACGACGAGGGCGATGTTCGATTCCACGGTCAGGTAGGCGAGGAAGTTGCGCCCGGCGATGGTCTGCGAGCTCAAGCCCCAGAACAGACGGTGCACCAGTGCGATCAGGCAGACAGCAGCCGTCAGCAGGCGCAGCATGCCGAATGCGACCCGTGAACTCACCGCCTCGCGCACTCCTTCCCGACGCGTGGGAACGTCATCCCGCGAGTCTACGGAGTGGGCCGAACGGCGGCGAACGCGACGTTCGGCTCGGCCGGTGACAGCGCGGACGGACCTCGTCTCGCGCTCAGGCGGGCGGGAGGCGCAGGACGTCGGGGGACTCCCCGCCGGTGAGGTCGTCGGCGATCCGGATGCTGCGCGCGAGGTCGTCGAGGGCGGGGATGAGGGTCCCGAACCGCTCGCGATCCCCACCGACGGCCGTGAGTGTGATCAGGTGGCTGCCCGTATCCCACGTGTACGTCGCGAACGGCGGCTGACCGGGCTGCGTCGGGAACGACATGACGAGCTTCTCGCCGGCGCCGAGCGGTGTGGTGAAGGTCTCGGTGTCGTCGTACTCGATCGGCATCATGGCGCGGGCTCGGCGCACGTCATTCGTGAGCTCCTGCGTGTTCGCCATCGCCACGACGAGCTCGGGGTCGGCCTTCCACGTCCAGACGAGCACACGGCCGTCCGCCCGCTTCATCATCGCGGGCGCGAACTGGCTGATCAGCCACGCTCCGGCGCCGGCGGCGCGGGGGAGAGGAGTCTGGCCGCGCTGCAGGGCCTGGCCCATCAGCATCTTGATCGCGGCCTTGCGGTGGCGTCGCCCCTTCCAGCCGAACGAGTCGGTGACGGGGATCCAGAGCTGCGGGTCTGCGGAGCTGGTGAGGCGCATGCTCACACGGTACCTGCGCCGGCTGTGGGCGGGCCCGGCGGGGGAGCCGGGCCTGCTCAGACCCCTCGGGTAGAGTGGCCAGCGCCCTGATCCGGGCTCCCGCGTAACCGAAGGCTGCATATTCGTGACCTCCCCTGACGCCCCGCTGAAGATCCTCATCGGCTGCGACACCTTCGCTCCCGACATCAACGGGGCCGCACGGTTCGCTGAGCGCCTGGCTGCCGGCCTCGTGCAACGAGGGCACGACGTGCACGTCGTCGCCCCGAACCAGAAGTACCGTCGCACGGCCCCTGCGACCGAGGTCATCGAGGGCGAGCCGATGACGCTGCACCGCCTGCCGTCCGTGCGCTGGGCTCCGCACGACTGGCTGCGCTTCGTGTGGCCGTGGCGCTCCAAGCACTACGCCCGCAAGGTGCTCGACCGTGTGAAACCCGACGTCGTGCACATCCAGTCGCACATCGTGATCGGCCGCGGCCTGTCGCGCATCGCGCACCAGCGCGGCATCCCGGTCATCGCCACCAACCACGTGATGGCCGAGAACATCCTCGATCACACCACGATGCCGAAGTTCATCGACGACATCGTGCTGAAGCTCGCCTGGGCTGACGCCAAGCGCACGTTCGACCTGACCCGTGCGATCACGACGCCGACCCGCCGCGCCGCCGACTTCCTCGAGCGCACGGTCGAGGTGAAGGACGTCATCCCGGTCAGCTGCGGCATCGACCGCACCCAGTACACCGCGGTCAAGGGACCCCGCGAGAAGAACCGGATGGTCTTCGTGGGGCGCCTCACCGCCGAGAAGCAGGTCGAGGTCATCCTCGATGCCATGACCAAGCTCGATCCGGCTCTCGACGTCAGCTTCGACATCGTCGGCGGCGGCGATCAGCGCAAGAGCCTCGAGCGTCTCACCGGCGAACTCGGTCTCGCGGATCGCGTAACCTTCCACGGTCGCACCACCGACGAGCAGCTGCGCGCGCTCCTCACCCGCGCGAGCCTGTTCGTGATCGCCTCGATCGCCGAGCTGCAGTCCATCGCGACCATGGAGGCGATGGCATCCGGGCTCCCGATCGTCGCCGCCGACGCCGTCGCCCTGCCGCACCTGGTCCACCACGGTGAGAACGGGTACCTGTTCGAACCGGGCAACGCTGACGAGCTCGCCGCGCGGCTGACCGATGTGTTCACGGCCGAGCCCGCGGAGTACGAGCGGATGCAGCAGGTATCCCTCGACGGCGTGATCGTGCACGACATCAACCGCACCCTCGACACGTTCGAGGCGCTGTACCGCGACCAGCCGCTGCCGAAGTAGCCGCATGCACATCGTCTTCTTCGGCGATCAGCACCTCGCATCCCTCGGCGGCGCGCAGGTGTCGATGCGGCTGCAGAAGCAGTACCTCGAGCGCGCCGGCCACACCGTGACCGCGGTGGCCCCCCGGATGCACGGCACAGGCCGTCCGTCCGACCACGATTACGTCGACCTGCCCTCCGTCCCGATCACCGGCGACCGCGAGTACTCGATGTCGTGGCCGGGCCGCCGCACCGACCGCTTCCTCGATCGTGCGCTGGCGTCGCGGCCGCCGGTCGACCTCGTGCACGTGCAGGCCGACTTCTGGGGCGCGTTCATCGGCCACCGATTCGCGCATCGTCACGGCATCCCCGTCGTCCACACCATGCACAACCGAGTCGACGTCGGCATGGCCGCGGTCACGCCGCTGCACCGCCAGGTGCTCGCGGTGCTCAACCTCTGGCGCCGGCGGACGATGCGCGGCATCGGGACGCCCGTCACGGGACGGGACGGCTGGGCGTTCCTGCGCGGCATCGCCCAGGAATCGAGCGCCGTCACCGCCCCGTCGGGGCATTTCGCGCGTCGCCTCGAGCAGCACGAGGTGTTCCCGAAGGTCGATGTCGTCTGGAACGGGATCGACGACGATCTGCGCACCGAGGTGCTCGCCGACGTGCCCGAGGGTCGCGCCCCGGGTCGCCCCCGCTTCGTATGGCTCGGGCGCATGAGCCCGGAGAAGCGCCTCCTGCCGTTCCTCGAGGCGGTCGTCGAGTCGCGAGTGGATGCCGAGATCGAGGTCATCGGCGGCGGCGGTCAACTGCGCGCCGCGCAGCGCATCGCCCGTGGTCATTCCGGCATCCGCTTCGCCGGTCGCCTGCCCTACGCCGAGACGCTCGCGCGGATGGCGGCGGCGGATGCCGTGGTGCAGACCTCGATCGGATTCGAGACGCAGGGCATGACGCCCTTCGAAGCCGCGACTCTCGGCACGCCCACCGTCGTCAGCGACCCCGACATCGCCGCCGAGCTGCGCGGCGGACTGTGGTCGGTGCCCGACGCGTCGGTGGCCGCGCTCGCCGACACGCTGAACCGCGCAGCCTCCGACATCCGCTCCGGCACCGCACCGATTCCCGACCGCGAGGTCGCCGCGGCCTTCCGGCAGTCGTCGCGGACCGCCGCGATGATCGAGATCTACGAACGCGTGCTGGCCGCCGACGATTCGCTGAGCCGATGAGCTCCGACCCGCAGGTCCGCCCCGAGCCGTCCTCCGACCGCGGACTCTCCTCGAGTCTGCGCGTGCTCCTGACGCTCGCGGCGGCGGTGATCGTGATCGCCGGGCTCTCCTTCGCGCGCGAGGTCGTCGGGCCGATCGCGCTGGCGATCGTGATCGTCGTGATCTGCGAGCCCGTGCGGATGCCGCTGATGCGCCGGGGGATGCCGTCGTGGCTGGGGTCGACGGTCGTGATCGCGCTGGCCTACGTGATCCTGCTGGCGATGGGCGCGCTGCTCTGGTTCGCGGGCAATCAGTTCGCCCGACTGATCGTCGATCTCACCTCTGACGGGCAGGTCGCCCGCCAGCTCGACGTCTTCGTCACCTGGCTCGACGACGTCGGGTTCGGGCAGGAGGCGACGGATGCCGTCACCTCGCTGCTCGCCCCCGCCAACCTTCTGCGGGTGGGGCAGAGCGTCGGCGGTACCGTGATCGCCGTGGCGACAGCCCTGTTCTTCGTGTTCGCGTACATCATCTTCATGGCGGTGGACGCCGCCCGCTACCGCCACGCGCCCGCGGTCTTCGGCGCGACGCGGAGCCACGTGATCGGCCGGATCACCGTCCTCAACCGCGGCATCCGGCGCTACTACGTCGTCAACGCCGCGTTCGGAGCGATCGTGGCGATCATCGACGGGCTGGCGCTGTGGTGGATGGGCGTCCCCGCCCCGATCGTGTGGGCGATCCTCGCGTTCGTGACGAACTTCATCCCGAACATCGGGTTCATCCTCGGGCTCGTCCCGCCGGCGATCCTCGCCTATGCGGTCGGCGACTGGCCGCTCCTGCTCGGCGTGATCGCCGTGTACTGCGTCGCCAACGTGGTACTGCAGGTGCTGGTGCAGCCGAAGTTCGTCAGCGACGCCGTGGACCTGAGCCTCACGCTGAGCTTCTTCTCGGTGATCTTCTGGACCTTCGTGATCGGTCCGCTCGGGGCCATCCTCTCGATCCCGCTGACACTGCTCGTCCGCGCCATCGTGCTCGAGGGCAACCCCGATGCGCTGTGGCTGCGGTGGGTGAGCGGCGACCGGACGGCCGTGCCGCCTCCGCCCGAGCCCGAGCCGGTTCTCGTGCGCCGCCGGCGGCGCCGATGGATCTGGCAGCGCTGACGTCGAGGATGCGCTGATGCCGGCGGTGCCGGGTCAGCCGGCTCTCAGAAGTAGAGACTCTCAGAAGTAGAGGAACGACCCGACGACAGTCGAGAGCCAGCCGAACAGGATGCTGATGATCTGGGCGATGCCGATCCCGACGGCGATCCCCGCGGCGGCGTGCGGGGCATCGACGCGGCGGATCCCGATGAGCCCGAGGATCAGCGCGGCCACCGCCGCACCGAGCGCGAGCAGGGACCCGATCCCGTTCGCGATGCTGTAGGCGCCGAACATGCTGTAGTCGGCCGTCCGGATGAGCACCTGCACCAGGATGCTGGTGACCAGCGAGATCGCCAGCGCGACGAAGCCGAGGATGAGGCCGGTGCGCCCCGCGGGGTTCGCGTTCGAACCCGATGGGGCGCTCTGCATGCTCTGTCCGTTCAGCACGTACCCTGTTGCGGGTTGCCGTGGCGCGGCGTGCTGCGCGGACGGCGGCTGCGCCGGGTGGTGCAGCTGATCGGGGAAGCTCTGCTGCTGCATCTGCGGAACGTACGGCGGAACCTGCGGCTGCTGGGGATCGCTCATGGGGCCGAGCCTATCCGCGGGCGTGTGCCCTGCGGTAGGTGCGGGAGCGGGCAGGACTGCCCTGCGCGACCGTGCTTGGCTTCAGCCCCAGTGGCCGGGCGCGGTGAGGTTCGACTCCTCGATCTCGACGCCATGGTGTCCGATGTCGGCGACGCAGTACAGGAGCGACTGCGTCGGGTAGCCGTGGGGGCGGTTGTCGCGGATGATCGCGGCGTCGTCGGTGGGGTCGAGTTCGGCGGATGCCGCCAGCAGGGCGGTCCAGCGCTCCTGCCACCCGTCGGCGCGGGCGGGGCGCTGACGGAACTCGGGCAACCACCGGGCGATCCGGGCGGTGGCTGGGTCGTCGAGCTCGTCATGCGCGATCATGTGCACGCCGGTAGGCACGGGAGTCTCGGTGAGGGTCTGCCCATCCCACGACAGCACGCGCGCAGCGTCCGGTCCGACCTCGACCAGATTGAATCCGTGCATCGGCAGCGGTGCCTCGGGCGAGCGGCCGGCCACGGATTCCAGAGCGAGGCTGCCGCGGCTGCGCACCCCGCCCTCCGGCAGATCGAGCACGTCGGCGCGATTGAGCAGGACGGCCAGCCGATGGGCGTCCCGGTCGATCGCGAGCCATGCGCCGCCGGCCCGACGATCACGGATGCCGATGACGCCGGGATACTGCTGCGGCCACCACGGGCCGAGCGAGTCCCATTCGCGCTCCGGGTCCTCGTCCCGCACGGCGAGCAGACGGGAGCCGCCGGGTTCGGCGACATCGATCACGACCGTGCACACGCAGTTCAGCCTACTCACCGTTCAGGTAACGCAAATGGCCCTATCCGAACTGCGGATGCGGTCATTTGCGTTACTTGAGGGTCGACAGGAGGGCAGAATCGAAGCCATGAACATCGTCGTCGGAGTCACGGGCGGCATCGCCGCGTACAAGACGGTGCAGCTCGTGCGGCTGCTGATCAAGGCGGGGCACGAGGTGACGGTCGTTCCCACCGAGGACGCCCTGCGCTTCGTCGGGCTTCCGACCTGGGAGGCGATCAGCCGCAACACCGTCACCACCAGTGTCCACGACGACGTCGAGCGCGTGCGGCATGTCGCTCTCGGTCAGGCCGCCGACCTCGTGATCGTGGCTCCCGCCACGGCCAACACGATCGCCAAGATGGCCGCGGGCCTCGCCGACGACCTCCTGGGCACGACCCTGCTCGCAACGACCGCTCCGGTCACGATCGCCCCGGCCATGCACACCGAGATGTGGCGGCACCCGTCCACGCAGGCGAACATCGCCACACTGCGCGAGCGCGGCGTGCACATCCTCGGGCCCGGCGACGGCGAGCTCACCGGTGGAGACTCGGGGCCGGGGCGGATGCTCGAGCCCGAAGAGATCTTCGAGCACGCCCTCGCCCTCCTCGCGCCGCAGGATCTCGCCGGCCGGGCGGTCGTCGTCTCGGCCGGCGGCACCCGCGAGCCGATCGACCCGGTGCGCTTCCTCGGCAACCGCTCCAGTGGCCGGCAGGGTGCCGCGCTCGCGGCAGAGGCGGCGGCTCGCGGAGCGCAGGTCGTGCTCGTCGCCGCGAACATCTCCGCCGACGTGCTCGTCGTCGCGCGGCATCCGCAGGTCGAGGTCCGGCCGGTCGGCACGGCCGCCGAGCTCGGTGACGCGATGCGGGATGCCGCGGCATCCGCCGATGTCGTCATCATGGCCGCCGCCGTCGCCGACTACCGACCGGCCGCCGCGGCAGACCAGAAGCTGACCAAGGAGGATGGCGTCCTCGACCGCATCGACCTCGTCGAGAACGAGGACGTCGTCGCGGGCCTCGCCGCCGCACGCCGCCCCGACCAGATCGTCGTCGCGTTCGCAGCCGAGACCCTGGCCGATCCGGATGCGCGCCGCGAGCGTGCCCGGCGCAAGCGCGACCGCAAGGGCGTCGACCTGCTGGTCGTCAACCGTGCCGACGCCGAGCACGGTTTCGAGAACGCCCACAACGCGGTCGAGGTCGTCGGGGACGGCGGTTCGATCGTCGCGGAAGGGTCGGGATCCAAACGCGATGTCGCTTCCCTGATCTGGGACGCTGTGTTAAACTTGAGTCAACAACGCTCAACTTTATGAGGATCACGTCTGGGAGGGCGCAGATGACAAACCCCGCACAGCAGGAAGAACAGCAGTCCCCGCTCGAGCAGTTCGGCATCAACCTCACCGACCGCGCCCGCCAGGGCAAGCTCGACCCGGTGATCGGCCGCGACAACGAGATCCGTCGCGTCAGCCAGGTGCTCACCCGCCGCACGAAGAACAACCCCGTGCTCATCGGTGAGCCCGGCGTCGGCAAGACCGCCGTGGTCGAGGGCCTCGCCCAGCGCATCGTCGAGGGCGACGTCGCGGAATCGCTGAAGGACAAGGAGCTCATCTCGCTCGACATCTCGGCTCTCGTCGCCGGTGCGATGTACCGCGGGCAGTTCGAGGAGCGCCTCAAGAGCGTGCTCAAGGAGATCACCGAGTCCGAGGGAAAGATCATCACCTTCATCGACGAGCTGCACACGCTCATGGGCGCCGGCGGCGGAGAGGGGTCGGTCGCGGCATCCAACATGCTCAAGCCGATGCTCGCCCGCGGCGAGCTGCACCTCATCGGCGCGACGACCCTCAACGAGTACCGCGAGTACATCGAGAAGGATGCCGCACTCGAGCGGCGCTTCCAGCAGGTGTACGTGGGAGAGCCGTCCGTCGAGGACACCATCGCCATCCTGCGCGGGCTGAAGGGCCGATACGAGGCGCACCACGGGGTCACGATCTCCGACAGTGCGCTCGTCGCCGCGGCCGCGCTCTCGCACCGCTACCTGCCCAGTCGGCAGCTGCCCGACAAGGCCATCGACCTCATCGACGAGGCCATGTCGCGGCTGAAGATGGAGATCGACTCCTCGCCGGTCGAGATCGATCAGCTCAAGCGCCAAATCGACCGGATGAAGCTCGAGGAGCTCGCCCTGAAGCGCGAGAAGGACGCCGCATCCAAGGAGCGTCTCGGCACCCTTCGCGAGCAGCTCGCGGAGATGGAGAAGGAACTCGCCGGTCTGGAGGAGCGCTGGTCGCGCGAGCGCTCGGACCTGAACCGCGTCGGTGAGTTGAAGAAGCAGCTCGACGACGCGATCACCCAGCGCGACCTCGCCATGCGCAACGCCGATTACACCAAGGCGTCCAAGCTCGAGTACGAGACGATCAAGCGCCTGGAGCGCGAGATCGCCGAGGCCGAGAGTGCCGAGGCTTCGGTTTCGTCGGAGGGCCGTATGGTCAACGAGCAGGTCACCGACGAGGACATCGCCGCCGTCATCGCGGCGTGGACCGGCATTCCCGTCGGCCGGCTCCTGCAGGGCGAGAGCGAGAAGCTGCTGAACCTGGAGAGCGAGCTCGGCCGTCGGCTGATCGGTCAGAAGGACGCCGTGCGCGCCGTGTCGGATGCCGTGCGCCGTTCGCGTGCGGGCATCAACGACCCCGGGCGCCCGACCGGTTCGTTCCTGTTCCTCGGTCCGACAGGTGTCGGCAAGACCGAGCTCGCCAAGGCGCTCGCCGAGTTCCTGTTCGACGACGAGCACGCCATGGTGCGCATCGACATGTCGGAGTACGGCGAGAAGCACTCGGTGTCGCGTCTGGTCGGCGCCCCTCCCGGATACGTCGGTTACGAGCAGGGCGGACAGCTGACCGAGGCGGTCAGGCGTCGCCCGTACAGCGTCGTGCTGCTCGACGAGGTCGAGAAGGCGCACCCCGAGGTGTTCGACGTGCTGCTGCAGGTGCTCGACGACGGCCGCCTCACCGACGGCCAGGGCCGTACGGTCGACTTCTCGAACGTCATCCTGATCCTCACCAGCAACATCGGCTCGCCGATCCTCATCGACCCGGTGATGCCGGTGGAGGAGAAGCGCGAAGCCGTGATGGCGCTGGTCCGTCAGTCGTTCCGACCGGAGTTCCTGAACCGACTCGACGACATCGTGATGTTCCAGGCGCTGTCGGAGGACGATCTCGCGCAGATCGTGGAGCTGTCGATCGATCAGCTGCAGCGCCGGCTGCACGAGCGGCGTCTGTCGCTCGCCGTCACGCCGGACGCCCGCTCGTGGCTGGCCGAGCGCGGGTACGACCCGGTGTTCGGGGCGCGTCCGCTGCGGCGGCTCATCCAGACCGAGGTGCAGAACCGGCTCGCCACCGCGCTGCTGTCGGGCGGCGTGCGCGACGGCGACACGGTTCGGGTTGACGTCGCAGCCGACGGCTCGGGTCTTGTGTTGACCGCGGAGCGCTGAATCCTCCAACCTGCGCCGAGGCCCCCTCTGGTCGTCGACGCCCCTCCTGAAACACGCGAATCAGGAGGGGCGCAGACGATCAGGAGGGGCCTCGGCGTTTCCCATCCGGCAAGAACTCCAGAACTTTCCGGATCGCACAGGGGAAACGATCTCTTTCGCACCAGCACGCGTCGATAGAGTCTCGTCTCATCCGTGTCGACGGCCGACCGTGAGGTCTGCCCCGTCGACGAGAGACAGGAGCAGTGGATGACGCGTATCGGCATCGTGCGTGAACAACCGGGTGAGACGCGGGTCGCCGCGACTCCCCAGACCGTCGGCGCACTGCGAGGGCTCGGGTACGAGGTCGCCGTCGAGACCGGAGCGGGTGCGGCATCCGCCTATCCGGACGACGCCTACGCGGCTGCGGGTGCGGCGATCGTCACCGCGGATGAGGCGTGGGCGGCGCCGATCCTGCTCAAGGTGAACGCCCCGACGGATGCCGAGATCGCGAGGATCGCGGACGGCGCCACGCTCATCGCGCAGCTGAGTCCGAACCTGCGTCCCGAGCTGCGCGAGGCGCTCGCCACGCGCGGTATCACGGCGCTGGCTCTGGATGCCGTGCCGCGCATCTCGCGCGCGCAGTCGATGGATGTGCTGAGCTCGATGGCGAACATCGCCGGGTACCGGGCCGTCGTCGAGGCCGCGCATGAGTTCGGCCGATTCTTCACCGGACAGGTCACGGCGGCCGGCAAGGTGCCTCCTGCCAAGGTTCTCGTCGCGGGCGCCGGTGTCGCGGGGCTGGCGGCGATCGGAGCGGCATCCAGCCTCGGCGCGATCGTCCGGGCGACGGACCCGCGCCCTGAGGTCGCCGACCAGGTGAAGTCGATCGGCGGCGAGTACCTCGAGGTCATCGTCCCCGACGAGCAGAAGGAGGTCTCGAGCGACGGCTACGCCAAGGCCACCAGTGAGGCCTACGACCGCCGCGCGGCCGAGCTGTACAGCGAACAGGCCGCCGACGTCGACATCATCATCACGACCGCGCAGATTCCGGGCCGGGCCGCACCGCGGCTGATCACGGCGGCCGACGTGGCGAGCATGCGCTCGGGCAGCGTCATCGTCGACATGGCCGCGTCGTCCGGCGGCAACGTCGAGGGCTCTGTCCCCGGCGAGCGGGTCGTCACCGAGAACGGCGTGATCATCCTCGGGTACACCGACCTTGCCGGGCGGCTGCCCACCCAGGCATCGCAGCTGTACGGCACGAACCTCGTCAACCTGCTGAAGCTGCTCACGCCCGAGAAGGACGGCCGGCTCGTCCTCGACTTCGAAGATGTCGTGCAGCGAGCTGTCACCGTCGTGCGCGACGGCGAGGAGACGTGGCCGCCGCCTCCGGTTCATGTCTCGGCGGCGCCCGTCGCCAAGGCCGCGGATGCCGCGCCCGCTGTTGCCGAGCAGCAGAAGGGCCTGTCGGCCGGTGCGAAGGTCGGCCTCGTCGCCGCCGGCATCGCCGCGCTGTTCCTCGTGAACGCGTTCGCGCCCGCGCCGCTGCCGCAGCACTTCACCGTGCTCATGCTGTCGGTCGTCGTCGGCTTCTACGTGATCGGCAAGGTCTCGCATGCGCTGCACACTCCGCTCATGAGCGTCACGAACGCCATCAGCGGCATCATCGTCGTCGGTGCGATCGTGCAGATCACGACGCCGAACGTGGTGGTGCAGATCCTGTCCGCGATCGCCGTGCTCGTGGCATCCATCAACATCTTCGGAGGGTTCGTGGTCACCCGCCGAATGCTCAAGATGTTCTCGAAGGGAGCCGAGCGTTGAGCACCCTGGAGATCTCCGCGTCTGTCGCGGGCGCCGCGTACATCGTCGCCGCGCTGTTGTTCATCATGAGCCTGGCAGGGCTCAGCAGGCACGAGTCCTCGCGCGCCGGCGTCGCCTACGGCATGGTCGGCATGGCCATCGCGCTCGTCGCGACCATCTGGGTCACCCTGCAGGGAGCCTGGGGGCAGCCGCAGGCCGCCGCCGGTCTCGTACTGCTCCTCGTCGCGATGCTCGTCGGAGCGGTGATCGGACTGTGGCGGGCGAAGAAGGTCGAGATGACCGGGATGCCCGAGCTCATCGCCCTGCTCCACAGCTTCGTGGGCCTCGCCGCCGTCCTCGTCGGGTGGAACGGGCACCTGCACAGCCCGGGCCTCACCGGTGCGCTGGCCGACATCCACCACGCCGAGGTCTTCATCGGCATCTTCATCGGCGGTGTGACCTTCACCGGTTCCATCGTCGCGTTCCTGAAGCTGTCCGGGCGGATCACGTCCAAGCCCCTCATGCTGCCCGGCAAGAACGTGCTGAACCTCGGCGCGATCGTGGTGTTCATCGCGCTGACCGTCTGGTACGTCATCACGCCCTCGCTCGTGCTGCTCATCGTCGTCACGGCACTGTCGCTCGCGCTCGGCTGGCACCTGGTGGCGTCCATCGGCGGCGGCGACATGCCCGTCGTCGTCTCGATGCTCAACAGCTACTCGGGTTGGGCCGCCGCCGCGGCCGGCTTCCTGCTCAACAACGACCTGCTCATCGTCACCGGTGCGCTGGTCGGATCGTCGGGTGCCTACCTGTCGTACATCATGTGCAAGGCGATGAACCGGTCGTTCATCTCGGTGATCGCCGGCGGGTTCGGCATCGCCGCGCCCGCTTCTGATGATGTCGATCACGGCGAGCACCGCGAAGTGGATGCCGCGACCGCTGCCGACATGCTTGCGAACGCGTCGACCGTCGTCATCACCCCCGGCTACGGCATGGCGGTCGCGCAGGCGCAGTATCCCGTCGCGGAGCTGACGCAGAAGCTGCGCGATCGGGGAGTGGACGTGCGCTTCGGCATCCACCCTGTCGCCGGGCGCCTGCCCGGGCATATGAACGTGCTGCTCGCCGAGGCCAAGGTGCCGTACGACATCGTGCTCGAGATGGACGAGATCAACGACGACCTGGCATCCACCGCCGTCGTCCTCGTGATCGGCGCGAACGACACCGTCAACCCGGCGGCCGCCGAGGACCCCGGCAGCCCCATCGCCGGCATGCCGGTGCTGCGCGTCTGGGAGGCCGAGAACGTCATCGTGTTCAAGCGGTCGATGGCCTCCGGATACGCCGGCGTGCAGAACCCGCTGTTCTTCCGCGAGAACGCGCAGATGCTGTTCGGCGACGCCAAGGAGCGCGTCGACGACATCCTGCGGGCGCTGTAGGCGGGCGCGCCGCGCCGCGCCCGGCGCGCGCCCGCCGCGGGGAAGCTACGCTCGGGGCCATGAACTTCTCGGGCAATCGGTTCGTGCGGGTGTTCCACTGGATCGCGCCGGTGCTGCTGACGTTCCTCGTCGTGTTCGGGCGCGGCTTCTTCGGCGCGCCGATGGGGTGGATGGCGCTGATCGGGTTGTTCGTCGGTCCGTTCGTGATCCTCGCGATGTACGTCGCGCCGATCGTGGTCGTCTTCGACCGCGACGCGAGAGCGGCGCGCAGCACCCGGCTGTTCTACGACATCGCCAGCTGGGTGACCTGGGCGGCGCTGCTCGTGATGATGTTCACGCTCGAAGACGGCGGGGATGCACCGCCGTTCGGCTCGGTGCTCTCCACGTGGGGCTGGATGAGCAGCGAGGCGTCATCGAACATCTTCGCCGTTGCGCTGATCATCGCGTTCCTCGGCTGGGTCGGCACGATCGTCACCGCGATCATCGGGGTCGTCGACTCCCGCCAGGGAAAGCGCATCTCGGTCACGACGCTCACCGACCGGTGAACTCCGGCCGCCGCTTCTTCTGGAACGCCGCGAAGCCCTCGCGGTAGTCGGCGGTGTCGCGCAGGGCCGCCTGGTTCGCGTTCTCGGCGGCGACCGCATCCCACAGCGCGAGGCGCTCGTCGCGCAATCGGGCGATGAGGCGCTTGCTCGCGAGGAACGCCTGCGTCGCGCCGGCGGCGGCGCGGGATGCGGCATCCTCGGTCGCCTGCCGAACCTCGTCCGCCGGCAGCACCTGCGAGAACAGCCCGGACTGCACGGCCTCGGAACCGCTCATGAGCCGGCCCGTGTAGATGAGGTCGAGGGTCTTGTGGGCGCCGAGCCGCTCGTAGAACAGCGCATGCCCGCCGGAGTCGAGCGTCGCGCCGAGGGCCGCGAACGGTGAACCGATCCTCGCGGATTCGGCGACGTAGACGACATCAGTGGCGATCAGCAGACCGAGGCCGACACCGAGGCACGCGCCGTGCGCGGCGGCGAATGTCGGCGCGGGGAACGCCGACATCTTCTGCACCAGCGGAGTCACGAGCCCGCCGAGGAAACCTGTGACGTCATCCGTGGCGGGATCGACACCCGCGATATCGCGACCCGCGCAGAAGCCCGGTCCCTCGCCGCGCAGCACCAGGGCTCGGACGCGGGCGGCCTCGGCATCGTCGTAGGCGGTGCTGAGATCGGCGAGCGCCTGCACGTCGAGCGCATTGCGCTTGTCCGGAGCGTTCAGCACGACGTGGGCGACGTCGTCCGCGATGGTGAGGTCGATCATGGTCGCTCCGGTCTGCTGCATCAGGCGTCGTAGTCGACGACGACTCTTTCGGTGGTCGGATGGGACTGGCACGTGAGCACGTAGCCGCGTTCGAGCTCATCGGGCTCGAGTGCGTAGTTCTCGGTCATCCGCACCTCGCCTTCGAGGAGGCGCGCGCGGCAGGTTCCGCAGACCCCTCCTGCGCACGCGAACGGCACGTCGCCGCGGACGCGGAGCGCGGCATCCAGGATCGCCTCGTTCGCCGGGACCGGCGACTCGACCGTCGATGAGAGGCCGTCGAGCGTGAACTCGATCGTCCGCACCTCGTCGCCGTTGTCGATCACGACGGGGCGGCCGCGATCGACGCGCGGTCCGTCGGCGTCGTTCGTGAAGAGTTCGAAGCGGATGCTGCCGGCCGGAACGCCGCGCCGTTCGAGCATCTCGCGGCAGAGCGCCACGAGCTCGAACGGCCCGCACAGGAACCACTCGGTCACACGTGCAGGTGGGAGCAGCCCGTCGAGGATCGCCCCGAGCTTCTCCGCGTCGATGCGCCCCGACAGCAGGGGCGCGGTGCGCTGCTCGCGCGAGAGCACGTGGTGCAGCGCGAGCCGCGATGGGTAGCGGTCCTTGAGGTCGGCGAGATCGTCGAGGAACATGACGTCCTGCGTGGCGCGGTTCGTGTAGACCAGGCTGAACTGCGCCGTCGGCGAGGATGCCAGCACGTGAGCGGCCAGCGACATCATGGGCGTCACGCCGGAGCCTGCGGCGAGGCCCGCGATGTGCGCGTGATCGAGGTCGGGGAGGTTCGTGGTGAACGTGCCCTCGGGACTCATGACGTCGATGCGATCGCCGGACTTGAGGTTCTCGTGCGCCCAGACCGAGAACAGCCCGCCGAGGTCGCGCTTGATGCCGACCGAGATGCGGCTGTTCCCTGAGCCTGTCGAAGGGGCCGGCGGCCGGCAGATCGAGTAGCTGCGGCGCACCTCATGCCCGTCGACGTGCGCGCGCAGCGCCACGTACTGCCCCGGCAGGTAGTCGTAGTCGCCTTCCAACTCGGGAGGGACCGCGAAGGTCACCTCGATGCTCTCAGCGGTCAGCGGCCGGACCTCGGCGATCTCGAGTTCGTGGAAGCGCCCGCGGCGGCGCGTCGTCGTCGTCATATCGCTTTGAAGTGGTCG
Source organism: Microbacterium tenebrionis (assembly GCF_020682665.1). NCBI lineage: Bacteria > Bacillati > Actinomycetota > Actinomycetes > Micrococcales > Microbacteriaceae > Microbacterium > Microbacterium tenebrionis. The sequence continues at coordinate 336,649 of NZ_JAGTTM010000001.1, read as the reverse complement.
AAGGGCTCGAGGCACGCGCGGCACTCGTAGAGGGCCTTGCACGATGTCGAGCCGAAGCGGGAGACCTCGCGGGTGTCGATCGACCCGCAGCGCGGGCACTTAACGGCAAGGCGCAGCCGGATCGGCCCCTGAGCCAGCGCCGCGCGTCCCGACGGGGGAGCGATGCCGAACTCGGTGAGCTTGCGCTTTCCGGCATCCGTCATCCAGTCCGTCGTCCACGCCGGTGACAAGGTGGTGCGCACCTCGACGTCGTCGAAGCCGCCCGCAGTGAGGGCGAGGATCACGTCGTCGCGCATGGCGTCGAGTGCGGGGCATCCGCTGTAGGTCGGCGTGAGCGTGACGGTCACGCGCTCGCCGTCGACGGTCACGTCGCGGAGCACGCCGAGGTCCTCGATCGTGAGCACAGGAACCTCGGGGTCGGTCACGGTCGCAGCGACGGCCCAGGCCGCCTCGCGCCGAGTCGCCGTCGTCACCATGTCGCCCCCGGATGCTGCCGGGCGAGCACCTGCATCTCGGCGAGGATGCGCGCGAGCGCGGGGAAGTGGCTGCCGCGGCGCCCGCCGGCCATCGACGGATTCACGTCGGGGACCTCGAGCTCCGCTTCGGCGAAGACGGCGTCGATCGCGGCGTCGAAGGCTGCGCGAAGCGATGACGGACGCGCGGCGATGGCGCCCAGCCGGTCGATCAGCGGTTCGTCGCGGAACAGCTCCTCGACGTACGGCCACACGTCGGTGACGGCGCGGACCATGCGTCGTCGCGATTCGTCGGTGCCGCCGGCGAGGCGCAACGTCCACTGCACGGCGTGATCGCGGTGGTAGTCGACCTCTTTGAGCGCCTTCTCGGCGATCGCGGCGAGGGTCGCGTCGGTCGAGCGGCGCAGTGCCGAGTACAGCTCGAAGAGATAGGCGGATGCCGCGAGCTGCCGCGCGATCGTCTGGGCGAAGTCGCCGTTCGGCTGCTCGAACAGCCAGGCGCTGCGGAAGTCGGGTTCGTCACGGAAGTACGCCAGGTCGTCCTCGCTGCGCCCGTCGGCGGTGCCCGCGTAGCGGAGCAGCGAGCGGGCGTGGCCGAGCAGGTCGAGGGCGATGTTCGCGAGCGCGACGTCCTCTTCGAGCTCGGGGGCGCGGGCGATCCACATGCCGAGCTGCTGCGACAGGATCAGCGCATCGTCGCCGAGCCAGAGCGCGTACTCGGCCACATCGGCGGTCGCGACCGCGTCTTCGCTGCCCGCGAGTTCGGCGCTGAGGTCGAGCTCGTCGACCGTGACGGCGCCGTGCGGGTCCGGTCCCTGAGCCTGTCGAAGGGTCATCACAGGTGCGGCACCCCCTCGGAGGCGGTGTAGTACACGGCGTGACGGTAGTTCTTGCCGGCGGGGCTCTCGAAGAACGAGCCCTTCGCGTCGGGGGCGCTGGCGGTGATGGCATCCGACGGGACGACCCAGATCGACGTGCCTTCGCCTCGGCGCGTGTACAGGTCGCGGGCGTTGCGCACGGCGAGCTCGGCATCCGGTGCGTGCAGCGAACCCGCGTGCACGTGGCTCATGCCGCGGTTGGCGCGCACGAACACCTCCCACAGCGGCCAGGTCTCCTCACTCATGCGGCCACCCCGGTTTCCGATCCCTGAGCCTGTCGAAGGGTCGTCTTGCGCGCGTACTCGGCCGCGGCCTCGCGCACCCAGGCGCCGTCTTCGTGCGCCTCGCGCCGCGCACGAACGCGCTCGGCGTTCATCGGTCCGCGTCCGGCGAGGACCTCGAAGAACTCGGTCCAGTCGATCTCGCCGCCGACGTACTGCTGCGCCTCCTCATCGAAGCGCAGCTCGGGGTCGGGCAGGGTGACGCCGAGCACCTCCGCCTGGGGCACGAGCATCCCGATGAAGCGCTGACGCAGCTCGTCGTTCGAGAAGCGCTTGATGTTCCAGACCATCGACTGCGCCGAGTTCGGGGAGTCGCCGTCGGGCGGCCCGAACATCATCAGCGATGGCCAGTACCAGCGGTTCACGGCATCCTGCGCCATCCGGCGCTGCGCATCCGTGCCCTGCATGAGCGTAAGGAGGATCTCGAAGCCCTGCCTCTGGTGGAACGACTCCTCCTTGCAGACCCGCACCATGGCGCGCCCGTAGGGGCCATAGGATGCCCGGCACAGCGGCACCTGATTGCAGATCGCGGCGCCGTCGACGAGCCATCCGATCGCGCCCATATCGGCCCACGTCGGGGTGGGGTAGTTGAAGATCGACGAGTAGCGGGCCCGACCGGTGATGAGCTGGTCGGTCATCTCGTCGCGCGTGATGCCGAGGGTCTGGGCGGCCGAGTACAGGTACAGACCGTGTCCGGCTTCGTCCTGCACCTTCGCCATGAGGATCGCCTTGCGCTTGAGGCTCGGGGCTCGGGTGATCCAATTGCCCTCGGGCTGCATGCCGATGATCTCGGAGTGCGCGTGCTGGCTGATCTGACGGATGAGCGTCTTGCGGTAGGCATCCGGCATCCAGTCGCGCGGCTCGATGCGCGAGTCCGCGGCGATGATCTCGTCGAAGCGGCGCTGCTCGGCGCTGGTCTCTTCGGTGCCGATCTCTTCCTCGGTCACGGCGACTCCCTCGTCTTTACTGACCGTGCGTTCAGTAATTCTCTCACATCCGAGGGGATCCCGCATCGTCGCCTATCCGGCCCGTTCTCGTATTCGGGGACGCGGGGCTCCCGCTGGATGCCAGCGCTGCTTGCTGTCCCACCATGCCGGTCCCCGGATCTCGGGGACACCGCGGTTCATGCGGATCCGCCATTCGGAGAGGTGGAGGTTGCGGTGATGCCACCAGCACAGCAGGACGCCGTTGTCGGTGTGGGTAGGGCCGCCGTCGGCGTACTCGGTGACGTGGTGGATCTCGCACCAGGATGCCGGCACCGTGCACCCCGGAATGACGCAACCACCGTCGCGGAGCGTGATCGCCCGGCGCTGCAGGGCGTTGAAGATGCGGGCGGAGGTGCCGAGGGCTGCGATGCGGCCGTTCTCGTCGAACATGACCCGCTGGATGCCGCCCGCGCACCCGGTCTGCGCGGCGACGCGCGAGGGGATGCGGTCGCCCGTGTTGAGGATGGTCGCCCACCCGGCCCCGGATGCATAGTCCTCGGCTCTCACGGTGACGACGAGTGTCGGAGCGGCGCCGCCGAGGTCGGAGAACTCGCCCGAGCGTGCGGCAGCGTTCACGATCATCGCGAAGGCGTCGTGCAGCTTCTGGGTTCGCGTGCGCCGATCGATCTCGGCCGAGGTGAGCACGTAGCCGCCCGGTGTCACGACATCGTCGGCGCTGTCTTCGAAGCGCACACCGGCGGTCGGGTCGTCCGGTCCGTCGACGCGCGGGTTGAGGATGCTGTCCTGCAGCAGTTGCAGTTGCCCGGCCACTTCGGGAAGGAGGTTGCCGCGGATCGGGACGCTGCCGTCGCGCTCGCGCCCGATGGTGAGGCTGCGTGCACGTGCCCCGGCGCTGTCGGACGGTTCGGCGCCGTCAGGGTCGAGGTAGGCGACGAGCACGCAGGAAAGGATCCTGAGATCCTCGGGTGCGGGCTGCGGCCCGGAATCGACGGCCCTGCCTTCGTGGTCTCGGATGACACCGAGGGCGAGGTCGGCGAGCTGCCGGTCGGCCTCGAGCCGGTCTTCGTCGAACATCCGGTCGCGGGACTGCTCGAGGGGCTCGATCGCAGCCAGGAGTCCGGCGGTGCCGATCGCCCCGGAGAGCATGGCCGCGCGCAGTTCGGGGTAGCGGGCCGGCACGAACTCGCCGCTCGACATGCCGCGGATCCGGCTCGTCAGGCGCGCGGCCTTCACGACACGGTTCGCGTCACGCGTCTCGGTGCGGGTCAGCGCCCGAACGAGGTCGACCGGCCGGTCCCACCCGTACTTGGCGGTGATCTTGTCGTCGCGCATCGGCGCCGAGCGCTCGAGGACCTGGACGGATGCCTCGACCTGCAGCGCTTCGATCCGCTTCTGAATGCGGCCGCTCGCCTCGAGAAGGGCTGCTATCTCAGCATCCGCGAGGCCGGGGATCTCGTCGCGATCGAACGCATCGCGGCCCGCCCCGGCGAGAGACCTGTCCAGGTCTTCGAGGTGGTCGACGATGCTGTTCATACCCTCTATTCAACAGGGGGCCACCGACATTCCCACCCGAGAAACCGGCAGATCAGGGAACCTTTTCGAACAACGTGCATCGCATCTGACGTGCCGCCGACTACTCCTTCGAAACCAGCGTCAGCACGTCGTACGTGGCCACCGTCTCGTCGTCCTGGTTGCGGATCACGGCATCCCACCGCACCTCCCCGTACTCGTCCGTCTCGCGGGGCGTGATCTGCTTGGCCGTCAGTTCGACCCGGATGCTGTCTCCCGGCGACACCGGAGTGATGAAGCGCAGGTTCTCGAGCCCGTAGTTCGCAAGCACCGGGCCGGGTTCCGGGTCGACGAAGAGCCCCGCCGCCCAAGACACGAGCAGGTAGCCGTGCGCGACCCGTCCGGGGAAGAACGGGTTCGCCGCGGCTGCCTCCTCGTCCATGTGCGCGTAGAACGTGTCGCCGGTGAAGTGAGCGAAAGTCTCGATGTCCTCGAGCGTCACCTCGCGGGTGTGCGATGCGATCTGATCGCCGATCCGCAGCTGCGCGAGCGACTTCCGGAACGGATGGATGCCGTCCTCACGCGCCCCAGCACCTGCATGCCACTGGCCGGTGATCGCCGTCAGCATCTCGGGCGAGCCCTGCACGGCCGTCCTCTGCATGTGATGCAGCACAGCCCGGATGCCGCCGAGCTCCTCGCCGCCGCCGGCGCGGCCAGGTCCGCCGTGCACGAGACCCGGCATCGGCGAACCGTGCCCGGTCGACGAGCGCGCGTCGTCGCGATCGAGGAAGAGCACGCGCCCGTTCCACGGCGCCACCCCGGCCATGATCGCGGTGGCGAACGCCGGGTCGTGGGTCGCGACGCTCGTCACGAGCGAGCCGCCGCCGCGGGCGACGATGTCGGATGCCTCTGCCACGGTGTCGTACGTGATCAGCGACGACACCGGGCCGAACGCCTCCACCGTGTGGACGGCGTCGCCGTCCGCGTCGTCGAAGCGTAGCAGCACCGGGTCGACGAACGCTCCGTCGCCCACCGGTGCGTCAGACGAACCGATCACGATCCGCCCTCCGCCTGCGACAAGCGCCTGCACCTGTCGCAGCACCTCATCGCGCTGCTCCAGCGACACGAGCGGACCCATCGTCACGCCCTCCTCGCGCGGATCGCCCACGACCGTTTTCTCATCGAGACGCGCCCGCACCGCTTCGATCACGGCATCCGCCTGACCGGTCGGGACGATCGCCCGGCGGATCGCCGTGCACTTCTGCCCGGCCTTCGTCGTCATCTCGACGACGAGCTGACGGACGTACGCGTCGAACTCCGGCGTGCCCACGACCGCGTCAGGGCCCAGCACGGAGGCGTTGATCGAGTCGGTCTCGGCCGTGAAGCGCACGCCGGCCGGCGTGCGCTCGCGCAGCGAGGCGGCGGTCGATGCGCTTCCGGTGAATCCGACGACGTCGCCCAGACGCAGCTCGTCGAACAAAGAAGGCACGCTCCCGCTGACGAGTTGCAGCGAACCTGCCGGGAGCAGGCCCGACTCGACGAGGATCCGCACCATCGCCTCGGTGAGATACCCGGTCGGCGTCGCCGGCTTGATCAGCGACGGCATCCCGGCGAGGAACGCCGGCGCGAACTTCTCGAGCGGACCCCAGATCGGGAAGTTGAAGGCGTTGATCTGCACCGCGACGCCCGGCAGACGCGTGCACACGTGACGACCGAGGAAGCTGCCGTCCTTCGACAGCGGCTCGACCGGTCCGTCGACGTACACGTGCGCGTTCGGCAGTTCACGGCGGCCCTTGCCGGAGTACGCGAACAGCACGCCGATGCCGCCGTCGATGTCGACCCACGAGTCCGCCTTGGTCGCACCGGTGCGCGCAGACAGCGCGTACAGCTCGTCCTTGCGCTCGGTCACGGCGAGCGCGAACTGCTTCAGCAGCAGCGCCCGCTGATGGAACGTCAGTTCGCCGAGCGACGCCTGACCGACCGAGCGCGCATGTTCGAGAGCCGCAGCGAGGTCGAGCCCGGCGGTGCTCACCCGCACGATCTCCTCGCCCGTCGAAGCATCCCGCACGACCGTGGCCTGCGCGTCCGCCGAAGGCTGCCACCACGCGTCGCGCACGTAGCTCGGCAGTATCGCGGTCTCCGTCGCCACGGTCATGGTGTCTCCCATTCGTAGAATCCTTCGCCGCTCTTGCGGCCGAGCTTTCCCTCGGCGACGAGGCGCCGCAGCAGATCCGGAGGAGCGAAGCGGTCGCCCAGCTCGGCCTGCAGCTCCTCGGCGATGCCGAGCCGCACGGCGAGCCCGACGATGTCGGTCGTGCGCAGCGGACCGATCGGATGCCGGTATCCGAGCTCCATCGCGCGGTCGATGTCCTCCGCCGACGCGACGCCGGACTCCAGCATCCTGATCGCCTCGAGCGCGAGCGCGACCCCGAGCCGGCTCGACGCGAAACCGGGGGAGTCGCGGACGACGATCGGCGTCTTGCCGATCATCTCTATCCACCCGCGGCCCGCATCCACGAGTGAGGGATCTGCCGCCGACCCGACCACGATCTCGACGAGTGCCGACGCCGGGACCGGATTGAAGAAGTGCAGGCCGAGGAACCGCTCGGGGCTGGTGAGAGCGGAAGCCAGTGCATCGATCGAGATCGATGACGTGTTCGACGCCAGCACGGCCTCGGGCGCCACCGCCTCCATGCGCCGAAGAGCATCTGTCTTGAGCGCACGGTCCTCCGGCACGGCTTCGATCGCGAGCTCGCATCCGGCGAATGCGGCGAGGTCGATGCCGACCGCGAGGGCGCTCTCCAACACCCGCGCATTCGCGGACGTCGCCCCGCGCTCGACCGAACGCGCGATGCTGTCGCGGATGCGGGCGGTCGCAGCATCCGCTGACGCGTCATCGCGCTCGACGACGACGACGTCGCATCCGGCGAGGAGGAAGGCGTGCGCGATGCCGGCGCCCATCCGTCCACCGCCGAGGACTCCGACCTTCACCGGCGCCCGTTCCGCTCGAGGAACTCGGTCATGCGCTGCATCTTCTCCGGGCTCTCGAACAGCTCGGCCTGCAGGTCGCCGTCTATCGCGGGGTGCGCGTCGCGCGGCGCATGCAGCGCGGTCTTCGTGTGCCGGACGGCGAGGGGATCGGCAGCGGCGATGCGGTCGGCGATCGCGTGCGCGGCATCCATCAGCTCCTCCGGGGAGTGGATGCTCGAGATGAGGCCTGCAGCGCGTGCCTCGTCCGCGTCGAGCGAGCGACCCGTCAGCAGCATCTCGGAAGCGAGTCCCTCGCCGACGATCTCGCGCAGGCGCCAGGTGGCGCCGGCCGCCGCCATGATTCCGAGGTTCGGCTCGGGGTTTCCGATTCGCAGACGCGTCGTGGCGATCCGGATGTCGGCCGCGTACGCGAGTTCGGCACCGCCGCCGAGGGCGTAGCCGTCGAGGGCGGCGATCACGGGCATGGGCAGGTCGTGGATGCGGATGAACGCCACGGCGTTGATGCCGCGATGCGCATCCTCCGCGCGCCGGGCTCGCAGCTGGGCGATGTCGGCTCCTGCGGCGAAGTCTTCGCCGGCTCCCGTGAGGATCAGGGTGCGCGGGGCTGCCTCGAGTTCGGCGCACAGCACGTGAAGCGCGTCGATCATCTCGCGGTCGATCGCGTTGCGCTTGTCGGGACGGTTCAAACGCGCGACGACGCGGTCAGTGCGGTGTTCGATGAGCAGGGGGTCGCCGGTGGGCGGGACCTGGTCCATCGGACCTCCTGACGTCGTCGTCGGCTCGTCGGTATTTTCTGATCGTTCGTTCAGTAATAGGGTATGACATGGACGCCCACCGCGGCAATCAGGATGCCGACGCCGACGCGCGTGCCAGGATGGATGCCGTGCCAGCCCCCGATCAGACACCGGTCCGCCGAGGCCGCCCCGGCTACGACCGGGACCGGATGCTCGAGATCGCCGTCCAGGTGTTCATCGAGCAGGGCTACGACGCGACATCGGTGGCGTCGCTGGCCGAGCGGCTCGGGCTGTCGAAGTCGGCGTTGTACCACCACTTCTCCTCGAAGGAGGAGCTGCTCGAGGTCGCGCTGGACGAGGCGCTCGGCGGTCTCGAAGGCGTGCTGGCGGATGCCGGAGGCCGATCCGCCCGGGAGCGGCTCGAGCACGTGCTGCACGGCGCCGTGCTCGTTCTCGTCGACAAGCTCGCCTACGTGACGCTGCTGCTGCGGGTACGGGGCAATAGCGAGGTCGAGCGCGCGGCGCTGGAGCGCAGGCGCGCCTTCGACCGTCGCGTCACGGCGCTCGTGCGCGCAGCGCAGGACGAGGGGACGGTGCGCAGCGACATCGATCCCTCGGTCGCCACCCGACTGCTGTTCGGCATGGTCAACTCGATCGTCGAGTGGTACCGGCCGAGCGGCGGCGAGGGTGGCGCGGATCTCGCGCGAGTCGTGCTCGCGGTTGCGCTCGGTGGGCTCGCAGACGAAACGGGCTGAATGAGCGCAGCGCGTCGAAGCCTGAGAGTCAGGCGCTCGCGATGACCGTCTCGGCCAGCGGACGGCGGACGCGAGGCGCAACCTCACGCTGCTGAAGCTTCTCCGACAGTGCCGTGGCGTCGCCGAGCTCGCCGAGGGCGATCACCGAGACCGGGGTGAAGCGGTCCTCGACACCGGGCAGGGCCTGCAGCGCATCGCGCTCGACACCGCCCATCTGATGCACGAACAGGCCATCGGCGTGCGCCTGCACCGAGAGGTGTGCGACGGCCTGGCCCAGGTCGTACTGCGCCCACGGGTGCGGGTTGCCGTCGGCATCCGCTTCCTCGGCGAACGCGGCGATCAGCACCTGCGCAGCGCCCGCCCACTCGCGGTTGAAGCCCATGAGAGCACCCTCGATCGCGGCGTGCAGATCGGTGCCGCGTCGAGCGACGACGAACCGCCACGGCTGCGTGTTGCTGGCCGACGGCGCCCACCGTGCCGCCTCGAGAGCGGCCATCAGCTTGTCCTCGTCGATCGGCGACGACGGGTCGAACGCGCGCGGACTCCACCGCGCGGCGAGGACGTCGAGGACGGGGACGGAGGTGGATGCGGTGCGCTCGAGAGTGGACGTGCTCATGGGTGCCTTTCGGGGTCGAAGCCTGTGCCGACCCCGTCGTCCGCGTTCAGCAGTCTAGAACGCATCTATGCGGGCACATATTTCCCTGTCATGCGGCGACATGATCGTCCTCGCATCCCTCAGCCGCGCAGCGCCTCGCGGAACTTCACCCGCGCCCCCATCTTCAGCAGCGAGTTCTCATAGATCTTGGCGCCGAGCGCGATGACGACGACGCACGCGACGAGCATGATTACCAGCGACAGCAGCGGCTCCCACCACTCGGCCTCGTTGAAGAACAGGCGGATCGGCATTCCGACGGGCGCCGAGAATGGCACGTACGAGAGCACCGTCATCACGACCGGATTGTCGCCGAAGAAGATCACGAGGAAGTACGGGATCATCGTCAGATACATCACCGGGGTCATCGTGGCGCCGACGTCCTCCTGGCGCGACACCATCGACCCCGCCGCCGCGAACATCGCCGCGAGCAGGATGAACCCGAACAGGAAGAACACGGCGAACCAGACGACCGGGCCGCCGAGGCCGGCGAGGATCTCGGTCTGCCCGGTGACGATGAGCCCGACCGTTCCGACCGCCACGAGCAGCAGGATCTGCGAGATCGCGAGGATCGTGTTGCCGATCACCTTTCCGGCCAGCAGCACCCGTGCGGGGATGCTCGAGAGCAGGATCTCGATGACGCGGGTCTGCTTCTCCTCCACGACGCTCGTCGCGATCGGGGTCCCGAACATCATCGCTGCCATCATGAACACCAGCCCGAAGGCGATGCCGAGCAGATAGCGCAGCGGGCCGGGAGCGGCATCGGGGCTGAGCAGTTCGACCTCGGGCGTCACCGACAGCGCCATCAGAAGTCCCTGCGGAGCCTCCTCGTCGGCGATGATGACGATCCCGGTCGCAGACGACGCGTCGTCGACGACGGCCGCATCGACCTCGCCGGACTCGACGAGGGCCGCCGCGGCATCCCGATCGCCGACCTCGGTCACGTCGTACCCGCCGAGATCCTCCAGGGCGGGTGCCGCCCCGGCCGTCGCCGCGACCGGCGTCGACGACGGATTGGCCGACGAGACGCCCGCCCAGATCACGCCCGCCAGGACGATCAGCAGCAGGATGCCGGTCGAGATGAGATAGGCCTTGCTGCGCAGCTTCGTGCTCAGCTCGCGCTCGGCGACGAGCCAGATGCCCTGGGCGCTGGAGACGGCGGCAGGAGACGCGTTCACTGGATGACCTCCTTGAAGATCTGGGCGAGGGTGGGATGCTGCGGGCCGAACCGGCTGACGTCGCCGTCCTGCATGGCCCGGCGCAGAACGCGCTGCGCGATCGCGGGGTGCTCGGCGTCGAACACGGCGCTGCCGCCCTCGAAGTCGACGACGCTGACGCCGGGCTCATCGCGCAGCCAGCCGACGTCGCCCGTGCCGCTGAGCTCCCATCGGGGAGCTGCGAACTGCTCGCGCAGCTCGTCGCGGGCGCCGGCCGCACGGATCGTGCCGCCGGCGATGATGACGAGGTCGTCGCACAGCCGCTCGACGACGTCGAGCTGGTGCGACGAGAACAGCACCGACACCCCGCGCGACGCGCGCTCCTGCAGCACCCCCGCGACGGTCTCGACGGCGATCGGGTCCAGACCCGAGAACGGCTCGTCGAGGATGAGGACCTCCGGTTCGTGGACGAGGGATGCCGCGATCTGGGCGCGCTGCTGGTTGCCCAGCGACAACGTCTCGATGTTGTCGTTCAGCCGCTCCTCGAGCCCGAGCTCGCCGAGCAGGGCGGTCGCCTTGGCGGTGGCATCCGCCTTGGAGAGTCCGTGCAGCCGCGCGAAGTACACGATCTGTTCGAGCACCTTCATCTTCGGGTACAGGCCGCGCTCCTCGGGCATGTAGCCGAACTGGCGGCGGATGTCGCCGGTGAGCTCCGAGCCGCCGAGGGTGACGCTGCCGCCGTCCGCGACGAGCAGGCCGAGGATGATCCGCATCGTCGTCGTCTTGCCGGCGCCGTTGCCGCCGACGAAGCCGGTGAGCTGGCCGGCGCGTACGGGGAAGGAGATGTCGTCGAGCACGCGCCGTGAGCCGTAGCTCTTCGTGACGCCCTGCAGCTGGAGGGTTCCTGTCATGCCTCCACGCTAGGGACCGGACCGCCGTGGCGGCATCCCCCCTGCGGCGGATATCGCAGGTCACCCCAGGGGCGGACTCAGCGTCGGAAGGTCAGCACCGCGCGCACGGCGAGTCCCGCGACGAGGGCCCAGAACGCCGCGCTGATGCCGGCGAGCGACACCCCGGATGCCGCGATGAGGAAGGCGACGACCGACGGCATCCGCTCGCTCGGATCGGCGACGGCCTGGTGCACCGCGGAGCCGAGCGAGGCGAACAGCGCCACTCCGGCGACGGCGGGGATCACGGCGGCGGGCGCGAGTGCGACCAGCGCCGCGAACGCCGCAGCACACCCGCCCAGTACGAGGTACGAGACACCCGTCGACACCCCGGCCACCCAGCGGCGCTTCGGATCGGGGTCGGCGTCGGGAGCTGCGGCGAGCGCCGCACTGATTGCGGCGAGGTTGATGCCGTGGCCGCCCGCCGGGGCGCCCAGAGCCGTGCCGATGCCGGTCACGAACATCGCCGGCCGCCACGGCACCTCGTATCCGAAGCTGCGCATGATCGCGACGCCGGGCACGTTCTGCGACGCCATCGTGACCACGAACAGCGGCAGGGCGATCCCCACGACAGCCCCGATCGTGAAGGTCGGCGCAGTCAGCTCCAGGCGCGGCACGAGCAGACCGGCGTCCACGGCGGCGCCGCTGCGGACCGTGTCGACTCCCACGACGATCGCCGCGGCGACGAACGCCAGCGGCACCGCCCACCGCGGGGCGAACCGAGCGACGACCAGCCAGGTGAGCAGCACCGGCAGCACTCCCCACGGGTTCTCCGCGATGCCCAGGATCGGCGCGAGACACAGCGGCAGGAGCACGCCCGCGAGCATCGCCTGGGCTATGGATGCCGGAGTCTGCGCGATCAGGCGGCCGAAGCCGGGCCATAGTCCCGCGAGAATCGTGAGGGCGGCTACCAGCAGGAATGCCCCGATGGCCGCCGGCCACCCGCCATCGACGACACCCGTCGCTGCGAGCAGCGCGGCTCCCGGCGTCGACCAGGCGACTGTGATCGGCATCCGATACCGCCATGCGAGCGCGATGCACGACAGGCCCATCGTGATGCTCAGGGCGAGCAGACCGCTGGCGGCTTCGCCCGGCGACGCGCCGACCGCGGAGAGCCCGGTGAGCACCACGGCGAACGAACTGGTGAACCCGACGAGCGCCGTGACGACCCCGGCCATGATCGGCCGGGACACCGGTGCGGGCATCTCGCTCATAGGCCGAGCGTATCGGGCCGGTTCAGGGACTTCGTATATCCAGAGGAATAGTGCCGGGGGCGGCTTCGACTCGTCGCCTCCGGCTGCTCGCTCACCCCGTTTCGTCTCGCTCCGCTCGCTCAACGACCCGCCAGAGCTCTCTTCGCGGGTCATTCATTCCAGTAGTCGCCAGCCCAGACGTTCGGATGCCGTGCGGTCGAACGTCACCGTCTCGGTTGCGCCGAACTGCTCCATCGTGACCTGGGTCAGGGCGTCCGCGAAGTCCGCGCCCTCCTCGGCGAGGTGAAGCGCTCGCACGACGCCCTCGCCGTCATCGAACTCGAGGGTGTCGCTCTCGATCAGGCGTCGGATGACCCCGAGACAAGCCGGCTTGTCGAATCGGCGCCCGCGCGCGAGCACCCAGTACACCTCGGCCAACGTGACGAACGTGATGAAACCCGGGGAGTCCTTGGTGAGGCTCGAGAGCGCCTGCTGGGCAAGTGGCGTCTGCTCGTCGTGATCCTGCAGCACCGCCCGCAGGATCACGTTCGTATCGATGCCGGTCAGTGATCCGTATGGGAACACCTCAGCCCTCCATCCCGCGCATGCCGCTCTCCGCGCCACCCTCGGCAATCGCGTCGTTGATCTCTTCGATCGTCATGGCCGGCACGCCGGGCTGGTGAAGCATGCCGAAGAGATCCTGGATCTTCCCGGTGCGCGGTACCACGTTGTACTGCCCGTTCGGCAGCTTCACGAACATCACCTTCGATCCGGGGACGAGCCCCAGGTCTTCTCGCACGTCCTTGGGCACGGTGATCTGCCCCTTGCTCGTCATCGTTGCAGTGGACACGGCCTTCTCCGATTCCTTGCGTTTCGGAATCGATCTTACCGGGGAGTCATCCGTAAGGAAGTGGCTACGCCAGCCCACCCCGCAGGGCCAGCACCACCGCCTGCACCCGGTCGCGCGCGCCGAGCTTGTGCAGGATGCGCGAGACGTGCGTCTTCACGGTCGCCTCGCCGATGAACAGCCGTGCGGCGATCTCGGCGTTGCTCATCGCCTCGGCCATGAGCGCGAGCACCTCGGCCTCACGATCGGTGAACGGCTCGGCGAGCTCGACAGACGCGGATACCGGCGTCGCCTGACCCTCGCGTGGCGACGAGGCGTAGCGTTGAACGACACGACGCGTCACTTCCGGCGCCAGCATCCCGTCGCCCGCCGCCAGCACGCGGACGGCTGAGACGAGGTCCTCCGGACTGCTGTTCTTCAACAGGAAACCGCTTGCGCCGGCGTCCAGCGCGCTGAACAGGTAGTCGTCCCGATCGAACGTCGTCACGATCGCGATCGACGCGTGCACCTCAGGATCGGCGACGATGCGGCGGGTGGCTTCGATGCCGTCCATGTCGGGCATCTGCACATCCATGCTGACGACGTCAGGTCTGAGGGCGGATGCCTGCGCCACCGCCTCGGCGCCTGTCGCGGCCTCGCCGACCACCGTGATGTCCGCCTGGCTGTCGAGGATGGTCCGGAATCCGGCCCGCAGCATCGCGTGATCGTCGACGAGCAGCACGCGGATCGGGTCGCTCATGCGGTGGCTCCCGTCAGAGCCGGTGCGCCGATGGGCACCTGCACGCGCACTCGCCAGCCGCCCCGCTCGCGCGGCGCCGACTCGATCGCGCCGCCGGAGGCGAGGGCGCGCTCGCGCATGCCGAGCTGCCCCAACCCTGGTCGCGGTGTGAGTACCCGGCGACCGGTGTTGACGATCTCGAGCTCGACCTCGCGCTCGGTGTAACGCAGGCGCACATCCGCGGTGGCGGCGGGGCCGGCGTGGCGGCGCGCGTTCGTGAGCGACTCCTGCGCGATCCGGTACAGGCTCACCTGCACGACCGACGGCACGGGGCGCTCCTCGCCGACCGTGGTGAACGCGGTCGGCAGCCCGGCGGCGGAGGATGCCGCGGCGAGCTCGGGCAGGTCCGAGAGTCCGACCGTCGACGGAGCGTCGTCGGCTTCGGTATCCGACGAGCGCAGCGTCTCGAGCAGGTGGCGCAGCTCGCCGATCGCCTCGCGCGCCGAGGTCTCGATGCCGCCGAGCAGCTCCTTCGACTTCTGCGGGTCCTGATCGATGACCATGCGCGCCGCCCCCGCCTGCACGCCCATCACCGACACGTGGTGAGCGACGACGTCGTGCAGCTCGCGTGCGATTCGCACCCGCTCGAGCGCGACGGCCTGCGCGGCGGTCACCTCCCGCTCGCGCTCCAGGTCGGCCGTGCGCTGTTCGAGCGCCTGACGCTGCATGGCGGAGCGCCAGGCGTGCTCGCCGAAGAAGTACGCGCCGGCGAAGTACAGCACGTTGATCAGCAGGTTCAGAAGCATGAACGCGAGGTAGGGCGACATGGCGCCGGCGATCACGTCCTCCTCGCGGGCGGTGTCGATCGCGTCGCGGTACATCGTGATCAGGAGCCACGCGAACATCCCGACGATGATCGCGAGGCGCACGATCATCGCGGCGCGGCGGTTCGCCATCCATGCCCCCACTGTGTACAGGGCGATGAACACGGCGATGTTGCCTGCGTAGATCTCTGGCAGATGGAGGGTGACCGAGACGAAGTACGCCACGGAGACGAGGATCGCGACGGGTGCCGGCCACACGCGCCGGAATGCCAGTGGTGCGGACACCACCGCGAGGTAGATCAGGGCCTGCCACAGCGGAGCCTGGTCGTCGCCGTAGATCTCGGAGATCGCCGACAGGGCTGCGCTGATGACACCGGCGACGAACACGACGACGGCCAGCAGTGCGTCGGCCTGACGCTGGCGCGGCGTCAGTGCGCGGGATGATGCGGACATGTCTCAACGGTACGGGGGAGGGGATGCCGCGGCATCCGCCCTGCGAGGGATTCTGCGGCCCGTGCGCACCGGCACGATGGCAGCTGAGCGTCAGGCGAAGATCATCGGCATGTCGTCGTCGTCCTCGGCAGCGCCGAAGGCGAGGTCGACGACCACCGGGACGTGGTCGCTGGGCTGCTCGCCCTTGCGCTCGTTGCGATGGATGGATGCTCCGGTCACGGCGTCCGCCAGCGCACGCGAACCCAGGATGAAGTCGATGCGGATGCCCTCGTTGCGCGGGAACTTCAGGCGCTGGTAGTCCCAGTACGTGAATCCCTCGGGCAGGAGGGGGCGGACGACATCGGTGACGCCGGCATCCTTCAGTGCGAAGAACGCCTCCCGCTCCTGCGGTGAGACGTGCGTCGAGACGCCCTCGACGATGTCGGGGTCGCCGTTGTCCTCCGGGAAGGGGATGATGTTGAAGTCTCCGACGAGCGCGAGCGGCAGATCGGGCTTCGCCTGCAACTCGGCGGCCGTTGCCTTGCGCAGCTCGTCGAGCCAGTGCAGCTTGTACGCGTAGTGCGGGTCGTCGAGTGAGCGGCCGTTGGGCACGTACAGGCTCCACACCTTCACGCCGTCGATCGTCGCGCCCAGCGCGCGCGCCTCGAGCGGAGCATCCGGGCCCTCGTGGCCCTTCGCGAAGCCCGGCATCCCCGCGAACGAGGTTTCGACATCGGTGATCGGCAGGCGGCTGGCGATCGCGACGCCGTTCCACTGGTTCAGACCGTGCGCCTCGACGTGGTACCCGGCCGCCTCGAACGGCTCATAGGGGAACTGCTCCGGCTTGCACTTGATCTCCTGCAGTGCGAGCACGTCGATGTCTTCGCGGACGGCGAAGTCGACGGCGCGCGAGACGCGGGTGCGAATCGAGTTGATGTTCCAGGTGGCCAGACGCATGGCATCCAGCCTACGGGCGGGGTCGGACGTTCGACGCCCACCCAGCCTCAGCGCTCCGCGGGATCCGCCGTCCCCATCAGCACGCCGCGCGCGAGCGTGTGGAAGTGGCGGTTGAACCCGAGCGTCGCCGGCGTCTCATCGCCGTCCAGGTCGAGCTTGTCGACGTCGAGGGCGTCGACGACGAAGAAGTAGCGGTGGACGCCGGTGCCCTCCGGCGGTGCCGCTCCGATGTACTGCTTCAGGCGGGCCTCGTTCGGCAGGACCTTCGCCCCGGCGGGCAATGCGGCGACGGCACCGGTGCCGCTGGGCAGCACGGTCGTGTCGGCCGGCAGATCGAACGCGGCCCAGTGCCAGAACCCGGACCCGGTCGGAGCATCCGGGTCGAAGCACGACACGGCGAAGCTCTTGGTGCCCTCCGGCGCCTGCGACCACTGCAGGCCGGGCGAGCGGTCTTCGCCGCCGCGACCGGCCGACCAGGCGAACAACGGCAAGGGACCGCCGGCCTCGAAGTCGGGGCTGGTCAGCTCGAGGGGCGCGAAGTCGCGGAGCGTGGCCAGTTCGGCATAGGGGTCGTACGAGAACATGGATCTCCTCCCGTTGTGGGTCCATCGCCACGATAGCGTCACCGCCATACACTGGATGCCGTGACTCTCGAAGCCGACCGCCAATCCCTGCTCGCTCTGATCAAGGATGAGGCGGTGTTCCACGGCGACTTCACCCTCTCGAGCGGCAAGAAGGCGACGTACTACGTCGACATGCGCAAGCTCACCCTCGACCATCGCGCAGCTCCCGCGATCGGCCGGATCATGCTCGACCTCATCGGCGACCTCGACGTCGTCGCCGTCGGCGGTCTCACCCTCGGTGCCGACCCGATCGCGAACTCCGTCATGCACGCGTCGGTGCAGACCGACCGCCCCCTCGACGCCTTCGTCGTGCGCAAGGAGCCCAAGGACCACGGCCGCGGCCGCCAGATCGAGGGCGCGGATGTCGCGGGCAAGCGCGTCATCGTGCTCGAGGACACGTCGACGACCGGGCAGTCCGCGCTCAAGGCCGTCGAGGCCCTGCGCCGCGAGGGAGCCGAGGTGGTCGCCGTCGCCGTGATCGTCGACCGCAAGACCGGTGCCCAGGCGGCGATCGAGGCCGAGGGGCTGCAGTGGCTGGCCGCCTTCGACCTCGATGACCTCGGACTCGACCCGCAGTGACCGAGAAGCAGGTCGCGCTCGCGATCGACGTCGGCGGCACGAAGCTCGAAGGCGCTCTCGTCACCTCTGAGGGGACGCTCGTCCGAGGCAGCCGCAGCAGGCAGGCGACCGGTCGCGAGGCGACCCCCGCGTCGATGGATGCCGCGATCGCCGCGGTCGTCGGCCACGCACTGGCCGCGGTGCCCCTCGACGCCGCGTTCGTCGGAGCTGGCGTCGGGAGCGCGGGGCCTGTCGACCGGGCCACCGGCACGATCATCCCGGTGAACATGCCCGCCGTCCGCGGCTACGGACTGGCGGACGCGGTCCGCTCGGCGGCATCCGTCGTCCTCGGCCACGACGTCCGCACCGTCTTCGGCCATGACGGCGGCGCGCTCGCGCTGGCCGAGGCGTGGCTGGGAGCGACGCGCAACGCACGGGCATCGCTGTCGATCGTCGTCTCGACCGGCGTCGGCGGCGGGTTCGTCATCGACGGCCGGTACGTGCCCGGCGCCAGCGGCAACGCCGGACACCTCGGCCAGATGCGCCGCGAGGGCGGTCTCACGCTCGAGGAGATCGCCTCAGGGCCCGCGAGCGCCGCCTGGGCGCAGTCTCAGGGCTGGACGGGCGCGACCGGCGAGGACCTGGCGAGGGATGCCGCGGCGGGCGACGCCACCGCCCGTGCGGCGATCGAACGCTCGGCGCGTGCCGTCGGCGAGGCTCTGGCGGATGCCGCGACCCTCGTCGACCTGGACGTGATCGCGATCGGCGGAGGCTTCTCGCGGGTGTCGGACGACTACATCGACCTCGTGCAGTCCGCCCTCACGGCATCCGCTGCGCACGACTACTCCCGCGCCGCACGCGTGGTGATGTCGGGACTCGGCGACGGCGGCCCCCTCATCGGCGCTGCCGCCCTCGCACTGCGGTAGGCGCCCGACACTTCGGGGGCCGAGGCGACGGATGTCGGACCGATAGACGTGATCCGTCCGACATGCGTGTCGACGGCCCCCAGAGTGTCGGCCGGTGGAGGACGTAGGCTCGAGCAATGCGCGTACTCGGCCTGCTCTCCGGCACGTCCCACGACGGCATCGACGTCGCCGTCGTCGACTTCGATGAGAGCGACGGGATGCTGCGCGGCGAAGTCCTGCGCACCGGCAGCGTGCCGTACCCGGCCGCGCTGCGCGCCCGTCTCGTCGCAGCGCTGCCGCCGGCGGCCACCACGCTGGCCGAGGTGTGCGAGCTGGACACGCTGATCGGGCAGGCGTTCGCCGACGTGGCACGGGATGCCGCGGCATCCGTCGGCGGCGTCGACGCCGTGTGCTCGCACGGCCAGACCGTCTTCCATTGGGTCGAGGACGATCGCGCCCGCGGAACCCTGCAGATCGGCCAGCCCGCCTGGATCGCCGAGGCGGTCGGCGCTCCCGTGATCTCGGACGTCCGCATCCGCGACATCACCGCCGGCGGGCATGGAGCGCCGCTGGTGTCGTTCCTCGACGAACTGCTGCTGCGCGAGCACGCCGGGGTCTCGGCCGCCCTGAACCTCGGCGGCATCGCCAACATCACGGTCGTCGGCGACGGCCTGCGCGCTTACGACATCGGTCCGGCGAACGCCCTCGTGGATGCCGTCATCAGCGCGTACGGCCTCAACCCGCTCGGTTACGACGAGGATGCCGCGATCGCGCGCGCCGGCGCCGTCGACGACGAGTTGCTGACGGCGCTCCTCGCCGATCCGTACTACGCCCTGCCGGCGCCCAAGAGCACGGGCAAGGAGCACTTCCACCTCGCATACGTGCGCGAGCACGTCGCCGCTCTCGGCCGGGATCTGCCGATCGCGGATCTCGTGCGCACCCTCACCGAGCTCACGGTGCAGACCGTGGCGCGCGATGTCGCCGCCGCCGGCGTCGGCTACCTCGCGGTCTCGGGTGGTGGTTGCCGCAACCCGCTCATCATGGACGGGCTCCGCGCCGCACTCCCCGGCACTGAGGTCGTGCTCGCTGATGAGCTCGGAGCGTCGGCGGATGCGAAGGAGGCGATCCTGTTCGCCCTGATCGGCTGGTGCACGATGCACGGCATCCCCGCGGTGATCCCCGGCGGCACCGGCGCGCGCGAGCCCCGCATCCTCGGAACGATCACCCCTGGTTCGGGCCCGCTGCGGATGCCGGAGCCGGTCGCCGCGCTCCGCGGTCTGGAGCTCACCGCCGGCTGAGGAACCGCCACCGCGCAGGCGTCGTTTCGAGCGCGAGGTGGCGCGAATGGTTGCTTTACCCCGAGTATGGCCGCCGTTCGCGACCCCCGCTTGCACGGACGGCGCCGGCCTCGAGCGCGAGGTGGCACGAATGGTTGCCTCAGCGTGCGTGTGGCCGCCGTTTGCGCCCCCTCCCGCGGGACAGCCGCGCGCGTCAGCGCTTGTCCTCGTCCCAGGGCCCTTCCCACCAGTTGCCGCCGCGGTCGTCGGACCCGCCGCGACGGCGTGAGCGCACCCACTGCACGATGATCACCGTGAGCGTCGACAGCGTGATGAGGATCAGCACGAGGAACAACACGTCCTGCTGGGTCATGGGCGCTTCCCTTCTGCGGCATCCGCGACCATCTTCGCGATCCGCGCGGACCGCGTCTCGGGACGCCGTGCCAGCGCGATGTTCGTCAGCCCGAACTTCTTCACCGACTTCGGAAAAGCATCCCAGTTCGCGCGGGCGGCGGGGACGGCATCCAGTGCGGCGGCGAACTCATCGGGCTCGATGCCGGCCTCCGGGCCGTCGAGCATCTCCCACGTGCCGTTCGCCTTCGCGACCTCGATCGCTCGGATGCCAGCGGGAGCGAGCTCACCCGACGCCTCGAGCTCGGCCAGCCGCGCCTTGTTCGTCGCCGCCCATCCGCTCGACGGGCGACGCGGTGAGAACCACTGCGCGTTCGCCGAGTCGAACTTCCGCACCGGTCCGTCGATCCACCCGAAGCAGAGCGCCAGGCGGACGGCATCCTCGTACGACAGCCCAGACGCATCACCGCGAACGTTCAGCACCCAGACCCCCGCGGCGGTCGCGTGGTTCTCCTCGAGCCAGGCGCGCCAGGTCGCGGCATCCGCCGCCGTGATCCGCTCGCCGTCGTCGAGAACGCCCATCATCCCTCGACGGTGCGAACCGTCCCGGTGATGGTCGGCAGCAGATCGGCGACAGAGTCGACGATCTCGTCGGGACGGAAGGGATACTTCTCGATCTCGCGCTGGTCGCTGATGCCCGTGAGCACCAGCACCGTGTGCAGGCCCGCCTCGATGCCGGCGACGATGTCGGTGTCCATGCGATCGCCGATCATGCCGGTCTTCTTCGAGTGCGCGCCGATCTTGTTCAGCGCCGAGCGGAACATCATCGGGTTCGGCTTGCCGACCACGTACGGCTCGCGGCCCGTGGCCTTCGTGATCAGCGCGGCGATCGCGCCGGTGGCCGGCAGCACGCCGTCGGCGCTCGGGCCGGTGGCGTCGGGGTTGGTGGCGATGAAGCGGGCGCCCTTGTTGATCAGGCGGATGGCCTTGGTGATCGCCTCGAACGAGTAGTTGCGCGTCTCGCCGACCACGACGAAATCGGGGTTCGTCTCGGTCATCACGAACCCGGCCTCGTGGAGCGCCGTGAGGATGCCGGCCTCGCCGATGACGAACGCCGAGCCGCCAGGAACCTGCTGCTTGAGGAAGTCGGCCGTGGCCAGCGCCGACGTCCAGATCCGTTCCTCGGGAACCCGCAGACCGCTGGTGCGCAGCCGCGCTGAGAGGTCGCGCGCGGTGAAGATCGAGTTGTTTGTCAGCACGAGATACGGGATGCCGTTCGCCTCCCACCCGGCGAGCAGTTCGGATGCGCCGGGTATGGCGTCGTTCTCATGCACGAGCACGCCGTCCATGTCGGTGAGCCAGCATTCGATGTCATCGCGGTGTGCCATGTGCTCAGCCTATTGGTCGGTGCGACGCCGCGGTGGTGTTGCCGTCGGATTACGCCGTGAGCCAGATCGCCTCTGCGGCGCCGTCCGGCAGGGCGACGGGGGAGCCGTCGACCTCGATGCCGTCGGCGGTCACGACGACGGTGTGCCCGACGCCGAGTCCGGATGCCTCGATCTCGCGCAGCAGCTGGGGGTCGACGTCGCTGACTCGCAGCACGCGCCCGGTGTGACCGATCTCGGCGGAGGCGAGCAGCACGAAGGGGTCGCGGACGACCGTGCCCGCGGCATCCGGGATCGCGTCGCCGTGCGGATCGAACCGGGGGTGGCCGAGGCGCGCGTCGATGCCCTCGAGCAGCCGTTCGCTGATCGTGTGCTCGAGGACCTCGGCCTCGTCGTGCACCTCGTCCCACGCGTAGTCGAACTCCTGCACGAGCCAGGTCTCGATGAGACGGTGCCGCCGCACCATCTGCAGCGCGCGCGCCTCGCCGGCATCCGTCAGCCGGACGGCGCCGTACGGCACGTGCGAGACGAGCCCTGCGGCGGCGAGCTTCTTGACCATCTCGGTCACGCTCGAGGGGGCGATGCCGAGCTTCGCGGCGAGCTGCGAGGGAGTGATCGCCGCATCCTGCCATTCGGTGTGCGCGAACACCGTCTTCAGATAGTCGTCAGCTGCGGGGGATGCCACGCTCCCAGTCTAGGTGGGCGCTGTTCACGCCCCCGTGAGCACCAGCCAGAGCAGAGCCCCGTTGAGCGCGATGAGCAGCACGGATGCCACGATGCCGGAGGCCGTCGTCCACGCCCGGTTCGCCCACGGGCCGAGCGTGCGCCGCTGCGCCGTCAGCGCGACGAGCGGGATGAGTGCGAACGGGATGCCGAACGACAGCACGACCTGACTCAGCACGAGCGCGAGCGTCGGGTCGACGCCGACGCCGAGGATCAGCAGCGCCGGGATGAGCGTGATGAGGCGGCGGGCGAGCAGCGGGATGCGCACGTGCAGCAGTCCGTGCATGATCTCGGCACCCGCATAGGCACCGACCGACGTCGAGGCGAGACCGGAGGCGAGCAGTCCCACGGCGAAGAACGTCGCGACGACCGGCCCGAGACCCGCGGTGAGGGCGGCATGCGCTCCTTCGAGCGAGTCCGTTCCGTCGACGCCGGCGAGGTTGGCCGCCGCGAGCAGCAGGATGCCGAGGTTCACGGACCCCGCGATGATCATGGCGATCGTGACGTCCCAGCGGGTCGCGGTGAGCAGGCGCCGGATGCGGGACGTCTCGGTGCGGGCTGCCTCGGCTGCGGCACCCGCCGAGCGGGTGCGCGAGTTCGCGCCGAAGCGGTCGCGGCTGAGCGCGGAGTGCGCGTAGATCGCGTGCGGCATGATCGTCGCGCCGAGAATGGATGCCGCCAGCAGCACGGACCCGGTTCCCTCGAAGCGCGGGACGATGCCCGAGACCACGCCTGCGGCATCCGGCGGGGCGATGAAGACGCCGGCGAGGAATCCGACGGTGATGATGACCATGAGGCCGACAATCACGAACTCGAACGGCCGAGCACCGCGACGGGACTGCACCGCGAGCAGGATCATCGAGACCGCGCCGGTGATCAGTCCCCCGAGCAGGAGCGGCACGTCGAAGAGCAGATTCAGCGCCACGGCGCCGCCGATGACCTCGGCGAGGTCGGTGGCCATGGCGACGAGTTCGGCCTGCAGCCAGTACGCACGGCGGCCCCAGCGATTGCGCAGCCGGGTGCCGAGGACTTCGGGCAGGCTCTGCCCGGTGACGACGCCGAGCTTCGCGGACAGGTACTGGATGAGCCAGGCCATCACGTTGCCGGCGAGCACGATCCAGACCAGCAGGTAGCCGTACTGCGCCCCGGCGGTCATGTTGCTGGCGACGTTGCCCGGATCGAGGTACGCGACGCCGGCCACGAGCGCGGGCCCGAGCAGCCACAGGCTCCGGGGAGGAGCGACGCTGGCGGTCGGGGCATCTATCGTCGGATTTTTAGGCACACCGAAATCGTAGCCTACTTTTAGGTACACCGAAATATCCGGGAGCGGCGTGAGGCGGCCGGATAATCTGGCTGCATGGACGAGCAGACGCCCGAGCGCACCACCCACGGCGTCGGACCCTGGCAGGGCGAGCTGCCCGACGGAGACCAGTACGACCCCGAACTGCTCGAACACGGCGACACCCGCAACGTCATCGACCGCTACCGCTACTGGCGCATGGAGGCGATCGTCGCCGATCTCGACACGCGCCGGCATCCCTTCCACGTCGCGATCGAGAACTGGCAGCACGACATGAACATCGGCTCGATCGTGCGCAGCGCGAACGCGTTCCTCGCCGACACCGTGCACATCATCGGCCGTCGTCGCTGGAACAAGCGCGGCGCGATGGTCACCGACCGCTATCAGCACGTGGTGCATCACGAGGACGTCGCGTCGTTCGCATCATGGGCGGCTTCGGAGCGCCTGCCGATCATCGCGGTCGACAACGTCGACGGCGCCGTCCCCGTCGACAAGGCGGATCTGCCCGAACGCTGCGTCCTGCTGTTCGGTCAGGAGGGGCCGGGGCTCACCGACGAGGCCATCGCCGCGGCATCGGGCCACATCGAGATCACGCAGTACGGGTCGACCCGGTCGATCAACGCGAGCGCGGCGGGCGCCGTGATCATGTACGAGTGGTGCCGGAGGTGGGCGTAGCCCGCCTGAGGCACCCGCCGTGCGGAGCGCGGCAGACCGGCGCAGCGCCGGGTGAGGCCCGCGTGCGGGCCGAGCCGGAGGTGGGCGTAGCCCGCCTGAGGCACCCGCCGTGCGGAGCGCGGCAGACCGGCGCAGCGCCGGGTGAGGCCCGCGTGCGGGCCGAGCCGGAGGTGGGCGTAGCTCCGGCGCCGCGCCGGATGAGGCTCAGTCGCGCTGAACGCCGAACGTGTGTCGCATCAGCGCGTTGACGTCGGCGTCGAGTCGGTCGAGGCGACGGTGAACGCCCTGGATCTCCGTGCGGATGATGCGGACGAACATCGTCGACATGAGCGTCATCATGCCGAACAGACCCGTGGCGAACACGCCGATCAGGGTCCAGACCTGCGGTTCGGTCATCGTCAGCATCCCTTCATCATGCTCGCTTTCCCGCAAGGATGCCAGGGGCGGGCCGACCTCGTTCGCGGATCCCCGCGAACGGGGGGAAAGCCCGCGATTCTCGTCGCCTGTGGAGAACGAGTCGGCCCGACTCAGGAGAACCGGCCCGCCACGCTCAGCTCGTGACCGGTGCCGACGCGGATGTCGTGGAGGCGGATGCCCGATCCCTCGTCGTTGAACATCTCGCCCGCGTCGAAGGTCCTCCCGACGACCTCGCGCACGTGTCGCCGCGCGAACAGCAGCGCGACCTTCACCGCGGGGTTGTGGCTGCCGAGCGTCAGCGCCTTCACGGTGACGACCCCGTCGTGAGTGACGGAGACAGTCGCCTCAGCTCGCGCCGATGCGAAGAGCAGCTTCCAGCGCAGACCGGCTGACGCGCTGATCCGGATGTCGTCGCCAGCGCCGTCGACGGCGATGCGCACCCGACCGAGCCGCACCCTGCCTTCCCGCAGTAGCGGACGCATCACCATCGTGGCGAGCGGGCCGATGTCGTCGGCGGCGATGGCGAATCGGAATGTCCCGCGCAGCCCGTCGCGCTCATCGTCCCGAGCCAGGGCGTAGCGGCTCTCGGGGAGGCCCGGCTCCGTCGGCTCGGCGTAGGTGATCCAGGCGAGCGGCAGGTCCTCGACGCGGATGTCGATCGTCACGGGCGTCTTTTGAATGCGCATCGGCAGCGCCGTGAACCGCACAGTTCTCGCGATCCCGACCTCGCGTGCCAGCTCGTCCGGCTGAACGGCGTCGCCCGGCCGAGCGCCCGGCGCCGCGTCGCGGTTCGGCGTGATCCGCAGGTCGGCGCGCGTGGCATCCACGGTCAGCTCGCGCAGATCGAGGCCGTCGAGATCGGCGGTCACACGGACGCCGTCGAGCCCCTGCACCGCGATCTCGTCGACGGAGGCCGAGTGCCGCAGCACCGCCCGCACCCAGTTCTCGACGGTGGCGGAGTCTCCGGGCCAGGCTGCGCTCATGCCACCATCCTGGCATCGCCCGATCGAAGCCCCTACGCCTCCGCCCGCAGCCAGCCGCCCGTCTTCACCCGCCAGCCGAGGGTCGCGAACCGGGCGAGCATGTACACCCCGAAGAACGCCACCGCCAGCCAGGTGACGCCAGCGGTTCCGGTCACGCCGGTGAGCGCGACGATGAGCAGCGCGGGCAGGAACGGCACGAGGTTGAGGCCACCGGCGATCGCCAGGTAGCGGACGTCCCCTGAGCCCATCAGCACGCCGTCGAGCACGAAGACGATCCCGGCGATCGGCTGGGCGACGGCCAGCACGATGAGCGCCGGCTGGATCAGCGCAGCCACGTGCGGGTCGCCGGTGAACGCCAGCCCGATCACGCCGGAGAGGCCCCCGATGATCAGCCCCACGATGACGCCGAACCAGGCGCCCCAGGCGACCGTGCGGGCGAGGACGTGCTTGACGCCGGGGATGTCGCCGGCGCCCAGGCCCTTGCCGATGAGCGCCTGGGCGGCGATCGCCAGAGCGTCGAGGGCGAACGCGGCGGCCGAGAAGATCGTGAAGACCACTTGCCATCCGGCGAGCTCATCGGTGCCGATGCCCGTGGCGACGCCGACCGTGATCAGCAGGGCCGCGCGCAGGCTGACCGTGCGCAGGAACAGCCAGCCGCCCGACCGTGCCGATCCGCGCACGCCGTCGCGCTGCGGGCGGACCGATGCCGAGTGCTTGCGTGCGAGGCGCCCGACGACGATCACGTAGGCGGCGACCATGGCCCACTGAGCGGTGACCGTTCCGACGGCGGATCCGGCGATGCCCCAGCCGAAACCGTAGATGAACAGGAGGTTCAGCAGCGCGTTGGCGCCGAACCCGAGGCCGGCGATCCACAGCGGCGTCACGGTGTCCTGCATGCCGCGCAGCAGCCCGGTCGCGGCGAAGACGATGAGCATGGCCGGCAGGCCCCACATGCTGATCATCAGGTAGGTGTCTGCCTGTTCGGCGACCTCGGCGGATGCGCCGAACAGCGAGACGAGCCAGTCCGACGACGTCGCGCCGACGACCGCGAGAACCGCGCCGAGTCCGAGCGCCAGCCACATGCCGTCGATGCCGACGGAGACAGCGTCCTTGTGATCCCCGACGCCGAACCGGCGGGCGACGGCCGGCGTCGTCGAATACGCGAGGAAGATCATCAGGCCGACGATCGTCTGCAGCACGGCGCTCGCGATGCCGAGCCCCGCGAGCGGCACGGTGCCGAGGTGGCCGACGAGGGCGGCATCCACCATGAGGAACGCGGGTTCGGCGACGAGCGCGCCGAGCGCCGGGACCGCCAGGCGCAGGATCTCCCGATTGAGGGAGGCGGGGCGGGCGGTCATCCCTCGAGCCTATGGCCTGCCGGCGACACGGATCCGATGCGCGCGTAGGGTGGGAGGACCGGCATCCGGAGGTGGACGATGACTGATCCTCGAGACGCCGCGGCCCGCTATCGGGCGCGGCAGAACGGCGATCCTGCTGCGCACCGAGGACCGCGAGCTCGATGCGACGCTCGACGGATTCTCGCGCGAGAGCGACGTCCGTGAGCTGCTCGAGGACTTCAACAAGCGCGTGATCGAGGCGCGACGGCAGTTGCTGGGCGGACCGCCGGTGGTGACGAAGACCCGCGATGTGGATGCCGAGGCGCGGCGCTGGCGGGAGCGCCGGGCGACCCGTGCCGCCACCGACGTTCCGGAACCCGACCTGGCAGCCCGCCGCGGCTTCTTTCGCCGCCACTGATTCGCGCGCATAGGGTGGACGCATGACTGATGTTCTTCCCGCCGGTCTCGCGACCGAAGAGTTCAGCTCCGACATCCGCCCGCAGGACGACCTGTACCGCCACGTCAACGGCGCGTGGCTCGAGCGCACCGAGATCCCCGGGGACAAGGCGCGCTGGGGGTCGTTCCACATGCTCGCCGAGCAGGCCGAGAAGGACGTGCGCACGATCATCGAGGAGGCGCAGAGCGCCGAGCCCGGCACGCTCGAGCGCAAGATCGGCGACCTGTTCACGAGCTTCATGGACACCGCGCGCATCGACGCCGCCGGCATCCAGCCGCTGCAGGAGACCCTCGCCGAGATCGATGCCGTGGACGGCATCCCCGCGCTGCTCGCCCTCGCCGGCGCCTACGAGCGCGACGGCCGCGCGCACCTCATCGGTCTGTACGTCGACGGCGACCCCGGCGACCCGGAGCGCTACGTGCCCGTGCTCGTGCAGTCGGGCCTCTCGCTGCCCGATGAGAGCTACTACCGCCTCGACAACTTCGCCGGCACGCGCGACGCCTACCGGGCGCACCTCGAGCGCCTGCTCGCGCTCGCCGGAGTCGCGGATGCCGCCGGCGACGCCGAGCGCACGTTCGCCCTCGAGACGGAGATCGCCTCGCACCACTGGGACAACGTCGCCAGCCGCGACGCCGTCAAGACGTACAACCTGAAGACGTGGGACGAGTTCCAGACGCTCGTCGGCGTCGACCTGGCCGGATGGCGGGATGCCGTCGGCCGGACGAACCCGGATGCCTTCGCCGAGGTCGTCGTGAGCCAGCCGAGCGCCTTCGAAGGGCTCGGTTCGCTGCTCAGGGCAGACCGTCTCGACGACTGGAAGGCATGGCTGCGTGCGCACGCCGTGCACGCGGCAGCTCCGTTCCTCACCGACGACATCGTGCAGGAGAACTTCTCGTTCTACGGCACCGAGCTCACCGGCGTCCCCACGATCCGCGAGCGCTGGAAGCGCGGCGTCTCGGTCACCGAGGGGGCGCTCGGTGAGGCGATCGGCAAGGTCTACGTCGAGCGGCACTATCCGCCGACGGCGAAGGCCGCCATGGACGAGCTCGTCGCGAACCTCATCGAGGCGTACCGGCAGAGCATCACGACGCTCGAGTGGATGAGCCCCGACACCCGTGAGCGGGCGCTCGCCAAGCTCGACGCGTTCACCCCGAAGATCGGGCATCCCGAGGTGTGGCGCGATTACTCGACGCTCGAGATCGACGCCGCCGACATCTTCGGCAACGTGCGCCGCGCCAACATCTTCGAGCACGACCGCAACATCGACAAGGTGGGAAAGCCCATCGACCTGGGCGAGTGGCACATGCCGCCGCAGATGGTGAACGCGTACTACAACCCGTCGATGAACGAGATCGTATTCCCCGCCGCGATCCTGCAGTACCCGTTCTTCGACGCCTCGCGCGATGCCGCGGCGAACTACGGCGGCATCGGCGCCGTGATCGGTCACGAGATCGGCCACGGCTTCGACGACCAGGGCAGCCGCTACGACGGCACCGGCAAGCTCGACGACTGGTGGACGGATGCCGACCGCGCGGCGTTCGAGGAGCGCACCAAGGCTCTGATCGCGCAGTACGACGCGCTCGTGCCGGTCGGCCTCGACGAGGAGAACCACGTCAACGGCGCGCTCACGATCGGTGAGAACATCGGTGACCTGGGCGGGCTCGGGATCGCGCTGAAGGCGTACGAGCTGTCGCTCGGGGGAGCCGAGGCGCCGGTCATCGACGGCCTCACCGGCGTGCAGCGACTGCTGCTGAGCTGGGCGCAGGTGTGGCAGCAGAAGAGCCGCGACGCCGAGACGATCCGTCTGCTGACGATCGACCCGCACGCCCCGAACGAGTTCCGCTGCAACCAGATCGTTCGCAACATCGACGCTTTCTACGAGGCGTTCGGGGTGGCCGAAGGAGATGCGCTGCACCTTCCGAGCGACCAGCGCGTGACCATCTGGTGATCTTCGGCGCAAGCCAGGACAGGTTGTCGACGGCCGGGGTTAGGATGGCCTGAGTCGCCGACGCCCCGGCCGGTGCGGCACCTCCCCACCTTCTCGGAAGGACCTCGCGTGGGCACTCCCCCTGAGCCTGCGATGATGCGCAGATCGCAGCGCAGCACCCGTCGTCTACCGCGCCGTGCAGCCATCGGGCGGAGGTCGTTCGCCGCGACGACGCGGGGCCTCGAGGAGCTGGCGGATGCCGGCGCCCACGTGGCGGTGCACGTGATCGACCTCGACAGCGGCTCGCAGGTGCTCGCCGGAGACGACCACCTCACGCTGCCGATCGCCGGGCTCGGCGTCGTGCCGCTGCTCATCGAGGTGGCGTCCGGGTTCGAGTCGGGCGCCCTCGATCCGCTCGAGATCGTGGACCGCGCCTCGACCGATGCTGTGGCGGCATCGGGCCTGTGGCGCAGTCTGCGCGCTCCCGCCCTGCCGCTCAGCGACCTCGCTGTGCTCGCCGCCGCCGTCGGCGACCCCATCGCCGTCAACATTCTGCTGGAACAGGTCGGGCTCGATCGGGTGCGCGAGCGCATCGCCGCGCTCGGCATGCCGCAGACGGCGGTCCTGGACCGTTTCCGTGACGAGCGCGGGCTCGACGACGCGCCGCAGGTCGCCGTCGGCACCGCACGCGAGCTGGCCGGACTCTTCTCGGCCCTGGTGAACTCCCGGGCTGTGGACGCCGCGGTCAGCGCGCAGGTCGCCGAGTGGCTGAGCCTGAACCAGGACCTCAGCCTCGTGGCGGCATCCACCGGCCTCGATCCGTTCGCGCACGACCACGACGCCCACGGTCTGCTGTTCATCAACAAGACCGGGCGCGATCGGGGCGTGCGCGCCGAGGCCGGTGTGCTCGCCGGCCCCCGATCCGGTGTCGCCTACGCCATGATCGTCGGCTTCGACGACCTCTCGATCGCGCACCGGCTGCGTGTGCACGACGCGTTCCGCGTCCTCGGCGTCGAACTCATGGAGTACGCGCACTGAAGCCCCGCCCGTGATCGGACGGGGCTCCGGATCGAGCGATCAGGCGCGCGCGTGCGCGCCCACCCAGGTCCGCTCGTCGCCGGTCCAGCGGTTGACCGGCATCTGCCGCCGGGCCGACTCCATGTGCATCCGGGCGAAGGCCGGTGCGAAGACCTCGTTCACGGCATCCAGGCGATCCTGCTCCTCCCGGATCCGCGGCATGATCTCGCGGAATGCGGCGAGGACCGCGTCCTCGTCGACGAGAGTGAGCCGGCCGTGCTCGACCGTGACGACTCCGTCGACCATGACACGCACGATCGACGATCCGTTCTCGCTGTAGACGAGGTGGTTCTCGAGGCGGTTGGTGGGCAGGAACGCCAGGGTCGTCGTGTCGAACATGACGAGGTCGGCGCGCTTGCCGACTTCGATTGAGCCGATCGTCTGGTCCAGCACCCCGCTGCGGGCGCCGCCGATGGTCGCGGCGTTCAGCACGTCGGGCACGGTCGGCCAGCGCTCGAAGTCCGGTTCGGTGACCTTGTGCAGGAGAGCCGCGGTCTTCATGACCTCCATGAGGCGCGGTGTGTCGCTCGAGGAGCATCCGTCCGTGCCGAGGCCGAGATTCACGCCCGCGTCCTGGTAGTCGCGCCAGGGCAGGATGCCGGACCCGAGCTTGAGGTTCGAGATCGCATTGTGCGAGACGGAGACGCCCGACCGTGCGATCCGCTCGATGTCGTCGCCCGTGACCCAGATGCCGTGAGCGAACGTCGTACGCGGGTTCAGGGCGCCGATCTCATCGAGGTGCTGCACGAGGGTGCGTCCGCCGTAGAGCTCGTCACCGGTCACCGCCTGCGTCTTCGTCTCGAGCACGTGGATGTGCACCTCGGCGTCGAACTCCGCGGACAGGGATGCCGCCCCCACGAGCAGATCGTCGGTGCAGCGCTGCGGGCCGGACGGCGCCAGCATGTATCGGATGCGACCGCCCGCCGTGCCGTGATGCCTGCGGAAGGCATCCCGTGAATAGTCGAGGTACTCCACCGCGGTGAGCGTCGGTGCCTGCCGCACCTGGCGGACGACCTCCTCGGGCAGCCAATCGGCGACGAACGGCAGGGTGTCGACGAACGGCCGGTTGATGATGTGGCCAGAGACATTGGCCCGGATCCCGATGTCGCTGTACGCGCCGGCGACGGCCGCGAGCTGGTCGAGGTCCTGCCCTGGCGTCTCGAGCACATCGTCGATGAGCGTGGTCACGCCCGACTTCATCGACTCCATCGCGAACATGAGCGTGCGCAGCCGGATGAGATCCGGCGGGGTGGGGCTGCCGCCGAGGATGGGGTAGGAGTACGCCATCCACAGCTCCAGCGGCATGTTGTCGTAGCGGCCCTTGTAGAGGTACTCCCACGAGTGGGTGTGCGCGTTGACGAAACCCGGGGTGACGAGCATTCCCGTGCCGTCGATCACGGTCTCGCCCGGTCGCGCTTCGAGGTTCGTGCCGATCTCGGTGAAGCATCCGTCCGCGATGCGCAGGTCACGCCGCACCGGAGTCGCGTGCGTGTTCGCGTCCATGGTGATGATATCCGCGTTGCGGATCAGGGTTGCGGTCATTCGCCCGCTCCGTTCTGTGCGTTCGTGTGCTGTGCGTTCGCATGCTGTGCGGCGTCCGGCGCCGGTGCTGCGGGAGACGCCGCGACCGCGGCCGGGCGGGTGCTGCGGGCGACCCAGTGGCAGATCGGGGCGGCGATCACGGCGACGAGGACGCCCTGGATGGCCGGACTGCCGATGCCCGTGACGGAACCGAACGCGGCTGCTGCCGTGCCCAGCAGATAGGCGATGATGCCGGGCCAGATGAAGGCCGGGACGTTGTCGAGGTCTGTCCCCGGGTCGCGGCGCCGCCAGACGAACAGGAACGTTCCGATGATGACGCCGCCCAGTGGCGGGATCACCGTGCCGAGCGTGACGAGGAACATGGTCATCGAGTCGGCCAGGCCGCTGACGGCGAGGGCGACGCCGATGATGACTCCGCCGATGATGAAGGGGCGCTTGTCGGCCTTGCCGAACAGCTCGGACCCTGCGACGCCGAACGCGTAGGCCGCGTTGTCGTTGGTGGTCCAGAGGTTGAACGTGAGCATGAAGACGCCGAGGCCGGCGAGGCCCATCGTGAACAGCAACGTGGTGAAGTCGGCCTCGTCGAACGCGATCGCACCGATGCCGCCGAACACGAGCATCGCGGTCTCGACGACCAGGAGCGCACCCAGGCAGACCAGGAAAGCGGTGCGCGCGCTGCGGGCGAAGCGGGTCCAGTTGCCGATCTGCGTTCCGCCGGAGATGAAGGTTCCGATCATCATGGTGATCGCCATGCCGGGGGTGATCGAGCTGTCGCCGCTCGTCGCGAAGAGTCCGCCGATGCCGCCGGCCTCGTCGAGGGAGAGCGCGGTGATCCAGATGCACAGGGCGAACATGAGCGGCACTGACACCCACGAGAGCACTTCGATGCCCTTGAACCCCCAGTAGGCGGTGGTCGCCATGAGGAGGCCGCCGAAGATCGCGAGCGGCCACGACTCCGACCAGCCGAGGGCGGATGCGAGGAGGTTCGCGAAGATGCCGACCGTGATCCCGTACCAGCCGATCTGGGTGCCGCCGAGCACGATCGAGGCCCACTTGCCGCCGACCCGACCGAGGGTGAGGCGCGAGATGAGGACCGTGGACAGACCGGTGCGGGCGCTCGCCGCGCCGAGGGTGGAGATGTAGAGGCCGAGCACGGCGGTCGCGACAGCGCACAGGAGTAGGAACGTGCCGAAGCCGAACGCGCCGGCGACCTGTCCGCCGGTGACCATCGTCGGGGTGAAGAAGACGAACCCGCCGACGACGACGAGGACGCCGAACCAGCCCTGTCGAGAGTGTGCGGGGACGCGGGAGAGCGGATAGTCCTTGTCGACGCGCTCGGCCGCGGGCGGGGCTGCGGGTGTGGCGGGAGGTGCGGATGTGGTGGTCATGGCGCATTCCTTTCGGTCACCGCTCATTGGAGTCCTCGAATGTTTCGGCGCTGTTGCAGGAGAGGATTGTGTGGAGGAGATCACCCGTCCGCGCCTGCGGAGGTGGGGGAGAGCACACCTCCGGCAATCTCGGGGAAACCGTGGCGAAACACGACCGCCTTATCGTCGGGTCATGGTCGGGCGGAGAAGGGAAGACGCGGATGCGCTGGTCGGCGACGTCCGCGTCGCGGACCTGCTCGCGTGGGACGGGCCGCCGATGGCGCTCGCCGGACGGCCGGTCGGCCTCGATAGGGTGATCCGCTGGTCGCTGCCGTCGGACCTGCTCGACCCGAGCCCGTACCTGCGCGGCGGCGAGCTCGTGCTGACCTCGGGGATCTCGATGACCGAGGTCGAAGCGCAGCGCAAGTTCGTGGCGGCCGTCTGCGGTGCCGGCGCGTCCGCGATCGGCTTCGCCCTCGGCGTCGTGACCGATGAGGTGCCGGCGCCGATCATCCGGACGGCGAACGCCCTGGGCGTCGCGGTGCTGCGGATCCCCGCCGATGTCGCGTTCGTCGAGATCACGCAGCGCCTGGCGGCCGAGCAGCACCGGCAGGAGCAGGAGGCGCGCGAGCGCGCCCGTGTCGGGGCGATCATCGACATGGTGCGCCGCGGGCAGGCCAGCGCCGTCGTCCTCGGAGCCGAACTCGACAACGCGGATGCTGTGCACATCGTCGTCGCGCCCAGCACGATCCGTCTGCCGCTCCCCGAGGGCTCTGTCGTCGGCACGGTCGGCGCGGACACGGTCGCGATCGTGCCGGGGACCATCGGCGGCTTGCTCTCCGCACCGCACGACATCGATGCTGTGTTCGGCTGGAGCGGTCCGATCGCGCAGGAACGCATCGCGATCGCGCTTCGGGAGGCGTTCGCCGCTGCGGCCATCGCGCCCCGGCTGCGGCGACCGGCAGGTCCCCGCGACCTCGCCACGTGGGAGGGGCTGGTGCACCGGCTCACGCCCGACCAGATCGCTCCGTTCACGGAGCACGTGATCACGCCGCTGCGCCGGTACGACGCGCGTCACCGCACGCAGCTGCTGCAGACGGCCGAGGCTCTCTGCCTGAAGGACGGCGCGGTGCAGGCGGCCTCAGCCGATCTGTTCATCCACGAGAACACCCTCCGCAAGCGCGCCGCGCGCATCGAGGAGATCACCGGGCTGAACCCGCTCAACGCCCTCGATCGCGCGGCGTTCCTTGTCGCCGTCCTCGGTGGCATGTGAACCAGCCGCTCCGTTCAGCGCCCTGGCACCCCGAACCGCTGCTGGGGGTCCAGTGCCTCGAGCACGGGTTCGAGGGCATCGGCGAGGTGGTCGAGCTGCTCCGGGCTCAGTTGGTCGAGGACCAGTCGGTGCACGGTGTCGAAGTGGTCGGGCGTCGCGAGCACGAGCTGACGGCGCCCCTGCCGCGTGAGCTCGAGCAGGATGCTGCGCCGGTCGTGCTCGCTCTCCTCACGCCGCACGAGTCCGCGCTGCTGGAGTCTGCTGACGACTTTCGAGGCTCGGGGGAGCGTGGCGTTCGTCGCCGCGGCGAGGTCGCTCAGGCGCATCGCGCCGGTGCGCTGCAGGGCGCTCAGCAGCATGAACTCGTAGTGGGTCAGTGACGCGTCGCGTTGCAGCTGAGCATCCAGAGC
Source organism: Microbacterium tenebrionis (assembly GCF_020682665.1). NCBI lineage: Bacteria > Bacillati > Actinomycetota > Actinomycetes > Micrococcales > Microbacteriaceae > Microbacterium > Microbacterium tenebrionis. The sequence goes on along the minus strand of NZ_JAGTTM010000001.1, from coordinate 301,767 downwards.
CGCGGGGAGCAGTTCGGCGGTGCTGATGAGCGCGAGCCATGCTCGGGACTGCTGCGGGGTCATCCGGGGGAGCGATGCGGCCATGTTCTCCATTCTGTCGGGAATAGTTGCCGAGACAAGGGCGTTTCGATGCGTAGTTGCCGAAGCAAGCAAATGCGGCGGCGGAACAACAGACGAAAGGCATCACAATGACCGCGATCACCGTCATCGGAACCGGGAACATGGGCCAGGCAATCGCCGGCATCGCAGCCAAGGGCGGAGCGAGCGTGCAGATCCTCGCGCGCGACATCGAGAAGGCGGGAACCGCTGCAGCATCCATCGGCGCGACCGCCGGGGTCGTGGGCGACGCGATCACGGGTGAGATCGTCGTGCTCGCCGTGCCGTACCCGGCACTCGCCGAGATCGCCGCTGCGTACGGCGAGCAGCTCACCGGCAAGGTCGTCGTCGACATCACCAACCCGGTCGACTTCGCCACGTTCGACGGTCTCGTCGTGCCGGCCGACTCGTCGGCCGCGGCCGAGCTCGCAGCGCTCGTGCCCGGTGCGAAGGTGGTCAAGGCCTTCAACACGAACTTCGCCGCGACCCTCGCCGCGGGTGAGCTGGGCGGCGAGCCGACCGTCGTGCAGGTCGCGGGCGACGACGACGCCGCGAAGAAGCTCCTCGCCGACGTCGTCACTGCTGCGGGCCTGAAGGTCGCGGATGCCGGTGCTCTCAAGCGCGCACGCGAGCTCGAGGCCCTCGGCTTCCTGCAGATGGTGCTCGCCGTGCGCGAGCAGATCGGCTGGACCGGCGGCTTCGCCGTCCGCGCCTGATCCGATCCCCTGACACTTCGGGGGCTTTCTGTACGGATGTCGGACGGAACAGACGGTTCCGTCCGACATCCGTCGTTTCCGCCCCCGAACCGTCGCGGCCGCGTACCATCGTCGGATGGACGACTGGACCCCGCACCGCCGCGACGACGGCGAGCTGCTCGGCTGGATCCGCCCCTCGGGCGACGACTGGGTGGCCGTCGACGTACTCGGACGCACCGTCTCCGACCCGGTCGACTGGCTCGTGGCCGAGGAGGCGCTCGAGGCGCACGGCCTCGCCTGGCTCGCCGAGCCGTGGATGCTTGAGGACGACGGGCGCCCCACCCGCGTCCGCATCGTCGAGGTCACACCTGACCGCGACGGCATCGCCGGCCGCATCGTCGTGAAGGCCGAGGACTACGGCGACATCACGCGCCCGGCATCCGAGCCGATCGTGCTCGCCTGGCCGCTACCCGCCCGGCTGCGGCCGCCGCAGCCCGGTGATCCGGACGGCTTCACGCTGTAGAGCTGCAGGCCCGAGCCGTCAGCTCGGCAGCGAGGGGTGCTTCTCGAGCGGGCGGATCTTCGGGATGAACAGCGACAGCACGAGCGCCACCACGCCGGCGACGATCGCGAGCCAGAAGCACACCTGGAACGCGTCGTGGGTGGGGACCGCGACGCCGTCGACGTCGATGGTCATGCTGGCGAGCACACCGCCCATGACGGCCGAGGCGCTCGAGGTGCCGACGGAGCGGAACAGGGCGTTGAGGCCGTTCGATGCCCCGGTCTCGTTCGAGGGCACCGAGCGCATGATGATCATGGGCATGGCGGCGAACGTGAAGCCGATGCCGACGCCGATGATGGCGTTCGCGATGAGGATGTGGATCCACTCGCTCGACCAGATGAGCACGTACACGTATGCGATGACGAGCGCGGCTGCACCGCCCGTGAACAGTGGGCGAGGGCCGATCGTGCGCTCCAGCCAGCCGGACAGCGGCGAGATCACCATCATCACGAGGCCCGCCGGCATGACGACGAACGCCGCCGAGATCATGTCGAGCCCGAAGCCGGATCCGGTCTCGACCGGCAGCTCGAGCATCTGCGGGAACGTGACGTTCGATCCGAACAGCGCGAAGCCCATGCCGATCGCCGCGATGTTCGTCAGCAGGACGGCGGGTCGTGCGGCGACGCGCAGGTCGAGCAGCGGGTCGGTGGTGCGCAGCTGATACCAGCCCCACAGCAGCAGGACGAGGATGCCGCCGATCACCAGGCTCAGGCCCAGCGGCGAGGTCCATCCCCACTGAGCGCCGCGCGAGACGTAGAGCAGCAGCCCGGTCAGGCCGATGGCGAGGCCGATGGCGCCGAGGACGTCGAGGCGTCCGGGGGAGAGCAGCACGTCCTCGGGGACGAAGAGGAGAACGAGCACGAGCCCGGCGACGCCGAGCCCGGCGGCGAGCCAGAACAGCGAGTGCCAGTCGGCGTTCAGGGCGAGGTACGCGGCCAGCGGCATCCCGAGCGCGCCGCCGACGCCCATCGTCGCGCTCATGAGCGCGACGGCCGTGCCGAGGTGCTTGGGCGGCAGGATGTCGCGCATGATCGCGATGCCGAGCGGGATGACGCCGGTCACACCGCCCTGCAGGGCGCGCCCGATGATGACACCGACGATCGATCCCGACATCGCTGCGATCACGGAGCCTGCGATGAGTGCGATCATGAGGGCGATCACCACGCGCCGCTTGCCGTACATGTCGCCGAGCCGGCCCGAGATCGGGGTCGCGATCGCGGCGACGAGGAGCGTGATCGTCACGACCCAGCTCGTATCTTCGCGGGACGCGTTCAGCAGCGTCGGCAACTCCGCCTGCAGCGGAACGACCAGCGTGAACATGAACGAGGATGCGAGTCCTGCGAAGGCGAGGACCGCGACCGTCAGGGACTTGTTCGGGGTGCGCGAGAGGCGTTTCCTGGCTTTGTCGTCGCTGTCTCCCACCTGTCCAGGCTAGTGACGGATTCCGCAGACGGGCGCGAGAGGGGCAGACTGGGTTCGTGCGAACCATCCGTGACCTCGACACCGTTGAACTCATCATCGACGCGCAGGGCCTGCTGGACTCCATCCGCGGCCCCGAGCGCGTCATCGACGCGGGAACGCTGCGCGCCCTGCAGCAGTCCGGCAACTACGTCGTCGGCCTGTTCGACGACGAGGGAGGCCAGGAGCGGATGGTCGGAGCATCCATCGCCTTCTTCGGCGAGCCCGGAAAGCGCCGGATGCACTCGCACATCACCGCGCTCCTGCCCGACTACCGCGGCCGCGGCTGGGGCCGCGAGCTCAAGGAGCACCAGCGCCAGTGGGCGTTCTCGCGCGACGTCGGCCGCATCACCTGGACCTTCGACCCGCTCGTGGCGCGCAACGCGCACTTCTTCCTCACCGTGCTCGGCGCGCGCGTGACCGGCTACTCGGTCAACAACTACGGCATCTTCGGCGGCGGGGATGCCGGTGACGAGAGCGACCGACTCGACGTCGAGTGGGCCCTCGCCGACATCGCCAAGCCCCCGGCGGACGACGCGGTCGTCGCGACGCTCGAGATCCCGGAGGACGTCGAGGGGATGCGCGAGACGGATGCCGCGGCCGCCCACGAATGGCGCACGCGCCTGCGCGGCGAGATGGAACAGCTGCTCGGCCGCGGCCTGCGCATCGCCGGCTTCGACGTGAAGCGCGGGTACCTCTTCACCGAGTGAGCCGGTCTGCTTTCATGGAGGCATGACCTCCGAGGGCGAATTCGCGCAGCATCCGGCCGAGTCGCCGTTCCACGCCCGCCTGCCCATCGGCGAGCGGCTGGATGCATCGGCCCTGACCGACGGCCTGCCGTGGGCATTCGAGGAGATCCGGATGCGGCCCCTCGAGCCGATGGTCGTGCCGGAGAAGCCGCGCGGCGGCGAGACGGACCCATCGGAGTGCCGCCCGTGCATGCCGTCCCCTGGAACGATATGGCAGGACGAACACTGGCAGGTCCGGGTGATGTCGGACCCGAGCGGGCTGCCGTTCATGGCGGCGATCTCGCCCCGCGAGCACTGGCTGCTCGAGGATGCCCCGATCGAGGTGCTCGCCGCGCTCGGTCCGCTGATGCAGCGGGTCTCGGAGGCCGTGAAATCGATCCCCGGTGTCGCCCGCTGTCACTTCGGCCGTTGGAACGACGGTTCCGCGCACCTGCACCTGTGGGCGCTCGCCCGACCAGCAGGGATGATGCAGGGGCGCGGCGCAGCACTCGCGTTCTGGGATGACGTTCTTCCGCCGATCCCGCGGGAGATGGTCGAGGACCATGTCCGCATCGTTGCGGAGTCGCTTGCCGCCGGAGGGGGCGTGACCTTCCCCCATCGTTGATCGTCGCGCGGATGCCTTCCTGACCTCCCTCACGTGGGGCTGATCGACAGCAGGGGCGCGGATAGGATTGGAACGCCCATGTTCCTGGGCGCATTCCCCGTCGCATCCGACCATTGGAGCCACCGTGGCCGAACAGTCCCGTCTTGACAAGGTCATCAGCCTCGCCCGCCACCGCGGGTTCGTCTTCCAAGCGGGTGAGATCTACGGCGGTTCGCGCTCCGCATGGGACTACGGCCCCCTCGGCACCGAGCTCAAGGAGAACATCCGCCGGCAGTGGTGGCAGACCTTCGTCCGCGGGCGCGGCGACATGGTGGGCCTGGACTCCAGCATCATCCTCCCCAAGCGCGTGTGGGAGGCATCCGGTCACGTCGCGACCTTCACCGACCCGCTCGTCGAGTGCCTGAGCTGCCACAAGCGCTTCCGCGCCGACAACCTCATCGAGGACTTCGAGGCGCGCAAGGGCCGCAAGGCCGAGAACGGCCTTGCCGACGTGCCCTGCCCGAACTGCGGCAACAAGGGCCAGTACACCGAGCCCAAGTCGTTCTCGGGCCTGGTGAAGACCTACCTCGGCGTCGTCGACGACGAGTCGGGCCTGCACTTCCTGCGCCCCGAGACCGCGCAGGGCATCTTCGTGAACTTCTCGAACGTGCTCACCGCGAGCCGCAAGAAGCCGCCGTTCGGCATCGGCCAGGTCGGCAAGGCGTTCCGCAACGAGATCACGCCCGGCAACTTCATCTTCCGCACCCGCGAGTTCGAGCAGATGGAGATCGAGTACTTCGTGCCGCCGGCCGAGGCGACCGAGTGGTTCGAGCACTGGGTCGAGGCGTGCTGGGACTGGTTCATCGACCTGGGCGTCAACCCCGACAACATGCGCCGGTTCGACGTCCCCGAGGACGAGCGGGCGCACTACTCCGCCGGCACGATCGACTTCGAGTACCGCTTCGGATTCCCCGGCAAGGAGTGGGGCGAGCTCATGGGCGTCGCCAACCGCACCGACTACGACCTGTCGAGCCACACCGAGGCATCCGGCCAGAGCCTGACGTACTTCGACCAGGCGTCCGGCGAGCGCTACACGCCGTACGTGATCGAGCCGTCCTTCGGCCTCACCCGCTCGATGATGGCGTTCCTCGTCGACTCGTACGTCGAGGAGGAGGTGCCCAATGCCAAGGGCGGCACCGACACCCGCACCGTGCTCAAGCTCGACCCGCGCCTGGCTCCCGTCAAGGTGGCCGTGCTGCCGCTGTCACGCAACGAGCGCCTCTCGCCGCTGGCCCGTGAGGTCGCCGACTCGCTGCGCGGTCGCTGGACGATCGACTTCGACGACGCCGGTGCCATCGGCCGCAGATACCGTCGCCAGGACGAGATCGGCACGCCGTTCTGCGTCACGGTCGACTTCGACTCGCTTGACGACAACGCCGTGACCGTCCGCGACCGCGACACCATGGCGCAGGAGCGCATCGCGATCGACAAGCTGAACGAGTACCTCGCGGAGCGTCTGAAGGGCGCCTGAGGCTCCTTCCCCTTCGCCGAGACCCCCGCTGGTCGCCGACGGCCCTCCGGGCTGACGCGAATCAGCGGGGGCCTCGTCGTGCAGGAGGGGCCTCGGCGACAGGGGGCGCGCGGGGCGTGCGACGATGGCTGGATGGAGACGACGACCTTCGACGCGACAGACGGATTCCCGCATGCGGCCCTGGTGGGCGTGACGGATGCCGAGCGCACCCTCGCCGTGCAGGGCGACCCGCGCGCGGCGCTGCCGCTCGCGTCCGTGTCGAAGCCGATCACCGCGTGGGGCGTGCTGATCGCGGTCGAACGCGAACTCGTCGACCTCGATGAGCCAGCCGGCCCGGACGGGTCGACGCTGCTCAACCTCCTCGATCACACCAGCGGCCTGCCGTTCGAGGGAGAGCAGACCCAGGCGGCCCCGGGTACCCGCCGCATCTACTCGAACGCCGGCTTCGACGCACTCGGCGCGCGCGTCGCGGAAGCCGCAGGGATGCCGTTCGCGCAGTGGCTCGCCGCCGAGGTGACCGGGCCGCTCGGGATGCAGGATGCCGTCGTCACCGGTCGTCCCTCGGCCGGGTACCGTGCCTCGATCGAGGACCTGCTGATCTTCGGCCGCGAGGTGCTGCGCCCGACCTTGATCCCGGTGGAGCTGCGCGATCTCGCCCTCATGGTGTCGCAGCCGGGGCTCAAGGGCGTCGTGCCCGGCTACGGGTCGTTCGACGACAACCAGTGGGGGCTGGGGTTCGAGCTCAAGGGCGTGAAGAGTCCGCACTGGCTCGCCGATTCGTTCGCACCCGAGACCGCCGGGCACTTCGGCGGGAAGGGCAGCTTCTTCTTCGTGGATCGCTCGCGCGATCTGGCGGCGGCATTCCTGTCGGGCGTGCCGTTCGGCGACGAGCACAAGCGCATCTGGCCGCCGCTGACCGAGGAGATCGTCACCCGGTACGGCGGCCGCTGACGCGCGCCCGCGATCGCGCGTCCGCGGCCGTGACCGCTCGTCCGCGATCGCGGGATTGCGTCCGTCCCCGGGCCGCGTGATTCCCCGCCCGATTCACAGACCCCGTCTGAACGACGAGACCTCCTCGTAGCAACGTCGGTACGAGGAGGTCTCGTAGGCATGACGGGGTCTGTCAGCGCTGGGATGCGGGATGCGGGATGCGGGATGCCGGATGCGGGATGCGGGATGCCGGGAGTGGGTGGATGCGGGTGCGGGATGCCGGGAGCGGGCCGGCTCAGTCCTGCACGGTGATCAATTCAGCCCGGTGATCTGGGCGTACTCGTCCCCGCCGGACTCTGTCCAGGACAGGACGTCCTGGAGGATCGGGCGCAGCGCATCCAGGTCGACCTTCTCGAGGTCCTTGATGTACAGGCATCCGACGCCCGTGGTGTGGGGTCCGAGCGCTGCCAGGGCAGCGGCGTGTTTCGACTCGCTTCGCTCGCTCAACGTTGTTGCCCCGTCACGCATCAATGCTCCTTCGTCGCATTGCTCCGCGCCGCCGCAACCTTCATCGCTTTCTCAACCTTCATCGCTTTCTTGTGCTCGCGGACCTTGGTGAGCGACTCGGGCGAGACGATGTCGGCGACGCTGCGGAACGAGCCCTCCGTGCCGTAGTCGCCGGCCGCCTCGCGCCACCCCGCACCGGTGAATCCGTACTGCTTCCCGAGCAGCGCCAGGAAGATCTTCGCCTTCTGCTCGCCGAAGCCGGGCAGCTTCTTCAGGCGCCGCAGCACCTCCGGCCCGTCCGGGTCGCCCTGGGTCCACAGCGCCGCGGCATCCCCGCCCCAGTCGTCGACGAGGGTCTGGCAGAGCGTCTGCACCCTGGTCGCCATGGACCCGGGGAAGCGGTGCACCGCCGGGGTCTGCTTGAACGCCTCGAGGAACTCCTCGGGGTCCATGCCCGCGATCGCGGCCGCATCGGTCGCGCCGGTGCGCTGCTCGATCTTCAGCGGCCCGGCGAACGCCGTCTCCATCGGCACCTGCTGGTCGAGGAGCATCCCGACCAGGAGCGCGAGCGGGTTGTCCGTGAGCAGTTCGTCGGCTGCCGTGTCGCCGGTGATGTGCAGAGCCATGCCCCCAGTCTGGCACCGTGTGGCAACCCCCCGGAGCGCGGGTCCGTCCCCTGTCCTAAGGTAAGGAGCATGGGGGGTAGGTTCAGCGTCGCCATCGTCGACGACCACGCGCTCATCGGGCTGGCGATCGGCCCGCTCATCGAGCACTCGGACGATCTGGTGTTCCTGGGCGCCGTGCGGTCGGTCACCGCCCTCCGACAGGGCGAACTGCATCCCGACCTCGTGGTGCTCGACCTCATGCTCCGCGACGGGACCACGCCGGCCGACAACGTGCAGGTGCTGCGCGACCGCGGCGCGCAGGTGCTCGTCCTGACGTCGGGGGAGGACTGCTATCTCGTCCGAGAGGCGCTGCGCACAGATGCCCTCGGCGTGGTGCGCAAGTCCGCCCCGCCGGCCGCGATCCTCGCGGCGATCCAGCGCGCCGCTCGAGGCGAGCTCTTCGTCGACGCGGAATGGGCCGTGACCGTGGATGCCGACCCCGACCTGGAGAGCGCACCCCTCACGGATCGCGAGCGAGACGTGCTCGCGCTGTACGCCTCGGGCATCGGCGCCAAGCAGGTTGCCACGCAGCTGGGCATCAGTGAGAACACGGTCAACGACCACCTCAAGCGCATCAAGCTCGCGTACCAGCGTCTCGGGCGCCCCGCTCCGACCAAGGTCGAGCTGTATCGCCGTGGCGTGGAAGACGGCTTCCTGCCCGTGCCAGGACGGCGATGAATGGCCGGGCCGAGGCCGGTCGGCGACGCCCTGTGCGCGAGCGTTCGGCCCACCGCCATGAACTGCTGACCTCGCGGTTGCTCACCGCCGGCAACGGCGCCGTCTCTGCGGTCGCGGCCCTCGGGTTCGCGACCGTCGTCGTGCAGCCGGATGCGCTCGCCCTGCCTCTCCCGTTCCAGGGGGCGATCCTCAGTCTCTACGGCGCGGCCATCGTCGTGGCGCTCGTCGCCCTGGCGTGCTCGCGGCGCGCCATCCGCATGCTCAACGGCGCCGTGGCCATCGGCTACCTGCTGCTGGTCGCGTCGACGTGGCCCGTCGTCGCGCTCACCCGATCGGAGTCCAGCGGTCAGCTCTCCTGGGTGCTCACCGTCAACGCGATCGCCGTGCTCGCGGCCGTCATCGCCTGGGGGCAGGTGGCGGGCTGGATCGTGCTCGGCGTGCTCGCCGTCTTCGTCCCCCTGCTGAGGTTCGCCCTGGCGGATACGACGGCGAACGCGATCACGAACGATCTGCAGGCGCTGGGGGCGGCAATGCTGCTGTGCGCGCTGGCCGGGGCGGCGCTCGGCCGAGCCCGGCGGGCGGATGCCGCGGCAGCGGCCGTCCGCGAGGCCGACGTGCGCGACGCCGAGAGCTCGGCGCGTCGAGACGTCGAAGCCCGCGCCCAGGCGCTGGTGCACGACGAGGTGCTCGCCACGCTGGCTTTCGCGGCGCGGGCCAGTACCGAGATGCTGCCGGTGCTGGCCGCTCAGGCGCACCGCGCCCGTGCGGCGCTCGCCGCGCTCGCGACTCCGCAGACCGGGACGGTCGCGGTCTCGGCGTTCCGGTCCGAGCTGCAGGATCTCGCGCGCGCGCACGGGGCGGAGTTCGTCGAGGAGGGCGCCGAGGAGCAGTCCGTGGAGGTTCCCGCCGACGTGGCGGCCGCCATGACGGGGGCGGCAGAGCAGGCGCTCATCAACGCTCGGGTGCACGCTCCCGACAGCGAGAGCAGTCTGACGCTGAGACACGACGGCCACGGCCTCCGCGTCGCCGTGAGCGACGACGGGCCCGGGTTCGACAAGCGCGACGTCACCCCTGGGCGGCTCGGGATCGCCGTCAGCATCCTCGCTCGCCTCCGATCGGTCGGCGGCCTGGCTGAGGTGCACACCGAGCCCGGCCGTGGCGTCGTCGTCGACACCTCCTGGCAGCCGGGAGTGCCAGCCGCTGCCATCCAGCCGCCGTCGGTCGGGCTGCTCCCGGATCGCGACATGCGCCTCGCCGGTGGTCTGTTCGCGGCCGGCCACCTTCTCCTTGCGGCGTGCTCGTTCGTATGGCTGCGCAATCCACTGCCCGGGCTTCTCGCCGGCCTCGCCCTCGCCGCGGCCTTCGTGGTCGTCTCCTGGCGCGCCGATCGCGCCCGCGCCGGCGTCGTCGTCTGCGCCGCAGCGCTCGCGGTCGCCGCCGTGTGCACGATGTTCGCCGGTGTGGCCGTTCCCGACACGGCCGGCATGCCGACCTTCGCCGGAATGTGGCCGCTGGTGGGCGCATCCTTCGTTCTCGGGATGCTGTGCCTGCGCAGTCGTCCACGCACAGCGCTCGTCCTTCTCGTGACAGTCGTCGCCCTGGCCGTGATGGCCGTCGTCCCCGGACCGTACATCGAGATGCGCGCCGCCGTCATGCGCGCGGTGGTCGTGGTCGTCGCGACGACCGCGCTCGCCGTCTCGATCCGCACCCTGGACCGGCACGTTGAACGGGACAGGGCCCTCACGCGGGCGGCGAGCACGGAACGCGCGTGGCTCGCCGAGGGCACGGCCCTCGCCAGGGAGAAGACCGCGAGCTGGGATGCGACGATCGGCCCGCTCCTGGACCGCATCGGCGAGGGGACCGCACTCACCGACGCCGAGGTCGCCCAGTGCCTCGTCCACGAGGGCGCGCTGCGCGACGGATACCGCGCCGGTCGCCTCGACGTCCCCGTCGTCGCGGCCGCCGCCGCGCGGGCGCGGTCGCGCGGCGTCGACGTCGTCCTCATCGATGATGTCGCCGACCGCGACATCGACGATGACGTGCTCGAGCGGCTGCGCGCCTGGCTGGTCGGAGAACTCGACCGGGCGGACGGCAGTTTCATCGCACGCATCCTTCCGGACGGGCGGTCCGCCCTCGCGACGGCATCGTCCGACACCGCATCCACCCGTTTTGGTGGCTGAAAGACCTAGTGCCACCTGGTCAAAGGTCTATATCGTCGAAGTATCGATGACGGGCCGCGTTGATCTCCTGGTGAGATACCCGCGACGAGGGCCGGCATCGGAATGCTGGGGACGAGGCAGAGCCGGTGACCGAGCAGCAGAGGGAACCGGATCAGCCGTCAACGACCGAAACGAAGCTGCGGTCGATGGGGGTGGCGCTCTGGCATGGCGTGAGTGCGGGCATCTTGGGAATGCTCGTGCTCACCGCCGTGCTGGCGCCGGGCATCGGCGCTGATCAGGCCGTCGCGGCGTGTACGTCGTTCGCGTCGTCGGCGGCAGGAGTGATCCCGTAGATCGTCTCGAGCGCTGCGACGAACTCCGCCCCTCGGCCGTCCGCTGCGAGCTCGTGCGCCCGCGTCGTCGGCGTGTGGGTGAGGACACCTGCGAGATGACGCATCGCCTGCTCGACCCGGCCGTCCTCGTCGCCGCGGGCACGGGCGCGCTCGATCTCGGCCTCCATGAGGGCGAAGATGTGCGAGCGGAAGGCGACGACGGCGGGCGTGACACTCTGACGGTCGCCGAAAACATTGAAGGTGTCCGCCGCGTCGCGCACGATCGTGCGAGCGGCATCCGTCGCCTGGAGCTCCTCAAGCGGCGCGTGCAGGCGGATCGTCTCGAGATCGAGCAGCGCGACGCCCTCGAGCTGCGCGACGGCGGGGTCGACGTTGCGCGGCATCCCCAGGTCGATGACCAGTTGCGAGCGGGCGTGCGTGCTCGGGGCGTGCACAGGGCATCCGATGGCGACCGGAGCGGATGGCGCCTGCAGGTGCTCCGGGCCGAGGACGGGCTCCTCGGCCGCGTTCGTGCAGGTGATCAGCAGGGTCGAGCGCGACGCCACGCGGGCGTAGTCGGCGTCTGCGACAGCCGCGATCCCGTGCTTGTCCGCGAACAGCTCCGCGCGGCCCGAGGGCGAATGCACCGAGATGTCGACGGCCCCGCGCTCGCGGAGCGTGGCGAGGGTGACGGCGGCATACGCGCCGGTGCCGACCAGCAGCACGCGCTCCGCCGACCAATCGGCGATGCGGCTGTCGGCCAGCTCGAGCGACAGACGCACGAGCGAGCGGCCGGCACGGCCGAGCGCCGTGACGTTCTTGACCTTGCGCTGCGCCTGGCTCGCCCGCTGGAACAGCCTCTCGAGTTCGGGAGAGGTCGTGCCGTCCTTGCGCGCGGCCGTGAGAGCGCGGCGCACCTGACCGGCGATCTCGCCCTCGCCGGGGACGACGGACTCGAGGCCGGATGCCACCGCGAACAGGTGCTCGGCGACACGTCGCCCCGAGTGCACCTCGTAGGCGCCGTCGAGCTCTGCGGTGGGGATGCCGGTGGACTGCTCGATCGCCTCGAGCACGGCCTCGACGCCCACGGCTCCTGCGGCTGTGACGGGTTCGTCGACCTCGACGTAAGCCTCGAAGCGGTTGCATGTGGAGAGCACGACGGCCCCCTGCACGCACGATGTCAGGCGCAGAAGATTCGGCGCGACGTCGTCAGGGGTGCGGCTCAATCGTTCGAGCATGTCGAAGGAGGCGGTCTTGTGACTCGCCGTCAGACACAGCAGCACGACATCCATTGTAAGCCCGCTCCGCTCGCCGCCCGCCCGAGTGCCGCTGACAGGCGGTTCATGTGCGCCGGATGGGAGGATGGACCCATGCCTTCCCCTCACGCACCGCTGCTGCGCGCGCTCGCCGGAGACCGACCCGAGCAGACCCCCGTCTGGTTCATGCGTCAAGCCGGACGCTCGCTCCCGGAGTACCGAGAACTCCGCGTCGGAACCCGGATGCTCGACGCCTGCCTCACCCCGGATCTCGCGGCCGAGATCACGCTGCAGCCGGTGCGCCGGCACAAGGTGGATGCCGCGGTGTTCTTCAGCGACATCGTCATCCCGCTGCGGCTGGCGGGCGTCGACGTCGTGATCGAGCCAGGCCGAGGCCCCGTGTTCGCCGAGCCGGTCCGCACTGCCGCCGACGTCGACCGCATCACGGCGATCGATCCGAACGATCTGGACACGACGGCGATCGCCGATGCCGTGCGGATCGTCACCGCAGAACTGGGCGACACCCCGCTCATCGGCTTCGCCGGTGCGCCGTTCACGCTCGCCGCCTACCTCGTCGAGGGCGGGCCGTCGAAGGAGCATCTTCGTGCTCGCGCCATGATGCACACCGATCCGGATGCCTGGGACCGGCTCGCCGGCTGGCTCTCCCGCGTCTCCCGCCGATTCCTCGAGGCGCAGCGCGACGCCGGGGCCGCGACCGTGCAGCTGTTCGACTCCTGGGCCGGGTCCCTGAGCCCCGCGGACTACCGCGCCCATGTCGCCCCGCACTCGAAGGCCGCGGTCGAGGGCCTCGGACTCCCTGTGATCCACTTCGGCGTCGGCACCGGACCGTTCCTTCGCGACATGCGCCTGGACGGAGCGGCATCCGCCGTCGGCGTCGACTGGCGGCAGCCGCTCGACGAGGCCGCCGGCATCCTCGGCCAGGGCGTCGCCGTCCAGGGCAACATCGACCCCGCGATGCTGCAGGCCCCGTGGCCGATCCTGGAGGCGCACGTGCGCGACGTCCTCGAACGCGGACGCGCTGCCCGCGCCCACATCCTCAATCTCGGTCACGGCGTGCCGCCGGAGACCGACCCCGATCAGCTCACGCGCATCGTCGAGCTCGCGCACTCATGACCGCCGACACCACGGCTGACCTCGCCGCGCGCGCGGCGCACCGTCACGTCGTCGTCATCGGGGGCGGCATCGGTGGACTCGTCGCTGCGCGCGAATGCGCCAAGGTCGGCATGCGGGTCACCCTGCTCGAGGCAGACGATGAGCTCGGCGGCGCGATCCGCCGGGCGGACCTCGACGGCGTGGCCGTGGATGCCGGCGCCGAGTCGTACGCGACCAGGGGAGGTCATGTCAGGAAGATGCTCGCCGAGCTCGGCCTCGACGACCGGATCGTCACACCGAACCCGGAGGGCGCCTGGCTCGTCGGAGCGCCCGGCGTCGACGCGGCGCCGCTTCCGAAGGGCGGCATCCTCGGCATCCCGGCGAACCCGTTCGCGGAGGACGTGCGACGCATCATCGGCTGGGGCGGCGCGTGGCGCGCGTACGTCGACCGCCTGCGTCCGCCGCTCACGATCGGCCAGGAGCACAGCCTCGGTGCCCTTGTCGCGAAGCGCATGGGACGCAAGGTCCGCGACCTGCTCGTCGCGCCCGTCACCGCCGGCATCTACTCGGCGGACCCCGACGACGTCGACACCGAGGTCGCGGCCCCGGGGTTGAACGAGGCCCTCACGAGGGCCGGATCGCTGTCCGGCGGTGTCGCGCAGCTGCTCGCCGACCGCGCCGACCGTGCCAGGAAGGCTCCGGGTTCTGCGGTCGAGGGGATCGCCGGCGGCATGAGTCTTCTCGTCGACGCGCTCGCCGCCGATCTCGGTGAGCTGGGCGCCGTCATCCGGACGAACGCTGCCGTGAAGACGATCGAACGCACCGATGCCGGGTGGGCAGTCGGTCTCGCGCTCGCCACCCCGCAGGACGATCTCTCAGCGGACGCCGGGCTGCTCGCAGCAGATGCGGATGAGCAGGGCGAGACGATCGCCGCCGACGGCGTCATCGTCGCCACAGAGGAGCCCACGGCACGCGCGCTGCTCACCGCGCACGTCGCCGGCCTGGGAACGGCCGGTCAGGCGCCGCAGATCGAGATCGTGAGCCTGCTGCTCGAAGCGTCCGCACTCGATGCCTCGCCTCGTGGAACAGGCGTGCTCACCGTGCCGGGCAGCCATGTCGCCAAGGCGCTGACGCACGCGAGCGCGAAGTGGGACTGGCTGCGCGAGTCGGCGGGCAGTCGCCACGTGGTGCGCGTCTCATTCGGCGCCCAGGGCGAACCGGCCGCCACCGGCGCGCTCGACGACGACGCTGCGGCGCGGCTGGCGTTGAGCGAAGCATCCGCCCTGCTCGGGGTCGCCCTGCCGGAGTCCGCGCTCGTCGCCGCGCACCGTGCTCGCTTCACGCAGTCGCAGCCGGCGTCGCTCATCGGGGCGTCGAATCGCCGCCGTGAGATCCGCGCCGCAGTGGCGAAGTCCGCGGGTCTCGGCGCGGTCGGTGCCTGGCTCTCCGGCACGGGCCTGGCGCAGGTCGTTCCCGACGCGACCGCCGAGGCCGACCGTGTTCGCCGCGCGCTTCTCTGGGGTTCAGATGGCCGGCTGTCAACCCCCTGAAGGGTAGATGCCGTTTTCGGCATATGGGGCTACGCTAGAACCCTGGCCTACGGCATCCAGCCGGAGGCTCGACCGGAACCAACGTGAGGGAGCCCCGCATGAAGGGAAAGATCGGAATCGTCGTCGGACTCGGCGTCGGATACGTTCTCGGCACGCGCGCCGGACGCGAGCGGTACGAGCAGATCAAGAAGCAGTGGCTGAAGGTCTGGAACCAGGAGCCCGTGCAGCGACAGGTCGACAAGGCGAAGGCATTCGTCGGGGCGAAGGCCTCGGCCGTTCCCGGAGCGATCTGGAACGGTGTGGTGAAGGTCGCGAAGTCCGTCGGCGACGGCGACACCCCCGGTGAGAAGCTCGACTCGGCGATCGCCACGGGAAAGAAGGCGGCAGAAAACATCGAGGACGCCCTCGAAGACGCCGTCGACGCCGCGAAGAAGACTGCGTCATCGGTGAAGAAGACGACGAACACGCGCTCCACGGGTGCGAAGAAGACCACGACGAACGGGAACTGATATGGTCCGCGGATATCGTGACCGCGCCGACGACAGCCTCCTGACGCTGCTGGGCGATCTGCCCGAGCTCGTCACGAAGCTCGTCAAGGCCGAGATCGACGCCGCGAAGGCGTGGGTGTCGCGCACGGCGAAGGATGCCGGGATCGGCAGCGTCTGGTTCGTCATCGCGCTGTTCTTCCTGTTCTGGCTCGTGCCGATGATCCTCGTGTTCGCGGTCGCCGGGCTCTCGTCCTGGTGGCCGGTGTGGCTGTCTGCGCTGGCCGTACTCGCCCTGCTGCTCGTGTGCGTGCTGCTGTGCGTCGTGTTCGGGCTGCTGAAGTTCCGCAAGGTGCTGCGCCGTGAGAACCCCGGCCAGGCCATCGCGACCGATATTCGAATCGTTAAGGATGCCGGTGATGACAAGCTCTGACTCCCTGCCCCGCACCGTGGTCCCGGCGGGGATCACCGACCCTGTCGAGTCGGCGCGAGCCGAGCTGAAGGCGGCGCTCGCCGCCATCGAGATCAAGGGCAACGTGCCCCGCCGTCTCGAGAAGGCGTCCCAGCGCGGCATCGCCAGGGCGCGCACGTTCGCGGACCGCAATCCGGCCGGAGCCGTGGCCGCCGTGGTCGGCGTCGCCGCCGTCACCGGCGGCCTCGTCTGGGCGATCGCACGGGCCATCGCCCGCTGAGCCCCGCACGTACCTCACGCCCCACTCCAGCCGGCGCTGCGCGCTGACCGGAGCCTCGGGGCGGGTGGGCCCTGCATTCGCTCCCCGCTCCAGAAAGGGGCAGACTGGGGGCATGTCCGAAGCGAGTGAACAGAACCCGTCCGGTTTCACCCTCTGGGCCGTCTGGCGACGCAACCCCGATGCGCCCGTCGTCGAGACGGACGCCACCGAGCTCGAGACGATCGTCGGTCACATCGAGGACTCCGGCGTCACCGTCCGCGGCTTCTACGACGTCTCGGGGCTGAAGGCCGACGCCGACCTCATGGTCTGGCTGCACGGCGAGACCGCCGAGGACCTGCAGAAGGCTCTGCGGCGAATGCGGCGCACCGAGCTGCTGCGCACCCTGCTTCCCGTGTGGAACGTCATGGGCGTGCACCGCGATGCCGAGTTCAACCGTGCGCATGTGCCGGGGTTCCTCCGTGGTGTCGAGGCCAAGGGCTGGCTGTGCCTGTACCCGTTCGTCCGCACGCCCGAGTGGTACCTGATCGATGAGGCCGAGCGTCGCCAGATGCTTGCCGACCACGGCCGCAAGGGCGCCGCGTTCACCGGCGTCATCGCCAACACCGTCGCGGCCTTCGCGCTCGGCGACTACGAGTGGTTGCTTCCGCTCGAGGCGGACGACCCGACCGAACTCGTCGATCTCATGCGCGATCTCCGTTATACCGATGCCCGTCGCTTTGTGAAGGAGGAGGTGCCGTTCTACACCGGGCGGCGCCTGCGCTTCGACGAGATCGCGGACGTGCTGCAGTAAGCCATGTCGACCTCAACCCGACAGCGTCCGATCCGCTTGGGCACCCGGCGCAGTGCGCTCGCCCAGGCCCAGTCCGGGCACGTCGCCGCAGCCCTCGAGAAGATCTCCGGCCGCCCCGTCGAGCTCGTCCCCATCGTCTCCGAGGGCGATACGAACCGCGCCTCCCTGTCCGAGATCGGCGGGCTCGGCATCTTCGCGACGCGTCTTCGTGAGGCTCTGCTCGCCGGCCAGTGCGACATCCTCGTCCACTCGCTCAAGGACCTGCCCACCGCGATCCCCGACGGCCTCGTCATCGCAGCGACGCCCGTGCGCGAGGACGCCCGCGATGTCGTGATCACGCGCGACGGGACACCGCTGCACCGGCTGCCGGCCGGCGCGAAGATCGGCACCGGCTCGCCGCGACGGATCGCACAGGTGCGCATCCGCGCCCGGCGCGCTGAGGTCGTCGACATCCGCGGCAACGTCGACTCGCGCCTCGCGCGCGTCGAGTCCGGCGAGCTGGATGCGGTCATCCTCGCCGCCGCCGGCCTGTCCCGGCTCGGATCCGAGACGGCGCTCCAGCGCGAAGAGCTGGGGCTCGCCGAATGGCCGACGGCTCCGGGGCAGGGATCGCTCGCGGTCGAGACCACGGCGGATGCGGCATCCGATCTGCGCGCAGCGCTCGCCGAACTCGACGACGAGAACACCCGTCTGGCGATCACGGTGGAGCGCGCCGTGCTGGAGGGACTGGATGCCGGATGCCAGGCGCCGATGGCTGCGCACGCGGTCGTCACGGGTGACGCCGTGCGCGTCCGGAGTGTCGTCTACGACCCAGCCGGAGAGCGGCGGATCGGACTCGACGTCACGGAATCCCTGAACCGGGGGTATATTCGGAGTCACGGCAGTAGCAACGAAGCGGATGCTGCCGATGGCGCAACCCTGACTCTCGCCGCACGCGAGCTCGGGATCTCTGTCGCCCGTCGGCTGCTCGAACAAGGGGCGGCCGACCTCGTACCCCGAGAGCAACCGTTATGACCACACCCGAAACCAAGCACGACAAGCCACTGTCCGGCTGGCGCGTCCTCGTCCCGCGAGGAGGCCCGTGGGGCGACGGCGTCGCCGCTTCCCTGCGCTCCCAGGGCGCCACGCCCGTCGTGGCGCCGCTCATCAACTTCGGCCCCACCACAGACCAGGCCGCGCTGGACGACGCGCTCGAGAAGCTCGCCGCCGGCGAGTACGACTGGCTGACGGTCACGAGCGCCACGACCGTCGACGTCCTCTTCGCGCACCGCGCCGTCGTGCCGAAGTCCACGAAGATAGCCGCCGTCGGCGAGACGACCGCAGCGGCGCTCCACGCCGTCGGCTACGAGGTCGCGCTCGTGCCCGACGCCGACAACTCCGCAGCGGGCATGGCCCAGCAGCTCATCGCGCTCGAGCCGGAACCGCGCCGCATCCTGACCCTCCGCAGCGAGATCGCCAAGCCCGTGCTGACCCGCTCGCTCATCGCCGCGGGCCACGACGTGTCGAGCATCGTCGCCTACCGCACCGTCGGCGTGCCGGTCACCGAGCGCATCCGCCGCGACGTCGAGAGCGGCCGCATCAACGCGATCCTCATCACGAGCGGCTCGGTCGCCGAGCAGGTGCGCGAGCAGTTCCCCGACATCCCCGATGAGACCCTGCTTGCCGCGATCGGGCCGCGCACCGCGAACGACGCGCGTCGGGCCGGGCTCCCGATCGCGGTGGTCGCCGACAGGCAGACCGTCGACGCCCTGATCGACGCCGTCGCGCACTTCACGCTTCCGCACGCGGCCGACGAGTTCGCGCCGTGAGTTACGCATCCGCCGGCTTCCCCGAGATCCGACCGCGGCGGCTGCGGCAGTCGCCGGGTGTCCGCGCTCTCGTGCGCGAGACGACGGTCGAGCCGCAGCAGCTGGTTCTGCCGATGTTCGTGCGCGAGGGGCTGAGCGAGGCCGTGCCGATCTCGTCGATGCCCGGCGTCGTCCAGCACTCGCTGGACTCCCTGCGCCGCGCAGCCGTCGAGGCTGCGGAGGCCGGAGTCGGCGGCGTCATGCTGTTCGGCGTCCCTCAGGTGCGGGATGCCACCGGCTCCGGCGCGGACGATCCGGACGGCATCCTCAACGTGGCCACGCGCGCGCTGGCCTCGGAGATGGGCGATCGTCTCGTCGTGCAGACCGATCTCTGCCTCGATGAGTTCACCGACCACGGGCACTGCGGAGTGCTGGCGGACGACGGCTCCGTCGACAACGACGCGACTCTGGACCGGTACGTGGCGATGGCGATCGCGCAGGCGCGCGCTGGATCGCACCTGCTGGGGCTGTCGGGAATGATGGACGGTCAGGTCACGGCGATCCGTCGCGGACTGGATGCCGAGGGCTTCACCGACACGCTCCTGCTCGGGTACGCGGCCAAGTACGCCAGCGCCTTCTACGGTCCGTTCCGCGAGGCGGTCGATTCGCAGCTGCAGGGCGACCGGCGCACGTACCAGCTCGATCCGGGCAACCGCCGCGAGGGCGTCCGCGAGGCGCTGATCGACGAGGCCGAGGGTGCGGACATCGTGATGGTCAAGCCGGCGATGAGCTTCCTCGACGTGCTGCGCGAAGTGCGCGACGCGGTGCGCGTGCCGGTGTGGGCCTACCAGATCTCGGGCGAGTACGCGATGATCGAGGCGGCCGCCGCGAACGGCTGGATAGACCGCCGTGCGGCCGTGCTCGAGTCGTTGCTGTCGATCCGTCGCGCCGGCGCCGACGCCGTCCTCACGTACTGGGCGACCGAAGCCGCCGGCTGGCTCCGCGAACGCTGAGCCGCCCGGGCGCCCGGGTGGCCTCTCGGGCGGGCCTCGAGAGCCTGACTTTCGCGGGTCGCCCCGCGAAGGCGCGAAGCGCCGAAGACGAAACGGGCTGAGCGACCGAAAGCGAGCCGACGCCGAACCGAAGCACGAACAGGAGCCACCATGACCGACCGCAACGACGAGCTCTTCTCCGCCGCGCGCACGGTGACCCCCGGAGGCGTGAACTCGCCCGTCCGCGCGTACGGTTCCGTCGGCGGGACGCCGCGGTTCCTGGCATCCGCCCACGGCGCGTACGTGACCGATGCCGCGGGCGACGAATACGTCGACCTCGTGGCATCGTGGGGGCCGGCGCTGCTCGGGCACGCGCACCCTCAGGTCGTCGCCGCCGTGCAGGATGCCGCCGCCCGCGGCCTGTCGTTCGGCGCTCCCACCGAGGGCGAGGTCGCACTCGCGCGCAAGATCACCGAGCGCGTCCGCCTCGGCGACCTCGCACCGATCGAGCGCGTGCGCCTGGTCTCCACCGGCACCGAGGCGACCATGACTGCGATCCGCCTCGCCCGCGGCGCCACCGGCCGCGACCTCCTCGTGAAGTTCGCCGGGCACTACCACGGCCACTCGGACGGACTGCTCGCGGAGGCCGGTTCCGGCGTCGCGACCCTCGCCCTGCCCGGTTCGGCCGGAGTCCCGGCCCCGATCGCCGCGCAGACCCTTGTGATCGGATACAACGACCGCGACGCGCTCGAGGCCGTGTTCGCCGAGCTCGGCGACCGGATCGCCGCCGTCATCGTCGAGGCCGCCGCCGCCAACATGGGCGTCGTCGCTCCCGAGCCCGGCTTCAACCGGTTCATCGCCGACACCGCGCACGCGCACGGCGCGCTCATGATCCTCGACGAGGTGCTCACCGGATTCCGCGTCCACCACGCCGGGTTCTGGGCGCTGCAGGCGGCTACGGGCGAGGAGTACCTGCCCGACATCATCACGTTCGGAAAGGTCGTCGGCGGGGGGATGCCGCTGGCCGCCCTCGGCGGACGCGCCGACGTCATGGATCTGCTCGCGCCGACCGGCCCGGTCTACCAGGCGGGAACCCTGTCGGGGAACCCACTGTCCGTCGCCGCGGGCCTCGAGACCCTCCGCTTGGCCACGCCCGCGGTCTACGCGAAGGTGGATGCCGCGGCATCCCGCATCGCCGACGCCCTGGACGCCGCGCTCACGGAGGCCGGCGTCGTGCACGCCATCCCCCGGGCGGGCAACCTGTTCGGCGTGGCCTTCGCCGAGACCGCGCCGCGCACCTACGCCGAAGCCCAGGCGCAGGAGTCCTTCCGCTACGCGCCCTTCTTCCACGCCATGCGCGAGCAGGGCGTCGCGCTGCCGCCGAGCGTGTTCGAGGCGTGGTTCCTCACCGCGGCCCACGACGACGAGGCGCTGAGCCGCATCGAGGCTGCGCTGCCGGCGGCTGCGCGGGCCGCGGCATCCGCCTCCCGTCCGGCATAGCTCCGGAGTTTCTTCCGATTTCCGCTGTCTTCGTCGCGCCGCACAGCGACGGAGCGCACTTTCTCCGGAGTTGTGCTCGGCGCGACTGAGGAACCGCACAACGCGATCGTTGTCGGGCTGTGAGGAAGTCGCACGCCGTTTACAGGTCGACGCTGGCAGACTGGACGAATGGTGACCCTGTTCCTGGACCAGACGCAGCTCGAGGTTGTGCTCTCTCCGGTCGAGCGTGCGGCCACGTTCCACCGCGAGAACCTGCGGATCGCGCGGGAGACCATCACGAAGGTGCAGCTCACCGATGACGCGTGGACCTGGTTGCGCGGCGTCCCGGGGCCGGGCACGCACCTCCCCGGCATCCTCGCCGCGGGCACCTGGAAGGCGGCTGCGACGACGGACTTCGTCCTCATCCGCCGGCGCCGGCCGAGCGTGGTCATCGATCTCGACGGCGACGAGCAGTTCCAGCGGTTGATCTTCACCACCCGGCACGGACTCGCGCTCACGCAGGCGCTTCGGCTCGATGCATCGGAGGAGCCGGTGGACGTCGTCGAACTCGCGGGAACGGCGCCGATTCCGGTCGTGACGGGACGTCAGCGGCCGGTCATCCGGCCGCGCCCGGTCTGAGCTCAGCCCCGGTGGGACTCTTCGGAGTCGTGCTCGGGCGCGCCCTCTGCTGCGCTCTCATCGGGTGCAGTTCCCTCGTGCGGTGCCTCGCCGTCGGCCGGAGCGTCTTCGGGTGCGGCGTCGTCAGTGGCGGCCTCGTCAGGGGCGGCCTCGTCGAACCCCGGGACGATGTCGATCACGCGGGTGGCGTCGTCGGCATCGGCGGTTTCGGACTCTGCTTGGCCCTCGGCTGCTTCGGGTTCCTCCGCGGCCCCGGCCTCGACGGCCCCGGCCTCGACGGCCCCGGCCTCGACGGCCTCGACCTCGGCCGCCGCGCCGCTCGGGTCGGTGACCGGGTTCGCGAACATGCTGGCGACAGCGGCGAGACCGGCCAGGCCCGGCAGTGGGCGCTCGTCGGCGGATGCTTCGGAGGAAGTCGACGCTTCGCCCGCCTCCGTGGTCTCAGCGTCGACCAGCGCAGTGTCGTCGTCGCGCGGAGCGTCGTCCAGCGGTGCGTCGTCGTCCTGCGACGCGGCGTCGTCGCGCGACGAGTCGTCCTCCTGCGACGCGGCGTCGAGCGAAGCGAGTCGAAGCCGCTCGTCCTCGGCGGAGGCTTCCCCGGCAGCAGCCGGCTCCGCATCCCCGGCATCCGTCATCTCGAACAGCGTGTCCGCGTCTGTCGTCGCAGCCGGCTCCGGGCGGACGTACCGGTCGTTGACGAGGTCGAGGAAGACGTCCTCGAGCGTCGGACCGCGCTGCTGCAGAGTTGTCAGCGCGACGCCGGCGCGCGCCGTGACGCGACCGATCGTCGCGGCGTCGCTGCCGCGGACGGTGAGGCCGGATCGCAGGATCTCGTACTCGTATCCGGCATCCGCCAGCGCACCCGACAGGGCATCGCGATCGGGAGCATCCACGACGACGGGCCCGCTGCGGGGGTCGGCGAGATCTTCCATGGTGCCGGCGAACTTCAGCTCGCCGCGCGCGATCACGAGGATCTCGTCGGCGATCTGCTCGACCTCCGACAGGACGTGCGACGAGACCAGGACGGTGCGTCCTTCGTCGGCGAGGCCGCGGATGAGCGTGCGCATCCAGCGGATGCCCTCGGGATCGAGCCCGTTGGCCGGCTCGTCGAGCACGAGGACTCCGGGGTCTCCGAGCAGAGCGGTCGCCGCGCTCAGGCGCTGGCGCATCCCGAGCGACAGGGCGGCGATGCGGGTGTCGACGTCGGCATCGAGTCCGACGAAGGAGATGAGCTCGCCGACGCGGCCCAGCGGGATGCCGTTCGCCTTGGCCGTCGTGATCAGGTGGCGCTCGACCGTGCGACGGGCGCGGAAGCCGGGGTCGTCGAGCATCGCGCCGATGACGCGGGCGGGGCTGCGCAGCTCCGCGTAGCGGGAGCCGCCGATCGTGGCCGTGCCGCTGGTCGGCCGCTCGAGCCCGAGCAGCATCCGCAGAGTCGTGGTCTTGCCCGCGCCGTTGGGCCCGAGGAACCCGGTGACGACCCCCGGATTGACGCGCGCGGAGAAGTCCGACACCGCGGCGACCGCGCCGAAGCGCTTGGTCGCACGGTCGAACTCGATCAGCTGTCCGTCTGCCATCAAGTGCCTTTCCTGCATGGGCGTTCTCCCCATCTTGCCGGAAAACACGCAGAGTTCCGCATCGACCGAGCGCAGAAACCCCAGAACAGGCCCATGTAACGTGGCCAGGGTGACTGACATCGACGCCGAGCCCACCGTTCTCGTTCGCACCGAGGGTGCGCTGGGGCGGCTCACCCTCAACCGGCCGAAGGCGATCAACGCGCTCGACCTCGACATGATCGGGCAGCTCACCGCCGCCCTCGACGCCTGGCGCGCCGACACCGACATCGACATCGTCCTGCTCGACGGGGCCGGCGACCGCGGGCTGTGCGCCGGCGGCGACGTGCGCGCTCTCTACGACCAGGTCACAGCCGGCGAGGCGCAGAGGACGGCAGATTTCTTCCGTGCCGAGTACGCCTTGAACCTCATGATCTCCGAGTATCCGAAGCCGATCGTCGCGATCGCCGACGGCATCACGATGGGCGGCGGCATCGGCCTCGCCGGCCACGCCGCGATCCGCATCGTCACCGAGCGCAGCCGGCTGGCGATGCCCGAGACCCGCATCGGATTCACCCCCGACGTCGGCGGCACGTATCTGCTGGGCCGGTCCCCGGGACGCCTCGGCGAATACCTGGGGCTCACCGGGGGCATCATGACGGCGGCGGATGCGGTGTACGCCGGCTTCGCGGATCACTACGTGCCCTCGCAGCGGCTCGACGACCTGCGCGAGGCGCTGCGCAACCGCGCCGATCCGACGAGCCCGTCCGAACTCGTGCTGCTGTTCGATGAGACGCCCGAGGCCTCGGCGCTCGCGGGGGAGCGCGCCTGGATCGACGAGTTCTTCTCCGCGGACTCCATGGGCGAGATCGCGGATCGGCTCTCCGCACGCGCAGAGGTGTCGGCATCCGCCACCGCAGCCACGCTCGCCGAGCTGTCGCCGACGGGCCTCGCGGTGACGCTGGATGCCGTGCGCGAGGCGCGCGAGGGCACCCTTCGGGATGCGCTGATCGGCGAGTACCGGCGCGTGATGTGGTTCGCGACGCAGCATCCCGACCTCGCCGAGGGCATTCGAGCGCAACTGGTCGACAAGGACCGCTCGCCGCGGTGGCAGCCGGCGACGATCGCGGAACTCGCCGAGGATGCCGGTGCCGGCGCTCGCGGATACGTCCCGGAGACCCCGCTGTTCGGCTGACGACGACGTCGCAGGTTCTTGGACGCGGGTGAGAAATCCGGTCTCATCTGCGGGTCGTTCGCCTTGAGCGGATAATCCTCACGGGGGATGGGCAATGTCGGCGGGTCGTGGCACGCTAGCTTCTGGCCCTTTCGGGCTCTTCTCCAGAAGGACCCCTCCTCCATGCTCGGAAAACTCCTCTTCCGCTATCTCTCCAAGTACTGGCCGTTGCTGGTCGGCGTGCTGGTCTTCCAGTTCGCCAGCGCCCTGGCCACGCTCTACCTGCCCCGCCTGAACGCCGACATCATCGACCAGGGCGTCGCGGCCGCCGACACCGGGTACATCTGGCGCACCGGCGCCTGGATGCTCGTCGTGTCGCTGGGCCAGATCGTCTGCTCGGTCGTCGCCACGTACTTCGCCGCGAAGGCGGCCATGAGCGTCGGCCGCGACATCCGCTCCGACGTGTTCGCGCGCGTGAGCGGCTTCTCGGAGCGCGAGGTGTCGCAGTTCGGCGCCGGCTCCCTCATCACCCGCAACACCAATGACGTGCAGCAGGTGCAGATGCTGGCGATGATGGGCGCGACCATGTTCGTCACCGCGCCGCTGCTCGCCATCGGCGGCATCATCATGGCCGTGCAGCAGGACGTCGGCCTCAGCTGGCTGATCGCCGTCTCCGTGCCCGTGCTGCTGATCGTCGCCGTGCTGATCATCACGCGGATGGTCCCGCTGTTCCGCAAGAACCAGGGCAAGCTCGACCAGATCAACCGCGTCATGCGCGAGCAGCTCACCGGCGTCCGCGTCGTCCGCGCCTTCGTGCGCGAACGCGTCGAGGAGGAGCGGTTCCGCGAGACGAACACCGACCTCATGAAGCTCGGCCGCAACATCGGCTCGCTGTTCGTGCTGCTGTTCCCGCTGTTCATGCTGATCCTCAACGTCACCGTGGTCGGCGTCATCTGGTTCGGCGGACTCGAGGTGCAGAACGGCAACGTCGAGGTCGGCACGCTGTTCGCCTTCATGCAGTACATCGGCCAGATCATGATGGGCGTCATCATGTCGAGCTTCATGGCGATGATGATCCCGCGTGCGGCCGTCTCGGCAGAGCGCGTCGGTGAGGTGCTCGACGCCGAGTCGAGCCTCGAGCGTCCCGAGGACGGCGCAACCGACTTCCCGGTGCCCGGCACCGTGATGTTCGAGGACGTCGAGTTCACCTACCCCGGAGCCGACTCCGCGGTGCTCAGGAACATCTCGTTCGGCGCGGAGCGCGGCCAGACCGTCGCGATCGTCGGATCCACCGGCGCCGGCAAGACCACGCTGGTCTCGCTCATCCCGCGGCTGTTCGACGTCACCGGCGGCACGGTGCGGGTCGGCGGCGTCGATGTGCGCGAGGCCGACATGGACGCGCTGTGGAAGACGATCGGCCTCGTGCCGCAGCGTCCGTTCCTGTTCACCGGAACGATCGCGTCGAACCTGCGCTACGGCCGGTCGGATGCCACGGACGAGGAGCTGTGGCATGCGCTCGAGATCGCGCAGGCCAAGGACTTCGTCTCCGAGATGCCCGACGGGCTCGAGACCCGCATCGCCCAGGGCGGCACCAACGTCTCCGGCGGTCAGCGCCAGCGTCTGGCGATCGCCCGAGCCCTGGTGCACCAGCCCGAGATCCTCGTCTTCGACGACTCGTTCTCGGCGCTCGACCTGACGACGGACGCCAGGCTCCGGCAGGCGCTCTGGCGAGAACTGCCGCAGGTGACGAAGATCGTCGTCGCCCAGCGCGTTTCCACGATCACGGATGCCGACCGCATCGTGGTCCTTGAAGGAGGAGAGATGGTCGGCGTCGGCACGCACGACGAACTCGTCGAGACCAACGACACCTACCGCGAGATCGTCGAGTCGCAGCTGGGGGTGGACGCATGAGCGGCAACGCCCCCACTCCTGGGTCCGACGCACAGGTGGGCCCCACCGAGACGCTGACTCCCGAGGAGCAGTACGAGGCGGAGCTCGCCGAGGCGGCGCGTCAGAACTCCGGCGACTGGGACGCCATCAAGCCGGGCAAGGCCGACAACTTCGGCAAGAGCTTCGCCCGCATGATCGGGCTGCTCAAGCCCTCCGCCGCCTGGTTCGTGCTGGTGTCGTTCTTCGGCGCCGTCGGCGTCGTGCTCACGGTCGCCGCACCCAAGGTGCTCGGCGAGGCGACCAACCTCATCTATGAGGGATACATCTCGAAGGTCCTCGGCGACAACGGCGTACCCGCCGGAACGACGCAGGAGCAGGTCGTCGAGATGCTGCGCTCGCAGGGGCAGGACGACTTCGCGAACATGGTGGCCGCGTTCAGCGACTTCCAGGTCGGCGCGGGCATCGACTTCGACCGCCTGCGCTGGGTGATCATCGCGGTGCTGGCGATCTACGTCGTCGCGGCGCTCCTGAGCTGGCTGCAGGGCTACGTCATCAACGTGATCATGGTCCGCACCATGTGGCGCCTGCGCGAGTCCGTCGAGGCGAAGATCAACCGCCTGCCGCTGTCGTACTTCGACAAGGTGCAGCGCGGTGAGCTCATCTCGCGCGTCACGAACGACATCGACAACATCACCCAGACGATGCAGCAGTCGCTGTCGGGCGCGCTGACCTCGGTGCTGACCGTCATCGGCGTGCTCGTCATGATGTTCTCGATCTCGTGGCAGCTCGCCCTGGTCGCCCTCGTCGCGCTCCCGCTGATGGGCGTCATCTTCGGCATCATCGGCCCGCGCTCGCAGAAGGCGTTCGGAACGCAGTGGCGCAAGGTCGGGCGCCTGAACGCCCGCGTCGAGGAGTCCTTCTCGGGCCACGCGCTCGTCAAGGTCTTCGGCCGCGAGCAGGAGGCCCTCGAGAGCTTCCAGGCCGAGAACGAGGAGCTGTACCAGGCGAGCTTCAAGGCGCAGTTCCTGTCGGGCATCATCATGCCCGCCATGACCTTCGTCGGCAGCCTGACCTTCGTCGGCATCGCAGTGCTCGGCGGTCTGATGGTCGCCAGCGGCCAACTGCGCCTGGGCGACGTGCAGGCGTTCATCCAGTACTCGCAGCAGTTCACCCAGCCGCTGTCGGAGCTCGGCGGCATGGCGGCGGTCGTGCAGTCCGGCACCGCGTCGGCCGAGCGCGTGTTCGACTTCCTCGACGCCGACGAGCAGGAACCGGATGCCGAGGACGCTGCGGCCCTGCCCGACCCCGATGTCGCCGGCCGTGGCGTCATCGAGTTCGAGGACGTGTGCTTCTCCTACACGCCGGACCGTCCGCTGATCAAGGATCTGTCGTTCCGGGTCGAGCCGGGTCAGACCGTCGCGATCGTCGGGCCGACAGGTGCGGGCAAGACGACTCTGGTGAACCTCATCATGCGGTTCTACGAGCTGAGCTCCGGCCGGATCCTCATCGACGGACAGGACATCGCCAGCGTCACCAGGGAGGAGCTGCGCTCGCGCACCGGCATGGTGCTGCAGGACCCGTGGCTGTTCGCCGGGTCCATCCTCGAGAACATCCGCTACGGCCGTGCCACCGCGACCGATGAGGAAGTCGTCGAGGCGGCCACGGCGACCTACGTCGACCGGTTCGTGCGCTCGCTCCCCGACGGGTACGAGACGATACTCGATGAGGACGCCTCGAACGTGTCGGCCGGTGAGCGTCAGCTGATCACGATCGCGCGCGCGTTCGTGTCGCAGCCGTCGATCCTCATTCTCGACGAGGCGACGAGCGCGGTCGACACGCGCACCGAGCTCCTGCTGCAGCACGCCATGGCGGCACTGCGACAGGGGCGCACGTCGTTCGTGATCGCGCACCGCCTGTCGACGATCCGCGACGCCGACCTCATCCTCGTGATGGAGCACGGCGACATCGTCGAGAAAGGCTCGCACGACGAGCTCATCGCGGCGCAGGGCGCGTACTGGCGTCTGTACCGGTCGCAGTTCGAGCAGGCCGCGACCGACATCGACGCCGAAGAGGCGCTGACCGATTCGGTCCCCGTCGTCGTGACGGGCGAGGCGTCGGATGCCGAGAGCGTCGATGCGGGAAGCGCCGAACAGCGCGGCGACAACTGACGCAGGAGTGAGGGGCGGGGCGACCGGGAGGGCGCCCCGCCCCTCAGCGTTCCGGTCCGGTCACTTCGTGATGACGGTCACTTCGTGATGACGGTCACTTCGTGATGATGCCGAGCAGCTGCAGCGGGTGCGTCAGGCGCCACCAGGGGCTCGGACCCGTGACCTCTTCGGCGAGCGAGACATCGACGGACTCGGCATCCACGGGTCCCTGCACGGCGAGCGTGCCGACGTCATCGCCCTCGGCCCGTTGATCCATCAGATCGAGGGTCACGGTCGCGGCCGAGGCTGCTCCGTTCCACTGCACGACGGTGGCGTCGTCGTCCGTGACGATGTCGACCGTCGTGCCCCAGTCGGTCTGGACTCTGCCGACGACCGTGCCGGCGGCGACGGTCGGTCCGGCAGCTGTGAGGTCGGCCTCGACCTGCGTGAACAGGGAGCGCGTCGCCGCGAGCCGGCCCTCGTCATCGTCCTGGCCGAGGACGGCCGCGTACAGGTGCACCGTGACGTCGTCGACCGTCACGTCCTTGGCGGTGAGGAGGTTCCAGTCCTCGCCGAGCGTGCCGGTCTTGATGCCGACGACGCCGGCGTCTGCCAGCATCCCGTTAGTGTTCGTCACCACCCCCGCGCCGGGCAGCTCCACGCTCTTCGTGCCGACGATCTCGGCGAAGACGGGGTTCTGCATGGCGCGATCGCCGAGCTTCAGCAGGGCGGCGGGTGTGGCCGTGTTGCGGTCGTCGAAGCCCGACGGCGTGACGATCGTGATGTCGCTCAGGCCGCGATCGGCGAGCCACGTCTTCGCCGCAGCGGCGAATTGCGCCTCCGACCCCCAGATCTCCCGCGCGAGCCGGTCGATGTAGTTGTTCGCCGATCCGAGCAGGGTCCCCTGCAGCAGCTGGTACTCGGTCAGTACGCCGTCGACGGGAACATCGAGTGCGGACTGGTCCGAGACGCGGTAGTCCCAGTACTCGACGCTGTCGGCGTACGTGAACGCGTATTCCGGTCCCTGTTCGCCCAGCGCCAGCGGCAGTCGGTCGAGCACCATCAGGCTCGAGACCACCTTCGTCACGCTGGCGATCGGCACGGCTCCGGTCGCCGACGCGACGGAGGACACTCCTGCGATCCCGACGCCCGAGCTGCCCCCGGACGGCCACGTGATGTCGGATGCCGCGGCCGGCGCGATCCGCACCTCGACGGCCGCGGCCACCGGGGCGACGGCGTGCAGCGGCCACAGGAGCATGGAAGCGCCGTAGGCGACCGTGCACAGCGCGAGGGTGCCCAGCGGTACGAGCCAACGCGTGCGCAGCAGTCCGGAACGGGTCCCGGCGAGCAGGTCGTCACCGGACGGGCGGGTCGCCGCAGCACCCAGATCGGCGGGAAGCGTGGTCTCGATGACATCGGCTGTCTCGAGCCAGAGGAGTGCGGTCGCGGGCCGTTCGGCATCCGCCCACTGGACGGCAGGCTCTTGATCCTCGGGCGACTCCGGCGGCGGAACGGGAAGCGGCGCCTCGACGGATGCCGGTGCCGAACCGGTGGGGACCGTGGTGCGTTCCCGGTGAGCACGGAAGGCGCGACGGGTCGTCACAGGCGTCGCATCGTCAATGGTCACCTGCCCACGCTACCCAATCCCCGGTGTCGATCTTGTAACGCCGGGCGCGGGAGGCGGGTATGATCGAGGGCACAACCACGGGAGTCCGGGCGATGCCGGGCTGAGAGGGAGCGAAAAGCGCTTCGACCGTCGAACCTGATCCGGATCATGCCGGCGCAGGGAGGAGCTCAGATGAGTACGTCTACACGCACGCCCGCGATCGCCCAGACGGTCGCACCGAGTCGCTGGCGCTGGCGCGTCGTCGACATCGTCGTCGCCGCCGTCCTCGGCGTCGCGATCGGCCTCGTCTTCTGGGGCTGGAACACCATCGGCTACGCATGGTTCAGCGCCGCCGACGCGCTGACCCCCGGCTTCGGCGGCATCGCGGTGGGCATCTGGCTGCTCGGCGGCGTCGTCGGCGGCCTCGTGATCCGCAAGCCGGGCGCCGCCCTCGTCGTCGAACTCGTCGCGGCCATCGTCTCGATGCTGATCGGCAACGTCTGGGGAGTATCGACGATCCTCTCCGGCATCGTGCAGGGTCTCGGGGCCGAGCTCATCTTCGCGCTGTTCCTGTACCGCCGCTTCGGCATCGTCGTCGCCGGTCTCGCCGGTGCGGGCGCCGGCATCGCCGCGTGGATCTTCGAGCTGTTCTACGGCAGCTCCCCGAACATCCTGAAGTCCCTCGAGTTCAACACGATCTACCTCGTGTGCCTGATCGTGTCGGGCATCGTGCTCGCCGGTGTCGTGGGCTGGCTGCTGGTGCGCGCCCTCGCCGCCACAGGGGCGCTCAGCCGCTTCGCGGCAGGGCGAGAGCGCATCCGCGAGGTCTGAGATGAGCGGGGCTGGGACCACCCCGGCCCGCGTGCAGGCGGCGGGCTGGGGCTGGCGTTACGCGGGCCGCAGGCGTCCGGCGGTCTCAGACGTCACCTTCACGATCGAGCCCGGCGAGCGCGTACTGCTGCTCGGCGCATCCGGCGCGGGCAAGTCGACCCTGCTCGCCGGGCTCGCAGGAGTCCTCGGCGACGCCGATGAGGGTGAGCGGACCGGCTCGCTGCTCGTCGACGGCGCGGCCCCCGAGGCCCGCCGAGGGCAGGCGGGGCTCGTGATGCAGGACCCGGATGCCGGGATCGTGCTGTCCAAGGTGGGAGACGACGTCGCGTTCGGATGCGAGAACCTCGGCGTGCCGGCATCCGAGATCCCCGGTCGTGTCGCGGAGGCCATGGAAGCCGTCGGCCTCGCCGTGCCTCTGCAACGCGCGACCAAGGCGCTCTCCGGAGGGCAGAAGCAGCGTCTCGTGCTCGCCGGTGTCCTGGCGATGCGGCCCGGTCTGCTTCTGCTCGACGAGCCGACCGCGAACCTGGATCCGGAAGGGATCGCCGAGGTGCGGGCGAGCGTCGAGCGCGTCGTCGAGGCGAGTGGCGCCACGCTCGTGGTGGTCGAGCACCGCACGCCGGTATGGGTCGATCTGATGACCCGCGTGATCGTGCTCGGCGCCGACGGGGGGCTGCTTGCCGATGGTGCACCGGATCGGGTGTTCGCCGAGCACGGCCAGATACTGGCGGATGCCGGCGTGTGGGTGCCCGGGCTCGACGTCGAGCTGCCTGAGCTGCCGCCGGCGCCTTCGGGCGCGGAGCCGGTGCTCAGTGATTTCGGCGAGCCAGTGCTCGCGGCATCCGGTCTTGCGATCGCCCGCGAACCGCGCACGATCGTGCAGTCCGGGCTCGAGGTGCGGGTGCCGGGCGGTCACGCGACCGTGATCACCGGACCGAACGGGGTCGGCAAGTCGACGCTCGCTCTCACCCTCGCCGGGCTCATCCCGGAGCGGGCGGGCAGCATCGAATCGGCGGAGTCGCTCGCAGGAAAGAGCGGGCGGCGGCCGATCCGCTGGACCTCGCGAGAACTGCTCACCCGCATCGGCACGGTTTTCCAAGAGCCCGAACACCAGTTCCTCACCCAGACCCTGCGCGACGAGCTCGCCGTAGGGCCGAAGGCGCTCGGCCGGACGGCATCCCGAACGGCATTCGTCGTCGACGGGCTGCTCGAACGCCTCCATCTCGCACCGCTCGCCCTCGCGAACCCGTTCACGCTGTCGGGTGGGCAGAAGCGCCGTCTCTCCGTGGCGACCGTGCTCGCGGCATCCCCCGAGGTCGTCGTGCTCGATGAACCGACTTTCGGGCAGGATCGCCGCGGCTGGGTGGAGCTGGTCGCGCTGCTCCAGGAGGAGATCGCCTCCGGGACGTCGGTCATCGCGGTGACGCATGACGAGGGCGTGGTCCGGCACCTCGGCGGTCACCGTATCGAGCTGAGCCCGCAGGCGGTGCGCGCATGACGGACTCGCGCCTGAACGATTCGCAGGCGGGTGCTGTCGACCTGGAGCCGCGCGCCTGGCTCGATGGCGTCAATCCGGTCACGAAGATCGTTCTCGCACTGCTGCTGTCCGTGCCGCTGTTCGCCTCGATCGACGTCGTCAGCGGACTCGTCGCGATCGCGTTGCAGCTGCTGTGCCTACCGCTCACCGGCCTGCGTCTGCGGACCGTGATCCGGCGTATTCTGCCGATCGTCGTGTTCGCCCCGATCGCCGGTCTCAGTATGCTGCTCTACGCCGAGCCCGCAGGTCACATCTACTGGAGCTTCGGCTTCGCGACGATCAGCGACGACTCGATCTCGCTCGCGATCGCGGTGAGCCTGCGGGTCGTTGCGCTCGGGCTGCCGACGATCATGCTGTTCGGGCGCACCGACCCCACCGAGCTCGCCGACGCCCTGGCGCAGATCGCGAAGCTGCCCAGCCGGTTCGTGCTCGGCATCCTCGCCGGAACCCGGATGCTCGGACTGTTCCTCGACGACTGGCGCACGATGAGCCTCGCGCGCCGCGCGCGCGGGGTGGGCGACGGCGGAGCGATCCGGCGCTTCTTCTCGATGGCGTTCGTGCTGCTCGTGTTCGCGGTGCGCCGGGGGACCAGGCTCGCGCTCGCGATGGAGGCCCGCGGGTTCGGCTCCGGCATCCCGCGCACCTGGTCTCGGCCGTCGAGCCTGCATGGACGGGATGCCGTCGCGCTGCTCGGTGCGCTGGCGATCATGGCCCTCGCGCTCGCCGCCGCCGTGCTCGCCGGCACCTTCCGGTTCGTCTGGAGCTAGTCCTCGTCGAGCCGCTTCACGAGCCGGCGGCGCGCGGTCACCCGGTAGGAGGCGTCGACGAGCTCGGAGATCTCCTGCCAGTCGGTGCCGGCGGTGAGGTCGACACCCAGCCAGCCAGACGGCCCGAGATAGGCGGGCAGAACATCAGCGGATGCGCCATCCCGAACCCCTGAAATCGGGTCGCCGCGCCGTGCACAGCTTCGGAACCCCGGTGCGACCCGCCGTCGATTCGGCCGCCGTCGCGGCGTGTCGAGCGCCGGATCCGAAGTTGTGCTCATGGCAGCAGTGCTCGCAGCGACTGCTCGAGGATCACGGCGTGGTTGTGCTTCTCATCATGCGCGGCGTAGACGAGGGTGACGGTGTCGTGCATCTTCAGTTCGCCGGCCAGAGCGTCGAGTGCCGCGGCGGACTCGCCGTCGAGCTCGGCGCGGTAGCGGTCGGCGTAGGTGCCCCAGTCATCATCGGATGCCGCATGCCAGGCCTTGCGCAGCTCCGGGCTCGGAGCGGTGTCCTTGGCCCACAGATCGATCGCCGCGCGCTCCTTCGACAGACCCCGCGGCCACAGCCGATCGACCAGCACACGGAACCCGTCGGAGGATTCGGCGGTGTCGTAGGCTCGCTTGCGACGCAGTTGCATGACCCCAGCCAACACCTCCGTGATCGGAATGGCCAGAGGTGACACTGAGAACCGCGTATGCTGACACTGAGTTGCAATCCGTTCGAGGGAGAACCATGCAGATCCAGGGATCCGGTGCGCTGATCACCGGCGGAGCCTCAGGGCTCGGCCTCGCCACCGCCCGCGCGCTCGCTGCCGCGGGTGCGCACGTCACGCTTCTCGACCTGCCGTCGTCGGCCGGCGCCGAGATGGCCGCAGAGCTCGGCGGAGCGTTCGCCCCCGGTGACGTCACCAACGCCGAGGATGCCGCATCCGCCGTCACCGCCGCGAACGAGCACGCGCCGTTGCGCATCGTCGTCAACTGCGCCGGCGTCGCGACCCCGGCCAAGGTGCTCGACCGCGACGGCAACCCCACCGCGCTCGCCGACTTCGAGCGCGTCATCCGCATCAACCTCGTCGGCACGTTCAACGTGACCTCCCAGGCCGCGGCCGTGATCGCGAAGAACGACCCCGCCGACGGCGGAGACCGCGGGGTCATCGTGAACACGGCATCCGTCGCCGCGTTCGACGGTCAGATCGGTCAGCCCGCCTACTCGTCGTCGAAGGGCGGCGTGCACGCCATGACGCTGCCGATCGCTCGCGAGCTCGCGCGCTACGGCATCCGCGTGTGCACGATCGCACCGGGGATCATGGAGACCCCGATGCTCGCCGGCCTGCCGGAGGCGGCGCAGGCGTCGCTCGGCCAGCAGGTGCCGTACCCCGCGCGCCTCGGCAAGCCCGCCGAGTACGCCGCCCTCGTGCAGAGCATCATCGAGAACGGCTACCTCAACGGCGAGACGATCCGCCTCGACGGCGCGATCCGCATGGCGCCCAAGTAAGCATCCGCAGAACCACCACCCAGGGAGACCCATGAGCACCCTCGCCGGAAAGACCATCCTGATGTCGGGCGGCAGCCGCGGCATCGGCCTCGCCATCGCCCTGCGCGCCGCCCGCGACGGCGCCAACATCGCGATGCTCGCCAAGACCGACACCCCGCATCCGAAGCTCGAGGGCACCGTGCACACTGCCGCCGAGCAGATCCGGGCGGCCGGGGGCAACGCCCTCCCCATCGTCGGCGACGTGCGCGACGACGATGACATCACCGAAGCGGTCATGAAGACGCAGGGCGAGTTCGGCGGCATCGACATCGTCATCAACAACGCCAGCGTCATCGACCTCTCGCGCTCGCTCGACCTGGGCGCGAAGAAGTACGACCTCATGCAGGACGTCAACGTCCGCGGGACGTTCATGCTCTCGCGCGCCGCCGTGCCGGTGCTGCGCGGCTCGGCGAACCCGCACATCCTGTCGCTGTCGCCTCCGCTGAACCCGACGCCGAAGTGGCTCGGTGCGCACACCGGCTACACGCTCGCGAAATTCGGCATGACGATGGTGACGCTCGGGCTCGCCGCCGAGTTCGCCGAGGACGGCATCGCGGCGAACACGCTGTGGCCGCGCACGACGATCGCGACCGCGGCGGTGCAGAACCTGCTCGGCGGCGACAAGGTCATGGCCGCCAGCCGCACGGCCGACATCTACGCGGATGCCGCGTATTCGGTGCTCACCAAGCCCGCGGCGTCGTATACGGGCCAGTCGCTCATCGTCGAGGATGTGCTCGAGGCCGACGGTGTGACGGACTTCTCCGGCTACGCTGCGATCCCCGGCACGCCCGACGACCGCCTGTTCCCGGACATCTTCCTGGACTGAGCAGCCTTCGCTCGCGCGCGGGTCTCGGCGTCAGAACAGCAGGTAGACCGCCCCGACGATCGTCAGACCGATGACGATCCGGTCGAAGAGGCGCTGATCGATCCGCCGGGCGATGCGCAGGCCGATCAGCGCGCCGATCACGACCAGCGGTGCGAGCACGGCATCCATCAGCAGCACCGGGCCGGGGAACAGCCCGAGACCGGCGAGGAACGGCACCTTGACGATGTTCACGATCGCGAAGAACCATGCCGACGTGCCGAGGAACGTCATGACCTGCGCGCGTGTGGCGAGGAAGTACATCGACATCACGGGGCCGCCCGCGTTGGCGACCATGGTCGTGAAGCCGCCGAGCGTGCCGTACGTGCCCGCCAGCAGCAGATTGCCCCGGGGCGATGGCGTGGTGGGCCGCGAACGCCGCCACAGCGTCACCGCGATCATGACCAGCAGGATGACGCCGATCGCGCGGCGCACGATGCCGTCGCCGGCGAGAGCGAGGAACGCGAAACCGGCGAGGAGGCCGAGGACGACGGCGGGTGCGAGGCGCAGCAGCGTCGGCCAGTGCGCGTGCCGCCGGTAGGAGATGAGCGCGAACACATCGCCGACGATGAGCAGGAGGAGCATCGCCGCCGTGGAGGTGCGAGCGGGGAGCACTGAGGCGAACAGCGCGATCGCGAGTGTGCTGCCGCCCGGCAGCGCGGTCTTCGAGATGCCGATCGTGACGGCGGCCGCCCCGAGCGCCACCCACGCCCAGGGCAGCAGGTCGGGCAGGGTCACCCGCGCACGGCGGCCAGCGCCGCAGCGAACCGAGCGGCGCGCGCCGTGATGTCGTCCCAGTCCTGCGCGGCGATCGACGCCGAGTTCGCGAGGTCGCCTCCCGCGCCCACTGCGACCGATCCGGCGGCGAACCACGCGGCGAGGTTGTCGGGGCTGACGCCGCCGGTGGGCATGAGTGGAGCATCCGGGAACGGTCCGCGCAGCGCGCCGAAGTAGGACGGCCCGCCGAGGGATGCCGGGAACACCTTCACGACGTCGACGCCGAGCCCCAGTGCCCCCATGATCTCGGTCGGCGTCAGCGCGCCGGTCATCACGACCGCTCCGGTGTCGAGCATCGTGTGGGTGAGGTCGGGCAGGGTGCCGGGGCTCACGAGGAACTCCGCGCCCGCCTCGACGGCGGCGTGGGCCTCGTCGGCCGAGGTCACGGTTCCCGCGCCGACGTACGCGGCATCCCCATGGCGGGCGATGAGCTCGCGGATCACCGCCGGCGCATCGGGTGTGGAGTACGTGACCTCGATGCCCGTCACCCCACCGCGGATGATCGCCTCGGCGGTCTCGAGGGCGGACTCGGGGGAGGGGGCGCGGAGGACGGCGAGGACGCCGGAGGTGCGGGCGCGCGCGAGGCGGTCGGTCATCGGGCTCCTTCATCGGGGAATGCCCCATTCTCGCGGACCCCAGCCTGTAATGACAAGTGCCGTGACTCACGCCGCCCCAGGGCCTTTCCACCTCCCAGCCCGTACCCTGGAGGTATGACCGAGAAATCTCCCATCCGCCTGACGGGGCCTGCGAACCCGCAGGTGCGCCCACGCACCGAGGGCTGGACCCAGAAGAAGGATGAGAGCGGTCGTCCACTGCTGCAGTTCGCCAGCCCGAAGCGCGGCAAGCCGCCGGTGCACCTGGCGGATCTGACGCCGGCCGAGCGCATCGAGAAGGTCAAGGAACTCGGTCTGCCGGGCTTTCGCGCCAAGCAGCTCGCGACGCACTACTTCACGCACTACACGTCCGACCCCGCCGAGATGACCGACCTCCCCGCCGCCCAGCGCGAGGAGCTCGTCGCGGGGATGCTTCCGCCGCTGCTCACCGAGGTGCGGCGCCTCGAGACCGATCGCGGCGACACGATCAAGTTCCTGTGGCGTCTGCATGACGGCGCGCTCGTCGAGTCCGTTCTCATGCGCTACCCGGGCCGGATCACGCTGTGCGTGTCGAGCCAGGCCGGATGCGGCATGAACTGCCCGTTCTGCGCCACCGGACAGGCCGGGCTCACCCGCAACATGTCCACCGCCGAGATCGTCGAGCAGATCGTCCGCGCGAACCGCCTGATCGCCGAGGGCGGTCTCGGTGGCAAGAAGGCCGACGACCACAGCATGGAGCGCGTCAGCAACATCGTCTTCATGGGCATGGGAGAACCGCTCGCGAACTACAAGCGCGTGATGGACGCCGTGCGCATCATGGTCGCCCCGCAGCCCGACGGCCTCGGCATGAGCGCTCGCGGCATCACCGTGTCGACGGTCGGCCTGGTGCCGGCCATCAGAAAGCTGGCGGACGAGAACATCCCCGTCACCTTCGCACTGTCCCTGCACGCGCCCGACGATCATCTGCGCGACGAGCTCATCCCGGTGAACTCGCGCTGGAAGGTGGACGAGGCGCTGGATGCCGCGCACGAGTACTACGAGAAGACCGGTCGCCGCGTCTCGATCGAGTACGCGCTCATCAAGGACATGAACGACCACGCCTGGCGCGCCGACCTGCTGGCGGAGAAGCTCAATCAGCGGGGCCGCGGATGGGTGCACGTCAACCCGATCCCGCTGAACCCGACGCCCGAGTCGGTGTGGACGGCATCCGAGAAGGACGTCACCGACGAGTTCGTCCGCCGGCTCAACGATGCCGGCATCCCGACGACCCTCCGCGACACCCGCGGCAAGGAGATCGACGGCGCCTGCGGCCAGCTCGTCGCGACCACCGAGGATGAGGTCGCCGCGGCCGCCCTCTCCGCGGACTGACGCTTCCGGCTGTCGCTCAGGCGGAGTTTCGTAGCCTCTAGGGATGTCCTATTCCGCGCATCGCCCTGGCCGTATGGGCTCCGACGGGCAGATTTCGATCGACGGCGAAACCCCTGAGGGCTCCGTCACCGACGAGGATCTCGACTTCCTCCGCAGCTACGAGCCCACCGGCAGCGAGGCGTCCGCGACCGGCGACCAGCCACGCAGGGCCGAACCCGCAGCTGATGAGCTGGGCGACCTCGAGCGGGCGCAGGGCGTGTTCGGACCCACGAAGATGAAGCGCGCGCAGCGCCGCGCCGCGAAGGCGAAGCGCGAGAACAAGCCGCGCACGCGCGGGTCTCGACTGCGCACCATGGCGATCCTCGGCGGCGCGGACGGTGAGATCCTCGACCGGGTTCCCGGCGAGACGCCCCGATTCGTGCAGATGTTCTTCGTGCTCGCAGGTACCGCGCTCGTCTCGGCGATCTCGATGTTCTTCGCCCTCACCACGGGCGTGCAGGCCGCGATGTGGATCGCCGTTCCCCTCGCGATCGTGTGGGCCGGCATCATCTTCAACCTCGACCGGTTCCTGACATCGACCATGACGTCGACGCGCAGCATCGGAAAGCTCATCGGACTCGCGCTTCCCCGAGTCGCCATGGCGGTCCTGATCGGATTCCTCGTCGCCGAGCCGCTGGTTCTGCAGGTGTTCCACAACGACATCAACCGCGAGGTCGCCGCGACGAACATCGTGCAGGCGCAGTCGGACCAGGATGCTCTCGAGAGCGGTCCGGAGAAGAAGGCGCTGGATGCTGCGACCGCACGGGTCGCCGCGCTCGAGAACCAGGCGGCCACGGGAATCGTCGCCGACACCGTGTCGGGTTCGGCATCCACGACCGCCGCGCAGGCCGCCGTCGACGACATCACGTCGAAGATGGCCGAGCAGCAGAAGGTCATCGACCAGGCACGCGCGCTCTACCAATGCGAGCTCACCGGTGAAGGCGCGGGCGAGGTCCCCGGCTGCACCGGGGTAAACGGCGAGGGGTCGAGCTCGGATGCCGCCCAGGCGCAGCTCGCGCAGGCCCAGCAGACCTACGACGCGCTGGCCGCACAGCTGCGCACGGCGAACGACGACCTCGCCGCCGCGGAGACCTCCGCCAAGGAGAGCACGGCCTCGTCCGAGTCGGCGAACCGCCAGCAGGCGAACGACCAGCTGCCCGCGGCTCGTGACACCTACGAGCAGGCGCTCGCCGCATACAACGCCCGCGCCGATTCGGTCGCGCAGGGCAACGCCGGAGCGGTCGGTCTGCTGAGTCAGATCAGCGGCCTGAACCGCCTCGCCGAGAAGGAGCCGACCATCTGGTGGGCGCACTGGCTCATCGCGGCGCTGTTCTTCATGATCGAGCTGCTCCCCGTCATCGTGAAGGTGCTGACGAGTTACGGCGACCCGTCGCTGTACGAGAAGGCGTATGCGATCCGCAAGCAGGTCGATCTGGATCGGGTGACCGCCGAGGGCTTCCGCGATCGGGCGTCGATCGTGACGACGGCGGATGCTGGGGCATCCGCCCCATCTCCGGCATCCGAGGCGCCGGCATCCGCTGCCTCGACCGCCGCCCCCTCGACCACCGACGTGCCGACGCAGCCGATCACCCGCGCCGACCTGCGCGAATCGGTCGACGCCTGACTCTCGGAGAAGAGTTCCCGAGCCCGCGATCGATTCCGGGCCCGGAAACTCTTCTTCGCTGAGTCGTGAGCGTCGCCGCCGCGCTCGGATGCGTCGTGCTCGGGGCGATCGTCAGTGGGCGAAGCAGGCCGGCACGCGTGATGATCTGACATACCGGCGCCGTGCCGGCCGAGTGGCCGTAGCGTTGAGACATGGTCAACTATCGCTATCTCGGTAACAGCGGCTTCAAGGTCTCGGAGATCACCTACGGCAACTGGGTGACGCACGCCTCTCAGGTCGAGGACGACGCCGCGGTGAAGACGGTGCACGCCGCGCTGGATGCCGGCATCACGACGTTCGACACGGCCGACACCTATGCCAACACCGCGGCTGAGGTCATCCTCGGCAAGGCGCTCGAGGGCCAGAGGCGTGAGAGCCTCGAGATCTTCACCAAGGTGTACTTCCCGACCGGGCCCAAGGGCCCGAACGACACCGGGCTGTCGCGCAAGCACATCCTCGAGTCGATCAACGGTTCGCTGAAGCGTCTCGGCACCGACTACGTCGACCTGTACCAGGCGCACCGCTTCGACTACGAGACACCGCTGGAGGAGACGTTCCAAGCGTTCGCCGACGTCGTCCGGGCCGGCAAGGCCCTCTACATCGGCGTGAGCGAGTGGACGGCAGAGCAGCTGCGCGAGGGCCACGCCCTGGCGAAGCAGCTGGGCGTGCAGCTCATCTCGAACCAGCCGCAGTACTCCATGCTGCACCGCGTCATCGAGGGCAAGGTCGTCCCGGCATCCGAAGAGCTCGGCATCTCGCAGATCGTCTGGTCGCCGATGGCGCAGGGCGTGCTCAGCGGCAAGTATCTGCCGGGCCAGCCCGTGCCGGAGGGCTCGCGCGCGACCGATCCGCACAGCGGCGCCCACTTCATCCAGCGGTTCCTGCAGGATGACATCCTCGAAGCCGTCCAGAAGCTGAAGCCCATCGCCCAGCAGGCGGGCCTCACGATGCCGCAGCTCGCGATCGCCTGGGTGCTGCAGAACAAGAACGTCGCGGCTGCGCTGGTCGGAGCATCCCGCCCCGAGCAGCTCACCGACACCGTCAAGGCGTCGGGCGTGACGCTGGATTCCGACACGCTCACCGCGATCGACGAGGCACTCGGCGACACGGTGAACCGCGACCCGGAGGACACGTACTCGGTCTCCCCGAAGGAGCGACTGGTCTGAGTCGATCTGCGATCGCGCTCAGTCGAGCGTGATGTCGACCTGGAGCTCGGAGGTCAGACGCTCCAGGTCGACACGCAAGGCGGCGAGATCGGCGGCTGCCGGGACCGTCGCCGCAACGGACGCCTCGAACAGGCGTCCGCCGGCCATCGCCGCATCCCGGGTCTCGGTCGTCATGTCGTGGATGCTGAGGTCATGAGCGCGGAGCACGGCAGAGACCTCGCGCACGATCCCCGGTCGGTCGTTGCCGAGGATCTGCAGGGTGATGGGCTGATCGCGAGCCTGAGCATCCGCACCGGTGTGCACCGAGACCGTCAGCGTCCCGTCCAGCGCCCGCAGCGCCTGCTGCAAGTCGGCCTCATGCTCGGCGGCGACCGAGACCTGAATCACTCCCGCGAACACGCCCGCGAGCTCGGCGAGCTGGCTGCTCTCCCAGTTGCCGCCATGCGCGTCGACGATGTCGGCGACGGCGGCGACGAGGCCAGGGCGATCGGATCCGGCGACGGTGAGGATCAGAGTGGTCATGCCGTCATCGTAACCGGGTCAGTCATTCCAGACCCCGGTCTCGAGGAACCGCTCGAGACGCGCCCGGTGCGGGGCGAGATCCCAGCCCTGCTCGGACACCCAGTCGTCGGAATAGTACGTTCCGGCGCAACGGACCCCGCCGTCGCAGATCAGCGTGACGACGCTGCCGGTGCGTCCGGCGGCGAGCATGCGTGCGATCAGCTCGAACGCGCCGACGAGATTGGTGCCCTGGTCCAGGAGGTCAGGCGATCCCGGACTGCGTCACCTGCCAGGCGATCACGGCGCCAGCGACGGCGGCGAGCACGACGACGACGATGACGGGCACAAGCCAGCGCGCAGCGCGCTTGGGCGGCCGCACGACCGGAGCGGGCTTCGTCAACGGCCCGGGAGTCGGCGCCGGGCGGTCGGTCAGATCGGCGATCGGCGGTACGGAGCCGGTCTCGGGCTTCTGGGTGGCATCGCCCGGGGCGGCGTCATCTGCGGCGTCGACCATCGTCCGTCATCCTCTCCGAGGCGGCACTCGCCTCAGACAGAGACTGTACCCGCCTGGAACGTGCCTCCGCTGCCATCGACATGCAGAAGCGACGCCTGCGACTGCTCCTGACGCAGCTGGAACTCGAACCGCGACCGGTCGCCGCGGTGCAGGGCGATGAAGTACTCGATCGGCGTTCCCGACGCATCCCGGCTGATGCTGCGCAGACGCAGCAGCGCCGACCCGGCGCTGATCCCGAGGTGGTGAGCCTGGTCGTGCGTCGCGACGGTGGCCTCGGCCGAGCGGACTCCGTCCGTCGCCTGGACTCCGTGCTCCGCGAGCAGCCGGTAGAGGGATGCCTCGGACAGGTCGACGTCGAGAGTCAGCGCACCGACCGCTTCCGGCATCCACGTCGTCGACAGCGACCAGGGCTCGCCGTCGACGTGGCGGAGGCGCTCGAGGGCGATGACCGGTGAGCCGAGGGGGATCTCGAGGGCCGCCGCGACATCGGCGTCCGCCTCTTCGCGCTTGTGCCGGAGGATGTCGCTGTGCACGTGGCCGCCGCGGCGCTCCACATCGTCGAACAGGCCGATCAGCGTGTGCACGAGAGACTCACTGGTGCGGGGGCGCGAGACGAACGTTCCCTTGCCCTTGACCCGCTCGACCATCCCTTCGTGCTCGAGCTGGGCGAGCGCCTGCCGGACGACCGTGCGCGAGATGCCGTAGCGCTCGCAGAGCCGGTGCTCGCCGGGGAGCGGGTCGCCGGGCTGGAGTCCGTCCCGCTCGATGCCGTCGACGATCAGCTGCCGGAGCTGGTCGTACATCGGGGCGGCCGAGTGCCGATCGATCGTGTCGACGGTGGGGGACATCTAGTACGCCACCCCCGCGTGCAGGATCACGTTCGCGTACGGTGTGAACTCGCCGGAGCGGACGAAGGCGCGGGCGTCGTGGGTGAGCTTTTTGAACTCCACGTGCG
Source organism: Microbacterium tenebrionis (assembly GCF_020682665.1). Classification (NCBI taxonomy): domain Bacteria; kingdom Bacillati; phylum Actinomycetota; class Actinomycetes; order Micrococcales; family Microbacteriaceae; genus Microbacterium; species Microbacterium tenebrionis. The sequence continues at coordinate 258,563 of NZ_JAGTTM010000001.1, read as the reverse complement.
GCACGAGCTCGATCTCGATGCCGGGGAGGCGTTCTCGCAGCTGCTCCAGCACCTGGGGGCTGTGATCGGCGACCTCGGCAGAGACGGTCGCACCCTCCACGACGAGCTCGGCGAGCACGGTGTCGAGCACGTCGAAGAACGCCGGCGCACCCGGGCGGTAGGCGAGGTCGATCCGCTCCGATCCCGGCGGGATGGGCAGCCCCGCATCGGTCACGACGATGAGGTCGGTGTGGCCGGTCTCGCTGATCACGCGGGACAGCGCGGGATTGATCGTCGTGGACGTCTTTCGCATGGTGGTGGGGCTCCTGTTCAGGATGCGGCGCGCGCAGCGCTCTCGGTGCGCTCGGCGAGGAAGGCGTCGACCTCATGGCGCTCGGGGAGACTCGGTGATGCCCCCTGCTTCGTGACGGTCAGAGCGCCGGCGGCGGTGGCCAGGCGCACGGCATCCGTCAACGTCGCGCCGTTCGCGAGCGCCGCGCCCAGGTAGCCCGCGTAGGCGTCGCCGGCGGCGGTGGTGTCGACGGCGTCGACGGGCAGCGGTGGGACGATCGTCGTGCCCTCGGAGGTGACGACGCAGGAGCCCTGAGCCGCCAGAGTGATGACGGCCGCACCGACGCCCTGGTCGAGGAACCAGCAGCCGGCCTGCTCTGCGGATGCCGCATCGGTCACCTCGATGCCGCTGAGCACCGAGGCCTCGGTCTCGTTCGGGGTGACGATGTCGATGCTCTGCCACACGTCGGCTGCCAGCGGTGCGGCAGGCGCCGGGTCGAGGATGACCGTGAAGCCGAGCTCGCGGCCGCGTCCGGTGATGTGCGCGGTCAGAGCCGACGGCGTCTCGAGCTGCGTGAGCAGCACGGAGCTCGAGCTCGCCAGCGCATCCAGCGCGGTGTCGATCTGCTCCGTGTTCAGCTCGGCGTTGGCGAGCGGGACCATGACGATGTCGTTCTGGGCCGAGGCGTCCACACGGATGTGCGCGATGCCGGTCGGGCCGGGCACGGTGCGCAGATGGGCGAGGTCGACGCCGGCCTCGGTGAGCCCGTCGACGACGAGGTCTCGGAACAGGTCGTCGCCCACGCACCCGACGAAGCTGGTGCGAGCACCGGCTAGACCGGCCGCGACGGCCTGGTTCGCACCCTTGCCGCCGAGGAACAGGGTGAACTGATCGCCGAGGATCGTCTCACCGCGGGCGGGGAGCCGCTGGGAGAAGGTGGTCACGTCCGCCGTGACGCTCCCGACGATGACGACGCCGGTGCGCCCTTCGGTGGGGGAGGTGGGCATGGGGCTCCTTTGACTTCGCCGTTCGCTGTCATTACATTAGCCGAATCCGCACCTGTAACGACAGGTTGCCGGTCCCCTGCGCTCTCGAGGAGTCCCGCATGCCTGTTGCCGCCATCGCTCCGCGTCTGTACGTCGACAGCGCCGACGTCGAACGGGTCTCGCGCCTGCTCGCGGCGCGGGTCGTGCATGGCGTTACGACGAATCCCACGATCCTCGAGCGGGGTGGTTGCTCGGCCGCGCAGATCCCCGAGCTCTACGCCCGGTGGGAGGGCGAGGGCGCGCCCGAGATCTTCTTCCAGACCTGGGGCGGCAGCGCGGCCGAGATGCTCCGCAACGCCGACGCGATCCGCGCGCTGGGCGACCGGGCTGCCATCAAGGTCCCCGCGACCGCAGCGGGCTTCGCCGCGGCATCCGCCCTCGTCGCCGATGGAGCGAGCGTTCTCGTGACGGCCGTGTACTCCGTCGGGCAGGCGCTCGCCGCGGCGAGCATCGGCGCGCGGTACATCGCCCCCTACCTCGGGCGCCTGCGGGATGCCGGTGTCGACGGCGACGCTCTCATCGCCCGGATGCAGGAGGTCTGCGCGAGCAGCGAGACGAACGTCCTCGCTGCCAGCCTGCGCTCCGCGGACGACATCGTGTCCCTGCGTCTGGTCGGTGTGCCGTACTTCACCGCCGCACCGGACGTGCTCGACGCACTGCTGCAGCACGACGTCAGCGATTCCTCGGCCGCCGAGTTCGAGGCAGCCATGGGGCGGATCGGCGCGTAACTCTCGAGGCTGCCAGGCCGCCCCGAGACAGCGCAGTGATGGTGCAGTCTCGGCGCGGCCCGGGGGATTCGAGGATCAGGCTGTGGCGGCCTGACGCAGCCAGCGCTCGACTCCGGCGATGTGCGCCGTGGCGAGCGAGGTGGCCAGGTTCGGGTCGTGCTGGGCGATCGCGTCGGCGATCGCACGGTGCTCCGACAGTGTCCGTTCGACCGCGTCCTGCTCGGTGAGACCGCGCCAGATGCGCGCCCGGACCGTCTGGCCGCTGAGGCTCTCGATGAGGCTGGCGAGATACGCGTTGCCCGCCATGCGGACGATCTCGCGATGGAAGCGGATGTCGTGCGCGACGAGGTCGTCGATGCTGACCTCGGAGCTGACGGCGTCGAGCTCCTGCTGCAGCGCGCCGATCGCGTCGTCGGAGCCGAGCGTGGCAGCGAGGCCCGTCGCCTGGGACTCCAGCATCCGCCGCACGGCGAAGATCTCGAGGAGCGAGTCGTCGTCGTGCATGTCGGCGACGAACGAGATCGCCTCCAGCAGCAGGTGCGGCTCCAAGCTCGTCACGTACGTGCCGTCGCCGCGCCGCACATCGAGCACGCGGATGACCTCGAGCGCCTTGACCGCCTCGCGCATCGAGTTGCGGCTGAGGCCGAGGCGCTCGGCGAGCTCCTTCTCGGGAGGCAGGCGGTCGCCGGGGGAGAGCTCCCCCGACACGATCATCGCCTTGATCTTCTCGATCGCCTCATCGGTGACAGCCATGAGGGCATCCTAGCGATTGATCGGATGTCTGCTCGGGCTGTGTGAGGATGGGGTCATGCGTGTCGTCGACAGCCATCTGCACCTGTGGGACCCCGACGTCCTCGCATACGACTGGCTCCAGGGCGAGCTGGACGGCACCTTCGCCGCGGAAGCCCTGCGCGAGGACCAGATCGAGGACGTCGAGCAGCAGGTCGCGGTGTTCGTCCAGGCGGACCCTCTCCCCAAGCAGGCGCTCGCCGAAGTCCGGTGGGTCGAGTCGATCGCCCGGGAAGCCGGAGTGGTCGCCATCGTGGCGGGCGCCCGATTGGACCGCGTGCGCAAGCTCCGCAAGCACCTCGACGCTCTGGCCGAGCACGAACTCGTCGTCGGCGTCCGACACCTGCTCCAGGGAGAGGGGGACGGCTTCGCCCGTCGCCCCGCGTTCATCGAAGGAGCTCGCGAGCTCGCCGCCCGCGGCCTCACCTTCGACGCCTGCGTCCGTGCGCATCAGATCCCCGACGTCACCGCGCTCGCCGAGGCGGTACCAGGGCTGCGGATTGTGCTCGACCATCTCGGCAAGCCGGCGATCGGCACGCGGGAGCAGCCTCTCGCGCCCAGCGCGGAGTGGATCCGCGATCTGCGCGCGCTCGCGGCCAACCCGCAGGTCTCGGTCAAGCTCTCCGGGCTCCCCGCCGAATCCCAGGGGCAGATCGACGAGGAGCAGATGGAGCCCTTCCTCGACGTCGCCGCGGAGGCGTTCGGCGAGAACCGTCTGATGTGGGGGAGTGACTGGCCCGTCTCGTCGTCCACCCACGACGGCAGCCCCGAGGACACGTACTACTGGTCCGGCAACCGGGACGACTGGTGCCACACGGTCCGCAACTGGGCCGAGGCGCGCGGCCTCGACACCGAGAAGCTGTTCTGGTCGAACGCGGTCCGCTTCTACGGCATCCGCTGAGGTTTCGCCGCGGCGCCGGTCACTCGGCCCGCAGACGCAGCTGCGCCATGCCTCCGTCGACCTCGATGAAGGTTCCGGTCGTCGAGCCCGCCGCAGGCGACACGAGGTAGGCGACGGCGGCTGCGACCTCGTCCGGCGAGACCAGCCGTCCGTGCGGCTGGCGTGCCTCGAGCGCCGCGCGCTCGGCCCCGGGGTCGCTCGCCTGATCCAGCAGGCGCCCGACCCACGGAGTGTCGGCGGTGCCCGGGTTCACGGCGTTGACGCGGATGCCCTCGCGCAGGTGGTCGGCGGCCATGGCGCGCGTCAGCGCCGAGACCGCGCCCTTGGACGCGGAGTACAGCGCGCGCTGGGGGAGGCCGGTCGTCGACGCGATGGAGGCCGTATTGCACACCGCGGCAGACGGCGACTGCCGCAGCCACGGGAGCGCTGCCGAGGTGACCCGTGCGATGCCCGTCACGTTCACGGAGAGCACCCTGGCCCACTCGTCGTCGTCGTTCGCGGCGATGTCGCCGACGGCGCCGATGCCGGCGTTGTTGACGACGATGTCGATGCGGCCGAAGCGCTCGGCGACCGCGGCGACCGCGGCATCCACGCTCGCGCGGTCCGAGACGTCGGCCGTGAACGCGGCGAAGCGCTCATCGGCGCCCGACGGGTCGCGGTCGAGGACGGCGATCTGCGCGCCGTCGGCGTGCAGGCGGGCCGCCACCGCGGCGCCGATGCCCGAGGCGCCTCCGGTGACGATCGCGACGAGCCCCTCCAGCGGCGCGCTCATCGCTGCGCCTCCCAGGCGGTGAAGGTCTGCCGCTGATGACCCAGACCGTCGATCTCGATGTCGACGACGTCGCCGTCCTTCAGGTACGGGAACCGGCCGGAGAGTGCGACGCCCTGGGGCGTGCCGGTGAGGATGAGGTCGCCCGGCTCGAGGGTGACGTACTGCGACAGGTGGTGGACGATCGTGCGGACGTCGAAGATCATGTCGGAGGTGTTCGAGTCCTGGCGGGGCTCGCCGTTGACGAAGCTGCGCAGGTTCAGATCGTCGACGTCGACCTCGTCGGGGGTGACCAGCCACGGGCCGGTCGGGTTGAAGCCGGCCGCGATCTTGCCCTTCGACCACTGACCGCCCGAGACCGCCATCTGGAAGTCGCGCTCCGAGACGTCGTTGGCGACGACGTAGCCGGCGATGTGGGCGTCGGCCTCGTCGGGGGAGTCCAGGTACGCGGCTCTGGCACCGATGACGATGCCGAGTTCGACCTCCCAGTCCGTCTTCTCGCTGCCGCGGGGGATCGTCACGGTGTCGTTCGGGCCGACGACGGTGTTCGGAGTCTTCAGGAAGATGATCGGGATGCTGGGCGGCTCGGAGTTCGACTCGGCGGCGTGCTCGGCGTAGTTCATGCCGATGCAGATCACCGCGCTCGGGCGGGCGATCGGGGCGCCGATGCGCAGTTCGCCGGCGTTCTCGAGCTCGGGCAGTTTGCCGGATGCTTGTGCCGAGGTAACGCGAGCGCGGAAGTCGCTCTCCAGGAAGTCGCCGTTGACATCGGATGTCACGGGGCGGAGGTCGAGATGGCGATCGCCGTCGATCAGGACGGGAATCTCGGATCCAGGGGCGCCAAGCCGCGCGAACTTCATGGTTCTCCTACTTCGTCGGGGGATCCGCCATGCGGCGGTGCATCTGATTGACAGTATAGACATCGGATGTTTACACTCCAAGGGATCCGTCGAGAATCCCTTCTCGAGAGGATCGGGACTGCACAAGGAGACCATCGCAGTGAGCCGCATCGTCGCACTCGACACGACCGACATCCGCTTTCCGACGTCGCTGAGCCTGGACGGCTCGGATGCGATGAATCCCGACCCCGACTACTCGGCCGCCTATGTCGTGATCCGCACCGATGATGCCGACGGCATCGCCGGGCACTCCTTCGTCTTCACGATCGGCCGCGGGAACGACGTGCAGGTCGCGGCCATCGACGCGCTCGCCGATCACCTCGTCGGGCGCGAGATCGAGCCGCTGCTGGACGACATGGGCGGAACCTTCCGCGAGATCATCGGCGACTCGCAGCTGCGGTGGCTGGGCCCGGAGAAGGGCGTCATGCACATGGCCATCGGCGCCGTGACCAACGCGCTGTGGGACATCAAGGCCAAGCGCGCGGAGCTCCCGCTGTGGCAGCTGCTCGGCCGCATGAGCCCGGAGGAGCTCGTCGACCTCGTCGATTTCCGCTACCTCACCAACGCCCTCACGCGCGAAGAGGCGCTCGAGATCCTCCGCGCGGGTGCCGTCGGTCGCGAGGAGCGGGAGACCGAACTCCTCGCGACCGGCTATCCCGCCTACACGACCAGCCCTGGTTGGCTCGGCTACTCCGACGAGAAGCTCGAGCGGCTCGCCCGTGAAGCCCTCGCCGACGGCTTCACGCAGATCAAACTCAAGGTCGGGGACGACCTCGACGACGACATCCGTCGCTTCCGCAAGGCGCGCGAGGTCGTCGGCCCCGACTTCCCCATCGCGATCGACGCCAATCAGCGCTGGGAGGTCTCCGAGGCGATCGAGTGGGTGAACGCCCTCGCCGAGTTCCAGCCGGCATGGGTGGAGGAGCCCACGAGCCCCGACGACGTCCTCGGCCATGCCGAGATCGCCCGTGCGATCGCTCCGATCCGCGTCGCGACGGGCGAGCACGCGCAGAACCGCGTGATCTTCAAGCAGCTGCTGCAGGCGGGGGCGATCAGCGTCATGCAGATCGACGCGGTGCGCGTCGCCGGTGTCAACGAGAACATCGCCAACCTGCTGCTCGCCGCCAAGTTCGGCGTTCCGGTCTGTCCGCACGCCGGCGGCGTGGGGCTCTGCGAGGCCGTGCAGCATCTGTCGATGTTCGACTTCGTCGCCGTCAGCGGCGCGCGCGAGGGCCGCCTGATCGAATACGTCGATCATCTGCACGAGCACTTCGTCGTGCCCACCGACATCCGGGGCGGCTCCTACATGGCCCCGACGGCACCGGGCGCGGGCATGGAGATGAAAGCCGAGAGCATCGCGGAATACACCTGGACGGGCGCGCATGTCGCAGCCTGACACGTCGGGGGCCGACACGACAGATGTCGGAAGATCCGCGACGAACGGTCCGACACGTGACGCATCGGCCCCCAGAATGTCGCCGGCCGGCTTCCCGACGCTCGGGTACGGCGCCGCGAACGTCGGGAACCTCTTCCGCGAACTCACCGACGATGAGGCGTGGGCGGTGCTGGATGCCGCATGGGAGAGCGGCATCCGCTACTTCGACACCGCTCCGCACTACGGTCTCGGGCTGTCGGAGCGGCGCCTGGGCGCGTTCCTGCGGACGAAGCCGCGCGACGAGTTCGTGTTGTCGACCAAGGCCGGGCGCCTCCTGCGGACGAACCCGGCTCATGAGCCGGGCGGCCTCGACACGGCTAACGACTTCTTCGTGCCCGACGACCTGCAGCGGGTGTGGGACTTCTCGCATGCCGGCATCCGCGCGTCCCTCGACGAATCACGCGAGCGGCTGGGTATCGACCGCATCGACATCGTCTACCTGCACGACCCCGAGCGCCACGATCTCGATCTCGCGCTCGCCGAGGGCTACCCCGCGCTGGAGGCGCTGCGCGCCGAGGGCGCGATCGGGCTGATCGGCGTCGGGTCCATGGTCAGCGATGCACTCGCCCGATCCGTGCGCGAAGCCGACCTCGACATCGTCATGATCGCCGGCCGCTACACGCTGCTCGAGCAGCCCGCGGCAGCCGACGTGCTGCCGGTGTGCGTCGACCGCGGCACCGGGGCGGTCGCCGCATCCGTCTTCAACTCGGGCCTTCTCGCGAAGAGCGAGCCGGTCCGCGGCGATCGCTACGAGTACGGCGGCGTCCCCGACGAGATCTGGGACCGTCTGCAGCGCATCGTCGCCGTGTGCGCGGCGCACGATGTCGCACTGCCCGCCGCGGCGATCCAGTACCCGCTGCGCTCGTCCGTCGTGCAGTCGGTGGTCGTCGGAAGCTCCCGCCCCGAGCAGGTGCGGCAGAACGCCGACCTCGCCGTCGCTGAGATCCCGGAGCAGTTCTGGGACGACCTGACCGCCGACGGACTGATCCCGTCGGTCGCCGAGGAGGACTGATGCTCGAAGGAATCAACCCCCTGCTGACCGGTGAGCTGCTGCTGCACCTGGACCGGATGGGCCACTCCGACGCCGTCGTCATCGCCGACGCGCACTTCCCGGCGTGGGCGCTGGGGGAGCGCGTGATCGATCTGCCCGGCACCACGACACCCGAGGTCCTGGCGGCCATTCGCAGCGTGATCCCGCTCGATGACGCCCCTGCCCTCGATCTCATGGAGTCCGCGGACGGCGAGATCCTCTCGGTCCAGCGGGAGCTGATGGATGCCGCGGGCACGGCCGAGCAGACGACGCGCTTCGTCGAGCGCTTCGCGTACTACGACGTCGCCCGCCCCGCCTACCTGATGGTGCGGACGGGGGAGACGCGGAAGTACGGCAATGCGCTGCTGCGGAAGGGCGTTGTCGGCCATGCCTCTGCATAGCGAGGCCCTAGTGGCGGTCGATCGTCGCGACCGCATGCATCGCGTCGCGGATGTACCGGTTCGCGTGCGCGGCGAGGTCGTCGGAGTCCTGCCACAGGTTGCGCCAGATGCCGAGCGTGTTGCTGAGCTCGGCGCTCACCACGGCCGAGGAGAACGACTCGAACACGACCGGTCCGTCGTACGCGACATCGTGCAGGGCGCGGAAGAAGGTCGCGAAGTCGACGGTGCCCGTGCCGAGGTAGCCGCGATGGCTGTCGCCGATGTGCGCGTAGCCGAGCTTTCCGGACGCGGCGACGTCGTGCACGGGCTGGAAGAAGTCGGACTCCTCGATGTTCATGTGGTACGTGTCCAGGTGAACACCGACATCGCCCGCGACGCCGTCCAGGAACCGCAGTGCGCCGCGGCCGGTGTTGAAGACGTTCGACTCGTAACGGTTGACGACCTCGAGGGAGAGCCGGACGCCGCGCTCCGCCGCGAAGGCTGCGAGTCCGCTGATCGCCTCCTGGCTGTGTGCGACGCCGCGCTCGGTCACCGGCGCCATGTACTTGCCCATCGCCGAGTAGATGACCCCGCACAGCACGTCGCCGCCCATCGTCGCCACGTGATCGATGCAGTGTTCGAGCAGTGCCCGCCCGGCGGCGACGACTGCCGGGTCGTCGCTGGACAGGTCCGTCGCCGGGGTCAGTCCGAGGGATGCCGTGACGGCGAGGTCGTTGTCGCGCAGCATCCGTCCGGCCAGGGTCGAGTCGAAGGCCGCGGCATCCATCAGAGGGATCTCGATGAGGTCGAATCCCGCGTTCTTCGTGCCCTCGATCGCGCGCCGCAGGCCCGCCTCGTCGAAGGTTCCGGTGAAGACAAGGCCGTGCGCGCCGATGAGCATGTCGATCCCTTCCGGTGCGCATCCGCGCGCACCCGTGACAAAGTTGTTATTACAGGTCTACCATCTGAGACAGCGCTTAGGTACATTTAGGTACAACTTGCGTCGCCGTATCCTGAGCGGCACAATTGATCCGATGTTTGAAATGGATTCCACGACGGAATCGACAGCACGACCTTCAAGGAAGCAGGTGAGCACATGAGTGATCCCATCCTCCGGGTGGAAGGCATCAGCAAGGGGTTCCCCGGGGTGCAGGCGCTCCAGGATGTGCATCTCGAGGTGCGCGCGGGTGAGGTTCTCGTCCTCGTCGGCGAGAACGGCGCCGGCAAGTCGACGCTCATGAAGATCCTCTCGGGGATCTACACGCGGGACGAGGGGACGATCCGCTTCGAGGGTCAGGAGGTCGAGTTGACCGGCCCGCTCCAGGCTCAGCAGCTCGGCATCACGATCATCCATCAGGAGCTGAACCTGATGCCCGACCTGACGGTCGCGCAGAACATCTTCATCGGCCGTGAGCCGGTCTCTGCGGGGATCCTGTCGGAGCGGAAGCTGAATCGTCAGACCGCGGAGCTGCTGGCCAGGCTGAAGATCCGGCTCGATCCGCGCCAGAAGGTGGGCGAGCTGACGGTCGCCGAGCAGCAGATGGTCGAGATCGCGAAGGCGCTGTCGTTCAACGCCAAGGTGCTCATCATGGATGAGCCGACCTCGGCGCTCACCGACAGCGAGGTCGAGACGCTGTTCACGCTCATCGAGCAGCTCAAGCAGAGCGGCACGGGCATCGTGTACATCTCGCACCGGATGGACGAGCTGCGCCGGCTCGCGGATCGGGTGACGGTGCTCCGCGACGGGCAGTACATCGGATCGCTCGAGAAGGACGAGATCAGCATCCCCAGGATCATCGAGATGATGGTCGGGCGTGCGATCGACGAGGGGACGCGTCCGGCGCCGCGCGATCACGCCTCGGCGCCGATCGTGCTCGACGTCGTGGGGCTGTCGACGCGGCAGCTGCTGAAGGACGTCTCGTTCCAGCTGCACAAGGGCGAGATCCTCGGGTTCGCCGGGCTCATGGGCGCGGGGCGCACTGAAACCGCACGTGCGGTGATCGGCGCCGATCCGCGCACGGCGGGGACGATCACGATCAATGGCCGGGATGCGCGCATCCACAAGCCGGCGGATGCCGTCCGCCGCGGTGTCGGATACCTCTCCGAGGACCGCAAGCAGCTGGGCCTCATGCTCGAGCAGGATGTCACGTTCAACACGGTTCTCGCGTCGCTGAGCAGCTACGCCGGGGCTATCGGCTGGATGCGCGACGGCAAGGCCAAGAACCAGACCAAGCAGTACGTGCAGCAACTGCGCATCAAGACCCCGTCGGTGAATCAGATCGTCAAGCTTCTCTCCGGCGGCAACCAGCAGAAGGTCGTCATCGCCCGATGGCTGATGCGCGACTGCGACATCCTCATCTTCGACGAACCGACCCGCGGCATCGACGTCGGTGCGAAGGAGGAGATCTACCGGCTGATGCAGCAGCTCGCCGACGCCGGAAAGTCCATCATCGTCATCTCGTCGGAGCTCCCCGAGATCCTTCGCGTAGCCGGCCGCATCGCCGTGTTCGCGAACGGCCGGATCACCGGGACCCTCCGCAACGAGGAAGCCAGCCAGGAGAAGATCATGCAACTCGCAGCCCACGCGGAGGAAGACTGATGAGCACCCCACAGAAGTCCGCCGGAGAGACGACGACTCTCATCCAGCAGGCCGTGAACGAGAACACCGACAAGCGTGACATCGCAGGCTTCCTCAAGCGCCAGCTCCAGCAATCGCTGGCGTTCGGAACGCTCGTGATCCTGGTGATCTTCTTCGCCATCGCGAGCCCGAATTTCTTCACGTTCAGCAACATCGCCACCGTGCTTCTGTCGACCGCGGTGATCGGCATCCTCGCCCTGGGCACGACGTTCGTGATCATCACCGGCGGCATCGATCTGTCGTTGGGAACCGGTATGGCGCTGTGCGCCGTGATGACCGGTGTGATCATCACGAACTGGGGCCTGCCCGTCTGGGTCGGCATCCTCGGCGGCATCGCGACCGGTGTGCTCATGGGGCTCGTCAACGGCGTGAACATCACATTCCTGCGGCTTCCTCCGTTCATCGCGACGCTCGCGATGATGATGATCGCCGGCGGTCTCGCGCTGGTCGTCTCCAACGTCGCGCCGATCTACTTCTCCACGTCCGCCCCGGACTTCAAGAAGATCGCGCTGGGCGTCATCATCCCCGGCATCCCGAACGCCGTCCTCATCACCGCGGTCCTCGCGATCATCGCGGCGATCGTGCTGTCCAAGACGCTGCTGGGCCGCTACACGTTCGCGATCGGCTCGAACGAGGAGGCCACGCGCCTGTCGGGTGTGAACACCCGCCGCTGGACGATCCTCATCTACATGTTCGCCGGCGCCTTCACCGGCATCGCGGGCATCATCATCGCCTCCAGGCTCGACTCGGCACAGCCGCAGATCGGCACCGGATACGAGCTCCAGGCGATCGCCGCGGTGATCATCGGCGGCACCTCGCTGCTCGGCGGCCGCGGCTCGATCCTCGGCACCGTGATCGGCGCCCTCATCATGAGCGTGCTCGTCAACGGTCTGCGGATCATGTCGATCCAGACCGAGTGGCAGAACGTCGTCGTCGGCTTCGTCGTGCTGCTGGCCGTGTTCCTCGACTCGCTGCGCAACCGTCAGCGGACCTGACCGTTCCTTCCCTGTCCACCACCGCCGGCCCCGGCCGGCATCAATCACAGAACAATGGAGTTTCCAATGCGATTTGGCAAGAAGACCGCATTCGCGGCCCTGGTGGCCGCATCCGCTCTCGTCATGGCCGGCTGTGCCGGCGGCGGCGACGTCATCGAAGAGGGTGGCGGAACCGACACCGGCAGCGGCGACGGCGAGATGTACATCGCCCTCGTCTCGAAGGGCTTCCAGCACCAGTTCTGGCAGGCCGTCAAGAAGGGCGCGGAGCAGAAGGCTGAAGAGCTCGGCGTCAGGATCACCTTCGAAGGTCCGGCCGCCGAGACCGAGATCGCCCAGCAGCTCGAGATGCTGACCGCCGCGATCGACAAGAACCCGGACGCCATCGCCTACGCCGCCCTCGACCCGGAGGCGTGCGTCGCCCCGCTCGAGCAGGCGAAGTCGAAGGACATCCCGGTCGTCTACTTCGACGCCCCGTGCAACGGCGACGTGGGCCTGAGCCTGTCGGCCACCGACAGCAAGGTCGCCGGAGCGCTGGCCGCGGAGCACATGGCCGAGCTCATCGGCGGCGAGGGCGAGGTCGGCATCGTCGGCCACTCGCAGATCAACTCCACCGGAGTCGAGCGCCGCGACGGCTTCGTCGAGAAGATCGAGGCGGACTACCCCGACATCAAGATCGTCGACATCCAGTACGGTGACGGCGACCACTTGAAGTCGGCTGACATCGCGAAGGCCATGATCGCCGCTCACCCCGACCTCAAGGGCATCTACGGCACCAACGAGGGCTCGGCCATCGGCGTCGTGAACGCGGCGAACGAGCTGGGCCTCGAGAAGGGCAAGATCAAGATCGTCGGCTTCGACTCCGGCGCCGCTCAGATCAACGCGATCAAGGACGGGACGATGGCCGGCGCCATCACGCAGGACCCGATCGGCATCGGCGAGCAGGTCGTGCAGGCGGCGTACGACGCAGCCAACGGAGACTCGGTCGAGGAGTTCTACGACACCGGTTCGTACTGGTACGACGCCGACAACCTGGACGACGAGAAGATCGCCGCGGTCCTCTACGAGTGATCGTCGTCTGACACGGGCGGCCCCGCACCTTCGGGTGCGGGGCCGCTTCGCGTTGGCGGCTACAGGAATCGTCCCGCCTCGGTACAGATGCAGGACGAATGAACGGATGCAGGGCAGATCCTCGGCCTGTCGCCCTGCATCCGTTCAGGGCCCCGACGTCTGTACCCGGGCCGTACTTCGCCTCAGCGCGGCAGCTCGAGCAGCCGCGCGGGGCCTGCGACCAGCATCCGCTCGACGGCATCCGCGCCGATCGCCGACCGCAGCCGCGGCAGGTACCGTTCGCCGAGGTAGGCCAGGCCCGGCATGCCGCCGTAGGCGATGTACCGGGTGCGCCGGGCGACGTCGCCGCCGAGCAGGATGTGGTCGGCGCCGACGTGGCCGACGACGCGTTCGGTCAGGGCGAGCAGCTCGGCATCGGAGCGCGTGCGGGGTCGGGCGAAGCCGTCGTAGCCGAGATAGGTCCCGCGTTCGACGAGCGAGGCGTGCAGGCCCGCATCCGGGTCACGGTCGGCGTGGGCGAGGACGACCCGGTCGGATGCCACGCCCGCAGCATTCAGCAGATCGAGGACCTCGTGCGCCGCGGTGCAGAATTCCAGGTGCACCATGACCGGGGCGCTCGTGGTCCGGTGCGCGGCGGCCAGCGCGTCGAGCGTGGTGCGCTCGAACGGGCTGATGCGCCAGTAGTCGATGCCGGCCTTGAGCATGCCGGCGCGCACCGGGCGTCCGTCCGGCGTCCGCGCGGGCGCACCTGCACCACCGGGGGACACGTGCGCGGCATCCGAGAGCGCCATCCCGTGCTCGAGGTCGGCGATGAACAGTGCGGCGAGCCGGTCGGCACTCCAGGAGCGGGTCGGGTGGTCGGAGCCGTAGTGCGCCTCGCGGTGCCTTCCCGTCGTTGCGACGATGTTCAGGCCCGTCCCGGCGCTGATGCGCGCGACGGCCTCGGGATCGCGCCCGAGGCCGAAGGGCGTGGCATCCACCATCGCGGCGAAGCCGCTCGCCTGCAGGAGTCCGGCCTCGCGGCCCGACGCATCCTCGTCGTCGAGCTCGTCTCCGGGCAGCAGGGGCGTGACCTGGAAGAGGTGCTCGTGATAGTTCGTCGGCCCCAGCTGAGCGGGATCGATGTCGCCGAGCACCGTGCGGATCATCAGCGCACATCCTCCGCGGCCTGCGCGAGCTGCTCGACCATCTCGGGGGTGAGCTCGAGCTCGAAGACGTCCGCGACGACCTGCGACCATCCGTGGATGAAGTATCGCCAGCCGTCGACGACGTGCAGATTCCGAGCGGCCTCCTGGGCGCGCGCCTGGTGCAGGAACTCCAGCGACCCGCGGTAGTTGAACTCCCAGACGTAGGCGTCGTCGGGGAAGACCGCGTCGTCGGGCAGCGGGGACCCGGGGCGGTCCTTGCCGAGCCCGGTCGCATTGACGATCAGGGAGCCGCGGGGAGCGGCCGCGACGAGGGATGCGGCATCGTCGACCGTGTCCGTCCGCACGTACTCGATGAGACCCTCGCGGGTGCCGTGCTGGCGGTGCACCTCGCGCAGGTGCTCGAGCTTGGCGTCGTCGCGCGCCGTTACGGTCACCTTCGCGGGTGCGTCATCGCGCTCCGACAGCGCCCAGCTGAGCGCCGTCCCCGACCCGCCCGCACCGAGGATGACGACCTCGGCGTCGGTGGTCGCGAAGTGGTCGGCCGGCAGGAAGTCGTTCAGCGCCAGATCGACCGTGATCGGGTCCTTGGCGCGGCCGGACAGGCGCGTGCCGCGCTTGGCGACGCTCGAGATCTCCGAGCACGAGACGGCGAACGGGTCGAGTTCGTCGAACAGGTCGGATGCCGCGGCGTACACGTTCATCTTGTGGGTGGTCACGAGCGCGCCGCGGTGGCGGGGGTCGTCGCGCATCTGCTCGACGAGTGCGCGGTACTGCTCGGGGGAGGCATCCATCGGCAGGTCGTGGCCGATGAGCCGGCGGGTGGGGAGCCCCAGGATGTCGGCCCACAGCGGGAAAACCTTCATGATCGAGGACGAGCCGGTGGTCACGCCGACGAAGCCCATGTAGTCGGCGTCGGGAGTGCTGGTCATGAGGAGCCTTTCACGGGATGGGCGGGCGTGCGACCCGCGAGGACGGCGAGCGCATCGTCGAGCGACATGGAGCCCATGTTGTCGACCGCCTGTGTGGTCTGCGCGCCCAGGTGCGGGGTGACGATCACGCGATCGGCCAGGTCGTCGGCGAGGAGCGCGCTGGATGAGGCCGCGGTGTCGCCGTCGAGAGTGTCGGCGGCGTAGCCGGAGACGCGGCCGTCGCGCAGCGCGGCGGCGAGAGCGGACTCGTCGACGAGGTCGGGTCGTGCAGTGTTCACGATGACCGCGCCGGGGCGGATGCCGGCGAGCCGCTGCGCGTCGATGAGGCGCTGCCCGCCGGGGGCGTGCAGCGTGATGAGGTCGGCGGTGCGGAACAGTTCGTCGAGGCCGGTGGGCTCGGCGCCGAGATCGCGGACGCGGCCTGCATCGAGGAACGGATCGGCAGCGAGGATGCGCGGGCCGAAGCCCGTCAGGCGCCCCGCGACGCCCTGCCCGATCCGGCCGAAGCCGACGATCCCGACCGTGGCGGCGCCGAGCTCGCGGCCGCGGCGGACGCTCCAGTCGCCCTGTCTGACGCGGCGGTCTCCGTCCGGGATGAGCCGGAGCGCCGCGAGCATGAGGCCCACAGCGTGGTCGGCGACGGCATTCGCGTTCGCGCCGGGGGTGTTGGTGACGGGGATGCCGCGAGCGGCGGCCGCGTCGAGATCCACGGCCTCGGTGCCGACGCCGTAGCGTGCGACGATCTTCAAGCGGGGGCCGGCGTCGAGATGCGCGGCGGTGACCGGGCCGGTGCCGGCGATCCAGGCATCCGCGTTCGCAAGGAGCGGGGCCAGTTCGCCGAGGTCGTGGTGCGCGGGACCACGGACGATCTCGTGCCCGGCGGCGGCGGCGCGTGCGACGAAGTCGATGTCGCCGTCCGAGAACGACCGGCTGGTGGCGAGGATGACGCCCATCAGCGCGCGCCTCCCGCGAACCAGGGCGCGAGGGCGTCGTAGGCGGCGGTGAAGCGGCCGTGCCGCTCGGCGTAGACGTCGTGGCGCGCGGCATCCGGCGTGAACTCCGCCGTCACCTCGCTCAGCGCCCTGGCCGCGGCGAAGTCGGCGAGTCCGAGGCCGACCGCCCCGGTCACCGCCGCGCCGAGGCTGTTCGCCTCTTCGACGATCGTGCGCCGCCGCACCGGCACGCCCCACACGTCTGCGAGGACCTGCAGCAGCACATCGCTCTGTGCCCCGCCACCGACGGCGTCGATCCGGTCGATCATCGCGCCCGACTCGCGGAACGCGTGGATGCTGCTGAGCAGATTGAACCCGATCCCCTCGAGCACGGCGCGGACGAGGTGGCTGCGCGTGTGGTGGCGGCCGATGCCGAGGAACGCGCCGCGGGCGTTCGGGTCCCAGATGGGGGAGCGCTCGCCGAGCAGGTACGGCAGGAAGTAGAGGTCCGCGGTGTCGGCGTCCTCGGCCTCGGCGGTCAGTCGCGCCGTCTCCGGATGCCGGGGATCCGCGGAGAGCGCCTCGGCGATCCATTGGATCGATGCGCCGCCAGCCTGCATCGTCGCGGTCGGCACGAACGACCCGGATACGACGTTGTCGAATGTGAAGGTGCGCAGGCCGCGGTCGATCAACGGTGCGTCAGCGGCGAACGAGATCCACGAGGAGGTGCCGAGGCACACGTAGGCGCCGTCCTCGGGCGCGACGATCCCGGATCCGACCGCCGCCATCGGGCCGTCGCCGCCGCCCATGAGCACGCGGACCCCGGCGTTCAGGCCGAGGGCGGATGCCGCGGCATCCGTCAGCGTGCCGGCGATCGCGGTCGAATCGAGGATCTCCGGGAACAGCGCGCGGTCGAGGCCGGCTGCAGCCAGCACCTCACCCGACCAGTCGCCCGTGCGCTGGTCGTAGGCGTTCGTGCCGGATGCATCCGAGCGGTCCGTCGCCAGGCGTCCGGTGAGGCCGAGGACGATGTAGTCCTTGGCGACGCAGAACCGCCGCACGCGCTCCCAGACCTCCGGCTCGTTGTC
Organism: Microbacterium tenebrionis; assembly: GCF_020682665.1. Lineage (NCBI taxonomy): Bacteria > Bacillati > Actinomycetota > Actinomycetes > Micrococcales > Microbacteriaceae > Microbacterium > Microbacterium tenebrionis. The sequence continues at coordinate 241,517 of NZ_JAGTTM010000001.1, read as the reverse complement.
GCGCACCCACATGACCTTCTCGACGGAATAGGTCGGGCTGAGCCGGTGGCCGAGCAGTTCGTAGGCGTGCTCGGCGCCGAGGGCCCGCTCGAGCTCGCGCTGCTGGGCGCCGGCACGGGTGTCGGCCCAGATGATCGCCGGGCGCACCGGCCGTCCCTCTCCGTCGAGCAGCACGGCGCCCATCATCTGGCCGCTCACGACGAGTCCGCCCACATCGCCGGGCGCGGTGTCCGTGCTCGAGAGGAGGTCGCGGGTGGCTCGGACGACGGCATCCCACCAGTCGTCGGGGTTCTGTTCGGCGACTCCGCCGACGGCGAAGTGCGCCGGGTAGCCGACGGTCGTGGCAGCCACGAGCCTGCCGTCGTCGTGGTGCAGCGAGGCCTTGTTCCCGGTGGTGCCGAGGTCGTGGGCGATGATCACAGTTCGTGCCTGCTTCGTTGGTTGCGGTTCCGGATCGTGCTGAGATGGAGTATACCTGTAATTACAAGTCCTGTAGTTACAAGTCGTAGGAGAACATCGTGAGCACCCCCGTCGTGGACGTCCCCGCCCTGCTGGAGATCTCGCCGGAGGGCGGCATCGAGGGGCGGTCGCGCCGCTACGAGAAGTTCCTCGGCGACATGGACGGCGTGTACCGCGACGATCGGGCCTGGCAGGACGCCGTCGGCGAGCGCGGCACGGACGAGCTCGTCTACTGGGTCGACGACCACCGCTACCAGGAGGGGGCCGGAGCACTGATCGTCGGCACGAGCACGCTGCTGCCGGGACGCTACGGCGAGGAGTTCGCGGTCACGCGCGGACACCTGCACGCCGTCGCAGACCGCGCCGAGCTGTACTACTGCCTCAGTGGACGCGGGGTGATGCTGCTCGAAACGCTCGACGGTCAGAGTTCGGCCATCGAGCTCACGCCGGGCAAGGCCGTCGACGTGCCGGGGCACTGGATCCACCGCAGCGTCAACGTCGGCGACGAGCCGTTCGTCACGCTCTTCTGCTACGCGGCCGACGCCGGACAGGATTATGAGGTGATCGCCGAAGCCGGCGGCATGAAGAACCTCGTCGTGGCGGACGGCGACGGGTGGAAGCTCGCGCCGAACCCGGACCACACCGGGTATCGGGTGCGCTGATGCCTCAGCGCTGCCGGGCGCGATACGCCGCGACGGCGTTGCGGTTCGTGCAGGCGACCGAGCAGTAGCGGCGCGAGCGGTTGCGCGACAGGTCGAGCACGACGCCCTCGCAGTCGTCGTCCGCGCACACCGCGAGCCGGCTGCCCTCGTCGGCGCGGACGACGTCGAGGAGCGCCATCGCCGTCTCGGCGAGGATGCGCTCGGCGAGCGGACGGTCGTCGGCGACAGCGTGCAGGGGCCAGTCGGCGCCGTCGTGGCGGACGACATGCGCGTCGAAGACGATGTCGCGGAACGCGTCGTTGATCTCGTCGACCATCTCGTCGCGCGGGGCGAGGAGCATCCGGCGCAGCCGCGGTCGATCGCGCTCGCAGGGTCCGGGCTGCTCGTGGGAGCCGTGGGGCTCACCGTCGCCGGAGTCGTCGGCATCCTGCCGATCGCCTGGAACACGGATGACGTGACCTACCGGTTCGGAACCGTGTCGTGGTTTGTCCCGGTGCTGGCCATCGGGATCATCGCGACCGCGCTCGCGTACGTGCTCGGCATCGCCTCGACGCGGCTTCTCGGATCGCGATTGGCGTCGTTCATCGCGCTCGCCGAAGTTGTCGCCGCGCTGCTGCTCGGGTGGCTGCTGCTCGGCCAACTGCCGAACCTGCTGCAGGGGCTCGGTGCTGTTCTCGTGCTCGCGGGGGTCGTCGTCGCGAAGCTCGGCGAGCCTGCGGCATCCGTCTCGGGCGATCCCGTGCTGGACTTCGCCGAGACCCCTTGATCTCGGGCCGGGGCAGGGCGAGACTTGCCGTGCCGGCGCCTCCTGGCGTCGTCCACGAAGCGACGGAAGGACTCGACATGGCACACGGCGACATCACGCACATCGACATCCCGGTCAGCGATCTGGCGAAGGCGCAGGCCTTCTATTCGGGGCTGTTCGGCTGGGAGATCTCGGAGATGCCCGGCTACGAGGGCTACCCGATGTGGCAGGCGCCGAACAAGATCTCCGGCGGCGGCCTCGCGCCGCGCAGCGATGACTTCACCCAGCCGCGCTCCTACGTCGAGGTCGATTCGATCGAGGAGACGGTCGCCGCGGCCGTCGCCTCCGGCGCGACGGTGCTGATGGAGAAGCAGCCGATCAGCGAGACGAGCTGGTGGGCGGTCATCAGCGACCCCGACGGGAACTCGATCGGCCTGTACGAGGGCGCGTCCGAGTAGGCCTCTGTATACCTTCGCAACCGTCTGAGGGGCCGCCGTACCCCGGAGCGCGAACTATGTATACACTGATCGTGTGAGCACCACTGTCGAGCGCACTGCCCCCGAGCGCACCCGCGCCAGCGATCGCGCGTATGCGACGTTGCTGGATGAGATCCAGTCCGGCGTGCTCGCGCCTGGCGCCGTGCTCGCCGAGGTCGAGCAGGCGGCCCGCCTCGGCGTCAGCCGCACGCCGCTGCGCGAAGCCCTGCAGCAGCTGAGCGCCGACGGACTCGTCGAGCAGCAGTCGCCCCGCGTGACCGTCGTCGCCGGCGTCGACGCGGATGACATCCGCTCACTGTTCGAGCTCCGTCGTGCGCTCGAGGAATCGGGCGCACGGCTGGCCGCCGTTCGCGGCGACGCCGCGCTGTTCGGGTCTCTGGCCGACGAGTTCGCCCGGGCTGCGGCATCCCTCGACGCCGACACCGGACGCGACGACTACTACGCCCTCATCGCCCGCTTCGACGCCGCCGTCGATGCGGCGGTCGCGAACGATTACATGGCCGCGGCCCTGCGCACCGTCCGCACGCACCTCGTGCGGGTGCGGCGCATGGCCCGCGACAAGCCGGAGCGGCTCGCGGCATCCGTCGCCGAGCACCGGCTCATCGCCGAGGCGCTCGCCGAGCGCGACGGCGACCTCGCAGCCCATGCCACGCACGTGCACCTGCGCAATGCGCTCACGAGCATCCTCGACTCTTTGGAACAGCAGAGTTCTCTGCCGGAAGGAACGAAATGACCGTCAACCACCACGTCCGCGTCTACAAGAGCGAAGAGGACCTGCCCCGTGAGGAGCAGCTGGCCTGGAAGATCGCCGAGGTCGCCGCCGACCCCGTCGCGGTCGAGCAGGACGTCGTCGACATGATCATCAACCGCATCATCGACAACGCGTCGGTCGCCGCGGCATCCCTCACCCGAGGCCCGATCGTCGCCGCCCGCGACCAGGCGTTCACCCACCCGGTCTCGACCGGCGGCGCCGGCGCGACCGTCTTCGGCGCACCCCTCGAGAAGCGCACGAGCCCCGAGTGGGCGGCGTGGGCGAACGGCGTCGCCGTGCGCGAGCTCGACTACCACGACACGTTCCTCGCCGCCGAGTACTCGCACCCCGGCGACAACATCCCGCCGATCCTCGCGGTCGCGCAGCATGCGGGCAGTGACGGTGCGGCCCTCGTGCGCGCCATCGCGACGGGCTACGAGATCCAGGTCGACCTTGTGAAGGCGATCTGCCTGCACAAGCACAAGATCGACCACGTCGCCCACCTCGGCCCGTCGGCCGCGGCAGGCATCGGCACCCTGCTCGGACTCGATACCGAGACGATCTATCAGGCCATCGGCCAGGCGCTCCACACCACGACCGCGACGCGGCAGAGCCGCAAGGGCGAGATCTCGACGTGGAAGGCGCACGCCCCGGCCTTCGCCGGCAAGATGGCCGTCGAGGCCGTCGACCGCGCCATGCGGGGCCAGACCAGCCCGTCGCCCATCTACGAAGGCGAAGACGGCGTCCTCGCCTGGATGCTGGACGGCAAGGATGCCGCATACGATGTGCCGCTTCCTGCGAAGGGCGAGGCCAAGCGGGCCATCCTCGACACGTACACGAAGGAGCACTCCGCCGAGTACCAGGCGCAGGCGTGGATCGACCTGGCGCGGAAGCTGCACAACGACGGCGTCGACACGTCGTCGATCGCGTCGGTGGTGCTGCACACGTCGCACCACACCCACTACGTGATCGGCTCGGGCGCGAACGACCCGCAGAAGTACGACCCGACGGCATCGCGCGAGACGCTCGATCACTCGATCCCGTACATCTTCACGGTCGCCCTGCAGGACGGCGCCTGGCACCACGTCGACTCGTACGCTCCTTCACGGGCTTCGCGGGCCGACACGGTCGCGTTGTGGAACAAGGTCACCACGCTCGAGGATGCCGAGTGGACGCGTCGCTACCACTCGAACGACATCAGCGAGAAGGCCTTCGGCGGTCGCGTCGAGATCACGTTCGAGGACGGCACGACTCTCGTCGACGAGATCGCCGTCGCGGATGCTCACCCGCTCGGTGCTCGTCCGTTCGCGCGGGAGAACTACATCGCGAAGTTCCGTCTGCTGGCTTCTCCTGTCCTGGACGACGCAGAGATCGAGCGGTTCCTGTCGCTCGTGCAGCGCCTGCCCGAACTGAGCGCTTCCGAGGTCGCGGAGCTGTCGATCATCGCGAAGCCGGGCGTCGTGGCATCCGAGGCCGTCACGCGGGGGCTGTTCTGATGAACGCAACCCCAGCGCCTTCGTCCCCGGTGTGCACGATTTCGGATCCGGCACGCGACACGCCGGGTGTCGGAGCATCCGATCGGCGCGTCGTCGCCGCGATCCGAAGCTGTGCCCGGGAGATGCAGGAAGGACCCCGCTGATGCTGTACTCCACGACCCCGGCGGCCGAGAAGCGGCGGCTGTTCCGCGAGCGACTTGCGACCGGTGAGCTGCTGCGGTTCCCCGGCGCGTTCAACCCGCTGTCGGCTCGGCTCATCGAACAGAAGGGCTTCGAGGGCGTCTACATCTCGGGCGCCGTGCTGGCGGCCGATCTCGGTCTGCCCGACATCGGGCTGACCACGCTCACCGAGGTCGCCGGCCGCGGTCAGCAGATCGCGCGGATGACCGAGCTGCCGGCCATCATCGACGCCGACACCGGATTCGGCGAGCCGATGAACGTGGCGCGCACGATCCAGACTCTCGAGGAGGCCGGGATCGCCGGCGCCCACATCGAGGACCAGGTCAATCCGAAGCGGTGCGGCCACCTCGACGGCAAGGCCGTCGTCGACGCCGATACGGCGGTCAAGCGCATCCGCGCCGCCGTCGACGCCCGGCGCGATGCGAACTTCCTCATCATGGCGCGCACCGACATCGCCGCCGTCGACGGTCTGGAGGCAGCGAAGGACCGCGCGAAGGCGCTGGTGGATGCCGGCGCCGACGCGATCTTCCCCGAGGCGATGCGGTCGCTCGAGGAGTTCGCCGCGATCCGGGACGCCGTCGACGTGCCGATCCTGGCGAACATGACCGAGTTCGGGAAGTCGGACCTCTTCTCGGTCGACCAGCTGCGCGATGTCGGCGTGAACATCGTCATCTGGCCGGTGTCGCTGCTGCGTCTGGCGATGGGCGCGGCCGGGCGGGGCCTCGATACCCTGCTGGAGGAAGGACACCTGACCGGCAGGCTCGGCGAGATGCAGCACCGCGCCGACCTCTACGAACTGATCGACTACGAGTCGTACAACCATTTCGACTCCGGCGTCTTCAACTTCACCATTGACCGCTGATCCAGCAAAACGCACTGCGAAGGAGCACAGCATGACCGACATCAAGAAGGGCCTGGCCGGCGTCGTCGCCGACGAGACGGCGATCAGCAAGGTCAACCCCGAGACGAACAGTCTGCTCTACCGCGGATACCCCGTGCAGGAGCTCGCCGCCACGCAGCCCTTCGAGGCGGTCGCGTATCTGCTGTGGCACGGCGAGCTGCCGACCGATGAGCAACTGGCAGAGTTCCGCGCGACCGAGCGTGCGAACCGTTCCCTCCCCGCCGAGGTCAAGGAGGCGATCGACCGCCTGCCGCTCGACTCGCACCCGATGGACGAGGTGCGCACGGCGGTCAGCGTGATCGGCGCGATCGAGACGGCCGGCATCGCCAATGTTCTGGATGCCGTCGGTACCGCGGAGGAGAACCTGGAGCGGAGCCTGAAGCTGTTCGCGGTGCTGCCGGCGATCGTGTCGTACGGCCAGCGGCGTCGCCGCGGCCAGGAGCTCGTCGAATCGCGGGATGATCTGGACTACGCGGCGAACTTCCTGTGGCTGACCTTCGGCGAGGAGTCGGATGCCGTGGTCGTGGATGCCTTCAACCGCTCGATGATCCTGTACGCGGAGCACTCCTTCAACGCGTCCACGTTCACGGCGCGCGTGATCACGTCGACGCTGAGCGACATCTATTCGGCCGTCGTCGGCGCGATCGGCGCGCTGAAGGGCCCGCTGCACGGCGGTGCGAACGAGGCCGTGATGCGCATCTTCGACGAGATCGGCACGGCATCTGAGGTTTCTGCGTGGTTGGACACCGCGCTCGCCGAGAAGCGCAAGATCATGGGCTTCGGTCACCGCGTCTACAAGCGCGGCGACTCGCGGGTGCCGACGATGAAGGCCGCACTCGACACTCTTGTCGAGCACTACGACCGGCCGGATGTCGCGGAGCTCTACGAGACCCTCGAGGACGAGTTCGTCTCGCGCAAGGGCATCTACCCGAACCTCGACTACCCGTCGGGCCCGGCCTACAACCTCATCGGCTATGACACGCTCACCTTCACACCGCTGTTCATCGCGGCGCGGGTCACCGGATGGACGGCCCACATCATCGAGCAGCAGGCGTCGAACGCACTGATCCGCCCGTTGTCGGCATACAACGGCGTGGATGAGCGGCACATCGAGGGGTACGTCCCCGACACGGCTGCGGTCGAGGTGCAGGAGCGGCCCGAGGAGGCGGCGGGCTGAATCGGCTCAGCGCCCGAGCCACCCGCGCAGCATCCGCGTCACCCACGGCAGCACCCAGTACGTCATGATCGGGGTGAGCACGACGGTGGTGGCGAGCGCGCGCAGCCAGATCGGCAGCTGATCCCAGCCGGGGACGGGCGCGATGGCGTAGTTGAACGCGACGTTCACCGGGAAGAACCCCAGCCAGATCGACACGGCCTGCTTCCACCGCGGCGGCGTGTGCACGACGGCCACCGTCGTCGTCCCTCCGGTGTCGGGGTTGGGAATCGTGATCGTCCCGGTCGTCGGCTCGTCGAACCATCCCTCGATCCCGGTTCGCCGCTGGACGCGTTCGCTGAGCACGAAGCCCTCGCCCATGGAGAGCCACCCCGCGCGCTCGGGCGAGCGCTCCCACTGCTCCAGATCCTCGTCCGTCGCGAACCGGTAGAGCATGTGCCAGACACGGGAGTCCGCGCCCTCGCGCACCCAGCCCGATCCGAGGAATCCCGGGTAGCGGTTGGCGAGGTTGACGCCGGTCTGCACCCAGGCGGTGGCCTCGGGGATGCGGTCGGGGTCGACTTCGCGGCGGATGGAGACGGTGATGGGCTCGGACAAGGTGGGTCCTCAGGATGCTGCTGCTCGGGTCTGAGCGGTACGGGGCGGCGGATGCCCGGATACGAGTGTAGATGAGCGGGGGCGGCCCCGGCTGGGCTGCAGCCGAGGCACAATCGAAGGCATGAGCAACGAAGCCGTGATCGTCGACGTCATCCGCACACCCGTGGGCCGGGGCAAGCCGGGCGGGATGCTGTCGGGCGTGCACCCCGTCGATCTCGCTGCAGGCGTGCTGCAGGCGCTCCTGGAACGCAACGGCCTCGAGTCGGCGCAGATCGACGACGTGCTGCTCGGCTGCGTCAGCCAGGTCGGCGAGCAGGCGATGAACATTGCACGGCAGGCGGTGCTCGCGGCCGGCTTCGACGAGCAGGTCCCGGCGACGACGATCGACCGCCAGTGCGGATCGAGTCAGCAGGCGGTGCACTTCGCCGCTCAGGGCATCGCCGCCGGCGCCTACGACGTCGTGGTCGTCGGGGGAGTGGAATCGATGAGCCGCGTGCCGCTCGGGTCCTCGCTCGGCGGGGCCTCGCCGATGTCGCCGCGGATGCGGAGGCGCTATCCGGACGGGCTCGTGAACCAAGGAGTGAGCGCCGAGCTCATCGCCCAGAAATGGGGCCTCGGGCGTGAGGAGTTGGATGCGTTCGCCGCCGAGTCGCACCGCCGGGCCGCGCAGGCGTGGGAGGACGGATTCTTCGATCCCACTGTCGTCCCCGTTGCCGAGGCTCCCGAAGCGCGCATCGACGAGACCGTGCGGGCAGGCACCACCGTCGAGAAGCTCGCCGGGCTCCCGGCATCCTTCCGCACCGACACACTCGCCGAGCGCTTTCCCGACCTCGACTGGCGAATCACGCCGGGCAACTCCTCACCGCTCACCGACGGCGCCTCCGCCGCGCTGATGATGAGTGCGGAGCGCGCGGATGCCCTGGGACTCGCTTCCCGCGCCCGCATCCGAGCTGTGGACGTGATCGGCGACGACCCGATGTTCATGCTCACGGGCCCCATCCCCGCGACCCGGCGCGTCCTCGAGCGCGCTGGGCTCGGCATCGACGACCTCGACGCATACGAAGTCAACGAGGCGTTCGCCTCGGTGCCTCTGGCGTGGGCGGCCGAGCTCGGCGCGGACCCGTCCAAGCTCAATCCGCGCGGCGGAGCGATCGCCCTCGGGCACGCGCTCGGGTCTTCGGGGACGCGGCTGCTGGGCACCCTGATCGACCACCTCGATGCGACGGGTGGTCGCTACGGTCTGCAGACCATGTGCGAGGGCGGCGGCATGGCCAACGCTCTGATCCTCGAGCGGCTCTGAACCCGTTCAAGTAACGCAAATGGCCCGATCCGCGCCGTGGATGCGGTCATTTGCGTTACTTGAACGCAGCCAGGGCCGCGGCCACACGTCGGACCAACTCATCGGGATGCTTCAGGAGCGGCGACGTGACCTCCAGAACGTTCCACCCGGCGGCGCGCAGCCGGGCGATGCGCTCCACGTCTTGCGCCCAGCTCGCGCCGTGCAGCATCCCCAGGTATTCGATCGCGACCTTGCGCTCGGGGTACGCCATGTCTACGCAACCGAGGAAGCGGCCCTCGTTGTCGAAGACGTCGATGTTCAGGCGCGGTTCCGGGAGGCCCGCGGCCACCAGGATGATGCGCACAGCACTTTCCCTCGGCGACCACGAGTCCTCGCGGATCAGGTCGAGGGCCGTCCGCAAGCGGGCTGCGCCGCGCCGACGACCGGCTTCCAACAAGGTCCGCAGTTCGTCGATCTCGGCGAGGGGTGGCGTTCCCACGTTCGGCCGCCCGTAGCCCGGACGCCATCTGCGGCAGAAGTAGTCGCCTGCGGCGACGATGTCCTTGAGCGCGAGGTGGCCGAGTTGCACCCATGTAGCCGCCGGTGACGGCACGCGCAGACCATCGTGTTCGTCCGGAACCGTGAGGCTTGCATAGGTCTTGTGCCGGGTCACCCCTGCGGTGCGCGGTATGGGCGCGGGGCCGACGGCGCACACGTGCAGTTCAAGATCCTTCGCCTCGGCGATACGGCCGAACGAGTCGAAGAAGAGAGGCAGCGGCGCACCCCAGATCGCGGCCGCTGTCTCGTGACTGAAGAGGTGTCCGGTGTGCAGCCGCGGCGCGTACTGGCGTGCACGAGCGATCCTTCCATGGCGTTGACGCTCGTACGGATCGTCGGATGCGGACTCGGACTCGGTGGGTGGCTCCGTCCGGATGCGAACGCCATGGAAGGGAGCATCCAGGTCGCTCCCGTTCAAGCGCGAGCGACTGGTGCCATGTCCTCGCGCGAGCGCGGTGGAGAACGCGGTTGGAAGTTCCGTCGGCAGCGGGGTTCGTCGTCCCATCGCTGCAGGTTGGCACGTTCGCTGACCTCGGTGACGGCGTTATCCACAGCCCCTCGTCTGTTCAGGTAACGCAAATGACCCGATTCAACGCGGAGATCGGGTCATTTGCGTTACTTGAACGCGGTGGGGAGGCAAGACCCCCGCCGACCCGATTCGGCGGGGGTCTTTTCGGGAGCCGAGCTCACCGAGGCGCGGAAAGCTTCTGACTACCCGATCCGGTCTGAGTCGCTCCGCGCACCAGCAGTTGTATGCGTTCCGGGTGACGTTCGGGTGAACCGCACCTGAACGGCGGGGAGCACCTGGGTCGTGCGCACTCAGTCCCCTTTCTGAAAACGCTTGCACATCGGCGTCGGGTGCTGGTACTTTCGCTTCCACGCACATCGTCGTGCCTGCCGCCGATCCCCCACGGAGCCCCAGTGTCGAAGCCGACCGCCGTACGCCCTGCCGCTTTCCTGACCGCGACAGCTCTTGCCGTCTCGGCGCTCGCCGCCGTCGCCCTCGCCCCGGCGCCGGCATCCGCCGCCGACCGCACGGTCGCGGTGGTCGGCAGCCTGCAGTCCGAGCTCGGCTGCACCGCCGATTGGGCACCCGACTGCGCCGAGAGCGAGCTCGCCCCGACCGGGGCCGAGGGCATCTACTCCACCGAGTTCGAGGTGCCCGCAGGCACTTACGAGTACAAGGTCGCGATCAACGACGCGTGGGACGAGGCATACGGCCTCGACGGCGGCGCCGACAACATCCCGCTCACGATCGCGGGGCCGGCGACGCTGCGCTTCACGTTCGACGACAACCTCAAGCGAGTCGGCGTGGAGGTCGTCGATCTGCGCGGCGCCTACACCGCCGACGACGAGGATCTGATCGCCGACCCGGTGCGTCAGGCCGGTGCGGGGGAGCAGTTCTACTTCGTCATGACCGACCGCTTCGCCAACGGAGACGCGTCGAACGACACCGGTGGGCTGACGGGCGACCGCCTCGTGACGGGGTTCGACCCGACCGACAAGGGCTTCTACCAGGGCGGCGACATCGCGGGTCTGCGCGACAACCTCGACTACATCGAGGGTCTGGGCACGACGGCGATCTGGCTCACCCCGAGCTTCGCGAACAAGCCCGTGCAGGGCGAGGGCGCGAACGCCTCAGCGGGCTACCACGGCTACTGGATCACCGACTTCACCCGCATCGACCCGCACCTCGGCACGAACGAGGAGCTCGAGGCGCTGATCGCCGAGGCGCACGACCGCGGCATCAAGGTCTACTTCGACATCATCACCAACCACACCGCCGACGTCATCGACTACGAAGAGGGCGAGTACGGCTACATCGACCAGGCGACGAGCCCCTACACGAACGCCGACGGCGAGGCGTTCGACCCGGCCGAGTACGCCGGCACCGACGGCTTCCCGGCCCTCGACCGCGCGACGAGCTTCCCGTACACCCCGGTCGTCTCCGAAGCCGAGGCTGACGTCAAGGTTCCCGCCTGGCTGAACGACCCCACGCTCTACCACAACCGCGGAAACTCCACATGGTCGGGCGAGTCGGTCACCTACGGGGACTTCGACGGCCTCGACGACCTCATGACCGAGCATCCGACCGTCGTGAACGGCTTCGTGCAGGTGTACGACCAGTGGATCGACCTCGGCATCGACGGCTTCCGCATCGACACGGTCAAGCACGTGAACTTCGAGTTCTGGCAGAAGTGGACGACCGCCGTCCTCGACTACGCCCACGGCCAGGGCAAGGACGACTTCTTCATGTTCGGCGAGGTGTACGACGCCGATCCTGTCAAGCTCGCCCCCTACGTGCGCGACACCGACATGAACTCCGTGCTCGACTTCACCTTCCAGTCGTCGGCGGTGAGCTACGCCTCGGGCAACTCGGCCAAGGGCCTGCAGACGCTCTTCGCGGGAGACGACCGCTACACCACGCCGGAGTCCTCGGCGACGGCGCTGCCGACCTTCCTCGGCAACCACGACATGGGTCGCGTGGGCTCGTTCCTGCGATCCACCGACGCGCCTCTCGAGCGCGACGAGCTCGCCCACGAGCTGATGTTCCTCACCCGCGGCCAGCCGGTCGTCTACTACGGCGACGAGCAGGGCTTCGCCGGCACGGGCGGCGACAAGGACGCCCGCCAGACGCTGTTCGCGACGCAGGTGGCCGAGTACGCGAACCAGCCGCTGGTGACCGGAGAGAACGCCGGCTCAGTCGATCGCTACGACACGGATGCCGCGCTGTATCGTCACATCGCCGAGCTCTCGGCGCTCCGCTCGGAGACCCCTGCGCTCAGCGACGGCGCCCAGATCGAGCGGTACGCGGCATCCGGCGCGGGCGTGTACGCGTTCTCGCGCGTCGACGCCGACGAGAAGGTCGAGTACCTCGTCGCGGTGAACAACGCCGCGACCGCGCAGACGGTCGACCTCACGACCCTCACGGCGGGAGCGTCGTACGCCGTGGTCTACGGCGACGGTTCGCCGATCACGACGGATGCCGGGGCCGCGACCTCCATCACGGTCCCGGCCCGCTCGGCGGTGGTCTGGAAGGCCGGCGCGACCGTCACGGCTCCCGAAGAGGCGGCCGCCCTGTCGGTGAGGGCACCGGCCGCGGGCGCCGGCATCTCGGGGCAGTCCGCCGTGCAGGCCGACATCGCCGACCAGTGGGCGCAGACGAGCTTCGCGTGGCGCGTCGTCGGTTCCGACGAGTGGCACGCGCTCGGCACGGCGGAGAACACCGAGCCCCGGGTCTTCCACGACGTCCGCGGGCTCGCGAAGGGCACGCTCGTCGAGTACCGCGCGATCACGACCGATGCCGCCGGCGATCACGCCGCCGCATCGACGTTCGCCTCGGTCGGCAACGCGGTCACGCTCGAGGTCGGCGAGGAGCCGGAGTCGCCGATCGACATGGTCACGGTGTCGGGCAGCCTGAACTCCGAGATGGGCTGCGCGGGCGACTGGGATCCCGCGTGCGAGAAGGCCAAGCTGACGCTGCGCGCCGATGGTGTGTGGGCCGGCACCTTCGACCTGCCCGCGGGCGACTACGAGTACAAGGCGGCCCTGAACGGCAGCTGGGCCGTCAACTACGGCGCGAACGGCATGCTCGACGGCCCCAACATCGCGATCAGCCACGACGGCGGTCCGATCACGTTCTACTTCGACCCGCGCACGAACGTCGTGCAGTCGACCGCCGAGGGCCCCGTCGTGACGCTCCCCGGCTCGCTCCAGGACGAGCTGGGCTGCTCCGGTGACTGGATGCCCGACTGCCTCGGCACGCTCATGGCCGACGGCGACCACGACGGCGTCTACGAGTTCAGCACCTCCGACCTCCCGACGGGCGCGTACGAGCTCAAGGTCGCGCACGGCCTGAGCTGGGCCGAGAACTACGGCGTCGACGGCGTCCGCGACGGCGCGAACATCTCGTTCAGCGCCGCCGAGGGCAAGGTCACGACCTTCCGGTACACGCTCGAGACGCATGTCCTCGACATCTCCAGCGACGACACGCCGCTGCCGGGAGCAGGACAGCTGCGTGCGCAGTGGATCGACGAGACCACCATCGCGTGGCCGGCGACCCTCGGTGCGATCGACCGCGCATCGTACGAGATGTACTCGTCCGAAGACGCGTCGGTCGCGGTCGTCGACGGCGAGGTCGAGGGAGGCGGCCCCATCGCCCTCTCGGTCGTGGACGGCGGACTCACGTCGGAGCAGCTCGAGCGCTTCCCCGCGCTCGAGGGCTACCTCGCGCTCCGCGTCGACGACGCGGATGCCGCGGAACGGCTGCGCACGCAGCTGGCCGTCGCCCAGCGCGACACGTCGGGCGCGCTGACGGCCTTCACGGGCGTTCAGATCGCCGGCGTACTCGACGATCTCTACGCGGATGCGCTCGACGCGGCCGAGCTCGGAGTCGACTTCTCCGGCAAGGCGCCCGCGTTCCGCGTCTGGGCTCCGACCGCGCAGCAGACGACGCTACTCACGTGGGATGCCGGCTCCGACGACGAGCCGGTGCGTCACGAAGCCAAGCGCGACGACGCGACCGGCGTGTGGGAGGTCGCGGGCGCTGCGGGGCTCGCGGGCGATGAGTACGCCTGGGAGGTCCGCGTCTACGCTCCCTCCACCGGTGCGATCGAGACGAACGTGGTCACCGACCCCTACTCGGTGGCACTGACGCTCAACTCGGAGCGTTCGGTCGCCGTCGATCTGGCCGACGAGGAGTGGCAGCCGAAGCAGTGGCGGACGACCACGGCACCCGTCGTCGAGCGTCCGGTCGATCGAGCGATCTACGAGCTGCACATCCGTGACTTCTCGATCGGCGACGACAGCGTGCCCGAGACCGAGCGCGGCACGTACCTCGCGTTCACGCGCGATAGCGCCGGCACCGCGCAGCTGCGCGAGCTGGCCGACGCCGGCATCAACACGGTGCACCTGCTGCCGTCGTTCGACATCGCCACGATCGAGGAGGACCGCGAGGCGCAGGCCGTGCCGGACTGCGATCTGGCGTCCTACGGTCCTGCTGACGACGCGCAGCAGGCGTGCATCCAGGCCGTCGCAGACGAGGACGGCTTCAACTGGGGCTACGACCCGTACCACTTCTCGACCCCCGAGGGCTCGTACGCGGTCGACGCCGACGGCGGTGCACGCGTGAGCGAGTTCCGTTCGATGGTCGGTGCGCTGCACGGCATGGGCCTGCAAGTCGTGCTCGACCAGGTCTTCAATCACACGGCGGAGTCGGGCCAGGGCGAGCGCTCGGTGCTCGATCAGGTAGTGCCCGGGTACTACCACCGGCTGAACGCCGCCGGTTCGGTCGAGACGTCGACGTGCTGCCAGAACGTCGCCACCGAGCACCTGGCTGCGCAGAAGCTCATGGTCGACTCGATCGTGACCTGGGCGCGCGACTACAAGGTCGACGGGTTCCGCTTCGACCTGATGGGGCACCACTCGACCGCCAACATGCAGGCGATCCGCGATGCGCTCGACGAGCTGACGCTCAAGAAGGACGGTGTCGACGGCCGGGCGATCTACCTGTACGGCGAGGGCTGGAACTTCGGCGAGGTCGCCGACAACGCTCTGTTCGAGCAGGCCACGCAGGGGCAGCTCGGCGGTACGGGGATCGGCACGTTCAACGACCGGCTGCGCGATGCCGTGCACGGCGGCAGCCCGGTCGACGGCGCGTCGACGTTCCAGCAGGGCTTCGGCACGGGGCTGGGCACCGACCCCAACGGCAACGCGATCAACGGGACGACCGAGGAGGCTCTCGCCGATCTCGGGCACCAGACCGATCTCGTGAAGCTCGGGCTCGCGGGCAACCTGCGCGACTTCTCGTTCGTCACCAGCGACGGCGAAGTGACGGCCGGAGAGGACATCGACTATCGCGGTGCCCCGGCCGGCTACGCCGACGAGCCCGACGAGGTGATCAACTACGTCGACGCGCACGACAACGAGACGCTGTACGACCTGTCCGTTCTCAAGCTGCCGGTCGACACGTCGATGGAGGACCGGGTGCGCATGAACACGCTGTCGCTGGCGACCGTCGCGCTCTCGCAGTCGCCGTCGTTCTGGCACGCCGGAACCGAGCTGCTGCGTTCGAAGTCGCTCGATCGCGACAGCTACAACTCCGGCGACTGGTTCAACCGCATCGACTGGACGGGCCAGGAGTCGACATTCGGCTCCGGACTGCCGACCGCGGCAGCGAACCAGGAGAAGTGGTCGATCATGGAGCCGCTCCTGTCGAACGCCGACCTCAAGCCCGGCGCGGCGGACATCGGCTCGGCTGAGGCGCAGGCGCTCGAACTGCTGAAGGTGCGTCAGGAGGTGCCGCTGCTGCGTCTGGGCTCGGCCGACCTGATCGAGCAGAAGGTCACCTTCCCGAACAGCGGCGCTGACGCCACCCCCGGCGTGATCGTGATGCAGATCGACGATCTCGTCGGCACGGATGCCGATCCCGCACTCGACGGAGCACTCGTCGTCTTCAACGCCTCGCCCGACGCGGTCACCGAGACCGTGGCCGGTCTCGCCGGTCGCGAGTTCGAGCTGACCCCCGCTCAGGCGGACGGCGTGGATGAGGTCGTGGTCTCGACGACGTGGGAATCGGCGACGGGAACTGTGTCGGTGCCGGCGCGCTCCGTGGCCGTCCTGGTCGACGACCAGAAGACGCCGCCCACCGGCCCGGGCGATGGCGATGGCGACGGCGACGGTGATGGCGACGGAAACGGTGATGGCGACGGTAGCGGCGACGGCGATGACTCCGACGCGTGGGGCACGCTCTCACTGTCGGCCGATCGGGTCGAGCAGGGCGGCTCCTTCACGGCGACCGTGACCGGCCTCGAGCCCGGGCAGAAGATCACGGCGACGTTGCACAGCGACCCGCTGGAGATCTCCGGCATCCCCGCAGCCGACGCGTCAGGGCGCGTGAGCTTCGAGGTCGTGATCCCCGTCGACTTCGCGCTCGGCGAGCACACGCTCGTGATCGAATCGGGATCGCTGACGCCGCTCGAGGGATCGATCACGGTCGTCCGCGCGGGCGAGCTCGCCACCACGGGGGCCCAGGCGCCGTGGGGCTGGGCGCTCGGCGCCGTGCTGGTGCTCGTGGCGGGAGGAGTCCTGTACGCCACCCGCCGTCGCGGCGTGTTCGTCGCCCACTGAAACGACCCGGTGCGCACCGCCGCCTGGTGCGCACCGGGTCACCACCCCAGATCTCCGATATACAAGGGCATCCTCGTAATTATCCGGGTGGCAGAGTAATCTGTTCATCACGCCAACGGCGGCGTGAAGGGACAGTGCACAATGACTCGTACGATCCCGCATCTCATAGGCGGATCGCTGACAGCACCCGAGAGCGGCCGCTTCGGCGACGTGTTCGACCCGAGCACGGGGGCCGTGCAGGCCCGAGTGCCGCTGGCATCCTCCGACGAGGTGCGCCGTGTGATCGGGAACGCCGAGGCGGCGCAGCCGGAATGGGCCGCCACCAACGCGCAGAAGCGCGCTCGGGTCCTCATGCGCTTCGTCGATCTCGTGAACCGTGACATGGACGAACTGGCCAAGCTTCTCTCCAGCGAGCACGGCAAGACCTTCGACGACGCCAAGGGCGACATCCAGCGCGGGCTCGAGGTCATCGAGTTCGCCGCAGGCGCGCCGCATCTGCTCAAGGGCGAGTACTCGACGGGCGTCGGAACCGGGATCGATGTCTATTCGATGCGGCAGCCGCTTGGCGTCGTCGCCGGCATCACCCCGTTCAACTTCCCGGCCATGATCCCGCTGTGGAAGGCAGGGCCCGCGCTCGCCGCCGGCAACGCCTTCATCCTCAAGCCCAGTGAGCGCGACCCATCGGTGCCGGTGCGCCTGGCCGAGCTGTTCCTCGAGGCGGGACTGCCCGAAGGCATCCTCAACGTCGTCCACGGCGACAAGGAGGCCGTCGACACCCTGCTCACCGACGACCGCGTCAAGGCCGTCGGCTTCGTCGGATCCACCCCCATCGCGCAGTACATCTACGAGACCGCCGCCGCACACGGCAAGCGCGCGCAGTGCTTCGGCGGCGCCAAGAACCACATGATCGTGATGCCCGATGCCGACCTCGACCAGGCGGTCGACGCGCTCATCGGCTCCGGCTACGGCTCGGCGGGCGAGCGCTGCATGGCGATCTCCGTCGCGGTTCCCGTGGGCACAGAGACCGCGGACGCGCTCGCCGCGAAGCTCACCGAGCGGGTCGCGCAGCTGAAGATCGGACCTTCGCTCGCTGAGGGCGTCGACTACGGGCCGCTGGTCAGCCGCGCCGCGGTCGAGCGCGTCGAGGACTACATCCAGCAGGGCGTGGATGCCGGCGCCGCCCTCCTCGCCGACGGCCGAGGCTTCTGCGTCGAAGGCCACGAGGAGGGCTTCTATCTCGGCCCGACCTTGTTCGACCACGTCACCACCGACATGTCGATCTACCGCGAGGAGATCTTCGGACCCGTGCTCGTGATCGCCAGGGCGAACGACTACGAAGAGGCGCTCGCGATGGCATCCGACCACGAATTCGGCAACGGCGTCGCGATCTTCACGCGCGACGGCGATGCTGCCCGCGACTTCACCGCTCGCGTGAACGTCGGAATGGTCGGCGTCAACGTGCCGATCCCCGTGCCGATCGCCTACTTCACGTTCGGCGGCTGGAAGAAGTCCGGGTTCGGCGACCTCAACCAGCACGGCGCCGACGCCTTCCGCTTCTACACGAAGACCAAGACCGTGACGAGCCGCTGGCTGTCTCACGACACCCGTGACGGCGCCAGCTTCGTCATCCCGACCATGCACTGAGCCCACGAGGACGCACCATGACGATGATCACCACCACGACCGCCGAGGAGCGCGAGGCCATCCTCGGCGCCGTGCGCGAATACGCCGAGACCGAACTCGCCCCGTTCTCGAGCGAGCGCGACGAGAAGCACCTCTTTCCGCGGGAGTCGCTGCACCGCGGCGGCGAACTGGGCCTGGGCGGCATCTACGTCCGCGAGGAGAACGGCGGCACCGGGCTCTCCCGGGTCGACACCGTCGCGATCTTCGAGGAGCTCGCGAAGGGCGACCCCGCCGTCGCGTCGTACATCTCCATCCACAACATGGTCGCCTGGATGATCGACACCTACGGCGATGACGCCCAGCAGAGCCGCTGGCTGCCCGAGCTCACCGCCATGGAAGGGTTCGGCAGCTATTGCCTGACTGAGCCCGGCGCCGGATCGGATGCCGCGGCGATCGCGACGAGCGCCGTCCGCGAGGGCGACGAGTTCGTGCTCACCGGGGTGAAGCAGTTCATCTCGGGCGCGGGAGAGGCGGCGGTCTACGTCGTCATGGCGCGCACCGGCGACGCCGGCAGCGGTGCCCGCGGCATCAGCGCGTTCCTCGTTCCCGGCGACGCCGAGGGCCTGAGCTTCGGCGCGCTGGAGAAGAAGATGGGCTGGCACGCCCAGCCCACCCGTCAGGTGATCTTCGACGGCGTCCGTGTTCCGGCATCCGCGATGCTCGGCGACGAGGGAACCGGATTCGCGATCGCGATGTCGGCTCTCAACGGCGGGCGCCTCAACATCGCCGCCTGCTCGCTCGGCGGCGCGCAGTGGGCGCTCGACCGCGCCGTGCAGTACGTGCACGAACGGGTTGCGTTCGGCGAGCCGCTCGCCGAGAAGCAGTCGATCCTGTTCGCCGTCGCCGACATGCGCACCGAACTGCAGGCCGCGCGACTGATGGTGAGGGACGGCGCGCAGGCCGTCGACGAGAAGGCGCCGGATGCCACGATGCGCTGCGCCATGGCCAAGCGCTTCGCGACGGATGCCGGATTCGACGTCGCCAACCGTGCCCTCCAGCTGCACGGCGGGTACGGCTACCTTCAGGACTACGGGATCGAGAAGGTCGTCCGCGACCTGCGCGTGCACCAGATCCTGGAGGGCACCAACGAGATCATGCGGCTCATCGTGGGCCGCGAGATGCTTCGCCCCGCGGGCTCCGCGTCCATGCGCAGCGGCGCGAGCGAAGCGGTGAGGAGCGCGTCATGACCCGCATCGCCTTTCTGGGGCTCGGCCACATGGGGCTGCCGATGGCCCGGAATCTGGTCAAGGCAGGTCACGACGTCGTCGCCTTCGACGTGATGGATGCTGCGCGCTCCGCGGCTGCCGACGCCGGTCTGTTCGTCGCTCCGTCTGGGCCGGATGCCGCCTCCGGCGCTGAGGTCGTCATCACGATGTTCCCGGCGGGCAGGCACGTGCTCGAGGCGTACCAGGGCGGGCTGCTGGACGCAGCGGCGCCGGGCACGCTGTTCATCGATTCGTCGACGATCGCCGTCGATGAGGCGCGCACGGCGCATTCCCTTGCTGTGGAGGCCGGGCACCGCAACATCGACGCCCCCGTGTCGGGCGGCGTGGTCGGGGCGGAGAACGGGACGCTCGCGTTCATGGTCGGCGCATCCGATGCGGACTTCGAGGCGGCCAAGCCGCTGCTCGAGGCGATGGGCAAGCGCATCGTGCACTGCGGCGGACCGGGTCTCGGCCAGGCGGCGAAGGTGTGCAACAACATGATCCTCGCGGTCTCGCAGATCGTGGTGGGGGAGGCGTTCGTGCTCGGGGAGCGGCTGGGACTCTCGCACGATGCACTGTACGACGTCGCCGCGAACGCCTCCGGGCAGTGCTGGGCGCTGTCGACGAACTGCCCCGTGCCGGGGCCGGTGCCGACGAGTCCGGCCAACCGCGACTACCAGCCCGGGTTCGCCGGGGCGCTCATGGCGAAGGATCTCGGTCTCGCGCTCAAGGCGATCGAGCAGACCGGCACCGACGCGAAGATGGGGCGCCTGGCACAGGAGCTGTACGCCGCGTTCGCCTCGGGCGATGGGGCGGGCCGCGACTTCTCCAGCATCATCACCGACATCCGTGACGGGCGGGTCTGACCGGCATCCGGCAGACTGAACACGACCCCGATGGAGAGGAATCCGATGACCGAGTACGAGACGATCCTGGTCGAGCAGCGCGGACGCGTGGGCTGGATCACGCTGAACCGCCCGCAGGCGCTGAACGCGCTGAACTCGCAGCTCGCCGAGGAGGTCACCGCAGCCGCGACCGCCTTCGACGCCGACGAGGGCATCGGGGCGATCGTCGTGACCGGTTCGGAGAAGGCTTTCGCTGCCGGTGCCGACATCAAAGAGATGGAGGGGATGACGGCATCCGACATGCTCTCCACCGACCACTTCGGAATCTGGCGCGACTTCGCCGCAGTGCGCACTCCCGTGATCGCGGCTGTCAGCGGGTTCGCGCTCGGCGGCGGATGCGAGCTGGCAATGATGTGCGACATCATCCTCGCCGCCGACACCGCGAAGTTCGGCCAGCCCGAGATCAACCTCGGTGTCATCCCCGGCATGGGCGGCACGCAGCGCCTGATCCGCGCCGTCGGCTATTACAAGGCCGCTGAGCTTGTGCTTTCCGGCCGGCTCATGGGGGCCGAGGAGGCCGAGCGCGCCGGTCTCGTGTCACGGGTGGTGCCGGCATCCGATCTTCTCGACGAGGCGACCGCGCTCGCCGACACGATCGCGTCGAAGAGCCTGCCGTCGCTCTATGCGGCGAAGGCGGCGCTGGATGCCGCGATGGAGACGACCCTCACCGAGGGGCTCGCTCACGAGAAGCAGGCGTTCGCGGAGCTCTTCGACACCGTGGATCAGAAGGAGGGCATGTCCGCCTTCCGCGAGAAGCGGGCGCCGAACTTCACGAACAGCTAGGGTCGCCGGCGCGTGCCCTGCGCGCGCGTGCCGCGGGCATGCCGTGGCCAGGCGCTGCACGCGCAAACGGCTGGCCGTTGGACGCATGGCTGGCGATCGGGGGATGCTCCTCCAGCCGTGCGAATCGCCGGCCATCTGGGCGCGGACTCACTCGCGAAACGGCGGGGTCGGGGTACCGGCCCGCGAACTCACGCTGGACGGACGGTGCGCAGCGGGGGTCAGAGGGGATCGGGCTGCGGTCGCGGATCCGTGAAGTCGCCCGCGTTCCGGCGGAGACGGGCGACGATGGCCGTGAGGTCGGCGGTGTCCTCGTCGCTCAGCCCCGGATTGGCGAAGACCTGGCTGTTCAGCGCCGCGGTCGCCCGCTCGACGAGATCCCGTCCGGCCTCGGTCAGCGCGAGCATCGCAGCGCGGCCGTCGTGCGGATGCGGCTCGCGCACGACGAGCTCGTCGCGCACCAGACGCTCCGCTGTGCTCGTGACGGTCGTCGCATGCACCTGGAGGCGCGCGACGACGCTCGACAGCGGAAGGCGCCCGGCGCGGCTGAATGCCAGCAGCCGCAGCACCTCGTACCTGGCGAACGACAGGCGGAACGGCTTGAGCGCGGCATCCACCCGCGCCAGCAGCAGCTGCTGCGCCCGCATCACCGAGATGACGGCGGTCATGCCGTCGGCGGCATCCGTCCACCCGTGCGCGAGCCACTGCCGCTTCGCCTCGGCGAGCGGATCGATCGGTAGCGGACGGGGACGGGCCATAGGTCTACGGTATCGGGTGCGCACAGCCTCCACTGAGAGCCTCTTTATGAATCTGAGTATCATGGTTTATGACACTCGATTCCACACCTTTCCGCGGTTAGACTCGACTCAGTCGTGAGGAGCATTCGATGAAGATCTTCGTCTTGGTCAAAGAGGTGCCTGACACCTACGGCGACCGCAAGCTGAATCTGGAGACCGGATTGGCCGATCGTGCGGCCGGGGATGTCGTCCTGGATGAGATCACCGAGCGTGCGCTCGAGGTCGCGTTGAGCTACGCCGACAAGAACGATGGCACCGAGGTCGTGGCGCTCGCGATGGCTCCGGAGTCGTCGACGGCATCCATCCGTCGTGCGCTCGCGATCGGTGCGGCGTCGGCGGTGCATGTCGTGGATGCGGAGCTCACCGGCGCCGACCTCGGACTCACCGCCGAGGTTCTGGCTGCTGCGATCCGCCGTGCCGAGCCCGACCTCGTCATCACGGGCAACCTGTCGACGGATGGCTCGGGCGGCATGATCCCGGCGATGCTCGCCGAACATCTCGGTTTCGCGCAGGCGACGGCGCTGAACGCGGTCGAGATAACCTCCGACGGCGTTTCCGGAACGCGCGCCGCGGACGACGGCAACCAGTCGGTTTCGGTGCCGTTCCCGGCGGTCATCTCGATCACCGAGGCTCTGCCGGATGCGCGTTTCCCGAACTTCAAGGGCATCATGGCGGCCAAGAAGAAGCCGCTGGAGGTGCTGTCGCTCGCCGATCTGGGCGTCTCGGCCGACCCGGCCGCAGCGCCCCGCACGATCATGACGACAGTGTCCGAGAAGCCCCCGCGCGCGGCGGGCGTGAAGATCACCGATGAGGGCGATGCCGGCGCACAGCTGGTGGAGTTCCTCGTGCAGAACAGGCTGGTGTGAGCATGTCGTACCCCGCAGATTCGATTCTCGTCCTCGTCGACGTGACCCCCGCAGGCGATGCCGCGTCATCGACGGCGGCGCTGATCGGCGCCGCGTCCCAGATCGGTTCACCGGTCGCGCTCGTTCCCGGTGGTTCGCAGGCGGCGGTGGATGCCGCGGCTGCCGCCGGTGCATCCGTCGTGCTGACGGCATCCGTGGACGCTGAGGCGCTCACGGTCCCGCTGGTCGACGCGGTTCAGGCCGCTTACAAGCAGGTGCAGCCCGACGCCGTGCTGATCTCGAACTCGATCACCGGCCGCGATGTCGCCGGCCGCCTCGCCGTGCGCGAGAAGCTCGCCGTCTCGGTCGACGCGATCGGCGTCTCGCGTGACGACGAGGGCATCGTCGCGCACCACTCCGTGTACGGCGGGGCGTATCTCACGGATTCCGCGCCGACGTTCGGCGCGCCTGTCATCACGATCCGTCAGGGGGCGGTCGACCACCGTGCGGAAGCTGTCGCGTCGCCGACTGTCGAGGCGCTCGAGGTGGCCGCATCCGGTGCCGTTGCGGCGAAGGCCGGTGCGGTCGAAGTCGTCGAGGTCGAGTCCTCTCGTCCCGAGCTGCGCGGAGCGGCGAAGGTCGTCTCGGGCGGCCGCGGGCTGGGCTCGAAGGAGCAGTTCGTGCTCGTCGAGCAGCTCGCCGACGCACTCGGCGCCGCGATCGGCGCATCGCGCGCAGCCGTGGACGCCGGGTACATCCCCTACGCGCACCAGGTCGGTCAGACCGGTGTCTCGGTGTCGCCGCAACTGTATGTCGCGGTCGGCATCTCGGGTGCGATCCAGCACCGTGCCGGAATGCAGACCGCGAAGACGATCGTCGCGATCAACAAAGACGGTGAGGCCCCGATCTTCGACATCGCCGACTTCGGCATCGTCGGCGACCTGTTCACCATCGTTCCGCAGGTCGTCGAGGCGCTCGAAGCGCGGAAGAAGTAACCATGGCGACGCGGATGCTCCGGCGCGGTCTGCCGCGCGTCGCAGGGGGCGACCCCTGGCCCCCGGCCGGGGATGCCCCGGTGGCGGATGCCGCGGATGTTCCGGCTGAGGCTCCTTCGGCGGGAGAAGGCTTCGATTCCCTGACGGTCGCTCAGCCGGTCCCTGAGTCCGTCGAAGGGTCGTCTGCGCAGCCTGCGGCTGCTCCGCTCAACGACCCGCAGGCTCAGCCCGCCGGAGACGTGACTCTGCGGCGGGGGCTTCCGCGCACTCCCGGCGGAGGGCCGTGGCCTCCGGCTGGTGCCGCTGCAACCGTCGACCCTTCGACAGGCTCAGGGATCGACTCCGTTCCCGAGGAGAGTCCTGCGCGTGTCGCCCCGCGAGTGGAGCGAGCCGAAATCGCTTCCGCCCCCGCAGCATCTGGCGAATCCCTGCGCCGCGGTCTGCCGCGCACGCCCGGTGGGGAGCCGTGGCCGCCGGAAGGGACCGCTGCAACTGTCGCAGTCAAGACCGTCGACCCTTCGACAGGCTCAGGGATCGACTCGAAAGGCTCAGGGATCGACTCTGACCTCATCGAGGCATCCGACATCCCGGCATCCACCGCTGTCTCGACGGTCGACGTGAGCACCCCGTTGCCGTTCCAGCAGACCGTGTTCCCCGGCGCGACCGCGTTCGAGCGCCCGGCGCCGAAGCCGGAGCCCGAGCGCGTCGGACCGTTCACCAGGGCCCAGTGGGCGGGCGCCGTCATCGTCGGCGGGGCCGCGCTCCTGGGCGCCGCGGCGATGGCCGTGCTGCTCGTCCGCTGGCTGCTGAGCTTCGGCGCCCTGCAGGACTTCGTCGCGACGTTCCCCGGCGAGTACCACCTGCCCGAGGGAGCCCCGGTCGGGTTCCCCGGCTGGCTGGGCTGGCAGCACTTCCTCAACGTGTTCCTCATGGTGCTGATCATTCGGTCGGGTCTGCGCATCCGAAACGAGAAGCGGCCCACCGCGTTCTGGACGCCTAAGAACAACCCCAAGGGCAAGGTCAGCCTGACGATCTGGTTCCACCAGGCCCTCGACATCCTCTGGCTCGTCAACGGCATCGTGTTCGTGATCCTGCTGTTCGTGTCCGGGCAGTGGATGCGGGTGATCCCCACCAGCTGGGAGGTCATCCCCAACGCGATCTCCGCCGCACTGCAGTACGTGTCGCTGGACTGGCCCACCGAGAACGGCTGGGTCAACTACAACTCCCTGCAGCAGCTCGCCTACGGCACGACGATCTTCATCGCGGCGCCCCTCGCCGCCGTCACCGGATTCCGGATGAGCGGCATGTGGCCCAAGAACGCCGAGAAGCTCAGCAAGGCCTACCCGATCGAGTGGGCGCGCGCCGTGCACTTCCCGGTCATGCTCTACTTCGTCGTGTTCATCGCGATCCACGTATTCCTCGTGTTCGCCACCGGAGCGCTGCGGAACCTCAACCACATGTACGCCGCGCAGGGCTCGACAGACCCGAACGCCTACGCCGACAACTGGACCGGGTTCTGGTTCTTCGTGGCATCCCTCGTCGTCATCGCCGCAGCCTGGGTCGCCGCCAGACCTCTCGTGCTCGCCCCCATCGCGAAACTCTTCGGCAACGTCAGCAGTCGCTGACCGCGCACAGACCCCGCGTTATCGACGAGACCCCGCCCTGCCGACGTCAGCAGGACGGGGTCTCGTCGCGAAGACGGGGTCTGTCGAGGCGTCAGGGGCGGACGAAGCGGACTTCGGTCAGCGTCTCGCCGAGGAAAGGCTCGGTGTGCGTCGCGCCGTCGAGGTGGAACCCGTTGCGCTCATAGAAGCGGTGGGCGCGCGGGTTGTCCTCGGCGACCCACAGGTACAGCGGCTGGTCCTGCTCGACAGCAGCATCGAACAGCTTCTGGCCGAGACCGGTGGAGTGCCACTCGTCGAGCAGGTAGATGAAGTACAGCTCGCGGAACGCGGGAGCATCCTTGTCGCGGGCAGGACCCGAGCCGACGAATCCGACGATCTCGCCGTCGACGAGTGCGGCGCGCATCGTGAAGTCGTCACCCTGCGAGGCCCAGTGCGTCCAGAGCTCGGCCATGCGGCGAGGGGAGACGCGCTCGAGCGCAGCCTTGCTGATCAGGTGGTCGTAGGTCTCGTGCCAGCACTTGGCGTGCACGCGCCCCAGGGCCTCCGCATCCACATCACGGACCGGACGGACAATGACTTCAGGCTGGGCTTCGGCGCTCATGCCGCGACTCTACGCGCGCCCTCTGCTAACGGGAAATCGAGAGCGGGTGAACGGGGAATCGGCCGACGCGACTGTGGGAACTCCACAAACGTCTCAGTGCATCGTGCGCCTGTGGCTACCATCAGACATCGTGAACGTGATCTGGCGAACCCTTCTGGTGATGTGGCGAGCGCGCCGCCGAGTCCGACGTGAGGGACGCCTCGCTCCGGCGGAGATCGGCCGCATCCGCGTGACGACGCTGCCCACCGACATCGACATCCTCCGGCACATGAACAACGGCCGCTACCTGTCGCTCTTCGACCTCGGCCGCTGGGATCTGCTCGTGCGCACCGGGATGCTGGACGTGATGAAGCGCAACGACTGGTACGCGGTCGTCTCGTCCGAGACGATCACGTTCCGCAAGTCGCTCGAGCTCTGGCAGCCGTTCGACGTCGAGTCCCGCATGATCGGTCACGACGACAAAGCCATCTACCTGGAGCACCGGGCGGTCGTCGACGGCGAGGTCTACGCGCGGGCGATCATCCGCAGCCGCATGCTCAAGCGGAGCGGCGGCACCCTGTCGCACGAAGAGCTGTTCGCGGCGGTCGGCCGCCCGGAGGGCGTCCCCGAGATCGAGCCGTGGATCCACGACTGGGCCGACGCCACAGCGCTCCCGCCGACGAGGGCCGAGGCCCCCAGCGTGTGGAAGTGAGCCCCGGAACCTGGTGACCCGGCCGCCGACCTATTAGTGTCGAGCGCACAGGCAGGCGATGAGGGAGCACAGGATGTCTGACGAGCGCATGAACTCCGACCCCGAGAAGTACGGAACACCCGACTACCCCGACCCCATCGCCCCCGTCGCCTATCCGGGTGCCACCGGCCCGGCGAACATGGCAGGCGCGCCCGGCAGCATGCACGAGCAGTACCCCGGCTACACCGGGCCGTCGCCGTACCCGCCCGCACCGATCACCGCGAGCAACGGACCCGGCGGCATGGCGATCGCCGCGCTCATCGTCGGGATCGCCGCGTTCGTCCTCGGCTGGGTGCCCTTCGCAGGCCTCATCCTCGGCGTCGGCGGCGTCGTGCTCGGCATCCTGGCGCTGCGCGGCCAGCGCGGCAAGGGATTCGGCGTCGCCGGGCTCGTCCTGTCGGGGCTCGCCGTGCTCATCGGACTGATGATGCTGTTCCTCATCTTCATGTGGTTGCCGTTGGCCGTATCCTGAGCGTGTGCTGCCGATACTGACGACTGCGGGGCGCGTGCTGTGGCGGCACTGGCCTGCGCTCATGGCGTGGTACCTCGCCGGCATCCTGGTGCACTATGTCATCACCCAGGTCGCCGGTTTCATCGGGGCCTCATCGGCGACCCCCGGCTTCCTCGTGCTGCCGATCGCGATCCTCGCCCGCCTCGTGAGCCTCGTGGCGATGTTCCTCGTGCTGCGAGACGGACTGCGCAATCTGCAGGAGGTCGCGCCGCTGCCCGAGCCCGTGGCAGAACGGCGCCGCACGTTCCTGACCGCTCTGCTCGCCGGCATTCTGCCGTTCTTCGCGGTGTACTGGGCGCAGGGGCTGCTCAGCGAGGACGTCCGGGCCTACTCGCTGCGCGCTCTGGAGGTGCGCAGCGGCATCATCGCGACGTCGATCTTCGACGGTGGCGAGCCGGTGAGCTCCGTCACGGCAACAGCATAGAGTGTCGCCGCCCCGCTGACTGCCCGCGATCTAGGCTGATCACATGTCAGTGTCGCCCGATCACACGGCGTCTCTCGCCGACCGCGCCGTCGAGCTCGCGCAGCGGTGGATCTTCGAAGCATCCGAAGCCGAGGTCGACCCCGCGGCGGGCCGGCTCGCCGCCGTCCTGCAGGACGACAACGGCCTCCCGTTCACCCTCGGGTTCGTCGACGGCGTGATGCGACCGGAGAGCCTGTCGGCCGCGGCGGCGCAGCTGCAGAGGATCGCCCCGATCGTCCCCGAGTTCCTGCCCTGGTACCTGCGCGGCGCGGTGCGCGTGGGCGGGGCGGTGGCACCGGCGCTGCCCTCGCCGGTCGTGCCCATCGCCCGCCGGGTGCTCCGCGAGATGGTCGGTCATCTCGTCGTCGATGCGCGGCCGGCCAAACTCGGCGCGGCGATCGAGAAGCTGCGCGAGAGCGGCGCCCGCCTGAACCTCAACCTGCTCGGCGAGGCCGTGCTCGGGGAAGAGGAGGCGAGGCGCCGGCTCGACGGCATCCACGAGCTCATCCGTCGCGACGACGTGGACTACGTCTCGGTCAAGGTCTCGTCCGTCATCAGCCACGTCTCGATGTGGGCCTTCGACGAGATCGTCGACCGCGTCGTCGAACGGCTCACCCCGCTCTACATCACCGCGGCGAAGACCGCGACGTTCATCAACCTCGACATGGAGGAGTACCACGACCTCGACCTGACGATCGCGGTGTTCACGCGCATCCTCGAGGACCCGCGGCTGCAGCTGCTCGAGGCGGGCATCGTGCTGCAGGCGTACCTGCCCGATGCTCTCGGCGCCTATCGCGAGCTCGCAGCATGGTCCAGGGATCGCATCGCGCACGGCGGAGCAGCCATCAAGGTCCGCCTCGTCAAGGGCGCGAATCTGCCGATGGAACGCGTGGATGCCACGATGCACGGATGGCCGCTGGCCACCTACGACACCAAGCTCGACAGCGACGCCAACTACATCCGGGTTCTCGATGAAGCCCTGCGCCCCGAGAACGTCGAGGCCGTGCGGCTGGGCATCGCCGGACACAACCTGTTCGGCATCGCGTACGCCTGGTTGCTCGCGGGGGAGCGCGGGGTGCGCGGGCGCATCGAGTTCGAGATGCTGCTGGGCATGGCGCAGGGCCAGGTGCAGGCCGTCTCGCGCGAGGTCGGACATGTGCTGCTCTACGTTCCGGTCGTGAAGCCCGCGGAGTTCGACGTCGCCATCAGCTATCTCGTGCGCCGGCTGGAGGAGAACGCCGAGAACGACAACTTCCTCTCGGCCGCGTTCCACCTGCACGACGACGAGAGCCTGTTCGCGCGCGAGCGCGACCGGTTCCTGCGGGCTCTGGAGCGCGCGGATGACCCGACGCTCCGCACGGCGCCGTTCCGCACGCAGAACCGGCAGACGCCCGTCCACGAGTCTTTGCGTCCGTCGGCTCCGACGACCGTCGACGACGGCGACCTGACCAAGGCCGTGCTCGGCATCGCGCGCGGTTCCGGTTCGAGCTCCGGCGGCGACGCGTTCACCGAGACCGCCGTCTACGCGCCGCGCGAGATCGAGGCGGAATCCGCCGGGGCGCCGGGCTTCCACAACGCTCCGGACAGCGATCCCGCTCTGCCGGCGAACCGCGAGTGGGCGCGCGGCATCCGGGCGAACATCGAGACATCGACGGTGGGCGACGACACTCTGCGCGCCGCGCTCGTCGATGACGAGGGGCTGCTAGACGAAGTCATCCAGAAGGTGACCGCCGCCGCGCCCGCGTGGGGCGCCAGGCCGGCTGCCGAGCGCGCCGAGACGCTGCTGCGCGCCGCCGCCGCCCTCGAGTCGCGTCGCGCCAAACTCATCGAGGTCGCCGCCTCCGAGACGGGCAAGGTGCTCGCCGAGGCCGACATCGAGGTGAGCGAGGCCGTCGACTTCGCGCGCTACTACGCCGCGAAGGCGCGCGAACTGGATGCCGTGTCCGGCGCCGCGTTCGAGCCGGCACGCCTCACGGTGGTCACCCCGCCGTGGAACTTCCCGTTGGCGATCCCCGCCGGCGGCGTGCTCGCGGCGCTCGCCGCAGGATCCGGCGTCGTGTTCAAGCCGGCACCGCAGGCGCGGCGCTGCGCGGCGGTGATCGCCGAGGCTCTGTGGGAAGCCGGTATCCCGCGCGACGTGCTCGCTCTCGTCGACATCGCAGAGGGCGATCTCGGGCAGCAGCTGATCTCGCACGAGGCCGTCGATCGCGTCATCCTCACCGGGTCATGGGACACCGCGGCTCTGTTCCGGTCGTGGCGTCCGGACCTTCCGCTGCTCGCCGAGACCAGCGGCAAGAACGCGATCGTCATCACGCCGTCCGCCGATCTGGATCTCGCCGTTGCCGATCTCGTCAAGAGCGCCTTCGGCCATGCCGGTCAGAAGTGCTCGGCCGCATCGCTGGCGATCCTCGTCGGCCCGGTCGGGCGATCCAAGCGCTTCGCGCGGCAGCTGGTGGATGCCGTCCGTTCGCTGCACGTCGGCTGGCCGGCGGATGCCCTGAGCGAGGTGGGCCCGGTGATCGAGAAGCCGCAGGGCAAGCTCGCCTGGGCCCTCACCGAGCTCGAAGGAGACGAGCAGTGGCTCGTCGAGCCGGAGCCTGTCGTCGGCGATGAGACCGGACGGCTGTGGCGACCTGGCGTGCGCGTCGGCGTGCAGCCCGGATCGCGCTTCCATCTCGAGGAGTTCTTCGGCCCTGTGCTCGGCATCATGCACGCTTCGAGCCTGGAGCGGGCCGTCGAAATCCAGAACGCCGTCGACTACGGGCTGACCGCCGGCCTGCACACGCAGGACCCGCAGGACCTCGCCACTTGGCTCGACCGCGTGCAGGCCGGAAACCTGTACGTCAACCGGGGCATCACCGGCGCCATCGTTCAGCGTCAGCCCTTCGGCGGCTGGAAGCGCTCGTCCGTCGGGCCCGGTGCGAAGGCGGGAGGGCCGAACTACCTGATCGGGCTCGGCACCTGGCGGGCGAGCAGCCGTGGTGCGACATCCAGCACGCTGCACCTGCGAGGACTCGACTCGCGGATCACGGATCTCATCGAGGCGGCCCAGCCATCCCTGGACTTCGAGAGCTTCGAGTGGTTGCGGCGCGCGGCGCTGTCCGACGCCCTCGCCTGGGATCGCGAATTCGGCCGGGTGCGCGATGTCTCCGGGCTGGTCGTGGAGCGGAACCTGTTCCGCTACCGGCCGCTGCCGGTCATGATCCGGGCGGTCGGGGGCGCCGGATGGCACGAGCTGCTGCGCGTGGTCGTCGCCGGCATCCGCACCGGTTCGAGGTTCTTCCTCTCGACGCCGGTGGGCCTGCCCGCCGAGGTGCGCCGCACGTTGTCGGAGCTGCGCGTCGCCGTCGCGGTCGAGAGCGACGACGAATGGATCGCGAGGATGGCAGCCGAGCCCGAGAACGAGATCCTCGAGGCGGATGCTCCGCCGCGGGCGTCCCGCGTGCGCCTGGTGGGCCCGCGGGATGCCGTGGCGGCTCTGCATCGCGCGCTCGCGACCGCCACGGGCGGCGATCCCGATCTCGCGGTGTACGACGGCGAGGTCACGTCGGCCGGCCGGATCGAACTGCTGCCGTTCGTGCACGAGCAGGCCATCGCCATCACCGCGCATCGCTTCGGCAATCCGGACGACTGGAGCGCCGACATCATCTGACGCACGATGTAAAAGATTCTTGACATGGCTGCTGCTGCGGCGGCATCCTCATCACGATCCTCTGGGGGATCGTGGCCGGCATCCGCGATCGTGATGGCGCGATGACCGGTGACATCCGCGACCGCGACATCAGTCGCCTGGGCGGACGCGTGGAGTCTTCGTTCTTCACGATCGCCGGGCTCGGCGTGATCGCGCTGTGCGCCGTCGGCGCCGACGTCTTCTGGATTGCGAACACCATGTTCCTCGGCGTCGCGGTGGCGGCCTTCACCGGCGGCGTCGCCCGCGTCATCGCCTACCGCCGCGGACTCGTCTGATGGTCAGGCCCACGCTCGTCACCAACAGCATCCGCTCGCGCCGCGAGGAGGCCGGCATCACGCAGGCCGACCTCGCCGGCCGCATCGGCGTCACCAGGCAGACGCTGATCGCCATCGAGCAGGGCAAGTACTCGCCCACGCTCGAACTCGCCTTCCAGATCGCCCGAGCCTTCGAGGTCGGCATCGACGATCTCTTCCAGTACCCGGAGGACTGACGCATGAACATCGCGATCCCGGTCACCATGCCCGCCTGGCTGCGCGAGACGGATGCGTCGAGCATCCCGGCATCCTTCGACGCGATCATCGATATCGCAGGCGACCTGCCGCTGCGCCGCCTGCGCAGGCTCCTCACCCCGACCGGCACCATCGCGATGGTCGGCGGGGAGGGCGGGCGCGTGCTCGGCCCCATCCCGCGGATGCTACGGGCGATGCTCCTCTCGATCGGCTCTCGCCGGCGCATCCGCATGGTCATGGCCGTGGCGAAGCGCGAGGTCAACGCGCAGCTCGTCGCGCTCGCCGCGGACGGCCGCAGCACCCCGGTCATCGAGCGGGTTCTGCCCTGGGATGCCGCGGTTTCGGGTCTGGAGCGCCTGGAATCGGGTCGCACGGTGGGCAAGGTCGTGGTGCTCGGGCGGGAGTGAGTTCCGTCGCGGCGGTGGCGGATGCTCAGGGGCGGATGCCAGAATATGAACTGGCGTGCCCTGAGCGCATCTTCCCCGAGTACGGGTCGAACTTCCGCCGGGCCCCTGGACAGCGTCCGCCGCGTCCCCCCTTCCAAGGAGCACCATGTCGACGCCTGAGACCACGCTTTCCGCAGCTGCGACCCGTACCGCGCAGCATCGCCGCTACCTGATGTGCCGCCCGGAGCACTTCACGGTCAGCTACAAGATCAACCCGTGGATGGAGCCCGCCAAGCCCACCGACACGGCCAAGGCCATTGCGCAGTGGCAGAAGCTGTACGACCTGTACCTCGAACTCGGCCACGAGGTCGAGCTCATCGAGCCGCTCGCCGGATACCCCGACATGGTCTACACCGCCAACGGCGGATTCCTGATCGACAACCGCGCGTACGTGCCGAAGTTCTACTTCGAGCAGCGTGCCGGCGAGGCGCCCGCGTTCGCCGAGTGGTTCCGCGCCAACGGCTTCGACACCGTGGAGCCCGAAGAGGTCAACGAGGGCGAAGGCGACTTCCTGCTCGCCGGCGACACGATCCTCGCCGGCACCGGCTTCCGGTCGGCCGGTGACAGCCACCGCGAGGTCGCCGAGGTGTTCGGCCGCGAGGTCGTCACCCTCACACTCATCGACCCGCGCTTCTACCACCTCGACACCGCACTCACCGTGCTCGACCCGGTCATCGGCGCAGAGAACGGCGGGCCCGAGAAGGCCAACATCGCCTACCTGCCCGGCGCGTTCGACGACGCGAGCCGCGCGATCCTGGAAGAGCGCTTCCCCGACGCCATCCTCGTCTCGGATGAGGACGGCGCAGTGTTCGGCCTGAACTCCGCCAGCGACGGCTACAACGTCATCATCTCGCCGCGCGCCACGGGGTTCGAGAAGCAGCTGCGCGAGCGCGGCTACAACCCCATCACCGTCGACCTGTCCGAGCTCCTGCTCGGCGGCGGCGGCATCAAGTGCTGCACGCTCGAACTGCGCGGTGCACTGAGCGAGAGCGGTGCGAAGTGACCACGGCGGAGACGCACGTGGCCGTCGAGGCGCACGTCGCGGAGAACTACCACCCGCTGCCCGTCACCATCTCCTCCGGTGAGGGCGTGTGGGTCACGGACGTCGACGGCAAGCGCTACCTCGACCTGCTCGCCGCCTACTCGGCGGTGAACTTCGGGCACCGGCATCCCTCGCTCGTCGAGGCGACCGTACAGCAGCTCGGACGCGTGACTCTCACCAGCCGGGCGTTCATGAACGACCGGCTCGAGCCGTTCGCCGAGGCGCTCGCGCGCCTGTGCGGCAAGGAGCTCGTGCTGCCGATGAACACCGGCGCCGAGGCCGTCGAGACGGGCATCAAGGTCGCTCGCGCCTGGGGCTACCGCGTCAAGGGCATCCCCGCGGGCAAGGCGCGCATCGTCGTCGCCGCCGGCAACTTCCACGGCCGCACGACGACCATCGTCAGCTTCAGCGACGACGACACCGCGCGCGACGGGTTCGGCCCGTTCACGCCCGGCTTCGACGCCGTGCCCTACGGGGATGCGGATGCCATCGCCGCCGCCATCACCGACGAGACCGCAGCGGTCCTCGTCGAGCCCATCCAGGGCGAGGCCGGCGTCATCATCCCGCCGGAGGGCTACCTGAAGCGCATCCGCGAGATCTGCGACGAGAAGAACGTGCTGTTCATCGCCGACGAGATCCAGGCGGGCCTCGGCCGCGTCGGCGAGACGTTCGCCTGCGACCGCGAGGGCGTCGTCCCGGACCTGTACCTGCTCGGCAAGGCTCTCGGCGGCGGCATCCTGCCCGTCTCCGCCGTCGTGGGGAACCGCGACGTCCTCGGTGTCATCCGCCCCGGCGAGCACGGCTCGACGTTCGGCGGCAACCCGCTCGCCGCCGCGGTCGGACTCCGTGTGGTCGAGATGCTCGAGACCGGCGAGTTCCAGGATCGGGCCCGCCAGCTCGGGGAGCACCTGCGCGCAGGGCTCGAGAAGCTCATGGGCGACGGCGTCACCGGCATCCGCGTCGCGGGCCTGTGGGCCGGTGTCGACATCGACCCGGCACGCGGCACCGGACGCGAGATCAGCGAGAAGCTCATGGAGCGCGGCGTGCTTGTCAAGGACACGCACGGCCAGACGATCCGCATCGCGCCGCCGCTGGTCATCCGCGCGACCGAGATCGACTGGGCGCTCGAGCAGCTGCGCGTGGTCCTCGAGGGCTGACCCACTTTCAAGTAACGCAAATGACCCCATCCGCTGCCCGGATGGGGTCATTTGCGTTACTTGAGCGCCGAGAGGGCTACCTCACCGGCGGGGCCTCGTCGTCGCCGCGGGAGGGGACGTCGTGGTCGTCGTACCCGGACAGTTCGTCCGACGACACCAGATCGTCGACGTCGAGGGTGGCAGGTCCCGAGTCCGCGCTGCGCTCCGCATCGAGGATCGCCTGCGGAATGCGGATGGGCGTCGCGGGCGACACCGGCATGCCCAGCCGCTTCTGCAGCTGGCGCAGCCAGCGCGGCTGCGCACCGATGATCCCGCGCTCATCGCGCGACTCGACCTCGAGGCCGTAGTAGTCGCCGATCTTGTCGATGAGCTGTGCGCGTTCTGCTCGCGCGTACGCACGACGTTCGCGCGTGAACGCGACGATCGTCGACCAGCAGATCAGCAGCATGACCACGCTGAACGGCAGGGCGATCGTGATAGCGGCCGTCTGCAGGGCCGTAAGCCCGCCGGCCAGCAGCAGCGCGATCGCGAGCGCCGCGGTGACGGCGACGAAGAACGTGCGGATCCAGCGCTTCGGGTTCTGCTGCCCGCCCGTGGCGATCATGCCCATCACGAGGGCCCCGGAGTCCGCCGAGGTGATGAAGAAGATCGCGATCAGCAGCAGCACGCCGATGCTGACGATGCTGCTTCCCGGCACGTGCTGGAGCATCTCGAACAGCGCGCCCTGCAGGTCGACCCCGCCTTCGCTGTTGCGGAGGATGCCCGGGTTCTCCAGCTCCATCGCCAGGGCGGACCCGCCCATGACCGCGAACCAGAGGATGCCGATCACGGTCGGCACGAGGATGACGCCTGCGACGAACTGGCGGACCGTGCGCCCCTTCGAGATGCGGGCGATGAAGATGCCGACGAACGGCGCCCACGACATCCACCATCCCCAGTAGAACGAGGTCCAGCTCGCCTGCCAGGCCTCGCCTGCCTCGCCCTGGAAGGCGCTGACGTTGAACGAGAGCCCGATGAAGTTCTGGATGTAGTAACCCATCGACTGCACGAAGTCGCGCAGCAGGAACTCGCTCGGGCCGACCACCAGCAGGTACAGCACGAGGATGCCGGCCATGATCAGGTTGATGTTCGACAGCCACTTCATGCCCTTCGTGACTCCCGAGAGCACGGAGGCGAGCACGAACACCGAGATGATGAGGATGATGACGATCTGCGTCGTCTCATCGGGATCGGCGATGCCGGCGACGTCGAGGCCCGCGCTGATCTGCAGCACGCCGAGGCCGAGCGAGGTGGCCACGCCGAACAGGGTGCCGACGAGCGCGATGACGTCGATCACGTGCCCCCAGCCGCCTTCCACGCGCTTGCCGAGCAGCGGCTCGAGCGTCCATCGGATCGAGATCGGACGGCGCCGGCGGTGGATCGCGTAGGCGAGGGCCAGACCGACGACGACGTAGATCGACCAGGCGTGCACGCCCCAGTGCAGGTAGGTCTGCCCGAGGGCCGCCTGCGCGAGCTGCTCAGGGGTGCCGGTCACGCCGGGCCGCGGGTCGACGAAATGGGTCAGGGGCTCCGAGACGCCGTAGAAGACGAGTCCGATGCCCATGCCGGCGGCGAACAGCAGCGAGAACCAGCTCATCAGCGAGAACTCGGGCTCGTCGTCGTCCTTGCCGAGCTTGATGTCGCCGTACTTGCTGAACCCGAGGAACAGGCTGAACGCGACGAACACTGCGGCGATCAGCACGTAGTACCAGTTGAACGCGTTGACGATGCTCGTCTGGATGGTCGTGAACAGGCTCTCGGCGACGCCGGGGACGATGAGCGTGAACGCGACGAAGGCGATGACGATCACCGCCGCGGGCCAGAACACCCAGCGCTGCACGGGAGGCAGAGACCGGTGGGGCGGTGCCGCAGCATCCGTCGCATCCGAGACGGTGGATGCCGCGGCATCCCGGTTCTGTGCTTCCCCCGAAGAGCTCATGGCTACACGGTACCGAGAAGCCCCCGGACCCGCAGGATCAGTCGGCGCGTTCCGTGCGGATCGGGGTCGTCGCCGCTGCGACCTCGTCGCTGAACTCCACCGGATCCACCGGCGCGATCGTGATCGGCCGGGTCTCGTCGAGCGTCAGGCGGAACCGCGCGCCGGTCTCGCGGCGCAGCCGTCCTGAGGCGATGATCCACGTCAGTCCGACGCCCGCGGCGACGAGCCCGGCGACGCCGCCGAAGATGATGGCCGCACGCGGACCTGCGGCATCCGTGATCCATCCGGCGATGGGGGCTCCGATCGGGGTCGAGCCCATCACGACGGCCATGTACAGGGCGAGCACGCGCCCGCGCAGCGCCGGGTCGGTCGTCGTCTGCACGTACCCGTTCGCGGTGGTCAGCATGGTGACGGTCGAGAACCCGACGACGACGAGGACGGCGGCGTACGTCCCGTACGTCGGCATGGCCGACGAGACGATGGATGCCGCGCCGAAGAGCCCCGCCGCGACGATCAGCACGCGCACGCGCGCCCGATCGCGCCGGGCCGCGAGCAGTGCTCCTGCCAGCGAGCCGATCGCGAGGATCGAACTGAGGATGCCGTACCCGTCGGCCTCTCGGTCGAACTCCAGCGCCATCGTGGACGCGTAGATCGGGAAGTTCATGCCGAACGCGCCGATCAGGAATACCATGACGAACACGACCTTGAGGTCGCTGCGCGCCCAGACGTACCGGAAGCCCTCGGCCAGACCGCCGCGGCCGCTGTTTTTCGCGCGGGGGATGAGCTCGCCGCGGCGGATCAGCATCAGCGCCACGAGCATCGCCAGGAACGTGGCCGCGTTGACGACGAACACCCACCCGGTGCCGACCGCGACGATGAGCAGGCCGCCGACGGCCGGTCCGATCAGGCGTGCCATGTTGAAGGAGGCCGAGTTCAGGGCGACGGCGTTCGAGGCATCCTCGAGGGTCACCATGTCGGACACGAACGCCTGACGCGCCGGGGCGTCGAACGCGTTCGTGATGCCGAACGCGAGGGCGAAGCAGAACATCAGCGGGAGCGTCATGACGCCGGTCAGCAGCAGGGCGGCGACGCCGAGCGCGAGCAGCATGAGCACGGACTGGGTCAGCAGCAGGATGCGCCGGCGGTCGAACCGGTCGGCGACCCAGCCCGTGAGGCTGACGAGCACGAGCGGCGGACCGAACTGCAGCGCCATGGTCACGCCCATCGCAGTCGCGTCGTTGTCGGTGAGCTCGGTGAGCACGACCCAGTCCTGGGCCGTCGCCTGCATCCATCCGCCGATGTTGGAGACGAGGGCGCCGAGGAACCAGATGCGGTAGTTGACGTTCGTGAACGAGCGGAACATGGCGCTCATCGTTCGACCACCTTCCGCATCAAGGCCGAGGCTTCGCGCAGCGTGCGCAGCTCCTTCGCCGTGAAATCGAGCTCGGCGAGGGCGTCGGCGAGGGCGGCGTCGCGCTTGCGGACGGTCGCGGTGACGATCTCGATTCCGGCATCCGTGATCTCGATGTAGACCCGGCGGCGATCCTCCTCGGAGGGCACACGGATAACGAGGCCCGCCTCGGCGAGGGCGTCGACGCTGCTGGACATGCTCGGAGCGCTCACCCGCTCGCGCTGGGCGAGCTCGCCGATGGCCATGCGGCCGTGCGCTTTCAGATTGGCGAGGACGGCGAAGTGCGCGTCGCTGACGTCGTCGCGGGCGCGCTCGCGGCGCAGCCGTCGTGCGAGCCGGAACGTCGCCAGGCGCAGATCGGTGGCGGTGTCGTGGAGGAGGTCGTCATCGTGGGTCATTACTTAGGTAGTCTAACTAAGTTTTCGGGGAACGGGGGTGCAGAATGGGGGAGGGCGGACCCGAGATCCACGTCCTCATCCGCCCGCGCGCGGGCGGATTCCGCTACGACGCCGACGAGATCGCCGTGTCGGTGCGCGACGTCGAACGGGCCGTCGCAGCGGGAGCGACCGGTGTCGTCGTCGGGGATCTCGACCCGGCGGGCTCGACACGGATGCGCTCGCACGGCTGCGGGATGCCGCCGGCGCCGCATCGGTCACGCTGCATCGGGCGATCGACGTCACCGCGGACCCGGTCGCGACGCTCGAGCAGGCGATCGATCTGGGTCTGCGCCGCGTGCTCAGCTCCGGTGGAGCATCCACGGCGCAGAGCGCCATCGACACCCTGCGCGCGATGGTGGATGCGGCTTCCGGGCGCATCGAGGTCATGGCAGGCAGCGGCGTGAATGCGGCATCCGCCCCGGCGCTCGCCGCCGTCGGCGTGGACGCGCTGCACTTCTCGGCCAAGCGCACGATCGCCGCTCCCGCGGACGGATCGGTCGCCGCGAGCATGGGCGGGCACGACGTCACCGACCGCGACGCCGCATTCGCCGTGCGGAAAGCCCTCGGCCTCTGACGCGCGAGGCTCCGCGACCCTAGACTCGACGCATGCCCCAGACCTCGGAGTTCACCGACGCGCACGGCGTCGCGATCGTCTACGACGTTCACGCGGCCGAGGGTGCGCCCCGAGGCGTCGTGCAACTGCTGCACGGCGTCGGCGAGCACGCGGGGCGGTACGGCAAGCTCATCGCCGCCCTCACGGCGGCCGGATTCATCGTCTACGCCGACGATCACCGCGGGCACGGGCGCACCGGAATCCGTCAGCACGGAGGACCTGCGAAGCTCGGGCACCTCGGCAAGGGCGGTCTGCGTGCGGCGAAGGATGCCGTCTGGCAGCTGACCGGGATCATCAAGGACGAGCATCCGGATCTTCCGCTCGTGCTGCTCGGGCACTCGTGGGGGTCGTTCCTCGCGCAGATGCTCGTGAACGAGCATCCGGAAGCCTGGGACGCCGTCGTGCTCTCCGGCTCGGCGCTGCGCACGATCCGCGATCTGAACGCTGCACCGCTGAATGCCAAGTGGGAGGGCAAGGACGCCACCGGGTACGAATGGCTCAGCCGCGACAAGACCGTCTGGCAGGAGTTCGACGACGACCCGTTGACGACCAACGTGCCGCTGCTGAAGCTGTTCGGGCCGATCGAGGCGTTCAAGCTCTACGGACGGCCGGCGAAGGACCTCGGCCGCGACATCCCGATGCTGCTCATGGTGGGGCGCGACGATCCGGTCGGCGGTCCGCACAGCGTGCACAAGCTCGCGGACGAGTACCGCTCGCGCTCGGGTCTGACCGACGTCACGACGCTCGTGTATCCGGATGCCCGTCACGAGATCTTCAATGAACTGCAGCAGCAGGAGGTCCGCGCCGACCTGCTCGCCTGGCTCGACAAGCACATCCCGAGCCGCTGACGCCGCGGGTGGTTAAGCTGGTCTCGTGCATGGTGAGTACAAGGTCCCCGGTGGAAAGCTCGTCGTCGTCGACGTCGAGGTCGCTGACGGCAGACTGACGGACTTCCGGCTCGCCGGCGACTTCTTCCTCGAGCCGGACTCGGCTCTCGATGACATCAATGCCGCCGTCAACGGTCTGCCTGCGGAGTCCGACGCCACGGTCATCGCCGACGCCGTGCGGGCGGCCCTGCCCGCAGGTGCCCAGCTGCTCGGCTTCAACCCCGAATCCATCGGGGCCGCCGTGCGCCGTGCCCTCGTCACGGCTCCCGGCTGGCGCGACTTCGACTGGGAGATCGTGCACGAGAAAGCCGTCTCGCCGCGGATGAATCTCGCGCTCGACGAGGTGCTCACCTCGCGGGTCGGCGAGGGGCGACGGCGCCCGACGCTGCGCATCTGGGAGTGGGACGATTCCGCCGTCGTCATCGGCTCGTTCCAGTCGTACCGCAACGAGGTCGACCCCGAGGGCGCGGCGAAGCACGGCTTCGACGTCGTCCGCCGCATCTCCGGCGGAGGCGCGATGATGATGGCCGCGGGTCAGATCATCACGTACTCGCTGTATGTGCCGGCATCCCTCGTGCAGGGTCTGACGTTCGCGGACTCGTACGCTTTCCTCGACGACTGGGTGCTGCAGGCGCTGCGCTCGCTCGGAATCGATGCGACCTACCAGCCGCTCAACGACATCGCGAGCCCCACGGGAAAGATCGGCGGCGCCGCGCAGAAGCGCCTCGCCAACGGCGGCGTGCTCCACCACGCGACCATCTCGTACGACATCGACGGCCAGGTCATGACCGAGGTGCTGCGCATCGGGCGCGAGAAGCTCAGCGACAAGGGCACGACATCTGCCGCCAAGCGCGTCGACCCGCTGCGCACGCAGACCGGACTCAGCCGCGCCGAGATCATCGATCGCTTCACAGACACCTTCCGTTCGTTGACGAATGCCGAGGACGGCGCGATCACGCCCGACGAGTACGCGGATGCCGAGGCGCTCGTCGAGTCGAAGTTCTCGACCGAGGCGTGGCTGCACCGTGTGCCGTGAGTGAGGCAGCATCGGCCGACCCTTCGACCCCTGAGTCCGTCGAAGGGTCAGGGACCGGCGCCGTCCGGATCATCGAGGGAGACAACCTCGATGTCGCGCGCACCCTGCCGTCGGCATCCTTCACGCTGATCTATCTCGACCCGCCGTTCAACACAGGCCGCGCGCAGGAGCGGCAGGTCGTCACCGCCCGCCGGAAATCTGCGGATGACGAGCCGGGCGGCGAGGTCCGGCACGGGTTCCACGGGCACGAGTACGAGCGGGTGCGCGGGATGCTGCGCACGTACGACGACCGGTTCGACGATTACGGCGACTTCCTCATGCCGCGGCTCGAGGAGGCCTGGCGGCTGCTCGCGGACGACGGCACGCTCTACCTGCACCTCGACTACCGCGAGGCGCACTATGCCAAGGTCATGCTCGATGCCGTGTTCGGGCGCGACGCCTTCCTCAATGAGCTCATCTGGGCGTACGACTACGGCGCGAAGTCGCGGCGGCGTTGGCCGACCAAGCACGACACGATCCTCGTGTACGTGAAGACGCCCGGAGGGCACGTGTTCAACTCGGACGACGTGGACCGCGAGCCATACATGGCTCCGGGGCTGGTCACCCCCGAGAAGGCCGCGCGCGGCAAGCTCCCCACGGATGTCTGGTGGCACACGATCGTACCGACCACGGGTCGGGAGAAGACCGGCTACCCGACGCAGAAGCCGGAGGGGATCCTGCGCCGGATCGTCCAGGCATCCAGCCGTCCTGGCGATCGGGTGCTCGACCTGTTCGCCGGCTCAGGGACGACGGGGGCCGTGGCATCCGCGCTCGGCCGCGATGCCGTGCTCGTGGACGACAACCCGGAGGCCATCCGCGTGATGCGCGAGCGGATGCCGCACGCCGAGGTCGCCGGTCCTTGAGGGCAGGCCCGCCCGATGCGGCGGGTTGGTCGGACAGCACTCGCATCCCCCGGCATCCGCCGCTGAAAGAAGAGTTTCCCGCGCCCGAGAGGTATTGGAGGCGGGAAACTCTTCGTTCAGGACGCGGGAGACTCTGGGCGTGCCGGTCACGGATGGCGTCGAGCTGTCCTGCGACGCCAGCAGAGCGCAGTCGAAACGATGTCAGACGAGCGGGAGCACGCTGTCGTAGGCATCCTCCGCGATGTCCGCACCGTCGCCGCCGAACACCCGCGCGATGCCGGGAGCGCTCGACCATGCAGGCCAACCCGGGTTTCCGCCGACGATGAACGCCACGGCCGCGGCGTGCATCTCATCCGCCAGGGCCTGCGGCGGGTGCTCCCCTGCAAGGTTCGCCACCCTCTCGCGGTCGAGCCCGTCGAACCAGAACGGCACATCGAGGCAGTGGCACGCCCAGCCCAACGCCTGCGACACCCACGAGAACCGGTATGCCCAGGTGCCGGCATCCGCGTCGCCGCCGCTGCGTCTGCTGCGCGCCTCGGCGACGCGCGGAACGAGCGCGCGGAACACGTGGTCGCTGATGAAGCGGCCGATCATCGCCGCCCCGCCCTTGCGGCGCTGGGCGCGATTGGCGGCCAGGTATGCGCGGCGGACGCGCCATGGTCGCAGGAACGGCAGCAGCAGGAGCCAGGACGGCAGCCAGCGGATCCTGGCACCCTCGCGCTCGGCGACCATCGTGAACTCGTCGTCGGCCGCACCGATCAGCAGCGGCTTGTCGGCGCCCACGCCCTCGGCGAGCGAGTCGACGGCCGGGCGCCGGATCAGCTCGCCGTCGATCATCGGCCCCCACGGCAGCCCGTCCTCCAGCAGATCCAGCACCATGCCGATGCCGGTGCGGGGCGTGGCGGCTTGGGGTTGCAGCTGTCGGATGCGGCGCTCGGTGAGCGTGCGCAGCCCGTCGACGTCCGCAGAGACGCCGCCCAGATCGGCCAGCCGCCGGCCGCGGGCCTTCGCCGTGGCGAGCGGCACGTCGGCGAGAGCGCCCGAGAACGACATCGCCCGGTGGAAGAGGTGCTGCGTCTGCGGCATCCCGAGCAGCGTGAGCACCGCGCCGCCGCCGGCCGACTGCCCGCCGATCGTCACGCGGGACGGGTCTCCGCCGAAGGCGGCGATGTTCTGCTGCACCCACTCGAGCGCGGCGATCCAGTCGAGCACGCCACGGTTCGCCGGAGCCCCTTCGATGTGCCCGAAACCGTCGAAGCCGATGCGGTACGAGATCGTCACGGTCACGACGCCGTCGCGGTTGAAGCGTGCCCCGTCGTACCAGGGGCTCGCCGGCGACCCCTCGGTGTACCCGCCGCCGTGGATCCAGACCAGCACGGGGAGGGCGCCGTCGAGGGCAGGTGTGAAGACGTTGACGTTCAGCGTGCTCTTGCCGGGGATCGCGGGCTCCGGGATGAGGTTGTCGACGCCGGTGATGCGCAGCGGCGTGGCGCCGTACTCGGTGGCATCCAGGGGCTCCGTCCAGCGCTCGGGCGGAACCGGTGCCGCGAACCGCAGCGTCCCCGTCGGTGGTTTCGCGAACGGGATGCCGAGGAACGCGGCCGACGCGTCCGGCGTGCCGTGGTCGCGCCAGAAACCGCGCACCGGGCCCGAGGCCGTCTCGACGACGGGGGAGTCGGTCACGCGATGCCTCCTTCGATCAAGAGCGCGTGCTTCGCAGAAATGCACGAACTTCGCACGAATTTACTG
Source organism: Microbacterium tenebrionis (assembly GCF_020682665.1). NCBI lineage: Bacteria > Bacillati > Actinomycetota > Actinomycetes > Micrococcales > Microbacteriaceae > Microbacterium > Microbacterium tenebrionis. The sequence continues at coordinate 198,092 of NZ_JAGTTM010000001.1, read as the reverse complement.
AGTTCCTGCGAGATGAGTGCAGATCTGCGAGCGAGGCGCACAGCTCAGTCCGCGCTGCCGGTGGGTGCGGCCGTGAGCGCCCTCGTGTGCCGCCGCTCGTGCAGCACCAGTCCTGGTCGTTCCTCGACCTTGGCCCCGCCGTCGGCGTTCCAGCCGTGGCGCTCGTAGAACGCGGCAGCCCGCTCGTTGCCGTCGAGTACCCACAGGTATGCGGTGGCGTGCCCGGCATCAATCAGTTCGCGTTCGACGGCCGCGATCATCGCGTGTCCGATCCCTGACGACCACGACTCGGGCAGCGCGTAGATGCCCCACAGCTCGCCGGTGCCCGGGGCATCCGCATCGCGCGCGGCGCCGAAGCTCGCCCACCCGACGATGCGCCCCTCGTGCTCGGCGACGAGCGTCCGCGAGGCGCGCGACATATCGCCGAGGATGCCGCGCCACCCCTCCGCGCGCTGCTCGACGGACAGCCCGTCGAGCACCTCCTGCGGCATGAGGTCGCGATATGCGGCCTGCCACGAACGGACGTGCACCTCGGCGACGCCGTCCGCGTCTGCGGGAACAGCCGGGCGGACGATCATGACTCAGCCCGCGTTGCGGCGGGCCTCCCAGCCGGTCTGCACCATCTCGTCGACCGTGTAGCGCATCTGCCAGTCGAGGTCGCGGGCGGCGAGCTCGCCGGTGGCGACGATGCGGTCCGGGTCGCCGGGGCGGCGGGGCCCGATCTCGGGGACGAAGTCGATACCCGTGACGCGCACCATGGCGTCCATGATCTGCTTCACCGACAGGCCGTCGCCCGAGCCGAGGTTGTACGCGGCCTCGATCGGCTCGCCGGATGCCAGGCGCTTGGCGGCCTCGACGTGGGCTGCGGCGATGTCGCCGACGTGCACGTAGTCGCGCACGTTCGTGCCGTCGGGGGTGTCGTAGTCGTCGCCGTTGATCCGCGGGGTCTCACCCGCGAGCAGCTTCTCGAACACGATCGGGAAGAGATTGTGGGGGCTCACGTCGTACACGGTCGGATCGGCCGAGCCGACGACGTTGAAGTACCGCAGCGAGGTGTGCCGCAGGGGTGCGGCGGACTCGGCCGTCGCGATGGCCTGGTCGCGCAGTATCCACTCGCCGATGAGCTTGGACTCGCCGTAGGGGCTCGCGGGCCGCTTGGCGGTGTCTTCGACGACGAGCTCGACATCGGGCGTGCCGAACACCGCGGCCGAGGAGGAGAACACGATATTGCTGACGCCCGCGGCATCCATCGCCTCGAGGATCACGCGGGTGCCCTCGACGTTCTGCGCGTAGGTGTACAGCGGGCGCTGCACCGAGACACCCGCGTACTTGAACCCGGCGACGTGGATGACGCCCTCGGCCGCGTGATCGCGCAGCGTCTTCTCGACGAGATCGCGATCGAGGATGCTGCCCTCGACGAGGGTCACGTCCTCGGGCACGAACGACGGGATGCCGGAGGAGAGGTCGTCGAGGACGACCGGGGTGAGCCCGGCTGCTGCGAGTGCGCGCACGACGTGCGCTCCGATGTAGCCGGCGCCGCCGGTGACGATCCAGGACATGTGCTCTCCTCGTGCTCGATTCGCAGTGTCTCCATCCTCGCACTCTGCCAACCGCGCGACGTGCGAGCCCGCGCCGTGACGGGTGCGCTCCGCGCGCTCGCTAAGCTCCGAGGATGACGACTGTTGTGATGGCTCCCGACAGCTTCAAGGGGACGATCTCGGCCGCGGAGGCGGCCAGGGCACTCGCTGACGGCTGGCGCCGCATCGATCCGGCTGCGGTTATCCTGTCGCGCCCGATGGCGGATGGCGGCGAGGGGACCGTCGATGCGTTCGTCACGGCTGTTCCGGGTGCCCAGCGGATGCCGATCGCCGTCGACGGTCCGGCCGGGACGCCGACCGATACATCCTGGCTGCTGCTGCCGCCGACGCCGGACTCTCCCGCCGGCACCGCCGTGATCGACATCGGTTCGACGTCGGGCATCGAGATGCTCGACGAGCTGCGTCCCTGGGATGCCGACACCTCTGGCTTCGGACAGGCGATCGTGGCGGCCCTCGACCACGGCGTCTCCCGTCTGGTGCTCGGCATCGGGTCGAGCGCATCGACCGACGGCGGCGCGGGTCTGCTCAGTGTGCTCGGCGCTCGATTCCTCGACGAGTCCGGCGCACCCGTAGCGCCCGGCGCGCGCGGTCTCCTCGACGTCGCGGCCGTCGACCTGACAGGGCTGCGTCCGATCCCCGACGCCGTCGTGCTCACCGACGTCACCAACCCGCTGACCGGCGATCGCGGCGCCGCGGCCGTGTTCGGTCCGCAGAAGGGCTTCGCGGCGGATGCCGACATCCGACGGCTGGATCGCTCGCTCGCCCGCCTGGCAGGTCTGATCGGCGTCGACCCGAGCCTGCCCGGGGCCGGCGCCGCCGGTGGTGCCGGTGCCGCCCTGATGAGATGCGGCGCGCGGATCGAGCCCGGTGCAGCCGAAGTCTCCCGTCTGATCGGACTGGCGGATTCCGTCACCGGTGCCGACGTCGTCATCACGGGCGAGGGCTCCTATGACGGGCAGTCCGGAGACGGCAAGGTCCCCTCGTACGTCGCCGGGATCGCCGCAGCCGCAGGAGCGCGCGCCGCGGTCGTGGCCGGTCGCATCGCACCGGAGGCGGACACCGGCCTGTTCGCGGCAGCCGTCTCGCTCACCGATCTCGCCGGCTCCGCTGAGGAGTCCCTCGGTGAACCCGCCCGGTGGCTGAGAGCCGCCGGTGCGGACCTCGCTCGGCGGCTCTAGCCGCCCAGCGCCTCAGCAACGACCGCCCTGGCCTCCTCCTGGACCTCAGCGAGGTGCTCGGGGCCCTTCAGGCTCTCGGCGTACAGCTTGTAGACGTCCTCGGTGCCGGACGGGCGCGCCGCGAACCAGGCGTGCTCGGTCTGCACCTTCAGGCCGCCGATCGCGGCGCCGTTGCCCGGCGCGTGCGACAGCTTCGCGGTGATCTCCTCGCCGGCGAGCGTCGTCGCCGTGACGGACTCGGGTGTGAGCTTTCCGAGCTTCGCCTTCTGCTCGGGCGTCGCCGGGGCGTCGACCCGCTGGTAGGCGGATGCCCCGAACGCCTGCTCGAGCTCGGCGTAGCGCTCAGACGGGGTCTTGCCCGTGACGGCGATGATCTCGGCCGCGAGCAAGCACAGCAGGATGCCGTCCTTGTCGGTCGACCACACGGATCCGTCGCGGCGCAGGAACGATGCGCCGGCGGACTCCTCGCCGCCGAACGCGACGGAGCCGTCGAGGAGGCCGGGCACGAACCACTTGAATCCGACCGGGACCTCGAGGAGTCTGCGCCCGAGCGACTCGGCGACGCGGTCGATGATCATGGACGACACGAGGGTTTTGCCGACCGCGGCATCCCGTGGCCAGTCCGCGCGGTGCGAGAACAGGTAGTCGATCGCGACGGCGAGGTAGTGGTTCGGGTTCATGAGCCCGGCATCCGGAGTCACGATGCCGTGCCGGTCGGCGTCGGCGTCGTTGCCGGTGAGGACGTCGAAGTCGCCCTTCTTCGCGACGAGGGACGCCATGGCGTTCGGCGAGGACGGATCCATGCGGATCTTCTCGTCCCAGTCCAGGGTCATGAAGCGCCACGTGGGGTCGACCTCGGGGTTGACGACGGTCAGCTCGATGCCGTGCATCTCCTTGATGAGCGCCCAGTAGTCGACCGAGGCTCCGCCGAGAGGGTCGGCGCCGATGCGGACGCCGGCCTTCTTGATCGCCTCGATGTCGATGATCGTCGGCAGATCACGGACGTACGCGTCGCGGAAGTCATAGTTCGGCAGGGCATCCCAGTCGATGTCGGCGAAGCTCTGCGCCTTCACGCCGTCGAGGCCGCCCTCGATCAGCTCGTTCGCACGGTTCGCGATCCAGCTCGTCGCGTCGGTGTCGGCGGGGCCGCCGTGCGGAGGGTTGTACTTGAAGCCGCCGTCGCGCGGCGGGTTGTGCGACGGCGTGACGACGATGCCGTCGGCCCGGCCCGCGGCATCCGCGTCGAGGCCCTTGTTGTACGTGAGGATCGCGTGGCTGAGCGCGGGCGTCGGCACCCACGAGTCGCGGGCGTCGACGCGGATGTCGACGCCGTTCGCGACGAGCACTTCGATCGCGCTGCGCTCGGCGGGGAGCGAGAGCGCGTGCGTGTCGCGGCCGAGGAACAGCGGGCCTTCGATGCCCTGCTGGCGGCGGTAATCGACGATCGCCTGGGTCGTGGCGAGGATGTGGTTCTCGTTGAAGCTGCCCGACAGCGACGAACCCCGGTGACCGCTCGTGCCGAACACGACGCGCTGCGCGGGGTCTGACGGATCCGGATGCCGGTCGTAGTACGCGGCGATCAAGGCGTCGACATCGATGAGGTCACTTTCCTCCGCGGGGAGGCCGGCACGACTGGTCATGGGAACAGTCTGCCCCGATCCGCGCGCCAGCGCATCATCCGCAGGGCTAAGGTGAAACGCGTGACGGAACGGCGCACCTACAGCTACCTGGGTCCTGCGGGCACCTTCACCGAAGCAGCACTGGACCAGGTCGCCGAGGCCCGAGGGCAGGAGTGGCGGCCCGTGCACAACGTCGGCGAGGCGCTCGCGGACGTGCTCGAGGGGCGCAGCCACGCCGCGATGATCGCGATCGAGAACTCGATCGAGGGCGGCGTCTCGACGACGCAGGATGCTCTGGCGACGCTTCCGGGTCTGCGGATCGTGGGCGAGTACCTGGTGAAGGTGAACTTCGTTCTCGTGGCCCCGCGTGGCACGACGCTCGAGGACGTCACGGTGATCGCCGCGCATCCGGTCGCGTACGCGCAGTGCCACGGCTGGCTCGGCGAGCACCTGCCGAACCACGCCCATGTGCCTGCGGCGAGCAATGTGGCATCCGCGATCGGCGTCCTCGACGGATCGTCGCCTGCGCAGGCCGCGATCGCTCCGCCCGGAATCGTGCAGCACTACGACGTGGACGTGCTCGCGTCCGAGATCGGCGACAGCACCTCGGCCGTGACGCGCTTCGTGCTCGTCACCCGCACCACCATGCCGCCCGAGCCGACCGGCGCCGACAAGACCTCGCTCATCGTCGAGCTGCCCGACGACCACCCCGGCGCGCTGCTCGACATGCTCGAGCAGTTCTCGACGCGCGGCATCAACCTGTCGCTCATCGAGTCGCGTCCGATCGGCGACGCGCTCGGGCGCTACCGGTTCGTGATCGACGCGGACGGCCACGTGGCCGACGAGCGGATGGCGGACGCGCTGCTCGGTATCCGCCGGTTCAGCCCGCGCGTGGTGTTCCTGGGGTCGTACCCGAGGGCCGACCGGAAGATCGTGCAGTATCCGGATCGCTACGCCGACGAGGTCTTCGTCGAGGCGCGCGACTGGCTGCGCGGGCTCATCACCGGCGAGCCCGAGGTCTGACCGTCGGTCAGTGCTCCTGGTACCGGGGCCAGGAGCTGCCCGGCGACATGTGCGAGTACAGGGCGCCCTTGGCGACTTCGAGACTCGGATAGCGCCCCGTCTCGGCATCAGCTGCGGCCATCACGACGATGTAGTCGTCGTCCTCGTGGCGGATGCTGCCGACGACCCCGTTCGATCCGTACGCGACCCAGAGTCCGCGCGTCTGCGTTGCGCTCATGAGAGCTCCCTTCCGACTCGATACTGCTGACCGTACTCCCGCACCGACGTTTCGGCCAGAGGCTGGTCAGAGTGCGGCGGAGATCAGCTCGAGGGTCTGCGCGCGGCCGGTCGCGGCATCCATCGCCTCGGTGTCGTAGGCGCCGGCGACGGGGGAGAGCATGACTTCGTCGACGCCGAACTTCTCCGCGAACTCGCGCAGCTCGGCGGCCACCGACTCGCCGGTGCCGACGAACCAGCGCGAGCGCGCGGCTTCGATCACCTGGTCAGTTGCGGGGTCGGATGCCGCGGCGAGGGCCTCGTCGACGGTCTCGAGCGCGATGAGCGGCTTGTTCAGGCGCAGGCGGGCCATCATGCGCAGCTGCGGGAGTGCCCTCTCCTCGGCCTCTTCAGCGGTCGGTGCGGCGACGGCGTTGACGGTGAGGAATGTGCGGGGCGTCGGGTGCGCCTCGCTCGGCTGATATCCGGTGCGGTACAGGTCGAGGGCGCGCTCAAGTCCCTGGCCCGAGAAGTGATTCGCGAACACGTAGGGCAGGCCCTGAGATGCCGCGAGCTGGGCGGAGTAGTCGCTGGAGCCCAGCAGCCACACCTCGGGTGTGCCGGTGGCCGCCGGGGTGGCGTGCACGGTGTACTCGCCGCCCGACGTGAAGCGCAGGCTGGCGCCCTCGGCGCTGAGGAGCAGCGCGATGTCCTGCACGTGGCGGGGGAACTGCTCCACGTCGCTGGTCGTTCCGGCGGTGCGCAGCAGCTGGGTGATCACCGGGTCGCTGCCCGGAGCGCGGCCGAGACCGAGGTCGATGCGGCCGGGCGCGATGGCCTCGAGGGCGGCGAACTGCTCGGCGACGATGAGCGGAGCGTGGTTGGGGAGCATGACGCCGCCCGAGCCCAGGCGCATCGTGGTCGTGCGCGACGTCGCTGCGGCAATGAGCACGGGGGGAGTGGTGGATGCCACGGCAGGCATGTTGTGGTGCTCGGCGAACCAGTAGCGGCGGTAGCCGAGCCGGTCGGCGGTCTCGGCGAGGGCGAGGGAGGCGGCGATCGCCTCGGAGCTGGTCTGACCGGTTCGCACCGGAACGAGGTCGAGCACGGACAGGGCGGGGGCTGCAGCAGTCATCATCTCTGATAACCGGGCGGCGGGCCCCGGCATTCCCCCGCGTAGTCGTTCGGCATGGACGCCACGCTGTTCTCGGTTCTCGGTTCTCGGTTCTCGGTTCTCGTCGGCTCGGTGGTCGTGGCGGCGATCGCGCGGTGGCGGGGGTGGCCGGCGCCGCTGCTCGTGACGGTCGTGGCGCTCGCGGCATCCTTCCTGCCCTTCATCCCCGAGATGGAGATCGACGGCACGTGCGGCTGAACATCGTGCTGCCGCCGCTGCTGTACTCGGCGGCGCTGGACGTCTCGTTCGTGGGGTTCAAGCGCAGCCTGCCGCAGATCCGGCGGCTGGGGATCTGGCTGGTGCTGCTGACGGCGGTCGCCGCCGGACTCGTCGCCTGGCTGATCTTCCCGGCTCTGACGCTTCCCGGGGCTCTGATGCTGGGGGCGATCGTGGCGCCGCCGGATGCTGTGTCGGCGGCCGCGATCGGCCGAAAGCTCGGACTGCCACGGCGGATCATGACGGTGCTGTCGGGGGAGAGCCTCGTCAACGACGCGACGTCGCTGACGCTGTATCGGGTCTTCGCGGCGATCGTCGCGGGTGCGACGCTCACGGTGTGGGACGGCGTCTGCAGTTCGCGCTGGCCGTCGTGCTCGGCGTCGTCGTCGGGCTGGTATGTCGGGTTCAACGCGCCGCGCACGGACTACACGACGAGGCAGCAGGAGGCGCGGCTGTGGTTGTCGGCCGCCTCGACCTCGGGGCCGGTGAGGCCGATGACGTGCTGCTTCGGAGCCTGCGGTGAGGTTCATCTGGGCGACCCGCGGGCGGACGTGGGGGTTCACATTCCTCTCGACAGCAGGTTTGCCGGACCCGCTCCTCTCCTACGAAGCAGTCATGTCCAGACTCGGATCAGCATCGAATGGTTGCGTGCGCATCGGCGAAGCGGTGGCGCTGAGGTTCCATGATCCCGAACGGCGCACGGACCGCTCGGGCCGACCCCTTCCGCACAACTTCGTGCTCTACGACGAACTTGCCGAGCGGGTCGAAAACCATCGACTGTTGCAGTGAATGCAACTGTCTACACCTGCTGGCGAGGACTACTGGGATTTCTCAGGCCTTGATGCTCTGACCGTATCAGCGGAATGTCGGGAACCTGTCCGTTCGACTTGACTCGGTGATGCATCCTGTCGCACTTTGTTGCATCTAATGCAAGAGTTTGGTGGTTCCCCTGCGTCACTTCGACTGCTCACGTCGACGTCGAACATCGCGTTGGCGAACCCGGAGCAGCAGATCTTCGATGCGATGGTGGAGGGGTGGCGCAGCCAGCAGCGTTCTCGCGGGCTGCGTGAGCAGACCATCCAGAATCGACTGGCGACGGTCACGCGGTTTCGCGACTTCGTCGACAAGCCGCCGTGGAAGTGGACCGTCGCAGACGTCGATGAGTTCACCGCCGATTCGATGGGCCGGGTTCGAGCGTTGTCGACGCTGCGGAACAACCACGGTTCAATCCATGGATTCTGCGAGTACTTGACGAGCCCGTTGTATGACTGGATGGAGATCTGCGAGCGAGAGTTCGCGGAGATTCCGTCGCAGGTGTGCTTGCCATGGAACACCGTCGCGCATCGGTTCGAGTTCGAGGGTGATGGAAAGCGTCGCCCGTTGGCCTATGACGAGGTGGAGCGTCTCTTCGACACGGCTGATGCGCGCGTGGAGACACTGGTCGGGTCCGGGCGCAAAGGGGCGCTCGGCGCGCTACGTGATGCGCAGCTGTTGAAGACGGTCTACGCGTTCGGGTTGCGGCGCACAGAAGCGGTGATGCTCGACACGGTTGACTTGCACTACAACGCGAAGATGCGGCAGTGGGGCCGCTATGGCGCGATCCACGTACGGTGGGCGAAGGCCGCGGGAGGTGGCGCGCCACGACGACGTACCGTGCTGCTGGTGCCGGAGTTCGATTGGTGGGTGCCGGGCATGGAGCAGTGGGTGGAGCAGGCGCGCGATCGTTTCGCCCCGGGCAGTGATCTTGACGCGCTGTGGGTGACGGAACGCCGCACCCGACTGTCGGCCGGCTATCTCGACCGGCGGTTCGCGGAGCTGCGGGACGAGGCCGGCTTGTCAAAGGCCCTGACTCTGCACAGCCTCCGGCATTCGTACGTGACGCACCTGCTCGAGTTCGGCTACGCCGACCGATTCGTCCAGGAGCAGGTCGGGCACATGCATGCTTCGACGACCTCGATCTACGCCTCCGTCAGCTCGGACTTCAAGAACCGGGTACTCGCGGACGCATTGAAGGCCCTCATGGAAGGAGAAGCAGATGACCGTTGAGCTCGAGACCGCATGGAACCTCCGCAGCGTGATGGCCTCGCGCGGGATCTTCCAGACCTCCAAGCTGAAGCCGTTGCTCGAGGAGCGGGGCGTCGACCTGTCCCGGGAACAGGTGTACCGACTGGTGACGCAAGCACCGCAGCGGGTTCGCATCGACGTGCTCGCCGCGCTGTGCGACGCGTTGGAGTGCTCGCTCGACGACCTCGTGCAGGTCACCCGCCGGGAGGCTGCGGCCCCGGTCGCGGTGGGTGAAGACGCGACGCGGGGTGCGATCGGCGATCTGCGGCCCGTGCGGGCCACGATCCGTCGCCCGCGCTCGAAGTAGGCCGCGGTGGCGAAGCCTCCGCAGGAGCCCAGGGTTGCTGAGGTCGCCGGGCTCGTCCACGCGATCGCGCCGGAGATCCCGGTGGAGCGCCTTGTTGAGATCGTGGCTGAAGTCGCACCCGTGCCGCTCACCCAACGGCGTCTCGAACTCGCACTCCTCAAACAACCTGGAGTCCTCGAAGGGCGACACCGGAACGTACCGGTGACGGTGCAGGATCTGGTCCACGCTCTCGTGAACGAGGGTGCCGGGCGGGTCGTCTTGCCTACATGCGATTCCTGTGGACGTGCCGTTCGGATGCCTCACAAGACGCAGACCGGCGGTCGCCACTGCTCGCGCTGTGAACGGAATGCCCGATCGGTCGCGTGTGCCAGATGCGGACGAGTTCAGCCCGTGCAGCGCACCGTCGATGGGCAACGGTTCTGCCGGGACTGCTGGCGAGCCGATCCGCGGTCGTTCGGCGACTGCTCGCGATGCGGGCAGAACGCCACGATTATCGTCCGTCGCCCCGCGCTCGTCTGTCTCGCGTGCTATACCGCGCCGGTCAAGATGTGCGAGCTCTGCGGGGAGCCGGGCCGCGTAGCGACGCACCTGGACGGCCGACGGGTCTGCGCCCGCTGCTACTACGCGATGCGACGCCCCCAGCCGTGCCCGGAGTGCGGGCGGAAGGTGTTCCTCACTGGCTTCATGAATGGGCACAAGGTCTGCGCCGAGTGCGCAGGAGCTCCCGTGACGATGGCATGCCCGGGATGCGGGACGATCGAAGAGGTGCGCAAGCACCGGCTATGCGTAGAGTGCCGGCGACCTATCGCCACCCAGCAACTGCTTGCTGACGACAGCGGAGAGATCCGCCCCGAGCTGCACCCGCTCGCGGAGTATCTGGTGACGCACCACGGCAGTGCGATCTCCCTCGAGGGGTGGCTGTACAAGAGCCGCTGTGCGGTCGTCCTCCGTGAGCTCGCCGATGGCACGCTGCCCCTCACCGCGGACGCGATCATGACCAGAGCGCACGCCGGCCAGTCCGTGGCATTCCTGCTCTCGCTCCTCATCCGCTCAGGCGTGCTGCCCGATTTCGACATCCAAGCGGCGAGGTTCGAGCACTGGTTCCAACGGTGGCTTCCGACCGTCCCCCATCCCGAGGACCGGCTCCTCCTACGGCGGTACTGCACCTGGGAGCTGCTGCCGTCGGGCAGATCACTCAGGGGCAGACCAGCTACGGCCGTCCGATCCGGCTCCACCTATCAGAAGGTGCGTGCGGCGCTGAAGCGGTGCGCGGCCCTCCTGCAGCAGATCCGCGCGAGCGGCGAAACGCTGACGACATACCCGCAGCGATCTCTCGACGGCTTCCTCACCGGTTCGCCCTCACAACGGGATGCCCTCGCGCCGTTCACCCGGTGGCTGCGACGGCACCGCCTGAGCCGCCTCCGGGTCGAGTTCCGCAGCCATCGCCTCGAAGGGCGCGACTACGCCGCCGACCATCGGTGGACGATGGCACGCGCGTTCATCACGCGAGACGACATGGATCCCGTGACGCGAGTCAGCGGATTGCTCGTCCTGTTCTACGGGCTCCACCTGACCCGCACCGCAGCGATCACCCGCGCACAAGTCGATACGACCGCGCGCCCCATGACGCTGACGGTCGGAACTGAACCGATCGAGCTGCCCGAAGTCCTCGCCGAAGCAATGGTCCAGCTGCTCGACGGCAACCGCTCCGACACTTGGCTCTTCCCGGGCAGGAACCCGGGCCGACCGATCACCCCCGGGCCGCTCAGCCGTCGACTCCGTCAAGAAGGACTCCTCGCCGGCAGCGCTCGTGTCACCGCGCTGATGGACCTCACCCGACAACTGCATCCTCGAATCGTGTCCGACCTGCTCGGCATCACGGCGTCATCAGCTGCCGCCTGGGCACGCCTGTCCGGGGGCGAATGGTCCGACTATCCCGCGCTGCGCTCAACCTCGACCTGAGCACCAATGGCCTCCCGCTACGCTTGCGCCTCCAGTGGGTGAATTATCGGACAGACCCCCGGGCTTGGCTACAGATAGCGGCAGACCTGATCCGAGCTGCACGTGTCGGGCTCGACGTGCTCGGCCTGGTCGCGGAGCCCGGCGAGGGTGTCGCGCAGGTCGTGGAGCTGCCTGAGCTGCTGGTCGATATCGGTGAGGCGTGCGTCGAGGAGGTCGCGGACGTGGCTGCAGGGCGCTTGGCCGTGGTCGCGGATGTGGAGGATCTGCTGGATCTGGGCGAGGGTGAGTCCAGCGGCTTGGCCGCGGTGGATGAAGTCGATTCGGGCGATGGTCTCGGCGGTGTAGTTGCGGTAGCCGCTGGGCGTGCGCCCGGCCGGCGGCAGGAGCCCCTGGTCCTCGTAGAACCGCAACGTCTTCGCCGTGGTGCCGGCCGCGTCGGCGAGCTCTCCGATCCGCATTCCCCGCCCCCCCCTTTTCGCTGGTCGCAAATTTCGTGCTTGACCTTCCCCTGTGGTGGAAGGTTCATGATGAGTGTATCAGCGGGATGTTCCAAGATGTCCAGGGAGGAATAAGGATGCCATCGAGGTTTGATCTGGCCGTGATTGGGTCGGGTGGCGCGGCATTCGCCGCGGCGATCCGCGCCACCACACTGGGAAAGTCGGTGGTGATGATCGAGCGCGGCACGTTGGGCGGCACGTGCGTGAACACGGGGTGCGTTCCGTCCAAGGCGCTACTCGCGGCCGCCGAGGCCCGCCACGTGGCCGCGGATGCGGGCTCCCGGTTCCCGGGGATCGCCGCCACCGCTGGCCCGGTAGACATGCACGGGCTGGTGGGTGGCAAGCAGGACCTGGTCGAGGCGATGCGGAGTGAGAAGTACATCGACGTGGCAGAAGCCTACGGCTGGCCGGTCCGCCAGGGCGAGGCGGCGTTCGCCGGCACGCCGGATGCGTCGGTCCTCGAGGTCACCGCCGCGGACGGCACCGTCGAAACCATCGAGGCCGCCCACTACCTCATCGCCACAGGCTCCCGCCCGTGGGCTCCTGCCATCGAGGGGCTGGACGGCGTCGACTTTCTCACCTCGACGTCGGCGATGGAGCTGTCCGAGGTGCCTGACTCGCTGCTGGTGCTCGGCGGGGGCTATGTGGCGCTGGAGATGGCACAGTTGTTCGCCCGGCTCGGCTCGAAGGTGACTCTGCTGGTGAGGTCCCGGCTGGCGTCGAAGGAGGAGCCGGAAGTCTCCAAGGCGTTGCAGGAAATCTTCGCCGACGAGGGCATCCGAGTGGTCCGCCGCGCCATCCCCACCCGCGTCACCCGCGACCCGGGCACCGGCCAGATCGTCGCCGCGGCCGAGGTCTCGGGCGGCGTGCAGGAGTTCCGTGCCGACGAGATCCTCGTCGCGCTCGGCCGCGCCCCGGTCACCGACGGGCTCAACCTCGAGACCGTGCAAGTGAAGACCGGCGAGGCCGGAGAGGTCGTGGTCACCGACCAGTTGCAGTCCTCCAACCCTCGCGTCTGGGCGGCTGGGGATGTCACCGGGCACCCCGAGTTCGTCTACGTCGCAGCCCGGCACGGCACATTGGTCGCCGAGAACGCCTTCACTGACGCCAGCACGTCGGTCGACTACACGCGGATGCCGCGGGTCACATTCACGAGCCCTGCCGTCGGCGCGGTCGGGATGACCGAGAAGGAGGTCATCGCGGCCGGGATCCGCTGCGACTGCCGTGTCCTGCCACTGGAGTACGTGCCCCGCGCGCTGGTGAACCGGGACACCCGCGGGTTCATCAAGATGGTCGCCAACGCGTACACCGGCGAGATCCTCGGCCTGACCGCGGTCGCCAAGGACGCCGGCGAACTCGCCGCCGCAGGTGTCCACATCCTCGGCAAGACCATCACCGAGGTCGCCGACGCGTGGGCCCCGTACCTGACCACGGCCGAAGGCATCCGGATCGTCGCCAAGGCCTTCACTACCGATGTGTCGATGCTGTCCTGCTGCGCCTGACCGCGCGCCAGACAGCGGATCCACCCCATCAGAAACTGGAGCCTCGCCATGACGCCCCTCACTACCGACCTGACCGATCGGCTCGCCCGGTCCGAGGAGACAGCCCTGCTGGTTCCGCTCCTGCGGCTGCTTGTCGCCGGTGACCCGGTCACCATCGAGCAGCTCGCGACCGCCACCGCTCTCACCGCCGACGAGGTCCGCACCCGCCTCGCCGCGTCACCGGACACCGAGTACGACGACCAGGGGCGGATTATCGGTCAGGGCCTGACCCTGCGCCCCACCACCCACCGGTTCACCGTCGCCGGTGAGGAGCTCTACACCTGGTGCGCCTTCGATACCCTGATCTTCCCCACGCTCCTCGATCGGCCCGCCCGGGTCGAATCGATCTCCCCGGCCAGCGGCGACACGATCCGCGTCACCGTCGACTCGACCGCCGGTGTCACTAGCGTGGAACCGGCGACCGCGGTGGTGTCCTTGGTCAGCCCCGAGGCCATGCACTCGATTCGCTCCTCGTTCTGCAACCAGGTCCACTACTTCGCTTCCCGCGAGGACGCCGCCGGATGGCTCACGGAACACCCGATGGCCCAAATCCTCACGGTCGCCGATGCCTTCGAGGTTGGCAGCACCCTGATCACCGAGATGCTCGAGCGCCCCCGGACCGGTGCCGACGAACTGTCTGGAAGCTGCTGCGGTCCCGAGACCTGCTGCTGAGACGGCACCACGAGAGGACAGAACACCAATGCCTCCCAACCAGGACGACCAGCGAGGCGGCCGTGGCCTGCTCCTTGGGGCCGTCGCCGCACTGCTCGTGGTCGGCTGCTGCGCCCTCCTTCCACTTCTCGTCGTCGGAGGCACGATCACAGGGATCGGCACCCTCCTCCGCAACCCGTGGGTGATCACGGGCGGTGCCGCACTCCTGATCCTCGCGGTGGTTGCAAGCATCGTGATGACAGCGCGTGCCAGGCGACACCGCCGCGAAAACGACCCCGACTGCTGCCCGCCCCTTCGCCCGACCATAACGAAGACAGACCCGAGGCGAAGGGAAACCGGAACCAAATGATCATGGCCATTAGACCCCGGCATACGGCCCGCCCGATAGGCCCCTAGCCAGCAGGCAAGTCGCCGATCAACGCGCGCGAACTCTGATGTGAAATCTAAAGGTCATCCGCATGGTCCCGGATCAAGCCGTCACGCGGCGGCGACGTCCTGCGCGGTCACGTGCTTGCCTTCCGCGTCGACGCGGCGCGCAGGCCGTTGAGGATCACGATCACCTCGGCGATCTCGTGCACCAGCACCACCGCCGCAAGCCCCAGGACGCCAAAGAGGGCGAGCGGGAGCAGGGCGGTGATGATCAGCAGCGACAGGATGATGTTCTGGTTGATGATGTGCCGCCCCCGACGGGCATGGGCGAACGCGCGCGGGAGAAGCCGCAGATCGTGACCGGTGAAGGCCACGTCGGCCGACTCGATCGCGGCGTCGGAGCCCGTCGCGTCCATCGCGATCCCGATGTCCGCGGCGGCCAGCGCAGGGGCGTCGTTGATGCCGTCGCCGATCATCGCGACCGGCCCCTTCGCACCGAGCTCTGCGATCGCGGCGGCCTTGTCTTCGGGGCGCAGCTCGGCGCAGACGTCATCGATCCCTGCATGCGCAGCGAGGGCGCGGGCGGTGCGGGCGTTGTCGCCGGTGAGCATGGTCACCCCGATGCCCTGGGTCGCGAGGGTGCGGACCACTTCAGGGACCTCGGGGCGCAGCTCGTCGCGGACGCCGATCGCGGCGACCGGGACGCCGCCGCGGTGGACGATCACGACTGTCATGCCCTGCTCCTCCAGCCCCGCGACCCGGTCGCCGAGGGTCCCGGCGTCGAGCCAGCGCGGGCTGCCGACGGTGATCCGCGCGCCGGCGAGCTCGCCCTCGATGCCGTGCCCGGCCTGCTCGGTCACGCCCTCCGCCGCAGGGGCATCCGGCGCTGCGGCGGTGATCGCGGCGGCGAGAGGGTGGGTGCTGTGCTGCTCCAGAGCGGCCGCCCACGCCAGCGCCTCCGCCTCGCTCACACCGTCCACGGTGAGGACGGCGGTGACGGCGGGCTCGTTGCGGGTGAGGGTGCCGGTCTTGTCGACGGCGACGTGGCGGATCACGCCGAACCGCTCGAACGCGGCACCGGACTTGATGATCACGCCGAACTTGCTCGCCGAGCCGATCGCCGCGACCACGGTCAGCGGCACGGAGATCGCCAGTGCGCAGGGCGATGCCGCGACCAGCACGACCAGGGCGCGGGTGATCCACAGCTCCGGGTCGCCGAGCAGCGAGCCGATGATCGCGACCAGGGCGGCGAGGATCAGCACGCCCGGGACGAGAGGGCGGGCGATGCGGTCGGCGAGGCGGGCGCGGTCGCCCTTCTCCGCCTGAGCCTTCTCCACGAGGTCGACGATCGTGGTCAGTGAGTTGTCGGTGCCTGCCGCGGTCGTTTCGACCTCCAGTGCCCCGGCGGTGTTGATTGCGCCGGCGGAGACGGCATCGCCGGGTTCGACCTCGACCGGGATCGACTCCCCGGTGATCGCGGACGTGTCCAGGCTGGAACGTCCCGTGCGGACGACGCCGTCGGTCGCGATCCGCTCACCCGGCCGCACCAACATCAGCTGCCCGACAGCCAGATCCTTCGCGGCGACCTCGACCGAGACGCCGTCGCGGCGGATGGTGGCGGTCTCCGGGACGAGCTTGAGCAGTGCCCGCAGCCCGCCGCGGGCACGGTCCATCGCCTTGTCCTCCAGCGCCTCGGCGATCGAGTACAGGAATGCCAGCGCTGCGGCCTCCTCGACGTAGCCGAGGAACACCGCGCCGACCGCGCTGATGGTCATCAGCAGCCCGATGCCGAGCTTGCCCTTGAAGAGGTTCCGGATCGCGCCCGGCGTGAACGTCGACGCGCCCAGCAGCAGGCCGATCCAGAACAGCACCAGCGCAGGGATCTCCATCCCGGACCACTCCAGCGCCAGACCGGTGAGGAACGCCACACCGGAGAAGACCGGGACCATGATCCTGCGGTCCCGCCACCAGGGGCGCTCCGCCTCCTCGGCCTCTTCGCCGACTGCGGTCTCAGGCTCGTCGTGCTCGCAGCCGCACGCCGCGCTCACGCGCCCGCTCCCGTCCCGCAGCAGCCCGGCACCGTGCACGAAGCGTCCATGCAGGGCGCGTGCTCGTCCACCGCGAGCGTCACGTCCACCAGCGCGGTCAGCGCCGCCGCGAGGTGCGGGTCCGCGATCTCGTAGCGCGTCTGCCGCCCTTCCGGCTCGGCGACCACGATGCCGCAGTCGCGCAGGCAGGTCAGGTGGTTCGAGACGTTCGAGCGGGTCAGCTCCAGCTCACGCGAGAGCACCGCCGGGTAGCTGGGGCCGTCGAGCAGGGTCATCAGTATCCGGGAGCGCGTCGGGTCCGCCATGGCCCGGCCGAGCCGGTTCATGACGTCGAGACGTGGAGCAATGGTCAGCATGCACTGATCATACAGTGTTGACTGAACTAATCCCAGGATGAATAGTGCACCCTGCGACATGCGGCCCTACCAGTAACGGTCGAAGACGGGCTGCGCGAGGTGTGGCCGCTTGTCGCCGATGATCTCGCTCGCGTTTGGGATCTGCCGAGGGCGCCGCATCCACTCAGGTAGTTGCGGACCTCACAGTCCGGCATCCGACCCGCGCAACGGCGCCAGCCCGATCATCCGGAGCTGAGCCCCGCGGTCTTGTGTTGAGCGCAATCGTGTGCTGTACACGGCATAGCTCCCGGGCCTCTGATCTGGGAGACTGGAGACATGGTCACCGCCGTGCTGTTCGATTCTGAGGCGATCGCTCGCGTCAGTGAGCGTTTCGGTGTGCGCCGGCTCCGTGTGTTCGGCTCGGTGCTGACGGATCGGTTCGATTCGGAGAACAGCGATGTGGACTTCCTCGTGGACTTTCACCCGAATCGCGAGGACCGCCTGGACGACTACCTCGGCCTGAGAGACGCGCTTGCCGAGATCGTCGGTCGCGACGTCGACCTCGTCGTCGCCGACGCGGTGCGGAATCCCTACTTCAAGAAAGCCGCCTTCGGGAGCGCGCAGGACATCTATGCGGCTTGAGAGCGCCAAGCTGCTCTGGGATGCGGGCCAGGCCGCACACGCCGTGCGCACATTCACCGACGGCGTGACCAAGGAGCAGTTCTTCACCGATCTCCTTCTGCGTTCGGCCGTTGAGCGGCAACTCGAGATCCTGGGCGAGTCGCTCGTCCGTCTCCGCCGCGACGACTTCGGGGCGGCTGGACGGATCCCGGAACTCCACAAGATCATCGGTATGCGCAACGTCATCGCACACGAATACGGCGACATCGACTACGAGACGGTTTGGGTCGCCGTCACGAGGTACATCGGACCGCTGATCTCCGACCTCGATCGCCTACTGGCAGAAGCCGACCCTCCCAACTGATATGTCGTCCGGCCTGGGCCGAAGCTCGTGAACACGCAGAGCCGTGTCACGGCATCCGCCGCGCCGACTCATGTCCGTGGCATCCGTCAAGATAGTCGTATCCGACCCCGGGAGAATCATGACGGCACTCGTGCGGGCGCACGCGCTCTCGCGCCTGCTCGACGAGCACGTCGCGTGGCGCATGCTGCGAGCGGACATGGCGCCCGTCATCGTCGCCATCCTCAGCGACCACCTCGGCGGCGAGGAGCGGCGCATCGAGAGCGAGGACCTCTACGAGCGCATCGACGCAGACCTCGACGAGCTGCGCGCTCACGGATTCGATCTGCCCGGCACGGCGAAGGCGTACTGCGCGCAGTGGCGGGCATCCGGTTACCTCGTTCGTCGCCCGGCGGAGACCAGCCGGGGCGAGACGTTCGAGCTGTCGCCGGCTGCGCTGACGGCGACGCGCTTTCTCGCCCAGCTCGCGCAGCCACGGCAGTCGGCCACGGAATCGCGGTTGACGAGCATCGCGGCGCAACTGCATCGTCTCGCGGTCGACTCCGATCCGGACGCCCGCACGCGCATCGCCCGGCTCGAAGAGCAGCGCGCGCAGATCGACGCCGAGATCGAGGCGATAGGTCGCGGTGAGGCGCCTCCCCTCGATCAGGAGCGCGCTGTCGAACGGGTGCGCGACGTGCTCGCGATGGCGGAGGACATCCCGAGTGATTTCGCCCGCGTGCGCGCCGAGTTCGAAGGACTCAACCGTGACCTGCGCGCCCGGGTGCTCGAGTCGGATGCCGCGCAGCGCGCCGTGCTTGACGACATCTTCCGCGGCGTGAACATGATCGACGAGTCCGACGCCGGGCGCAGCTTCAGTGGTTTCGCAGGGCTGGTGCTCGACCCGGAGCGCGGCGAGGAGTTTGAGGAAGACATCCGCCGCGTGCTCGAGCGCGACTTCACGAACGCGCTGAGCGCGGCCGAACGCCGCTTCCTGCGCCGACTGCTGCTAACGCTGAAAGAGCGCAGCGGCGAGATCCACGACGTCATCACCACTTTCGCCCGGGGCCTGCGCCGTTACGTCCAGTCGCAGGAGTACGAGCGCGACCGCGTGCTGCGTCGCGAGCTGCGCGCTCGCGACCGGTCACGCGGCGAGCGGCCGGATCAAGCCCTACAAGCCGACCCGGGTCGGCCTGTCGCTGTCGGCCGTGCCGATGCACAGCGCCGGGTTGCTCCGGCTGCACGACCCCGCCGCGTATGACGCTCCCGAGGAGGTCGTCACACACGAGGCCGCAGCCGTGAGTATCGAGGAACTCCGCGCGCTGGCCCGCGAGACCGAGATCGACTTCGACGAGCTCACCGGCAACATCAATGCGGCACTGCAGGACGTCGATGAGATCTCGATCGCCGAGGTGCTCGAGCGGTTCCCGGCCACACAGGGCGTGGCCAGCGTCGTCGGTCTGCTGGCGCTCGGCGCGGCCCAGGGGGCGGCGAGCGCATCCGAACACGTCGAGTGGGTGGGGTCGGATGCCGTAGCACGTGCTGCATGGATACCCAGTTATCGCTTCACCGGGAGGGTGCTGTGACCGAGAAGGACGGGATGCCGGAGACGGCGACGCCCGAAGAGCAGCCGGCTGCGGAACCAGGGGCGTGGCCCGGAGACACCGGGACCCTGAGCATCGACGCGCGGCGCGCACTGCTCAAGCTGATCCAGGGGCCGTATCTCTCGGCCGCGCGAGCGCCCGGCCCGTGGTCGGCGCTGCTCGCCGACGAATCGCGCATCCGCTCGCGGCTGCACGACCTCTTCCTCGATCTCGTCCTCGATCGGGATGCCGGCTTCGCCTTCGTGCGCAACGCGGCGACAGGGGAGCAGGAGGCCCCCGTCGCCGTCCGCTCCGAGCAGCTCACCTTCATCGACACGGCGATGCTGCTCGTGCTTCGTCAGATGCTGCTCAGCGGCGAACAGGACGGACGGGTCATCGTCGGGCGAGACGACGTCTTCGAGCAGCTCGCACCGTTCCGTACCGCTGATCGCGATGAGACCGACTTCGCGAAGCGGCTCAACGCCTCGTGGCTGAAGATGCGCAACAAGCTGCGGGTGGTCCACGCGCTCTCGGACGAGCGCGTCGAGATCTCCCCGGTGCTGCGGATGCTGGTCGACGCCGACCAGGTGCGCACCATCGCCGCCGAGTACGAGCGCATCCGCGCGGGCGAGAGCGCCCCATCCGCGCAGTCAGGAGCCGATGACGAGGAGGCGGACGATGACGTTGCTTGATCTGGGCCTCGAGCAGGCGGATGCCGATGAGCAGAGTCCTGGCCAGTGGCGCCTCGCGCGCATCGAGGTGGTCAACTGGGGCACGTTCGACGGCGCCCACCGCATCGACGTGTCCCGCAAGGGGCACCTGATCACCGGAGCATCCGGATCGGGCAAGTCATCGCTGCTCGACGCGATCGCGGCCGTCCTCACGCCCGAGCGGTGGTTGCGCTTCAACGCGGCTGCGCAGGACGCGTCGTCGCGCGCCGACGACCGCGGCCTCGTCAGCTACGTGCGCGGTGCCTGGACGAAAGAGGCCGACGAACTCGAGGATCGCGCCGTCAGCGCCTATCTCCGCCCGCGTGCGACGTGGAGCGGCATCCTGCTGCGCTTCGAGAACCAGGGCGATGCGCCGGTGACCCTCGTTCGACTGTTCCATCTGCCGGGCTCGTCCACCGCCCGTGCCGAGCTCAAGGACGCGTTCGTCCTGCTGCGCAGCGAGGTCGTCCTCACCGACCTCGCCCCGTTCGTCGCGAAGGGCATCGAAGCGCGCAGGCTCAAGGCTGCGTTCCCCGACGGCGTCGTCTCGACGGGCAGCCACGGCGGCTTCTTCACGCGGATGCGACGCCTGTTCGGCATCGGCAGCGACAACGCCCTGCACCTGCTGCACAAGACGCAGTCGGCGAAGAACCTCGGCAACCTCGACACGCTGTTCCGCGCCTTCATGCTCGATCGCCCCGGCACCTTCGATCAGGCCCGCACTGCCACCGAGCAGTTCCGCGAGCTCAACGCCGCGCACGTGCACGTGGTCGAACTGCGCCGTCAGGCCGAGCATCTCGAACGCGTCGAGGAGGCGATGGTCGAGTACGAGCGCCAAGCGCAGGCCGTGACCGAGCTGCAGCATCTCATCGAGGTGCAGGAGCCGTTCCAGGACCGTATGCATCTGAAGCTGGCCCAGGCTCAGCGCGAAGAGCAGACGGCGCAGCTCGCGAGGGCCGCCGAGCGTGCGGCTGCGGCCGGCGCCGCACGCGGCGAGGCCGAAAGCATCCTCAACGAGGCGCGGATGCGGGAGGCCCGGCTCGGCGGAGGGGATGCCGGCCTCATGCGCCGCAGCATCGATGATGCGCGCCGCGAAGCCGACCGCATCCGCGACCATGCCGAGCGATTCGCCTCCGAGCTGCGTGCCGCCGGCATCGAGCACGCACCGACGGATGCCGCCGAGTTCGCCGCTCTGCAGGAATCCGCGCGCGCCGACCTCGCCGTGGCTCCCGAGGCCGACGACAGCCACGCCGTGCACGAGCGGCATGCCGACGCGCGCCGTCGGGTGGCCGAGCTCGACGAGCAGCTGACGGCGCTGAGGAATCGCCGCAGCAACATCGAGCCGCGACTGATCGCCGTGCGCGAGTGGCTGGCGGGCGAGCTGCGCGTCAGCGAGAAGAGCCTTCCGTTCGGTGGCGAGCTGATCGACGTGCTCCCCGAGTTCGCGGAGTGGACGGGTGCGATCGAGCGCGTGCTGCGTCCTCTCGCATCGGCTCTGCTGGTGCCGGACGGCGACCTCGTCCGCGTCCGGCGGCTCATCGAGAAGCGCTCGCTCGGGACGCGGCTGGTGATCGAGGCGGTGCCGAGGGAGGCCGCCGCGCCTCGACCGTCCACGGCTCGCGACTCGTTGCTGCACCGCATCCGTGTCTCCGACGGCCCGTTCCAGACGTGGATGCAGTCGCGGCTCTCCGAATCCTTCGACCTCTCCTGCGTCGCCGGACCCGACGATCTCGACGACGTCGAACGCGGCGTGACCATCGGCGGCCAGATCAAGACATCCTCGCGCCGGTACGAGAAGAACGACCGGGTGGCGATCGACAACAGGGAGCACTGGGTCCTCGGATCCGACAACCAGGCGAAGATCGATCACCTCCTCGATCGCCGCGCCGATGCGCAGCGCGAGCTCGACCGTGCGCGTGCCGTTCGCGATGAGCACGTGGCCGTCGGGCAGGCCGCACTGACCAGGCGCCTTCTGCTGCAGCGGGTGATCGAGCGCGCCTGGACCGAGTTCGATGCCACGGCCGCAGATCAGACGATCGCCGACCGCGAGGCGGAGCTCGCGCGGCTCACGGCGAAGAGCCACGATCTCGCGGACGCTTCGCATGCCGTCGCAGATGCCGAGGAGCACAAGCGCGTCGCCGATCGGGAGGCGGATGCGGCGAATGCCGCGCGGGCGCTCGCCGAGAGCGCTCTGAACGCCTCGGACGATCTGATCCAGCACCTCACCGGGCGGCTCGACGGCGTCACCGTGTCGGATGACGATTCCGCCCTGCTCGAAGCCCGCTACCGCTCGGTCCAGCGGCGCATCGACACCGCGAACATCGCGGAGATCGGCGCGAAGGTGGTCAAGGTCCTGAACGCCGCGGCGCAGGAGGCCGACGAGGCGCGCTCGCGCTCGATGGCCTCGTTCGCCCGGCTGACCGTGGACTTCCAGCGCACGTGGCCGACGGCGGCGCCGAACCTCACGCCGGAGATCGAGGACCGCGCCGGCTACCGCGCACTGCTCGACGGCATCCGCACCCGGGGTCTGCCGACGCACGAGGAGAACTTCCGCCGACTGCTGCGGGAGAAGTCGCGAGACTTGATCGGGCATCTGCTCAGCGAGATCCGGGATGCGCCGAAGCAGATCGAGGAGCGCATCGATCCGGTGAACGCGTCGCTGGGCCGGTCGCTGTTCGACGCCGACCGCTACCTGCGGATCCGGGTGAGGACCAAGCGCTCGCCCGAGGCCGCCGAGTTCATGACCGAGCTGAAGGGGATCGTCGACGGCTCGTGGGACCAGAACGACCTGCGCGCTGAGGAGCGGTTCGCCGCGCTCAAGCGCATCATGGACCGGCTCGAGTCGGCCGAGAACGGTGAACGCGCGGACTATGTGTGGCGCCAGCGCTGCCTCGACACCCGCGAGCACGTGACATTCCAGGCGCAGGAGGTCGATCGCGCCGGGCGGGTGCTCAGCGTGCACGATTCGAGCGCCGGCCTCTCAGGAGGGCAGAGGCAGAAGCTCGTGATCTTCTGTCTCGCCGCAGCGCTGCGATACCAGCTCACGGACGACGACCAGGACATCCCCACCTATGGCACGATCGTGCTCGATGAGGCGTTCGACAAGGCCGACAGCCAGTACACCCGTATGGCGATGGACGTGTTCCACGAGTTCGGGTTCCACATGATCCTCGCCACCCCGCAGAAGCTGCTGCAGACGATCGAGAGCTACGTCGGAGCGGTCACCTCGGTCTCGAACCCGACACGCAGGCAGTCGCTGCTGTCGAACGTGCCGTTCGAACAGGTGAACTGATGCCGGTCACGGTCGCGGAAGCTCGAGCCCGAGCGGCCAAAGCGGTTGAGAAGGGGCGGCGGGAGTGGGCGGCGCGTGCGGACGGCGATGATGCGGTGCTCGACATTCCATTGAAACCGCCGACGGAGGCCGCTGTGCTCGCCGGTCCGCGCGCGGCGAGCGAATGGGCCGACTCCTGGCGTGCCGTGGACGGAGGCGACATTCTGGTGCGCTGGGCGCACAAGAACTGGCCCAGCGTCGGCAGGCAAGAGCTTCCGGAGCGGCTGACGCTGTATACGGCGGACGCGATCGCGCGGTTCGCCGGACGCGACGTGAACCGGGACTGGGCGCGGATGCGCGACCGCGCCGCGATGCTCCGCGAGAGATTCGGCGCTCACGATGAGATCGTCGCGGCGATCCGGGCGCGCGGCACCGCCATCGATCGTCTGACGGGCGTCGACTTCGCGCTTCTGCTCGAGGTGCTGGCCTGGCTGCGCCAGCATCCATCCTCCGGCTATCGCCTCAGGCAGGTGCCGATACCCGGGATGCACACCAAATGGCTCGGTGCCCACCGGGCGATGGTCGAGTCGCTGTATGCGGCTATCAGCGGCGAACAGGATCTCGGTCTTGTGCCGTCGCCGGAGAGGCTGCGGATCAGAATTCTCGACCCCGGGATGCGGCCCGGAGGTCTCATCGACGTCACCGCGCCTCTCGAGGAACTCGCCGCGCTGGCGATCCAGCCCCGTGCGATCATCGTCTGCGAGAACCTCGAATCGGTGCTGGCTCTGCCCGAGTGGCCGGGCGTCGTCGCCGTCCACGGCGGCGGGTACGCGGTTCCGATCCACCGACTGCCCTGGGCGCTGTCGGCGCGGGTACTGTACTGGGGCGACTTGGATGCCGACGGGTTCGCGATCCTGCATCGGTTGCGTTCGAACGGCGTGGATGCGGTAAGCGTGCTCATGGATGAGGGCACGCTTCTCGCGCACCGAGAGCTGTGGGTACCCGACCCGAACGGTGCCGCGGCGCGCACGCTGCCGTCGCTCAGCCCGTCGGAGCAGACGGCCCTCGAGAGGATCGCTGCGGAGAGCGGCGTTCGTCTCGAACAGGAGCGCCTTCCTTGGCCGATGGCGCTGGAAGCGTTGCGCGCGGCGGTGGGGCGGTCGCTGGGGAACTGAGTTCTCCACAGGCATAGGAATCTTTGTTCGAATGTCTGTGGCCTCTGAGAGTACGAGATATGGCAACGTTCACCGATGTCGCGGCGTTGATCCCCACCCTGTGCGGTGGCGGCGTCGTAGTCGATGATGCTGCCGCTGCGCAGGGTGTGCTGATGCTGATGCCGGATGCCGATGTGGTCGCGATTCTGCGTGAGGCGGCGTCAGTGGCGAAGCAGCTGGAGCAGATCCAGGTCGCGGCATCCGGTGTGATCGCGGTGCGGTCCTCGCGGGAGCGGGGCCATTCCGGGCTGTCGCAGTCGCGTGGGCATCGGTCGGCGGCGTCGCTGATTCAGGATGTGACGGGGTCGACGAAGGCGGATGCGAATCGGAAGGTGCGGGTGGGTGAAGCGCTGCTCGACAACGAGCTCGAGGAACAGTTACCCATCGGGGAGGGCGTGCCGGAGTCTCGGCCAGCACCCCGCGCCTGGCATCAGCCGCTGCGCGACGCACTCCGCGATGGTCGGGTGACGTCGGCGCAGTTCGATGCGATCAAACGCGGGCTCGGAGACCCGCCCCTGATCGATGCGAACTCGGGCGATGAATCGAGTGACGGTCTGGATGCTGCGGCGCGGGCGGATGCGCAGGATGCTGCGCGTGCGGCGTGGTCGCAGGCGGCGGAGCAGTTGGTCGGTGAGGTGTCGGAGCGGACAGTGGAGGAGTTGTGGCAGGCGGCGCGGACGGTGCGTGACCTGCTCGACCCGGAGGGTGCGGAGGCGCGGTATCTGGCGCGGTTCGACGACCGGTCGTTCCGCACCTATCGCGGGCAGGACGGGCAGAAGCGCGCGAGCATGGTGTTCGAAGACGACGGGGACCTGTTCGTCGAGACGATGATGGCGGCAGCGCTGCGTCCACGTCGGGGCGGACCGCGGTTCGTCGACCCGGACGAGAAAGCGCAGGCCGCGTCGCTGGCGGATGATCCGCGCACGACGGACCAGCTCGCGTACGACCTGCTCATGGACGTGATCCGGTCCGGCGCCCTGGCCGACGCGGAGTCCGTGTTCGGCGCACGCCAGCCGGGTGTGCGTCTCGTGCAGGTCATCGACGCCGACGGTGCACCGGCCACGGTCGCGCACAGCGAGGACGGACTGGTCTCCATTCCCGGAGCCGCCGTCGCGCAGCACATCTGCGACAGCGGGACCGTGCCCGTCGCGGTCGATTCGTGCGGAAATCCACTCGATGTCGGCCGCGAGCATCGTCTGTTCACGCCGAAGCAGCGCATCGCGCTCGCGATCCGTGACGGCGGATGCCGGTGGCGGGGCTGCGACCGGCCCTCCTCGTACTGCGAAGCGCATCACATCGACGAATGGCACCGAGATCAGGGGCGCACGGACATCGACCGCGGGATCCTGCTGTGCCGATATCATCACATGACTCTGCATCACGGCGGGTGGTGGATCACCCGCGACGGCACAGGCGACTTCGTCCTCCATCACCCCTCGGGTGAGACGTTCCCCATGCGACCACGCGCCGCGCTGAGCTACGCGTGGGGCGGGATCGACCCACCCCCGAAACGCTTCCGACCCGCCGCCTGAGTCAGCGCTGGTTGCGGGGATGCTGCCGCGCCGCGCGCTCGTTGCCGCGCTTGTAGTTGCCGGTCCAGCGAGCCATCGCACCCTGCGGATCCGCCTCGGCATCCGCCAGGAACTCCGCGGCACGCGCACCGCGCAACACCGTCGCCTTGCGCCCGTGGTGAGTGATGAGGATGCTCCCGTCGCCGCGCTCCTCGAAAGCGAACCCGCCCGGCGTGCCCATCAGATGCCACCTCCGGTGGTGTGCCCCGCCGGCGCCAGCACGAGAAGCTCGCCCACTTCGCACTGCAACGCGTCGCAGATCGCTCGCAGCGTCGAGTACCGGATCGCCCGAGCCCGATCGTTCTTCAGCACCGACAGATTCACGATCGAGACGCCCACCCGCGCGCTCAGTTCCGTGAGTGTCATGCTCCGCTCGGCGAGCAGCTCATCGAGCCGGCAGTGGATGCCGGTCTCCTCCTCGTCGGTGGACGCGGGGGTCATACCAACCCCTCCGTGTCCTTCTGCAGCCGCGCGCCGTCCGCGACCATCATCCCGACGATCGCGATGATGACGCCGAGGAGCAGCAGCGTCACATCGACGCGACCGAGCACCCACAGCACATCCCACTGCGGCAGCACGATCATCTCCGGACCGTCAGCAGTCAGCGTGCCATCGGCGGCGACCGAAACCTCGTACCCGAGCGCACGGACTGCCGCGTCCACGGCCCAGGCGTGCAGCTGCGGGGCGATCGCGCCGGCGAGCATGGTCAGCACGCCGACTGAGCCGAGACCCCATGCCAGCATCCGCACGAACGGCCTGCCGCGCAGCATCCGCACCGCGAGCATCACTGCCAGCGCGCCACCGGCGATGATCACCAGGACGCCCAGCCCCTCCGCAGTCGCCTGCAGCACGCGCGGTAGCAGCAGCGGCTGGTCGCTGACGATGACGACCTCGCTGTAGTCGACACGGTCGGCCTCGCTCAGCGCTCCGGTAGAGCTGATCGACGGCTCCCGCCCGGTGAGCAGATCGCTGCGTCCGGTCCAGTAGCTCGTGAAGAAGCCGGTGATCCTCGGGATGCTGCTGATCGCCGAACCGATCAGCAGCATCCCGCCGAGTACCAGCGCGACGATCAGTGCGCCGCTGCGCCCCGGCCGAGAAGCTGTCGTGTTCATCAGACGAGCCCTTCCGTCTCGCGCTGCAGATCCGCGCCGTGACGCAGGATCGCCCCGAGAGCAGCGAATGCGAGGCCTGCCGCGATCGGCCAGAACGGGAAGTTCACGACGAACGCCTCCTGCGGCCACCACGCGGCGAGCGCGTCCTCCACGCCGGCCACCTCCTCATAGCCTCCGCCGGAATACGAGAGCAGCTCTGCGGATGCCATGCTCCCGGCGATGTCAGACAGCACCTGAGCGGCGACGCCGCCTGCGCTGATGATGACCGCGATCACCATCGATGCCTGCGCCAGGACCGGAGCGAAGGCGCGCCCGCGGATCAACTGGAAGCAGGCGAGAGCCACCATGCTCGCGATCGCACCCGGCAGGATCCACCACAGTGCCTGGCCGATCGCCCAGCAGATGCGCGCCCCGAAACTCAGACCGTTCACGACCACATCGGCGGACACGAACCCACCGCCCTCGCGCGTCGCCGTCGTCCCCTCCACGAACGCGCCGTCGGGTAGCGTCGGCCAGTACGTCTGCGTCGGGACGGTGATCGGCACCGCCGTCTGAACCAGCGTCGTGATCGTCGTGACGATCGCGCCGACCAGTGCGATTCCCGCCCACAGCACCGCGACGGCGAGAGTCACGCGAACGAGCGAGTGGGCGTCATCCGGCGCCATGCGCCGGCGCGCACTCGGACGGAGGAACACGACGATCACCGCGATGCACAGCGCGACGACGAGCGCAGCAGCGGCGACCCACAAGAACATGCCCATCAGAAGCCTCCATATCGATATTCGTTGTTATCGATGTTCGTTAACATAACGACTCTCGATAACTCCGTCAAGGGCCGGGTATGCCGACGGCGAACACGGCCTTGTGCACCTCGCCTGGTCGTTACTCTCGTAAACAAGCACTCCCGGACCGGAGAGTGCCCAAAGGAGTTGACATGTTCGAGAGATTCACGGACCGAGCCCGTCGTGTGGTCGTCCTCGCCCAGGAAGAGGCGAAGATGCTCAACCACAACTACATCGGCACGGAGCACATCCTGCTCGGCCTCATCCACGAGGGTGAGGGCGTCGCAGCCAAGGCCCTCGAGAGTCTCGGCATCTCCCTCGACGCCGTGCGCGAGCAGGTGCAGGACATCATCGGCCAGGGTCAGCAGCAGCCCACCGGCCACATCCCCTTCACGCCGCGTGCGAAGAAGGTGCTCGAGCTGAGCCTGCGCGAAGCGCTCCAGCTCGGCCACAACTACATCGGCACCGAGCACATCCTCCTCGGCCTCATCCGCGAGGGCGAGGGCGTGGCCGCTCAGGTGCTAGTCAAGCTCGGCGCCGACCTGAACAAGGTCCGCCAGCAGGTCATCCAGCTACTCTCCGGCGCCCCGGGCCGCGAGCCCGCCGCCGTCGGCGCGCAGGCGCACGAGAATGCGCAGAGCGGAGCCCAGGGCGGATCCGCCGTCCTCGACCAGTTCGGCCGCAACCTCACCCAGGCCGCGCGCGACAACAAGCTCGACCCGGTCATCGGGCGCGAGAAGGAGGCCGAGCGGGTCATGCAGATCCTCTCGCGCCGCTCCAAGAACAACCCCGTCCTGATCGGCGAGCCCGGCGTCGGCAAGACCGCCGTCGTCGAGGGCCTCGCGCAGGCCATCGTCAAGGGCGATGTGCCCGAGACGCTCAAGGACAAGCAGCTCTACTCGCTCGACCTCGGATCGCTCATCGCCGGATCCCGCTACCGCGGCGACTTCGAGGAGCGCCTGAAGAAGGTCACCAAGGAGATCCGCACCCGCGGCGACATCATCGTCTTCATCGACGAGATCCACACCCTCGTCGGTGCGGGCGCCGCCGAGGGCGCGATCGACGCCGCCAGCATCCTCAAGCCCCTCCTCGCACGAGGCGAGCTGCAGACGATCGGCGCCACCACGCTCGACGAGTACCGCAAGCACTTCGAGAAGGATGCCGCGCTCGAACGCCGCTTCCAGCCGGTGCAGGTGAACGAGCCGAGCCTGCCGCACGCGATCAACATCCTCAAGGGACTGCGGGACCGCTACGAGGCGCACCACAAGGTCCAGATCACCGACGGCGCACTCGTCGCCGCGGCGAACCTCGCCGACCGGTACGTCTCCGACCGCTTCCTGCCCGACAAGGCCATCGACCTGATCGATGAGGCCGGCGCCCGCCTGCGCCTGAGCATCCTCTCCAGCCCGCCCGAGCTGCGCGAGTTCGACGACAAGATCGCCGCCGTCCGCGAGCAGAAAGAAGCAGCCTCCGAGGAGCAGGACTTCGAGAAGGCCGCAGCCCTCCGCGACGAGGAGAAGAGCCTCCTCGCCGAGCGCCTGCGCCTCGAGAAGCAGTGGCGAAGCGGCGACGTCGCCACCCAGGCGGTCGTCGACGAGGGTCTGATCGCCGAGGTGCTCGCCCAGGCGACCGGCATCCCGGTGTTCAAGCTCACCGAGGAGGAGTCCAGCCGCCTCGTCTTCATGGAGAAGGCGCTGCACCAGCGCGTCGTCGGCCAGGAAGAGGCGATCGCGGCCCTCTCCCGAACGATCCGCCGCCAGCGCGCCGGCCTCAAGGACCCGAAGCGTCCCTCGGGCTCGTTCATCTTCGCCGGCCCCACCGGCGTCGGAAAGACCGAGCTCGCCAAGGCGCTCGCGGAGTTCCTCTTCGATGACGAGGCAGCGCTCATCTCGCTCGACATGAGCGAGTTCGGCGAGAAGCACACCGTCTCGCGTCTGTTCGGAGCGCCTCCCGGATTCGTCGGATTCGAAGAAGGCGGCCAGCTGACCGAGAAGGTCCGCCGCAAGCCGTTCTCGGTCGTCCTGTTCGACGAGATCGAGAAGGCCCACCCCGACATCTTCAACTCGCTCCTGCAGATCCTCGAAGAGGGTCGCCTGACCGATGGCCAGGGCCGGATCGTCGACTTCAAGAACACTGTGATCATCATGACGACGAACCTCGGCTCGTCCGCGATCGCCGGTGGTCCTGTCGGATTCCAGATCGAGGGCAACGCGCAGACCAGCTACGAGCGGATGAAGGGCAAGGTCGACGAAGAGCTCAAGCGCCACTTCAAGCCCGAGTTCCTCAACCGCGTCGACGACGTCATCGTCTTCCCGCAGCTGTCGAAGGACGAGCTCGTGCAGATCGTCGATCTGTTCGTCAAGCGCCTCGGCGAGCGTCTGCTCGACCGCGACATGACGGTCGAGCTGACGCAGGCTGCCAAGGAGCGGCTCATCGACATCGGCTTCGACCCGGCGCTGGGCGCCCGCCCGCTGCGTCGTGCGATGCAGCGCGAGATCGAGGACCTGCTGTCGGAGAAGATCCTGCACGGCGAGCTGAACCCCGGCGACCACGTGAAGGTGGATGCCGCCGACGGCAAGTTCCTGTTCGAGACCGGCCCGCGCGGCGAGAAGGTCGCGGTCGGCGTCGACACCTCGGGCGGCGCGATCACTGCGACCCCCGATCTCGCGGCGGCCTCGGGCGACTGACGACAGCTCACTGAGCGACGGAGGGGCGGATGCTTCGGCATCCGCCCCTCTCGCGTGTCCGGACCGTGTGCACAACTTCGGACCCGAGGGGCGACACGCCGCGGGTCCGTTCCCTCCGGCGGCGTGTCACACACGGCATCCGAAGCTGTGCTCCCTCGACGCGGCGCTCGGGGTCTTGCCGCGGCGAGTTCTAGGCTTGAGGGGTGAGCTACACCGTCCGATCCGCGCGCAGCGCCGACATCCTCGGCATCCACCAGTTGCTGGCGCCCCTGGTCGAGCGGCGCATCTTGCTGGGCAAGGACCTGGCCGTGCTGTACGGCGCGGTGCAGGAGTTCGTCGTCGCCGAGCAGGACGGGCAGCTGATCGGATGCGGCGCCCTGCACGTCATGTGGGAGGACCTCGGCGAGATCCGAACACTTATCGTGCGCGACGACAGGCTGCGCCACGGCGTCGGTCGTGCGATCGTGGAGGCTCTCGAGGAGCGCGCCCACGAGCTCGGGCTCACCCGGCTGTTCTGCCTCACCTTCGAGGTCGACTTCTTCACCCGTCGCGGGTTCTCGCCGATCGGGGAGCAGGTCGTCGACCCCGACGTCTACTCGCAACTGCTGCGCAGCCCGGATGAGGGCGTCGCGGAGTTCCTCGACCTCGCCCACGTGAAGCCGAACACCCTCGGCAACACCCGGATGCTGAAGAACCTGTGACGGTGCGGGCCTGATGACACCCAGCAGAGCGGTCTACCGGCGCCGGCGCCTCGCCTTCTTCACGATCCTCATCCTCGTCCTCGCGGCCATCGCGGCCGGAGCATGGCTGCTCATCGCCCAGCCGTGGGCGGGCGCGGACGCGCAGGCAGCCCCGACCGACTCGCCGTCCGCCAGCCCGAGCGCGACCGGATCCGAGACTCCGGCACCAGAAGGGTCGGAGTCGCCGGAGCCCGAGCCGACGGCATCCGGACCCGCGCCGTGCCGCGCCGCCGACGTCGTCGTCGAAGCGGTCACGGATGCCGAGGGCTATCAGGCCGGCACGAATCCGAAGCTGTCGATCTCACTGAAGAACGCCAGCTCCGCGGACTGCACGATCGACGTCGGGTCGGCGACCCAGGCGTTCACGATCTCCAGCGGCGACGACATCTGGTGGCGATCCACGGATTGCCAGGAGAATCCCAGCAGCATGGTCGTGACCCTCGCAGCGGGCCAGGAAGTGACCAGCGCGGAGCCCATCACCTGGGATCGCACACGCTCCGATACCTCAACGTGCGAGCAGGAGAACCGGCCGCGAGCACCCGGCGGCGGCGCCTCGTATCACGTCGCCGTATCGATCGGCGGATTCGACGCCACGACGACGCGGCAGATCTTCCTTTACTAGCTGGTGCTCATTCTTTGGGATACCATGGAATAGCTCTCGGCACATACCGGTGTCAGCCATCCCCAGTGGCGTCGTATTCAGCGTCCCCAGCGCTTCGACATTTCGCCGGTCGAGAGCCCGCGGGCCCTTCCGAGTCATCCAATCCCCAATGGATTGCTCGGGAGGGCCCCTCTTTTATGCTGGAGGCATGGCGTCCAAGAAGTCCCCCAAGCCCCGCCCCGAGGAGTTCCGCTCCGAGGCCCTCGCCGCGGCGCTCGAGAAACAGGATGTCGCCGCCGTCGCGCTGGCCCTGCGTCACGGCAACACGGTCGTACCGCTGCTGCGCGCGGGTGCGCGCGACAACCCTCTCGACGGGGGCGAGGTGTGGACCTTCCGCGACCCGAACACCGGAGAGGTCGCGCTGCTGCTGTTCAGCGACGCCAAGAACAAGCCGGCCAACCTGCCGCCCGACATCGGCATCTACTCGCCGGCATGGCTCGAGAAGTTCCTCACCACGCACCGCGAGACGATCACGACCGTCTTCCTCGACATCGCGGGCCCGCATCCCATGCAGGCCTCGCCGGATGAGCTGCTGAAGGCGCTGGCGTAGTTCAGAACGGGGGAACCGCGTCCTCGTGGCGACGCGGAGCAGTGGGCGCTGACCGGCGGCTGCGCACGCGCACGGCATCGAGCGCATCGGCCAGCTTCTCGGATCGTTCGTCCACGACGCGCGTGTACCCGAGCCGTGCCGCCTCGCCGCGGCGCTGAGCGGCCTGCGTCACCGGGCGGATCTCACCGGCCAGCGACAGCTCGCCCACGGCGGCGACCGTGCGCGGCACAGACACCCCGGTGATGGCCCCCGCCACGGCGATCGCGATCGCGAGGTCGGCAGCGGGCTCGGTGAACCGCACACCGCCCACCGTCGACACGTACACATCGAGCTTCGAGGTGGCGATCTGCCCGCGCTTCTCGAGGATCGCCAGCACCATCGCGACGCGCGCGGCATCCAGCCCTGACACCACCCGGCGCGGGTTGGGCGCGGCGGTCTCGACGGTCAGCGCCTGCACCTCGACGGGCATCGCCCGGCGTCCCTCCATCGCGATCGCGACGCAGGTGCCGGGTTCGGTCGATCCGTGCCCCAGGAACAGCCCGGACGGATCGGGCACCTCGGCGATGCCGTCGCCGGTCATCTCGAAGCATCCGACCTCGTCGGTCGGACCGAACCGGTTCTTCAGCGCGCGGATGAACCGCAGCGCGGTCTGCCGGTCGCCCTCGAAGTGGCACACGACGTCGACCAGATGCTCGAGGATGCGGGGACCTGCGACCTGACCGTCCTTCGTCACGTGGCCGACGATGACGATCGGCAGATGCCGCTCCTTCGCAACCCGGATGAGTGTCGCCGCCACCTCGCGCACCTGGCTCGGCTGACCGGCAGCACCGTCGGACAGCGACGACGACACGGTCTGGACGGAGTCGACGATCACGAGCTCGGGCTTCACCTCATCGATGTGCCCGAGGATCGTCGCGAGGTCGGTCTCGCTCGCCAGGTACAGCTCATCGTGCAGAGCGCCGGTGCGCTCCGCACGCAGCCGCACCTGGGCCTGCGACTCCTCGGCGCTCGCGTACAGCACGCGGCGACCGCCCCGCGCGGCCTGCGCTGCCACCTCGAGCAGCAGCGTCGACTTGCCGACGCCCGGCTCGCCGCTGAGCAGGATTGCCGCACCAGGCACGATGCCGCCGCCGAGAACACGATCGAACTCGCCCACGCCGCTCGATCGTCGAGGCGTGTCGGCGGTCGTGATCTGAGTGATCGGCCGGGCTGCGCGCGCCGACCCGGGGGCGACGGCGCTCACCCGCGGCACACCGGCGGTGGACACTTCTTCGACCGTTCCCCACTGCTGACACTCGCCGCAGCGCCCGACCCACTTCGACGTCGTCCACCCGCATTCGGAGCATTTGAAGGGGGCGGGAGCGGGACGACGGGTTGCCATGCGACAAGGCTATCGATGGCATCCGACATCCCTACCGCCGCAGAGCGATTATTCACGGCCCGAGAATCACGGGCTGATCAGGAACTCGCCATAATTGAGGTATGGCTACCGCCCGGCCCGCATGCGGCCCGATCTCGACCTTCTCCCGGGTGCAGATCCTGCACCTGGTGCAGTCGCGATCCCGCCGCACGATCGGCGAGCTGTGCGAGGCGACGGGGCTGCATCAGAACACGGTGCGCGAGCACCTGCAGCGCCTGATCGACGGCGGCTACGTGCTCGCCGAGACCGAGCACCGCACGACCCGTGGTCGCCCGCGCACGCTGTACAGCGCGGCCACCGGCGCCCCCGAGGCATCCAGCCCGATCGCCCGTGACAAGGTCAGCGCCGCCGCCCGCCGCGGCGACCTCATGCGCCGGGCGCTGCCGTCCACGGCATCCGATCTCGGCCGCGAGGCCACCTATCAGCTCGACGCCCTCGTCGAGCACCTCGAAGAAAGCGGATTCGAGCCCGTCATCGACGACGGCCGGCTCACCATCGACCTCACCCCGTGCCCGCACGCCGCGGCGCGACCCGAGGACCGCCCGGTGCTGTGCCGGGTGCACCTGAGCCTCATGCAGTCTGTGCTGACCGAGGCCGGCGGACCGCTGTCTGCCGACTTCGTGCGCGACCCTGCGCTGCCTGAGGAGTGCGTCGTGCAGTTGAGAGACACCGCGGCCTGACGGCCATGCGTGATTCGAGAGAGGACATATCGTGATGGAGTGGCTGGATCCGCTGGCACTGGCCAGGTGGCAGTTCGGTCTCACGACCGTGTACCACTACCTGTTCGTCCCGCTGACGATCGGCATGGCGCTGGCCGCCGCGATCTTCCAGACCGCGTGGGTGCGCACCGGCAAGGTCCACTACCTGCACCTGACCCGGTTCTTCGGGAAGATCTTCCTCATCAACTTCGCCATGGGCGTGGTGACCGGCATCGTGCAGGAGTTCCAGTTCGGCATGAACTGGTCGGACTACTCGCGCTTCGTCGGCGACGTGTTCGGCGCCCCGCTCGCGTTCGAGGGGCTGCTGGCGTTCTTCTTCGAGGCGACGTTCATCGGTGTGTGGATCTTCGGCTGGGACAAGCTGCCGCAGAAGCTCCACCTGGCATCCATCTGGTGCGTCGCGATCGGCAGCACCCTGTCGGCGTACTTCATCATCGCCGCCAACGCCTTCATGCAGAACCCGGTCGGCTACGAGTACAACCCCGTCACGAACCGCGCTGAACTCGTCGACTTCTGGGCGCTGCTGACGAACCCGGTGGCGCTCGCCGCGTTCCCGCACACCATCTTCGGTGCGTTCATGTTCGCGGCCGGTGTCATCATCTCGGTATCGGCCTGGCACCTCTACCGAGGCCAGCACCTCGACACCATGCGCGTCTCTCTGAAGTTCGGTCTGTGGGGCATGCTCGTCTCGACCGCCGGCGTGGTGCTCTCGGGCGATCAGCTGGGCCTGGCGATGTACGCCGCCCAGCCGATGAAGATGGCCGCCGCCGAGGCGACGTTCAACACCGTCTGCGGGGCGGATGCCTCGTTCAGCCTGTTCACGCTCGGCACGCCGGACGGCTCGTCCGAGCTGTTCTCGATCCGCGTTCCGTACCTGTTGTCGCTGCTGTCGACGCACAGCTTCGACGAATGCGTGCACGGCATCAATGACCTGAACGCCGAGTACGCCGCGACATATGCCGATCTCGGCATCGACAACTTCGCTCCGGTGCTGTGGATCACCTACTGGGCGTTCCGCTGGATGATCGGCCTGGGCCTGCTGCACGCGTTCATCGCGCTGGTCGGCCTGTGGGTCACCCGTAAGGGGGCGAAGCGGCCGGTCGCGAAGTGGATGTGGAAGATCGCCATCTGGTCGTTCCCGCTCGCACTGCTCGCCAACATCGTCGGGTGGGTGTTCACCGAGATGGGCCGCCAGCCGTGGATCGTGTTCGGGCTCATGAGCACCCGTGACGGCGTCTCACCAGGCACCACGGGACTCGAGGTGCTCATCTCGCTGATCTCGTTCACCGCGATCTACGCCGCGCTCGCGGTGGTCGAGGTCCGACTGATCGTGAAGGCGGCGCAGAAGGGGCCAGACACCGACGAACAACCCGCTGACGAGACGGCCCAGCTGCCGTCGACTGTGTATTGAGAGGCGACCATGGATCTCGCAACGCTCTGGTTCGGAATCATCGCCTTCCTCTTCGTCGGATACTTCGTGCTCGACGGCTTCGACTTCGGCGTGGGCATGTCGCTGCCGTTCCTCGGCGGCGTCGGCAAGAACCGCGACGACGTCACGCGCCGGCAGATCATCAACACGATCGGCCCGGTGTGGGATCTCAACGAGACCTGGCTCATCGTCGCCGGTGCCTGCCTGTTCGCGTCGTTCCCGGAGTGGTACGCCTCGCTGTTCAGCGGCTTCTACCTCGCCCTGCTGCTGATCCTGCTCACGCTCATCATGCGCGGCGTCTCGTTCGAGTACCGGCACCAGGGCAAGTCGGAGCGCTGGAAGGCCGGCTTCGACCGCATGATCGTGATCGGCTCGGCCGTGCCCGCGTTCCTCTGGGGCGTCGCGTTCGCCAACATCGTGCAGGGCGTCGCGCTCGACGAGAACCACGTCTACACCGGCACGCTCTTCGATCTGCTGAACGTGTACGCGCTGCTGGGCGGACTCACCACACTCCTGCTGTTCTTCACTCACGGAGCGACCTTCATCGCACTGAAGACCGACGGACAGTTGCGGTCGGATGCGCGCCGTCTGGCGTTCCGGGCCGGCCTGATCACGCTGGTGGTCGCCGCCGCGTTCCTGGTCTGGACGGTCGCCGCGCACTTCTCGATCGCCGTGCTGGTCCTCGCCGCGCTCGCCGCCGTGTCGCTCGTGCTGTCGATCGTCTCGAACCTGCGCGGCCGCGAAGGCTGGGCGTTCACGTTCGGCGCGCTGACCACGCTGTTCGCGGTGGTGACGCTGTTCGCGGCGCTGTTCCCGAACGTGCTGCCGTCGACGATCGACCCGGCGTTCAGCCTGACGATCGCGAACGCCTCGAGCACCGAGTACACGCTGCAGATCATGACGTGGACGGCCCTGGTCGCCCTGCCGCTCGTGCTGCTGTATCAGGGGTGGACCTACTGGGTGTTCCGCAAGCGGGTCACCCGCGCCTCGATCGAGGGAGCGCCGGTTCACGCGTGAAGCCCGTCGATCCGCGCCTTCTGAAGTACGCCGGCGCCGCGCGAGGATTCTTCGTCCTCGCCGCCGCGATCGGCGTGCTCCAGACCGCGGTCGTGATCGCGTTCGCCTGGTTCCTGACGGATGCTGTGACCGGCGCGCTCGAGGGGCGCTCTGTCGCGTCTTCTCTCTTGTGGATGCTGGCGCTCGCGCTGCTGCGCGGCGCGCTGATCGCGGCATCCGACTTCGCGGGGATGCGTGCCGCGGCGGCCACTGGGACACAGCTGCGTCGGGCGCTGATCGGCGCCGTCGGGCGGCTGGGCCCCGGATGGCTCGCATCGCGCAACCAGGCGGCGCTCGCCGTCACGGCGGGGCACGGGCTCGAGGCGCTGGACCAGTACTTCGCGAAGTACCTGCCGCAGCTCGTGCTCACCGTGATCGCGACGCCTGTGATCGTCGTGGTGATGTGGTGGCAGGACTGGCCGAGCGGCCTGACCGCGATCATCACGCTGCCGCTCATCCCGATCTTCATGATCCTCATCGGCATCGCGACGCGCACGGTGCAGCGCAAGCAGTGGCAGACGCTGCAGCATCTCGCCGCCCGGTTCGCCGACACCGTGCAGGGGCTGGCGACGCTGCGGCTGTTCGGCCGCGAGCACCGGGCGGTGGCGCAGATCGAGGCGACGGCGGATCAGTACCGCCGCGAGACGATGAAGGTGCTGCGCTTCTCGTTCCTGTCGGGCTTCGCGATGGAACTGCTCTCCTCGCTCGCGGTCGCGCTGATCGCCGTGGCGGTGGGGTTCCGGCTGCTCGCCGGAGACCTGTCGCTCGAGGTGGGGCTGTTCGTGCTTCTGCTGGCACCGGAGGCGTTCCTGCCGATCCGTCAGGTCGGGGTGCAGTTCCACGCCGCGGCTGAGGGGGTCGCGGCGACGGAGGACGTCTTCGCGGTGCTGGACGAGGCGGGGGAAAC
This sequence comes from Microbacterium tenebrionis, assembly GCF_020682665.1. Classification (NCBI taxonomy): domain Bacteria; kingdom Bacillati; phylum Actinomycetota; class Actinomycetes; order Micrococcales; family Microbacteriaceae; genus Microbacterium; species Microbacterium tenebrionis. The sequence goes on along the minus strand of NZ_JAGTTM010000001.1, from coordinate 159,921 downwards.
GTCGTCTGCCACCCCGCACAAGTCCGGAGCCTTCTTGCAGAACCCTGGATCCGTGGCTTCGGTTCGCCGCACAGAGGCCGTTTCTCCGGAGTTGCGCGCAGAGAACCTCCGCGTCCGCGACCTCCCGCCGGTCTCCTTCACCGCGCGCCCGGGCACCGTGACGCTCATCGAGGGGCCGAGCGGCTCGGGCAAGTCCAGCCTGATCGCAGCTCTCCGAGGCGCCGCACCATTCGCGGGCACAGCGACGCTCGGCGGCCGTGACATCCGCGAGCTCGCCCCGGCGGACTGGATTGCCTGGGCGGGGCAGGCTCCGGGCCTCATCCGCGGGACGATCGCCGACAACGTCGCACTCGGCTCGACGGCGGATGCGACCGGCATCCGCCGCGCACTCGACGCCGCCTGCGCTGAGGACCTCGACGCCGACCTCGAACTCGGCGTGCAGGGGAGCGGGCTGTCCGGCGGTCAGGCGCAGCGCGTCGCGGTCGCCCGCGCGCTGTACCGTCACGCGCAGAGCCCGGACCGAGTGCTCGTGCTCGACGAGCCCTCCAGCGCTTTGGACGCCGACACCGAGGCGCGGCTGTGGGCGACGCTGCGCGAGCGGGCGGATGCCGGAGCCACGGTGCTCCTCATCTCGCACCGCCGCACCGCCCGTGACATCGCCGACGAGGTCGTCTCGCTGGGGGTCAACGCATGAGCCGGGCCACCACTCGCGCCCGCGGCATCCTGCGCCTGGCGCAACCGCCCGTACGTCGGTTCGTCCCCGGTCTCATCTGGGGTGTCTTCTCGGCCGTCGCCGCGGTGTCGCTGCTCGCCGTCAGCGGCTGGCTCATCGTGAGCGCCTCGATCGTCGACTCGCTCGTGCCGCTGTCGGTCGCGGTGGTCGGTGTGCGCTTCTTCGCCGTCTCGCGGGCGGTCTTCCGCTACCTGGAGCGGCTGTCCGGTCACGACGCAGCCCTGCGTCAGCTCGCGACGACCCGATCCGACATGGTGCGCAGGCTCATCCCGCTCTCGCCGGCCGGGCTCGGCCGCACCGACCGCGGGCGCGTTCTCTCGGCACTCGTGGATGACGTCGAGAATCTGCAGAACCTGCCCCTGCGGGTCGTTCAGCCGCTCGCGGTCGCCGGCATCGTCGCCGTCGGTGCGGTCGGGTTCGTCGCGTTCATCTCGCCGCCCGCCGCGCTCACGCTCGCCGTCTGCCTCCTGGCGGCGGCTGTCGTCGCGATCGGACTGGGCTGGGTGTTCGGCGCCCGCGCCGAGGAGCGGGTCTCTCGCGAGCGGGCCGAGCTCTCGGCATCCCTGGTCGACTACTTCGGCAGCCTCGACGTGCTGCTCGCCTACGGCGCGGAGCCGGCGGCCCGCGAACGCATCGAGCGCGCCGACGCGGCGGTGCGCCGCACGGTGACGCGGGCATCGCTGGCGCAGGCGATCGCTGCCGGCGTGGTGTCGGTTCTCGCCGGCGTGGCGTCGGCGTGGGCGGTCGCTGCGGCATCCCCGGGTCTGGCGACCGGTGCGATCGACGGCCCGTGGCTCGCGGTGGTCGTGCTCGTGCCGATGGTCGTGTTCGAGGTGTTCGGCGCGGTCCCGGTGGCTGCAGCATCGTGGCGGAGCGTGCGGGCGAGCGCCGAGCGTGTGGTCGATGTGCTGCCGGCATCCGTGCCGGAGGAGCTGCGGGCGGATGCCGGCAGCGATGACGTGCCGCCGGGAGCAGCCGTGCGCTTGCGCGACGTGCGGGCCTCGTGGCCGGGCGGAGCGCCGGCGCTCCGCGGCGTCACGCTCGACGTCGCGCCGGGGGAGCGGGTGCTCGTCACGGGCCCCAGCGGCGCCGGCAAGAGCTCGCTCGCCGCGGTGCTCGTCGGGTTCCTGCGCGCCGAGGGCGAGTTCACGATCGGCGGGACGGATGCCGCGACCCTAAGCGGACCGGCGCTCCGCCGAACGATCGGCCTGTGCGAGCAGCATCCGCAGCTCTTCGACGAGGACATCCGGCAGAACCTGCTGTTCGCGCGCGACACGGCCACCGACGACGACCTGCTCGCCGTGCTCGAGCGCGTCGGGCTGGGGGACTGGGTGCGGGGGCGCGGAGGTCTGGACGCCCGCGTCGGCGATCGGGGCGCGCTGGTGTCGGGCGGTCAGGCGCAGCGCATCGCGCTCGCCAGGGCGCTGCTGCGCGGGTTCCCCGTACTGGTCCTCGACGAACCGACGGCCGGCGTCGATCCCGAGGCATCCGACGCGCTGCTGCGCGATCTGCTGGGGGCCGCGGGCGACCAGTCGGTGATCCTGATCTCGCACGTCGCGCCGCCCGAGGGGACCGTCGATCGGGTCGTGCGGATCGAGGCCGGCCGCACTGTTTGAGCCGCGGGCCGCGCAGACAGCACGACGGCGCGCGCGGAGGGGGCGCATTGTGCGGCTATTTCAACGCGTTGACGACCGTTTGCGCCCCCTCATCGCGTGCAGCGGTGTGGCGGCTCCCGAGAGGGGGCGTGTTCGGCGCTCACGTGCAGGGTTTGGCGGCCATTCGCGACCCCTGCCGCGGTGGCAGGGACTTCAGTAGAGCTCGACCGGGGGCTCCATGACGATGCCCTGCGCCTCGAAGGCGCGCCGGCGCTCCTCGATGCGTCGGTGCTGCTCGAGCCGGGCACCTTCGATCAGCGCCGGGTCGATCGGAACGCTCTCGACGTGCGGGGTCCCGTCGTTCTCGGCGATGTACGCGTCGAGCTCCGGGCCCGAAGTGAGGGACGTGATGAGCGAGTAGCGCGGCGTGCTGCCTCGGTGCCAGACCGCGTGCCAGAAGCGCTGCGTGTCGACGACCATGCGGGTGCCGGCGGGCAGGGGAAGCCGCTGCTCGGTCGCCGGGTCGAACCGGTCCTCGCGGAGGATGAGCAGCGAGTCCGAGTCGTCGGTGAGGTTGACGTAGGAGCGGACGACCCAGCCCGTTCCGTCCTCGTTGAGACGGTTGTTGTCGTCCTGGTGGAGGTTGTAGATCGCATCGGCGTAGGTGTTCGGCTGCAGCTCGATCACGCGGCAGCGCCCGACGTTCACGCCCGGTTCCTGAGCGAGTCGGGTCAGCGTCGGGGCCTGCTCGGTCTGCGAGGCGATCCAGACGCCGTCCTTGTCGGTGCGCGGCGGGGTCTGGTTCCAGAATCCGTTGCATTCGATCTCGCCGGCGTAACTGGCCAGGGGTGCGAAGCGGGTGACGCCGGACGAACGCCATCCGACGTACTCCAGGCCCAGCCATTCGGCCGGATCGATCGGGCTCGCGAGAGGCGAGAGGACGACGTAGCCGGTCTCTGCCAGCGCAGCCGACGTGATGAAGCTCATGGGAACAACCTCCGTAAGGTCATCCTAACCAGCGCGCGCTCGCGTGACGAGATGGGTCCCGGGGATATTCGGCGGGAGGGGGTGGGATGCCGCGATGCCTCGATTCGCGCGCATCGACGCGGTGTCGTAAACTGATCCACGGTGACGTGTCCGAGCGGCCGAAGGTGCAACTCTCGAAAAGTTGTGTAGGGTAACCCCCTACCGTGGGTTCAAATCCCACCGTCACCGCCAGAGCGAAGGCCCCGACTCCCCTAGAAAACACTGGGAAGTCGGGGCCTTCGTCGTCTCCGGATGGCGGCCGGGGAACATCCTGGTAATACGAAGTCTGGCGTGATCATCGACGGGTGGGCGATTCTGGACGGAACGAGCCATGCCTGCCAGCCCATCAGCGGCAACGCTTACGGGGCCTTGGCGAGGTCTACGCTCAGCTGGGAGAAGTGAACGCGATGCTCGACCTCCTGCTGGATGCCTTAGCGACATCGGTACTTACGGCTTTGAACCCGGAGTCATGCGCAACTCGGATGACTCACGTGACACCCGCGCCGACCTGCGTGGGTGGTGTCGACCCCGGACGACCTATGGCGCGAATCGCGCTGCTCTCGCCAACTTCGGCAACTCGCTTCGTAATGCCTTGTACGAGTACGGCAGGTTGATCGGCTTCAGTCCTGCGGGCACAGGCAGTCCGTTCGTTCCTCACGCCCCTACCTCCTGCGACGGTAGGTCGACACGCAGACCAGTCGATGATCGAGCGAGTGACACGCTTCAAGGCCGATCGTCGCGTCGCGGCTATTCGTAGATGAGCACAGCGTCCGGGTCCGTCAGTTCGATCTCACCCACGCCCTCGTACACGCTTATGAGTCCAGTCGTACACAGGAGGGAGCCGACAGGGATCGGCTCAAGCTGTCCAACATCCCAAATCACGATCTGGAATCTGCCAGGGTTCGGGTAGTCCAGTCCTAGATTCAGGAACGCGTCGTCATCGGAATACCCGCTACCTGCGAGCGGCCCACAGACTTTCCGCGTCTCCCCGAAATGGCCCGCTGCCTCATCCCACGAGAGTCCGCCGTCCGGCAACGAGTCGTGTCCGACAGGTGACTCCGCCGCGTTTGCCGTCGAGCTCGCAGGCGGGACGGACTCGGCCGGGACCCATTCGCCGTCGACTTCGACGCAGTTTTTCCGAGCTGCGATGTCTGAGGCTATGCCGCCGGGAGCAGCGACAAGGATCGCGCATCGATCTGCGGACGTCGTGTCAATCGGGGCGGGCGCTGGACTCGCATACTCAGTGGTGGATGTAGACCACGACGAGCACCCTGTCAGCGTCACCAAGCCCCCTGCGATTGAAGCAACTACCGACAACCCCAGACCTGCTCTTTGCGAGTTCCCCATGGGCAGAAGAGTAGCGCGGTCGTGGTGGCTCCGCGTGGCGGCGCGGCGTGGGAACATCCCGGTAACAGAGCATCTGTGACGACTGGTTTCTCGATGCCCTGAGTTGTGCCCAACTTTCGCGTAGTTCCGCGGTTTCGTGGGCTGTCAGCGAGATCAGACACCCAGATCATCGTTCAAATCCCACCGTCACCGCCATTTGTCCTGAGTCGCGACAAAGTTTCCGAACTGGTCGCGGCTCAGGCTTTTTTGCTGGTTGGATGCTGACGAGGGTCCCGATCCGTGGGACCGGGACCCTCGTCAGGCCCTCGCTACTGAGGGTTTGAGGGTTCCGCGTCAGGCAAGGCCCTCAGCATCCGTTCGGCCATTCGCTCGGCGGCGCCGAGCGAAGACGGCCAGTCCGCCGCCGAGCGTGAGCAGCAGAACTGCTGCGGCGACGACCACCCAGGATGCTTCTGCTCCGGTCATCGGCAGAGAGCCATCCGTCTCCGCATTCGCGCCGCCATCGCCGGAATCGATACCTGAACCGCCATCACCGTCGGGTCCTGAGCCCCCGGCATCCGAGTCGCCACCGGTGTCCGAGTCGCCACCGCTGTCCGAGTCGCCGGGATCGCCCGGTTCCGCGGTCCCCGCTTGTTCGGCGACGAACATTCCGCCGAATTGCAAGAGCGTTCCCGCGTCATCCGCTGCCCGCGCCACGATCTCGCCGCTGGCCTCGGTGCTGCTTGCGAACCAGGCGTACGTCTCGCCCTTCTTCAGGTCTGACCAGCGCACGGTTGCCGGCGTCCCCGTAGCGGCAGTCTGCGTTCCGATCACCGTATCGCTCGGCGTCGCAACCGACAGCCCATCAGTCGAGAAGGACGTCATCCGCGTGCTCAGGTTCACCGGCACGGTGAAGTTGTCCGCCGCTCCGCTGTAGCGATCGATGGGGTCGATCTGGGTCTTCGGCGCGTTGCCGTGGTCGTACTGCGCCGTCCCGAACTCATCGAGGAACGGCGAGTAGGTGTCCACGGACATCGTGCTGTTCTTCGTGTCGAACTGCAGCATCCGCAAGAAGCTGCCGCCGAGGGCGAGCTTGTCCGTGGTGAGGTGATCCCAGGTGCCATCGCCGTTGACGTCGATCTTGCCTTCGTTCTCACCCGTGCCGAACACGCAGTGCGTCTGCGGGTCGAGCCCGGCCGCCGCACACCGCTCCTTACTGAACATCTTCTCGGCCGGGACCAGATAGCCCTGGTAGTCGGCGAGCATCTGAACGACCTTGTGGTTGCCCTCGATCGTCTCGACGTTCGTGCCGATGCCGTGGAAGTGCCCGCCGAGAACGAGGAACACGTTGTCATTGGCACGCACGACCTCGTCGTACAGCTTGCTGCCGTCGGCACCGAGATTGCTGCCTCGGCCGTCGCGTTCGGCGGACGGCGAGACGTAGCCGTGGGTGATGAGGATGCCGTTGCGGTCGGAGTACCTCTCGAAGATCGAAGAAGCCCAGTCGGACTCCTCCTGCGTCGCACCGTACGAGAGGCCGACCGAGACGAAGTCCAGGCCGCCGGCGGAGAACAGCACGTAACTGTTCGAGCTGTCTCCACCCCGCTTCGTGACGGCACCCGTCTCCGGATCCGTCACCTCGTCCATGGTGTGGAACGAGGCGTCTTCCGGCCAGACATCTGCGGCCTGGTCGTAGTACCCGTCGGCCGTGAAGAACGCCGAGAACGGCGACTTCGGGCCGTTGTGCGTGCCGTTGTAGTTGTCGTGGTTCCCGGCCACAGCCTGGTTGGGAAGGCCCGACTTCCACAGCTCCTCTTGGTAGCTGAGCGCCATGGCGAACTCCTTCGCGATCTGCTCCTTGGCGCCGGGGACACGACCGTCCGCGGTGGTGTAGTCGTACACGCTCGAGCCGTCGCCGGGATCCTCCGCATTCGGGTCGAACTGCAGATCGCTCAGCGAGACATTGCTGTTGATCACGTCGCCGGTGTTGGCGACGAAGCTGATCTTGCGCTCGTCCTTGTTGTCGACGATCCACTGGTTCTGCTTGCGCAGCGAGTACGCGAACACCGATGCCTCTTCCGGCGTGTTCGTTGCGCCCTCGATGTGCCGCCACGGCAGGCTCGCCGGCCAGTCCATGTTGCTTCCGGTCGCGACCTCGGTCGTGTACTGCGCGTCGGTGTAGTGCGCGATCGAGAAGTCGTAGTCCTCCGGATCCTCGAAGCGGTCCTTCAGCTCCGGGGTTCCGGCCGACTCGTCGCGCGGCGCGAGGTCGTCGGCGAACGGGTCCTCTGCGGTGACCGCGACGTGGACGACGGGGGCAGCGGCATCGCTGACATCGATCAGACGCGCGTGGATCTCGCTCTGCAGGTGCGTGTCCCCGTCGGCGACGCCGCGGGCCTCGCTCATGAGCGACCACGTGCTGCCGTCGACGTCCCACGCCCAGAGCTTCATGGAGCGGGCGGGATCCACTCGCCCGCTCCAGACCAACTGCTGACCTCGCTCGGCATTCGGCAGATCGATGTCGAACCGCTGGAACGGGAAGGAGCTGTGGCTCGAGGGGGTCGTCTCGAACTCGTCATCGCCGGGAGTGAGTACACCGTCGATCCTCGTCAGATCGGATGCGTCCTTGTCGAAGTCGAGTCCGAGCTCCGTCGGTGAGCGATCGATCGTGCCCTGCACGCCGTCCGCGGCATCCGTCATACGCGCCTCCGAGAAGGTGGTCGCGATGTCGTTGCCTGCCACGCTGGATGCGGTGGCCGACAGCACGGCGACGCCGTCCTCCTGAACCGTTGCGGTGCCGCCCCCCGTAGGGATGCGGAGCGAGGTGAAGGGGATGCCCCAGTTCACAGGTCGGCCGAACACATCCGTCGCCGTGATGGCGATCTCATGGGCTCCGGCCTCCAGACCCGCGCCGATCGTGTCACCGGGGACGATCGGGTTGCCGTCGAGCAGGTACTGCCATCCCGTTGCGAGGGTCTCATCCGTGATCGTGATGGCGAACTCCACCGGGGCGTCGATCGCGGCGTCGGCCGCGGGCACCGACGACGCGAGCTGCGGCGTGACCGAGCGGTCGCCGAACGAGTCCCAGTCGAGCTGGTCCGCCTGCTCGGCGCTCAGCGCGTTGCTCCAGATCCGCGCGTTGCCGACGCTGACTGCGGTCGGGAACTCGATGGCACCCCGGGCCCCGATGTCGGATCCGAACGCGAAGTAGCGGACGTACGGCTCGACGATCGATCCGGATGGTGCCTTGACCGCGCCGACCGTGTTGCTGGTGTTGGTGCCGACGAGCTTTCCGTCGAGGTAGAGGTCGACCTTCGTGCCGTTGAACGTCGCGACGACGCTGTACCAGACGCCGGGCTGCAGGGTCGGAGAGCTGACGCTCTTGTATCCGCCGTTGACGTGGAATCCGGCGACCACCGATGAGTTCGCCAGGTGCATGCCGAATCCGCCGCTGCTCTTTCCGGCGCAGACATGCGGCGTGCCGGTGACCGGCAGCGCCTGGTTCACCTTGATGTCGCACTGCAGCGTGATGCCGGGTCCGGCCCACGTGTCGTCCGCCCAGGTCGCCATGTCGTCCGTGCGCGGCATGCCGGTGTCTGCCCAGGCATCCTGGAGCGGATAGAACGCGTGGTCCTTCTTGCCGTCTGCGGTGTACGCCTGCTTGGGCTGCGACGCGAAAGCGGGGTCGGTGGCGACGCTCGATGAGCCGGTCACCTTCGGAGCGCGGTTCGATGCGGAACGATCGGCGAACGGGTCTGCGATGTCGGAGAAGTCGACGTCGAGGATGTCGGCGCTCGGCACGTCGACGCCGGGGTCGACGGGGTCGGGGTCGGCGGGGTCTTCTCCGCCGGGGTTCTCCTCACCGGGGTCGCCACCGGCGCTGGCGGGCTTCTCCGCGGCCCAGAGCGCCGAGACCTCGGCATCCGTGAGGACAGTGCTCCACGCTCTGGATGCTGCGACAGCGATGGCCGCTGGGTCGGCAATGCCGTCCGTCCGTGGCGAGCCGCCGATCCCCCACTTCGGAACGCTGTCGACCTTCAGCGCCGTGTACGGGCCGGCATGGTTGCGGCCCGTGCCCGATCCCGTCCCCGGCTCGGGGTCGAGCGTCCACGCCGGTGTGCCGTTCAGATAGAGCTTCACCTCGCCGTTGCCGACGGTGGCCACCGCGTGGACCCATTCGCCCGACTTGACGGGGATGGGGGCGGAAGCGGTGTTCTTGTTCGCCGAGGTCGCGGTGGCCTTGAACCGCAGGCAGCATCCGGTCGCCGGCAGGTAGAAGGCGTAGCCCTCCGGGCCGCCAGCGCACAGCTGGCTGGCCTGCCCACCGGGCACCGGGCTCTCGCCGTCATATCGGAAGTAGCACTCGAACGTGCCGCCATCGAGCAGGTCGACGTCCTCGACGTGGGCGGGGTCTTCCGCAGACCAGGCCTCGGGGATGTCGTACACGTACGCGCCGGTGCCGGTGCTCGGGCGCTCCTCGTTGGCGGTGAACTCTGCGACGTGGCGCTCCAGAGTCTCGTCGTAGATCACCGCCGGGGCGTCGCCAACGGTGGCGAACGGACGGTCCTTGACATGCTCGACCGGGCCGTCAGCCGTGAAATCGACACTGATCACATCGGGCTCAGGAACGAGCGAGGCGTCTTCTGCGGCGAAGACGGTGGATGCGGGAGACAGGGCCGCGGCAGGCGCGGCGACGGTTGCCGATGTTGCGAGGGCGATGGCCAGCGCGACACCGCCGATCCTTCTGATCGGAGCCGGTCTCCAACGGCGGGGCGCAGACGAGTTCACGGCGGGTCTCCTTCAGGCGATCAATGGTGTTGGAATCTGCGCGCGACGGCGCCGACGATCGTGAGTATAACGACATACTTGAACGGATCACAACGCCCATTTTGTGACGAGGAATAGGGCGTCGAGCGGCCGAAATCGTGGAAAAGAGTACACTCTCCAAAGCTCGCCGTGGTATCGAGATGCTGTCGTAAATCCAAATACTCGGTGAAGCTTTCGATCCCGGAATCCGCCACCGCGACGCTCAACCAGTATTACGATTGAGCGACCCTGTGCGCGGTGTGTGCCGGGGAATTGAATCGGAGGGTGCGCGAGTGGCCAGGAGTGCGCGTCTCTCGGAGGTGGCGAAGCTCGCGGGCGTCTCGCCGGGCCTCGTCTCGCGTCTGATCAACGAAGACCCGACGCTGAAGATCCGCGACGAGACGCGCGAACGTGTCCAGGCCGCGATCGACATGCTGCAGTACACGCCGCACGCGTCGGCGCGCGCACTGCGCAGCTCGCAGACCGGGCTCCTCGGCTTCGCGCTGTACCACGTGACCGACCCCATCTATGCCCAGATGGTAGAGAACGCCGAAGCAGCGGCGAGCGTCGCCGGCTACTCGCTCATGCTGCTCAACGCCGCCGACCTCGCCGCGCACCCGCAGACGCTCAGGAGCCTTGCGCAGGGGCGCAAGGTCGACGGACTGCTCATCCAGGGCGGATACGAGGACCACGCGTCTCTGCAGGGTGCCGGTTCCATGCCGACGGTGCTGTTCAACGCCGATGCGCTCGCCGGATTCCGCACGGTGCGGCTCGACGACGCGGAGGCGGCAGCACTGGCCACCCGGCATCTCATCGACCTCGGCCATACCGCTATCGCGTTCGTAGGTGCGGAGGGATCATCGTCGGATCGACGGTACCAGGGCTACCTCTCGGCGATGGTCGACGCCGGCCTGGCCTCGCATCCGCCGATCGTGGGCGGATGGGACGCCGGCACGGCACGATCGGTTGTCGAGAACTACTACGCGAGCGGGGGCAGCGCGACGGCTTTGGTCGTCGTGTCGACCACGAGTGCACTGGGAGTTCATGCCGGTGTCATCGCGTCGGAGCGCCGCGTGGGGCAGGACGTCTCGATGGTGAGCATCCACGACACCTGGTTCGCCCCTCACCTGAGCCCGGCCCTGACTGTCGCGGCGATGCCTCTCGGTGATCTCGGCCGCGTCGCGGTCGAGATGCTGCTCGAGCAGATCCGCGAGCCCGCTGAGGGAGAGGTCATCCTCCGAGAGCCGGAGATCCGGATCGTGCACCGCGAGTCGAGCGCCCCGCCGGCGGCCTAGGCTCCGGTCTGCGCGATCATCTCCGATACGGCGTCCACGGCATCGGGAAGCCAGCCCGAATCCCACCGGTGGGCGCGGTATCGCTCGTTGTCGTACACGTGTGGGATGCCGAGCTCGTCGAGCAGCGCGTGAGCCTCGGACAGGTGATCGTGACTCCAGGCCGGAGCGTCCTTGCCGAAGTTCCCGTATCCGAAGAGGGCGATACGAGGCGCGCCCCCGAGTCTTTCACCGCGGGTGCGGAGCAGATGCGGGATCGCGAAGTCCGCGAAGTGCTCGGGATTCGGCCAGAAGAACGGCATCTCCCAGTCATCCGGCCGTGTCTTCATCACGGGGGAGTCGAATGCCGCCGCGGCCGTGAACAGCTCGGGATAGCGCACGAGGATCTGCACCGCTGCCGAACCGCCCTTGCTGTAGCCGATGAGCGCTCTCGTCGACGACGGATACACGCCGTCGACGAACGGCACGATCTCATCGAGGAAGAACATCAGTTGCTGCAGCGTCGGCTGGTCGGGCAGATCGGTCATCCACGGCCAGTCGGAGTACGTGGGTGCGACGAAGACCATGCCGTACCGGTTGTGCAGATCGCCTCGCAGCGCCTCGTCGAGCCCATCGCCGGAACGATGGCTGAGCTCCGGCGTCGACGGCAGCAGGTACACGACCGGCGGGTTCTTGATGTTCGCGAGATCGTCGGGTTCGAGCACCCGCACGACGGTCTCGAACTGCTGCCTGGTCGAGGTCACCGAGTACTGCAGATAGTCCAGGCGAAGCGGAGGCGAGAATTTCGCGGGCATCGTGCTCCTTTCGAGGCGGCGGCGGATGCTACGACTTGAGCCCGCCTGCCGTGAGGCCGGAGACGACGTGCTTCTGCGCGATCAGGAACACGATCAGCACCGGGAGCACCGAGAGGGTCGTCGCTGCCATCTGCACGTTCCAGCGCGGCCCCGCCAGCGCGTCCTCGAACAGGGTGAGTGCGACCGGGACGGTGAGCATGGTCTGCGACCGCAGATATACGAGCGGCTCGAGGAACTGGTTCCAGCTGAACCACGCGGTGAACACCACGGCCGAGGCGATCGAGGGCCGAACGAGCGGCAGGAAGATCTGCACCATCGTGCGAGCGCGGGATGCGCCGTCGAGCGTCGCCGCCTCCTCGAACTCGTTGGGGAGCGTGAGGAAAGCCTGTCGCATGATGAACATCGCGACCGGGCCGGTCGACAGCACGGAGGTGAAGATCACCAGCGGATAGAAGGTGTCCACCCATCCGATCTGCGCGGCCGCCTGGAACAGCGGGATGATCACCGCCTCCGGTGGGATGAAGACGCCGGCGAGCAGGATGAGGAAGAAGATCTCCGCGCCCGCGGGGCGCACACGCGCCAGGGCGTACCCCGATGGAATCGCCAGCACCAGCGTGAGCGTGCAGATGAGCACCATCAGCAGTACCGAGTTGAGGAACTGCTGCGCGAACGGCTGCAGCGTGAACACCTGCGCGTAGTTCTCCCAGCGGAATACCTCGGGGAACAGCTTCGGCGGGTATTGCAGGATCTCGCCGATCGACTTGAACGATCCGCTCACCATCCACAGCACGGGCCCGATGAACAGCAGTGCGATGACGGTGAGGAGCGCGTACATCGGTGCCCGGCGTACGATCCGTGCGCTCTGCGCGTTACTCCGACTCATGGAACACCAGCCTCTTTCGCAGCTGCCAGACGATCCCGATGAGAGCGATCACCAGGACGAACAGGAACACGGACAGGGCGGCGGCGTAGCCGATGTCATTGAGGCGGAAGGCCTGGCGGAAGATCTCGAACGCCAGCACCGACGTCTGCACGCCCGGGCCACCGTTGGTCATCAGAAGGACAAGCTCGAAGACCTTGAACGACCCGCTGATCATGAGCATGAAGACCATGATGATCGCGGGAGAGATCTGCGGCAGCACGACGTGTCGGAAGCGAGTCCACGGGCCGGCGCCGTCGACGTGGGAGGCGTCGATCAGCTCCTGCGGCACCGCCTGGAGAGCGGCGAGGAAGATCATCATGTTGATGCCGACGTTCTTCGTGAGCTGGATGAATGCGAACACGGCGAGAGTGAGCCATCCGCCCCGGAGCCATGGGAAGGGACCGGCACCGACGGCGCCGACGATGCCGTCGAACAGACCCCCTGGCTGCAGGATGAAGCTCCACACGAGCGTCCACGCGACCGTCGTCACCAGGGCGGGGATGAAGATCGCCGCTCGGAAGATGTTGATGCCTGGAAGCTTCTGATTCAGCAGGATCGCGAGCGCCAGCGCGAGCACCGTGCCGCCGATGCTCAGCACCACGACGAAGAAGAACGTGTTCGACAGCACCACCGTCATGTCGGGGTCGCTGAAGATGCGGGCGTAGTTGTCGAGCCCGACGAAGTCCCGAGTGCCGGCGAGGACGTTGACCTTGGTGAGGCTCAGCTGCACGACGCCGCCGATGGCGACAAGCCCGACCACCACCATCCCGAGCGTCTGGGGCGCGAGCAGCGCATAGCCGAACACATTGCGTCCGATGTTGACCGAACCGCGCCCCCTCGAACCGCTTCGGCTGCCGCCGTGTCTGTTCCCGCCGCCCCTCGGCGCCCGGATGGTTCCGGGCGCCGAGGGGGCAGCGTGCTGCTGTGTTGTCATGCTGCGATGTTCTCCATCTCAGGGGAGCAGCGGTTCGACGGCCTCGCAGACGCTCGAGAGCGCCGGCTTCACGTCGACTCCGGGCTGGTAGAACGCCTCGTCGAGGGAGGAATTCAAGGCGTCGGTCACAGCGGCGTTGCTCTCGGTCACGGGGAACACCTTGCCGTTCTCCTTGATGCCCTCGATGATCGGCTCGACCGCTTCGGGCGTGAGGACGTCGGAGTTCTGGGTGAGAACCTCGGGGGTGAGCACGCTCTCGCGGATCGGCGGGAAGAAGCCGGAGTATTTCGACATGGCATCCTTCGAACCGAGGAAGGCGACCAGCTCGGTGGCCTCCTCGGTGTGGTTGCCGGCGGCGAAGGCGACGATGGATGCCTGGCCGGTCGCCACGACATCCCCGGCAGGCCCCGCCGGGGTCGGAGCGATGCCCCAGTCGAAGTCGACCTCGGAGAGGTTCGCGGCAGAGCCGAGGAATGCCGAGGTCGCCGCGGCGCCGCCGCCCCAGAAGTCCACCTGCTGACCGGGAACCGGCATCGAACCGTCGTCGAAGGTCATCCCGTGGAAAACAGAGAGCGCGTCGACCGCTTCGTCGCTGTCGAGCGTGCACTCCGTGGCGTCCTCGTTCCACGGCGACGCGTCATACGCATTCAGGAAGGGGAGCAGGCGCGTCCAGTTCTTGAAGTCGAAGTCGTTGAGTGCGTAGCCGGGCACGCCCAGTTTGTCGGTGAGTTGCTTGGACGTCTCGCGGAACGTGTCCCAGGTCCAGTCGCCGTCGGCGATGAGCTGACCCGGATCCTTGATGCCCGCCTGGGCGTAGAGGTCCTTGTTGTAGTACATGATCAGCGGGCCGGTCGAGAAAGGGATGCCGTACACGGCGTCGTCGACCTCCCACCGCTCGAGCAGCGAAGGGATGAAGTCGTCGAAGTCGAAGCCTTCGGTCTTGTCGATCGTCTCGCGCAGATCGACGAGCGCTCCGGACTTGATGTACTCGGCGCTGCTCTCGACGGGGAGCCAGCTGACGTCGGGAGCGTCGCCGGCTGAGATCTGAGTCGTGACGAGGGTGTCGAGATCAGCGAGGTTGAAGCTCTCGATGGTGACGCTTGCCACGCGATCGTTCTGTTCGGCGAACTCGTCGCCGAGCTCCTGGAAAGCGGCGACGTGGTCGGGGTTCGCCGACCAGATCGTCATCCGCAGTTCGACGTCGTCGGCGCCACCGGACGCATCGGTGTCGGATGAGGTTCCGCCGCTGCTGCAGGCGACGACCGCGAGGCTCGCGACGGCGAGCGAGGCGACAGCGATGGGAACGCGGGTGCTGGAACGCATTTCTATCCTCCTTGATATACGCGGGTCGCAGGATCAGGCGCCCTTGCGGCGAGTATAACGTAGTACCGATCGCTGTCAACAGCTTCGGTGGCCATTGAAATGGGCTGGTTATCCAGTGAGTAAATCAATATACTTGCGCCATTACTCAGTGACAGGCGACGGAGGCCAGAGAGCATGCCGAGTGAGAAGAGTGCAGCGGTCATCGTGGAACCGGCCCGAGACATCCCGGTGCTCGGCGCCTTCGACGTGATCGTGGCCGGCGGCGGCCCAGCGGGCGTTATCGCCGCGATCGCCGCGGCGCGCGGCGGAGCGCGCACACTGCTGATCGAGCGATACGGGTTCGTCGGCGGCATGTCGACGAGTGCGCTGGTGACGCCGATCAGTGAGTTCCGCGTCTCGGGGGAGCAGCACATCGGTGGCATCCCTCTCGAGCTCATGCGCCGCGCAGCTGAGCTCGGTGGTGCCGAGATCGAGCGCGACAGCGGTAATTGGCCGGTCAACGACGAGATCTTCAAGCTCGCGGCGCAGCGGATGCTGCTCGAGGCGGGTGTGACGCTCCTGTTCCACACCTGGTTCGCCGATGTCGATGCGGAGGAAGGCCGGGTGAAGCACATCATCGTGCAGAACAAGGCAGGCCGTGTCGCGTATGCGTGCGACGTCGTCATCGACTGCACGGGGGATGCCGACGTCGTCCGGGCGGCAGAACTCCCGACGACCAAGGCAGATGTGCTGCAGCCGGCCACGCTCTGGTTCCAGCTCGGCGGGGTCGACACGGACGCGCTGGAGTATGTGTTCGGGGACGCCGTCGACGGCATCCTGCCGGTGTCGGAATCGATCCGCGCACGCCTTGCTGAGCTGCATGAGGCCGGCGAAGTGCCGTTGTTCGGCGGACCGTGGATCAACAGGTTCTTCCACGACGGGTTCGTGAGCATCAATGTGCTGCGCGAGCCCACCGACGCGAGCGATCCGGAGTGGTTCACCGCCACCGAGACGAGCCTGCGCGAGAAGATGCACGCTCTCATCGACACTCTGCGGCGTGAGTTCCCGGAGTTCCGCGATGCATGGCTCGCGAAGTCCGGCATCCAGACCGGTGTCCGCGAGACGCACCACATCATCGGGCTGTATGAGCTCACGCAGGACGACGTGATCAATCCGAAGGCGTTTCCCGACACGATCGCCAAGGGGGCGCACACGATCGACATCCACCACGTCGACAGCATCGACCAGAACGAGTTCGTATTGCTGCGGCGTCCATACAACGTGCCGTTCCGATGCCTCGTGCCGCAGGGCAGCGTGAACGTGGTCACTGCAGGGCGATGCTTGAGCGCTGACGGGCCCGGGTTCGGATCGGTTCGCGTGATGGCCACCTGCATGGCCATGGGGCAGGGGGCGGGAACCGCAGCGGCGCTCTCGGTTGCGCACGGCACGGCGATCCCCGACGTCGACTTCGCTGAGCTGCGTGCACGTCTGATCGCACAGGACGCGATCATCGATTTCGACAACGTGGATCTCAGCGACAGTCTCCCGGCGCTCGCCGCCGAGAACTGAGGCGGCGAGCATGGACCGTCTGGGCAGGGCATCCCTGACATCGCTCCCCGCCGACATCGCGGTGCCGTCGTATCTCGACCGCGAGATCAGCGTCGGGATAGTTCACTTCGGCGTCGGCAACTTCCACCGCGCGCATCAGGCCATGTACATCGACCGGTTGCTGCAGGTCGGAACCGCCGATGAGTGGGCTATCTGCGGAATCGGCCTGTTCGACCGCGACGCGCGGATGCGCGATGCGCTGGTCGAGCAGGACGGGCTGTACACGCTCGCTCTGCGGCATCCTGACGGCAACGATGAGATCAGTGTGGTCGGATCGATCCGTCGGTTCCTGCACGCCCCCGACGATCCCGATGCCGTACTCGATCAACTCACGGACCCCGGGGTGCGCATCGTGTCGCTCACGATCACCGAGGGCGGCTACGTCGAAGACGCGACAGACGGAAAGCGCGCCGCCGACGACCCGAACGTGGTCGCGGAGGCCGCGAACGGGCTGTCGGCACCTCTCACAGCCTTCGGCTGGATCGTCGCCGCGCTGCGGGAGCGCCGCAGGCGCGGCATCCCTCCGTTCACGGTTCTCTCGTGTGACAACGTTCCGGGCAACGGCACGGTCGCGCGTCGCAGCGTCGAAGCAGTGGCACGGATGGTCGCCCCCGAACTCGCGGACTGGATCGCCGCCGAGGTCTCCTTCCCCTCGACCATGGTCGACCGCATCACACCGGTGACCGTCGATGCAGACGTCGACCGCATCCGCGATCGGGCCGCGTTCGTGGACGCCTGGCCCGTGGCCGCCGAACCATTCGAACAGTGGATCATCGAAGACGACTTCCCTGCCGGTCGCCCCGACTTCGCCGCCGCCGGCGCGACCGTCGTCGCCGATGTGCACGCGTACGAGGCGATCAAGATCCGGCTGCTCAACGGCGGTCATCAGGCTGTCGCGTACATCGGACAGTTGGCAGGCTACCGGTACGTACACGAGGCGCTGGGCGACCCGCGGATCGCAGCATTCGTGCGGAGCTATATGGAGCAGGATGCCGCTCCGACACTCGCCGTGCCCGAGGGATTCGACGTGCCCGGCTACATCGACGAGCTGTTCCACCGCTTCGCGAACCCGGCGATCGCCGATACGCTCACGCGCCTGGGCACCGACGCGTCGAACCGCATCCCCAAGTTCGTGGTGCCGGCGCTCCGGGATCGCCTCGCCGCGGGTGAGACGCCCCGCGCAGGTGCGCGGCTGATCGCGAGCTGGCGGGAGTTCAATCGTCAGGCGGGGGCCGGGGCATTCACCCTCGATGACGAGTCGGCGCACGTGCTCATGGAGTCAGCCGCTGACCCGCGCCGCTTCCTCCTCGCCCTGCCGACTCTCGCTCCGCTGGCCGACGCACCCGCCTTCGTCGAGGCCTATCTCGCCGCGTGCCGGATTATTGCGCAGGAGGGCGTTGACGCAGTTCTCGGATCGTGAGATGGGTAGCGATCAGCAGGAGCGAAGACTGATCGGCAGGCAGATCATCACTCGATCTGCTTGTAGCCGCCCCAGCCGGCGCTGATGAGCGTGCGGGCCTTGAGCTTGCCGGTGCCGTCACCGGGGTAGAGGTAGAGCTCGCCGGAGCTCGTGCGGGCGATGATGTCGGCCTTGCCGTCGCCGTTGTAGTCGACGCCACCGGTGATCGCGGTGATCGATCCCCAACCGCTGCTGACCGTCACGCGGGCGTTGAAGCCGCCAGCCTTGCCCTTGTAGAAGTACAGGTTGCCGTCATTCGAGACGGCCATGATGTCGCCGAGCCGATCACCGGTGAAATCGCCGCCGGCGAGCATCCGCATGCCGTTCCAGCCGCTGCCGACCGTGATGTGCGGTGCGGCGAGCGTGCCTGCGCCGCTGCCGCGATAGATCGTGAGGACGCCCGACGTCGAGACGCCGAGCACGTCGTACAGGCCGTCGCCGGTGTAGTCGGCGCCCGAGGTGACATGCAGCATGTCGTACCAGCCGCTCTCGAGCCGGCTGTACCCGTTGAAGCCGCCGCCCGGAGCGCCGGCGTAGTACTCGAGCAGGCCGTCACTGCGCACGGCGAGCAGATCCGCACGGCCGTCGGCGTTCAGGTCCGTGTACGTCAGGTGACGGTACAGGCCCCAGCCGCTCGTGACGATCGATGCTCCGCCGAACCCGCCGCTGCCGTTGCCCGGCCGCACCTGCAGGTCGCTGTCCGAGGCGAGGCCCAGAAGGTCGGCCTTGCCATCGCCGGTGTAGTCGGCCGTGCCGATGGGGCCAGGGGCAGCCGTCCGCAGGCCGGGGAACACGAGCGGCAGCGCCGCGCCGCGCGTCACCGTCGACAGGCACGTGAAGCCCTGATTGATCGCGGCGTAGACCGAACCGTTCCGCCACACCTCGAAGTGCAGGTGCGCGCCCGTCGAGTTCCCGGTGCTGCCGACGACCCCGATCTGCTGGCCGCGTGTGACGCTCGCCCCCGGGGCGACCGTCCCCTGGGAGACCATGTGCGCGTATCGCGTGACGTAGCCGCCCACGTGCTCGATGTCGATGAAGTACCCGTAGCCGCTGCTGTAGGCGCGCGTCTTGACCACGCCGTCGTACGCGGCGAGGATCGGCGTGCCGCCCTGACCCGAGATATCGACGCCCTGGTGCGTCGGCCTGCCTGTGCCGCAGCCGTCTGCGACCTTCGAGCGGATGGTGCCGGATGCCGGGATGATCATCTGTCCGTCCGTCGCCGCCGAAGCGGGGACTGCGGCGGTCACCTGCGGCGCCACGATTCCGATGAGCACGGCCGTCGCGGCAACCATGGCGAGGCGCGCCAGACGCCAGCGTGACCTTCGTCTCATCCCGAGCTCTCCCCGACTCGCGCGGCTGCGAGAGTGCAGCATCCATCGAGGTCACGGTATCAGCGCGACGGCATCTGCGTCGTCAGGCCTCACCCGCGCCAGTCCTCGTCCCCATTGCCGCGCACGCTTTCACTCGATGCTCGCGGGCGCCGTCGCACTCGATGGGCGCCTCAGTCAGCGGGACAACGCCAGCGCCGTCAGCTCAGCACGCGTGCTGGCCCCGACCTTCCGCAGCAGGTTCGACACGTGGAACTTGACCGTGTTCGAGCTGATTCCGAGTTGGCGCGCGATCGCCTGATTGCGTTCTCCGGCCGTGACCAGGCGGAGCACGTCCTGTTCCCGCAGAGTCAGTGTCACACCGTTGACCATCGGCTCGGCATCCGAGGGGGGATCCAGAGGGATCCGAACCTCCACCGACGATCCCCAGCCCGGTGTAGCATCCACGCTCAGCATGCCGTCGAGCGAGGCGACTCGCTCAGCGATCGGGCGGAGCGACTCGTCGTGCACGGTCAGGTCGCCACGCCCGTCATCACGGATGCTGACCAGCAGATTCAGCCCGTCGCAGTCCCACTGCACGCGCACCCGATGCGCGTCGCCGCCGTCGACCAGCCCCAGGATGGTGTTGCGCACGATCGCACGCCCGGCGTGGGCGACCTCGCTGGGCAGCGCCCTTCCCGTGGACGGCGGCTCCACGAACTGGATCTCCAGCGAGCCGAAGCGTTCCAGCGGGCGCAGATCGCTCCGCAGCCGGGCGAACGCCCCGACGACCGGTTCGAGGATGGAGCGGCTCTGTTCGTCGGCCGCGGTCCGCAACCGCACCAGCGCCGCGGCTGCGGTCTCGATCGCCGACGCCCGCGCGGAGCGGTCGTCGACTCGAGGCGACCGCAGAATCGCAAGCAACGACTCGAGCTCGAGCGCGTGTCGGTCAGCCTGGTCGGCGACAGTGCGGTCGAGATCGACCAGCAGGCGCCGGGTCCCCGGGGAAGCATCCTCGCCGTCCATGGTCGCCAAACTACCCCAGAGCGCCCCGCCCGGACGGACGGGGCGCTCTGGGGAGGCATCAGAGGGCTGCGGCGCCGGCCTCGGCGACCGACTGGTCCTGTTCGCCGGATCCGCCGCTCACGCCGACGGCGCCGACGACCACGCCGTCCCGCACGAGCGGGATGCCACCGGCGAAGATCGCGACCTTGCCGCCGTTCGTGTTCTGGATGCCGAAGAACTGCTGGGTCGGCTGGGAGTTGTCTCCCAGGTCCTTCGTCGAGATGTCGAAGGCCTTCGACGTCCACGCCTTGTTGATCGAGATGTTCACGCTGCCGATCCAGGCGCCGTCCTGCCGGACGTGCGCGACGAGATTTCCGCCGGAGTCGACGACGGCGATGTTCATGGGCTGGCCGATCTCGGTGGCCTTCTTCTCGGCGGCTGCGATGACGCGGCGCGCGTCTTCCAAGTTGACAGTGGACATGATCACTCCTTGATGTATCCGTTGGGGTTGAGGACGTACTTGGTGGCGGCGCCGGCATCGAACTCGGCATAGCCCTGGGGCGCCTCGTCCAGGCTGATCGCCTTGGCGTTGACGGCTGCGGCGATGTGCGCCCTGTCGTGCAGGATCGCCATCATCAGCTGCCGGTTGTACTTCATGACCGGGCACTGTCCGGTGGTGAACGACAGCGACTTCGCCCAGCCCGTTCCGAGATTGATCGAAAGCGACCCGACCTTGGCCGCTTCGTCGACGGCACCGGGATCGCCCGTCACGTAGAGCCCGGGGATGCCGATGGCGCCGCCCGCGGCCGTGGCCTCCATGAGGGAGTTGAGCACGGTCGCCGGAGCCTCCTTCGCCTTTGCGCCATGGCCCTCGCTGCGCGCCTCGAAGCCGACGGCATCGACCGCGGCATCCACTTCCGGCACGCCCAGGAGCTGATCGAGCTGATCGGGTACGGGCCCCTTGCCGACGTCGATCGTCTCGCATCCGAAGCTGCGCGCCTGAGCGAGGCGGTCCTCGTTCAGGTCGCCGACGATCACCACCGCAGCGCCCAGCAGCTGAGCGCCGACGGCCGCCGCGAGACCGACGGGCCCGGCCCCCGCGATGTAGACGGTCGAACCCACGCCGACACCAGCCGTGACGGCACCGTGGAAGCCGGTCGGGAAGATGTCGGAGAGCATCGTCAGGTCGAGGATCTTCTCGAGCGCCTGATCGCGGTCGGGGAACTTCAGCAGGTTCCAGTCGGCGTACGGCACCAGCACGTACTCCGCCTGGCCGCCGACCCATCCACCCATGTCGACGTAGCCGTAAGCGCTGCCCGGCCGGTCGGGATTGACGTTCAGGCAGATTCCGGTCTTGCCCTCCTTGCAGTTGCGGCAGCGGCCGCAGGAGATGTTGAACGGCACCGACACGATGTCGCCGACCTTGATGAACTCCACATCGGGGCCCGCCTCGACCACCTCGCCGGTGATCTCATGGCCGAGGACCAGTCCTTCCGGAGCCGTCGTGCGGCCGCGTACCATGTGCTGATCCGACCCGCAGATGTTCGTCGCGACGGTGCGGAGGATCACGCCGTGCGGGATCTTTCGTCCGACATTGGCGGGGTGCACGCCCGGACCGTCGTGCAGCTCGAAGTCGGGATAGTCCGTATCGATCACCTTCACGACGCCGGGACCCTGGTAGGCGACCGCTCTGTTTCCAGACATCTTCGTCCTTCCGTTCGTGCGGAGGGTTCCGCACGTCCAGACTGACTCAGCCGCGCCGAAAGGCGATACCTACTCTCGGGCCGTTCTCACCTACCCGATCAGGTAGGTCCCGGCGACTCGTTCCACTCGGTGATCGACGTGCGGGCGCGCCGGGTGAAGAGGTCGCGGATGCCGAGACCGACGAGGAACGGGATGAGAAGCGTGCCGAACGCCCACAGCGTCATCGCGACGCGTGACCGCTGACGACGCGTCGGGGAGCTGTACTCCGACGAGCCCCATCCGTTAACCCCGACCGAGTACGATGTCGCCCGCTGTGGCGTGGCCCACGGGGGCGGCCCGATCGGAGGAACCTGATGGCCAAGAAGACCAAGGCGCACAAGTCGGCAGAAGCGGCGCTCGGCGCCGCGTCGGCAGCCGCGAAGGACGCCAAGAAGCTCAGCAAGACGCTCCCCAAGAAGGATGCCAGGAAGCTGCGCGGGCTCGTCGACGAGGCGAAGGATGCTGCGTCGCCGTCGAAGAAGAAGCTCGTGAACAAGCCCCGCAAGGTCGAGAAGGCCGCGGTCGAGGCGACGGCGCGCCTGACGAAGACCGCAGGCAAGCTCAAGGCGAAGGCCGCTGAGAAGACCGCGGCGAAGAAGGCCGCTGAGAAGAAGGCCGCCGAGAAGGCATCGACGAAGAAGAGCGCTTCGAAGAAGCCTTCCGAGAAGGCGGCCCGGCAGAGTGCCCCTGCGGCGGCGGATACGACCTCCTCCGCACCGAAGCCCGATGCCGCCACCACTTCCACCGTCGCATCGACGCCGACGACGGCCGGCAAGCCGGAGACACCCGCGACGACCGCGAAGCCTGCCTCCACCGCGAAGCCCGCCTCGGCTCGCAAGCCCGCTCCGGCCCGCAAGCCCGCTCCGGCCCGAAAGCCTGCGGCATCCGCTCCGGCATCCGGCCTCGACGGCCTGACCGTCGCCGCCCTCCGCGATCGCGCCCGCACCGAGGGCCGCACCGGGTACTCGCGCCTGACGAAGGCGCAGCTCATCGCGCTTCTGAGCTCCTGAAAGAAGGCGCAGTGCAGGAAGGCTGCGACCGGGGCGAGCTCGCTCCGGCCCCTCGTACGCTCATCGACATCCTCCGTGACACTGCGGCGCGGCATCCCGATGCCTCGGCGATCGAAGGCGCCGACGGCGCGATCAGCTACGCCGAACTGATCGCCCGCGTGAACGTCACCGCCGCGCGGCTGTGCGAGCAGGGCGTCCAGCGCGGCGACCGCGTCGGTGTGCGGATGCCATCCGGCGAGCGCGCGCTCTACCTCTCGATCCTCTCGATCCTCTCGATCCTCGCGGCCGGGGCCGCCTACGTGCCGGTCGACGCCGACGACCCGCAGGAGCGCGCCGACCTCGTCTTCGGCGAGGCGAACGTGCGAGGCGTGATCGGCGCGGGCGGCGTGTTCCACCCCGCCGACGACGCGCGGGGCACGGCGCCAGGGCTGTTCTCCGATGCTGACCCGCACCCCGGCACGAACGCGCACAGCACGGTGCAGACGCGCGACCTGCTGATGCTCGGGGAAGAGATCAGCGGCATCCCGCTGGCCGGTCTCTTCGAGGCGTGGACGAGCAGCACCGACCTGCCCTCGCTTCCCGCCTCGGCGGGGCGATCCGATGCCGCCGCGCCTCTCACCGAGCCGATCCTCGGCCTTGACCGGACCGCTCGACGATCGCGACGCTGATGACGAAGCCCGTCGGCGCCGGCGCGTCGGCGACGTAGAAGGTCGTCCCGTCGAGCACGGCGCGGCGCGTCCACGGTGCTTTCGCCGCGCGCTGCAGGCGCACCCGGTCCGGTGCGATGCGCACGACCGCGCGTCCCGATGCCGTGCGCAGCGGCCCGTGACCGGCGGAGCCGCAGTTCGGGCAGCGCTGAACGATCTCATCGGCCGTCGCGTCGTCGCCCGTCTCTCTGCCTTCGGGGAGGGAGGACAGCAGCTCGGTGAGCAGACGCCGCGATGTCGCTCGCCGATCGTCAGCGGCATCCGCCCAGGCGATCCGCACCGGACCGACGGCTGCTTCGGACAACGGCATGCGACCTCCCGGGCTCAGCCTACGCGTCCCGTGAAAATGGTTGACCTTACTCGACAGTTGCGCAAACGCAACTAACGGAGTATGGTTGACCGAGTTCAACTTTCTATCGCAGGAGAACTCCGCTTTTGACATCCACACCTTCCTCCGCATCGGAGACCACGCGCTCGGCGCGTGAAGTGTTCACCGCGATCTCCGGCCTCATCGTCGGCATGTTCGTGGCCGTCCTCTCGGGCACGGTCGTCTCGACCTCGCTGCCGGTCATCATCGCCGACCTCGGGGGCACGCAATCCCAGTACACCTGGGTCATCACCGCGAGCCTGCTGGCGACCGCCGTCTCGACTCCCATCTGGGGCAAGCTCGCCGACCTCGTCGACCGCAAGATCCTCGTCCAGCTCGCCCTCATCCTCTTCACCGTCGGAACGGTGATCGCCGGCTTCTCGACCGACACGAACATGCTGATCGTCGTCCGCGTGGTCCAGGGCATCGGCGTCGGCGGCCTCATGTCGCTCGTGATGATCGCCGTGGCCCTCATCATCTCGCCGCGCGAGCGCGGCAAGTACATGGGCGTCGTCGGCGGCATCATGGCCCTCGGCACGATCGGCGGGCCGCTGCTGGGCGGGTTCCTCACCGACACGTGGGGCTGGCGCTCCAACTTCTTCGTCGGCGTGCCGTTCGCGATCATCGCGCTCGTGCTGCTGCAGTTCACGCTGCACCTGCCCAAGCCGCAGCGCGCGAAGGTGTCGATCGACTACTTCGGCATCGTGCTGCTCGCCGTCGGCGTCTCGACCCTGCTCATCTGGGTCTCGATGGGCGGCAGCCAGTTCGAGTGGGATTCCGCGACGAGCTGGACTCTCGCGATCATCGCAGGCGTCGCGATCGCGGCCTTCATCACCGTCGAGTTCTTCGTCAAGGAACCGATCGTGCCGATGTCGCTGTTCCGCAACCGCACCTTCACGCTGTCGGTGATCGCCTCGATCGCGATCGGCGTCTCGATGTTCGCCACCTCGGTGTTCCTCGCGCAGTACTTCCAGCTCGCGCGCGGCGCCACACCGACCGAGTCTGGCCTCATGACGATCCCGATGATCATCGGTCAGATGGGCGCCTCGATCATCATCGGTCAGCTCGTGAGCCGCTTCGGCAAGTGGAAGGGCTGGATGATCACCGGCGCGATCCTCGCGACCATCGGCGTCAGCCTCATGGCCACGCTCCGCTACGACACCCCGTTCCCGCTCGTCGCCACGTACATGTTCGTGCTCGGTGCGGGGCTCGGCATGGTCATGCAGAACCTCACGCTGATCGTTCAGAACGACACCGCACCGACGCAGCTGGGCGCGGCATCCTCGAACGTGAACTTCTTCCGCACGATCGCCGGCACCATCGGCGTCACGATCATGGGCTCGCTGCTCTCGACGAGCGTCGCCACCTATGTGAAGGACGGCATGTCCGGCTTCACGCCGAGCTCGCCCGACGAGATCGACGCGCTGAAGCACCTGGCATCCGGCAACGTGCCGAAGGTGGGCGAGCTCCCCGACGCGATCCGCGTGATCGTCGAGAGCGCCTACGGCCACGGCATCGCCGACGCCTTCATCCTCGCCATCCCGCTCGCGGTGATCTCGGTCATCGCCATCGCGTTCATCAAGAACAAGCCGCTGTCGACCAAGAACGCCGCCGAGCAGCTGCGCGACCAGGCCGAGGAGTCGGTGCTCGAGGTCGGCGAGGCCGAGGTGGGGGCGACGATGTCGACCGGCACGATCCGCATCGCAGGGGCCGCGAGTGCGACTCCCTCCACCGGCCCCGTGACCGTGCTCGAGCGCGAGCGCGAGCGCGAGCGCGAGCACGAACGCGAGGACGAGGAGCGAGGGCGCTGAGATGAGCGCTGCCGGAGCCGCGGTCCCCGCCGACGTCGACAACGCTCTGGCGGAGTTCCAGGGTCATCTGAACCTGATCTTCGCCAGAGCGCGGTCGCTGTGGAAGGAGTCCGCGGCCAGGATCCACCCCGAGCTGCAGCCCTCCGGCTACAAGCTGCTCAGCTTCATCGCCCGCGAGGGCAGCACGAGCGCTCACCTGCTCGCCGAGCGGTTCGAGATGGACAAGTCCGTGGTCAGCCGTCAGGTGCGGATGCTGGAGGACCTCGGCCTCCTCGCATCGCGGCCCGACGACCACGACGGCCGCCAGCGCGTGCTGACCGCGACCCCCACGGCCTGCGCGGTGCTCGCCGACATCCGCCGCGAGTACGCGGACCGGCTGCACGAGTCGCTCGCCGGCCTCACCGCGGACGAGATCCGCGCCGCATCCAAGGTGTTCCGCCATCTCACCGAACTCTGAACCCCGCGCGCATGTCGCCCCGTCGTCTTCGAAACGGCGGGGCGACGCCCATAAACTGGCGGATGTGACCGAAGCGACCGTCGACCCCGCCGCGGAGCCCGCGGACGAGGATGAGCGTCTCGACCGGGCCGTGACCCGGGTCGAGCAGGGGCTCGGCCGATTGTTCGCCCGCATCCGCGTGAGCTGGCGGGATGCCGCCGCCATCGTGCACCCCGACCTGCAGCCGCTGGGCTATCAGGTGCTCGTGTCGATCGCGACGGGCAAGGCCACCTCGGCGGGTGCCATCATCGAGCGCCTGCAGACCGACAAGTCGGCGGTGAGCCGCCACGTGCGCCAGCTCGAGGAGCTGGGCCTCGTCGAGAGCCTTCCCGACCCGGAGGACCGCAGGGCGCGCGTGCTCGTCGCCACCGACCTGGCGCAGGAGCGCATCGCCATCGCGCGGGCCGGTTACGAGGGGCGCATCAAGGATCGCCTGCACGCCTGGTCGGCCGACGACCTCGATCGCTTCGTCGAGCTGCTCGACTCGCTGGGCGGCTGATCGCGCGGGGTCACTCCGCCGGTTCGGGTTCCGCGAACGCCGTCTTGCGGATGCCGATCCACGAGACGATCCCGCCGGCGGCCATGAGCGCCGCGGTCACCCAGGCCGCGCTGTGGAAGCCGTCGAGGTCGAGCGTTCCGCCGACGATCGTCGACAGCATCGCCACCACGATGAGGCCCGCGACGCGCGAGATGGCGTTGTTGACCGCCGAGGCGATTCCGGAGCGTTTCTCGTCGATCGCGCCGAGCACGGCCGAGGTGAGCGGAGCGACGGTCAGCGAGAGCCCGAGTCCCAGCACGATCATCGACGGCAGGACCTGCCACCAGTAGCTGAACTCCGGGGCGACCGTGAGCAGCAGCAGGGCGCCGGCGGCCATGAGCAGAGGGCCGACGGTCATGAACAGTCGCGGACCGAGCCGACCCGCCCAGGCGCCCGCCTGCGAGCTCAGCAGGATCATGAGGATCGTGATCGGCAGGCTCGCCAGGCCCGCCGCTGTCGCCGGGAGCCCCGCTCCCTCCTGCAGATACACCCCGATCACGAAGCCATTGAGCGACAGGGCCGCATAGATGAAGAGCGTCGCGAGGTTACCCCAGGCGAAGTTGCGGGCGCCGAACAGCGACAGCGGCATGAGCGGGTCCGGGGACTGCCGCTGGCGGACGAGGAACCCGACGAACATCGCCACGCCCACGAGACCCGGGATCCAGATCGCCGGCGACCCCCAGCCGAAGTTCGGCTGCTCGATGAGGGCGAACACCACGGCGCCGAGACCGACCGCGCACAGGATGCCGCTCCACCAGTCCACGCGCACGCCGCGAGGATGGTCGGGCAGCCGAAGTCGCGCGAGCAGGAACAGCGTGACGCCGATCGGGACGACGTTGATCACGAAGACCCAGCGCCACGACAGCAGGTCGACGAACAGCCCGCCCAGCAGCGGGCCGGCGACCTGGGCTCCGGTGGTGAAGGCCGTCCAGACGCCGATCGCCCGCGACTGCAGCTCGCCGCGCATCGTCGCCATGATCAGGGCGAGCGAGCTCGGCACGAGCAGCGCTCCCGCAGCCCCCTGCAAGGCGCGCGCGATGATGAGGGTGAGCGGTTCGGGCGCCGCGGCCACGGCGACGGATGCCACGCCGAAGGCGATGAGGCCGATCCGCATGATCCGCACCCGCCCGTAAGCATCCGACAGGGACCCGGCGAGCAGGATCAGGGCGCTGAGCGTGATGAGGTACGCGTCGACCACCCACTGCTGCGTGGCGATGCCGCCGCCGAGCTCATCTCGGATCGCCGGCAGGGCGACCGTGACGACGGTGCCGTCGAGGAAGGTCACGAACGAGGCGAGCGCAGCGATCGTGATCACGAGCCGCTGCATGGCTGAGAAGGCTGGCACGAGGATGACACTACGCCCTGGCTGGGGCCGAGGGTCGGGCTTCGCGAGATCACCCTCGACGCACGACGACGACGGGTTTACCCTGGCGACAGGCGGGTTGATCAGCC
Source organism: Microbacterium tenebrionis (assembly GCF_020682665.1). Taxonomy (NCBI): domain Bacteria; kingdom Bacillati; phylum Actinomycetota; class Actinomycetes; order Micrococcales; family Microbacteriaceae; genus Microbacterium; species Microbacterium tenebrionis. Next base: position 131,688 of record NZ_JAGTTM010000001.1, on the reverse strand, counting down.
CGTCATCCCGGTGCGAGTCGCGTGGAGGCTCGACCACGATGCGGAGCGAGGTGTGCGGATGGACTCGATGATGATGGGCGCCATGTCCCACGACATGAAGTCGATGAGCGGCATGGAGACGATGGACATGGCCGTCATGCAGGCGTGCATGGATGCGTGCTCGGCGTGCGAACAGGCGTGCACGGTCTGCTCGACGCAGCTGATGGACTGCGCCCCGGCGTGCATGAACTGTGCGGACATGTGCAACACGATGATGCGCTCGATGATGCGGATGCAGGGCATGACCCCCGCGGTCATGATGTCGATGCTGGATGCCTGCATCGCGATGTGTCAGCTCTGCATGGATGCCTGCATGGAGCACGCCGATCACAGCGAGGTGTGCAAGATGTGCGCTCAGTCGTGCAAGGCCTGCATGGACGCGTGCATGGACATGAAGAACATGATGATGAAGGCCGCCTGACCGTTCGACAGGTTCAACACGCGGGTAGTTGAGCGAGCGGAGCGAGACGAAACGGGCTGAGCGAGCCGCAGTCGAGTCGAAGCCGAGACTCCGTCAGATCGCGACGTTGAAGCGCACGCGCCCGACAGCGAGCACGTGATACCGCGTGTGCAGCGCGACAGGCGCGCCGGGCTCGACCTCCAGCGCCGCGCCCTGGGCGCTCCACAGTGCCCACTCCGCGCCGTCCAGGGTGCGAACGACCACGGCGCCCGCGGCGGCATCCGTGCCCTCGACGATCCCGTCGACCCACTCGCTCGGCGTTGCGGCCGCGAGGCGGGCCTGGATCAGGTGCAGCGCGTGCCCCGGAGCGAACGAGGAGCAGACGTCGCCGTGGTCGCACATGCACGCCGCACGCTCGCTCACCTCGAGGGCGGATGCTGTGCGGTGAGCGGTGGACATGATGGGACTCCTGGGTCGGGGAGATGCACGTCGGGTGACGTTCCCGCAAGAGTACGGGCCGACCCGTGCACGGCGGAACGGAGGCGTCACCGGGGGAAACATTGCGGGGGCGCTCACCGCGGCCGGTGCGCCTCCAGGGCATCGCGCAGCGCCGTGAGGACGGCTTCGATCGCCTCGCCGCCGCGCGAGGACGAACGGGTCGCCGCGAAGATCTCGCGCACGGGGCTCCCCGGCAGCTCCAGCAGCCGCACGGCATCCCGGCCGCCCGTCCAGATGAGATCGGGCAGCATCGCCGCTGCGTGCCCGGTGGCCGCGAGTCGCGCGTGCGCGGTGAGATCGGTCGCTTCGTACCGCACATCCGGTTCGAACCCCGCGGCCCGGCACTGCTGCACGGCCCATCGGCGAACGGCGGCGCCCTCGGGCTCCATCGCCCATGCGGCGTCGCGCAGATCGGCGAGTCCGGTGGCGGGCGAGTCCAGTGGCACGACGAGCCGCACGGGGTCGTGACCGAGGAGCGTGCGCTCGATGCCCGGCCGCAGCTCCCGGGTGTGCCCGGGATACTGTTCGGCGACCACGAGGTCGAACGCGTGCGCCTGCAGTTCGAACAGTCCCTCCTCGGGCGCCATCTCGACCATCTCGAGTCGCAGGCTGGGCATGCGTTCGGCGAGCAGCCCCAGCGCTGCCGGGGCGAGTGCTTCCGCGGCCGTCGACATCACGGCGATGCGCACGCGCGCCGGTGCATGCTGCGAGGCCGACAGCTCGGCTCGTGCAGCCTCATCGAGCTCGATCGCACGGGCCGCGTGTGCCGCGAGCAGCCGCCCCTGAGCTGTGAGCCGCAGTCGCCTGCCGTCGGGTTCGAGCAGCGCGACGCCGGCCTCGCGCTCGAGCAGCGCGAGCTGCTGCGACACCGTCGACGGGCTGTACGACAGCGCGCGGGCGACGTCGGAGATCGTCCCGCGCAGCGCCAGTTCGTGCAGCAGGCGCAGTCGTCTCAGCTCGAACACGACCTCTCCTTCAAGGATTCGATGAAACCGAATGGTATCGATCATGAATGTGCGCTTTTCACGCATGATATCGCGGTTCACACTGAGAGCAGGTCGCGTGGCTCCGCCGCGCCCGTGAGTGAGGAAGCACCATGACCAGGACGACGGAAGTCCGCACCGGCAACGCCGATATCGCAGAGCTCGCGGACGACGCGATCGAGCTCGTGAGGACCTGGCTCGTGGCGAGCCGCGAGATCCCCGCCGACACGGCAGCCGCACGCCTCGCCGGAGTCCTCAGCGATCCGCACGGGCTGGACTTCACCGTCGGCTTCGTCGACGGGGTGGTGCGCCCGGAGGACCTCTCCGTCGCCGCACGCAACCTCCGCGAGCTCGTCCCGCTGACCCCGGCCTTCCTGCCCGCAGCCCTGCGCGGCCTCATCCGGCTGGGCGGCGCGCTCGCCCCCGCGTTCCCCGGCATCGTCGTGCCGATCAGCCGCCGCGTGCTGCGGAGCATGGTCCGCCACCTCATCGTGGACGCCACCGACTCCAAGCTCGGCAAGGCCATCCGCCGCATCCGCTCGGACGAGGGCGTGCATCTGAACGTCAACCTGCTCGGCGAAGCCATCCTCGGTCAGGACGAGGCGGCCCGGCGCCTGGAGGGCACGCGCCGCCTGCTGGAACGCGACGACGTCGACTACGTCTCGATCAAGGTGTCGTCAACGGTCGCGCCGCACAGCCCGTGGGCATTCGACGATGCCGTCGCGCACGCAGCGGACGCGCTCCTGCCGCTGTACCGCATCGCCGTCGCGAGAAACAAGTTCATCAACCTCGACATGGAGGAGTACAAGGACCTCGACCTCACCATCGCGGTCTTCACCAGCATCCTCGACCTGGACGAGTTCCGCGGACTCGAGGCCGGCATCGTCCTGCAGGCCTACCTGCCCGATGCTCTGGCCGCCATGATCCGCCTGCAGGAGTGGGCGGCCGCACGCGTCGACGGCGGGGGAGCGCCGATCAAGGTGCGCGTCGTGAAGGGCGCGAACCTCCCCATGGAGCAGGTCGACGCCGAGACCCATGACTGGCCGCTCGCCACCTGGCACAGCAAGCAGGCCTCGGATGCCTCGTACAAGGCGGTGCTCGACTACGCGCTGCGCCCCGAGCACGTCCGGAACGTCCGCATCGGCGTCGCCGGTCACAACCTCTTCGACATCGCCCTGGCCTGGTTGCTCGCGAACCGGCGGGGGATCGTCGGCCCTTCGCGGGCAGCAGGATCAGCGGGCATGAGGAACGACCTGCCCATCGAGTTCGAGATGCTCCTTGGGATGGCCTCGGCGCAGGCGACCGTCGTCCGCCGCACGGTCGGCTCCCTCCTGCTCTACACGCCGGTCGTCCACCCGGCCGAGTTCGACGTCGCGATCGCCTACCTGATCCGTCGCCTCGAGGAGGGGGCCTCCACGGACAACTTCATGTCGGCCGTCTTCGAACTCGACGACGAACCCGCACTGTTCGCCCGCGAACGCGACCGCTTCCTGGCCTCGATCGCGTCGATGCCGCAGGACGTCCCGGCTCCCAACCGCACGCAGGACCGCGGGCGAGCCGCCGCGGCCGCGCCGTCCGACTCCTTCACGAACACCCCCGACACCGACCCGAGCCTTGCGGCGAACAGAGCATGGGGCGACGGCATCCGTGCCCGAATGGAATCCTCGACGCTCGGCGACGCCACCGTGAGCGAGAACACGCTGTCGGATGCCGCGGCTCTGGACGCCGTCATCGCCCGGGCCGTTGCTTCCGGTGCATCCTGGCGGGAGCTCGGTGCCGAGGGGCGGGCCGCGATCCTGCATCGCGCCGGCGACGTACTCGAGGCGCGCCGTGCCGACCTCCTCGAGGTCATGGGCTCCGAAGCCGGCAAGGTGCTCGAGCAGGGCGACCCGGAGGTCTCCGAGGCCATCGATTTCGCGCACTACTACGCCGAGAGCGCCAAGCGCGCCGAGGCGATCGAGGGCGCCGTTCACAAGCCGGTGGGTCTGACCGTGGTCACCCCGCCGTGGAACTTCCCCGTCGCGATCCCCGCAGGCTCAACGCTCGCCGCGCTCGCCGCCGGGTCTCCGGTCATCATCAAGCCTGCGCGCCAGGCGCGTCGTTCCGGCGCGGTCATGATCGAGGCGCTGTGGGAGGCGGGGGTTCCCCGCGATGTCCTCCAATACGTGCAGCTGGACGGTCGCGAACTCGGCCGCCAGCTGGTGTCGGACCCGGCCGTGGAGCGGGTCATCCTCACCGGCGGCTACGAGACCGCCGAGCTGTTCCGCAGCTTCCGCCCCGACCTTCCGCTGCTCGCCGAGACGAGCGGCAAGAACGCGATCATCGTCACCCCGAGCGCCGACCTCGACCTCGCCGCCAAGGACGTCGCCTACTCGGCGTTCGGGCACGCGGGGCAGAAGTGCTCCGCGGCATCCCTCGTGATCCTCGTGGGGACCGTGGCGACCAGCGAGCGCTTCCGCCGGCAGCTGATCGACGCGGTCGGTTCGTACAAGGTCGGCGACCCCAGCGACGGCGCGAGCCGCATCGGACCCCTCATCGGTCCGGCGGAGGGCAAGCTGCTGCACGCCCTGACCACGCTCGAGCCGGACGAGAAGTGGGTCATCGAGCCGGAGCGCCTCGATGAGGCCGGGCAGCTGTGGAAGCCCGGCATCCGCGAGGGCGTCGCCGCCGGCAGCCCCTTCCACCTCACCGAGTACTTCGGTCCGGTCCTCGGCATCATGACGGCGAACACCCTCGCCGAGGCGATCGATCTCGTCAACGCCATCGACTACGGCCTGACGAGCGGTCTGCACTCCCTCGACGAGGACGAGGTCGCGCAGTGGCTCGCCTCCGTCCAGGCCGGGAACGTGTACGTCAATCGCGGCACCACCGGCGCGATCGTGCAGCGCCAGCCGTTCGGCGGCTGGAAGAAGGCGGCTGTCGGCGCGGGCACCAAGGCGGGCGGCCCGAACTACCTCGCAGGTCTCTCCGACTGGGAAGACGCTCCGGTCACCGCGGATGCGCCCACCGATGCCCTCTCGACCGCAGCGCTCGCCGCGGCATCCGATCCGGGCGCCGACAGAACGGGCTGGCTGGCCGGCGCTCTGGCGACGGACGTCGCGGCATGGCGCGACGAGTTCGGCGCCGTGCGCGACGTCACGGGCCTGAAGACCGAGCAGAACGCGCTGCGCTACCAGGCCGTGCCCGTGACGATCCGGATCGAGGATGCGGAGACCACTCACGCGGTCCGCGTGCTCGCCGTCGGCCTGCGCACGGGATCGCGCCTCAGCGTGAGCACGGCGACCGAGCTGCCTGCGGCGGTGCGGTCGTGGTTGGCGGCTGCAGGTGTCGTCGCGGTCGTCGAGTCCGCCGATGCGTGGGCCGCCCGCGCCGGACGGATCGCGGAGACGGGCGGGCGGATCCGTCTCGTCGGCGGCGACCTCGCCGCTGTCGTGGCCGCGACCGGCGGGTCGCCCGCGGTCGCCGTATACGCCGGAGCCGTCGTCAGCGCGGGCCGGATCGAGCTGCTGCCGTACCTGCGCGAGCAGGCGGTGTCGATCTCGTCGCACCGGTTCGGCACGCCGCGGCGCTATGAGATCGCGGCGCTGACGTCGAGCTGACACGGCAGGGACAGGCGTAGACTCGCCGGGTGCTGTTCACAGAGAGCGCCCGGCGGGCGCGGAAGGCGGTCGCAGGCGCACATCGCGCCGGCGGCAGAGGCTGATCATCAGCCGGAGGCGGAACCCCGTCGCCGGCAGATCGTCGTACCCGGCATCCGTCTGAGTGATGCCGACTTCCATCTCACGCCAGAACAGAAAGCATCACCATGGGTCCCATCGACGAGCGCGCCATCCGCGCATCCTTCATCAACGCCTCCCGCAAGGAGGCCTCATCGCTCGCCCTTCCCCCGGGCTTCGCCGAGATCGACTTCGACAAGCTCGACTACCTCGGCTGGAGCGACCCGAAGTTCGCCCGCCGGGCTTACGTCGTGGTCGAGATCGACGGCGTCCACACCGGAGTGCTGCTGCAGCGCGCCGAGCAGAGGGTCGCATCCCGCGCCCAGTGCTCGTGGTGCGACGACGTCACGCTCCGCAACGACGTGCAGTTCTTCGCGGCGCGCAAGGCGGGACCTGCCGGTCGCAACGGCGACACCGTCGGCACCCTCGCGTGCTCGGAGTTCGGCTGTTCGCACACGGTTCGCCTGCTGCCGCCGCTCGCATACGAGGGATTCGACCGCGAGGCGGCCAGGCTCGCCCGCATCGAACGGCTCGGCGAGAACGTGCGGGCCTTCGTCGGAGCCGTCGCCGGCTGAGCGTCAGCCCAGTGCATCCCGGACGGCCAGCACGCCGCTGAGCGCCTCCTGATGCGACGTGCTCAGCGGTGACAGCCCGAGCCGGATGCCGTCGGGGAACCGGAAGTCCGGGATCACCCCGTCCGCCCACAGCGTCTTCGTCACCTCGGCGAAATCCGGGTGGCCGATCGTGACGTGGCCGCCGCGCGCAGCGGCATCCCGCGGGCTGAGGAGCCGCACGCCGAGCGGCGCGAGCTCCTCGTCGTAAGCCTGCACGACCAGATCCGTCAGCGTCTTCGACTTCTCGCGCACGGCGTCGATGGTCGCCTGCTCGATGAGGTCGAGCATGCCCTGCATCGCCAGCATCCCGAGCACGGGCGGCGTGCCGCTGATGAAATGGCGGATGCCGTCGGCCGGCGCATACGCCGAGCTCATCGCGAACACGTCTCCGGCGCCCATCCATCCCTGAACGGGCTGGCGCAGCACGCCATGATGACGGGCGTTGACATACGCGAACGCGGGGGAACCCGGCCCGCCGTTCAGATACTTGTACGTGCAGCCGACCGCGAGGTCGGCACCGCACGCGTCGAGCTCGGTCGGGATCACGCCGACCGAGTGGCAGAGGTCCCAGAGCATCAGCGCGCCCGATGCGTGCACGGCATCCGTGATCGCCGCCATGTCGGCCAGCGCGCCCGAGCGGTAGTCGACGTGGCTGAGCACGACGAGCGCGGTGTTCTCGTTCACGACCGCCTCGATGTCGGCGACCTGCACGCCGGCGACCGGGTCGGCAGCGACCCAACGCAGCGTCATCCCGCGCTCGGCTGCGACGCCCTCGGCGACGAACCGGTCGGTGGGGAAGTTGCCCTCCTCGATGACGATATCCGAACGGTTTGGACGGGCGTCCACAGCCGCGCGCATGAGCTTGTACAGCAGCACCGTGGTCGAGTCCGCGACGACGGTCTGCCCGGCGGCAGCGCCCAGGCACAGGGCGCCGATGCGGTCGCCGAGTCGGGTCGGCAGGTCCATCCACTCCTCGTCCCACGAGCGGATGAGGCGCGTGCCCCAGTCTTCGCGGATGAACGCGGCGAGGCGGTCGGGCAGTTCGCGCAGCGGGCGTCCGAGCGAGTTCCCGTCGAGGTAGGCGCTGACGCCGGGCGCGTCGACGAATGCATCACGGTGCGCGGCGAGCGGATCGCGGGCGTCGAGCTTTCTGGCTTCGGCGAGGAGATCGGTCATATCAGGCCTCCAGGTCGGCGGGGGTGAGCGGGCGGGCGAGCAGCGGGTCGGGGCTGTCGCCGGGGATGAACAGTGCCCGCGCTCCGTCGACCGGTGCGAAGGCGCGGATCAGATCGTCGCCGTCGATGCCGGCGTCGCGCAGGGCTGCAACCTCGCGCTCGCTGAGACCGGCGGGCGTATCGCCGTTGCCCATGTCGGTGCCGTACAGCACGACGCCACCGGCGGCGTGGAACCGGCGGACGTTGTCGATCGCCGTCGCATACGCCCGGCCGGAGTGGATCGCGAGCGTCGAGATCCACTGCACGGATGCCGCCTGCTCAGCGATCTCGTCATCGGTCAGCCGTTCGGTGAAAGGAGCATGCGCGAGCAGATCGGCGCCGAGCCGTGCCGCTCGCTGCGCCTGGCCGGGTCCTTCGGCGTGCACGACGACAAGCAGCCCGTGGGATGCCGCGAGTTCGAGGATCGCCGTGAACAGGTCGTCGGAGAACACCGGGCCCGCCGTGCTGTTGCTCGCGACCTTGATGCAGTTCGCGCCGGCATCCGCCATCTCCGCGACGGCCGCGGCTGCGGCATCCGCGTCGCCGAGCTCGCGCACCGAACCCGCCGGCGCCCAGGCGCGGTCCGACGGGTAGCCGCCCGGGGGCGTCAGGAATGCCCCGGCGAAGGCGATCTGCACCCCGCCCCCGCCGGATAACTCCGGAGATTCTGCGTCGAACGGGGCTGCTTCGGCAGCCGAGAGCTGTGTTGACGTCAGCTCTCCGGAGTTGTGCGAGGCGGCGCTCCGCGACAGCCCGGCGATCACCTCCGGGTTCCCGCCGAGGTCCACGACCCGACCCAGCACAGAGCCCGCGAGCAGCGATGCGTCGACCAACTGCAGGTGCACGTGGTGATCGGTGAATCCGCCGACCACGAAGCCGCGGGCGACCCGGCGCATCAGGCCCCGATCTCGGTGCGCACCGTGTACAGCTCGGGGAAGAAGGTCAGTTCGAGCGCCTTCTGCAGGAACCCGACGCCGCTCGAACCACCGGTCCCGGGCTTCATGCCGATGGTGCGCGCGACGGTCTTCAGGTGCCGGAACCGCCAGAACTGGAAGTTGTCTTCGAGGTCGACGAGATCCTCGCATGCCTCGTACAGATCCCAGTGCGTGCGCGGGTCCTCGTAGATCTCGCGGATCGCCGGCACGAGGGACGGGTGCGGGCGGTACGGTTCGCGGACGTCGCGCTCGAGGATCTCTGCCGGGATCGGGATGCCGCGCCGCGACGCGTAGCGCAGGAACTCGTCGTACAGCGTGGGCCGCTCGAACTCCGCCGTCAGCAGGGCCAGGTTCGCGGGGTGGTCGCGGAAGACTGAAAGCATCCGCTCGTTCTTGTTGCCCAGCGCGAACTCCACGGCGCGGTACTGCACCGACTGGAATCCGGACGAGTTCCCCAGCGCTCCGCGGAACTGCGCGTATTCGGTCGGGGTGAGGGTCGCGAGCACGGACCACTGCTGGGTCATGACGTCCTGGATGCGCTTGACGCGCGCGACGCGCTTGAGTGCTTCGCGCAGGTCGTCGCTGGCGAGCAGCGTGCGCGCGGAGGACAGCTCGTGCAGCATCTGCTTCAGCCACAGCTCGGTGGTCTGGTGCTGGATGATGAACAGCATCTCGTCGTGGTGCTCGGGAACACTGACCGGATGCTGCGCCGAGAGCAGCTGATCGAGGCCGAGATAGGACCCGTAGGTCATGCGTCCCGACAGATCGGTGACGATCGTGTCCTCGAGCCGCCGTTCGTTTCCGGCCGTATCGTCCGCTTCGGTGCCCATGATCCTCGAGGATATCCTGAACGATCGGTCAGGCGTCAGCAGCATCGCCGTGCACGTCCCGGCCGCGGGTGCCGTGTTCGTCGGCGATGACGGTTCACACTCTGGGGGTCGGATATACGGATGTCGGACGCATCGGGCGAACTCGCCCGACATCTGTGCGTCGGACCCCCGAAATGTCGGCCGCCGGGGTCGCGTCAGCGGCCGGCGAGCACCTCGGCCGTCGTCGCGAGCGCCAACTGTGGCGGGTACAGGCCCATGACGTGCAGCGCCGCGGCGTGGTTCTCGGCGGTCGAGCCGGCGCAGGCGTCGGTGGCGATCGTGACGCGCGCCCCCGCATCCGCCGCGGCCAGCGCCGTCGAGAGCACGCAGCAGTCCGTCGAGACGCCTGCGAGAACGAATCGTCCGCCGCGGCCGACGATCGCCTCCAGCTCCGGGCCCCACTTCCCGAACGTCGGCAGGTCGAGCGTCGGCCGGGTGGACAGCGTGGCGGCGTCCGGAACCAGATCGAAGAGCGGATCGCTCGGCGGCTGATCGGCGAACGGCCACGCAGCGAAGTACTCTCCCCATGAGGTCGAGCGGTCTGCGGTCGGCATCCATCGCGTCACGATCACACGCTCGCCGAACGCGTCCGCGAGCGTGCGGATGCGCGGCATCGCCTCGGCGAAGAACGGCGATCCCCAGTCCGAGTCGGGCGACGCGAAGATGTTCTGCGGGTCGATGACGACCAGCCACTCCTCGGTGGGCTCAGGACGCGAGGAGCTCATGCTTCCTGCCGCCGGATCTTCGCCGCCCGGGCGAACCACGTCACGAGGAACGACAGCACCAGCGCGAAGAAGACGCCGAGGTTCGCGTATGCCCAGTCGCCGTCACGCCCGCCGATGGCGAACAGCAGGTAGCCCTGCCAGTTGTTCCACGCGGCCTCGGCGGCAAAGTTGTTGACGACGAGCCCCCAGCCGATCACCGACGCGACGACCATCGTGACGATCGAGGTCCAGTCCCACGCGCCGTAGCGGCCGCGCGCATCGAACAGAGCGTCCTCGTCGTAGTCCTTCCGGCGCCGCAGGATGTCGGCGATGAGGATGCCGGCCCACGACGCCAGCGGCACGCCGAGCGTGATCAGGAACGACTGGAAGGGTCCGAGGAAGTCCGTCGCGAAGAACACGACCCAGATCGTTCCGAGCGTGAGGATGACGCCGTCGATCGCGGCTGCCGACGGCCGCGGGATGCGGATGCCGAGGCTGATCAGCGTGAGGCCCGACGAGTAGATGCCGAGCACGGCCCCCGAAACCAGTGCGAGCACGGCGGTGAGCAGGAATGGCACGAGCATCCAGATCGGCAACAGGGTCGCGAGCGCTCCGATCGGATCGGCACCGACCGCGGCCATCAGTTCGTGATCGGAGCCGGCGAGCAACAGACCGAAAACGACGAGCAGCACGGGGGCGATCGCGCCGCCGAGGGTGTTCCAGAAGACGATCGCGCCGTCGGACGCGGTGCGCTTCTGATACCGAGACCAGTCGGCGGCGATGTTGATCCAGCCGAGGCCGAAGCCGGTCATGACCATGACGAGCGCGCCGATCACGGCGCCGATGCCGCCGGCGGGCAGGGCCATGACCGCCGCGAAGTCGATGTGCGGGATCGTGAGGATGACGTAGAGGATCGTGACGGCACCGGTGATCCACGTGAGCACCGACTGCATCTTCATGATCGTGTGATACCCGAGGACGGATGCCGCGACGATGAGCGCTGCGACCACGACGGTCGCGATGATCTTCAGTGCGACGCTGTCGCCGTCGCCGCCGAGTTGCGTGATGACGGTCGCAGTGGCGAGCACCGCCATGATGGCGAGGAACGTCTCCCACCCGATCGACGTGAGCCACGACACGATGCCGGGCACCTTCTGACCGTGTACGCCGAATGCGGCGCGGGAGAGCACCATCGTGGGCGCCGAGCCGCGCTTGCCGGCGATCGCGATCAGCCCGCACAGCGCGAACGAGATGACGATGCCGATGATCGACACGATCGTCGCCTGCCAGAACGAGATGCCGAACCCGAGCACGAACGACCCGTACGACATGCCGAACACCGACACGTTGGCCGCGAACCACGGCCAGAACAGGTCGCGCGGCTTCGCCGTGCGCTCGGATTCGGGAATCACTTCGATTCCCGCGCGCTCGATCAGTGCCGGCGCTGCTGCGATCTTCTCTGACATGCCCCCATATTGGCACTGCGGCGGTGACCGCGGGGCGCGACCCTTCGACAGGCTCAGGGATCGACCGTCAGGCGGAGAAGAACGCCTCCGCGACGCGGGTGAGGTCGTGCAGGTCGGTGACCCCTGCGAGCTCACGGGCCGAGTGCATCGACAGGATCGGGATGCCGACGTCGACCGTGCGGATGCCCAGGCGCGTGGCAGTGATCGGGCCGATCGTCGACCCGCACGGCACGCTGTTGTTCGACACGAACTCCTGCGATGCGACCCCGGCGCTCTCGCACCACGAGGCCCACGCGGCTGCGCCGACGGCGTCCGTCGCGTAGCGCTGGTTCGCGTTGATCTTCAAGATCGGCCCCGACCCCAGCAGCGGCTGGACGACCGGGTCGTGCTTGAACACGTAGTTCGGGTGCACCGAGTGCCCGACGTCACTGGAGAGGTGCCAGGATGCCGCGTACGCGCGGCGCTGCTCGGTCGCATCCGCGCCGAGGCCGGCATACACGCGCGACAGCACATCCTCAAGGAAGGGACCTGCGGCTCCTGAGCGCGATGCGGAGCCGAGCTCCTCGTGGTCGAATGCCGCGAGGACGGCGATCGAACCGCTTCCGGTCGCTGAGCCCGTCGAAGCGCCGGCCAGCGCGACGGTCCCGGCGTGGACGGATGCCAGGTCGTCGAGGCGGCCGCTGGCGAAGAACGCGCTGTCCTTGCCGAACACGGCTCCGCGTGCCGAGTCGGCGACGACCGCGTCGAATCCGCGGACGTCTGCCGCGTTCACACCGGCGGATGCCGCGAGCTCGCCGAGCAGGTCCTCCTCGAGCGGATCGCCGAGCCCCCAGACGGGCTGCGTCTGCATCTGCTTGTCGAGGGACAGAGCCTTGTTCGCCTCGCGGTCCAGGTGGATGGCGAGCTGCGGCAGGCGCAGCAGCGCTCCGGTGTCGGCGAGCACGACGCTGCCGTCGGCGAGCGCGAGGCGCCCGGCCAGGCGCAGCTCGCGGTCGAGCCAGGAGTTCAGCAGCGGTCCGCCGTACACCTCGACGCCCGCCTGCAGCCACCCGCGTGAGCCGGTCGTCGGCTGCGGCTTGAGCTTGAAGCCGGGGGAGTCGGTGTGCGCGCCGAGGATCTGCGCGGGCATGGTGGGTGCGGCATCCGCCGGCACGACCCAGGCGATCACGGCTCCGTCGCGGACGACGACGAACCGCCCGCCCGACTGCGCCGGCCAGTCCTCCAGCTCGTCCAGCCGGGTGAATCCGACCTCCTCGAGGCGGCGCGCCACCTCGGCGGCAGCGTGATAGCTCGAGGGCGATGCGGAGACGAAATCGGCGAGGTCCTCGGCATGAGCGAGGGCGGCGGGAGTGACGACCATGGGTTCGATCGTATCCGCGTCGCATGCACCACCTGCTGTTCACGGCGGGGTGTTATGGTGTCGCGCGACAGTGCCTAGGGTTCCGGGGCTTACGCCCGACTGGTCCGAGCGGCACCACGACGGGCCTACGTGGGCCGGCCGTCATCTGACAGGACAAAAGCCCGGAGGAGCCCGTTCGTCGCGCCCGCTGACGGACAGAAGGCTCCCGTGTCTGCACTTGCTCTCGTCCTCGTATTCTCGGCCGCTGTCGCGCACGCCGTGTGGAACGTCATCGCCCACGGCATCAGCCGTGCCGGCATCTCGTTCCTCTGGTGCGGGGCCGTCGCCGGTGCCGTCATCTGGGGAGTCGCCATCCCGTTCACAGGCGGGATGCAGCAGAGCGATCTGACCGGCTTCCTCATCGGCGTCGGCGTCTCGGGAGCGCTGCACGTCGTCTACATGCTCGTGCTCCAGCACGGCTACCGCGTGGGCAACCTCTCCACGGTGTACGCGACGGCGCGGGGGAGCGGTCCGTTCCTGGCGGTGATCGCGGCCATCGTCATGCTGGGGGAGCGGCCGTCCGGGTGGGCCCTGGTCGGGGTGGCGGCCATCATCGCCGGAGTTGTCGCGCTCGGCCTGGTCGATCGCCCGTCGCGCGGCGACACCGGTCGGCGGGTCGATCCCTCGCTGGTGTTCGGTCTGCTCACCGGCGTCGCGATCGCGACGTACACGATCTGGGACACCCACGCCGTCCGCGAATGGCACCTGGCGCCCATCCCGTACATGGTCGGGACGTGTGTCATGGAGATCCTCATCTACTCCGTGATGCTGCGCGGGCGGTGGCGTGAGACGGCGACGTTCGCCCGATTCCAGTGGCGGCGGATCGTCGTGTTCGGATTCCTGTCCCCGCTGTCGTACATCCTCATCCTCATCGCGGTGACGCTCGCGCCCGTCGCGCTCGTCGCACCGCTGCGCGAGATCAGCGTCGTGCTGGTGAGCCTGTTCGGCGTCCTCGCGCTGAAGGAGAGCAGGCCGGTGGCGAGGCTGGGAGCGTCCGGGATCGTCGTGGCCGGGATCGTGCTGCTCGCGCTCTGAGCGCGCGAGGTCGTGCGGTCAGTGGAAGCTGACGAGCCCCGCCTGCGCGGCGGTGACGAGGATCTGCACCCGGTCGCGGACATGCCACTTCGACATGATGCGCCCGAGGTGCGCCTTGACCGTGCCCTCGGAGACGATGAGTGCACGCGCGATCTCGGCGTTGGACATGCCCTGGGACAGGCACTCGAGAACCTCGGTCTCGCGCTCGGTGAGCGCTTCGAGCTCATCCGCGCGGGCGCCGGTCGGCGCCTCGTCGCGGACGTGCTTGATGAGGAGCGACGCGATCGAGGGGGACAGCGAGCTGGCTCCGCTGTGCACCTCGCGGACGGCGGCGAGGATGCTGTCGGCGCTGGAGTCCTTGAGCATGTAGCCGGATGCGCCGGCGCTCAGCATCGGCAGCACGGTGTCACTGCCGTCGAGAGTCGTGACGGCGAGGATGCGCACGTCGGGCCAGCGCTCGGCGATCCTGCCCGTGGCCTCGATGCCGTTCATCTCGGGCATCTGCACGTCCATCATCACGACGTCGGGGCGGTCCTTCTCGACGAATGCGATCGCCTCGAGCCCGGTCTCCGCCTCGCCGATGACGTCGATCTCGGGATCGCGTGAGACGAAGTGCGAAAGCGCGGTGCGCACGAGGGGATCGTCGTCGACGATGAGGACACGGATCTGCGGCATGAGGGAAGCCTAACTGGGGTACTTATGCCCAAGGCGCCTACGTAGACGTTTGGCTAGCAAAGAGTAAACGAGAGTCAGATGTGCTCTCGGATCCCCACCGAGAGGATGAATACAGACATTCAACGAAAGACAAATACGAGGTGGTGAAAACTATGACTTTCTGGGAGCAGCTTGCACGCGCATTCGGTATCATTCGCTAGAATACCTGGCAAATAGGAGATACCAAAGCCATGGCTCAAAGCCTGTCCACGAGGGATGATCCCGGGCTCCTTCGAATGACGCGGGCAGAGTCACTCAACCTCCTTGAACGGATCGCGGTTCTTACTGTCATCGGCGTTCTAATCGCGGTCGATGTGTTGAATCTCGCGATAAATCCCCAAGCGGGACTAACAGAGTCCCTTCTCAGCATTGCGACAACGGCAAGCTTCGCGCTCTTCGTCTGGTGGCCGTGGCTTGCGGTGGCCGCTCTTGGCGTGGTGTTCGCGCTTTCTTTTGTCACGAGCACGGAGTTCGCCGTGATCATGGCCGCATCGGTCGGCGTGGGCCTCGTGATGCGTGTGGGCCGCACCGCGTTGGTTCTTGTATACGTCGCGGCCTACTTGGTGGCCACTGGAATCGTCGCGTACGGCGATTTCGGTACTCCCGTCAACGTCGGCATCTACCTCATCATCGCCACCGTGGCCGGAGCCATCGGCTTCGCGCTCCGCGTCGCCTCGGCGCGCGGGCATCGCCTAGAGGAGAAGCTTGCGCTCCAGGCTGAGCAAGAGAAGGAGGCCGTACTCGCCGAGCGACGATGGATCGCCGGCGAGCTCCACGACAGCATCGCGCACCATCTCACGGTGGTGGCTCTGCACGTCCAGATGCTCGACGACCCCAAGATCAGCCGTGACTCGCAGGAGGCGATCAGCGCCGCCGCGCGCAAGGCGATGGCCGATCTGCGATTCGTGATCGAACTCGCCGACGACGGCCCCCGCGCTTCGGTCGTGCAGACCGGTGACCTCGCCGAGGCCATCGATGAGGCCCGCACCGAGATCGAGGCTGCCGGGCACCCGGTCGTCACCGAAGGCGATCCCCGCGACGGACGCCTGCCCCGCATCGCCGAGATCGTCCTCGGCCGCATCGTCCGCGAGTCGGCGACCAACATCCTCAAGCACGCCGGTGCCGGCGAAGTCGT
Source organism: Microbacterium tenebrionis (assembly GCF_020682665.1). Taxonomy (NCBI): domain Bacteria; kingdom Bacillati; phylum Actinomycetota; class Actinomycetes; order Micrococcales; family Microbacteriaceae; genus Microbacterium; species Microbacterium tenebrionis. The sequence continues at coordinate 115,967 of NZ_JAGTTM010000001.1, read as the reverse complement.
CATCCGCCTCGTGGTGGATGACGAGGCTGCCGCGCTGACGATCACCAGCCCGCTCCCGCACACCCCGCGACGCGACCTGCCCTCGAGCGGGACCGGCCTGAACCGCATGGCCGAGCGCGTCATCGGAGCCAGTGGCCAGTTCAGCGCGCAAGCCGTCGATGGGCAATGGCGAGTGTCCGCCAGGCTTCCCGTCACCTGAGCCGCCGAGGCATTTCTGGTCGAACGTCCAATGCGGAATCGACATTCGTGCCTTATGGGTCGCCCCAGTGAGTTCTAGGTTCGGAGTACCCCAGAAATAGCGTCCCCAGCGCTGACCGCGGGCGCGGACGATCTGAAGCATCGCGCTCGCGGTTTTTCTCTGCCTTGACGGCCCGCCGCGAACGTCGTCAACGCCCCGCGGCCGCTCGGTTCAGCCCGTGTTCATGCCGCGAGGACAAGGGCGACAGTCGGGTAAACGCCAGGGAAACTCTTCCCGGTTCGGCGCGGGGCTCCGAGATTCGGATGCCACAGTGGATCTCACTTCCCCTCGCTCCGAAAGGTCATCATGACGCGTCCACCCGCGCCTGCGGACTCCGCCGACCTCGTGGTCGTCGGGGCCGGCATCGTCGGGCTCGGCACCGCGTACGCGGCGGTCCGGCGCGGACTCCGTGTGATCGTCGTCGATCGCACCGAGAAGCCCGTCGGTGCGACCATCCGCAATTTTGGTCACCTCTGCATCGGCGCTCAGACAGGCCTGGCACGCGAGCTCGCCGACATCGCGCGACCCGTCTGGCTGCACCTCGCCGCGGCCACCGGCTTCTGGCTCCGCGAATCCGGGACGCTGATCGCAGCGCGGGATGCCGACGAGTTCGCCGTCCTCGAACGCGCCGCCGACGACGGCGGAGTGAGCCTGCTCTCCGCGGACGACCTCCGCAGCAGCGCTCCGATCCGCGAAGGCGCCGTGGTCGGCGGCGCCCGCATCGCCGCAGACCTGCAGACGAATCCGCGTGAGGCCGCCGGCGCGATCATCCGGCATCTCGCCGAGCTCGGCGTCGAGTTCCGCTTCCGCACCGCCGTCACCGCGGCATCCGGTACGGGCGTCGCGACCACACGCGGATCGATCAGCGCCGGACGCGTCGTCGTCGCCGTGAACCACGACGTCGACCAGCTGCTGCCGGGGGTCGCCGAGCGCGTCGGCGTCGTCCGCTGCGCTCTCGACATGATGCGCGTGAGCGCGAGCATGCCGCGTCCGCTGGAGGCGCCGCTGCTGACGGGATGGTCGCTGCTGCGCTACGCACGCTTCGCCGCGTACCCCGAGACAGCACGCCTGCGCGAGCGCATGCACGCGGAGCGCCCCGACCTCGCCGCCCTCGACCTGAACCAGATGTACACGCAGCTGCCCGACGGCACGCTCATCCTCGGCGACTCGCATGCCCGTGGCATCCAGCCCTCGCCGTTCCAGCCCGAGTCGGCATTCGAGGCGTTCCTGGACGAGGCGCGTGCGCTGCTCGACCTCGGCGACCTCCGGATCGTGGAGCGCTGGCAGGGCGTCTACGCATCCGGCCCCGACGAGTTCCTCATGGAGGAACCCGAGCCGGGCCTGCACGTCATCGGCGCGACGACGGGAATCGGCATGACCACCGGTTTCGGACTCGCCGAGCACACGATCGCCGCAGCATACGAGCGAGCACCGCAGCTCGCAGAAGAAGGAGCATCATGACCGCCATCGAACTCGTCGTCCTCGACATGGCAGGGACGACCGTCCGAGACGACGGCGTGGTGGAGCAGGCGTTTCAGCGCGCGGCCGAGCGCACCGGCGTCGCCGATCGGATGCCGTGGCCCGAGGCGCTGCAGTACGTGCGCGACACGATGGGCATGTCGAAGATCGACGTGTTCACGCACCTCGCCGCCGGCGATGTCGCCGCAGCCACCGCCGCGACCGCGGCTTTCGAGGGCGCCTACGCCGAGATCATCGCCGAGCAGGGCGCTGAGGAGATCCCCGGCGCAGCCGATGCGATTCGCGCCCTGCGCGACGCCGGCCTCTCGGTCGTCCTCACGACGGGCTTCGCCCCGGTCACGCGCGACGCGCTGATCGACGCACTGGGTTGGGGCGACCTCGTCGACCTGGCGCTGTCGCCGATCGACGCCGGTCGTGGGCGGCCGGCCCCCGACCTCGTGCTCACCGCACTGCTGCGCACCGGTGCATCCTCGGTGCAGGCCGTGGCCGTGGCCGGAGACACCGCGAGCGATGTCGAGACCGGTCGCAGGGCGGGTGCCGGCTTCGTCGCCGGCGTCCTCTCGGGGGCGCACGACCGTGCGGCGCTCGCCGGTGCGGATGCCGTGCTCGACAGCGTGGTGGACCTTCCCGCAGTGCTCGCGGAGCGCGGTCTGGTCCGTTCCGTCCTCGCAGCCCGGACGCCGTGACATGCGTGTTCTGGCCCCGCATGAGGAGCGACACGACGTCACTTTGAGGCCGGCCGCGATCGCGAGGGTGTGGCTCGGCGCAGGGCAGGCGCACGAGACGGTCGCCGTGCCGGGAGTCGCGCTCGGGCCCGCCGATGCTCTCGTCGCCGTCGAACTGTCGACGGTGTGCGGTTCGGACCTGCACACCGTCGCCGGGCATCGCCCCGCTCCGACGCCGCTGGTGCTCGGGCATGAGAGCGTCGGCCGCGTCATCGCGGTCGGCGACGACGGCGTGAAGACCGTCGACGGATCCGATCTGCGCGTGGGCGACCGCGTGGTGTGGTCGGTGACGGTGTCGTGCGGCGCGTGTGATCGGTGCAGCGCGGGTCATCCGCAGAAGTGTCGCTCACTGCACAAGTACGGGCACGAGCGGATCGGCCCTCGCTGGGAGCTGACCGGGGCGTTCGCCACGCACGTGCACCTGCGTGCGGGCACTGCGATCGTCCGGGTTCCCGAGGCGCTGCCGTCCGCGGTCCTCGCGCCGGCGTCGTGCGCGGCGGCGACGGCGTGGGCGGCCGTGGGTCGTGGCGCGGCCGGTCGTGATCTGGAGGGGCGTCGCGTGCTCGTGTACGGCGCGGGTCTGGTCGGACTGTCGGCGGTCGCCATCGCGGCGGATGCCGGCGCCGAGGTGACGGTCGTCGATCCGTCGCCCGCGCGCCGCGCGTTCGCCGAGCGGTTCGGCGGGACCGCGGCGACCACAGCTTCCGAGCCGGCAGACATCGTGATCGAGGCATCCGGTCACGCCGTCGCCGACGCCTTCGCCGCCGCGGACGTGGGCGGAACGGTCGTGCTGGTGGGGAGTGTCTTCCCGGCAGATGCGGTGCCGTTTGACGCCGAGTCGGCCGTACGGCGACTGCTCACCGTCACCGGCGTGCACAACTACACCGCGCGGGAGCTCGCGGCGGCGACGGCGTTCCTCGCCGGCACCGGACGCGCCTACCCGTTCGCGGATGCCGTCGGTGCCGTATTCCCGCTCGACGATGTGGATGCGGCTATCGCCGCGGCATCCGTTCCCGACGCTCCGCTGCGGGTGGCCGTCAACCCGCGCTGAGGTCGTCGCCCCTCGCCTTTCAAGTAACGCAAATGACCCGATATCGCGCGGCGATCGGGTCATTTGCGTTACTTGAACTGGTGGTTCACCCGGCCAGCGTGCGCGTCCACGGCGGACCGGACGGTGCCTGCGCGGCGATCGCGTCGCTGAGCGCCGAGCGGAACGCGACCACGGCGGGGTGCGCCGACCGTCCCGTGCGTGCAGCGGTCTGGAGCACTCGGTGCGGCTGCCCTGGGAGCCCGATGAGGTCGATCCCGGACAGGTGGTCCGGCGCGAGCAGCGCGGCCATGAACGCGGCGGCGAGCCCGGAGCGCACGAGGTGGGCGTGCACGAGCGGGTCGGGGGAGTCGAAGCGCACGTGCGGTTCGAACCCGGCCCGGCGGCAGAGCGTGCGCGCCCAGACTCCGGTCGGGGTCGAGACCGGGTCGAGCGCCCAGGGGATCTCCGCGAGATCGGTCAGGGTGCGCGGCCGGACCGCGTGCGGGCCGTGCGAGGGCAGTGCGAGGCAGATCGGGTCGACGAGAAGATCCGCGCGGTCTATCCCGGCTCGGATCACGGGGGTCTCGTCGGGGTACTCCTCGCCGATGATGAGGTCGAAGGCGGTGGAGCGGAGGCCGTCGTAGGCTTCGCCGACCTCGCGCTGGGTGACGTCGATCTGCAGATGCGGATGCCGTTCGGCCATGAGCTGCAGCGTGCCGGGCAGCACAGCGAGCACGACGCTCTGGAACGACGCGACGCGCAGGGTCCCGGTGATCTCGGGCTGGGCGGCGGCGAGCTCCGATTCGGCGAGTTCGAGGCGGTCGAACACGGCCTCGGCGTGCTCGACGAGAGCGATCGCCGCCGGCGTCAGCGTCACGCCGCGACCGATGCGCTCGAGCAGTGCGACGCCGCTCTCGCGTTCGAGCTGCGCCAGTTGCTGTGACACCGCCGACGGCGTGTACGACAGGGCCTGGGCGGCGGCCGCGATCGTGCCGCGCACGTGGAGTTCGCGGAGCAGGCGCAGACGGGGAACACTGAGCATAAGCAAAGCTTACGAGTTCACGTTAGAGACGGTTGCTGGATTGAACAATGGTCTGGGATCAGAATGGACGCATGACCTCGACGACCACCACACGCACACCGACCGGCGCGGCTCTGGTGCTCGGCTCGTGCGTGTCGCTGTCGTTCGGCGCGGCGCTGGCCACAGAGCTGTTCCCGACCCTCGGAGCGTGGGGTGTGACGGCGATCCGTCTCGGCATCGCCGCCGTCATCCTGCTCGTGGTGATCCGGCCTGCCGTGCGCGGGTGGGATCGGCGTCAGTGGAAGGCGGCGATCACGTTCGGCGTCGCGCTCGGCGGCATGAACGCGGCCTTCTACGCGGCCATCGACCGCATCCCGCTGGGCCCGGCCGTGGCGATCGAGTTCCTCGGCCCGCTCGTTCTGTCGGCGATCCTGACCCGACGTCTCACCGACACGGCCTGGCTCATCCTGGCGGTGTCGGGCATCACGCTGCTGGGAGTCGACGGGCTGATCGGCAGCGACGCGCTCGACCCGATCGGGATCGGCTTCGCGCTGATCGCCGCCGCATTCTGGGCGTTCTACATCCGTGCCTCCGCGCACGCGGGCGCGGTGATCCCCGGGCGCGGGGCGCTCGCTGTCGCATTCGTCGTGGCATCCGTCCTCATGCTCCCGTTCGGCGTGCCGGCGGCGGTCGTCGCGGTCACCGATCCGACGCTCGTGCTGCTCGCGATCGGCACGGCGCTGCTCGGATCGGTGCTCCCGTACACGCTGGAGTTCAGCGCACTGCGGCTGCTGCCGCAGCGCGTGTTCGGCATCCTGCTCAGCCTGGAGCCCGCGACGGCGACCCTCGCCGGCTGGCTGCTGCTCGGGCAGAAGGCGAGTCCGCTCCGTCTCGCTGCGATCGCGCTGGTGATCGCAGCCAGCGTCGGGGTGAGCCTGGTGCGTCCCCGCCGCCGGATCGAGCCTGAGGCTGCTGTCGCCTCCTCGCTCAAGTAACGCAAATGACCCGATATCGCGCGGCGATCGGGTCATTTGCGTTACTTGAAGGCGGGCTGGACCGGCAGCGGGTAGCGCCGCCGCAGGATCACCCGCTGCACGAGCGTCCACGCCACCGTCACCGTCAGATACAGCGATGCGGCCAGCGGCACGAACACCGCGAAGCCCGCGGTCAGGTAGTGCAGGGCGTTCATCATGCGCAGCATCCCGGGGGAGGAGAGCGGGGAGTCGTCGACCGGCGTCGGGCGGAAGGCCCGCCGCGTGAGCTCGGCGACCGCGATCATGATCGCGATGAGCGCCAGGTAGACGAGGAGCGTCGGCAGCGAGTACGGGCCCGCGAACAGCATGCGCACGAGGCTCGTGCCCAGCGACGCTCCGAACAGGTCGTGGGTGAGCAGGTCGTTCGCGTGCCCGGCGATGTCGGTGCGCAGGAACAAGGTGTAGAGGATGCCGACGACGGGGGCCTGCAGCAGCACGGGCAGGCATCCGGCGAAAGGTGAGGTGTTCTCGTCCTTGTAGAGCTGCATCGTCTCCCGCTGCAGCCGCTCGGGATTCTTCTTGTGGCGCTTCTGGATCTCGCGCAGCTTCGGGGCGAGGCGGGCGCGGGCCTGCTCGGCCTTCGCCTGCGAGATGCCGACGGGGATGAGCAGGGCGCGGATGAGGAGGGTGACGAGGATGACGGCGGCCGCGGATGCCGCGGTACCGGCGAGAGGTTCGAGCGCTGCGGAGAGCGCGGTCAGGGCGCCGTAGGCGGCGTCGAGGATCGCCGCGATGGGTGGGAAGGCATAGATGTCCAAGGGAATGTCCGTTCACAGAGTCGGGATGGTCGGCTGATGCCGTGCTCCCGACCCGAACGGACGGTCACACGGCGCGCGCGACTCCCGGCGCCCGCGGACGCGGGTGGCCGTCGGCATCCGGATCGCTCTGTGCGAGCAGGACGGATGCTCCGATGGCGCGGAGCGGATGCGGTGCAGAGCTCTGGCCGGTCGGCACGAGGCCGAGCGTGATCGCCGTGACGAGGGCGGTGACGGCGAGGAGCGCCACGGCCAGGGTGAGACCCGCGAGGTCGAGCGATGCGAGATCGGGCATCGCGACCAGTCCTAGCGCAGACAGGATCAGCTGCAGCAGCTGCTCGATCCCGTCCGTCATGTCACAGAGGGTACCAGCGCGTGGCTGGGGCGTAGCTTGGGGAGCATGAGCGATCTGCGCGAGGTCCTGGGCATCCGGCATCCGATCCTTCTCGGTGCGTTCGGCGGGCTGTCGTCCGTGGCGTTGACCGCGGCGGTCAGCGAGGCGGGCGGGCTCGGCGCGTACGGACTGTACGGGTACGACGGCTCGCGGATCCGTTCGACGGCTGCGGCGCTGCGAGAGGCCACGGACAAGCCGTTCGTTCTCAACATCTGGCTGCCGACCGGGGACGAGGTGGAGCCCGGGCCGCAGCACACGGTGTTCGCGCAGGCGCTCGAGCCGTTCTACGAGGCGGTCGGCGTCGAGGTGCCGGCGCGCCCTGCGCAGTACCTGCCCGCGCTCGAGGAGCAGCTCGAGGCGATCTGGGATGCCGCGCCCGCTGCGCTCAGCGTCGTCTACGGGGTGCCGTCGGCGGATCTCGTCGCCGAGGCGCACGACCGTGGCATCCGGGTGATCGGCACGGCTACCACCGTCGCCGAGGCGGTCGCGCTGGAGGAAGGCGGCGTCGACGTCGTCGTCGCGTGCGGAGCTGAGGCGGCGGGACACCGAGTGTCGTTCCTGCGGCCGGCGGAGGATTCGCTGGTGGGCACGTTCGCGCTCGTGCCGCAGGTGGTGGATGCCGTCGGCGTCCCCGTCGTCGCCGCGGGCGGCGTCGCCGACCGGCGCGGAGTTGCGGCAGCGCTCGCGCTCGGGGCGGCAGGAGTGCAGGTGGGCACCGCGTTCCTCGCGACGCGCGAGTCGGCGGCGACCGAGGCGCATCGTGCGGCGATCCGTCAGGCGGCGGCGGACGAGACGGTGCTGACCCGCGCGATGAGCGGACGCCTCGCGCGCGGAGCCCGCAATCGCGCGGTGCGGGCGATCGAGGCGAGCGGCACGATCGCGCCGTTCCCGATGCAGAACTGGCTCACCGGCAAGTTCCGCGCAGCGGCGGGTGAGCAGAACCTCGGCGAGCTGCAGTCGCTGTGGATGGGGCAGGCCGCAGGGCTGTCGCGGCTCGACGCGGCGGACGAGGTGTTCGCGGAGCTGGCTGCGGGGCTCTGAGGCGCGGCCGTGCGGCGGCGCCGAAAGCGGCGGGTCAGCGTTTCGGCGGGAATCGGTTTCGACAGGGGGTTTCGGCGGGGCGGATCTTGGCGTGTTGCGCGCCTCGTCGTTGTCGCCGACGAGACTGCCTGAAACGATGGCGGTCTCAACCGATCAACGCACCACCCCTGGGATGATGTGGACGATCGGAGAGGCGGCGCGTGAGCTCGGCGTTGACATTGGAACAACAGGACGCGATCTGGGACAGATGGCGGGCCGGGGAACCGGCGCGGATGATTGCACGCGCCGTCCGTTGCGGCCCCGCGGCAGTGCGAAGGCACCTGGCGCTCACGGGCGGCATCCGACCGTTGCCTCGGAGTCGTGCTGCTCTGAGACTCTCGCTTGTGGAGCGCGAGGAGGTATCGCGGGGCATCGCCGCAGGCGAGTCCGCTCGGGCGATCGCGTCGAGGATCGGCCGCTCGGCGTCTTCGGTGTCACGAGAAATCGCGCGCAACGGAGGCCGGGACGCATACCGGGCCGCGAATGCCGATGCGGCGACGTGGGAGCGGGCTCGCCGGCCGAAGGCGTCGAAGCTGGACCGGCGCGAGGGGCTGCGTGAGTTGGTGCGGTTGAAGCTCACGGACGATTGGTCGCCGGAGCAGATCGCCGCCTGGCTGCGGCGCAGCTCCCCGACGAGCCCGAGTGGTGGATCTCGCCAAGCAGGGGCGCGGCCGGTTACGGAACATGCTCTCCATCCACGACCGACCAGCTCAGGTCGAGGACCGGGACGAGGTGGGGCATTGGGAGGGCGATCTTGTGATGGGTGCACGGCCGAGCGCGGTCGCGACGCTCGTGGGACGGTCGACGCGCACGGTCCGGCTCGTGCGACTGCCGGGGATCAAGGGGCCGGACGCGCACGGCCCTGGTCCAGAACCTCCGAACCCTTCCGAAGGAGCTGCTGCGGACGCTGACGTGGGACCGCGGCCGCGAGATGTCCGAGCACGAACGCATCGCCCAAACGCTGGGCATCGACGTGTTCTTCTGCGACCCGCGTTCCCCATGGCAGCGCGGCTCGAACGAGAACACGAACCGACTGCTGCGGCAGTACCTGCCGAAACAGGCCGACCTGACCCGCTTCACCCAGACCGATCTGGACGGGATCGCGGAAAAGATCAACACACGACCCCGCCGGGTGCTCGGCTGGGACACCAGCCACGACCGACTCCTCGACGCGATCATGACCTGACTACGCGTGAAAGGGATCCCTCAGCGTGCGATAAGAAATCCGCGTAGCGCGGCGGACCATTGGTCGAATGCGTCCAGGTGCGCATCGTGCGTCGCGCCGGTGAGGTCGGCCCGTTTGGCGTTCTTGCCACGGGCGACAAACTCGGCTTTCTGCCCTTCGGTGAACATGCCGCCGTCGGCGTAGACCACGAGCGTGGGCGTGGTGATGCTCTCCCACTCGCTCCAACGTGGCACCGCCACCTCGGAGATGGCGCGAACCATCACGTCGGCGGCGAACCGCGGGTACAGGCCGTCCTCGCGCTCCTCCAGGTCCGCCGCCCACGCTCGCGCCAGCGGGCCACCGCCGAGCAATTCGCGCGCCTCCTCGCGGCTGGAGAAGGGGGTCTCCCAGGAGCGGAAGTAGTCGCCGAGCGCGGCGTGTTCTTCCGCCGACCCGCCGCCTTCGTTGCCTTCTAGGAGCACGAGGCGGTTAACCAAGTCTGGGTGCGCGGCCGCGACGAGCAATGCCGTGTGGGCTCCCATCGACTGGCCGATGAGGTCCACCGGCTGCGCTCCCTCTGCCTCGATGACCCGGGCAACGTCGTTGACGAACGCCGCGCGCGACACTTCAGCCGGCATGCGTGTGGACAGCCCGTGGCCGCGCTGGTCAATCAGGAGCACTCTCCGAGGGGCTAGCGCGTGGGCGGTCGGGATGAATTCGCGGCCGCTGCCTGCCAGTCCGTGCAAGATCACGACCGCCGGGTCCGCCCCGTCGAAGACCGAATACGAGATCGTCGTGCCGTCCTCGACCGTCACTGCACGCCGCGCCTCACCCATTCCACGAAGCTACAGCGGCTCGGGGCCTGCGCGCGATAGCCGGTCGTTCACCGCTCCACCCCTCGGATGAAAAGAAGCCGCGTCAGCATTGGGCTACGGATGCGCGTATAGCCCGCACGAATTATTGCGCGGTGACGGTGCCGTATCTGCAACACTGGTCCGGTGAGCGGAACGAAGGTCGGGTACGCGCGGGTCTCGACCGCTGGGCAGGACGTCGCGGCGCAGCGTGAGGGGCTCGCAGCGCTCGGTGTGAGCGCGAGGCTCTCTACGTCGATCACGGATTGACGGGCCGTAACCGGGACCGGCCGGGTCTGGCCCAGGCCGTCGCTGCGGTGCGGGAGGGCGACACGCTCGTCGTGACGAAGCTCGACCGGCTCGCGCGGTCGCTGCCGGACGCGCGGGACATCGCCGACGAACTGGCGAGCAAGGGCGTCGCGCTGAGCATCGGCGGTTCCGTCTACGACCCGAACGATCCGGAAGGCCGGCTGTTGTTCAACGTCCTCGGCATGGTCGCGGAGTTCGAAGCCGACCTCATCCGGGCCCGCACGCGGGAGGGCATGCAGATCGCCAACGCCGCCGGTAAACTCCGCGGCCGCCAACCCACCCTGAGCAAAGCAAAGCGGAAACATCTGCTCGACCTCGCCGCCGCAGGCAAGCACACCCAAGCCGAACTCGCGGAACTGTTCGACGTGTCCCGCACCACCATCTACCGCGAGCTCCGCCGCGAGTCGAACTGACACGGATACGCTCGACGGCACGGGGGCTCACCGCGGCGCAGCTTTGTTTCAATTGCTGCTTCCACGTGCGCGAGGGTCCGGTCCTCCGCCGAAAACGCGGCGAATGTCTCTGCGTTCTTGGCGCCACCTTCGTCACACGTGGCCCCGGCTGAGGTCACACACCCTGCGTTGTGAGATCGTTGCTGGGTGCTGTTGATGCGCCGATTCCTCCGCCTCACGCCCGGCCGGGCCATTACCGCAGCATTCGGTCTCGTCCTGGCGCTCGGGACCGCTCTCCTGAGCCTGCCAGTCGCGGTGCAGGGGCGTTCGGCGACGTTCATGGAAGCCTTGTTCACCGCGACGAGCGCGTTGTGTGTCACTGGCCACATCATCGTGGACACGCCCGTGTTCTGGTCACCGTTCGGGCAGGCAGTGATCCTTGCCCTTATCCAGGTCGGCGGATTCGGTGTGATGTCGCTGGCGACCCTGCTTGGGTTGCTGGTCGCCCGGCGGTTGGGGTTGCGTACACGCCTCACTGCGGTCAGCGAGACCCACACCGTCGCCGTCGGCGACGTCCGTCGCGTCCTCCTCGGCGTCGCAATCATCACGGTCACGGTGCAGGCCGCTGTCGCCCTCATCCTGTTCCTGCGGTTCTGGCTCGGTTATTCGGAAGAACCAGGTCGCGCCGCGTGGCTCGGCATCTTCCACGCAGTCTCCGCCTTCAACAACGCTGGGTTCGCGCTGTTCAGCGACAACCTGATGTCTTTCGTCACCGACGCGTGGATCTGCCTGCCCATCTGCGCGGCAATCATCCTGGGCGGACTCGGGTTCCCCGTGATCATGGAGCTCCGACGCCGGATTCTCTTCCCGCGACTGTGGACGCTCAACACCCGGACCGTCGTAATCGGCTCCGCCATCCTCCTGGCATTCGGCGCGATCGCGCTCACGGCGTTGGAGTGGTCTAACCCTGGCACCCTGGGCCCCCTCGACCCCGCCGGCCGACTCCTAGCCGGGTTGACGATGTCAGTGATGCCACGTACAGCGGGGTTCAACACGATCGACGTGTCGCAGATGCACGGCGAGAGCTGGTTCGTCACCGACATCCTCATGTTCATAGGCGGCGGCCCCGCGGGCACGGCCGGTGGGCTGAAGATCACCACGTTCGCCGTCCTCTTCTTCATCATCGTGGCGGAACTACGCGGAGACACTGCCGTCAACATGTTCGGGAAGCGCCTCCCCCGCTCCACGCATCGCGAAGCACTGACGGTGGCGCTGCTCGCGGTGGCGCTTGTGGTCGGGTCGACCCTGGCGATCATGCTGATGAGCCCATTCGGGTTCGATCGTGTCCTGTTCGAAGTGATCTCAGCCTTCGCAACCGTGGGACTGTCGACAGGAATCACCGCCGACCTGCCCGACACGGCACAACTTGTTCTCGTCGCCCTCATGTTCATCGGACGGTTGGGGCCGGTCCTCCTGGGGTCCGCCCTCGCACTGACCACCCAGAAACGCATGTACGAACTCCCGAAGGAGCGTCCGATCATTGGATAACCACACCCCCTTCTTCAGCCGTCGACGCCCGAAAGACTCCTCGGCCACGAGCGTCGCGGTAATCGGTCTAGGAAGATTCGGTGGCGCTCTCGCCACCGAACTGGCGCGCTCCGGCACAGAGGTCCTCGGCATCGACACCGACGAGGACACGGTGCAATCCCTCAACGGTGTGCTGACGCATGTCGTCCGCGCCGATTCGACGAAGCAAGTCGCGCTCGAGCAGCTCGGTGTCGTCCAGTTCGACCGAGTCGTCGTCGGCATCGGGTCGGACATCCAAGCGAGCATCCTCACCACGTCCCTGCTCAAACGGATGGGAGTGCGCTCAATCTGGGCGAAAGCCATCAGCGAGCAGCACGGGCTGATCCTCGAACAGCTCGGCATCGAGCACGTGGTCTTCCCCGAAGCAGACATGGGCCGCAGGGTCGCTCACCTCGTGCGAGGCGCGATGCTCGACTACGTCGAATTCGACCGCGACCTCGTCGTCGCCAAGACCGTAGCTCCGCAGGACATCGTCGGACTAACACTCGAGCACGCAGCCGTCCGACGCCGCTACGGGGTCACCATCGTCAAGGTCAAGAGCGCAGACGGGGAGTGGCGTGCAGCGGGAGCCTCCTCCGTCATCACGGCCGGGGATCTCCTCATCGTCATCGGACCCGTTGAACAGACCGAGAAGTTCGCGGCCCTCACCTGAGCACTGCCTACACAACATGCTCACACGCGGCCGGCTGCTAACCCGTCGTCGCCGGCGTCCCGGGCTCTCCGTGATTGCTGGCCGCGTCCGCGGGGTCGTTGGCGCCCGGGGTGAATTGGTCGCAACCGCCTATCCAGCGCACGGTAAGCGAAGGAGCGCGGCTGCGGCGTCTTGGCATCCATGTGGCGCGGGCAGGCCGTAATGCACGCTCATGAGCTCGTGCACGTCGGAGGTGAGTTCTTCGAGGCGAGGTTTGTGTTGCAGCGTGGCCACAAGGGGCTCGATGAGGTCGTCGTACTCGTCGTGTGGCCACGCGATGCTGATGGCTCACCCAACGCACCTGGAATGGACGCCTAAGCCGGCCAGAGCGCCGACCGAAAACCTCCTCCGAAACGTCGATCCGGCGGCCGTTTCTGGGACGACAACCTGCCCTATCGACGCGACACGACCGAAAACGATCGTTTTCGGCGGGTGCACATCCTCGTTGCTAACGTGCCCACCATGGTCCTCACCGCAGCCCAGCGAGCAAGTCTGATCCAGATACTCGATACAGCGGCCGATCTTAACCGCTGGCGTCTCAGGACTCATCGCGTCGAGGAGCCCCGGCGCGAAAGTGAGCTCAGCAGCGGCTGTATCCCTCGTCACATTTCACTGTGCTGCGAGGAGCCCTCGTCGGCGCATCCCAAGCGGTCTGGATCTTGGAATCCGAGGATCGCAATGTGCGGCGCGAGCGAGGTCTGACCGTCCTCACGGAGACGTACGCACAGATGGACAAGTACCACGGCTTTCTCGAGAGCACGCCACTCGACGCCGCGGACCGTGCAAGTCTCGTCGATCAGCGACGCGACGATCAACCTCGCTGAGATCATCGTCGCCGCAGCTGACCACGCGTTCCTGGACCGGACGTCGCGCGACGCCGCCCGGCGGTCGTGGCGTGAGATGAGCGCTGACGCTCACGTTCTTGGTTGGTCGCTCTTCCAGCGGACAACCTTCGGACCGCGGCACTCTCGACAGTTTGCCGGCCAGAATCGCGGGTCACCCCCCGCGATTGGGAGACACGCCCTAGCTCTGGGCCTCGCCGAGGCGCGCTTCGGGCGTGAGGTCGGCGCGGAGACCGCCGCCGGTCGCAGCCCGAGCAAGAGCGCGACCCAGCGCAGGTGCCTGCTTGAACAAATTGTGACCGGCCACAAAAAGGACAGAGCCTGCCTCCCACACGGCCACGCCGTCCTCACTCCACGGGAGATCGGTCACCCAGCAGTGAAGGAAGTCGCGCGGCTCCGGGTGGAGACCGGGCAGCGCCCGTGTCACGTATTCGCGTGCGCGTTCGTCCAGCGATCTAATCGCCGCCGGGTCGATGAAAGTTCCGTCGTCGCGGACGCCGACGGTGTCGCTGAGTCCGACCGAATAGCTGCTGTTGCCCGGTAGCGGCGTCGCGTAGACGCCGACTTCGCCGAAGACGCCGCTGCTGTCCTGCAGGCACGCGACTCGTGGCGGGGCGGCGGCTTTCACATCGAAGGTCAGCCTGACGTGTGCGGCAAGCCGAATCGGCAGCGACAGGCCGACACTGCGTGCCAGGCGGGCGGTTTCGCGGCCGGCGCACACGACCACCTTGGAGTAGACAGCCCGGTCGGCGACGCTGCGCACCTCGACCGTCCCGTCGGCGCGGGGATCGATCGAGATGACCTCACCTGTGGTGACGGCATCTGCGAGGGCACCGGTGAGTGCCGTGATCGCGGCTCGGGTACGGATCGCGCCGCCCGACTCGTCGAGCACAGCTGGCCCCGAATACCCAGCGAGCAGCGGCATCCACTGGGGGACCTCGGCCGCGTCGATCTCGTGCGCTTCCACGCCGCCGACCTGGTCGAGCACCCGCAGCCGCGCCAGGGCGCTGTCTCCGATCGCCAGGACACCGTCTGATGAGACCAGCTCGACGTCGAAGTGTTCGGCCCACTCATCCCATACGCCGCGGCTTTCGCGCGCGAAAGCGACGAGTCGCGCGTCGTCGTGGGCATGCCGGAAGATCCGCGACTCGCCTGCGGACTGACCCGTCCCGGGCACACCAGCCTCGTACAAGCGCACCGGTACGCCCTGCTCCCGTAGCGCGTACGCCGTCGACAGACCGACGATCCCGCCCCCGATCACTGCTACCTCGGGTGAACGCGTCGTGGCAACGCCGTCGTCAGTTCCTGTCATCGCGGTTCCCCGATCTGTCGGTGATTAGCGGTAGGACGCAAGAGAAGGGGCCGCTGCCACGACGTCAGCGGGCTGTGCAAGCCCGAAGCCACCGCGCGCAAACGACCCCTCCTTCCTGGGCCAGTACTCCCGGTCTGTGGTGTCAGGCGGGGAGTTTGGAGCCCAGGACGTCGAGCTTCTCGATCGTCGGCTCGCTGAACAGTTTGCCCGTCTGCTCGCCGAGAGCGGTCGCAACTGCGCCGGACAGGTGCGCGTCGCGGCCGGCGTCATCGGGGAACACGTCGAAGATCCCGAATGAGGACGGTCCGAGACGGATGGCGAACCACGCGGTGGTCGCCTGCTCGTCCTCAACAAGCGCACGGCCGCTGTCAAGGAACTCCTTCACGTCGTCCTCCTTCCCGGGCAACGCGTCGAACTTGACCAGCAATCCCTTGGTCACACTCATGACTTCTCCTCTTCCTTTGTCGTGGTGCCCGCGAGTTGGGTCACTATCGCCTCGGAGAACGCCGGCAGGTCCTCCGGCGAACGGCTGGTGATCAGGTTCCCATCCACCACGACGTCCTGGTCGACGACGTCCGCACCAGCGTTGCGCAGGTCCGTGCGGATGCTCGGGAACGACGTCAGGGTGCGACCGGCGGCCACGCCGGCCTCGATCAACGTCCACGGTCCGTGACAGATCGCCGCCACGGGCTTGCCGCTCTCGACGAACTCGCGAACGAAGGAGACGGCGTCCTTGTCGACCCGGAGCTGGTCGGGGTTCACCGTGCCGCCGGGAAGCAGCAGGGCGTCGAAGTCGCCCACCGAGGCGTCGGCGACCAACCCGTCGACGGTGAACGTGCCCGCTTCATCCAGGTCGTTCTCACGGGCCTTGATCTCGCCGTCGTGGATCGAGAGGACCTCGGTCTGAGCGCCGGCCCGTTCCAGTGCTTCGCGGGGTTGCTCGAGCTCAACGCGCTCGACTCCGTCGGCGGCGAGGATCGCGACCCTCTTGCCCTGAAGATCAGCTGCCATTTCAGTTTTCCTTCTTTCCGTTTGACATGCCCGGCTTGATGAGAACCTTGGTCCAACCCTTGGACCTGGCGTCGAAGTTCTTGTAGGCATCGGCAGCCTGGTCCAGCGAGATCTCGTGGGAGACGATCCACGAGGGGGTCGCCTTGCCAGCCGCGATCAAGTCCCGCAGCTGTCGGTTGTACCGCTTGATCGGGGCCTGTCCGTTTCCCATGGTCTGCCCCTTGAACCAGTGTGTGCCGAAATCGATGGCCGCCTTGCCCTGCTTGGCCAATTCGTCCTTGGCCCCCGGGTCCTGGGGGACGAACACGCCGACGGTGCCGATTCTTCCGGTGAAGCGGACCGAGTTGATGAGCATGTTCAGGGTGGCGGCGTTGTCCTCGTTGCCCTGGGGATCGTGGGCCTGGTAGCCCACGCATTCGCAACCGCGGTCAGCTCCGAGCCCCATCGTCTCGTCCAGCACAGCCTGCACGGGGTCGACCTTGGAGTCGTCGATGGCAATCGCGCCGATCTGCTCGGCCAGCGCGAGCCGGTCAGGGTGGCGATCGACCACCATCACCTTTGCGGCACCCTTGATCGTCGCGGACAGGGCGGCCATCAGCCCGACCGGACCCGCCCCGGCGATCACGACGCTGTCACCGGGGATCACGCCGGCCATCTCGGTGGCGTGGTAGCCGGTGGGGAAGATATCGGAGAGCATGACGTAGTCGTTCTCCTTCTCCTCCGCATCCTCGCCCAGGCGCAGCGCGTTGTGATCACCGAAAGGCACCCGGAGCAGTTCTGCCTGGCCACCGCCATAGGGACCCATGTCGGCGAACCCATAGGCCGCACCGGCGAGTGATGGGTCGGGCTGAGTGGTGAGGCAGTAGTTGGTCAGGCCGCGTTCGCAGTTCTTGCAGAACCCGCACGAGATGTTGAACGGCAGCACAACCCGATCGCCGACCCTGACCTTTTCCACGCCACTACCTACCTCGATGACCTCCCCCATGTTCTCGTGACCGAACGTCCGGCCTACTTCGAAGGAGGTCCGCCCCTCGTACATGTGGAGGTCCGAGCCGCAGATGTTCGTCGTCGTCACCCTGACCAGGACGTCGGTGGGTCGCTCGATCTTCGCGTCCGGGACGTCCTTCGTGCTGACCTGACGGGGTCCCTCGTACACCACTGCTTTCATGTCTGCTCCGATCCGATCGCGTTGCTCGATGTCTTTCTCGCAAGGCCTCTCCGACGCCGGCCCCTCGCTAGACAGCCAACGCCCCCAGGAACCACGAGTCAAGGGGTTCGCCTTGAGTTGATGTGTAGCGATCGAGCCGGGATAATGCCCGGGTCCGCTGCTCGATCCCAGGGCATACGCGCTGTACACGCTTGCGGTGGTCGCGCCATTCGTCCTTGTGCTCGTTGACGTTGACAGCGGTTCTGATGATGAGGCGGTACCGCAAAGGGGTAAGCGTCACGACCGCGGTCGTCAGCGCGGCCCTGTGTCGACCAACGCGGCTGTGCGAATCAGCGGCGAGTTGCGCGCCGCTTGCGCTGGCGCCGAGCATCAGAGCGCCGAACAGCCCGGCAAGCGTCGCTGCGATCGCGAGGGAGACACTGCCGACGATCCGCACGGACCCGTGCTGGCAGGTGCTGAGCGCGTCAGATCATCGATCGCCGAGGAATGCGTCCACCGTTGCCGCGAACTCGGGATGATCCTGGGGCCGGTGCTCGTTCCCCCGCAGTTGCACGTGCTCGGCGCCCCGCTCCGTCAGAGCATCGGCGATCGCTTCGTATTCCGAATTCCATCCGCCGGTGACGACGAGCGTCGGTACGCCGGCGATCGCGGATGCCTCAACGCCGAAGCCCCAGGGAGGCTGCTTGGCTTCGAACCTCGCCGCTGCATCCCGTTCGGCATCCCATTGCGAGCGCTCGGCTGGGCCGCCGAACATCAGGGGACGCACGATCGACCACCAGCCGAACAGGTCACCGGCGGCGGACAGGGCTCGGGCGCGGGTGATCGCCTCGACGTGACGTTCGATCGCCGGGGTGCCTCTGGCGATGTCGTAGAGTCCGGGCTCCACAAGCACGAGTGCGCGCAGCGCGAGCACCTCAGCCTGCAGGGCGAGGAAGACGGGAACGGCGCTGGCGGAGTGCGCGAACACGATTGAATCGCGCGGGGTCAGCGCTGTGAGCGAATCGACGTTGTGCTCCATCGGCCCGGTGAAGTCGAGACTCGCGAAACGCGACTCCTCGCCCTCAGCCGAAGGCCAGGCGTCGCGCCCCTGACGGCCTGCGCTGTGAACGTATACTCGCATCCGCCCAGCGTAGACGCATGTCTCCGCGAGGTCTCGGACCGCACCGTGTTCATGGACGGCGGCGTCGTCGTCGAAGAGGCTGTGCCCACCGAGCTGTTCGGTTCGCCCAAGAGCGACCGGCTGAAGGACTTCCTCGCGAAGGTCCTGTAGTCGTTACAGGATGACGGTCGAGCGGCCGTGCACGATCACGCGGTCCTCCGCGTGCCACTGCACGGCCCGCGCGAGCACCAGACGCTCGACGTCGGCGCCGCGGCTCTGCAGCTCGGCAGCCGACTCGGAATGCGTGACGCGCGTGACGTCCTGCTCGATGATCGGACCCTCGTCGAGGTCGGCCGTGGCGTAGTGCGCCGTCGCACCGATGAGCTTCACGCCGCGCTCCTTGGCGCGCGCGTACGGGTTCGCGCCGATGAACGCCGGCAGGAACGAGTGGTGGATGTTGATCACCGGGGCGCCGACCTTCTCGATGAAGTCGTCCGTGAGGATCTGCATGTAGCGCGCGAGCACCACGAGGTCGACATTGCCCTGCAGCAGTTCGAGCTGGCGGGCCTCCATCGCCTCCTTGGCGTCCTCTCCGGTGCCGCGCGGAATGTGCACGAACGGCACACCGAACCCGCGGACGGCCTGCGCCAGGTCGGGGTGATTGGAGACGACCATCGTGATGTCGACGTCGAGCTGGCCGCGCTGCTGGCGCCACATCAGCTCCATGAGGCAGTGGTCGTACTTCGACACGAAGATCGCGACGCGCTTGCGACGCGACGTGTCGTGCAGCGACCACTCCATGCCGAACCTCTCGGCGACCTCGTCGATCGACGCCTCGAGGGCCGGGCGGGCCGCGGAGAGCCCTGGGAGGTGGATCACCGTGCGCTGGAAGAAGCGCCCGCCCGCGGCATCCGTCGAATGCTGATCGAGCGAGATGATGTTCGCGCCGTGCTGAGCGAGGACGTTCGCGACGGCGGCGACGATTCCGGGCTGGTCATCGCAGGCGATGAGCAGGCGTGCGGTATCGGTCTGAGGCATGGATGCTCCTTGCAGGGGTGTGCATCGATTCTGCCGCGTCGGTGGTCGAGGCGGCGAATCGGTAGCCTGGGCGGATGACGACGACCGCAGCGCTGCTGGATGCCGCTCGGGTCGCGCTCGCGGGCGTTGCGAAGGAAGGCCTCGGTGAGGAGCGCTCCTCGCGCTGGCGCGGCGAGCGCATCGTGCGGATCGGCCAGGCCTGGCACGTGGGCGTGCTGCTGCTCACGGACGACCGCGTGCTGGCGACGGGGGAGGTCCTCCGCGCCGCCGACCCTGGACGCCGCGGATACACGGCGGAGTCGGCGCGCGAGCGCGCGGCGCGACGTCAGATGGCGCTGCGAGGCGGGTTCCGCGAAGGCGAGGTCGTGCACGTCGGGTGGTCGGTCATCGAGCTGGATGCCGTGGATGCCGGCGGCGCGTCCGGCCCGCTGGCGATGCGCGACGGCGTGGTCTCGGTGCGGTGGTCGGGGGATTCGTGGCGACCGCTGGAGGGGTATCTCAGCGAGCAGGTCGAGCTGCTGCTCGCTCGGTGAGCGTTTCCGCGAAGCGGCGCAGCAGGTCGGTGCCGGTGGGCGCCGAGGCGAGTACGCGCTCGGCCGTCAGATCGTACTCGTGCGGGTCGAAGTAGCCCGTCGTGCGGTAGTAGGCCATGCGGTCGACGAAGTCCTGCGGTGTGACCTCGGGGTGGAACTGCGTCGCGTACAACCCGGCCCCAGCGCGGTACGCCTGCACGGGGCAGTCCTCGTTCGTGGCAAGCAGGACGGTTCCGGGCGGAGGCTCGATCGAGCCCTCCTTGTGCGCCGTCAGCACGGTCATCGAAGGCGCGGACGGTCCGAACACCGGGTCGTCCGCGGCGGCAGCCGTGATGTGGATGCTCGTCGCGCGCGTCGACTCCGAGACCGCCGTGCCGACGGTTCCTCCCAGCATCCTCGTCGCGACGCCGATGCTGTAGCAGGTGAACATCGCCGAGAGTCTTCCGTCGACGGCATCCTGCGCGAGCGCCTCGAGGTTGTTCTCGACGCGGCGCTGCAGGTCGTCGCGCTCTTCGGCGACCACGTTGAACGGCGATCCGCCGATGACGACGCCGTCGTAGCGATTCGTGACCGACTCGTCCAGGGGCCGGTCCAGCAGATCCCAGCGATCGAGACCGGGTACGCCGAGAGCGCGCCGGAACGACCGGTGCTCGGCATCCGCCGCGCCCTGCTCCGGCCTCACGCAGACGTACAGGATCGAGGCCACCAGGGAATTCTATTCGGCGCCGTGGGAATATTCGACGCGACCCCGCGTTGAAGTTGAGCGTAGTACACTCAAGTTCCGTATCTGAGTGAATAGCACTTAACTTTCAGGAGGCCCTCGTGGCAAACGACTTCAGCGACACCGGTGCCGGCTCGTTCGACGAGTTCCTGGCCCGGTATCTCGCCGGCGAGCAGGCTCGGCAGTCCCGGTCGATCGACCTCAGCCGGTTCCTCACCGCGCGCACGCAGCGCATCCTGCAGCGCGCCGGCCGCTTCGCCCTCGAGCGCGGCCAGACAGAGCTCGACGCGCTGCACGTGCTGCGCATGATCGTCGAGGACGACGCCGTCGCGCGTGCGATCGAGAACGTCGGCGCAGATCCGGCGCAGATCATCCAGGCCGTCGAGTCCCGGCTGCCGCTGCCCGGTGAGCCCGCCGGTGTGGAGGCCGCGACGATCACCTCGAGCGCCAGCCGCGCGCTCTTCCACGCGTACCAGGTCGCCCGCTCCTCCGGCGCCACCTACATCGATCCCGAGCACGTGTTCTTCGCGCTCGTGCTCGGACAGGACGTGCCCGCGGGGCAGATCCTCGCCCGCGCCGGAGTCACGGCCGAGGCGCTCACCCAGGGCGTGCGCGAGCACGTCGCTGCTCCCGTCGGCGGCGACGAGGCCGGAGCAGAGGCGCCGGCATCCGACTCGCCGATGCTCGACACCTACGGTCTTGACCTGACCGCTCGGGCGCGCGAGGGCGCGCTCGACCCCGTCATCGGCCGTGCCGACGAGATCGAGCAGACCATCGAGATCCTCAGCCGGCGCACCAAGAACAACCCGGTGCTCATCGGCGAGGCCGGCGTCGGCAAGACCGCGATCGTCGACGGCATCGCCCAGGCGATCGTCGACGGCACGGTGCCGGCGCAGCTGAAGGACCGTCGCGTCATCGCGCTCGACCTGCCCGCCATGCTCGCCGGAACCCGCTACCGCGGCGACTTCGAAGAGCGCCTGACCAAGACCATGGACGAGATCGCAGCCCGCAAGGACGAGATCATCGTCTTCATCGACGAGGTGCACACGGTCGTGGGCGCGGGCGGCGCCGGTGACGGTGCGATGGATGCCGGCAACATCCTCAAGCCCCGCCTCGCCCGCGGCGACCTGCACATGGTCGGTGCGACCACGCTCAAGGAGTACCGCCAGATCGAGAAGGATCCGGCGCTGGAGCGCCGCTTCCAGCCGGTCAAGGTCGACGAGCCGTCGACCGCGGATGCCGTACTGATCCTCGAAGGTCTCCGCGGCGCGTACGAGGACCACCACAAGGTCTCGTACACCGATGCTGCTCTGCAGGCGGCCGTCGCCATGAGCGCGCGCTACCTGCCCGACCGCGTGCTGCCCGACAAGGCGATCGACCTGATCGACCAGGCCGGTGCCCGGCTGCGGTTGAAGCTCGGCCTGCCCGTCGACACGTCGGACCTGTTCGCCGAGCTCGCCGAACTCGAGGCGCGCAAGAACGCCGCCGTCTCCGCGGAAAAGTACGAGGAGGCCTCGGGTCTTCGCGACGAGATCTCGGCCGTCCAGGCGCGCATCGACGCGGCATCCACCGGGCGCACCGACGACGCCGAGCCGATCGTCGACGAGCGCGAGATCGCCGAGGTGATCTCGCGTGCGACAGGCATCCCGGCCAGCCGCCTCACCGAGGGCGAGCGCGAGCGCCTCGCCGACCTCGAGACCGAACTGCACGCCCGCGTGATCGGGCAGGATGACGCCGTTGCCGCCGTGGCCCGCGCCGTTCGTCGCAGCCGCACGGGCATGGGCGATGCCCGCCGTCCGGTCGGATCGTTCCTGTTCCTCGGCCCGACCGGTGTCGGCAAGACCGAGCTGGCCAAGGCTCTCGCCGACCGCCTGTTCGACGACGAGAACGCCGTGATCCGCTTCGACATGAGCGAGTTCGGCGAGCGGCACACCGTGTCGCGGCTCGTCGGCGCCCCTCCCGGATACGTCGGCTTCGACGAGGCAGGGCAGCTCACCGAGCGCGTGCGGCGCAACCCGTACTCGATCGTGCTGTTCGACGAGATCGAGAAGGCGCACCCCGACGTGTTCAACCTGCTGCTGCAGGTGCTCGACGACGGGCGGCTCACCGATGGCCAGGGCCGCACGGTCGACTTCCGCAACACGGTGATCGTGATGACCTCGAACATCGGATCGGAGTTCCTCGCCTCGCGCTCTGGCGCTCTTGGGTTCGTGTCGAGCTCGGATGCCTCGGCGAACGGGTTCGCGTCCGCGGCCGACCTGAAGGCACGCGTGATGGGAAAGCTCCGTGAGGCGATGCGTCCGGAGTTTCTGAACCGCATCGACGAGATCGTGCTGTTCCAGAAGCTCTCGCGTGCCGAGCTCGGCGAGATCGTCCGCCTGATGCTGGGCGCGACGACGGCGCGGCTCGCATCGCGTTCCGTGTCGGTCGAGGTGACGGATGCCGCGGTCGACTGGCTCGGCGAGCACGGCTACGAGCCCGAGTACGGGGCCCGGCCGCTGCGCCGGCTGATCCAGCGCGAGCTCGACGACCGGATCGCCGACCTGCTGGTGTCGGGGCAGCTCGCCGACGGCGGCTCCGTGCGGGTGGACGCCGCAGGCGACGAGCTCCGCGTCGAAGTGCCGGTGCTCGTCGCCTAGCGGGAGGAGTTCGCGGTGCGGCCGCGGACGATCCCGATGAACGTCTCGACGTCCTCCGTCGTTCGATCTCGCAACCAGGCGAGACCGACGGAGGACGTCGGCGCATCCAGGAGCGGCCGGTACCCGGCATCCTTGCGCTGATGCAGGCGCGCGAGCGACATCGGCACGACGACGATGCCGACGCCTGAGGCGGCCGTGGCGACCGCATCGGCGGTCGTCGGCAGCTGAGGGAACTTCGGCTCGGCCGTCGGGAGCCCCAACGGGCCGAGCACGTCGTCGGCCGGCGTGATCAGAACCTCCCCGGCGAGGTCGTCGGCTGTCAGCTCGTCGGCGGCCATCAGGTGCGATTCAGCGGATGCCACGACCACCGTGACCTCCTCGTAGAGCGGGATCACGTGCAGCTCGTCGGGGTCATCGACAGGGCGGCGGACGAGCGCGGCATCCAGCCCCTCCAGCGCCGCGCGCTGCGAGGCTGCCTCGATCGGCACGAGCTCGAGCGAGACCCGTGGCATCCGCTGCTTCCAGGTGTCGATCCACTTGCCGGGCGTCGCCCCGGGGACCGCGCCGAGGCGGAAGGTGCGCGGGCGGGACGGGGGCGATGAGGCCATGCGTTCAGGGTACTCGGCTGTTCACGTCCAGTTCACGGCTCCGTCAAGCTCTCTACCCGCGCACGTCGCCGGGCCTGTCTTGGATCGTCACGTCGGCCGCTCTGCCGACCACCTCACCCTGCACCCGCACCTTCGAAAGGTTCCTCCATGCAGTCCACCCTCAAGCGCGGTCTCGCGATCGCCGCCGGTCTCACCCTCGCCTTCGGCCTGTCGGCGTGTGCCGCCGGTACCGCGGACTCCGCCACCGGCGGCTCCGACGAGGCGTCCGGAACGTTCGCCTCCGGCAACGAGGACACCCTCGTCTTCGCCGTTCTGCCCGACCACGAGGGCGCCGACCAGGATGCCCAGCCGATCGCCGACTGGATCGCCGAGATCACCGGCAAGAACGTCGAGTTCTTCCAGGCGACCGACTACACCGCTGTCGTGCAGGGCCTCGCCGCCGACCAGATCGACATCGCGCAGATCTCGGCATTCACCTACTACCAGTCGCAGAACGCCGGCGCCGAGATCGAGCCGATCGGTGCGCAGATCACGCAGGAGGGTGCCGAGCCCGGCTACTACTCCGTCGCCGTGAAGAACCCCGCCTCGACCGACGTGACGTCCCTCGAGGACTTCGCCGACCAGCCGGTCTGCTTCGTGAACCCGACCTCGACCTCGGGCTTCGCCGTTCCCATGGGCGGACTGCTCGAGGCGGGCGTCACCGTCTCGGAGGACAACCGTCTCTTCGGCGAGGAGCACGACCTCAACGCCCGCAAGGTCGCCGAGGGCACCGACTGCCAGGTCGGCTTCGCCCAGGACATCGACGCCGACCCGCTGATCGAGTCGGGTGAGCTCGAAGAGGTCACCCGCGTGCTCGTGCCCGCAGCTCCCATCGTCATGCAGGCTACACTCCCGCAGGACGTCAAGGACCAGCTGACCGAGGCCCTCGCCGACAGCACGCAGTCCGACCTGACCGATGCCGGCGTCGAGCTCAACGAGTTCCTCACCGACGGCTGGTTCGGCTTCGGAAAGGTCGACGACGCGTACTACGACCTGATCCGCACGCTCTGCTCCGAGATCGCCGACGAGGTCGAGGCCTGCCGGGCCTGACCCAGCTCTCCGATCACGTAGACACAGCCAGGAGCCACTGCCATGACGAACAGCGACACCCTCGCCGTCCGGATCGACGATCTGGGCAAGACTTACCCCGGAGCCAAGGCCCGGGCGCTCACGGGGGTGTCGCTGTCCGTCGAACCGGGGGAGATCGTCGTCCTGCTCGGGCTCTCCGGCTCGGGCAAGTCGACGCTCCTGCGTCACGTGAACGGACTCGAGGTCCCCACCGCGGGGACCGTCACCTCGCTGGGTGAAGAGGTCGCGGCGCTGCGCGGCCGCGACCTGCGCGCGCTCCGCGGCCGGATCGGCTTCATCTTCCAGCAGTTCGAGCTCGTGGGCGCGCTCACGGTGCTCGAGAACGTGCTCACGGGTGGGCTGTCGTCGCTGCGCGGCCCGCGTGTGGGCATCTTCACCTACCCCCGCGCCATGCGCGAGAAAGCGCTCGGGCACCTCGACCGCGTCGGGCTCCTCGAGTTCGCCTATCAGCGTGCCGACCAGCTCTCCGGTGGGCAGCAGCAGCGCGTGGCGATCGCGCGCGCACTCATGCAGGACCCTGAGATCCTGCTCGCCGACGAACCCGTCGCATCGCTCGACCCCGAATCCAGCGGCCAGGTCATGTCGCTCATCCGCGAGATCGCCGCCGAGCGATCGCTGACGGTCATCTGCTCGCTGCACCAGGTCGACCTCGCCCTCAGCTGGGGCGACCGCATCGTCGGCCTCCGCGCCGGCGAGGTCGTGCTCGACACCCGCACCGAAGGTCTCAGCCGCGAGCAGGTCATGGAGATCTACGGCCGCGTCGCGACCACGACCGGCGAGATCGAGGCCCTCGAAGAGGAGCTCGCCGAGGCCCGCGAGCAGATCCGCGAACGCGAGGCCGAGCGCAGCGCCGGACGCGAGCGCCTCGCCGAGGACTTCGCGAACGAGGAGCCCGCGTGACCACCGTCGCCTCTCGGCCGGTGCCCGGCCTCGCCGAACGCATCGCGAACGTGCCGCGCCCGGCACCGCGCCTGTCGACCGTCGTCTCGTACGGGGTCATCGTGGCGATCCTCGCCCTCGGGGTCTGGTCGTTCATCGGCCTCGACTACAGCCTGAAGAGCCTCGACACGACCGGCAAGAACATCGCCCGGTTCCTCGGCATGGCAACGCCCATGCAATGGCCGGGGTGGGAGGTCACCGGTGAGCGCCTCGCCGATGGGACGACGGCGTACGTGACGACCTGGGTCGGCTTCGAGCCGATCTGGGAGATGCTCCTCACGATCGTGATCACTCTCGCGCTCGTCGTCGCCGGTACCGCGCTCGCCGCAGTTCTCTCGGTGCCTGTCGCATACGGCGCGGCCCGCAACACGACACCGCACGCGCTCGTGATGGCGGTGTGCCGCGGCATCGGCGTCATCGCCCGAGCAGTCCCTGACATCGTGTTCGTCGTGATCTTCGCGTTCCTGTGGTTCAACTCGGGAACCCTGCCGGCGATCGTCGCGATCGGCCTGCACTCCGTCGGCATGATCTCGAAGATGTTCGCCGACGCCATCGAGCAGATCGACGAGGGCCCGCGGCTCGCGATCCGGTCGGCCGGCGGATCGAAGGCGCAGGAGTTCTGGTCGGGCGTCGTGCCGCAGGTGCTGCCCGCCTGGGTCGCGGTCACGCTGCACCGCGCCGACATCAACCTGCGCGGCACCGTCATCCTCGGTGTCGTGGGCGTCGTCGGCATCGGCTACGAGCTCGACGAGGCGCTGCACGGCGGACCGGCGGGCATGCGCCGCGTCATCCCGCTCGTGGTCATCATCATCGTGCTGTGCGTGCTGTTCGAGATCGTCTCGTCGCTGCTGCGCACGCGTCTGCTCGGCGTCCAGCCGACCGGCAGGGGACTCGGCGACACGGTCGCGCGGGCCGTCTCACGTCGCCAGGCGGGCGAGGCGGATGCTGTGAGCACCGCCACGATCCGGATGCTCGACCGCAACGCCCGTATCGAGGCGGCCATGCACCGGCCCTGGGACCGCAACCGCCTCGGCAACACGCTGTGGATCTGGATCGGCGTGCTCGTCGTCGTCGCGGCGTTCGTCTACGCCGCGCCCGACGTGACGAAGATGCTCGCGCCGTCGTGGAACGAGCTCGTCGACCCGGAGCGCGATCGTGCGATCTGGCCGCCGCACTTCGGCAGCCGCAGCTGGGCGGACGTCATGGCCGCCGTCATCACGACCATCCAGATCGCGTTCGCCGCGACGCTCATGGGCGCGATCATCTCAGCCGTGGTCGGGCCTCTCTCGGCACGCAACGTCGCCCCGAACAGCTGGGTGCGCAACACCTTCCGCGGCATCGCACTCGTGATCCGCGCGATCCCGGACCTCGTCGTGGCGATCCTGTTCATCATCGCGGCCGGCATCGGACCGCAGGCCGGCGCACTGGCGCTGGGCATCGGAGGCGTGGGTCTGCTCGCCAAGCTCATCGGCGACTCGATGGAAGAGGTGCCGAACGGCCCGGAACGCGCCCTGGCCGCCGGCGGAAGCACCCGCACCCAGGTGTTCTTCTCATCGACGATGCCGATGTCGGTGCCCGCGATGGTCAGCCACCTCATGTACCTGCTCGAGCAGAACATCCGCTCGGCGACGCTGCTCGGCATCGTCGGAGCCGGCGGCATCGGCTTCCTGCTGCTGAACGCGCTGCAGGGGCGTCACTTCGATGAGGTGCTCGCGTACGTGCTCGTCATCATCGGCATGGTCGTGCTCGTCGAGAGCGCGTCGATCCTCATCCGTCGTGCACTGAAGTAGCTCGAATCACCAAGGCCGCGCCGAGACAGCGTCGAATCGACGCAGTCTCGGCGCGGCCTTCCAGTCTCGTGAGATGGATGCGCGGCGATCAGGCCGCCAGCCACAGGCCCTTGCGGTCGGTGGCGATGCGGAGCCCTGCAGCGACCGTCTCGTCATCGCCGATCTTCGCTCCACGCGCGATGCGCGCCCCCGCGCCGATGTCGGTGCGGACGCCGATGTGGGCCCCGTCTCCGACCGCGGCGCCCTGGCCGATGTGCGCATGGGCGTCGATGTACGCGTTCTCGCCGATCACGGCATCCGGTTCGATCCACGCCCCGCGGACCACTCGGGCTCCCGCGCCGACGCGGGCCCCCGGTTCGATATAGGCGCCGACTTCGACAACGGCCTTCGGATGCACCTTCGCGCCATGCGCGACGAGACCGCGGCCGTTGACGTGCTTGCGGTAGCGCAGCGTCGTGCCCTGGTCGTCCTCGATATCGATGTAGTTCTTACCCAAGATTCCTCCCAGTCCGGAACTTCCCGGATATATCAACAACCACGGGAGTGCGCTTTTCATTCCCCATTGGGGATGAGCGGTCCCTGATGCCCGTCGAAGGCTCAGCGCTGGCAGTTCGGGCACCAGAAGGTGACGCGTTCGCGGGTCGGATCGGCTCCCTGCGCGCCGCGTCTGATGCGGGTGCCGCAACGGCGGCAGGGGCGATCCGCCCGCCCGTACACCCAGGTCGTCTGACCGGGCCTGTTCACTCCGGTGAAGGTGCGGTCCGGGCGGTCGCGGTTGGCGCGGATCGTGCGTGCGCCGAGGGCGATGAGGGCGGCCGTGTCGACCTCGGCAGCCGGTGTCGTCGGCAGGATGCCGCGCAGGAACAGCAGCTCGGCGGCGTATTCGTTGCCGAACCCGGCGACGTTGCGCTGATCGAGGAGGGCGACATGGATGCTGCGGGCGTCGCGGCCCACGCGGGCGGCTGCTTCCGCGGCGTCCCAGTCGTCGGAGAGCGGGTCGGGGCCGAGATGTCCCACGAGCTCGTCCTCGTCGCGCGTGCGCACGAGCTCGATGTCGGCGATGTCGACGCCGACGGCTTCGCGCTCGGCGGTGCCGACGATCGCGCGAGCCTTGAAGGCCGGATGCCGCCACCTCTCGCCGGGACGGTAGATGAACCAGGCGCCGTCCATGCGCAGATGCGAATGCAGCGTGTACTCGCCGATGCGCAGCAGGAGGTGCTTGCCGTGTGGGACGCAGCCGTGGATCGTCTCGCCCGTGAGGTCGGCGGTCGCTGCCCGCGGCACGCGGAGGTCGAAACGGGTGACCTCCTGCCCCCCGAGCGCGTCATCGAGACGCCGAGCGGTGCGGAAGACGGTGTCGCCCTCAGGCACGCGGACTCGCTGGGGGCGGAGGTGGTGCGGGCGGGGTCGCATTCGGCTGCGTTGCTGCTGGGATGACGGCCGTTCGCGCCCCCTGGCCGGGGGCTTCGGCGCTGGCGTCTGCCGGAGGAGTCGCAGATGGTTTGGTGCGCCGCTCCTTGGCCACCTCTTGCGCCCCCTGACCGCCGTAGGCAGCGCGTCGACGCAGATCGTGTGCGAGCAGCGTCGAGCCCGCGACCGCGGCGGGCATCGTGACGATCGCACCGAACGGTACGAGGAAGCACAGTTGCGTCGCTACGCCGAAGCCGATCACACGGGCTCGGCCCGTGCGCAGCATCCCGGATCGCGAGTGCCCCGTCACGCCGCGCGCGTCGAACGCGCGGCCGGTGAGCTCGCGGGCGAGCAGGCGGCCGTTGAGGATGACGCCGATGATGGATGCCGTGACCCCGCCGACCACCGGGATGAACCCGATCATGAGGGTGAGCAGGGCGACGAGGACTCCCATCGTGATGAGCCGGATGCCCTCGCCGACGGTCGACCAGAAGCCGGACTCGCCGGTCGGGTCCTCGCCGAGTGAGCGCTCGACGCCCTTCCAGATCCGCTGGTAGAACGGGTCGCCGATCGTGAGAGTGAGGGCGGTGAAGACCGCGGCCGACAGCGCGAGAGCCGCGACGACGATCACCGCGCCGAGCCCGAACCGCAGGATGCCCTGCCAAGGCGCCGTCCACCCGTCGGCGAACGGCGTCATCCAGTCGGTGATGTCGCCGAGCCAGATCAGCAGCGGAACGATCGCGGCGAGCAGGACCGCCCAGGCGATGAACGCGGGGATGAGACCGAGGGCGAGGAGCCTCGTGTGCGACTTCCACATGCGGAACCCGCGCAGCAGTGTGCCGACGCCGGCGGCGAACTCGCGCATCATGAGTCCAGCGTAGGCGTGTCGATGCCGGTCATCGCCCCGCCTACAGCACCTTGCGCAGGGTGAAGCCGCGCGGGGTCGCGACGAATCCGGCCTCCTGCAGAGCCGTCGCGAACGGGGTGCCGTAGATCGGCTCGCCGTTGATCTTCTCGACGGTGAGGGTGTCCAGGCGCCGGGCGCGTGCGGTGGCGACGAGATCGGATGCCGCAGCACGTAGCGCCTCCGGGTCGTCATCGAACGCGAGCACTGTGCGGCCGCCGCGTTCGAGGTAGAGCACAAGCGCGCCGTCGACGAGGACGACGAGTCCACCGGCCTTGCGCCCGGGGCGATGCGACACGCCCTCGCACCGCGGCCACGCGAGCGCCGCGCCGTACGGGTTCGCCGGGTCCGTCGCCGCGAGGGTGATCGCGCGCAGCGGTGCGGGGTCGGGCAGGTTCGCGAAGGTGCGCAGACGGTCGACCGTCGTGGATGCCGCGAACTGCGCGGCGCCCAGCTTTTCGATGACGTAGCCGCGGCGGCAGTGGCCGGCCTCCTCGAAGCCGGCGAGGATGCGGTACGCCTGCGCGAAGCCGCCCGGCGTCCCCTCGGACTGCACAGCGCCGCGAGTGACCACGCCGTAGCGGTCGAGGAGGAGCCCTGCCGAGACGGTCGCCCGGCGGCTCGCAGCGGCGCCGCTGTCTGCCCGGTCGGTCATCAGCAGCGACCACCGCCCGCCCGTCGCGGTCGGTCGCGGGGGCGCGGTCGACCCACCGCTGAACGATACGCTCCCCAGCGAAACCCCGCGGAACGTTCGCGTGCGCGGTGCCCGCCGCACGGACTTGTGCGCCTGCGATCCGCCGGCGAGCAGGGTGCGCACCGGCGCGAAGGTGTCGTTGGTCACCCGTCCCGCCCATGTCAGGTTCCACAGCGCCTCGAGCACGGACTGCTCGTTCTCCGCCCCTGCCATCTCCTTGAGCTGCGAGGCGAAGTACGCGCCGCCATGGCCGAGTGCCTCCAGCAGGGCGCGCTCCAGGTCGCCGCTCCCGCCGGACGCAGAGTCGTCTGGGGCCTCCGGGATCGGCAGGGTGAACGGGGCGAGATCGGCGGGATGCAGCGACACCCAGCCGTCGCGCCCCGGCAGCGTGCCGTGCCCGGCCCACACGACTTCGCCGCTGGAGGTCAGTTCATCGAGCATCGCGGGGGAGTAGTCCCGGATCCGCGACGGCAGCATGAGAGACTCCCACGCGCTTGCCGGAATCGGCACTCCGGCGAGCTGCTCGACCACGGCAAGCACGCCGTCGACACCCTCGAGCGGACGCGACAGATGCTGCCAGTCGGGCAGGAATCGGGCGTACGCCTCGGGGGCGACGGGCTCGACGCTGCCGCGGATCGCTGCGAGCGAGCGCATCCGGAGGCGTCGCAGCACCTCGGTGTCGCACCACTCGTTCTCCGTCGCACTGCCTGCGGCATCGGGCAGGAAGTAACCGCTCGTGATGCGCCCGGCCTGCTCGAGCCGCTGCAGCGTGTGCCGTGCAACGGCGGCTCCGAGACCGAAACGCGTGGCGACGGCATCCGTCGTGAACGGGCCGTGCGTACGCGCGTGACGCGAGACGAGGTCGCCGAGCGGGTCGGCGACGGGTTCGAGGAACGCGACGGGGATGCCGGTGGGCAGGGCCGCGCCGAGCGCATCGCGCAGGCGCCCCGCGTCTTCGATCGCGGCGACACGGGATGCGCCGGCGATCGTGACGGGGATCGCGCGGCGGGCGGAGATCAGGGCGTCGAGGTAGGCGGACGCCGTCGCTTCGTGCTCATCCTCCGGCTCGAGGCGCGCGGCGACCTCGGCAGCATCGAGTGGACCGAGCGTGCGGAGCAGATCGGCGACGCCCTCGAGTCCGCGGGCACGACGCGACGGATCGAGCCGCTGCGCCTCGCGCTCGAACTGCGCGATGACCTCGGGATCGAGCAGCTCGCGCATCTCGACGGTGCCGAGCAACTCGCCCAGCAGTGCCGGGTCCACCGACAGCGCGGCGGCCCGGCGCTCGGCGAGTGGCGAGTCGCCCTCGTACATGAAGGCACCGACGTACCCGAAGAGAAGATCGCGCGCGTATGGCGAGGGCTGCGCGGGTTCGGTCTCGACCAGCCGCACGCGGCGCTCGGCGATCGCGGTGGTGAGCCTGCGCAGCGACGGCAGATCGTAGACGTCCTGCAGCACCTCGCGCAGGGTCTCCAGGATCACCGGGAACGTCGGATGCCGCCGGGCGACCTCGAGCAGCTGCGCCGACCGCTGCCGCTGCTGCCACAGGGGCGTGCGCTTGTTCGGATTCATCCGCGGCATGAGCAGCGCTCGCGCGGCGCACTCGCGGAACCGTGAGGCGAACAGCGCCGACCCGCCGACCTCGTCCGTGACGATCTGCTCCAGCTCGTCGGCGTCGAATACGAACAGCTCGGCGCCGGGCGGCTCGGCGTCGGCATCCGGAATCCGGACGATGATGCCGTCGTCGCTCGCGACAGCCGAACCGTCGACACCCAGGCGCTCGCGGACGCGGGCGTTGATGGCCAGCGCCCATGGCGCGTGCACCTTCATGCCGTACGGGGAATGCAGGATGACCCGCCAGTCGCCGACCTCGTCGCGTCCGCGCTCGACGGTCAGGTTCCGGTCGGTCGGCAGCGTGCCGGTGGCTTCGCGCTGCTCCTTCAGATGCGCCAGCAGATTCCCGCGGGCCTGCTCGTCGAGGCCGGCGTCGATCAGACGCTGCGCGGCCTTCTCTGCAGGCGCGGCATCCACTTCGCGCGAGAACGCGCCGAGCGCCTCACCGAGCTCGTACGGGCGGCCGATCCCGTCGCCGTGCCAGAACGGCACCTTTCCCGGCTGCCCGTACGCGGGCAGCACGTTAACACGATCGTGCGTGATCTCGGCGATCCGCCAACTCGTCGTGCCGAGGGTGAAGACGTCGCCGACGCGCGATTCGTAGACCATCTCCTCGTCGAGCTCGCCGACCCGGCGGCCGGCGCCCTCGCCCGCGACGAAGACGCCGAACAGCCCGCGGTCGGGGATCGTGCCGCCGCTCGTCACCGCGATCCGCTGCGCGCCGGGGCGGCCGGTGAGGGTGCCGGCATCCCGGTCCCACACGAGGCGCGGGCGCAGCTCGGCGAACTCGTCGGACGGGAACCGGCCCGCCAGCAGGTCGAGGGTCGCCTCGAACGCGGAGCGCGGAAGCGACTGGAACGGCGCAGACCGCCGAACCGTCTCGAACCACTCCTCGACGCTGATGGCGCCCTGCGCGCACGCAGCGACGGTCTGCTGCGCGAGGATGTCGAGCGGATTGCGCGGCACGGCGATCGCCTCGATCTTGCCTGCCAGCATCCGCTCGGTGACGATCGCGGTGTGCAGCACGTCGCCACGGTGCTTCGGGAACAGCGCGGCGCGGCTCACCTCGCCGACCTGGTGGCCGGCGCGTCCGACGCGCTGCAGACCGGATGCCGCAGACGGTGGAGCCTCGACCTGGATCACGAGATCGACAGCGCCCATGTCGATGCCGAGCTCGAGGCTGCTGGTCGCGACGACGCAGCGCAGGACGCCGGACTTGAGCTCTTCTTCGACGAGGGCCCGCTGCTCCTTCGAGACCGAGCCGTGGTGCGCCTTGGCGAGTACGGGATCGGCGCCGGCCGTGGAACCGGCCTGGGCCATCATGGCGGCCGGAGGCGCCGATGCGTCGGGGAGCGGAACCCCGATGCGTTCGGAGTAGATCTCGTTCAAGCGGCCGGTGAGCCGCTCGGCGAGGCGGCGGGAGTTCGAGAACACGATCGTGGATTTGTTCTCGAGGATGCGGTCGACGATCGCCTCTTCGACATGCGGCCAGACCGATCCGGTGACTTCGGTGTACTCGGCCGCGTCGTCGTCTGTCGGCGGTGCACCCGGGGGCGGAGGCGGATTCGTCATGTCGTCCATGGGAACGGACACCGACAGCTCGAACGTCTTCGAGGCCTTCGGCGCCACGATCTCGACCGGCGCCGACCCGCCCAGGAATCGGGCGACCTCGTCGATGGGACGGACGGTCGCCGACAGCCCGATGCGCTGAGCCGGGGCATCCGCCCCTGCTGCCCGCCGCAGTGCGTCGAGGCGCTCCAGGCTCACGGCGAGATGCGCGCCGCGCTTCGTGGCGGCGACCGCGTGCACCTCGTCGATGATCACGGTGTGCACGCCGCGCAGGGTGTCACCCGCCCGGCTCGTGAGCATCAGATACAGCGACTCGGGCGTCGTGATGAGGATGTCCGGCGGATTCGCGACGAGCTTGCGCCGGTCGCTCGAGGTCGTATCTCCCGAGCGGACTCCGACGGTGACGCCGGGGGCGTGGATGCCGAGGCGGCGGGCCGACTGGCCGATGCCGACCAGCGGCGACCGGAGGTTGCGCTCGACGTCGACGCCGAGCGCCTTCAAGGGCGAGATGTAGAGGATGCGGGTGCCTGTGCTGTCCGCGGCATCCGCCTTCTCGCGGAACACGCTGTCGATCGCCCACAGGAACGCCGACAGGGTCTTGCCAGAACCGGTCGGCGCGACGACGAGGGCGTGCTTACCGGCAGAGATCGCCTCCCACGCGCCGGCCTGCGCGTTCGTGGGCGCGGCGAACGCACCCCGGAACCAGTCTTGTGTGGCCGGGGTGAAGCGATCGAGAACGCGGTGCGCTGAGCCTGTCGAAGAGTCACCCACACGTCCATCTTCGTGCAGGCATCCGACATGCGCTCTCGACAATGTCCGTGCAGGGGTGGATGGTGGTGTCATGGCTGACCACACGACGAACTACAGCGGCACGTTCATCGAGGTATCCGAGGACTGTCCGATCGACCACGGAGCCGAACCGCCGATCGCCGAGAACCTGTCGATCGCGGCGCTGCACTACCGGCTCATCTCCGAGAAGCCCTATGGCCGCACGTCCGACGACGTCATCTTCGAGACGCATGCCCTGCGCAAGGGCATCGATCCGAACGACCAAGACGCCAGAGCGGAGTTCTTCTCGAAGGGCCAGCCGTGCCTGCGGTCCTCACCGCTCGGCAAGAGGTACGGCTGGGGCACGCATCACGACGCGGAGGGACGCGTCGCCCTGGTGCCGCGGGATTCCGAGGAGTACGCGGCGCTCGCCGCCGACCCCGCTCTCGCGCACACCAGGGCGATGCGCAGCAGCCGCGCTAAATAGTCGGCGCCACGACCTCGGTCAGGTTGCCGTCGGCGTCGAGCTCGAGGATGAGATCGAGGTCGAGCCGGGCGAGGAACCCGTCGTCGTGGCTCACGACGAGCACCGCGCCACGGTAGGCGCGCAGCGCTTCGACGACCTGGTCGACCGTGTCGAGGTCGAGGTTGTTCGTCGGCTCGTCCAGGACGACGAGGTGCGGAGCGGGATCGGCGAGGAGCAGCGCCGCCAGAGCCGTGCGGAAGCGCTCGCCGCCCGACAGCGTGCCCACCGGCCGGTCGGTCGCATCACCGCGGATGAGGAACCGGGCGAGCCGGTTGCGCAGCTCCTTCTCGGGGATGTCCGGCGCAGCCAGAGCCACGTTCTCGATCACCGATCGCGACTCGTCGAGCCCGTCGACGCGCTGCGGCAGGTAGCCGATGCGGTCGGTGTGCGCTGTCACCTCGACAGAGGTTGCCGCCGTTTCTCCTGCACAACTCCGGAGAAACTCCGGATCTGTCGAGTCTGAGGCCGAATCGACACTGATCTGCGAAGAAGCTCCGGAGTTGTGCAGGGCGCCGCCCGCCACCAGCCGCTGCAGCAGCGTCGTCTTGCCGACGCCGTTGCCGCCGATGAGCGCGACGCGCTCCGGTCCCTGAATGACCCAGGATCTCTCGGCGTCGCAGATCGTCGCGATGCGGCGGCTGCGCGACACCTCGGGTTCGGGGAGCTCGATCTTCATCGAAGCGTCGCCGCGCACCCGCCGCCCTGCCGCATCGAGCGCGTCGCGCGCGATGCTCTCCTTCTCGGCGACCTCGGTGCGCAGCCTCCCAGCCGACACCTGCGCGGCCATCTTCCGCCCGTTGGCGATGATCTTGGGCACGCGCTTCTCGACGTGGGCCTTGTTCGCGACCCTGGCGCGTCCGGCGAGCTTCGTCTCGGCCTCGATGCGCTGCCGCTTCTCCTTCTTGAAGGCTTGCTTCGCGTCGCGTTCGGCCTGCACAGCGGCGCCCTGCTCGGCATCCAGCCAGGCCCGCCATTCCGAATACGGTCCGCCGAACACCGTCAGTGTGTGCGCGTACAGTTCGGCGGTGGCATCCATCAGCTCGAGAAGCGCCACGTCGTGACTGACGACGATGAGCGTGCCCTTCCAGGCGCGCACCATCGCCGCGAGCTTCGTCCTGGCATCCCGGTCGAGATTGTTCGTCGGCTCGTCGAGCAGCGTGATCGACGCACCGCGCAGCCGGATGCCGGCGATCGCGACGAGCACCGCCTCACCGCCGGACAGCTCTCCGATCCGGCGATCGAGGAACGTCGGATCGAGCCCTGCTTCGGCTAGAGCTGCCTGTGCGCGAGCCTCGATGTCCCAGTCGTCGCCGACGGCGTCGAAGTGCTCGGGGTCCACGTCGCCGCCCGCGATGGCGCGGACGGCGTCGAGCGCCTCAGCGATGCCGAGCAGGTCGGCCACCCGCCGATCTGTGTCGAGCGTGAGTCGCTGCGGCAGGTAGGCGACCTCGCCCGAGGTCGTCAGCGACCCCGACGTCGGCGCGAGGTCGCCGGCGATCAGGCGCAGCAACGTGGACTTGCCGGAGCCGTTGCGGCCCACGAGTCCTGTGCGCCCGGCGCCGAACGAACCGTCCACGCCGGCGAGGGCCGTGGATCCGTCCGGCCAGGTGAAGGTGAGTCGGTCGAGGGTGACCGAGGAGTGAGGGGTCGATGCCTGCATGCGTGTCTCCGTGTTGTGCGGGTGCACTGACACCGGTCGCCCATCGACGCCGAGAGACGGCGGAGGCGGAACCGCAGGGGAAGGAGTCGTGTCAGCGCGCGGAAAGATGGGCGCGGGAGCGACGACTCAGATCAATGAACTTCCAAACACGGCTGACAGGACTCGTCGATGCTACCCGGGCGTGTCGCATCGTGCAACACCCGGGCGTGTCGGATCTCCGCCGTGAGGCGGATGCCGTCGCCGACGCATCGCCGTACCGTGGAGACATGGGCGACGAGCAGATGAGCGGTCACGAGGTCCGTCAGCGGATGAGCTGGGGGATCGGAATCGCTCTCGGCATGGGCGTCGGCGTGGCGATGGGCTCCGCGCTGGACAACATGGGCGCCGGGATCGCGATCGGCGTCGCCATCGGGATCGTGTTCGCCGTCGCGTTCGGCGCAGCCGGGAGCCGGCGGCGTGCCGCGGATGACGGCGGGGATGCCGACGCGGAGGAGCCGGACGACGATCAGACCGGCGACGACGAGCCCGACTCAGCTCGCTGAGTCGTCCCGCCACTTCTCGAGGAACACCCGCACGTCGGCGAGCTCTTCCTCCGAGACGCTGTGCGTGAGGCCGGGGTAGACGCGGCCGGTGAGATCGGCGTGATCCGGGAGCCACTGCGACGTGTGGTCGATGAGCGGCTGCGGGATGACGTCGTCGTGGGTGCCGCGACCCCAGAAGACATGCGGCCTCGTCGTTTGGATTTCTTCGTCACCCGGGAGGTCGCCCGGTGTCGCGTACCCGCTGAGCGCGACGATCGCACCGAAGCGCCCAGCATCCAGCCTCATCGCCTGCAGAGACACCGCGGCGCCCTGCGAGAAGCCGAGAAGTGCGATCTTCGGGGCCTCGGCGGCGTGCTCGTCGAGCCAGCGCAGCAGCGCCTCGGCCGCGGCCGTGGTTGCGGCAGGACTCCGACCCTCGAGGCCCTCGATGGGATACCAGGACCGGCCCGACATCGGAAACGGCGGTGTGAGGGGCGCTGCGACCGAAGCGACCGCGATCCCCTCGGGGAGGAACGGGCGCAGCGCGAACAGATCGTTCTCATCCGAGCCGTAGCCGTGCAGGAGCACGAGAAGGGGCAGGCCGTCGCGGTCCGCGGGCGCCCAGCGCGTGGCATCCGCATCGATCGTCAGGGAGTCGCTCACGCGTCCATCCTGCCAGCGCAGACCGACACTGGTAGAAATGGAGCATGGCGGTGCGCACACCAGATCCAGACCCCGACGGCGAGGGCGACGACCTCTCGCAGTTCAGCGAGCCGCCGGCCGGTGCGGGCAACCCCGCCTGGCTGAGCGAGTTCGAGCTCGCCGAGGCGCGGCGTCGCCTGCCGATGCTGTACGTCGAGGCGATCCCCGTGCGGACCGACGGTACCGGGCAGGTCACCGAACTCGGCATCCTGCTGCGATCGACCCCGCTGGGGGAGATGACGCGCACGATCGTGTCGGGGCGGGTGCGGTTCGGCGAGACCGTCCGCGACGCGCTCTTCCGCCACATCGAGAACGACCTCGGGCCGATGGCGTTCCCGCTCCTGCCGCCGCAGCCGGTGCCGTTCACGGTCGCCGAGTACTTCCCGATCCCGGGGGTGAGCGCGTTCCACGATGATCGGCAGCACGCGGTCTCGCTTGCATATGTCGTGCCGGTGACGGGGACGTGCGAACCGCGTCAGGATGCACTCGAGGTCACCTGGTTCTCGCCGGAGGAGGCGGCGTCCGACGCGCTCTCCGACGAGATGGAGGGCGGCCGCGGCACCCTCATCCGCAACGCCCTCGCGAGCCTCGGCCTGCTGCGCTGACGCCCGCGGATCTCCCGCTCGCGCTTACGCCTCCCGCGCTCGTCGATCCCCGCTTATTTCATCGAGACGGGGTTTGCAGCACGAGACGGATGCTGGTGGCACCGGTTTCATGCTGCAAACCCCGTCTCATGATCAAAGGGCGGCCGTCGCTCCTAGGCGCCGGTCGTCAGCCGCCCCAGCGCCTCGATGAAGGCGTCGACGTCGGACTCCTGCGTGTCGAAGCTGCACATCCAGCGGACCTCGCGGCGGGCGGCATCCCAGTCGTAGAACCGGAAGACCTCGCGCAGCCGGTCGGCGACCCCGGCCGGAAGCGTCGCGAAGACGCCGTTGACCTGGGTCGGCTGGGTGAACTCGACGCCGCGGATCGTGCCGGCGGCGAGACCCGCCTCGATCCCGGCGCGCAGGCGCTGAGCCATCGCGTTCGAGTGCGAAGCGTTGCGCTTCCAGAGGTCGCCCTCGAGCAGGGCGATCAGCTGCGCCGACACGAAACGCATCTTCGACGCGAGCTGCATCGAATACTTCCGGCTGTAGATGAGCCCGTCGGATGCCTCGGGGTTCAGCACGACGATCGCTTCGCCGAGCATGGCTCCGTTCTTCGTGCCGCCGAAGCTGAGCACGTCGACGCCGACGTCGCGCGTGAAGGCCGCGAACGGCAGGTCGAGGGCGGCGGCGGCGTTCGAGAT
Organism: Microbacterium tenebrionis; assembly: GCF_020682665.1. Taxonomy (NCBI): domain Bacteria; kingdom Bacillati; phylum Actinomycetota; class Actinomycetes; order Micrococcales; family Microbacteriaceae; genus Microbacterium; species Microbacterium tenebrionis. The sequence goes on along the minus strand of NZ_JAGTTM010000001.1, from coordinate 76,732 downwards.
GCGCGAGCCGTCCATGTGCAGCTTCATACCGCGCTGGTGCGCGTGCTCGGCGAGGGCACGGATCTCGTCCGGTGTGTAGAGCGTGCCGAGCTCGGTGGACTGCGTGATCGAGACGACCAGCGGCTGTGCGCGGTGCTCGTCGCCCCAGCCCCACGCCTCGCGGTCGACGAGCTCGGGGGTGAGCTTGCCGTTCTCGGTCGGGACGGTGAGCAGCTTCATGCCGCCCATGCGCTCGGGGGCGCCGCCCTCGTCGACGTTGATGTGCGCGGTGGATGCCGCGATCACCGCGCCCCAGCGCGGGAGCATCGACTGCAGGCCGACGACGTTCGCGCCGGTGCCGTTGAAGACGGGGAACGCCTGGATGCCGTCGCCGAAGTGGCTGCGGAAGACCTGCTGCAGCCGCTCGGTGTACTGGTCCTCGCCGTAGGCGATCTGGTGGCCGTCGTTCGCCGCGGCGATGGCCGCGAGGACCTCGGGGTGGATGCCGGAGTAGTTGTCCGACGCGAAGCCCCGGATCGCGGGGTCATGCAGTGTACTCACCGGACAAGCCTACTTGCGAAGTTTCGGGGGAACCCCTGTCCAATGTCGGTCCCCCGAATTAGTGTTCTCGGCATGGAACGCACAGCCGCGAGGCGAGCATTCACAGGCGTCCTCGTCAACACGTTGATCGCGAACGTGACGACGAGCTTCCTATGGTTCGCGCTCACGTTCTGGGTGTACATCGAGACCAGATCTGTGCTCGCCACGGGCATCATCGGCGGTGCGTACATGCTCTTCGTCGCCGTCTTCGCGATGGTGTTCGGAACAGTCGTCGACAGGCACCGCAAGCACGCCGTGATGCTGCTGTCGAGCATCGTCTGCGCCGTCGCGTTCGGCGTCGCAGGGGTTCTCTTCGTTTTCTTCACGGAAGAGCAGATCCTCGATCTCGGCGCCCCGTGGTTCTGGGTGTTCGCCGCGGTCATCCTGTTCGGCGGCGTGATCGAGCAGCTTCGCAACATCGCGCTGTCGACCACCGTGACGCTGCTCATCGAAGAGGACAAGCGCGCCAACGCCAACGGCCTGGTCGGCACGGTGCAGGGCATCGCGTTCCTCGTGACGAGCGTTTTCTCGGGGCTGTCGATCGGCTTCCTCGGCATGGGATGGACGCTGGTGATCGCGATCGTCTTCATGGCTGTGACGTTCGTGCATCTGCTGTTCGTCCGCATCCCCGAGGAGGAGCCGCAACCCGACCCGAACTCGTCCGGCGCGCTCGACTTCCGCGGCAGCGTGCAGGCGATCCGGATGGCGCCGGGGTTGTTCGCCCTCATCATCTTCTCGACGTTCAACAACCTCATCGGCGGCGTCTACATGGCGCTGATGGACCCCTACGGTCTGACGCTGTTCAACGCGCAGCTCTGGGGCATCGCGCTGGCCTTCGGCTCGACGGGCTTCCTCATCGGCGGGGCGCTGGTGGCCAAGTTCGGGCTCGGCAAGCGGCCGGTGCGCACCATGCTGCTCGTCGTGATCGCGATGGGCCTGCTCGGGGCGGTCTTCATGCTGCGGGAGTGGTGGCCGCTGTACGTGGTGGGGATCTGGATCTACATGATGCTCGTGCCGCCGGTCGAGGCGGCTGAGCAGACGGTGATCCAGAAGGTCGTGCCGTTCCGGCGGCAGGGGCGCGTGTTCGGCACGGCTGCGGCGATGGAGGCCAGTGCCGCCCCGATCACGGCGTTCCTCATCGCCCCGATCGCCGAGTTCCTCATCATCCCGTTCATGGACAGCCCTGCCGGTCAGCGCCAGTGGGGCTGGCTGCTGGGCGAGGGTGAGGCGCGCGGGATCGCCCTGGTGTGCCTGTTCGCCGGGCTGATCATGGTGGTCGCCGCAGGGCTCGCGTTCTTCACGCGCTCGTACCGCAAGCTCACGCTGCTGTACGAGCAGGCTCCGGAGCAGGAGATCCCCGACGGGTCGGGGGCGGATGCCCCACCCGTCGTTCCCGGCATCCCGCCGGGGCGCCGCGACTGAAGCCGGGCACGGATCAACCCAGGTTGATCACGTGATCGTTCAGGTCGTCGGCGGGGGAATCCCATAATCCAGTCGCAGCCGTCGCGAGCACCTCCGGTTCGAGCGCCTTCGCGCGGAAGACGACGGATGCCGCACGCAGCGGCGTCTCGGCATCCCGCGCGCTCTTCGCGAACCCGTGCGCCACGGCACGTGCCCATGCCTCGCTCGCCGCCTTGACCGCCGCGTAGTTCGCGCCGCCGGCGAGGGGACGGGCCACCGCGGTGGATGACACGATCGCGAAGCGTCCGGCATCCGACGCCTGCAGCAGCGCATCGAACGCGCGCGACGTCGCGCGCACGGCCTCGAGAGCCGGCAGGAGGGCGGCGAAGTCCTCGTCGGATTGTCCTTCGAGTCCGCCGCCCCCACGCCAACCGCCGACGAGCGGGAACACCCCGTCGACGGCGCCGAGCGCCCCAGCGAGTCTTGTCATGTCTTCGACCGAGGTCGCATCCGCGACCACGGCCTCTGCGCCGGCATCCCGCACGGCGGCGAGTCCGGACTCCGATCGTCCGGTCGCGATCACGCGGGCACCGGCATCCACCAGCGCCCGCGCGATCGCTCTCCCCGCAGCGCTCGTTCCCCCGGCGAGCACGATCGTGCGTCCCTCAGCAGTCATCGCGTGCCTGCCTCGTCACGGCCGAGCGCGAATTTCGCAGAACGACAGCAATCACGCACGAATCGCGCGGAAACATGCGAAGTCGCTGCAGTCCTGCGACGAACGAGCACGCCTCGTCACCCATCGGTGCCGCGGATCCCCGACGTCGACGCGATGACGTCGCGCATCTTCTTCTCCAGCGCCTCGAAGAACATCGACAGCGGGAACTCGTCGTCCAGCACCGCGTCGGTGTAGCCCTTGGGTGCGCCGGCGAGCACCTCATCCGACAGCCCGCGGGCCCAGACGGATGCCGGGTTCGGCGCCACCACAGAGCTGACGAGCTCGTATGCGGCAAGCCAGTGCGCGGTCTTCGGGCGGTCGATCGAGCGCCAGTACAGGTCGTCGATCGCCTCTCCGAGCGCGATCACGGCCTCCGGAACCCCGTCCCAGTCGAACGCCAGCCGGGTGTCGGTCCAGTGCAGGACGCCGCGCTGGTGCAGCCAGGCGAACAGCAGCTGCCCGCCGAGCCCGTCGTAGTTGCGCACACGCGACCCGGTGATGGCGAAGCGGAAGATCCGGTCGAAGATCACGGCGTACTGCACGAGGCCCGCGTGCTCGAGCATCTCCTGCTCGGTGGCTGTCAGCTCGTCGCCCTTCGACAGGCTCAGGGACCGAAGGCGGCGCTGGATCGCGACGGACTCGCGGAACGCGGTCAGGTCGCACCGCAGCTCTTCGAGCGAGTACAGGAAGAACGGCATCCGCTGCTTGATCATGAACGGGTCGAAGGGCAGGTCGCCGCGCATGTGCGTGCGGTCGTGGATGATGTCCCACATCACGAACGTCTTCTCGGTGAGGTCCTGGTCATCCAGCATCCGCGCCGCGTCCTCGGGCAGCTCGAGCTTGGTGATCTCGGATGCCGCTCCGACGACCCGACGGTATCGGGCGGCCTCCCGGTCCTGGAAGATCGCACCCCACGTGAACGGCGGGATCTCGCGCATCGCGACGGTCTCGGGGAACAGCACGGCCGAGTTCGTGTCGTAGCCCGGGGTGAAGTCGATCAGGCGCAGTGAGACGAACAGCTTGTTGCCGTAGTCGCCCGCCTCGAGCTCGCCGATGAACTCCGGCCAGATGGTCTCGACGATCAGCGCCTCGACCAGTCGGTCGCTCGACCCGTTCTGGGTGTACATCGGGAAGACCACGAGGTGCCGGATGCCGTCGACCCGGTGCTCCTGCGGCTGGAACGCCACGAGCGAGTCGAGGAAGTCGGGAACATCGAAGCCCGATGCCGCCCAACGGTCGAAGTCCGTCACGAGTGCGGACAGGTATGCGGCGTCGTGCGGGAACGCGGGGGACAGGGCACGGATGCCGGCGGTGATCTCTGCGACGTGGCGACGCGCGGCGTCGTGGTCGGCGGCATCCGGGATCGAACCGTCCTTGACCTGCAGCTCGCGGATCGCGACGGCGGCGTCCTTCAGCATCCGCCACGCGGCACTCGACTCGGCGTGCGCAGCGTCCTCGACGACCTCGGGCTCGCCGATGATGGCGGTGTTCTGCAGGGGAGTGGTCATCGGGACCTCCGATCCGTGACGTGGCGGAAAATATCCGGCGAAAGTGCGTGGGTACCGATATTATTCCACCCATGGAGGATGCTGTCGACCGCCGGATCATCGCCGAGATCTCTGAGGATGCTCGGGCGACGCTTGCCCAGTTGTCGGAGGCCGTCGGCCTGTCGACGTCGGCCGTGCAGTCGCGACTCCGCCGTCTGGAGTCCCGCGGTGTGATCGCCGGGTACCGGCCGATCCTGGATGCCGAGGCGGTGGGCAAGCCGCTGTCCGCGTTCATCGAGATCACCCCCCTCGACCCGGGCCAGCCCGACAACGCCCCTGAGCTCCTCGAGCCGATGCCCGAAATCGAGGCGTGCCACTCGATCGCCGGCAACGCCAGCTACATGCTGTTCGCGCGCGTCGCGTCGCCCAGGGCGCTGGAAGAGCTGGTCAACGGCATCCGTACCGTTGCGAACGTCAGCACCCGTACGACGGTCGTGTTGCAGACGTACTACGAGAACCGTCCGATCGCCGTCGCCACGGAAGAGTAGAGCCACAGGCGCCACGACTAGGATTTTCCTTCGTGGCAGCATCCTCCAAGCGCAAGAAGAAGGTCGGGAACCGCAGGCCGGTTCGAACCAGCGGGAACCCCGCCAAGCGTCCGATTGTCGAGGCCCCGCCGATCACCGCGCGCGACTGGATCGGCGCGGCTCGTCTGCGCACGCTGCCGCTGGCCATCGCCCCCGTCGTCATCGGCACCGGCGCGGCCCAGCTCGGAGGCCGGGAGCTGCACTGGGTCATCGCGCTGGCCTGCCTCGCGGTCGCCGTGCTGCTGCAGATCGGCGTGAATTTCACCAATGACTACAGCGACGGCGTCCGCGGCGCGGATGCCCACCGCGTCGGGCCAGCCCGGTTGACGGCATCCGGCCGTGTCGACCCGCGCACGGTCCTCATCATCGGCCTGTCGTTCTTCGCACTCGCCGCCCTCGTCGGGCTGGCGATCGTCATCCGCACCGGGCAGTGGTGGATGCTCGCGGTCGGTGCCGTCTGCATCGTCGCGGCGTGGTTCTACACCGGCGGCAAGCGGCCGTACGGCTACTTCGGACTCGGCGAGGTCTTCGTCTTCCTCTTCTTCGGCCTTGTCGCCACACTCGGCACGACCTGGGTGCAGGCGTTCCAGCTGCCGCAGGAGGCCTGGATCGGGGCGGTCGCAGTCGGACTGCTGGCCTGCGCCGTTCTGCTGGCGAACAACCTGCGCGACATCGATCAGGACCGCCAGGTCGGCAAGCGCACGCTCACCGTGCTGATCGGACGCCGCGCGACCCAGATCGTCTACACCGTGTTCCTGCTCGTGCCGTTCCTGCTCTCGAGCAGTCTGGCGCTGCTCTACCCGATCGCCTGGCTCGCGCTGCTGGCCCTGCTCGCGGGGCTGCCGGCGATCCTCATCGTGTGGACGTACCGCCAGCCGAAGGAGCTCGTGGTCGCGCTCGGGCTCACGTCGCTTTGTGCGCTCGCGTACGCGGGCGCGCTCTACTGGGCGTTCGTGGGCTGAATCAGCTCTCGCGCTGTGCGCCCGAGTCGCCGGATGTCGGCGCGTCGATCGCCGCATCCTCGGCGTCGGCATCCTGCGCTGCGGCGCTCTGCCGGCCGGGACCGCGCGACTCGCGCCGCTCGTAGATGTCGGCGGATGCTCCGGAGAGGGGCTTGCGCAGGAACAGCACCGACAGGCTCATGCCGATGAGCGCGGCGAAGATCGCGGTCAGCCACCAGTACTCGCGCATGATCGGGAAGAAGAACCACATGATCGCCAGCGGCACGAGGAACGCCAGCAGCCGCAACACGGAGTAGACGAGAATCGGCGGCAACTTCATCCCTCCAGTGTAGGTCGGCGCGAAACATGGCGACATTCAGCGTCGCTTTCCGAGATCTTCCGTCCGAACCTGGTCGCCTGCATCCACGCCCGGTAGCGTCGAAGACATCGCGACGGTCCGGGTGGTTCCGGGCTCCGGTTCATACCCGGAAGCGCAGCGGGTTCGAATCCCGTCGTCGCGTCGACGCCCGCCCAGGCTCACCGACCCCGCATAGGAGAACCCGCCTAGACTGGAGGCGTGGCGAGAGTACTGATCGTCGGGGGCTTCCTGGCCCTCGTCTTCTGGGTGTTCAGCATCGTGGACTGCGCAGTGCAGCCGGCGACGCGGCACCGGGGCGTGCCCAAGGCCGCCTGGATCGCGATCGTCGTCCTCATCCCCGTGCTCGGCGGCATCCTGTGGTTCGTCCTCGGACGACGCCGTCGCAGCGACCAGGAGAGCATCCGCTCCGTCGCGCCCGACGACGACCCCGAGTTCCTCCGAAGCCTGGGCAAGAACGAGCAGGACGAGCGCATCCGCCGGCTGGAGGAGGAGCTCGCCCGCCTCGACGACGAGACCGACGGCCCCGCCGCGGACTCGCGTTCATGACCTCATCGCCGGCAGCGGATGCCGCGGCATCCCTCCTCGCCGAGCTCGTCGCTCACGGCGTCCGCGATGTCGTGATCTCGCCGGGTTCCCGATCCCAGGCGCTTGCGCTCGCCGCGACCCATCTCGCCCGGCAGGGGTCCATCCGCGTGCACGTGCGCATCGACGAGCGTGTGGCGGGCTTCACCGCTCTCGGCCTCGCCCGTGAGACGCGGGTGCCGGCTGCAGTCGTCTGCACCTCGGGCACGGCCGCCGCGAACCTGCTGCCGGCGGCCATGGAGGCGTTCCATTCCGGGATCCCCCTGCTGCTGCTGACCGCTGACCGACCGCCCGAGCTGCGCGGCGTCGGCGCGAACCAGGCGACGATCCAGCCCGGCATGTTCGGGGCGTTCGTGCGCTGGCAGCACGATGCGCCGGTGCCCGGCGATGGTTCGTGGGGTGGTCTCGGCGCGCGTGCCGTCGCCGCGGCCATGGGAGCGGATGCCGAGCAGGTGGGCCTGCCGGGTGTCGCGGGCCCCGTGCATCTGAACCTCCCCGCCCGCGAACCGCTGTCGACGGCACTGCCGGACGACTTCGTGGCAGCGCCCGGGGCGGCCCCGACGGCGGATGCCGCTGAACCGATCGTGCTCGAGCACGGGCCCCGCACCGTCGTCATCGCGGGTGCGGATGCCGGACCCTCGGCGGAAGACGTCTCGCACGCCGGATCCTGGCCCTTGATCGCCGAGATCGTCAGCGGCTCCCGGTTCGGCAGGTACGTCGTACACGGCTACCGGGAGCACCTGCGCGATCCTGACCTCGGCGGACGCGTCGAGCGCGCCGTGGTGCTCGGCCACCCGACTCTCAGCCGCGAGGTCGCAGCCCTCCTGAAGCGCGACGACGTCGAGGTCGTCGCGGTCCGCAGCGGCGGTGAGGCGCTGAACCTCAACGGACGCTCGCGGGCAGCGGCATCCGTCACCATCGCTCGCGGCGACGCCGACCGCGCCTGGCTCGGTGGATGGATGCAGGCGTCCGCCGCATCCGTCGTCGACCTCAGCGAGAACGCCCCCGACCAGGAGGGCCTGCACTCCACGAACCTCTCGGCCCGTCGCGACGCCATGCGCGCCGAGCTCGCGGCCGTACGCCGCCCGCTCGATCGCGAGCTGCTCGTGGATGCCGTGTGGCGGGCGACCTGGCCGCACGACCGGCTGATGTTCGGTTCGTCCCGGCTCGTCCGCGTCGCCGACGCCGTGCTCGGCGGCAAGAAGGTGCCCGTGCACGCGAACCGCGGACTCGCCGGGATCGACGGCACGATCGCAACCGCCACGGGCATCGCGCTCGCGAGCCAGGCGGACGGCGCAGCCGGCGTCACCCGCGTGATCCTCGGCGATCTCGCGTTTCTGCACGACGTCGGCGCCCTCCTGCTGCCGCCCGACGAAGCCGAGCCGCGTCTGCAGGTGATCGTCGGCAACGATGGCGGCGGGACGATCTTCGACGGACTCGAGGTCGCGGCATCCGCACCGCGCGAAGACCTCGACCGCGTGTTCTACACGCCGCACACCGCGCAGCTCGAGCAGCTGGCCGCAGCATACGGGTGGGGCTATCAGCGCATCACGACCCGCGCGGCCCTCGACCAGGCGCTGACCTCTCCGGTCGCCGGTCGCCAGCTCATCGAGGTGCCGCTGCCGCGCTGACGCCTCCGGCGGCCGCGCCCTCCGTTGGGCACAACTTCGGATGCCGCGGCCGACACTCCGGGCTGATGGCCCCGGCCCCGGCGTGTTCGTGCTCCCATCCGAAGCTGTGCACGGGGTGGACCGGTCTGTGATCCGAAGCTGTGCACGGGGTGGATCGGGGGTGTGATCCGAAGCTGTGCTCGGGCAGGATGGGCAGATGGGCAACCGAGGCTGGACCGACGAGGCATCCGAGATTCTGCGCGTGGGGGAGGGATTCCGGCTGTCGGACGTCGATCCGGGCAGCCACCCCGGCTACGCGGGAGGCAAGAAGAGCGCCGAGAAGGAGCTCGCCGTCGGGATCGAGGCGCTCAGCGAGCTGCAGGAGCGCCTCTTCGCGGCGAGCCGCACCGGCGACGCGAAGGACGCCGTGCTGCTCGTGCTGCAGGGGATGGATTCCGCGGGCAAAGGCGGGATCGTGCGGCATGTCGTCGGCGGGGTCGACCCGCAGGGCGTCGAGCTCGCGGCGTTCAAGGCGCCGACGAAGGAAGAGCTCGAGCACGACTTCCTCTGGCGCATCGAGAAGCGACTGCCGCAGCCCGGCTTCATCGGCGTCTTCGACCGCTCGCACTACGAGGATGTGCTCGTCGGCAAGGTTCGCGCGCTCGCGCCGGCGGACGAGATCGAACGCCGGTACGACGCGATCAACGCGTTCGAGGCGCGGGTCGCGGCATCCGGCACGCGCATCGTGAAGGTCATGCTGCACATCTCTCGGGAGGAGCAGAAGGAGCGGCTGATGGAGCGCCTCGAGCGCCCCGACAAGCACTGGAAGTACAACCCCGGCGACGTCGACGAGCGGATGCTGTGGCCGCAGTACATGGCGGCGTATCGGACCGTCTTCGAGCGGACCTCGACCGAGGCTGCGCCCTGGCACGTGGTCCCCGCGAACAGCAAGTGGTACGCCAGGCTCGCCGTGCAGGAGCTGCTGCTGACAGCCGTGGAGGACATCGACCCGCAGTGGCCGGCCGCCGGCTTCGACGTCGAGGCCGAGAAGAAGAGGCTTGCCGCCACTTAGGCCAGCGCGTCGACGAGCGGGCGGAACTTCACCCGGGTCTCGAGCAGCTCGGTCTCCGGGTCGCTCGCCGCGACGATCCCCGCGCCCGCATACGCCGTCACCGCGATGGCCTCCGGCCCTGCCGTGAACTGCGCGCAGCGCAGCGCGATCGCCCACTCGCCGTTCCCGTCGCCGTCGATCCAGCCCACCGGGCCCGCGTATCGACCGCGGTCGAACGGCTCGATCTCGCGGATCGCCGCCACGGCGGCCGGCGTCGGCGTACCGGCCACGGCCGCTGTCGGATGCACGGCCCCGACGAGGTCGAGCGCGGACTCGCCTTCGGAGAGTTCGGCCTCGACATCGGTGGCGAGGTGGAACAGGTTCGGCAGCTTCAGCAGGAACGGCTGCTCACTCGCCGCCATCGCCCGCACGTGCGGGCGCAGCGACTCCAGCAACGACTGCACGGCGTACTCGTGCTCGTCGATGTCCTTCGTGCTCGACGCCAGATGAGCCGACGCGGCGGCATCCTCGTCGGCATCCGCTCCGCGCCCGATCGTGCCGGCCAGCACTCGTGCGGTGACCGTGCGGTCCTGCACGGTCACGAGGGTCTCGGGGCTCGCGCCGATCAGGCCGTCGACCGCGAACGTCCACGTGTCGGGATACCCCGTCGACAGCGCCCGCACGAGTCGGCGCAGATCCGATCCGGCCGGAATCGTGCCCGCCAGGTCGCGGGCCAGCACGATCTTGCTGGCCTCGCCGCCCGCGATCCGCGTCAGCGCCGCGCGGACGGACCGCTGATACCCCTCGGGCGACTGCGCGCCCGGCCCGACGGTCCCCGCCCAATGCGGCCCGTACGCTCGTGATTCGAGCGCGGCGTCGGGCTGGTCCTGCGGCAGGTCGTCCCCGGCCTGCGCGATCCGGGTGATCCACCCGCGCCCCTGGTGCCTGCCGAGGATGATCGAGGGAACGAGGAGGATGCTGTCGGCATCCGAACCCTCATCGAACGTCAGCGCCCCGAACCCGACCAGTCCGGTGCCCGGCAGGCCGACGGGGTCGTCGACCTCGGCGTTCTCGGAGAGCGCGCGCCAGGCATCCGCCATGATCGTGCTGCGCAGCGCTCCTTCGCCGGCGGGCACCCGGATGGATGCCAGCACCGTGTCGCCGACGGCGACGATCCCGTCGCCTCGGCGGAGCCACGCGAGCGGCCGATCGGGGTCGGCATACGCCAGCAGGTCGTCGACCGGATCGAACTCTCGGGTCTGCACGATCAGGCGGTGGGTCACATCCCCAGAATAGTTCGCACCCGCGCCCCGGCAGGCGTGCCGCGTAGTGTGGGGGAGTGAGCACGCGTCCCGCACCCGGAACCGAGATGATCTTCCAGTGGCGCAAGTGGGACGGCTCGCCGCACTGGCGCCATGAATGCGTGTACCTGGGCGCGGATGAGTGGGGCGACTGGGTCGGTCAGCCGATCGGATGGCACAGCATCCGCCCGGGTGCGGAGTTCTACGCCGAGGCGTCCAACGTCACCCTCGTGCCGCCGTCGGGCGACTTCGCCCTGACGGTCAATCGCGACCATCCGATCGGGATGCGCGTCTACATCGACCTCGGCTGGGACGTGCGCTGGACCGACGACCCGCTGCTGGCGACGGGCATCGACATGGATCTCGACGTCATCCGCCTCGAGAAGGAGAGGGATCCGGTCGAGGGCCCGAGCGGAACCTGGGTGGACGACCGCGACGAGTGGGCCGAGCACAGCATCCGGTACGGCTACCCGGCGGATGTCATGAGCCGCCTCGAGGCGCTGACCCTCGACCTCGAAGACCGAGTCCGGCGTCAGGTCGCGCCGTTCGACGACGCGACCGCCGACCGCTGGCTCGACCGCCTGGAAGCGCTCGGGCTCGAGCGATCTAGACTGGACGCGTGAACGAGCCCAACCGCGCCGACCTCGGCAAGGACCCGAAGCGCGTCAGCGGCATGTTCGATCAGGTCGCCACCGGATACGACCGGACCAACACCGTCATGACCTTCGGCAACGATGCGTTCTGGCGCGCGGCGACGACCCGTGCCGTGGCCCCGAAGCGCTACGAGCGGATTCTCGATCTCGCTGCGGGCACGGCATCCTCCTCGGCGTCCCTCGCTGCCAGCGGAGCAGACGTCGTCGCTGCCGACTTCTCGCCCGGGATGCTGGCCGAGGGCAAGCGCCGCCACGGTCACCTGCCCAACCTCTCCTTCGTGGAGGCGGATGCCATGAACCTCCCCTTCGGCGATGACGAGTTCGATGCCGTCACCATGTCGTACGGCCTGCGCAACGTGCAGCAGCCGAAGAAGGCGCTCGCCGAGTTGTTCCGCGTGACGAAGCCCGGTGGACGCATGGTGATCAACGAGTTCTCCACCCCGCCCGGCCGAGCCTTCCGCGGCCTGTACCGCTTCTACAACGCGCAGGTCCTCCCGCGTGTCGCGCGCCTCGCCGGCACCAACGGCGACGCCTACGACTACCTGAACGAGTCGATCGCCGACTGGCCGGACCAGAAGCGGCTGTCGGCGTGGATCCGCGAGGCGGGATGGACCGAGGTGCACTACCGCAACCTCTCCTTCGGCATCGTCGCCCTGCATCGCGCGGTCAAGCCGGCGGCGCCCGGCGCGATCAACTCGCCTCGTGCGACGAGCGCGGCCTGAGCCGCGGGTAGGGTGGAGATCGTGACTTCGAGCCCCGCCGCACCGGGTTCGCGCCTCGCGAGCCGACTCGGCTTCAGCGACCGTGTTTTCGTCGGCCCGGCCGCGCGACGCGTCGTTCGCCAGATCGAGGACGGGCTCGACCTCGTCGAGTCCGGGCTCGCCGATGAGTTGCACGTCGCGGACTCGATCGCCGACGCCTCGGCACGCTATCTGTACGAGGCCGGCGGCAAGCGCATCCGTCCCGTGCTGACGCTCCTGACCGCACAGCTCGGCGAGGGCAACATCCCAGCCGTCATCGACATCGCCAAGGCGCTCGAGATGACCCACCTCGGCTCGCTGTACCACGACGACGTCATGGACGGAGCTGACCGCCGCCGCGGGGTCCCCGCCGCGCACGCGGTGTGGGGCAACAACGTCGCGATCCTCACCGGTGACATTCTGTTCTCGCGGGCGAGCCAGCTCATGTCGAGAAACGGCGAGCGCGCGATCCGTCTGCAGGCCGACACGTTCGAGCGCCTCGTCCTCGGGCAGCTGCACGAGACCGTCGGTGCGCAGGACGGCGACGACCCGATCGAGTTCTACATCCAGGTGCTCGCCGACAAGACCGGATCCCTCATCGCCGCGGCCACGCAGGGCGGCGCGATCTTCTCGAACGCCCCGGCCGAATATGAGGAGCCGCTGCGCGTCTACGGCGAGAAGGTCGGGGTCGCGTTCCAGCTCCTCGACGACGTCATCGACCTCTCCGCCGACCCCGCCGAGACCGGCAAGGTCCCCGGCACCGATCTGCGCGCCGGCGTGCCGACGATGCCGTACCTGCTGCTGAAGGCCGAGACGGATGCCGCATCCGCCGCGCTCGCCGCGCGCATCGACGACGGCGTGGCCCGGATCTCCGACGGGGCCGACCCCGCCATCCTCGACCAGCCGCTCGCCGAACTGCGCGACCACGCCGTCACGCAGAAGACGCTCGAGCTCGCGCGTACCTGGACCCGCGACGCGACCGCGGCGCTCGCCCCCCTGCCCAAGGGCACGGTGCGCGACGCCCTGATCCGCTTCGCCGAGACTCTTGCAGACCGCAGCAGCTGACCGATCCGCGCAGCTGCAGCATCCGAAAGGACACCCATGACCAAGCTCAGGCTTGCCATCGTCGGCGCAGGCCCCGCCGGAATCTACGCGGCGGACATCCTGCTGAAGACCGAGCGCTCCTTCGACGTCTCCATCGACCTGTTCGAGCAGCTCCCCGCACCCTACGGCCTGGTCCGTTACGGCGTGGCCCCCGACCACCCCAGGATCAAGGGCGTGATCAACGCCCTGCGTGACGTGCTCGACCGCGGCGACATCCGCATCTTCGGCAACGTGCGCTTCGGCGAGGACATCACGCTCGACGACCTGAAGAAGCACTACAACGCCGTGATCTTCGCCACCGGCGCCATCCGCGACTCGGCCCTCGACATCCCCGGCATCGACGCCGAGGGCTCGTTCGGCGCCGCGGACTTCGTCAGCTGGTTCGACGGCCACCCCGACGTGCCACGCGAGTGGACCCTGGACGCCGAGTCCGTCGCGGTGCTCGGCAACGGCAACGTCGCGCTCGACGTCGCCCGCATCCTCGCCAAGCACGCTGAGGATCTGCTGCCCACCGAGATCCCCGACAACGTGCACGCCGGCCTCGAGGCGTCGAAGATCACGGATGTGCACGTGTTCGGCCGTCGCGGCCCCGCCCAGGTGAAGTTCACCCCGCTCGAGCTGCGCGAGCTCGGCGAGCTGCGCGATGTCGACATGGTCGTCTACGACGAGGACTTCGACTACGACGAGGCTTCCAAGGACGCCGTCGCCAGCAACAAGCAGGTCAAGGTCATCGACCGCATCCTGCAGCAGTGGCGCACCCGCCCGTCGGTGAACAACGCCGGGGGAGAGGCCTCCCGACGCCTCCACCTGCACTTCTGGGCCAAGCCCGTCGAGATCAAGAAGGATACAGATGGCAGGGTCGCGGCCATCGTCTACGAGCGCACGCAGCCCGATGGCTCGGGCGGCGTGACCGGCACCGGCGAGTTGCGCGAGATCGCGATCGGCCAGATGTACCGTGCGGTCGGCTACTTCGGCTCGCCGCTGAAGGACGTGCCGTTCGACAAGAAGCACGGCGTGATCCCGAACCGCGAGGGCCAGGTCATCGCGAAGGACTCCAACCAGCGCGTTCCCGGCATCTACGCCACCGGCTGGATCAAGCGGGGGCCGGTCGGTCTGATCGGCCACACGAAGTCCGACGCGATGGAGACCGTGCAGCACCTCGTCAACGACCAGGGCTCGTGGTGGCAGCCGGAGGACCCGTCCGAGGCCGCTATCCCCGCGCTGCTCGAGTCGCGCGGGGTCCAGTGGACCGACCTCGACGGCTGGCACCGCCTCGACGAGCACGAGATCGCCCTCGGGGGGCCGCACGAGCGCGCCCGCATCAAGGTCGTTCCGCGCGACGAGATGGTCCGCATCTCCCGCGGGGAGTAGCGAGTCGAAGCATCCCGCCCGCGGCTAGGCTGACGCCATGACCGCGTGGCTGCTTGACGTCCTCGGGGACGAGTTCGAGCAGACCACGCTGCCGCTCGGAGAGGATCACGAGGGTGAGGTCGTCGCGACGCTGGTGCGTGCTCTGCCGCCGGCGCCGCCCGAGCCGCCGAGCGGCTGGGAGCGGTTCGTCCGTCGTCTGCGCGGGATGCCGCAGGCAGACCCGCCCCCGATGCTCGACGGGGTCGACGTGCTCTACGTGCACGGCTGGTCGGACTACTTCTTCCAGAAGCGGCTGGCCAGGTTCTGGACGTCTCAGGGCGCCCGATTCTTCGCCCTGGACCTGCGCAAGTACGGCCGCAGCCTCCGTGACGGGCAGACGCCCGGGTACATCACCGATCTGAAGACGTATGACGAGGACATCGCCGCGGCGCTCGAGGCGATGCGGCCTGGTGCCGCGGGGCAGCGCCGGCTCGTGCTCATGGGGCACTCGACCGGTGGCCTGGTGCTGAGCCTGTGGGCATCGCGTCATCCGGACGCTGCGGATGCCGTGATCCTGAACTCGCCGTGGCTGGAACTGCAGCTCGCGCCGCTGCGCGCCGCGATCATCCCGATGATCGAGCTGCAGGCGCGGCTGCGCCCGATGGAGGCGGCGCCGCAGATCGACCTCGGCTTCTACGCCCGTGCTCAGGCGGCGGTCGCTGACCCCGACGACCTGATGGAGACGAATCCGACGTGGCGCCCGGTGCCCGCGATGCCGGTGCACGCCGGCTGGCTCCGCGCGATCACGCGCGGTCATCGAACGGTCGCCGACGGCCTGACGATCACCGCGCCGGTGTGCGTGCTCCTGTCGAAGCGCTCGGCGCTGCCGACGAGGTGGTCCGACGAGCTGACCTCGGCCGACACGGTTCTCGCCGTCGACGGGATCGCGCAGCGGGCGCTCGGGCTCGGATCATCCGTGACGATCGAGCGCATCGACGGGGCGCTGCACGACGTGTTCCTGTCGCGCAAGGCCGCCCGCGACGACGCCTATGCCCGGCTGGAGCGCTGGGTGACCGGGTGGGCGGCGGCTACCGGTAGTTGATGAACTGCAGGTCGATGTCGAGGTCGGAGCCCTTGAGAAGCGCGATCACGGCCTGAAGGTCGTCGCGGCTCTTGGACTGCACGCGCAGCTCGTCGCCCTGGATCTGGCTCTTCACGCCCTTCGGGCCCTCGTCGCGGATGATCTTGCCGATCTTCTTCGCGTTCTCGGACGAGATGCCGTCCTTGAGCGTCGAGACGATCCGGTACTCCTTGCCGCTGGCGAACGGGTCGCCCGACTCGAGGCTCTTGAGCGAGATGCCGCGCTTTATGAGCTTGGACTGGAACACATCGAGGACGGCCTTCGCGCGCTCCTCGGTGTTCGCCTTGATGAGGATCGACTCGCCGCTCCACTCGACCGAGGCGCCGGTGCCCTTGAAGTCGTAGCGCTGCTCGACCTCCTTGCGGGCCTGGTTGAGGGCGTTCTCCGCCTCCTGGTGGTCGACCTTGCTGACGATGTCGAACGATGAGTCTGCCATGGCGCCATCCTATCGATTCGCTGTTCGCCCCACGATTTTGAAAGCGCTTCCCATGCTCGCGGCCCGGTCGCCCGCTTCTGTTACAGCTTGGTATCGGCCGCTTCTGCGATTGCCAGACCGGGCGCCTGCCATGCATACTGTAAGCGCTTGCAGTTCTGCGAGCACCTAACGCATCAAGAGAGGCACACACCAATGAAGGTGAACAAGAGGGGCATCCTCGCGTTCGGCGCCGTCGCCGCCGTTTCCACGCTCACGCTCGCCGGCTGCGCTGCAGGTGGAGCAGAGAACAACTCCGGTGGCGACGAGTCCACCGATTCCTCGCTCACGGTCTGGGTGGATGCGGAGCGCGTCGACGCGCTCCAGGGCGCCGCTGACGCGTACGAGGAGAAGACCGGCGTGAAGGTCGAGATCGTCGGCAAGGATGTCGACACCATCAAGGACGACTTCATCCAGCAGGTTCCGACCGGCAAGGGCCCCGACATCACCATGGGCGCGCACGACTGGCTGGGCGAGCTGTCCACCAACGGCGTCGTGGCTCCGCTCGAGCTCGGCGACTCGGCATCCGACTACCTCGATGTGGCCCTCCAGGCCTCGACGTACGACGGCTCCGTGTACATGCTCCCGTACGCGGTCGAGAACATCGCCGTGCTGCGCAACGCCGACCTCGTCGCCGAGCCCGCCACCGACTTCGCCGACATGATCGCCAAGGGCAAGGCCGCGGGCCTCGACCAGCCGTTCGTCGTCGAGCAGGGCGCCGAGGGCAACCCGTACCACCTGTATCCGTTCCAGACGGCCTTCGGTGCCCCCGTCTTCGGCACCGACGCGTCCGGCAGCTACGACGCCGCCGATCTGCAGCTCGGCAGCGAGGGCGGCACCGCCTTCGCCCAGTGGCTCGGGGAGCAGGGCGCCGCGGGCGTGCTGAACACCGACATCGACGGCGAGATCGCCAAGCAGCAGTTCCTCGACGGCAAGGCAGCCTTCTGGCTGACCGGCCCGTGGAACGTCGGCGCCGCGGTCGACGGCGGCATCAACGTCGAGATCGACCCCGTCCCGAGCCCCACCGACCAGGTCGCCTCGCCGTTCGCCGGCGTCAAGGGCTTCTTCGTCAGCTCGGAGTCCGACAACAAGGTCGCTGCGAACGACTTCCTCGTGAACTACCTCGGCACCGAGGACGTCCAGCTCGAGCTGTTCAAGGCGGGCAACATCCTCCCCGCCCTCACCGCTGCGGCCGACACCGCGGCATCCGACCCGATCATCGCCGGTTTCCAGACCGTCGGTGCCGACGCCGTCCCGATGCCCGCCATCCCGGCCATGGGCGCCGTGTGGGAGTTCTGGGGCGTGGCCGAGGCCGCCATCATCAACGGCGCCGACCCGGCTGCGACCTGGCAGAAGCTCGCCGACGACGTCGCGGCAGCGATCAAGTAACACCAGTGAGCCTGTCGGGGCGAGCGCAGCCGCGCTCGCCCCGACAGCGTGATGACGGGATGAACATGAGCGACACCACCGAGGCGGAGCAGACCCCGCCCCCGACCCGGCGCCAGCGTCAGGCTGCGAGCATCGCCGAGGCGGCGTCCGGACGCCTCGGCTGGATGCTGCTGAAGATCGTGCTCCTCGCGATCGTCGATGCGATCGCCCTCTACGCGGCCTTCGTGCTGTTCACCCACCACGAGTGGGTCGTGCTGGCGCTCGTCGTCCTCGTCACGCTGCTCGTCAACTACATCTACTTCTCGCGCAAGGCGGTTCCCGCGAAGTACCTCACGCCCGGCGTGATCTTCCTGCTCGTCTTCCAGGTGTTCACGCTGCTGTACACCGGCTACATCGGATTCACGAACTACGGAACCGGTCACAACGGGTCGAAGGATCAGGCCGTCGCCGCCCTCATGCGCTCGGCGCAGGAGCGCGTCGAGGATTCGCCCGCCTACCCGGTCACCGTCGTGGAGCAGCTGGGCACGCTCGGCCTGCTCGTCACCGACCCGGATGACGGCGACGTCAGCGTCGGAACGAACGACCAGCCGCTCGCAGACGTCGACGGCGCGACGATGGACGGCGGCAAGGCCACCGCGGTCGACGGATGGACCTCTCTCAGCTTCGCGGAGGTGCTGGCCCGCTCGAACGAGATCGAGCAGCTCTCGGTGCCGTTCAGCGACGACCCCAACGACGGCGCCATCCGCACGCCCGACGGGCAGAACGGGTACCTGTACGTCTCCTCGCTCGAGTACGACGAGGCCGCCGGCACCATGACCGACACCGACTCGGGCACCGTCTACGAAGACATCGGCACCGGCGCGTTCACCTCGGCGGACGGCGAGGAGCTGCTGCCCGGCTGGCAGATCACCGTCGGCTTCGACAACTTCGTCCGCGCGGTGACCGATGAGTCGATCCGCGGGCCGCTCATCTCGGTCACGATCTGGACCTTCGTCTTCGCCCTGATCTCGGTGGCGTCGACCTTCTTCCTCGGTCTCCTGCTCGCGCTGGTGTTCAACAACACCCGGATGCGCTTCCGCAACGGCTACCGCATCCTGTTGATCCTGCCCTACGCGTTCCCGGCGTTCCTGTCGGCCCTGGTGTGGGCGGGCATGATGAACGAGAGCTTCGGCTTCATCAACCAGGTGATCTTCGGCGGAGCATCCATCCCCTGGCTGACCGACCCCGTCCTCGCCAAGGTCTCGGTGCTCATCGTGAACCTGTGGCTCGGCTTCCCGTACATGTTCCTGGTGTGCATGGGTGCTCTGCAGGGCATCCCCGAAGAGGTCAACGAAGCCGGTGTCATGGACGGCGCGAACCCGTGGCAGATCTTCCGCCAGATCAAGCTGCCGCTGCTGCTGGTCACCGTCGCGCCGCTGCTGATCTCGTCGTTCGCGTTCAACTTCAACAACTTCAACCTGATCTACATGCTCACCAACGGCGGCCCGCGGTTCGACGACGTGTCGATCCCGGTCGGCCACACCGACATCCTGATCTCGATGGTCTACAAGGTCGCCTTCACCGGCCAGACCCGCGACTACGGACTGGCATCCGCCTTCACGATCATCATCTTCATCGTCGTCGCTGTGATCTCGATCATCAGCTTCCGCAAGACCAAGGCGCTCGAGGAGCTGAACTGAGATGACCACCACGACCCCCACGAAGGTCCGCCGGCGCTCGTTCGGCGCCTGGTTCGCCGACACCGGATGGCGTCACCTCGTCGCCGTCGTCGTCAGCATCTTCGCGATCTTCCCGCTGCTGTATGTGTTCTCCGCGTCTCTGAACCCGCGGGGCACCCTCACCGGATCGAACCAGCTGTTCTCCGCCGTCGGCATCGACAGTTACGTGCGCATCCTCACCGATCCGCAGAACCCGTATGCGAAGTGGTTCCTCAACACGCTGATCATCGCCGTGGTGACCGGGTTCGTCACGGTGTTCATCGGGGCCTGCGCCGCATATGCCTTCTCGCGCATGCGCTTTGCAGGACGCCGCGTGGGGCTGGTCACGATCGTCGTGGTGCAGATGTTCCCGCAGCTGCTCGCCGTCGTCGCGATCTTCCTCCTCATGACGACGCTGGGGGACTGGTTCCCCGCGATCGGCCTGAACACGCACACCGGCCTGATCCTCGTCTACCTCGGCGGCGCGCTCGGTGTGAACACGTACCTCATGTACGGCTTCTTCAACACGATCCCGAAGGAGCTCGACGAGGCAGCCCGCATCGACGGCGCCGGTCACGCGCGCATCTTCTTCACGATCATCCTGCGCCTGGTCGCACCGATCCTCGCGGTGGTCGGGCTGCTGAGCTTCATCGGCACGGTCAACGAGTACGTGGTCGCGAGCGTCATGCTCATCGACCCCGAGCAGCAGACGCTCGTCGTGGGTCTGACCAAGCTGGTCTCGAACCCGCGCTACGCGGACTGGTCGGCGTTCTCGGCGGGCGCCGTGATGGCGGCCATCCCCGTGATGGTGCTCTTCCTCTTCCTGCAGAAGTACATCGTCGGCGGGCTCACGGCGGGGGCGACGAAGGGCTGATGGCGCCGCTGCGCTCTCCCTCGCGTGTCCGTCCGGCGGCCGCCGCGCACCGGTCGTACCGTGGAAGCATGGCACGGGCGAACGGCAGCAACATGGCGCTGAGCTGGATAGCGGGCGTGATCTGCATCGCTGTCGTGGCGGCGCTGCTGTGGCTCGCGGTTCCGATGGGGCCGGTCATGGTGCAGTTCGTCGGCGACACGCTCCGTTCGGTCGCGCCGGGCACGGTCGAGACCCCCTGAGCGTCGCGGCGGCGCGCGATCGCGGGTCGGACGACACGTCGGCACGCCTCCGCTTCCGGGCGCCGACGCGGCGATATTCTCGCACTGCACATTCCGACGAGAGGCGCCCCCATGAGTGACCCCGAGGTCCCCCAGCACGAGCAGAAGTCCGACGTCGACGACGTCGTCGACAGCGCGAACGCCGGCCTCGCCGAGGCCGAAGCGGCGCGCGCTGACGTGAACGGAACGCCGGCCGCAGATGCCGACACCACGCGGGATGCCGTTCCGGCGGATGCCGCGGACGCCACCACGACGCAGGGTGCCGACACGACGGCGGACGCCATCGACCCCGACCTCGCCGCCTTCGAGGCCGCTGAGCGCGACCACCCCGGAACCTTCGCCGCACCGGCCTCGGCATCCGATGAGGGCGGTTTCCTTCCTGCAGCCGCCGAGCCTGCGGCATCCGTCGCTCACGACGATTCGATCGCCGACACCGCGTACCGTCCGACCGTGCAGGACGACACCGACACGCGCGTCGTGCCGTCCGAGCCCGTCGTCGGCGCAGCCGCCCCCGCGGTGGTGTCCGTGCAGCAGCAGCCCATCTTCGTGCAGGCCCCCGAGCCGCCGCGCGAGCGCGGCAACCGCGGCACGGCCGGTGCGATCGGTCTGCTGGCGACGCTCGCGTTCGCCGTGCTCTACCTCGCCGCTCAGCTCGGCTTCGGTGCGCTCGCCGGCGACGTCACGGCGGACAACCTCGCCGATGCCGCCCTCGCGCCGCTGATGACGTGGGGCTTCTGGACGCCCGTCGTCGTGTTCTTCATCGGCTTCTGGCTCCTCGGCGCGATCATCAACCGCGGCCGCTGGGGTCTGTGGGTCGTCTTCGGCCTGCTCGTCGGCGTCGCCGCCTATCTCGGGTACATCCTCGGCCAGCTGTTCGAGGCGCCGTTCTGGCTGATCACGGCATCCGAGGCATCAGAGCTCGTCGGGCAGCAGCTGTTCACGCCGCTCGCCCTCGCCGCCTTCGTGCTCGGGCGCGAGCTGACCATCTGGTTCGGTGCCTGGGTCGCCCGCAGCGGCGCCCGCAAGACCGAGCTCAACGACGAGGCCCAGCGCGAGTACGAGCGCACGCTCGAGGCCGGTCCTCAGCTTTCGAGGTAACCGCATCATGTCCACGTCAGACCCCCGCGGCCCCGTGCCTGCGGGGGTCTCGGCCGTTCTGGCGACGGCCATGACGACGATCGGCTTCTTCGCCCTGACCGTCTTCGGCCTCGGCGCACTGAGCATCGCGACGGATGCCGACGTCATCGCCGTCCCCGGGCTCGGGCAGGCCCCGGGCATCGTGGGCATGGTCGCAGCGGTCGCCGTGTTCGCCGGCGTCCTCTGGCTCGCCGTCCGAATCGCTCGCCCCCGGTTCCGCTCCGTCTGGACGATCGCCCTGGCCGCGGCCCTGGCGCATCTGCTCGTGGTCGGCATCGCCGCCCTCGTCGTCAGGGGCGAGTTCGTCACGGCGCTCGCGGTCATGGGAGGACTGATCACCGGGGGAGCGAGCCTCGTGGTCCTCGTCACGGCGGCGGTCGCCGGCTGGGCGGGTGTCGCGCTCCGGCGCACGCGCGCGTCTCGCCCGCGCTGGCCGTGGGAGAAGGACGATCCGGATCATCCGTGACGCGGATGCCGTAAATCTCCGGTCCGCGTGCGGTTCGCCGTACCCTTGACCTGTGGAGCGCTCGCTGGAGACGCAGGTCGACCAGGCCGTGGAGGCCTGGCTGCGCTGGGTGCCGCGCTGGGAGCCGGCCACCCACCGCGGCCGCGTCGCGCCGTGCCGGCGCTGCCTCGGTTCGCCGATCCTCTCGGCCGTGGGCATCGGATCAAACGTGCCGCACGGCGTGCAGCACGGTCTCTCCACCCGGATCAAGACCGTCGTCGACCACGCAGTCGCCGAGTACACCGCACGCAATCTGCCGATGCTCCAGGCCGAGCTCGATCAGCAGGCTGCTCGCAACCGCGCGCGCAGCTATCGTCCGTCCGAGGACCTCGACCCCGAGTACGAGGGCATGCCGCTGGACCCCGATCCGGTGCCGGGCGCTCCGTTCCTGTTCACGATCGCCGCTCTCGCCGACGACGACGTGGCCGAGCTTCCGCCTCTGCCGCCGCTGTCGGACGAGGCGAAGGCGGCGCTGCGTCAGGAGGTCGGTCTCGCCGACGAGTACGCGAACATGATCGGGCGGGAGATCTGCGGGATGCTCCTGCGGCACCGTCTGGCCGTGCAGGGTGCGATCTCGCAGTACGTGGAGCCGCAGATCGAGGCGCTGCTGGCGGAGCTGACCCAGGCGCTGGACTCGCCGTTCGATCCGGAGACGCCGTAGCACCGCATGCGATCTCATTTGACCGCTTGCGTCACGCGGGATTACACTTGGTCAGGTGTGTGCACGTCTCGGCGTGCCTGCACACGGGCTCCGGTCCATACCGGTCAGCCCCCACGGCATACCCACCACACCAAAAGCACGCCTGATCGGGCGCGCCGGTGGGTCATGATGTGAAACCCATCACGCTGTCACCGTGCAGCACTATGAGGAGAGAACGTGCCAACCATTCAGCAGTTGGTTCGCAAGGGTCGTTCGCCCAAGGTCACCAAGACCAAGGCGCCCGCCCTGAAGTCGAACCCCCAGCAGGCCGGGGTCTGCACCCGCGTCTACACCACCACCCCGAAGAAGCCGAACTCGGCGATGCGCAAGGTCGCTCGTGTGAAGCTCCGCAACGGCACCGAGGTCACCGCCTACATCCCCGGTGAGGGCCACAACCTGCAGGAGCACTCGCTGGTGCTCGTCCGCGGTGGTCGTGTGAAGGACCTCCCCGGTGTGCGTTACAAGATCGTCCGCGGCGCCCTGGACACCCAGGCTGTCAAGAACCGTAAGCAGGCTCGTTCCCGCTACGGCGCGAAGAAGGGTTGAGTTAGATGCCTCGTAAGGGACCGGCCCCCAAGCGCCCCGTCGTCAACGACCCCGTATACGGCGCTCCGATCGTCACCTCGCTGGTGAACAAGATCCTCGTCGACGGCAAGAAGTCGCTGGCCGAGTCGATCGTCTACGGCGCCCTCCGCGGCGTCGAGGCGAAGAACGGCCAGGATGCTGTCGCCACCCTCAAGAAGGCGCTCGACAACGTGCGCCCCACCCTTGAGGTCCGCAGCCGCCGCGTCGGTGGCTCGACGTACCAGGTGCCGGTCGAGGTCAAGCCTCACCGCGCCAACACCCTCGCGCTGCGCTGGCTCGTCAGCTACGCCAAGGGCCGTCGCGAGAAGACGATGACCGAGCGTCTCCAGAACGAGATCCTCGACGCGTCGAACGGCCTGGGCGCTGCAGTCAAGCGTCGTGAGGACACTCACAAGATGGCCGAGTCGAACCGCGCGTTCGCTCACTACCGCTGGTAAACAGCTTCGCCGGGGTCGATCCCCGAGCCTGTCGAAGGGCTCGATCCCGGCACCCCCTCTCTTCGCAGTCGCACTGCTAGACAGAAAAGGACACTCCTGTGGCACAAGACGTGCTCACCGACCTGAGCAAGGTCCGCAACATCGGCATCATGGCGCACATCGATGCCGGCAAGACCACCACCACCGAGCGCATCCTGTTCTACACGGGCGTGAACCACAAGCTGGGTGAGACGCACGATGGCGCCTCGACCACCGACTGGATGGAGCAGGAGAAGGAGCGCGGCATCACGATCACGTCTGCCGCCGTGACCTGCTTCTGGAACAACCACCAGATCAACATCATCGACACCCCCGGTCACGTGGACTTCACGGTCGAGGTCGAGCGCTCGCTGCGCGTCCTCGACGGTGCCGTCGCCGTGTTCGACGGCAAGGAGGGCGTCGAGCCCCAGTCCGAGACCGTGTGGCGTCAGGCCGACAAGTACGGCGTTCCGCGCATCTGCTTCGTCAACAAGATGGACAAGCTCGGTGCCGACTTCTACTTCACCGTCGACACGATCGTGAACCGCCTGGGTGCGAAGCCCCTCGTGCTGCAGCTCCCGATCGGTGCCGAGAACGACTTCGTCGGCGTCGTCGACCTCATCGAGATGCGCGCGCTGGTGTGGCCGGGTGACGCCAAGGGTGACGTGACGATGGGTGCCTCGTACGAGGTGCAGGAGATCCCCGCCGACCTGCAGGCCAAGGCCGAGGAGTACCGTCAGCAGCTGCTCGAGACCGTCGCCGAGAGCGACGACGAGCTCCTCGAGAAGTTCTTCGGCGGCGAAGAGCTCACGGTCGCGGAGATCAAGGGCGCCATCCGCAAGATGGTCGTCGCCTCGGAGATCTACCCGGTGCTGTGCGGTTCGGCGTTCAAGAACCGCGGCGTGCAGCCGATGCTGGATGCCGTGGTCGACTACCTCCCCTCGCCCCTGGACGTGCCCGCCATCGAGGCGCACGACCCGAAGGACGAGGAGAAGATCATCGAGCGTCACCCCGACGCGAAGGACCCCTTCGCGGCGCTGGCGTTCAAGGTCGCCGTGCACCCGTTCTTCGGTCGCCTCACCTACGTGCGCGTCTACTCGGGCGAGCTCGAGTCGGGTGCCCAGGTCATCAACTCGACCAAGGGCAAGAAGGAGCGCATCGGAAAGATCTTCCAGATGCACGCCAACAAGGAGAACCCGGTCGACAAGCTCACCGCGGGCAACATCTACGCCGTCATCGGTCTGAAGGACACCACCACCGGTGACACCCTCGCCGACCCGGCTGCCCCGGTCGTCCTCGAGTCGATGACGTTCCCCGAGCCCGTCATCGAGGTCGCGATCGAGCCGAAGACGAAGGCCGACCAGGAGAAGCTGGGTGTCGCCATCCAGAAGCTCGCCGAAGAGGACCCGACGTTCCGCACGGAGCTCAACCCCGAGACCGGTCAGACGACCATCAAGGGCATGGGAGAGCTGCACCTGGACATCCTCGTCGACCGCATGAAGCGCGAGTTCCGCGTCGAGGCGAACGTCGGCAAGCCCCAGGTGGCATACCGCGAGACGATCAAGAAGGCCGTCGAGAAGCACGACTACACGCACAAGAAGCAGACCGGTGGATCGGGTCAGTTCGCGAAGATCCAGTTCACGATCGAGCCCCTCGAGGTCACGGCTGAGAAGACGTACGAGTTCGAGAACAAGGTCACCGGTGGCCGCATCCCGCGCGAGTACATCGAGCCCACGAACCAGGGCTTCCAGGACGCCATGGCCACGGGTGCCCTCGCCGGCTACCCCATGGTCGGTGTCAAGGCGATCCTGATCGACGGCGCGTCGCACGACGTCGACTCCTCGGAGATGGCGTTCAAGATCGCCGGCTCCATGGGCTTCAAGGAGGCCGTGCGCCGCGCGAACCCCGTGCTGCTCGAGCCGCTGATGGCCGTCGAGGTCCGTACTCCCGAGGAGTACATGGGCGACGTCATCGGCGACCTGAACTCGCGTCGTGGCCAGATCCAGTCGATGGAGGACGCCACCGGCATCAAGATCGTGCGCGCTTCGGTGCCGCTGTCCGAGATGTTCGGCTACATCGGCGACCTGCGCTCGAAGACTTCGGGCCGCGCGGTCTACTCGATGGAGTTCGACTCGTACTCCGAGGTCCCCAAGGCCGTCGCGGACGAGATCGTCCAGAAGACCAAGGGCGAGTAAGCCCTTAGCCGACCGGCCCCTTCGCGGGGCCGGTCGGACAACACACAACTTCACAAAGCACTCTCTACTAAACTGAGAATCAAACCCCGTAGAGAACCGGTCACAATCCAGTGCCCGGCAATCTCTACACGAACGTCCTGAGGAGGACCCAGTGGCCAAGGCCAAGTTCGAGCGGACCAAGCCGCACGTCAACATCGGAACCATCGGTCACGTTGACCACGGCAAGACGACGCTGTCCGCAGCCATCTCCAAGGTGCTCGCCGACAAGTACCCGTCGGACACCAACGTTCAGCGTGACTTCGCTTCCATCGACTCGGCGCCGGAAGAGCGCCAGCGCGGTATCACGATCAACATCTCGCACATCGAGTACGAGACCCCCAAGCGTCACTACGCGCACGTTGACGCCCCCGGCCACGCCGACTACGTCAAGAACATGATCACCGGTGCTGCTCAGATGGACGGCGCCATCCTCGTGGTCGCCGCCACCGACGGCCCGATGGCTCAGACCCGCGAGCACGTCCTGCTCGCCAAGCAGGTCGGCGTTCCGTACCTGCTCGTCGCGCTGAACAAGTCCGACATGGTCGACGACGAGGAGATCCTGGAGCTCGTCGAGCTCGAGGTCCGCGAGCTGCTCGCCGGCCAGGGCTTCGACGAGGACGCTCCTGTCGTCAAGGTCTCGGCGCTCAAGGCGCTCGAGGGCGACGAGAAGTGGGTCGACTCGATCCTCGAGCTCATGCAGGCCGTCGACGACAGCGTTCCGGACCCGGAGCGCGACCGCGACAAGCCGTTCCTCATGCCGATCGAGGACGTCTTCACGATCACCGGTCGTGGAACGGTCGTCACCGGCCGCGCCGAGCGTGGAACCCTCGCCATCAACTCCGAGGTCGAGATCGTCGGCATCCGCCCGACGCAGAAGACCACGGTCACCGGTATCGAGATGTTCCACAAGCAGCTCGACGAGGCATGGGCCGGCGAGAACTGTGGTCTGCTGCTCCGCGGCCTCAAGCGCGAGGACGTCGAGCGCGGCCAGGTCGTCGTGAAGCCGGGTTCGGTCACCCCTCACACCAACTTCGAGGGCACCGCCTACATCCTCTCGAAGGAAGAGGGCGGCCGTCACAACCCGTTCTACACGAACTACCGTCCGCAGTTCTACTTCCGCACCACCGACGTCACCGGCGTCATCACGCTGCCCGAGGGCACCGAGATGGTCATGCCCGGCGACACCACCGACATGACGGTCGAGCTCATCCAGCCGATCGCCATGGAGGAGGGCCTCGGCTTCGCCATCCGTGAGGGTGGACGCACCGTGGGTGCCGGTACGGTCACCAGCATCATCAAGTAAGTTCTCTTACTCCGCAGCGGGGTCGGGCCTTCGGGTCCGGCCCCGCTGTCGTGCGCCCGGGGTGCAACCGACGGCAGCACTTCCTAGACACTCGGTCGCGAGAAGCTCCATATAAACTTTTGTCTAGTCTTGAGTGTAGACTTATGGTCAATAACAACTGTCCGTATGTCTGGGGGTGCCCCCGACGTATGGACTTTTATGTGCCAGGGCGAATGCAGGTTCACGCCCGACGCGACCATACAAGGGGAGTAACAGTCATGAAGAAAGCCACCAAGGGGACCCTCGCGATCGCAGCGGGCATCACACTGCTCATGGGCGGTGCTGGTTCTCTCGCCTACTGGCAGGACAGCGCAGCCATCAGCGGTGCCACTGTGACCACTGGTGAACTCGACGTGGCCATCATCGACGGCTGCGAGTGGACCGTCGCGCACAAGGGAGCAGGCGCCGTCGCCATCTCCGACATCGAGAACTTCCGCATGGTCCCCGGCGACACAGTGAAGTGCTCGGTCGACTTCACCACCACCGCCACGGGTGACAACCTCGCTGCCGACGCCGCGATCGGCTGGGGCGCTCTCGGGATCCTGCCGACGAACATGACCTCGACGACGACGGGTACCTACGACGGGGCGTCGATCACGGGCAGCACGTTCGCGGTCGCGAAGGGGTCCAAGAGCGGCACGCTCGACTTCTCCCTCGTGTGGCCGTTCGGCACCGCGGGTTCCGAGGGCGTGGGCACCATGAACCAGGGCATCACGCTCGCCGACAGCACTGTCACGGTCACCCAGAAGTAAGCCGGATCGTTCAAGATCGCCGTGAACCGCCGTACGCGCCGCCGCCCGCTGGGAACGACCCTCCTGCTCGCAGGAGCGGTCGTCCTGGCGGTCGTCGGCGCGCCCGGCACGATCGCGTACCTGACCGATCAGGCCACGATCCCCGGAGCTACGGTGAGCACGGGCACTGCCGAGCTGACGGTGAGCGCGGTCGGCGCGCAGGCCGCGACAGTCGTCTACCCGGGAGGGCCCGCCACACGGCTGCATCCGACAGCGGCGCCCACGGTGACGAACACGGGCATGGTTCCCCTCGCCGTCACCGTCACGCCGAGCGCGAGCGGGGCCGCGCCGACGAACTTCGCGGGATCGGTGCTCGTCTCCGTCGCGCTGCAGACCTCGTCATCGTGTGCGGCCACTCCGCCGGCGGGGACATGGTCGGGTACGTCGGGATCCGTCAGCGGCGCCCTGGTGACACTGGCACCGGGCCAGTCCCGCACTCTCTGCGCCTGGCAGCAGCTCCCGACCACCGCCCCGAACGGCTCGTCCGCACAGACCGCAGCGATCGCCCTCGTCCTGACAGGAGCCCAGCAATGAGAGTCCTGCGCAGCCGCCGAGGAATCGCCGCGATCGCGGTGGCCGCTGCGGTGCTGATTGCCGTGCCGACGACGGCCTACGCCTATTGGGTCGTCACCGCTCAGGCGACCGCGACGGCGCGCAGTGCGACCTTCTCGATCGCCGGACCTCAGAACACCAGCGTGTCACTCGCGGGATCCGCCGCAGACCTGCTCGGGTTCAGCGGCTCGAATTACGCATCGTTCAGCGTCACCAACACGGGCGCGGTCGCGTGGGCGAGTGTCGATGTGGCGTTACCGCAGACCGTCGCATTCATCGCTCCCGCAGTCGTGACGCTCGGTGCAGCCGTGGTCGCGCCGAGCGCCTCGTGCCCGACGCGCGCCGCGGACTACGCTGCGGTGCCCGCCACGATCCCCGCCGCACTCGCGCCGGGCGCCGCTGCGAAGATCTGCACGCGGATCGACTACTCCAGACTTTCCATGAGCAACCGCAACTCAGCCATGACAGCGCAGCTCACCGTCACGCCGAGACTGCACAACTGGGCCGTCGCATCGGCCCCCGCCGTGCTGACCGTCTCGGCCCCGAACGCCGGTATCGGCAAGTGCACCTCCGGAACGTCGTTCGGGTTCGATCCTTCGGCGAGCGTCGCCATCGTCGCCCCTGCAACGGGCGACTACCGACTGTTGGTCGACGGAGCTCAGAGGTCCCAGGCGCGACTGACAGTCGATCAGGAATCCACGTTCACTGTGGATGCGCAGTTGTTCAGGCCCAAGGACAACATGTCGGTACTGATTCAGCGTCAAGTCGGCTCGACGTGGGTGAACGTCGCGGATGCCAGAATGAGCCGAAAAAGCTTCGAGCCGATGAAATGCACATGATGCACCGTGCCGCCGTCGTCGCCGCGCTCGTACCGCTCCTCGCGGGTGCGGTCGCGCCGGCCGCCTCCGCATCGACGTCTGCCTCCACGGACTCGGCGCTTCCCCTGGAGTACTCCGTCGACGGCGTCACCTGGGCGGCTGCATCCGCACCGCTGCTGCCCCCGACGTGGCGACCCGTCCCCGGCAGCACGCACGTCTCGACCGTCTATCTGCGCAGCGCGCACGATTCCGCATCGAACGTCGCCATCTTTCTCGATGAGGCGTCCTCGCCGTCCGCAACCCTCCTCGAGGCCGTGCATGTGACCGGTGCCGTTGCGAACAGCGTCGCCCTCGATGCGTTCGATCGCTGCCGTCCTCTCCAGACCGCGCGACTTGCGCCGGGTGAGAGCCTCCCCGTGACCGCGACCGTGACAGTCGATCCGTCGCTGACGACCGACCAGCGGACGTCCCTGAGGCTGTCGCTCGCCGTGGCCATGAGCGACACGTCGGTGACGCCCCGTCCGGCTGGCTGCCAGGCGGCAGCCGCGGTCGACGTCGCACCGCTCGCACTGACGGGCCAGGACGCCCGGCCTCTCGCATTCCTCGCCGCCCTGGGCGCCGTCGGAGTCATCCTCGGCATCGTCTTCAGCAGGCGACGCCGGGAATCCGGTCACTCATGATCGCGGTGCACGAGGACGCGACCGAGACCGCGGAGGCGCCGCAGCCGGTGGATGCCGACACCGAGCAGCGCGTGTCCTGGTGGCGGATGCTCCTCGGCGGCGCCTCCTGGGCGCTGCTCGTGGCGATGATCGCCCTCGCCGCCGCAGTCATCGTCGTCCCCGCGGTCACCGGCGCGAAGACCTACACCGTGCTGACCGGTTCGATGGAGCCCACGTACCCGCCGGGCACGCTCGTCGTCGTGCGCCCCGTCGCCCCTGACGAGCTGTCGATGGGCGACGTCATCACGTTCCAACTCCGGTCAGGCGAGGCGCAGGTGGCGACGCACCGGATCGTGGGCGTGGGGGCGGACGCCACGGGCGAGCCGCTGTTCGTCACACGAGGCGACGCCAACAACGTCGACGACGAGGATCCGGTACGCCCCGTGCAGGTCATCGGGAAGCTCTGGTACGCGGTGCCGTACATCGGGTGGGTGAACAACGTGATCAACGGATCGGCTCGCGCGTGGGCCATCCCCATCGCCGCGGTGGGGTTGTTCGCCTACGGCGCGGTCATGGTCCTGCACGCTGCGCGGGAGCGCAGACGGGGTTCTCGGGCCGCACGCGCTGAGGCGTGAGGATGCCGACGCCGCGGCGCAGTTTGTGACGACCCTGTGCAAAGGGGCACCGACGATGCAGAATGTAGGGGTCGGCATTCGCCGGCGCGACGACCGCAAAAGGGGGACCCGCATGGGTATCGATGACCTGGTGAACAAGGGCAAGGGCCTGTACGAGCAGAACAAGGAAAAGGTCGACGGAGCTCTCAAGAGCGACCAGGCCGAGGACATCAGCGACAAGGTCCTCGACGGCGTCGCCGACTTCGCCAAGAAGATCGCCCCCGGAGCATCCGAGAAGATCGACGAGATCCGCGACGCGGCCGACAAGTCGATCGGAAACGAGTAAGAGAATCCTCGAAGGCGGCGCACCATCGGGTGCGCCGCCTTCGCAGTGTCCGCGTGGCATCCGAGCGCGACACGCCCGGGTTTGCGCAAGTGAAATCCGGCATGGCAGAATAGACAGGTTCCACATTCCGGCGGTGCGCAGTGCGCGCCTCACGGATCACTGCCAGGGCAGTGCATAGACGGCATCCGTTCTCCCGAACATGAGGATGCAGGGTTCTAGGCCGCGGGCAGCAGAACGACACCACCTCCACCAGGAGGTTCTGCCGTGCGCCGAGAGGTGTGCGGGCTGACAGAAGAACAGTGGTGCGCATCCCTTCGACAGTCATGTCGTCGGGGGAGTGCCTGGCGCGAACAGCGCCGACGTGCGTCCAATGCCCCTGGGTCATCCGATCCAGGCCGGTACGACGCCTTAAAGAGAGTGAGCAGACAATGGCGGGACAGAAGATCCGCATTCGCCTGAAGTCGTATGACCACGAGGTCATCGACACGTCGGCGCGCAAGATCGTCGACACCGTGACCCGTGCGGGCGCGACTGTCGTCGGCCCCGTGCCGCTTCCGACGGAGAAGAACGTGGTCGCCGTGATCCGTTCTCCCCACAAGTACAAGGACAGCCGCGAGCACTTCGAGATGCGCACCCACAAGCGTCTGATCGACATCGTCGACCCGACGCCGAAGGCTGTCGACTCGCTGATGCGCCTCGACCTCCCGGCCGACGTCAACATCGAGATCAAGCTGTAAGGGGTCTGGAATGGTTGACATCAACGCAAAGATTTCGAAGGGGATGCTGGGCACCAAGCTCGGCATGACCCAGGTGTGGAACGCGGACGGCAAGCTCGTCCCCGTCACCGTCATCGAGCTGGCTCCGAACGTGGTCACCCAGGTGCGTACTCCCGAGAAGGACGGCTACAACGCCGTTCAGATCGCCGCCGGCCAGATCGACCCCCGCAAGGTGAACAAGCCGCTCACCGCCCACTTCGAGGCTGCTGGCGTCACGCCGCGCCGCCACGTCACCGAGATCCGCACCGCGGATGCTGCTGACTACTCACTCGGTCAGGAGATCACGGTCGACGGCGTGTTCGAGGCGGGCCAGCTGGTCGACGTCGTCGGCACCAGCAAGGGCAAGGGCACCGCGGGTGTCATGAAGCGCCACAACTTCAAGGGCGTCTCGGCATCGCACGGTGCACACCGCAACCACCGCAAGCCCGGTTCGATCGGCGCATCGTCGACCCCGAGCCGCGTCTTCAAGGGCATGCGCATGGCCGGCCGTATGGGTGGCGAGCGCGTGACCGTCCTCAACCTGACGGTGCACGGCATCGACGCCGAGAAGGGTCTGCTGCTCGTCAAGGGCGCCGTCCCCGGTGCTCGTGGCCGCGTCGTCTACGTCCGCAACGCAGTGAAGGGGGCCTAGTCCATGACTGACTCGACTCTCGCGCTCGACGTCCTCAAGGCCGACGGCAAGAAGGCAGGCTCCATCGAGCTGCCCGCCGCGCTCTTCGACGTCAAGACGAACATCCCGCTCATCCACCAGGTCGTCGTCGCGCAGCTCGCGGCGGCTCGCCAGGGCACGCACTCGACCAAGCGTCGTGGCGAGGTCTCCGGCGCTGGCCGCAAGCCCTTCAAGCAGAAGGGTACGGGTAACGCCCGCCAGGGCTCGATCCGCGCGCCGCACATGACAGGCGGTGGCATCGTCCACGGCCCGAAGCCGCGTGACTACTCGCAGCGCACCCCCAAGAAGATGATCGCCGCCGCCCTCCTGGGCGCGCTCAGCGACCGTTTCCGCGGTGAGCGCCTGCACGCCATCGAGTCGTTCGGCATCGACGGCGTCCCGTCGACCAAGGCCGCCGCGAAGTTCCTCGCGACCGTCGCCACGTCCAAGAACATCCTGGTCGTGACCGAGCGCAACGACGAGCTGACCACCAAGAGCATTCGGAACCTCTCGAACCTCCACGTGATCAGCTTCGACCAGCTCAACGCCTACGACGTGCTCGTCTCCGACGACATCGTCTTCACCCAGGCCGCTCTCGAGGGCTTCATCGCCTCCAAGACCGGCGCAACCGAGGAGGTCTCGGCATGACCGAGCAGAACGGCGCCCTCCAGACGGCGTTCAACAAGGACCCCCGCGACATCATCCTGAAGCCGGTCGTCTCTGAGAAGAGCTACTCGCTGATCGACGAGGGCAAGTACACGTTCCTCGTCGACCCGCGCGCGTCGAAGACCGAGATCAAGCTCGCCATCGAGAAGATCTTCGATGTCAAGGTCGCGTCGGTCAACACGATCAACCGCGTCGGCAAGGCCCGTCGCACCCGCTTCGGCACCGGTAAGCGCAAGGACACCAAGCGCGCCATCGTGAGCCTGAAGTCGGGCACCATCGACATCTTCACGGCAATCGGCTGATCCGGGGGATAAAGGACAATCATGGCTATTCGCAAGTACAAGCCCACGACCCCGGGTCGCCGTGGCTCGTCGGTGGCTGACTTCGCCGAGATCACTCGATCGACGCCCGAGAAGTCGCTGCTGCGCCCGCTCTCGAAGACCGGTGGTCGCAACAACCAGGGCCGCATCACGACCCGTCACATCGGTGGTGGCCACAAGCGCCAGTACCGTGTCATCGACTTCCGTCGCAATGACAAGGACGGCGTCAACGCCAAGGTCGCTCACATCGAGTACGACCCCAACCGCACCGCGCGCATCGCGCTGCTGCACTACTTCGACGGCGAGAAGCGCTACATCCTCGCGCCGAACAAGCTGAAGCAGGGCGACATCATCGAGAACGGTGCATCGGCTGACATCAAGCCGGGCAACAACCTTCCGCTGAAGAACATCCCGACCGGTACGGTGATCCACGCGATCGAGCTCCGCCCCGGCGGCGGCGCCAAGCTCGCGCGTTCGGCCGGTGCATCCGTCCGTCTCGTCGCGAAGGACGGCCCGTACGCGCAGCTCCGCCTGCCCTCGGGTGAGATCCGCAACGTCGACGCACGCTGCCGCGCCACCATCGGCGAGGTCGGCAACGCCGAGCAGTCGAACATCAACTGGGGCAAGGCCGGCCGCAAGCGCTGGAAGGGCGTCCGCCCGACCGTCCGCGGTGTCGCGATGAACCCGGTCGACCACCCGCACGGTGGTGGTGAGGGCAAGACGTCCGGTGGACGTCACCCGGTCACCCCCTGGGGTCAGGCTGAGGGTCGTACCCGTCACGCCAACAAGGAAAGCGACAAGTACATCGTGCGTCGTCGCACCGCCGGCAAGAAGCGCAAGTAGGAGTAGAAGAAGATGCCACGGAGTCTCAAGAAGGGCCCCTTCGTCGACGAGCACCTGCTTCGCAAGGTCGTCGTGCAGAACGAAGCCGGTACCAAGAACGTCATCAAGACCTGGTCTCGCCGGTCCATGATCATCCCGGCCATGCTGGGTCACACGATCGCGGTCCACGACGGTCGCAAGCACATCCCTGTGTTTGTCACCGAGACCATGGTCGGTCACAAGCTGGGCGAGTTCGCGCCCACCCGCACCTTCCGCGGCCACGAGAAGGACGACAAGAAGGGCCGTCGCCGCTGACGCGGGGACGATAGAGGAGAGAGAAATGGTGGAGTCCATCGCACGCGTGCGACACATCCGCGTGACCCCTCAGAAGGCTCGTCGTGTCGTCGCGCTCATCAAGGGCAAGCAGGCCCAGGAAGCTCTGGCGATCCTCAAGTTCGCCCCTCAGAGCGCCAGTGAGCCGATCTACAAGCTTGTCGCGTCGGCCATGGCCAACGCGCAGGTGAAGGCGGATCGCGACGGCGAGTTCCTCGACGAGCAGGACCTGTACGTGGCCAACGCGTACGTCGACGAGGGCACGACGCTCAAGCGTTTCCGCCCCCGCGCTCAGGGTCGCGCTTTCCAGATCAAGAAGCGCACGAGCCACATCACGGTCGTGCTCTCGACGCCCGAGGCCGCTGCTGCGACCGACGGCGACAGCAAGAAGAAGGCGAGCAAGTAATGGGCCAGAAAGTAAACCCGTACGGCTTCCGCCTCGGAATCACCACGGACCACGTGTCCCGTTGGTTCTCGGACTCGACGAAGCCGGGCCAGCGTTACGCCGACTACGTGGCCGAGGACGTCAAGATCCGCAACCTCCTGAAGACCCAGCTCGACCGGGCCGGCGTCTCCAGCATCGAGATCGAGCGCACTCGTGACCGCGTCCGCGTCGACATCCACACCGCCCGTCCGGGCATCGTGATCGGTCGTCGTGGCGCCGAGGCCGAGCGCATCCGCGGCGACCTCGAGAAGCTCACCGGCAAGCAGATCCAGCTGAACATCCTCGAGGTCAAGAACCCCGAGGCCGACGCTCAGCTCGTCGCACAGGGCATCGCCGAGCAGCTGTCTGCTCGCGTGGCGTTCCGTCGTGCGATGCGCAAGGGTCTGCAGGGCGCTCAGCGCGCCGGCGCCAAGGGCATCCGCATCCAGGTCTCCGGCCGCCTCGGCGGCGCGGAGATGAGCCGCTCGGAGTTCTACCGCGAGGGCCGTGTGCCGCTGCACACGCTGCGCGCGAACATCGACTACGGCTTCTACGAGGCGAAGACCACCTTCGGCCGCATCGGCGTGAAGGTCTGGATCTACAAGGGCGACCTCACCAACAAGGAGCTCGCTCGCGAGCAGGCCAACCAGAAGCCTTCGCGCGACCGTGGCGGCGACCGCCGTCGTGGCCCGCGCAACGAGGCCCCTGTTGCAGAAGGAGCGTCGGCATAATGCTCATCCCCCGTAAGGTCAAGTTCCGCAAGCAGCACCACCCGGGTCGTTCGGGTCAGGCTACCGGCGGCACGAAGGTCTCCTTCGGAGAGTTCGGCATCCAGGCCCTCACCCCCGCTTACGTGACGAACCGTCAGATCGAGGCTGCTCGTATCGCGATGACCCGTCACATCAAGCGTGGTGGAAAGGTGTGGATCAACATCTACCCCGACCGTCCGCTCACGAAGAAGCCCGCCGAGACCCGCATGGGTTCCGGTAAGGGTTCCCCCGAGTGGTGGGTCGCAAACGTCAAGCCGGGTCGCGTCCTCTTCGAGGTCGCCGGAGTCAGCGAGGAGCTCGCACGCGAGGCCCTGACCCGAGCCATTCACAAGCTGCCGCTCAAGGCACGCATCATCAAGCGCGAGGAGGGCGACGCGTAATGGCGATCGGCACCAAGGAGCTCGCTCCGGCAGAGCTCGACACGTTCGAAGACCAGCGCCTCGTTGAGGAGCTGCGCAAGGCCAAGGAGGAGCTGTTCAACCTCCGTTTCCAGTCGGCCACCGGCCAGCTGGAGAGCCACGGCCGCATCCGCGCCGTCAAGCGCGACATCGCACGCCTGTACACGGTGATCCGCGAGCGCGAGCTCGGCATCCGTGCGACACCGGCTCCGGTCGAGGCTCCGGCCAAGAAGGCGACCAAGTCGAAGGCGAAGAAGACCGAGGACACCTCGGCCGACGCCGAAGGGAAGGCTGAATAATGGCCAAGAAGGAAGCTGAAGCTCCCGTCTCGCACGACGTGCGCGACGAGGACGCTCGCGGTTACCGCAAGACGCAGCGCGGCTACGTCGTCAGCGACAAGATGGACAAGACCATCGTCGTCGAGGTCGAGGACCGCGTGAAGCACCCCCTGTACGGCAAGGTCATCCGCCGCACGGAGAAGCGCAAGGTGCACGACGAGAACAACTCGGCCGGCATCGGCGACCTCGTCGTCATCAGCGAGACCCGTCCGCTCAGCGCCACCAAGCGCTGGCGTCTGGTCGAGATCGTCGAGAAGGCCAAGTAAGCCCTCGGCTTGCTTAAGGAGTAATAGTGATTCAGCAGGAATCCCGCCTCAAGGTCGCCGACAACACCGGCGCGAAGGAGCTGCTCACGATCCGCGTTCTCGGTGGCTCGCGCCGTCGCTACGCCGGTCTGGGCGACACCATCGTCGCCACCGTCAAGGACGCGATCCCGGGCGGCAACGTGAAGAAGGGCGATGTCGTCAAGGCGGTCATCGTCCGCACCGTGAAGTCCACGCGCCGTCCCGACGGCTCGTACATCAAGTTCGACGAGAACGCCGCCGTCATCCTGAAGAACGACGGGGAGCCCCGCGGCACCCGTATCTTCGGCCCGGTCGGTCGTGAGCTTCGTGACAAGAAGTTCATGAAGATCGTCTCGCTCGCCCCGGAGGTTATCTGATCATGGCGAACATCAAGAAGGGTGACCTGGTTCAGGTCATCACCGGCGCCAAGCAGGAGCGCGGCGGCGACCGCGGCAAGCAGGGCAAGGTCCTCGAGGTCCTCGCCGAGCAGAACCGCGTCATCGTCGAGGGCGTGAACTACATCACCAAGCACACCCGCGTCGGACAGACGCAGCGTGGCACCAAGACGGGCGGCATCGAGACTCTCGAGGCTCCCATCCACATCTCGAACGTCGCACTCGTCGACCCCGAGACCAAGAAGCCGACCCGTGTCGGCCGCCGGGTCGAGGAGCAGACCAAGGACGGCGTCAAGCGCACCGTTCGCGTGCGCTACGCGAAGAAGTCAGGTAAGGACCTCTGATGAGCACCGACACTGCCGCGCCGGCTGGCAAGATCCAGCCGCGCCTGAAGCAGAAGTACAAGGCCGAGATCCAGCAGAAGCTGCAGGATGAGTTCGGCTACCAGAACGTGATGCAGATCCCCGGCCTCGTCAAGGTCGTCGTCAACACCGGTGTCGGTGAGGCGGCTCGCGACAGCAAGGTGATCGATGGCGCGGTCGACGACCTCACCAAGATCACCGGCCAGAAGCCGATCGTCACGAAGGCCCGCAAGTCCATCGCGCAGTTCAAGCTGCGCGAGGGCCAGGCCATCGGCGCGCACGTCACCCTCCGCGGCGACCGTGCGTGGGAGTTCATCGACCGCCTGGTCTCGCTCGCCCTGCCCCGCATCCGCGACTTCCGCGGACTGTCGGCCAAGCAGTTCGACGGACACGGCAACTACACCTTCGGTCTCCAGGAGCAGAGCGTGTTCCACGAGATCGATCAGGACAAGATCGACCGCGTTCGCGGCTTCGACATCACGGTCGTCACCTCGGCGAAGACGGATGACGAGGGTCGGGCTCTGCTCCGCCACCTCGGCTTCCCGTTCCAGTCGGAGGACGCCAAGGCGTGACGCTTCGAACCCCCGCCCGTCCGGGCGGGGGTTCCGCGTGCCTTACAATTGAAGATTGTGTGTTCACGAAGGTCGGCGTCTGTGTAACGGGCGTCGAAACCTCATGATCGAAAGAAGAAGAATATGACAATGACAGACCCGGTCGCAGACATGCTGACCCGTCTGCGCAACGCGAACTCGGCGCACCACGACACTGTGTCGCTCCCGTCGAGCAAGCTCAAGACGCACATCGCCGACATCCTCCAGCAGGAGGGCTACATCGCCGGCTACGAGGTCACCGACGCCCGCGTCGGCCAGAACCTCACCCTCACGCTGAAGTACGGCCCCAACCGTGAGCGTTCCATCGCGGGCATCAAGCGCGTCTCGAAGCCCGGTCTTCGCGTCTACGCGAAGTCCACGGAGCTCCCCAAGGTCCTCGGCGGCCTCGGCGTGGCCATCCTGTCCACCTCCTCCGGTCTCCTCACGGACCGTCAGGCCGAGCAGAAGGGCGTGGGCGGAGAAGTTCTCGCCTACGTGTGGTAATTCGACATGTCGCGTATCGGACGACTTCCCATCGAGATCCCCGCGGGCGTGACCATTTCGGTCGATGGCCGTGCGGTCGCGGTGAAGGGCCCCAAGGGTGAGCTCACCCTCAACGTGGCCAGCCCCATCGAGGTCGCGGTCGAGGACAACCAGGTGGTTGTCACCCGTCCCGACGACGAGCGCGAGTCGCGGTCGCTCCACGGCCTGACCCGCACGCTCATCAACAACAACATCATCGGCGTCACCCAGGGCTACACCAAGGGCCTCGAGGTCGTCGGCACCGGCTACCGCGTGCAGCAGAAGGGCAGCTCGGTCGAGTTCGCCCTCGGCTTCTCGCACCCGGTCCTGATCGACCCGCCCGCGGGCATCACCCTGACGGTCGAGGGCACCAACAAGCTCACGGTCAGTGGCATCGACAAGCAGGCTGTCGGCGAGGCAGCTGCGAACATCCGCAAGATCCGCAAGCCCGAGCCGTACAAGGGCAAGGGCGTGCGCTACGCCGGCGAGGTCGTGCGTCGCAAGGCCGGAAAGGCTGGTAAGTAATCATGGCTGTGAAGTCGAAGTCCGACGCCCGCGCGCGTCGTCACGCCCGCCTTCGCAAGAAGATCGAGGGCACCGAGGCGCGTCCGCGTCTGGTCGTCAACCGTTCGGCCCGCCACGTCTTCGTCCAGCTGGTCGACGACAGCAAGGGCCACACCGTCGCCTCGGCATCCACGCTCGAGACCGAGCTGCGCTCGTTCGACGGTGACAAGACCGCCAAGGCCCGCAAGGTCGGCGAGCTCGTCGCCGAGCGTGCGAAGGCAGCCGGTGTCACCGAGGTCGTGTTCGACCGCGGTGGAAACCGCTACGCCGGTCGCGTCGCGGCCATCGCCGACGGCGCCCGCGAAGGGGGGCTGGCACTGTGAGTGACAACAAGGAGAACGAAGTGACCGAAACGGCTGCTGCGGCTCCCGAGACGGCCGCTGCCACCGAGGCAGCCGAGCCCGCTCGCGAGCAGCGCGAAGGCCGCCGCGGCGGCCGTGACCGCAACCAGGGCGGCCGCGACCGCAACTCGCGCGACCGCGGCGACAACCAGTTCCTGGAGCGCGTCGTCACCATCAACCGCGTCTCGAAGGTCGTGAAGGGTGGACGCCGGTTCAGCTTCACCGCTCTCGTGGTCGTCGGTGACGGCAACGGTCTGGTCGGCGTCGGCTACGGCAAGGCCCGCGAGGTGCCCCTGGCGATTTCCAAGGGTGTCGAAGAGGCCAAGCGGAACTTCTTCCGCGTGCCCCGCGTCGGCACCACGATCCCGCACCCGGTGCAGGGCGAGGCCG
The DNA here is from genome assembly GCF_020682665.1 of Microbacterium tenebrionis. Classification (NCBI taxonomy): domain Bacteria; kingdom Bacillati; phylum Actinomycetota; class Actinomycetes; order Micrococcales; family Microbacteriaceae; genus Microbacterium; species Microbacterium tenebrionis. The sequence goes on along the minus strand of NZ_JAGTTM010000001.1, from coordinate 36,719 downwards.
CTGCCGGCGTCGTGCTGCTGCGTCCGGCCGCTGCCGGTACCGGTGTCATCGCCGGTGGTCCCGTCCGCGCCGTGCTCGAGTGCGCCGGTGTCCACGACGTCCTGTCGAAGTCGCTCGGCTCGTCGAACACGATCAACATCGTGCACGCGACCGTCGAGGCCCTCAAGAGCCTCGAGGAGCCGCGCGCCGTCGCCGCTCGTCGTGGTCTCGACTACGACGCCGTCGTTCCGGGCATCATCATCCGCAACGAGGCAAAGGCCGCCGCTGCGGCTGCTGCGAAGGTAGGTGCCTGATGGCCGCCCGTCTGAAGGTGACCCAGATCAAGTCCAAGGTGAGCGAGAAGCAGAACCAGCGCGACACGCTGCGCAGCCTCGGTCTCAAGCGCATCGGTGACACCACCGTTCGCCCCGACGACGCGCAGACGCGCGGCTACGTCAAGACCGTCGCCCACCTCGTCAAGGTTGAGGAGATCGACTAATGGCTGAGAAGAACGAGGCCGTGGAGGCGGAGAAGGCCACCAAGGCTCCCGCCAAGAAGGCCGCCGCTCCCAAGGCTGCTGCCGAGAAGAAGCCGGCCGCCAAGAAGGCTCCGGCGGGGGCTGCTGCCGCAGCCAAGGCCCCCAAGGCCGAGGCTGCCCAGAAGCCCGCTGCCAAGAAGGCCGCTCCGTCGGCGGATGCTTCGGCATCCCGCCCCGGCGTCCTCAAGGTCCACCACCTGCGTCCCGTCCCCGGCGCCAACACCGCGAAGACCCGTGTCGGTCGCGGTGAGGGCTCGAAGGGCAAGACCGCCGGTCGCGGCACCAAGGGCACCAAGGCCCGCAACACCGTTCGGGTCGGCTTCGAGGGTGGGCAGATGCCGCTGCACATGCGCACCCCGAAGCTGCGCGGGTTCAAGAACCCGTTCCGCGTCGAGTACCAGGTCGTGAACCTGGCCAAGCTCGCGGAGCTCTACCCCCAGGGCGGCGATGTCACCGTCAGCGATCTGGTCGCCAAGGGCGCCGTTCGCAAGAACGAGAAGGTCAAGGTTCTCGGCGACGGCGACATCGACGTGAAGCTCACCGTCTCGGTCGACAAGGTCTCGGGTTCTGCCGAGCAGAAGATCGTGGCTGCGGGCGGATCCGTCAAGTAACCGCGTCAGAGAGGGGTCGGAGATTCTCCGGCCCCTCTCTGCGTTACGCTGGTCTTTCGGCCGTCCGTCGCGGACCGGCTACCCCTTTCTGGAGGAACGCCCTTGTTTAGCGCTATCGCGCGGATCTTCCGCACCCCCGACCTGCGTCGGAAGATCGGTTTCACTCTGGCGATCATCGCCATCTACCGGCTCGGCTCTCACGTGCCTGCTCCGTTCGTGCACTTCCCGAACGTCGAGGAATGCCTCCGCATCAACGCAGGCACAGAGGGCCTGCTGAGCCTGGTCAATCTCTTCTCCGGCGGTGCGCTGCTGCAGCTGTCGATCTTCGCCCTCGGCGTGATGCCGTACATCACGGCGACCATCATCACCCAGCTCCTGCGCGTGGTCATCCCGCACTTCGAGGCGCTGCACAAGGAGGGGCAGGCCGGCCAGGCCAAGCTCACCCAGTACACCCGTTACCTCACGATCGCACTCGCACTGCTGCAGTCGACGACCCTGGTGACGGTGGCCCGCAGCGGCCAGCTCTTCGGCACGACCGACGTCGCGGCCTGCCAGCAGCTGCTCACGAACGACGTCTGGTGGGCGCAGCTGCTCATCATCATCGCCATGACCGCCGGTACCGGCCTCATCATGTGGTTCGCCGAGCTCGTCACCGAGCGCGGCATCGGCAACGGCATGTCGCTGCTCATCTTCACCTCGATCGCCGCGACCTTCCCGGCCGCGATGTGGACGATCTTCGAGACCAACGGGTTCGAGACGTTCCTGCTCGTCCTCGCGATCGGCATCGTCGTCACCGGGCTCGTCGTCTTCGTCGAGCAGTCGCAGCGACGTGTGCCGGTGCAGTACGCCAAGCGCATGGTCGGCCGGCGCACGTACGGCGGCACGAACACCTACATCCCGATCAAGGTGAACATGGCGGGTGTCATCCCGATCATCTTCGCCTCGTCGCTGCTGTACATCCCGATGCTCGTCGCCCAGTTCAACACTCCGCAGGACGGCTCGGAGCCAGCCGCATGGGTGCTCTGGGTCTCGCAGTACTTCACGACGGGCGATCACCCGCTGTACATGATCGCGTACTTCCTGCTGATCATCGGGTTCGCCTACTTCTACGTCGCGATCACGTTCAACCCCGTCGAGGTCGCGGACAACATGAAGAAGTACGGCGGCTTCATCCCCGGCATCCGTGCCGGGCGTCCGACGGCCGAGTACCTCGACTACGTCATCACCCGCATCACGTTCCCCGGTTCGATCTACCTGGGTCTGATCGCGCTCATCCCGCTCGTCGCCCTGGCGACGGTCGGCGCCAACCAGAACTTCCCGTTCGGCGGCGCATCGATCCTCATCATCGTCGGTGTGGGTCTCGAGACGGTCAAGCAGATCGACGCACAGCTCCAGCAGCGCCACTACGAAGGGCTTCTCCGTTGACAGCATCCGCACGACTTCTCATCGTCGGCCCGCAGGGCTCAGGCAAGGGCACGCAGGGCGTGCGCATCGCTGAGGCCTTCGGCATCCCGGTCGTCTCGACCGGTGACATCTTCCGCGCCAACATCAAGGGCGGAACCGAGCTCGGCCAGCAAGTCACGGCGATCCTCGATCGCGGCGACCTTGTGCCGGACGAGCTGACCGGTGAGATCGTGCGGGACCGCCTGTCGCAGGATGACGCGCAGTCGGGCTTCCTGCTGGACGGCTACCCCCGGAACGTCGCGCAGGTCGGCCACCTTGACGAGTTCCTCAGCGCGCGCGGCGAGGCTCTGGATGCCGTCATCCTGCTCGACGTCCCGCGCGAGGAGAGCATCGCGCGGCTGTCGCTGCGCGCACAGGAGCAGGGCCGTTCGGACGACACCGAAGAGGCGATCGCGCACCGACTGGAGATCTACGAGAACGAGACCGCCCCGATCCTCGCCGTGTACGGCGAGCGCGGGATCGTCGACCGCATCGACGGCATCGGCTCGCTGGACGAGATCACCGAGCGCATCACCTCGGTGCTCGCCGCGCGCGGCCTGACGCTCGCCTCCTGACGCTGACCATCTGACGCTCGCCGCCTGACGTGTTCCGCCGCTCGATCTACAAGACGCCCGCCCAGCTGCGGGCGATGGTGGAGCCCGGGCTCATCACCGCGGCGTCGCTGGATGCCGCCGGAGCGGCCGTCGCCGCCGGCGTGACGACGGCTGCGGTCGACGAAGCGGCCTCGGCCGCAGTGCTCGCTCGCGGTGCCGAGTCGAACTTCAAGCTCGTGCGCGGCTACCACCACACGACGTGCATCTCGGTGAACGAGCAGGTCGTGCACGGCATCCCCGGTTCTCGTGTTCTGGAGCCGGGCGACATCGTGTCGGTGGACTCCGGTGCGCAGTACCAGGGCTGGAACGGCGACAGCGCACGGACCTTCATCGTCCCGGATCCCGCGCGACCTGATCTCGTGGCGGCGCGCGAGGAGCTGTCGCGGGTCACGGAGGGCTCGATGTGGGCGGGGATCGCGGCGATGGCGTCGGCTCGTCATCTCGGGGATATCGGCGCGGCGATCCAGGACTACATCGAGGCGCAGGGGGAGTACGGCATCCTGCGCGAATACGTCGGGCACGGCATCGGCCGCAAGATGCATGAGGCGCCGAGCGTGTTCAACTACCGCACTCCCGACCCCGGCGCCGAGGTCAAGCCCGGGCTCGTGCTGGCGATCGAGCCGATGGTGACCGCCGGGTCCGACCAGACGTTCGTCGAGGACGACGACTGGACGGTGTCGACGGTCGACGGCAGCGACGGCAGCCACTGGGAGCACTCCGTCGCCGTTCACGCGGACGGCATCTGGGTCCTGACGGCTGCAGACGGCGGTGCCGCCGGCCTCGCTCCCTTCAACGTCACCCCCACCCCCATCCCGTAGCCCGCGCCCCCTAGCCTCCGCCCGCGCCCCGCCCCCGCTCCCCCTTCGCGAGACGGGGCTTCTGGCATGAGACGGGTGTGGGTGACACGGGTCTCGTGCTGCAAACCTCGTCTCGCCGGTGTGTCTCTCTACCTCCACAGCGAGGTGCGGCCGCGAGTGGTTGTGAATAAGCGTCGGGAGAGAGCGCTGGTCGGCAGAATGTGCGGATGCCGTTGCTCATGTCCGACCGTGCCCAGCTCGTATCGCCCTTGCCGATCCATTCCCGCGAGGAGGTTCGGATGCTCGGCATCAGCCTGCACCCGTCGACGTGGGTACGGATTCGCAAGGGGTTGTATGTTGAGCGTGCGGCGTTCGAGAAGCTGTCGCCTTGGGATCGGTACGCGGTCCGCGTGCACGCCTACGTGCGGATGCATCCGACGGCGGTGCTCTGTCTGGAGTCGGCGGCACTCGTCCTCGGCATCCCCGGGTTCGACGAGCCGAAAGACATCCATGTCTTCGATCCGGACCTGCCCAAGACCTGGCGCCACGCCGACGCGCTCACGCATACGAGCGTCGACCCCCGCGAGATCGTCGTGGTCTCCGGCATCCGCGTGACCGGCTTGCGTGACACGATCGTCGATCTGGCACGGGTTGCGCAGCCCGCCCACGCGCTGGCGATGACGGACGCCGCGATCTCGCCTGTACAGGGCGGGGGAGCCGTGCTGGGCGATCTCATCGAACGCGCGGAGGATCAGCGCAACCGGCGCGGCAGGGCCCGGATGCGATGGGTGCTCGAGAATGCGGATGCGCGAGCGGAATCACCGCCAGAGAGCGTGAGCCGTGCCGTCATGCTCTGGAGCGGTTACGAGAAGCCGGAGCTGCAGCGGGAGTTCTCGTACGACGGATTCCGCGATCGTTCGGACTTCTACTTCCCTTCCTGCCGTGCGATCGGTGAGGTCGACGGGTGGAGCAAGTACGAACTCGAAGAGCCTGAGAAGGCTGGCGAGCGGCTGAAGGACGAGAAGCGCAGGGAGGACCGACTACGGCGGCGGGGGCATCCGTTCGCGCGATGGGAGCCGCGTGACGTTTGGCAGGTGGCTCCGATGTGCCTGGCGCTCGATGCCATCGGCATCCCCGTGGTCGAACCGCCCCAACCTGCGATGCTCGCGACTCTGCGCCGCAACCCGCGTGCCAAACTCCGGACCCGCCGCTGAGCCATTCTCCCTCTGTCGGGGCGCGAGACGGGGCTTGCAGCACGAAACCCTTGTCAGCAACACACGTCTCGTGCCACAAACCCCGTCTCGCGGAAATGCAGGGGGAGGGCAGAGGGAGGGCGGGGAGAGGGAGGGCGAGGGGGGAGGGGGCTCACAAGCGGGGCATAGGATTGCGCGGGAAGATTGAGCATCCCCTTGCACTGACCCGCTCACAGCGCGGGCCTCGAAGAACGGAAGAGCATGGCTGCTGCCGCCAAGAGCAACACCAACTGGTTCGCGATCGGAATCTCCGCCGCTGTCGTCGTCGTCCTCGTGGCCCTCGGAGGCCTCGTGGTGTTCCTGAACAACCAGGCCACGTCCCCGGGAACGGCGCCCAAGAGTGCCATCGTGAACGAGGAGACCGGCGCGATCACGTTCGGCACGGGCGACACCGAGATCGACACGTTCGTCGACTTCATGTGCCCGATCTGCGGCGACTTCGAGGACACCTACGGCGCGGCCCTTCAGGATGCTGCGGCGAACGACGACATCACGCTGAACCTGCACCCGATCTCGATCCTCGACCGCTACTCGCAGAACACCGAGTTCTCGACCCGCGCCGCGGCATCCGTCTACTGCGTCGCCGCCGAGGCCCCCGACTCCACGCTCGACTACTTCAACCTGCTGTTCGAGAACCAGCCGGCTGAGAACACCCCCGGTCTTTCGGACGAAGAGCTCGCAGCATTCGCCGATCAGGTCGGAGCAGGCGCAGCCGCCGATTGCATCGCCGACGGCACCTACAAGCGGTTCGTCACGTCGCAGACGAACCAGCACGACATCCAGGGCACGCCGACCGTCGAGATCGACGGGGAGCGCATCGAGAACTCCGAGATCGGCACCCGTCTCGCCGACATCCTCGGCTGATATCCAGGATCCCGCGACGGGCCGCTCCATTCGGGGCGGCCCGTTCCGGTACCCGAGTTGCCGGGCGGCACCATAGCGGATAAGATAGACCGTTGGTGCCGTGCGCCCTGTTTCGGCGTGTCCGTCAGTGCGGGCATCACAATCATCCATCCACCGCAGATCGACCGATCTGCAGAAGCGTCAGCGAGGCTATGGCTAAGAAAGACGGTGTCATCGAGATCGAGGGTGTCATCTCCGAGGCTCTGCCCAACGCGATGTTCCGCGTTGAGCTCACCAACGGACACAAGGTGCTCGCCACGATCTCCGGAAAGATGCGGCAGAACTACATCCGCATCATCCCTGAGGACCGCGTGGTCGTGGAGCTCAGCCCCTACGACCTGACCCGCGGCCGCATCGTCTACCGCTACCGCTGATCGGTCGAGAAGTAACACCCCAGGCGCTTCCGCCTGCCCGGTGAAGACAGCGAACAGGAAACATCATGAAGGTCAACCCCAGCGTCAAGCCCATCTGCGATCACTGCAAGGTGATCCGCCGTCACGGCCGCGTCATGGTGATCTGCAAGAGCAACCCCAGGCACAAGCAGCGGCAAGGCTGACGCCTCACCGCCACTCGTGCCAGTCGCGCAGTGCTCGTAAGCCCGGCAGAGCCGGGGAGCAGCGCCAGGGCCGATCGAACAGATCTGACTCAAAACTCAATACGAAACAGGCAGGGTCAAGAAGCCGCGCGAGCGGCGGACACCTCGGGACAGAGGCCCGGGTCCACATCCTGCCCCACACCTCTACTCAACTCAGGAGAACCGCATGGCACGTCTTGCCGGCGTTGACATCCCGCGCGACAAGCGCGTGGTGATCGCCCTTACCTACATCTACGGCGTCGGCCGTACCCGCTCGGTCGAGATCCTCAAGGCCACCGAGATCGACGAGTCGATCCGCGTCAAGGACCTCACCGACGACCAGCTCATCGCACTCCGCGACTACATCGAAGGCAACTACAAGGTGGAGGGTGACCTGCGCCGCGAGGTCGCCGCAGACATCCGCCGCAAGGTCGAGATCGGCTCCTACGAGGGCCTCCGCCACCGTCGTGGCCTCCCGGTCCGCGGTCAGCGCACCAAGACCAACGCCCGTACCCGCAAGGGCCCGAAGCGCACCGTCGCCGGCAAGAAGAAGGCCCGCTAAGCAGCGGCCAGGGAATAGGAGAACACTTTCATGGCTGCACCCAAGGCCGCCGCGCGCAAGCCGCGCCGCAAGGAGAAGAAGAACATCGCGCTGGGCCAGGCCCACATCAAGTCGACGTTCAACAACACCATCGTCTCGATCACCGACCCGTCCGGCGCTGTCATCAGCTGGGCATCGTCCGGTGGCGTGGGCTTCAAGGGCTCGCGCAAGTCGACCCCGTACGCCGCTGGTATGGCTGCCGAGTCGGCCGCTCGCCAGGCTCAGGAGCACGGCGTCAAGAAGGTCGACGTCTTCGTGAAGGGTCCCGGCTCCGGCCGCGAGACCGCGATCCGCTCGCTCACGGCCGCAGGCCTCGAGGTCGGTTCGATCCAGGACGTCACCCCGCAGGCGCACAACGGCTGCCGCCCGCCGAAGCGTCGCCGCGTCTGATCCGCTGCAGCGAGGGATGCTCCGGCATCCCTCGCTCTGCCCGTCGCGGGCACTGACTTCCACAACTCAAGACCTCACCCACCACATGTCATATAGCGGGCATGTGATCGAAAGGAACACAGAGTGCTCATTGCACAGCGTCCCACACTGACCGAGGAAAAGATCGCCGAGAACCGCAGCCGGTTCATCGTCGAGCCGCTCGAGCCCGGCTTCGGCTACACCATCGGAAACGCGCTGCGTCGCAGCCTGCTCTCGTCGATCCCCGGCGCTGCTGTCACCAGCATCCGCATCGATGGTGTCCTGCACGAGTTCAGCACCATCCCCGGCGTGAAGGAGGATGTCACCGAGATCATCCTCAACATCAAGCAGCTGGTCGTCTCGTCCGAGCGCGACGAGCCCATCACCGCTTACCTGCGCAAGACCGGTGCGGGCGAAGTGACCGCCGCTGACATCTCGGCTCCGGCCGGTGTCGAGGTCCACAACCCCGAGCTCGTCATCGCGACGCTCAACGACACCGCCAAGTTCGAGCTCGAGCTCACGATCGAGCGCGGCCGCGGCTACGTGTCGGCGACCCAGAACCGCAACGAGTACGCCGAGGCCGGGCAGATCCCCGTCGACTCGATCTACTCGCCCGTTCTCAAGGTCAGCTACCGCGTCGAGGCGACCCGTGCCGGTGAGCGCACCGACTTCGACAAGCTCGTCCTGGACGTCGAGACGAAGAACAGCATCCTCCCGCGGGATGCTGTCGCCTCGGCTGCGAAGACCCTGACCGAGCTGTTCGGCCTCGCCCGCGAGCTGAACGTCGAGGCCGAGGGCATCGAGATCGGCCCGGCGCCTGTGGAGCCCGTGCTCTCCAGCGAGCTGTCCATGCCGATCGAGGACCTCGACCTGTCGGTCCGCTCCTACAACTGCCTCAAGCGCGAGGGCATCAACACGGTGTCCGAGCTCGTGGCGCTGTCGGAGACGCAGCTCATGAACATCCGCAACTTCGGCCAGAAGTCGGTCGACGAGGTGCGCGACAAGCTCATCTCGCTCGGTCTGTCGCTCAAGGATTCGGTGCCCGGTTTCGACGGCGCCCACTTCTACGGCGCAGGCGAAGACGAGTCCTTCTGACCTTCCCGAATATCTGACCAGGAGTTAGACGAATATGCCTAAGCCCAACAAGGGACCCCGCCTCGGAGGCGGCCCCGCCCACGAGCGCCTGCTGCTTGCCAACCTCGCATCGGCGCTGTTCACCCACAAGTCGATCAAGACGACCGAGACCAAGGCGAAGCGCCTGCGTCCGGTCGCCGAGCGCATGATCACGTTCGCCAAGCGCGGCGACCTGCACGCGCGTCGCCGGGTGCTCTCGATCCTCGGCAACAAGGACGCCGTGCACGTCCTCTTCGCCGAGATCGCTCCGCTGGTCGCCGAGCGCGAGGGCGGCTACACCCGCATCACGAAGGTCGGCAACCGCAAGGGCGACAACGCCCCCATGGCCGTGATCGAGCTCGTCCTCGAGCCCGTCTCGCCGAAGGCGAAGAAGGCCGCTCCGAAGGCTGAGAAGGCTCCCAAGGTCGAGGAGCCGGCTGCTGCTGACGCCGGTGCCGAGTCGCAGGAGGAGGGCGCAGCCGCTGAGGCCGTCGCCGCCGCCGCACTCGTCGACGGCGAGTTCGGTGCGGACTCCGCCGCTCCTCTCGAGGATGGCTCCGCTCCCGAGGGCTTCGACATCAAGGGCAACAAGGACTCGATGAAGTTCCACCGCCCCGATGGCCAGTGGTACGAGCAGACCGTCGCCGAGGTGTGGTTCCGCACCGCTGAGGCTGCCGAGGCTGCAGGCTTCACCGAAGCCGGCAAGTAACACGCCGCCGAGAAGGCCCGCCGTCCCCTTGCGGGACGGCGGGCCTTCTCGCGTCTCCGGCGTGCAGGAGCAGGACGCTTCGAGCGATAGGCTTGCGCGAGTGAGTGAGATTCAGGATGCGAGGGTGCGCGGCCCGCGCGCATACCTGACCTTCATCGTCATCGGCATGCTGGCAGGGCTCCTCTCCGGTCTGTTCGGCGTCGGCGGCGGCACCGTCATCGTGCCGCTCCTCGTCATCATGCTGCGCTTCGACCAGCGACTCGCCGCCGGAACGTCGCTGGCCGCGATCGTCCCCACCGCGAGCGTCGGCGTCATCTCGTACGCGGCCAGTGGATCGGTCGCCTGGATCCCCGCGCTGATCCTCGCCGCCGGCGCCGTCGTCGGCGCGCAGATCGGCACGCGTCTGCTTCCACGGATCTCGCAGAACGCACTGCGCTGGGGATTCGTCATGTTCCTCGTGATCGTGATCGTCAGCCTGTTCGTCGTCATCCCGTCGCGCGACGCGGTCTTCGAACTCGGCTGGATCAACGGCATCGCCCTGGTTGTGGTAGGTGTCGGCACCGGCATCATCGCGGGTCTCATTGGCGTGGGCGGCGGCGTGGTCGTCGTCCCCGTGCTCATGCTCGCGTTCGGTACGAGCGACCTCGAGGCCAAGGGCACGTCCCTGCTGATGATGATCCCCACCGCGATCTCGGGGACCTTCGGCAACCTCCGTCACCGCAACGTCGACCTGGTCGCAGCCGGGATCATCGGACTGTCCGCGTGCACGATGACGGCGCTCGGCGCCTGGCTGGCGACCCTCATCGACCCGTTCCTCGGCAACATGCTCTTCGCCGCCTACCTGGCGTTCATCGCGATCCAGATGGCGATCAAGGCCCTGCGCTCGCGCCCCCGCCGCGGTTGACGCGCGTCACGGGAGTTTCTCCCATCGTCGGCCGGGCGGGCGCGCGGCATCCGCTCGGTAGACTTGACCGGTGCCTGTGAACAACGATCTCGTCGGCCGGGAGTTCCCGCCGACCCCGCCGTATCTGGTCGGACGTGAGAAGGTGCGAGAGTTCGCCCGCGCCGTCTTCGCCGACGCCCCGCTGCACACCGATGTCGAGGCGGCCCGCGCGCTCGGCTACGCCGACGTCGTCGCGCCGCCGACCTTCGCGATGGTCATCCAGGACCTCACGCTCCAGCAGCTGCTCTCCGAACCCGACTCCGGCATCGTCCTGACCCGCACCATCCACGCCGAGCAGCGCTTCTCCTACTCACGGCCGATCGTCGCGGGTGCTGAGCTGACAGGACAGCTGAGGGTCACCGGCATCCGCATGATGGCGGGCAACGCCATGATCACCAGCGAGGCCGAGATCACCGATGCCGACGGCGCTCACGTCGTCACCGCGACGAGCGTGCTGCTGGTCGGATCCGACGACGAGGAGGCGACGGCATGACGTACGAGGTCGGAGACGTGATCGCCGAGCGCACCGTCCATCTCACCCGCGAGTCCCTCGTCCGCTACGCCGGTGCGTCGGGCGACTTCAACCCGATCCACTACCGCGATGACGTCGCGGCCTCCGTCGGGCTGCCCGGCGTCCTCGCCCACGGGATGCTCACGATGGGGCTCGCCTCGTCCGTCGTCGTCGCCGCGCTCGGCGACACCGCGAGCATCACCGACTACGGCGTGCGGTTCACCCGCCCCGTCGTCGTCGACCCCCAGGACGGCGCCGACGTGTCCGTGCTCGCGAAGGTCGGCGCGGTCGACGAGGCGTCCGCGCGCATCGATCTGACGGTGAACCACGCCGACACCACGGTGCTCCTCAAGGCGCAGCTGCGCGTCGCGCTCTGATGGCCGAGATCGCGCCCGCGCGCCTCGCGGACCTCACGACGCTGCGCACCGGCGCCGCGCCAGAGCGGATGCTGGATGCCACGACCACGGACGAGCTCGTCGAGTCGCTCCGCGACACGTGGTCGCGCGGGGATGAATGGTTCGTGCTCGGCGGCGGGTCGAATCTCTTCGTCGGCGACGAGCCGTTCGAGGGCACCGTCATCCGCGTCCTGACGACCGGCATCGAACGGCTCCCGTCGCCGCATCCCGGCCGCGTGCGGCTCCGGGTGCAGGCCGGACACAACTGGGACGACCTCGTCGCCTATACGGTCGCCCACGGTCTCGCGGGCATCGAGGCGATGAGCGGCATCCCGGGCACCGTCGGAGCGGCCCCCGTGCAGAACGTGGGCGCGTACGGACAGGAGATCCAGGAGACCCTCGTCGAGGTCGACCTCATCGACGAGTCCACCGGCGAGGTGCAGACCGTACCGGCATCCGAACTCGGACTGGGCTTCCGCACATCTGTGCTCAAGCATCACTACGGTGGAGCGCCGATCCGCCGAGCCGTCATCCTCTCGGTGACGCTCGACCTCGCGGAGGTCGGCGAGGCCGGACGCCCGATCGGAGGTGAGCAGCTGCGGCGCGCCCTGGGGATCAGCGCCGGCGAGCGCGTCTCGCTCGCCGACGTCCGCGAGCGGATCCGCGCGACCAGGGCGGCCAAGGGGATGCTGCTGAACCCCGACGACCCCGACACGACCAGCGCCGGGTCGTTCTTCCAGAACCTCATCGTGCCCGAGACGGTAGCCGCCCAGCTCCCGCCGGAGTGCCCGCGCTGGCCGGTCGAACCCGATCAGGATGCCGCCACCGTGATCCCGCTCGAGTCGTTCGACGGCTATGTTCCGCCCGCGAGGACGACGCGCCCCGACGTCAAGGTCAGCGCCGCGTGGCTGATCGAGAACTCCGGCATCCGCAAGGGATTCCGGCTGCCGCGTTCGCGCGCCGGCATCTCGACAAAACACGCGCTGGCGCTCACCAACCGCGGCGGAGCGACGGCGGGCGAGCTGGCCGAGCTCGCCCGGTACATCCAGGCCCGGGTGCATTCAGAGTTCGGTCTGCTGCTGCAGCCCGAGCCGGTGCTCGTCGGCGTCGAGCTGTAGGGATAGCGTGGCGGGATGAGCGGACTCGTCCCCTACCTCTTCTTTCCCGGCACCGCCGCCGAGGCGCTGACCTTCTACCAGGGCGTCTTCGGCGGAGAGCTGCAACTGTTCACGTATGAGCAGTTCGGTCGCACCGATGGTCCGGGCGATGCGATCGCGCACGGTGCGCTGAACGGTGCGGTGCAGGTCTTCGCCTCGGATGCCGCGGGCGACGAGGATGCCGTGCACATCGTCGGTGCGATGTTCTCTCTGCTCGGCACCGCCGATGCTGAGACGCTGCAGCAGTGGTTCGCCGCGCTCGGCGAGGGCGGCACGATCACCGACGGGCTGCAGAAGCGACCCTGGGGTGACTACGACGGGCAGGTCACGGATCGTTACGGCATCCGCTGGCTGATCGGGTACCAGGAGTCCTGACGCGGGTGCTACGCGAACAGGTGCTGCAGCCGCTGCACGCCCTCGAGTAGCTGGTCGTCGCCGAGGGCGTACGACAGGCGCAGGTATCCGGACGGGCCGAACGCCTCGCCCGGGACCACGGCGACCTCGGCCTCGTCGAGGATGAGATCGGCGAGCTCGAGCGACGTGGTCGGGGTGCGCCCGGCCCAGGTGCGGCCGAGCAGTCCCTGCACATCGGGATAGACGTAGAACGCGCCGAGGGGATTCGGAACGCGCACGCCGTCGATCTTCGACAGTTCGGAGACGATGAGCTTCCGGCGGCGGTCGAAAGCCTCGCGGAACTGCTCGGCTTCGGTCTGCGGCCCGCTGAGGGCTGCGATCGCCGCCTTCTGTGCGATGTTGTTGACGTTGCTCGACAGGTGCGACTGCAGGTTGCCGGCGACCTTGATGGCGTCGGCGGGGCCGACCATCCAGCCGACGCGCCATCCCGTCATCGCGTAGGTCTTGGCGACGCCGTTGACGAGGATCGTCTGGCCCGCGACATCCGGCACCGCCTCGACGATCGACGTCGCCTTGACGCCCTCGTAGGTGAGGTTCTGGTAGATCTCATCCGAGATGATCCAGATGCCGTGCTCGAGCGCCCACTCGCCGATCGCACGGGTCTCCTCGGCGGTGTAGACCGAACCGGTCGGATTCGACGGCGAGACGAACACCAAGACCGTCGTGCGTGAGGTGCGCGCGGCCTCGAGCTGCTCGACCGTCACCTTGTAGTCCTGGTCGGCCCCGGCGAAGACCTCGACCGGGATGCCGTCGGCCAGCCGGATCGCCTCGGGATAGGTGGTCCAGTACGGAGCGGGCAGGAGCACCTCGTCGCCGGGGTTCACGACGGCCTGGAACGCCTGGTAGACCGACTGCTTGCCGCCGTTGGTGACGATCACCTGGCTGGGGGAGACCTCGAGCCCCGAGTCGCGCAGCGTCTTGGCCGCGATCGCCTCACGCAGCGCCGGGAGGCCCGGGGCGGGGGTGTACCGGAAGTTCGCCGGATCCTTCAGAGCCTCGGCTGCGGCATCCACGATGAACTGCGGCGTCGCGAAGTCGGGCTCGCCGGCGGCGTAGGAGATGACGGCCTTGCCGTCGGCCTTGAGCGCCTTGGCCTTGGCATCGACCTTGAGCGTCGCCGACTCGGCGATGGCGGACAGCTTGCGGGAGAGAGGTGCGCGTTCGGTCACACCTCAGATGGTACTCGGGCCGTTCCGAAGCCGTGAGACGTGCTCTGGTTGTGAGACTGAGTCCCAGCTACAATGATTCTCAGTCTCGTACCGTCTACTCAGGAGTGAACGATGAGCGCAGCCACCCCGTACGTCCCCCCGATCGCGGACTACGCCTTCCTCTACCGCGAGGCCTTCGGCCGCGACATCGTCGCCGCGGCATCCGGTGGAGCGATCACCGCCGACGACGCCGTCGAGATCATCGCGGGCGCCGGCGAGTTCGCAGCCGAGGTGCTCGCGCCGCTCGACCGCGCAGGCGACCGGATCGGCGCGCGCCTCGAGAACGGCGAGGTGCATCTGCCCGACGGATTCGCGGAGGCCTACCAGGCGCTCGTCGAGGCGGGCTGGGTCAGCGCGACCGCGCCGGAGTCCGCAGGCGGCGACGGGCTGCCCGAGTCGATCGGAGCCGGCCTCGGCGAGATCTGGAACGGCGCCAACATGGCGTTCGCCCTGTGCTGGATGCTGAGCGCAGGGGCGATCCACGCACTCGACGCCGCGGCATCCGATGAACTGCGCGAGACGTACCTGACCAAACTCGTCAGCGGCGAGTGGACCGGGACGATGAACCTCACCGAGCCCGAGGCGGGCAGCGACCTCGGAGCGATCCGCACCACGGCGACTCCGCGCGAAGACGGCACGTACTCGATCAGCGGACAGAAGATCTTCATCACCTGGGGCGACCACGACGTGGCCTCGAACATCGTGCACCTGGTCCTCGCCCGGACCCCTGGTGCGCCGGACGGCGCCAAGGGACTCTCGCTCTTCGTCGCACCGCGCACGCTCGTGAACGCGGACGGCTCGCTGGGTGAGCGCAACCGCGTCGAGACCGTCGCCATCGAGCACAAGATCGGCATCCACGCGAGCCCCACCTGCGTGCTGTCCTACGAGGACGCCACCGGCTACCTCGTCGGAGAACTCCACGGCGGCCTCGCGGGCATGTTCGTGATGATGAACTCGGCCCGCGTCGGCATGGGTCACCAGGCGACCGGCATCTCCGACCGTGCCTACCAGGGCGCTGCGGACTACGCCGCCGGACGCCTGCAGGGATCGGTCCAGGACAGGCCCGCCGGCGCTCCGATCGCCGAGCACCCCGACGTGCGCCGCATCCTGCGCTCCATGTCGAGCCAGGTGTTCGCGATGCGAGCACTCGCCGTGCACGTCGGCGACCTGTTCGACCGCGCGGCCGGTGACGAGGCCGTGCTGCCGATGGCTGAGCTGTTCGTTCCGATCCTCAAGGGGTGGACGAGCGAAGAGGCGCTGCGCGTCACGAGCGACGGGATCCAGGTCTACGGCGGCATGGGCTTCGTCGAGGAGACCGGCGCAGCCCAGCACTACCGCGACGCGCGCATCATCCCGATCTACGAGGGAACGACGGCGATCCAGTCCAACGACCTCATCGGGCGCAAGGTGCTGCGCGACGGCGGCTCGACCGTCGGTGCCCTCTTCGCGCAGATCGACGAGACCACCGCCGCACTGCGGGCGACCGAGGGCGCTGTGGCGGTTCGCATCGCAGACCGTCTCGCGCGCACGGTGGATGCCGCGCGGCGTGCCACCGACGCCCTGCTCGCCTTCGGCCCGGGCCGGGATGCCTCGGCCGTGAGCGTCCCGTACCTCATGCTGCTCGGTACACTCTCGGGCGGCTGGATGCACGCGCTCGCCGTGGTCGCGGTCGCGGCGCACGCCGAGCCTGCGGAGGCGGATGCTGCGCGCCTCACCGACGCGGACTTCTACAGCGCGCACCACCTCGCCCGTGTGCACGCGCTGGCCGAGACGGTCGCTGCGGGCGAGATCGCCTGACCGCGACAGCCCGCCGGGCCGACGCAGCCCGCCGGGCACAGCTTCGGACGACTGCGTCGTCCGAAGCTGTGCCCGGGGTTGAGCGCGTGCGTCGCGGTCAGTCCTGTTCGACCAGGAACTTCGAGTACGCCGACAGCGTCAAGAACGCGGGGAACTCCGTCCCCAGCGACACCTCGCGGAAGATGTCGGCCGCCTCGTCGTAGCGGTCGCCCGCCGAGCGCGTGGTCTGCGCGAGCACCTCGGTGATCAGGCCCTCGACGTACTCGGCGGTGATGGGGGTGCCGTCGTCGGTCGACCGGTCCTGGTGGATCCACTGCCATACCTGCGAGCGTGAGATCTCGGCGGTCGCCGCATCCTCCATGAGGTTGTCGATCGCGACGGCGCCGAGGCCGCGCAGCCACGCCTCGATGTAGCGGATGGCCACGGAGACGTTGTCGCGCACGCCCTGGGCGGTGATCGGGCGGCCGATGCGCAGGTCGAGCAGATCGGATGCCTTCACGTTCACGTCGTCGCGCTGGCGGTCGACCTGATTCGGGCGGTCGCCGAGCACGGCGTCGAACTCGGCCTGTGCCGTGGGGATCAGGTCGGGGTGCGCGACCCACGTGCCGTCGAAGCCGTCTCCGGCCTCGCGCTTCTTGTCCGCGGAGACCTTCTCCACGGCCGCGGCCGTCACTTCGGGGTCGCGACGGTTGGGGATGAACGCGCTCATGCCGCCGATCGCGAAGGCGCCGCGCTTGTGGCAGGTCTGCACCAGCAGCTCGGTGTACGCCCGCATGAACGGAACGGTCATGGTGATCTCGCTGCGGTCGGGAAGCACGAACCGGGCGCCGCGGCCGCGGTAGTTCTTGATGATCGAGAAGATGTAGTCCCAGCGTCCGGCGTTCAGGCCCGCGCAGTGGTCGCGCAGCTCGTACAGGATCTCGTCCATCTCGAAAGCCGCGGGCAGCGTCTCGATGAGCACGGTCGCGCGGATCGTGCCGTGCTCGATGCCGATGTACTCCTCGGCGAACGTGAAGACGTCATCCCAGAGCTTGGCCTCTTCGCTGGACTCGAGCTTCGCGATGTAGAAGTACGGTCCGCGTCCGCCGTCGATGAGCGCCTGGGCGTTGTGGAAGAAGTACAGGCCGAAGTCGACGAGCGAACCGGATGCCGCCATGCTGCGGCCCGTGCGGTCGATGAACGTCAGGTGCTTCTCGACGAGGTGCCAGCCGCGTGGGCGCATCACGATGGTCGGGGTGCGCTCGGCGGTGACCTCGTAGCGCTTGCCCTCGGGGGAGGTGAAGCTCAGTTCGCCGCGGATCGCGTCGCGCAGCGACAGCTGGCCGCCGATGACGTTCTGCCAGGTGGGGCTGGTGGCATCCTCCTGGTCGGCGAGCCAGACGCGGGCGCCGGAGTTGAGCGCGTTGATCGTCATCTTCGGGTCCGTGGGACCGGTGATCTCCACACGGCGGTCCTCGAGGCCGGGGCCGGCGCCGGCGACGCGCCAGTCGGCGTCCTCGCGGATGTGCCGGGTGTCGTCGCGGAACTGCGGGTCGTGGCCGCTACCGATCTCGAAGCGGCGGCGCAGACGGTCGGCCATGCGGTCGTGCCGGCGGTTCGCGAAGCGGTGGTGCAGCTCGGTGAGGAACGCGATCGCCTCCGGTGTGAGGATCTCGTCGAACCGATCGCGCATGGGACCCGTGACCGTCAGGGCGGGGCCCTGCTGGATGGTCTGGGTCGGAGCGGTGGTCGGTCCGGCGGTGGTCGGAGGAGCGGTGGGAGTGGTCATGATCTGGATCCTTGCGTTGAGACGGTTGCGGGTGTCTGTCGGCCCGGATGCTCTGGTGTAAGCGATGGGCGATCGAGGCGTGTCACCTACTCTGCGTGAAGTTCAAGCGCTCCGAACGCCATTCCCGGGGTGAAGAATTTCGAAACTTCTGCTTTCGTGACAGAATTGCGCCATGAGCACCGCTGACGTTGCAGAAGACACCGATGCCCTCACGATCGGCCGCCGCATCCGGCAGCTGCGCACCGCCCGGGGCATGACGCTCGACGACCTGGCATCGGCCGTCGACCGCGCCCCGAGCCAGATGTCGATGATCGAGACGGGCAAGCGCGAGCCCAAGCTCACGCAGCTGCAGGCGATCGCCCGCGCCCTCGGCGTCACCATCGACGCCCTGCTCGAGGGCGAGCCGCTCGACGAGCGCAGCGCGGCCGAGATCGCACTCGAGCGCGCGATGAAGGGACAGACCTTCCAGGCGCTCGGCATCGAGCCGTTCCGCATCGCGAAGACGGTGCCGACCGAGGCGCTGAAGGCCCTGCTCGCGCTGCACGGCGAGATCGACCGTCTGAAGGACGAGCGCGCGGCGACGCCGGAGGAGGCCCGCCGCGCGAATGTCGAGCTGCGCCATCTCATGCGCAGCCAGGACAACTACTTCGAAGACCTCGAGGAGCATGCGTCGCGCATCCTCACGGCCGTCGGGCACCCTGGTGGGCCGCTGACCCAGCGCACGGCATCCGAGATCGCCGCGTACCTCGGATTCACGCTGCACTACGCGCCCGACCTGCCGCAGACCACGCGCTCGGTCGCCGACCTGGCCAACGGGCGGCTCTACCTCTCCACCAGCATCCAGGCCAAGGGCGACGCCCGCACCTCCGTGCTGCAGGCCCTGTCCAGCCGGATCCTCGGCCACGCCGAACCGCACAGCTACGCCGAGTTCCTGCGCCAGCGGGTCGAGACGAACTATCTCACCGGGGCGCTGATGATTCCCGAATCGCACGTCGTGCCGAGCCTGAAGGCTGCCAAGGAGCGCCGGGCGATCTCGATCGAAGATCTCCGCGACGCGTACTCGGTCTCGTACGAGACGGCGGCGCACCGCTTCACGAACCTCGCCACCCGGCACCTGGACATCCCGGTGCACTTCCTCAAGGTGCACGAGTCCGGCACGATCACGAAGGCCTACGAGAACGACGACGTCAACTTCCCGACCGACCGCCTGGGCGCGATCGAGGGGCAGATGTGCTGCCGGCGGTGGACGAGCCGGGTCGTGTTCGACGAGGACGACCGCTTCAACCCGTACTACCAGTACACCGACACGGGCAACGGCACCTACTGGTGCACCGCCCGCGTCGAGGCATCCAGTGAGGGCCTGCACTCGGTGAGCGTCGGGGTGCGCTTCGACGACACCAAGTGGTTCGTCGGCCGGGACACCCCGCACCGCGGCGTCTCGAAGCACTCGGTCGAGGTATGCTGCCGCCGTGCGCCCGCCGACCTCGAAGAGCGCTGGCGCGAGCAGTCCTGGCCGAACGTGAAGACGCCGCGAACGCTGCTGGCGACCCTTCCGACGGGTTCGTTCCCCGGTGTCGACACGACCGACGTGTACGAGTTCCTCGAGGCGCACGCCCCGCGCTGAGCCGGGAGCCGGGCGCCACGCCGGGCGGACGTCAGACGAGCCGGGTCATGTAGACGTCGATCTCGTCCTCCTCGTACGGCTCGAAGCCGTGCCGCTCGTACAGGCGCCGCGCCGGGCTGCCCTGCAGCACGTTCAGGCGGTAGGTGCCGGGCGCGCGCAGGACGACATCCAGGATGCCGCTGCCGACGCCGCGGCCCTGCACGGCCGCATCCAGGTAGAAGTGCTCGATCCAGGTGGCGTCCTCGGCGACGCGGACCGCGATGGATCCGGCATCCCTGCCGTCGACGACGACCACCCGGGTGGAGGCCGGGTCGAAAGCTGCGCGGAACCGCTCCCGCACGCGCACCGGGTCGAAGCGTCCGAGCCGTTCGAGGTCGTCGCGGAGCACGGTCGCGCGCAGCTCGACGATCCAGTCGGCATCCTCGATCCGGCACGGGCGCAGCGTCCAACTCACGCATGCAACCCTAACGATGCGCGCGCGTCGCGCTAACCTGGCGACGTCGTGACTTCGGGAGGGGATGCCATGACCGTCGTGCCGGATGCCGAATCCGATGCGCGCCTGTGGAGAGACGAGCTGCGCTCGATGGTCAGCGGGGTCAGCCTCGTGGTTCTCATCGCGGCGATCGCGCTCGCTGCGTGGGGCGTCTTCGATTCGATGACGGATGCCGACGGGAACCGGTTCTGGGGCAATTTCATCGTCGCCTCCCCGGGGATCTATGCGGGCTGGTTCATGCTCGAGGTCACATGGAAGCGGCTCGCGCATATCGGCACCGTCCTGCTGCGCCTGGTCTCCGCCTGCATCATCGCGCCGGCGCTCGTCGCGATCCCCGTGGGCGTGATCCAGGCGATCGTCGTGGCATTCCCCGGCGTTCGTGACACGATCACGGAGGCCAAGAGCCTCAACGGCGGGTTCCACTACTGGTGGAACGAAGGCTTCGCCACCCAGCTGCTGCTCGTGCCGTTGGGCGGCTACGCGATCGGCATGTGCATCCCGCTCGCCGTCGCCCTCATCATCGCGCTGCCGGTGATCTCGATCCGCGCCCCGCAGATCGCGGCGCAGGGCTCGCACATCGAGAAGGTCGAGGGGGCGAAGCAGTTCTCGACCACGGCGTTCGTGTTCTGCGGTCTCGGGGCGACGACGCTGGGCATCATCCTGTGGGCGTTCGGCGAGGGGCGCAGCATCGCCGACTTCCCGGAGTATCTCGGGCGCTTCATCCGCACCATGGAGCAGGGCTACGTGTACTGGGAGGACGGCATGTGGCTGCTCGGCGTCGTGTGCGTCGTGGCCGGGGTGGGGCTGATGGGCTGGGGCTGCGTCCGCGTGCTGTTCGCCCGCGGCGCCGAGCA
This sequence comes from Microbacterium tenebrionis, assembly GCF_020682665.1. Classification (NCBI taxonomy): domain Bacteria; kingdom Bacillati; phylum Actinomycetota; class Actinomycetes; order Micrococcales; family Microbacteriaceae; genus Microbacterium; species Microbacterium tenebrionis. Next base: position 16,012 of record NZ_JAGTTM010000001.1, on the reverse strand, counting down.
AGGCTGACCGCGAGAATGCCGCTGCCGTACGAGACGGATGCTGGCACGCGCCGTCTCGCCGCGCAGTGCAACTCTCAGGCGGTCGGGGAGGCCTGCAGCAGCGCCCACAGCTCGGCGCGCGCCGGAAACGCCGACAGGTCGAGGGCGAGCAGGCGCGACGCCTGCGCGACGCGCGAGCGCAGGGTGTGGCGATGGATGCCGAGGGCGGATGCCGCCGGATCCAGACGCGCGTCGTGCTCGAGCCAGACGCGAAGCGTGTGCTCGAGGTCGGGGTCCGCAGCGCGCAGCGGCGCGAGCCGGGACTGCGCCACGAGCCCGGCATCGTCCGTGCGCAGGGCGGCGAGGATGCCGGACGCCGATGCCTCAGCGAAGCGGGTCACGCCAGGCTCGCCGCGGCGCAGCGCGCTGAGCGCCTGCCCGTGCGCGTGCGAGAACGCCGTGTAGTCGACACCCTCCGACGTGCCGATGCGGATGCCGAAACGCTCGGCGGCTTCGTCGAGCAGCGCGGCATCCGCATCGGGAAGGCACACGACGACGCCCTCCGGCGAGCTCGCCAGGAACGCGCGGGAGCCGCGCTCGGCCCGCCGCCGCTCCCACCACTCCTCGAGCGCCCCTGGGGCGGCATCCGGCGCAACGGCGACGATGACCGGCGACGCGGGGAGCGTTCCGAGCACCCGCCGGGCGAGGGCGTCGTCGTCGGCGAGGAGGGACACAAGCAGCTGGGTGTGCAGACGCCGGCGGGCGTCTTCGAGCTCCTCGGTCTGCTCGAGGGCGAGGCCGGCCATAGCGATCACCGAGGTGACGACGGCGCGTGCCTCCGAGTCCAGGCCCGGCGCGGCGATCGCGATCGCACCGCGCAGGCCCCGTGAGCGGCCGAGGGTGAACAGCTGCACGGCGTGCCCGTCGAGCACGACCGACCGGCCGGCTTCCGCGCCCCGGGCGAGGACGTCCGAGACGTGCCCGTCGAGCTCGGCGCGGGCGGCGGGGGAGATGCCGCCGGGGGGATGCTCCAGCGTCAGTGCGCCGGCGGCGTCGAACATCGCCACCCAGGCGTCGAGGCGTCGGCCGAGCTCGGCGATGATCGCGACGAGCCCGTGCGGACGCAGCGCTGCAGCGGCGAGTGCGCGCTGCGTGTCGAGCGCCCAGCTGCGGCGGGCGAACGCCTGCGCGGCGACCGCCTCGGCGTGAGCGCGGGCGACGGCGATGAACGGCGTCGCGTACGGCACCTCGAACAGGGGGAGTCCGACGCTTGCGCATGCCGCGACAAGTGCAACAGGCACCTCAGGATGCCGCACTCCCGTGCCGAAGCCGAGCCCGGCGATGCCGCGCGCGGCGAGCCGATCGACGTATTCCGCGGGGGACGTCTGCCCGTCGAACTGGCCACCCGTCGTCAGAAGCGCGAGGTCGTCGGCCAGGAACGGCGTCGGGTCGGCGAGGTCCGTGGAGTGCACCCACCGCAGTGGGCGATCCACCGCCTCGTCGGATCCGGAGACGAGGCGCAGGGCAAGCGCGGGGTCGCGCAGGAGCTCGCGCAGTGATGGGTCCGGCATCGATGTCCAATCGGGTGAACAAGTTGCCGAAATTGTACAGTTCGGCGAATGCATCCGGGAATCGACCGGAATACGCTCGCGATATGCCCCTCCTCGACACCATCCCCGCCGGCGGCCCGGCCCTCGCCCAGGAGCGCCGCCTGGTCACTCCGCTGCCCGGCCCGCGTTCGGCCGAGATCCTCGCCCGCAAGACGGATGCCGTCCCCGCCGGTGTCGCGCACACGGTACCGATCGCCGCGGTCGCGGCCGGCGGTGGCATCGTCGTCGATGCCGACGGCAACTCCCTCATCGACCTGGGCTCCGGCATCGCCGTCACCTCGGTCGGCAACGCGCACCCCAAGGTCGCCGCAGCCGTCGCCGCGCAGGCCGCGCAGTTCACGCACACCTGCTTCATGATCTCGCCCTACGAGTCGTACATCGAGGTCGCCGAGGCACTGAACCGGCTCACCCCCGGCGGCTTCGCCAAGAAGACCGCGCTGTTCAACTCCGGTGCCGAGGCCGTCGAGAACGCGATCAAGATCGCCCGCAAGCACACCGGTCGTCAGGCCGTCGTCGCCTTCGAGCACGGCTATCACGGCCGCACGAACCTCACCATGGCGCTGACCGCCAAGGCGATGCCGTACAAGAGCGGATTCGGTCCGTTCGCCCCCGAGGTCTACCGCGCGCCGCTGTCGTACCCGTTCCGCGACGGGCTGTCCGGGGCGGATGCCGCCACCCGCGCCATCACGCAGATCGAGAAGCAGGTCGGCGCCGAGAACCTCGCGGCCGTCATCATCGAGCCGATCCAGGGCGAGGGCGGGTTCATCGTCCCGGCGGACGGATTCCTGCCCGCGCTCGCGGAGTGGTGCCGCGCGAACGGCGTGGTGTTCATCGCCGACGAGGTGCAGACCGGCTTCGCCCGCACCGGCACGATGTTCGCCTCGGAGCAGTTCGGCATCGAGCCCGACCTCGTCACCACGGCCAAGGGCATCGCCGCAGGCCTTCCACTCGCCGCCGTCACCGGCCGCGCCGAGATCATGGATGCCGCGCACGCCGGAGGCCTCGGCGGCACCTACGGCGGCAACCCCATCGCGTGCGCCGCAGCCCTCGCCGCGATCGACGTGTTCGAGAACGACGGAATGGTCGAGCGCGCCCAGCAGATCGGCGCGCTGCTGCGCGAGCGTCTGAACGCCCTGGCCGCCGCGGACTCCCGCATCGGCGACGTCCGCGGCCGCGGCGCGATGACGGCGATCGAGTTCGTCGACCCGGCCACGAAGGCGCCGGATGCCGCACTCGCGGGTGCCGTGGCCAAGGCGTGCATCGCCGAGGGCGTGATCGTGCTGACCTGCGGCACGTTCGGCAACGTCATCCGCTTCCTGCCCCCGCTGTCCATCGGCGACGAGCTGCTCAACGAGGGCCTCGACGTCGTCGCCGGCGCCCTCGCCGCCGTCTGATCCGCCCCGCAACGTCCGCAACGCCCGAGAACCTGGAGTGTCCATGAGCATCACCGCATCCGACGAGAAGACGCTGCTCGACAGCATCCCCACCGGTCTGTACATCGGCGGCGAGTGGGCGCCCGCGACCGGCGGCCGCACCTTCGACGTGCACGACCCGGCCACCGGGGCCGTCATCCGCTCGATCGCCGACGCGACCGCCGAGGACGGCATCCGCGCCCTGGACGCCGCGGCCGCTGCGCAGGACGAGTGGGCGGCGACGCCCGCCCGCACCCGCAGCGACATCCTGCGCCGTGCGTTCGACCTCGTGCAGGAGCACAAGGAGGACCTCGCGCTGCTGATGACGCTGGAGATGGGCAAGCCGCTTGCCGAGGCGCGGGGCGAGGTCGCCTACGGCGGGGAGTTCCTGCGCTGGTTCAGCGAGGAGGCCGTGCGCATCAGCGGCCGTTACGGGCAGAACCCCGAGGGCACGGGGCGCATGATCGTGTCGCAGCGCCCGGTGGGCCTCTCGTTCTTCATCACCCCGTGGAACTTCCCGTTCGCGATGGCCACGCGCAAGATCGCGCCGGCGCTCGCTGCGGGCTGCACGGTCGTCATCAAGCCGGCGGCACTGACGCCGCTGACGACGATCCTCTTCACGAAGCTCCTCGAGCAGGCGGGCCTGCCGGCAGGCGTCGTCAACGTCGTGCAGACCTCGTCGTCGTCGAAGCTCTCGGCGCCGATCATCGCCGACCCGCGGCTGCGGAAGCTCTCGTTCACCGGGTCGACCGAGGTGGGCCGCAAGCTGCTCGCGCAGGCGGCCGACGGCGTGCTCCGCGTCTCGATGGAGCTCGGCGGCAACGCGCCGTTCGTCGTCTTCGAGGACGCCGATCTCGACAAGGCGGTGGAGGGCGCGATGCTCGCCAAGTTCCGCAACATCGGGCAGGCCTGCACCGCCGCGAACCGTTTCATCGTGCACTCCTCGGTCGCCGACGAGTTCGCCGACCGGATCACCGAGCGCGTGAAGGCCATGAAGATCGGCAGGGGGACCGAGGACGGCGTCGCGATCGGTCCGCTCATCGATGCGGATGCCGTCGACAAGGTCCGCGCGCTCGTCGAGGACGCCGTCGAGCGCGGCGCGACGGTCCGCACCGGCGGCAACGCCGTCGAGGGCGAGGGCACGTTCTACGAGCCCACCGTCGTCACCGAGGTGGCCGCGGGCAGCGACATCCTGCGCGAGGAGATCTTCGGCCCGGTGCTCGCCATCGCGACCTTCGAGACCGAGGCGGATGCCGTGCGCCTGGCGAACGACACCGAGTACGGTCTGGTCTCCTACGTCTTCACGGAGGACCTGGCCCGCGGACACCGCATGATCGACGCCCTCGAGACGGGCATGATGGGTCTGAACGTGGGCGTGGTCTCCAACGCCGCAGCTCCGTTCGGCGGAGTCAAGCAGTCCGGTGTCGGACGCGAGGGCGGCTTCGAGGGCATCCACGAGTACCTGTCCACGAAGTACACCCTGATCCCGAACTGAACCACCCCGCACACCCCGCGAGAGGACGATGATGACCGACTACGCCGTGACCAACCCCGCCACCGGTGAGACCGTCGCCACCTACGAGACCGCGACGGACGCCCAGATCGAGGATGCCGTCGCCCGCGCCCACGCCGCGGCATCCGCCTGGGGCGCGACGTCCCCGGCCGACCGCGCGGCGGTGATCCGCCGCATCGCCGAGCTGCACCGGGAACGCAAAGACGATCTCGGTGCGGTCATCGTGAAGGAGATGGGCAAGCCCATCGTTGCTGCGGTCGGCGAGGTCGAGTTCGCCGCGGACATCATCGAGTTCTACGCCGACAACATCGAGCGGATCACGGGCGACCAGCCGCTCGACATCCTCGGCGACGGAACCGCGGTGATCCGCCGCGCGCCGCTGGGCGTGCTGCTGGGCATCATGCCGTGGAACTTCCCGGCGTATCAGGTCGCCCGGTTCGCGGCTCCCAACCTGGCGATCGGGAACACGATCATCCTCAAGCACGCCCCGCAGTGCCCCGAGTCGGCGGCCATGATCGAGGGGATCTACGCGGATGCCGGGCTCCCCGACGGCGCGTACGTCAACGTGTATGCGACCAACGAGCAGGCGGCGACGATCATCGCCGATCCGCGCGTGCACGGCGTCTCGGTGACCGGATCCGAGCGCGCGGGTGCGGCCGTCGCCGAGGTCGCCGGTCGCAACCTCAAGAAGGTCGCGCTGGAGCTCGGCGGTTCGGACCCGTTCATCGTTCTCTCGACGGATGACCTGGATGCCGTCGTGCAGAACGCCGTCGACGCACGTCTCGACAACAACGGTCAATCCTGCAACGGCGCCAAGCGGTTCATCATCGCCGACGATCTCTACGATGCGTTTGTCGAGAAGTTCGTCGCCGCGCTCGCCGCCGTCGACGCGACCGACCCGACGCAGGAGGACACGATCCTGGGGCCGCTCTCGTCGCTGGCGGCGGCCGAGCGCCTGCAGGAGCAGGTCGACCGTGCCGTCGCCCAGGGCGCCACGCTGCTGACCGGCGGCACGCGCGAAGGCGCCTTCTTCGCGCCGACCGTGCTGGCCGATGTCACAGCCGACATGGACGCGTACCAGGAGGAGTTGTTCGGCCCGGCCGCCGTCGTCTACCGCGCGGCAAACGAGGCGGACGCCGTCGCGATCGCGAACGGCACCCCGTTCGGGCTCGGATCGTACGTCTTCACGACGGATGCCGAGCAGGCCGAGCGCGTGGCCGACGGCATCGAGGCCGGCATGGTCTACGTCAACCTCGTCCTCGCCGACAGCCCCGAGCTGCCCTTCGGCGGCGTCAAGCGCAGCGGCACCTCGCGCGAGCTCGGTCTGCTCGCCGCGGACGAGTTCGTCAACAAGAAGCTCATCCGCAAGGCGTGAGCGGGGGCGCGTGCGCGCTCGCGCTAGCGTTGTCCCCATGAAGCCCGAGCGCATCACCCGCACGCAGTCCGTCGTCGACGGGCTGCTCGACGAGATCATCGCCGGGCGACTGGTCGCGGGGGAGACGCTGCCGGCCGAGGCCGACCTCGCAGCCCTCCTCGGCGTCTCCCGGCTGACGCTGCGCGAGGGGGTGCGCCTCCTCCAGGCGCAGGGCGTCATCGTGCCTGTGCCGGGCAGCCGCCACCGCGTCGCGCCGGTCGACGAGTGGACGGGGCTCGAGGCTGTCGTCCGGTACTCGCGCAGCGGGGGAGCGCGCCGGCGCTCGTCGCTGGATCTGCTCGACATGCGCGTGATGTTCGAGACCGGGGCGGCCGAGCTCGCGGCTCCTCGCGCCGCGGCCGAGCACATCGCCGAGCTCGAGATCCTGCTCGAGCGCATGCGCACCGCGCACGACCAGGGCGACGTCCCGGGGTTCGTGGATGCCGACCTCGCCTTCCACGACGTGATCTTCGCCGCCGCCGACAACAGGATCCTCGTGGCATCCGTCCGTCCGCTGACCACGATGCTGCAGGACTCGCGCACTGAGACGAGCGCCGTACTCGAGATCCGCGAGCATGCGCTCGTGGAGCACGCCGCGGTGCTCGAGGCGATGCGCACGCGATCGGCGGATGCCGCCCGCGAGGCCATGGCGAGCCACATGCGCCAGACGCGCGACGACCTGCTGCGCTATGTGCTCGGGGAGTAGGGCGCTCGGGGAGTAGGCGGCCGAACTCGGTTGCGTGGGTGAGACATTCGGCGTACGCTCGTTATCTGATATCGGATAACCCGTCCCGATTCCCTCAGATCCTCTGAACGAAGGAGTTCTCGTGCACATCGACGCGCTGCTCGCCGGTATCCCGGCCCCGGTCGATCTCAGCGCGGCAGAGGTCCGTGCATCCCTGGACCCGAACGGCGTCCTCGTCGTGCTCGACGATGACCCGACCGGCACGCAGTCGGTCGCGAACCTCCCCGTGCTCACGCGCTGGGAGCACGAGGACCTCGCCGGCGCCCTCGCGACCGGTGCCCCCGCCGTGTATGTCCTCACCAACACGAGGTCGCTCGACGAGGCGGAGGCCGCACGGCGCAATCGCGAGGTCGTCTCCGTGGCGCTCGCAGCCGCAAAGGATGCCGGCAAGCACGTGACCTTCGTCTCGCGAGGCGACTCCACCCTCCGAGGTCACTTCCCCCTCGAGACCGACGTGCTCGCAGCCGAGATCGTCGCGCACGGCGGGGAGGCCCCGGCCCTCACGCTGCTGATCCCTGCCTTCCCGGACGCCGGACGCATCACGGTCGACTCGGTGCACTACTGGGTCACCGGCGACGAGGCGACACCGGTGGGCGAGACGCCGTTCGCGCAGGACGCGACCTTCGGCTTCACCTCCTCGGATCTGCGCGACTGGGTGGCGGAGAAGACCGAAGGGCGCATCCCCGCCGGCGAGGTCGACGCCCTCACGCTCGAGATCATCCGCGCCGGCGTCGAGTCCGTCGGGTCGTTCCTGCGCTCGGTGCCGGTCGGTTCCGTCGTCGCCGTCGACGTCGTCGAGGAGAGCGACATGCGCGTCCTCGCGCTCGCTCTGCACAGCCTCGATCGCGACGTGCTGCTGCGCGCCGGTCCTCCGTACGTGCGGGCACACATCGGCCAGGAGATCGCCGAGCCGGTCTCGGCCACCGACATCCCCTTCGCCTACGACCGCGGCGGGCTCGTCGTCGTCGGCAGCCACGTGCCGCTCACCACGGCCCAGCTCGCCGAGCTGCGCCGCCAGCGCCCCGACACGGTCACGATCGAGCTCGATGTGCGGCAGCTCCTCGATGACCGCCGCGAGGAGCACCTGGATTCCCAGGCCCACGCGGTCGCCGAGGCGCTCGCATCCGGCTCGGTCATCGTGCACGCCACGCGCGAGCTCGTCACGGGCGCAGACGGAGACGCCAGCCTCGAGATCGCCCGTCAGGTCTCCAGCGGCGTGGTCGACCTCGTGCGCCGCGTGCTCGCGATCGCCCCGCCGCGCTTCGTCATCGCCAAGGGCGGCATCACCTCCAGCGACGTCGCCAGCGAGGCGCTCGAGATCCGCCGCGCCACCGTGCTCGGACCGATGCTCCCCGGCATCGTCTCGCTGTGGCAGCCGCAGACCGGACCTGCCGTCGGCATCCCGTACATCGTCTTCGCCGGCAACGTCGGCGACACCGACTCCCTGGCCCGCGTCGTCGCGACGCTCGCCGACGCAGAATGAACCCGAAAGGAACGCAGATGACCTCCACCGTCGCCGTCATCGGTCTCGGAGCCATGGGGCTCCCGATGGCCACCCGCCTCGCCCAGCGCTTCAAGGTGCGCGGCTTCGACATCGCCGAGGCCCGTGTCGCCCTCGCCGCCGAACAGGGCGTGCAGCCCGCCGGCTCGGCGGCCGAGGCGGTCGCCGACGCCCAGGCCGTTCTCGTCGCCGTCCGCACCGGCGCTCAGCTCAACGACCTCCTGTTCGGCGAGAGCGGGCTCGCCTCGCACCTCGCCGACGGCGCGGTCGTGATCCTCACCAGCACCGTGGGCACCGACGGGATCGGTGCCATCGCCGAGCAGCTCGCCGAGCACGGTGCGCAGCTCGTGGATGCTCCGCTCTCGGGCGGCCCCGTCCGCGCCGGCGAGGGCGACCTGCTCATCGTCGTCGGCGCTGCGCCCTCGGCGCTCGAGGTCGCTCGCCCCGTTCTCGACCAGCTGGCCTCGACGCTGTCGATCGTGGGCGACAAGCCCGGTGACGGCCAGGCGCTGAAGACCGTGAACCAGCTGCTGTGCGGCGTGCACATCGCCGCCGCCGCCGAGGCGCTGGCCCTGGCCGACGCCCTCGGCCTCGACCGCGAGAAGACGCTCGAGGCGCTGACCGCCGGGGCTGCGAACTCGTTCATGCTCGGCAATCGTGGCCCGCGCACCCTGCAGGCGTACGACGAGGAGGGCGCCGAGGTGCTCAGCCGCCTGGACATCTTCGTCAAGGACCTGGGCATCGTCGGAGACGCCGCCCGCGCCGCGCACCTGTCCACTCCCGTGGCGAACGCCGCCGAGCAGCTGTTCCTGCTCGGCGAGGCGCAGGGACTCGGTGCGCACGACGACTCCGCCGTCATCCGCGTGATCGCCCCCGAACGACTCTCCTGACACCGAACCCCACCACTCGGGCGCACCCGCGCCCATGAAACCGAAAGAGGAGATCCAGAGATGCTTCCTCTTCCCGCGCTGATCGCCATCGGCGTCGCAGGCCTCGCGCTGCTGCTCCTGCTGATCATCCGCTTCAAGATGCAGGCGTTCTACGCCCTCATCCTCGTCTCGATCCTCGTCGGCCTCGCCGCGGGCCTGCCCCTGACGACGATCCCGGCCTCCGGTGACGCCCCGGAGCAGCTCGGCATCATCCAGGCGATCATCGCCGGAGTCGGAGGGACGCTGGGCTCGGTCGCCGTGCTCGTGGCGCTCGGCTCGATGCTCGGCAAGATCATCGAGCTGTCCGGGGGAGCGGAGTCGCTCGCAGGCAGATTCACGAAGTGGCTCGGCCCGAAGCGGGTCGGCATCGCGCTCGTCATCGCCGCCGGCGTCCTGGCCATCCCGGTGTTCTTCGACGCCGGCTTCATCATCCTCGTGCCGATCATCTTCGCCTTCTCGAAGATCGCAGGCCTCAACCCGATCAAGTTCGGGCTCCCTGTCGCGGGCATCATGCTCGCCGTCCACGTCGCCGTCCCTCCGCACCCGGGCATCGTCGGCGGATCGACGATCCTCGGCGCCGACCTCGGCTGGGTCCTGATCTTCTCGCTGATCATCTCGATCCCGCTGGCTGTGCTGTCGTTCTGGGTCGGCAAGGTCATCAACCGACGCGAGTTCGCCATGATCGAGGCGACCAAGGAGATGTTCGACAGCTTCGGAACCGAGACGCCCTCGCTCAACGCCGGCCTCCGCGACGGCGAGAAGGCCCCCAGCGCGTTCACCGTCCTGGGGCTCATCCTGCTGCCCCTGGTGCTCATCATGCTGGGCACGACCGTCGCTCCGGCATTCGAGGCGGGCAGCTTCTGGAACGGCTTCCTCGCCATGATCGGCCAGCCGATCTTCGCGCTCATGGTCGCGATCGCCGCGGCGATGTTCTTCCTCGGCGTCCGTCGCGGATGGTCGCAGGCGAAGCTCGGCGAGGTCATGGAATCGGCGCTGCCGTCGGCCGCTGTCATCATCCTCGTCACCGGTGCGGGTGGTGCGTTCGGCAGGATCCTCACCGAGACGGGGATCGGCGGCGCGGTCGCCGAGCTCATGGCGGGCAGCGGGATGCCGGTGCTCCTGGCCGCGTTCCTCATCTCGCTCATCATGCGAGCGGCCCAGGGGTCTGCGACCGTCGCGATCACGACGACGGCGGGTCTGCTGCTGCCGACCGTCGCGGTGCTCGGCCTGGACCCGATCCACATCGCTCTCGTCGCCGTGGCGATCGGCTACGGCGCGCTCGGCCTGAGTCACGTGAACGACTCGGGCTTCTGGGTCGTCACCCGCTACCTCGGTCTGTCCGTCAAGGACGGCCTGCGCATATGGACGCCGCTGACCACCGTCCTCGGCATCGCCGGGTTCCTCCTCGCCTGGCTCACGTACGCCCTGATCCCGATGGCGTAGTCCCGGGGCTCTGACGGAGAGGGGGCGGCTCGCGCGATCACGACGCCGGGCCGCCCCCTCTCCGTGAGGCGGGCGTATGCTCGGAACCATGGCCACCGTCGCAGAGAACATCGTCCGAACTCTTCGCGCCAACCGGATCGACCGGGTCTACGGCATCCCCGGGGACTCGCTCAACGGGTTCACCGACGCCCTTCGCAAGGACGGCACCATCCGCTGGCTGCATGTCCGTCACGAGGAGTCGGCCGCGTTCGCAGCCGCAGCGGATGCCGCCATCACCGGCGACCTCGCAGTCGTCGCGGGCTCGTGCGGCCCGGGCAACCTGCACCTCATCAACGGGCTGTTCGACGCCCAGCGGTCACGGGTGCCCGTGCTCGCGATCGCCGCGCACATCCCGACCACCGAGATCGGGACCGGCTACTTCCAGGAGACGCATCCGCAGGAGCTGTTCCGGGAGTGCAGCGTGTACGCCGAGTACGTCGCCGATCCTGCGCAGATGCCGCGTCTGATGGAGATCGCGATGCGCGCCGCGATCGAGGAGCGCGGGGTAGCCGTGCTCGTGATCCCGGGCGACGTCGCACTCTCCGAGATCGAGGACGACCGCGCCGTCGTCATCGAGCGGGCGCATCCGGTCGTCATGCCGAGCCCCGCCGAGCTCGAGAAGACGGCCGAGCTGCTCAATGCGTCGAAGAGGATCACGATCCTCGCCGGCGCCGGGGCCGAGGGCGCGCACGATGCGGTCGTCGCGCTCGCCGACCGGCTCGCAGCTCCCGTCGTGCACGCGCTGCGCGGCAAGGAGTTCATCGAGTACGACAACCCGTTCGACGTCGGTATGACGGGCCTGCTCGGATTCGCCTCCGGGTACCGGGCGATGGAGTCCGCCGACACGCTGCTCGTGCTCGGATCGGACTTCCCGTACGCGCAGTTCTATCCGGACGATGCGACCACCATCCAGGTCGACATCCGCGGATCGCAGCTCGGCAAGCGGCATCCGCTCGATCTCGGTCTCGTCGGCGACGTGCGGGCGACGGCCGAGGCGCTGCTGCCGCGCATCGCGGCGAAGACCGACCGCTCGCACCTCGACGATGCCGTCGCTCACTACCGCAAGACGCGCACGAAGCTCGACGAGCTGGCCGTGCCCGCCAAGGGCAGGAATCCGATCCACCCGCAGTACCTCGCCCGCCTCCTCGACGAGAAGGCGTCGGACGATGCGATCTTCACAGCCGACGTCGGTTCTCCCACGGTCTGGGCGGCGCGCTATCTCACGATGAACGGCCGCCGCCGGCTGATCGGATCCTTCACGCACGGCTCCATGGCCAACGCCCTGATGCACGGCATCGGTGCGCAGGCTGCGCAGCCGGAGCGTCAGGTGGTCGCGCTCGCCGGCGACGGGGGACTGGCGATGATGCTCGGAGAACTCATCACGCTCACGCAGAACAGGCTGCCGGTCAAGACGATCGTCGTGAACAACTCATCCCTGAACTTCGTCGAGCTCGAGATGAAGGCCGCGGGATTCGTCACCTACGGCACCGACCTCGACAACCCCGACTTCGCCGCGGTCGCCCAGGCGCTCGGCATCTTCGCGCGCCGTGTCGAGCGCAGCGAGGATCTTCCGGATGCCGTCGCCGAGGTGCTCGCGCACGACGGGCCGGCCCTGCTGGACGTCGTCACTGAGCGGCAGGAACTCTCCATGCCCCCGGCGATCACCGCCGAGCAGGTCAAGGGATTCGCGCTGTACGCGATCCGCACCGTCATGTCGGGTCGGGGCGACGAGCTGCTCGACCTCGCCCGGGCCAACTGGCGGCAGCTGTTCTGAAATACCCCGGTCCCTGAGCCTGTCGAAGGGTCCTGAGCCGCTCGAAGGGTGCCGCCGGTTCGCCGGGCCGCGCACCATGCCGTACACTGGACAGGCAGTTGTCTGCATCCTTTTCTCGTGCCTCCAGGCGCGAGGGGGACGCAGACCCAGGGCCTCCCGGGGCTCTAGGGCGGTAGCTCAATTGGCAGAGCAGCGGTCTCCAAAACCGCAGGTTGCAGGTTCGATTCCTGTCCGCCCTGCGCGTCAGCGCCACGCTGGCACACGAAAGGTACATTCAGGATGGATCAGGACGAACCGCGCGCCGAGATCGTCGCGGCAGGCGGCGCCGCCGGTGTGAAGAGGCTCGGCTTCTTCGGGCGGATCGCACTGTTCTTCCGCCAGGTCATCGGCGAGCTGCGCAAGGTCGTCACGCCGACCCGCAAGGAACTGTTCAAGTTCACTGCGGTGGTGCTGGTGTTCGTCGTGATCGTCATGGCCTTCGTGTACGGTCTGGACACCGCTTTCTCGTGGCTGACGTCACAAGTCTTCGGAGTGCCGCAGTAAGCGATGCTCCTGCGGCACCGTCCGCACTGAATGGAAAGAAACAACGTGTCTGAACGATATTCCGACGACGCCGACTGGGCGACCGCAGCGGAGCAGTCCAGCGAGGACGACGAGGCGCAGGAGGGCAACGTCCTCTCCGCCGAGGAGAAGGCGTCCTCCGCAGCTGAACGAGAGGCCGTGCACATCGAGGGCGACGACGAGAGTGCCGACGATGAGGGCACCGAAGACATCGACATCGACGACCCGGAGGCGGACGCGATCGTGAACGACGCTCTCAACCTGGACCAGACGGCAGAGACCGAAGCTGCCGCCGAAGTCCTCAACGACTCGACGGCCGAAGAGGCCGCCGACCTCGAGGCTGCTGCAGCCGACGAGGTCACGCCCTACGACGGCCCCGACGTGAACGGCGATGAGGACCGTCCGTCGGAGGAGGACTCCGAGGAGGACCCGTACGAGGCCTTCCGGATGGACCTGCGGATGATGCCGGGCAAGTGGTACGTCATCCACTCCTACGCCGGCTTCGAGCGCAAGGTGAAGGCCAACATCGAGCAGCGCAAGTCCACGCTCGAGGTCGAGGACGACATCTACCAGGTCGAGGTCCCGATGGAGGACGTCGTCGAGATCAAGAACGGCCAGCGCAAGATGGTCACCCGTGTGCGCATCCCGGGCTACGTGCTCGTGCGCATGGAGCTCAACGAAGACACCTGGTCCGTCGTCCGTCACACCCCGGGTGTGACCGGCTTCGTGGGAAACGCCCACAACCCGACGCCGCTGCGCTTCGAAGAGGCGTTCAACATGCTCAAGTCTCTCGTCGAGGTCAAGGACGTCTCCACCGCGAAGAACGTCCAGTCCAAGGGCGGGGTCGCCGTCGCGCGTCCTGCCGTCGCCGAGGTGGACTTCGAGATCGGCGAGACCATCACGATCAAGGAGGGCTCGTTCGCAGGCCTCCCCGGTTCGATCAGCGAGATCAAGCCCGAGAGCGGCAAGCTCACGGTGCTCGTGTCGCTCTTCGAGCGCGAGACCCCGGTCGAGCTGTCGTTCGACCAGGTCACGAAGATGATCTGAACAACGCTTCTGGAACGGCCGTCCTTCGGGGCGGTCGTTCTGCGTTTCCGGCATTCTGCCCGGATCAGGTAGACTTGCTTGGTTTGTGTGCGCGTTCAGGCGCGCCCGCATGCAGCACCGCGATCCGGAGATGCCGGATCCGCGGGAGAGGGATGCTCCGGCATCCGCTCGATGAAAGGAACAGAGAATGGCACCCAAGAAGAAGGTGACCGGCCTGATCAAGCTCCAGATCAACGCCGGCGCCGCGAACCCGGCGCCGCCGATCGGCCCCGCGCTCGGTCAGCACGGCGTGAACATCATGGAGTTCTGCAAGGCGTACAACGCCGCGACCGAGTCGCAGCGCGGCAACGTCATCCCCGTCGAGATCACCGTCTACGAGGACCGCAGCTTCACGTTCATCCTGAAGACGCCGCCGGCCGCAGAGCTCATCAAGAAGGCCGCAGGCGTGCAGAAGGCCTCGGCCACGCCGCACACCGTCAAGGTCGGCAAGATCACCAAGGACCAGGTCCGTCAGATCGCTGAGACCAAGCAGGCCGACCTGAACGCGAACGACATCGAGGCCGCCTCGAAGATCATCGCCGGCACCGCCCGCTCCATGGGCATCACGGTCGAGGGCTGAGGGGAATAATCATGGCAAAGTCCAAGGCTTATCAGGCTGCCGCCGCGAAGATCGAGGCAGACCGCTACTACACCCCGACCGAGGCAGTCGCCCTCGCGAAGGAGACCGGCTCGGCGAATTTCGACTCGACCGTCGAGGTCGCGCTGAAGCTCGCCGTCGACCCGCGCAAGGCGGACCAGATGGTGCGCGGCACCGTCATCCTCCCGCACGGCACCGGAAAGACCGCCCGCGTCATCGTCTTCGCCACCGGCCCCGCGGCCGAGGCGGCGATCGCCGCTGGTGCCGATGAGGTCGGCGGCGCAGAGCTCATCGAGAAGGTGGCCGGCGGCTGGACCGACTTCGACTCGGCAGTCTCGACCCCTGAGCTCATGGGCCAGGTCGGACGTCTCGGCAAGGTGCTCGGTCCCCGCGGCCTCATGCCGAACCCGAAGACCGGCACCGTGACCCCCAACACGGCCAAGGCCGTCGAGGAGATCAAGGGCGGAAAGATCGAGTTCCGCGTCGACAAGCACGCCAACGTGCACTTCGTCGTCGGCAAGGCCTCGTTCTCGGCTGAGCAGCTGGACGAGAACATCGGCGCTGCTCTCGAGGAGATCGTGCGTCTGAAGCCGTCGAGCTCGAAGGGCCGTTACATCCAGAAGGGCGCTGTGTCGACCACGTTCGGCCCCGGCATCCCGCTGGACGTCAACGCCATCTGACGCTGACACGAACGACAGGCCTCCACCGTTACGGTGGGGGCCTGTTGTCGTTGCGGGGGATGCCGGCAGGCCCGGGAATCCGCGGATCCCAGGCGCGACACGCCGGGGAAACAGCTTCGATTTGCCCGGACCCCGGATCCCGCGTAAGTTATTACTTGTTCGCCCCACAGGGAAGCGGAGAGGCTCAGAGCCTCACCCCCCTCAAGCGGAGAACCACCTCCCGAATCTCTCACTTGAGAGTTCTCGACGCTTGCGTCTAGAATGGGAGCTTCCACCTCTTCTGCGGTTCATCTCGACCGCGCAGCGGATCTCAGATCCGGTCGGCGCGTCGATTTGACAGGCCGGATGAGGGTGGTAAGATTGAGAAGTTGCCCTGCGGGCCTGGTTGTGATGACTGGGTCGTGGGTGCGTCCGATCCTTGAGAACTCAACAGCGTGCACTTGTCAAATGCCAAATAACCTCGACTCTGCTTCGGCAGGGTGAGATTCCTTTGGATCAAAGACCAACCCTTTCGGGGGTTGGCAATGGATAGTCAGCAATGATTTATCTCTTTGGTCAGTTTCAAACTCGCAGCCTTGACCTTATTCCGGTTTTGGTTTGCTTCTTTTTTTTACGGAGAGTTTGATCCTGGCTCAGGATGAACGCTGGCGGCGTGCTTAACACATGCAAGTCGAACGATGAAGCCCAGCTTGCTGGGTGGATTAGTGGCGAACGGGTGAGTAACACGT